>NZ_JCACOF010000007.1:0-405641 GCF_059073635.1 Plantibacter sp. | reverse complement strand
CGTCGCCATCACCGACGACTCGTGCTCGGTGTCCGTCGCGAAGGCGACGGCCGGTGCCGTGACGTTCTCGATCACCAACAACGGCACCGACGTCAACGAGTTCGAGATCCTCGCCTCGGACAAGCTGCGCATCGTCGGCGAGAAGGAGAACGTGACGCCGGGCCAGACGGTGTCCTACGTCGCACAGCTGAACCCCGGCACGTACTACACGGCCTGCAAGTTCCAGCTCGTCGGCGCTCCCGTCGGCCTCGCCGAGTTCACCGTCACCGGTGAGAACGCGGCCGTCTCGAAGGACGAGCAGGCGCTCACCGACCAGGCCGTGACGAACTACGTCGCCTACATCAAGTCGCAGGTGGCCGAACTCGTGCCGCAGGTGAAGGCCTTCACCGACGCGTACGCCGCCGGCGACGATGAGACCGCCCGTCAGCTCTTCGCGACGACGCGCGTCTCGTACGAACGCATCGAGCCGACGGCCGAGGCGTTCGGCGACCTCGACCCGAAGATCGACTACCGCGAGGTCGACGCCGTGGCTGAAGGACTCGACTGGACCGGCTTCCACCGGATCGAGAAGGACCTCTGGCCGCCGGCAGCCGACGCGCTGAACTCCGACGGCACGAGCGCGCTGACGGACTGGACGCCGTCGACGCCGGAACAGCGTCAGCAGTTCGCCACCGGACTCGTCGACGACGTGCAGCAGCTGTTCGACCTCGTCTCCGAGAAGGACTTCACCGTGAGCCTCGGCGACATCTCGAACGGTGCCATCGGTCTCCTCGACGAGGTCGCCGTCGGCAAGATCTCCGGCGAGGAGGACTGGTGGTCCCACACCGACCTCTACGACTTCGCGGCCAACGTGCAGGGAGCCGAGGTCGCGTTCGGCAACGTCAAGGACATCGCCGCGAGCAAGGGTGACGCGGGCACGAAGCTCGTCGGCCAGATCGAGACCGAGTTCACGGCGCTGCAGGACCTGCTCGCGAAGTACGGCAGCCTCGACAGCGGCTTCGTGAGCTACGACACCGTCACCGAGGAGCAGCGCAAGGAGCTCTCCGACCAGGTGAACGCCCTCGCCGAGCCGCTGTCGCAGCTCACCCACACGGTGCTCGGCGTCGCCGAGTAGCACCGAACGGATCCACCGCCGCCTCCGCGGCGCGCCGGGCCGGAACCGCTCAGAGCATTCTGGGGGTTCCGGCCCTGCGGCCTTCCAGCCATCCCTGAATAGCATGAGGTCCGATGACCGAGCACACTCCCCCCACGACTCCTGCAACCGAGGCAGGGTCCACGCCCACCGCGTCTGGACCCGAGGCAGGATCGACGCCCACCGCGCCTGAACCCGGCGCCGCGTCCGCACCACCGAACGACGCCCCGCGGCGCGGGCTGTCGCGCCGGGCGCTGTTCGGCCTCGCCGGAGCGGGCGCCGCAGGGCTGGCGGCCGGAGCCGGGGCGACCGCGGCCATCACCGCCGCCGTCAGCGCCTCGGCGAGTGCCGCGGGCGTCACGACGGTCTACCCGTTCAACGGGGCCCACCAGAGCGGGATCACGACGCCGGCGCAGGACCGCCTGCACTTCGCCGCGTACGACGTGTCGGCTGGGACCACCCGGGAGGAGCTCATCGAGTTGCTCCAGGACTGGAGTGTCGCCGCGGCGCGCATGACGCAGGGGAAGGAGGTCGCCGACGGCGGTGCCGTCGACGGCTCCCCGCTCGCTCCCCCGGTCGACACCGGAGAAGCGCTCGGACTGCCCGCCAGCGGGCTCACGATCACCTTCGGGTTCGGACCCACGCTCTTCACCGCCGAGGACGGCACGGACCGGTTCGGCATCGCCGACCGGCGCCCGGCCGAGTTGGAGAAGCTCCCCCGCTTCACGGGCGACAACCTCCAGGCGGGCCTCACCGGCGGCGACCTCTGCATCCAGGCGTGCGCCGACGACCCGCAGGTCGCCGTGCACGCGATCCGCAATCTGAGCCGCATCGCGTTCGGACGCGCCTCCATCCGCTGGTCGCAGCTCGGCTTCGGTCGTACCTCCTCGACCTCCACCAGCCAGGTCACCCCGCGCAACCTGTTCGGCTTCAAAGACGGCACCGCGAACGTCAAGTCCGAGGAGACCAAGACGGTCGAGGAGCAGGTCTGGGTTCAGGACGGAGACAGCGCCGCCTGGCTGAGCGGTGGTTCCTACCTCGTGGTCCGGAAGATCCGCATGATCATCGAGACCTGGGACCGCGCGCAGCTCCAGGAGCAGGAGCGCGTCATCGGTCGGAGCAAGGGCGAGGGCGCACCGCTGTCGGGCGGTAAGGAGTTCACTGAGCCCGACTTCGACGCGGTCGGCGCAACGGATCAGCCGCTCATCGACAAGCACTCGCACGTGCGCCTGGCGCACCCGACCCAGCTCAAGGGCACGAAGCTCCTGCGACGCGGATACAACTTCGTCGACGGCAACGACGACCTCGGGCGGTTGAACGCCGGACTGTTCTTCATGTCGTACCAGCGATCGCCGAAGCAGTTCATCGACGTGCAGCGCGCGCTGGCCACCGATGCGCTCAACGAGTACATCAAGCACGTCGGGTCGGCGATCTTCGCGGTGCCGCCGGGCGCGAGCAAGGACGGCTGGGTCGGCGAGACGCTCTTCGCGTAGGACCTGCCCGGTCGCTGAGCCCCGGTCACTGAGCCCTCCCTGTCCGGTCACTGAGCCTGTCGAAGTGCTACTTGACCGTCACCGTGTAGAGGATGCTGTCCGCCGAGGCGACGAGCTTCACGTCGTAGGCCGTCGTCGACATCGTCACGATCGAACCGTCTCCGTTCGCGATCTCCGCGTCGACCGTGAAGCCCGCCGCGACGAGCGCGTCCTTCGCTGCGGTGGCCGCGTCGGTCGCCTGGACCGTGACGACGAAGGTGTCCTTGCCGTCGACCGTTCCACGTCCGCCGTTGACCGTGCCGTCGACCACCGGGACCGCGTCGACGGGGTATCCGTCCGGCAGCCCCTCGTCGAGGTTCACGTCGAAGTCGCCACCGGTGGCGTCGCGGATGCCCTGCTCGACGGAGTCCTTGACGGTGGACTCGATGACGCTGCACCCGGCGAGCGTCGGAGCGAGGACGAGGGCGGCCAGCAGGGCGAGGGAGGCGGGTCGGCGCATGCCCATCAGCTTAACGACCCGATGCCCGGTCTTCCTGAGAGGACCGGGCATCGGGTTGGAGCGGCTGCTGCCTACTCGGACTGCTTCTTGAGACGCGAGTAGCTGCGCTGGCGGGCCTGAGCGTCGAGCTCGACCTTGCGGATGCGCACGTGCTCGGGCGTGACCTCGACGCACTCGTCCTCGCGGGCGAACTCGAGGCTCTCCTCGAGCGTGAGGACGCGCGGCGGCGTCATCGACTCGAAGTTGTCGGCCGAAGACTGACGCATGTTGGTCAGCTTCTTCTCCTTGGTGATGTTGACGTCCATGTCGTCGTTGCGCGAGTTCTCACCGATGACCATGCCCTCGTAGACCTCTTCGGTCGGCTGCACGAAGAACGACATGCGCTCCTGCAGCGCGATGATCGCGAAGGGCGTGACCACGCCGGAGCGGTCGGCGACGATCGAGCCGTTGTTGCGCGTCGTGATCGCGCCGGCCCACTCGCCGTATCCGTGTGCCAACGCGTTGGCGATACCCGTACCGCGCGTGGCGGTGAGGAACTCGGAGCGGAAACCGATGAGGCCGCGCGACGGGACGATGAACTCCATGCGGACCCAGCCGGTGCCGTGGTTCGCCATGTTCTCCATGCGGCCCTTGCGAGCGGCGAGGAGCTGGGTGATCGCGCCGAGGTGCTCCTCGGGAGCGTCGATGGTCAGGTGCTCGTACGGCTCGTGGACCTTGCCGTCGATACGCTTCGTGACCACCTGCGGCTTGCCGACGGTGAGCTCGTAGCCTTCGCGACGCATCTGCTCGACGAGGATGGCGAGCGCGAGCTCTCCACGGCCCTGGACCTCCCACGCGTCGGGTCGACCGATGTCGAGGACCTTGAGCGAGACGTTACCGATGAGCTCGCGGTCGAGGCGGTCCTTGACCATGCGCGCGGTGAGCTTGTGGCCCTTGACCTTGCCCATGAGCGGCGAGGTGTTGGTACCGATGGTCATCGAGATGGCCGGGTCGTCGACCGTGATGGCCGGCAGCGCGCGGACGTCCTCGGGGTCGGCCAGGGTGTCGCCGATCATGATGTCGGCGAAACCGGCGACGGCGACGATGTCGCCGGGGCCGGCGCTCTCGGCCGGGTAGCGGTCGAGGGCCTTCGTGATCATGAGCTCGGTGACGCGGACGTTGTGGACGTCGCCGTCGTGGCGGACCCAGGCGACCGTCTGGCCCTTCTTCAGCGTGCCGTTGAAGATGCGCAGGAGCGCGAGGCGACCGAGGAACGGCGAGGCGTCGAGGTTCGTGACGTGCGCCTGGAGCGGGTGCTCGTCGTCGTACTGCGGAGCCGGGATGTGCTCGAGGATGGCTGCGAACAGCGGCTCGAGGTCCTCGCTGTCGGGCAGTTCGCCGTTGGCGGGCTTGTTGGACGACGCGCGGCCGGCCTTACCGGAGGCGTAGACGACCGGGACGTCGAGGACGGCGTCGAGGTCGAGGTCGGGGACGTCGTCGACCATGTCGCTGGCGAGACCGATGAGGAGGTCCTGGCTCTCGACGACGACCTCGTCGATGCGCGCGTCGGGGCGGTCGGTCTTGTTGACCAGGAGGATGACCGGCAGCTTGGCCTCGAGCGCCTTGCGGAGCACGAACCGGGTCTGCGGCAGGGGGCCCTCGGACGCGTCGACGAGGAGGACGACGCCGTCGACCATGGACAGGCCGCGCTCGACCTCTCCACCGAAGTCGGCGTGGCCCGGGGTGTCGATGACGTTGATCGTGATCGGGCCGTCGGTGGCGTGTTCGCCCTTGTACGAGATCGCCGTGTTCTTGGCGAGGATGGTGATGCCCTTTTCGCGCTCGAGCTCATTCGAGTCCATGGCGCGTTCTTCGAGGTGGGCGTGTTCGGCGAAAGAGTTGGTCTGTCGCAGCATGGCGTCGACGAGGGTCGTCTTGCCGTGGTCAACGTGGGCCACGATCGCGACATTGCGCAGATCGGAACGAGTGGCGAGCGCCATAAAAGGGTGGCTTCCTTCAAGTGGATGGGATTCGGGCACGATGGTGCCGACGGACCATCATACCGCAGGAGTCCTGGCCGGGGGCTGAACGGCGACGGGCACCGGCGGTTTCCCGCCGATGCCCGTCGTCCTCAGGGTTCAGGAGGAACCCGTCGTGTCGCTTACTTCTTCCAGCCCACGTTCTTCCAGTCGATGGTCTCGAACTGGGTCGGCCCGTAGTTCACGAGGCCGGTCTTGACGCCGTAGGTGTACGGCACCGGGAACAGCGGGAGCGTGGTCGCGAGGGCGACGATCTTCTTGTCGATCTCCTTCGCGATCTCGAGGCGCTTGTCGGGGTCGAGCTCCGCGTTGGCGCTCGCCCAGAGGTCACCGAGCGAGTCGTCGGTGACGCCGGGGAAGTTCTGCCCGGAGTCGGCCGGGTAGAAGATCGACTCGGTGCTGGAGATCGGGAAGGCGGTGCCCTGCCACGCGAAGCTCACGGCGTCGAAGTCGCGGGTCTCGGTGGTGACGTACTTCGTGAAGAAGTCGTCCGAGGGGACGGTGTCGATCTGGAGGTCGAAGCCCGACTCCTTCACCATGGCCTGCACCTGCTGCGACGTCTCGGCGGAGACCGGGTTGTCGGAGTCGATGACGTAGCGGACGGTCAGCTTCTGGCCGTCCTTCTCGCGGATGCCGTCGCTGCCTTCCTTCCAACCGGCGTCCTCGAGCTGCTTCTTGGCCGCGTCGATGTCGTAGCCGAGCACCTTGGAGGCGTCGTCCTCGTAGCCGTCCTGGCCCGGGAGGAAGATGAGGTTGTTCAGCAGGTCGGTCGGTGCGTCGATCGCGGCGAGGCGGGCCTCGGCGATGGTCTGACGGTTGATCGACTTGGCGAACGCCTGGCGGACCTCGGGGTCGCTCAGGACCTCGGACGTGCCGTTCAGCGTGATGTGGTTGTAGGTGGTGCCGCGCGAACGCTGGATCTCGGCGTCGCTGCGCTTCTGAGCCGTCTGGTAGTTGTCGGCGTTGGAACCCACGCTGAAGACGTCGATCTCACTGTTGGAGAACGCCTGGGCGAGCCCGGCGCGGGAGATCTGCTTGAAGATGATGTTGTCGAGCTTCGGCTTGTCGCCCCACCACTTCGGGTTGGGCGCGAAGGTGACGACGGCACCGGTCTGGTCGATCTTGCTGACGATGTACGGGCCACCCGACACGTAGGTCGTGCCGTCGGCCGCGTACGGTCCGGTCGCCCAGAGGGTGTTGAACGACTCCGGCGTCGCGCCGAGCCACTTCGGCCAGATGTTGCCGAGGATGGACGGCCAGTCGGCGTTCTTGTTCTTGAACGTGATGAGGACGTCCTGCGGGCTGTCGCCGGCGGTGACGGACTCGATGTCCTTCCACACGTTCGTGGACGTGGGTGCGTACGCCTCGTTCGCGCCGTTCAGGGACTGCCACGTCGCAGCGACGTCGTCGACGCTGATCGCGGTGCCGTCGGACCACACGGCGTCGGGGTTGATCTTGATCTCGACGACCTGCGGGTCCTCGCTCTTCAGCTCGACCGAGGTCGCGTAGTCGGGGTTCGCCTCCCAGGAGCCGTCTTCCTTGATCTTGACGAACGACGGCGTGTACAGGTTCGTGAGGAACTGGTCGTCGACCGTGCCGGCGTCGAGGTTGTTGAGGTTCCAGTTGGCCGGGATCGTGTCGACCGCGAGGTTGAGTGTGCCGCCCTGGGCGATCTGGTCGGCGTCGGCGCGCTCCCAGCCGGTGCCGGACAGCTCGGCGGGCTTCGACGTCGAGCCGCCACCGCCTGAACCGCCTCCGGTGCAAGCCGTCAATGCGAGGGCGACGATCGAGACGCCGGCGAGGATCATCCCGCCGCGCCGCTTCGATCCCTGTGTTCTGGAACTCATCGAGATCCACCTTTCGTGACGTGTAACTGCGCAACGCCGCACCGATGCGGAGCGGAAGGCGCGCAGGCCAATGTGGACCATCTTGCACCCGCTCCGGGGATCCCCCACAAGTGGGCACGAATTGTTACCGTTTCGATTTCTCGACGGTACGAGCCGGAAACATACGTTTCGTTTCCTGGGAACACGCGTCGTTTTCTGATTCCCGATGGTTCGGGGTTACAGTGTCTCCACCCCACGAGGGGAGCACAGCTGACGGGACGACGCGGTCCCGCACAACGACTTCGCAAGGCTGGTACATGATCGGGTTCATTGCACGGCGGTTGGTCAACTACCTGTTCCTCTCCGCCATCGCCACCATGCTGGGCTACGTGCTCGTGAGCATGACGCTCCAGCCCTCGGCCCGGTTCCTCGGGAAGAACCCGCCCATCCCGCAGTCCTCGATCGACGCGGCGCTCGACAAGATGGGCGTCAACCCGAAGGTGCCGCTGCTCGAACGCCTCTGGGACTGGGTCACCCAGCTCGTGACCACCGGGTCCCTCGGCGTCAGCACCCGCGGCACCCAGGTCACGGCCGACATCTTCGAGCGCTCGGGCACGAGCCTCCGACTCCTCGTCATCGGCACCATCCTGGGCGCGGTCATCGGCGTCGCCCTCGGCGTCTGGGGCGCCGTCCGGCAGTACCGGGCCAGCGACCAGATCATCACCTACGCCTCGTTCACGATCCTCGCGATGCCCGTCTTCGTCATCGGCGTCGTGCTCATGATCCTCGCGACGTCGCTCAACCAGGCGGTCGGCACGAACGTCATCAACTTCACCGGCGAGTACACCGCCGGCTTACAGGGCGGGTTCTGGACACAGTTCGGCGACCGGGCGATGCATCTGCTGCTGCCCACCATCACCCTCACCGTCGGCGCCGTCGCCTCGTACTCGCGGTACCAGCGCAGCGCCATGCTCGACGTGATGAGCGCCGACTACATCCGGACCGCCCGCTCGAAGGGCCGGACCCGCGGCTCCGCGATCATCCGACACGGCGTCCGCGTCGCGCTCATCCCGATGTCGACGTTCTTCGCCTACTCCTTCGGGCTCATCCTCACCGGCGCGAGTGTGACGGAGAACGTCTTCAGCTGGCACGGCATGGGCGAGTACCTCCTCACGAGCGTCTCGAACTCGGACATCAACGCCGCCGCCGGGACGATCCTCTTCACCTCCATCCTCGTCCTGATCGCCGGAACCCTCTCCGACGTGATCTATGCGGCGCTCGACCCGAGAGTGCGGGTGTAACGACATGGCACTGACCGACCCATCGACCCTCACCGTCGGCGAACCCGAGACGATGCGGGACGCACCCAAGCGGCCGCAGTCCCGCGGACGCACGATCCTCCGGAAGGTGCTCGCCACGAAGCGCGCCCGCATCGGTGGTGGCGTCCTCCTCTTCATCATCCTCTGGGCCTTCATCGGCCCGCTGCTCTCCCCCTGGTCCTTCACCGACCAGGACGGCCTCGCCTTCAGCCAGCCGCCCTCGCTGTCGCACTGGTTCGGCACGAACAACATCGGCCAGGACGTGTACGCGCAGACCCTCGTCGGTCTGCAGAAGTCCATCGTCATCGGCCTGATCGTCGGCCCGGGGGCGGCGATCATCGCCGGACTCGTCGGGGCCATCGCCGGTTACGTCGGCGGCGTCTGGGACAAGGCGATCGTCTGGCTCATCGACCTGCTCCTCGTCATCCCCGGCTTCTTCCTCCTCGTGCTCCTCAGCCCGGCGTTCAAGTCGCTCTCCTGGCTCGCCCTCGTCGTCTTCCTCGTCCTGTTCGGCTGGATGGTGCTCGCCCGCGTCATCCGCGGGCAGACGATGTCGCTCCGCGAACGCGAGTACGTCAAGGCCGCGCGCTTCATGGGCGTCCCCGGGTTCACGATCATCCGTCGGCACATCATCCCGAACGTCGCGAGCCTCCTCATCATCGACGCGACGCTCGGCATCGGCGCGGCGATCCTGTCGGAGACGACGCTGAGCTTCTTCGGCTTCGGCGTCCAGGCACCCGACGTCTCGCTCGGCACTCTCCTCGCCGCCGGTGCGAGCGCGGCCGTGACGCGGCCCTGGCTGTTCGTCTTCCCCGCAGCGATCCTCGTCATCACCGTGCTCGCCTCGAGCCTCCTCGGCGACGCCCTCCGCGACGCCATCGACCCGACCTCAGGAGCCAACCGTGACTGACCCCCAGGCGACCGCGCCGCTCCTCAAGGTCGACGACCTCAGCGTCACCTTCCCCAACGCCGGCACGCCGGTGCACGCCGTCCGCGGTGTCTCCTACGAGGTGCGGCGAGGCGAGTTCCTCGGCATCGTCGGCGAGTCGGGCTCCGGTAAGAGCGTCTCCTCGATGGCCGTCATGGGGCTGCTCCCGACCAATGCGCAGGTGAGCGGCAGCATCCGCTACGACGGCGTCGAGCTGCTCGGCCAGTCTGACAAGGAACTGTCGAAGATCCGCGGGCGCGACATCGCCATGATCTTCCAGGATCCGCTCTCGGCCCTCACGCCCGTCTACACGATCGGTCAGCAGATCGCCGAGGGCCTCCGTCTCCACGACTCCGCGCTCTCGCAGCGCGCCGCCGAGACCCGGGCCGTCGAACTCCTGAAGATCGTCGGCATCCCGAACGCGGAGCGGCGTGCCAAGTCGTTCCCGCACGAGTTCTCCGGTGGCATGCGTCAGCGGGCCATGATCGCGATCGCCATCGCCAACGACCCGCAGCTGATCATCGCCGACGAGCCGACCACCGCGCTCGACGTCACCATCCAGGCGCAGATCCTCGAGGTGCTCCAGAAGGCGAAGGACATCACCGGCGCCGCCGTGGTGCTCATCACGCACGACCTCGGTGTCGTCGCCGGCAACGCCGACCGGGTGGCCGTGATGTACGCGGGTCGGATCGTCGAGACGGCACCCGTCGTCCCATTGTTCCGCGAACCCCTCATGCCGTACACGATCGGTCTGCTGCGCTCCATGCCGAACATGGCCGCGAACCAGCAGGAGCGACTCGTCCCGCTCGAGGGACGCCCACCGCTGTTGACGACCGTGCCGACCGGCTGCCCCTTCGCCCCGCGCTGCCCGATCGCCGTGGCCGCCTGCCTCGAGGGTGAACCGGCGCTGCTCCCCGTCCTCGACGGTCCCGTCGAGGACCCGACGACCTCGGTCAACCACACCGCGGCGTGCATCCGCGCCGGCGAGATCGCCGACGGGTCGCTGCGCCGCCCGGAGATCTTCCCTCGGCCGGACGAGGTACCGGAGGAGCTCGTCGCCGAGGTCGCTCCGGAGACCGTCCTCGACGTCCGCGACCTGACCCGCGCCTTCCCGCTCACGAAGGGCGTCGTGTTCCGTCGCAACATCGGCACCGTCCGCGCGGTCGACGGGGTCTCGTTCAGCGTCCAGCGCGGACGCACCCTCGGCCTCGTCGGGGAGTCCGGCTGCGGGAAGACGACGACGATCATGGAGATCCTCGAACTCGCCAGGACGCAGGGCGGCAGCATCCACGTGAACGGGGTCGACACCGCGACGCTGTCGAAGCCCGACCGCCGGAAGCTGCGCAGCGACATCCAGGTGGTGTTCCAGGACCCGATGGCCTCGCTCGATCCGCGCATGACGATCGAGGACATCATCGGCGAACCGTTGACCGTCCACGGGGTCTCCCCCACCGAGATCCGCTCCCGCGTCGGTGCCATGCTCGAACTCGTCGGCCTGGAACCGTCCTTCGCCGGCCGGTACCCGCACGAGTTCTCGGGTGGCCAGCGACAGCGCATCGGCATCGCCCGGGCGCTCGTCGTCGAACCGAAGATCCTCGTGCTCGACGAGCCGGTCTCCGCGCTCGACGTCTCCGTCCAGGCCGGCGTCATCAACCTGCTCGAAGACCTCAAGCAGCGGCTCGGACTCTCGTACCTGTTCGTCGCCCACGACCTCGCCGTCGTCCGGCACATCGCCGACGACGTGGCGGTCATGTACCTCGGGCGCATCGTCGAGTACGGACCCAGTGCCACGATCTTCGACGACCCGAAGCACCCGTACACGCAGGCGCTCCTCTCCGCGGTGCCGGTCCCGGACCCCGAGATCGAACGCAGCCGGCAGCGCATCCTGCTGAACGGCGACCTCCCCTCCCCCAGCGACGACCGGGTCGGCTGCAGTTTCCGGAGCCGCTGCCCGCTGTTCCAGCTGCTGCCGGCGGAGAAGCAGGCGGTCTGCGAACGCGACGATCCGCGAGAGCGCCCCGTCGACGGACGGCTCGTGGCGTGTCACCATGCGGAGAGCGACCGGCTCGTCACCGCCTGATCGAGCCGTGCGGCCCCGCGGGTCGGCGGCCTGGAAGGATGGTGGACGTGAACGAAGCGACGAACGCCGGCAATCGGACCACTCTGCGGAGCACGAGCGGCTTCTGGATCCTCGGGGTCACCGCCCTGCTCATGGTCTTCTTCATCATCGACGCCGTCGGCCGCGGGGCCTGGAACTTCGCGGTCCAGGCGCTCCCGTGGGAGCTCCTCGTCGTGTGGCTGGTCTACCTCGTCCTCGTCCGCCCCTGCATCGTCATCGAGCCGTCGCAGCTGACCATCGTGAACGTGGGGCGTCTCCACGACATCCCGTGGTCGCGCATGGAGGAGGCGACCAGCCGCTACCAGCTCACGGTGCTCCTCCGCGACGGTCGGAAGATCACGAGCTGGGGCGCGCCGAGCGCCGGTCTCGACCGCCCGTCGATGATCGGCGGACGCGCCGGACGACGCGGGGTCGACCACCAGGACCGCGCGGCGGGTGTCCGCCGACCCGGCCGCGCCGGCAACGAGGGTCCGACGGCCGTCGACCTCATCGACCGTGCGCACGAACGCTGGGGTCGGATCGACCCGAAGGACGACCGCCTCGCCACCTCGCGCTGGGACGTCGTCGCCCTCGGCGTCACGGCCGCACTCGTCCTCTGGGGCGTCGCCTCGGCGCTCCTCGGCTAGCGACCGGCGGACGCCTCCCGCAACGCCGAAGGGCGGTGCCACGGATCACTCCGCGGCACCGCCCTTCGACGTGGTGCGCCGGTTACAGCGCGAGCTCGATCCCGGCGCCGGGGATGGCGTCGAGGAGTTCGCGCGTGTACTGCTGCTTCGGGTTCTCGAAGACGTCGTCCGTGGTCGACGCCTCCACGATCTTCCCCTTCTGCATGACCGCGACGTTGTCGGCGATCACGCGCACGACCGCGAGGTCGTGGGTGATGAAGAGGTACGTCAGCTGCAGCTCCGACTGGAGGTCGGCGAGCAACTGCAGGATCTGCGCCTGGACGAGGACGTCGAGCGCGGACACCGCCTCGTCGAGGACGACGATCTCAGGCTTCAACGCGAGTGCGCGAGCGATCGCGATGCGCTGACGCTGTCCACCGGAGAGTTCGTTCGGGTACCGGGTCGCGACCGCCTGCGGCAGCGAGACCTGGTCGAGGAGCTCCAGCACGCGAGCACGGCGGGAGGCCTTGTCGCCCACCTTGTGCGTGACGAGCGGTTCAGCGATCGTGTTGCCGATGTTCCGCAGCGGGTCGAGGGAACCGTAGGGGTCCTGGAAGACCGGCTGCATCTTCCGGCGCAGCGCGAGGAGGCCCTTGCGATCGAGCCCCTCCATCGCCTTGCCACCGATGCGGATCTGGCCGGACGTCGGCGTCTCCAGCTGCAGGAGCAGCTTCGCCACGGTCGACTTGCCGGATCCGGACTCGCCGACGAGCGCCATGGTGGTGCCCCTCGGGATCTCGAACGAGACGCCGTCGACGGCCTTGAGCTCCCGCTCAGCCGCCTTCTGGCCACGGATGTTGTAGACCTTCTCGAGGTCCTTGACCACGATCGCGGCTTCCGCGTCCGGCTGGGCAGCCTGCGCCGCAGCGCGGTGCTCGGCGGCGACGATGAGGTCGATGCCCTCGGAGCCGGCGGGAGCCTCGTGGTCGAGGGTCTCGAGCGATCCGGTCGCCGACTGGATGCGACGCGACGCCAGGCTCGGCGCCGCTGCGACGAGCCGCTTCGTGTACGGGTGCACCGGGTTCTGCAGGATCTCGACCGACGGACCGGCCTCGACGATCTGCCCCTTGTACATGACGATGAGCTTCTCAGCGCGCTCGGCGGCGAGGCCGAGGTCGTGCGTGATGAAGAGCAGCGCCGTGCCGCTGTCGCGGGTCAGGCTCTCGAGGTGGTCGAGGATCTTCCGCTGGACCGTGACGTCGAGCGCCGACGTCGGCTCGTCCGCGATGAGCAGCTTCGGGCTCGACGACAGACCGATACCGATGAGCACGCGCTGACGCATGCCGCCGGAGAACTGGTGCGGGAACTGCTTCAGGCGACGGTCGGCGTCGGAGAGGCCGGCCTGCTGGAGCACCTCGATCGCCTTGGCGCGGACGGCCTTCTTGCCGTGGGCGATGCCGTTGGCACGGATGGCCTCCTCGACCTGGAAGCCGATGTTCCACACCGGGTTCAGGTTGGACATCGGGTCCTGCGGTACGAAACCGATCAGGCGTCCTCGGACGTCCTCGATCTCGTTGCGGGAGAGCTTCGAGAGGTCGCGCCCCTCGAAGAGGATCTCGCCCCCGCTGATCTTGCCGGTACCGGGCAGGAGGTTGATGATCGCGTGCGCGGTCGTCGACTTCCCGGATCCGGACTCACCGACGATCGCGACGGTCTCCCCGGGCATCATGGTGAACCCGGTCTTGCGGATGGCCTGGACCGTCCCGCTCTGGGTACGGAAGGTGACCTCGAGGTCCTTGACCTCGAGCAGCGGCTGCTGGGTGTTCATCTGGCTCGCGTTCAACGCAGGGCCCTCGCCTTCGGGTCGAGCGCGTCTCGCAGGACTTCGCCCATCATGATGAAGCTGAGCACGGTGAGCGACAGCGCGATCGACGGGTAGATCAGCACCTGCGGCGCCGTGCGGAGGTCACGCTGCGCCTGGCTGATGTCGTTGCCCCAGGACATGGTCTCGCTTCCGAGCCCCACGCCGAGGAAGGACAGCGTCGCCTCGGCGACGATCGCGGACGCCAGCGAGATCGTGATGACGACGATCACCGGTGGGATCGCGTTCGGCAGCACGTGGCGCAGGAGGATCTTGAAGCGGGAGACACCCAGCGCGATGGACGCTTGGACGTAGTCCGCGTTCTTGACCCTGAGCACCTCCGCTCGAAGCACTCGGGCGACGGATGGCCAGGCGAACAGACCGATCGCCAAGGAGATCGTCCACACGCTCCGGTACTTCGCGAGCACCGACATGACGACGACGGCCGCGAGGATGTACGGGATGGAGAAGAAGATGTCGCCGATGCGGGACAGCACCGAGTCGACCCAACCGCCGTAGAAGCCGGCGAACGCGCCGAACACGATGCCGAGCGTGGCGGTGATCAGCGTCACGATGAGCCCGACGGACAGCGACGTGGAGGTCCCGTAGATGACCCGCGCGAAGATGTCGCAGCCCTGCTTCGTGAACCCGAGGATGTGGCCGGCCTCAGGCCCGCCGTTGCTGTTCTCGAGGAAGCACTGGTTGTTCGGGGGCGTCTGCGTGAAGAGGAAGGGGAACAGGCCCACGACCACGACGAGCAGGATGAGGACGGACGAGATCCAGAACATGGGACGACGGCGCATGAACGCCCACGCGTCGGTCCAGAGGTTGCTGACCTTCTCGTCGACCTTGACGGCGTCGATGACCGCGAGGGGGGTCTCTTCGAGCGGCGCGACGAAGTGATTCGGGGATCGCTTGATCGTCGGCTCCTGATCATTACTTGACATAGCGGATCCTTGGGTCGAGCACGGCGTAGAAGAGGTCGATGACGAGGTTGATGATGAGGTAGAACAACACCATCACCGTCACGAAGGACACCACGGTCGGGCCTTCTCCTCGGAGGATGGCCTGGTAGAGCGTGCGGCCGACACCGGGGACGTTGAAGATGCCCTCGGTCACCGTGGCGCCGACGATCAGCACACCGAAGTCCACCGCGAGGTAGGTCACGACCGGGATCAGCGAGTTGCGCAGGATGTGCACGGGGATGACCCGGCGACGGCTGAGGCCCTTCGAGTACGCCGTACGGACGAAGTCGAGCGACTGCGTCTCGATGACCGAGGACCGGGTCAACCGCACGATCTGCGCGAAGCTGATGGTGGCGAGGACCAGTGCGGGGAGTAAGAGGTCTTGTATCGGCGCGCCCGGGCCGACCGTCGGTCTGAACCACCCGAGCTGGATCCCGAACACGTACTGCGCGACGAACGCGATGACGAAGACGGGGAGCGAGATGAGGATCAGGCTGACCACGAGGAACGAGGCGTCGAAGATGCCGCCCTTGCGGATGCCGGAGATGAGACCGATCGTGATGCCGGCGACCATCTCGAAGAAGACGGCGATGACGGCGAGCCGCAGCGTGACCGGGAAGGCCTGCGCGAGGATCTCGCTGACCGGCTGCCCGGAGAAGGACGTTCCGAGGTCGCCGGTGAAGATGCCGCCGAGGTACAGGAAGTACTGCACGATGAACGGCTTGTCGAGGTTGTACTCGGCGTTGAGTTGAGCGATCTGCGCGGCGCTCGGCGTCTTGTCGCCGAACAATGCGAGCACGGGATCACCGGGCAACGCGAAGACCATGAAATAGATGAGGAAGGTCGTGCCGAGCAGTACGGGGATAGCCTGCAGGACACGACGAAGAATGTAACCGCCCATGGTGTGGGACTCCTGAACTCGTGAAGCTGGGTGGGCCCGGAAGAACCGGACCCACCCAGCTATGCCGCTACAAGACTACTTGGTGATCTCGTAGTACAGCGGCACCGAGTTCCAACCGAACTCGACGTTCTGCACGCCTTCGCCGAAGCCGCCGCTCACGTTCTGGTACCAGAGCGGGATGGCCGGCAGGTCCTTGAAGAGGACCGCCTGGGCGTCCTGGAACTTCTTGTTCGCAGCGTCCAGGTCGGTCTCGGACGAACCCTCGGAGAGGAGCTTGTCGAACTCGGGGCTCGAGTAGTCACCGTCGTTCGAGGAAGCACCGGTCGCGTAGAGCGGAGCGAGGAAGTTGTACAGACCCGGGTAGTCGGCCTGCCATCCGGAGCGGAACGCCGTCTCGATGGAGCGGTTGGTGATGCCGGCGCGGAAGTCACCGAAGACGGCGACCGGGACGCCCGAGGACTCGATGCCCAGGACGTTCTTGATGCCGTTGGTCACTGCGTCGACCCAGGCCTGGTGCGGCCCGTCGGCGTTGTACGCGATCTGGAAGGAGCCGTCCCACGGGGAGATGGCGTCGGCCTCGGCCCAGAGTTCCTTGGCCTTCTTCTCGTTGTACTTGAGGACGTCGTTACCTTCGATGTCCTTCGAGTAGCCGTCGATGACCGGCGAGGTGAAGTCGGTCGCCGGCGTGCGGGTCCCGTTGAAGATGACCTTGGTGATCTCTTCACGGTTGATCGCGTACGAGATGGCCTGACGACGCAGCTGACCCTCTTCACCGCTGAAGTGCGGGAGGCGGGACGGGATCGTGAAGGACTGGAACACGGCGGCCGGCTGGTTGACCGCGCGGTCGCCCAGGTCGTCCTGGTAGGTGGAGAGCGCGGAGTCCGGGATCTGGTCCAGGACGTCGAGGTTGCCGCTCAGCAGGTCGGCGTAGGCGCTGTCGAAGTCCTTGTAGAACGTGATGGTCAGGCCACCGTTCTTGGCTTCGCGGCCACCCTTGTACTCGTCGTTCTTGACGAGCTTGATCGACTCGTTGTGCTTCCACGCCTTGTCGCCGTCGACCTTGTACGGGCCGTTGCCGATCGGGTTCTGTCCGAACTCGTCCGTGACCTTGCCGGCCGCGTCGAACGCTGCAGCGGGCAGCGGGTAGAAGGCGGAGTAGCCCAGACGCAGCGGGAAGTCCGATGCAGGTGCGGACAGCTTCACCGTGAAGGTGGTGTCGTCCACGACGCTCAGGCCCGTCAGGGGCTGGCCGGTCTCGTTGTAGCCCTCGACGTCAGCGAAGAACGAGGCGTTCTTGCGGAGGTTGACGACGGCGTCCTGCCATGCCATGACGAACGAGTCAGCGGTGACGGGGTCGCCGTTGGTGAACTTCTGATCAGCCTTGATCTTGATCGTGAAGGTGGTCGAGTCGTCGGTGTCGATCGACTCGGCCAGGTCGTCGACCGGCTTGCCGTCGGCCGCGTAGTAGCGGAGGCCTGCGAAGACCTCGTCGATGATCTTTCCGCCACCGACCTCGTTGGTGTCGCTGGGGATGAGGCCCGACTCCGGCTCGGAGCCGTTGGTCGTGATGACGGATGATGCGCTGCTGGTGCTCTCGCTGCTGGAACCGCCACCGGAACAACCGGTGAGGACGAGAGCCCCTGCTGCGATGATGGCGGCGGCAGAGCCGAACCGACTGAACTTCACAGTTCCTCCTTGGGGAAAGGGCAAGCGAAAACAGCGCATCGTGTGCGCTGGATCGCTCTTTGAATACTCTGACGATAAGCAGAAGCAGGACGGCGAGCAAACTGGGACGCCAAACGTTACACAGCGGTAACCCAATCGCCGGATTGTTGCTCACGGATGCTTTTTCGTGCACGGATCCCGCCCACGACGCAACAGAACGATCATGATCGCAAAACTCGTGCAGTCACTTCGTCGTTCTGGATACGAATCGTAAGGCGTTCGTCTCCTGATATCCGCCGAGCGGACGCGCAGATGGTATGCGGTGCGCTCGGAGCCACCAGCCAGCAGAATGGACCGGTGAGCGAACAGAACACCACCGAGCGGGGACCGGACCTCCCCGAGGGCGCCGGAAACAACCGTCGGTGGTGGGAGATCGGCATCGTCCTCGCGCTGAGCCTCGGGGCGTCGGCGGTGTACTCGATCATCTCGCTCATCGCGAAGCTCACCGCGGGGCCGCCGCTCTCCGATCAATCTGCGGCGATCAACACCACGCAGGCCACCCGGGAGTGGCTCGACTTCAGCTACCAGTTCCTCGGGCTCTTCTTCCAGCTCGCGCCGGTCGCCCTCGTCATCTACCTGCTCTGGCAGCCCGGACGCAGCGGCTTCGCGCGGATGGGACTCGACCTCCGCTCCCCCGGACGCGACCTCGGCCGCGGTCTGCTCCTCGTCGCCGCGATCGGTGTCCCCGGCATCGGTGTGTACGCGTTGGGCCGCGCACTCGGCGTCACGGTCGCGGTCTCGACGTTCCCCGACACCATGTACTGGTGGACGATCCCGATGCTCGTCTTCTCCGCCCTCCGCGCCGGCCTCCAGGAGGAGGTCATCATCATCGGCTACCTGTACACCAGGCTCCGCGAGATCGGGTGGGGGTGGTGGACGATCATCCTGTCGACCGCCGTCCTCCGCGGGAGCTACCACCTGTACCAGGGCATCGGGCCGTTCTTCGGCAACGTCGCCATGGGGATCGCGTTCGGCTGGTGCTACAAGCGCTGGGGGCGGGTGATGCCGCTCGTCGTCGCGCACACGGTCATCGACATCATCTCGTTCGCGGGCTTCCCGCTCGCCGTCGCCTGGTGGCCGGAGATCTTCGCCGCGACGCCGTCCTCCTGACGACCCGTTCGCCCATCACGGGGCGGACGAGCACTCCCTCGCCCACGAATGGGCGAGGGAGTGCTCATGGACCGGCTAGGCGAAGGCCTCGGGCGGCGGGCAGGCGCACACGAGGTTGCGGTCGCCGTACGCCTGGTCGATGCGACGCACCGGCGGCCAGTACTTCGTGCGCACGAGCGTGTGTACGGGGTAGACGGCGAGCTCGCGCGAGTACGCGTGCGTCCACTCCCCCTCGATGACCGACTGGGCCGTGTGCGGCGCCCCGACGAGCGGGTTGTCGTCGGCAGGCCACTCGCCCGCCGCGACGGCGTCCGCTTCCGCCTTGATCGCGATCATCGCGTCGACGAAGCGGTCGACCTCGGTGAGGTCCTCGCTCTCCGTCGGCTCGACCATGAGCGTCCCCGCGACGGGGAACGACATCGTCGGCGCGTGGAACCCGTAGTCGACGAGACGCTTGGCCACGTCGTCGACGGAGATCCCGGTCGCCTCCTTGAGCGGACGGAGGTCGAGGATGCACTCGTGCGCCACGAGGTCGCTGTCGCCCGTGTACAGGACGGGATAGTGGTCGCGCAGTCGCGCAGCGATGTAGTTCGCCGCGAGCACCGCGGCCCCGGTCGCCTCGCGGAGCCCTTCCGAACCCATCATGCGGACGTAGGCCCACGAGATCGGCAGGATGCTCGGGCTGCCGTAGGGAGCCGCCGAGATCGGACCGCCGTCGTGCACGACCGTCCCGCCGCCGAGCAGCGGGTGCTCGGCCCGCTGCGCCAGCGGGTGACCGGGCAGGAACGGCGCGAGGTGCGCCTTGGCGGCGACCGGCCCGACACCGGGGCCGCCACCGCCGTGCGGGATGCAGAACGTCTTGTGCAGGTTCAGGTGCGAGACGTCGCCGCCGAACTCACCGAACCGCGCGTACCCGAGCAGCGCGTTGAGGTTCGCGCCGTCGACGTAGACCTGGCCGCCGGCGTCGTGCACGGCCTGGGTGATGGTCTTCACCTCGTGCTCGTAGACGCCGTGGGTGGACGGGTAGGTGATCATGAGCGCGGCGAGGGACTCGGCGTTGGCCTCGATCTTCGACCGGAGGTCGTCGAGGTCGACGTTGCCCTGCTCGTCGCACGCGACGACGACCACACGCATGCCGGCGAGGACGGCGGAGGCCGCGTTCGTGCCGTGCGCGCTCGAGGGGATGAGGCAGACCGTCCGTTGCTCGTCGCCGTTCGCGCGGTGGTAGCCGCGGATGGCGAGGAGACCGGCGAGCTCGCCCTGGCTGCCGGCGTTCGGCTGCAGCGACACGGAGTCGTACCCGGTGACCTCGGCCAGCCAGGTCTCGAGCTGGTCGACGAGTTCGAGCGAGCCTGCGACGTCCTCACGCGGGGCGAACGGGTGCAGCCCGGCGAACTCGGGCCAGGTGACGGCCTCCATCTCGGTGGCGGCGTTGAGCTTCATCGTGCACGAACCCAGCGGGATCATCCCCCGGTCGAGCGCGTAGTCGCGGTCGGCAAGCTGCTTGAGGTACCGCATCATGGCGGTCTCCGAGTGGTGGGTGTTGAACACCGGGTGCGTCAGATACTCGGTCTCGCGGGCGAGCGTGGCCGGGTACTCCGACACGGCGCTCGGACCGAACGCCGAGGCGGACGCCCCCTCGTCGAAGACGTATGCCGACGGCTCTCCGGCGGTGGCGGTCCCAGCGGTCGTGAGCACCTCGACGAGGGTCGGGACGACGCTCTCGACCGCGCTCACCTCGTCGAAGCTCATCGAGACGGTCGTCTCGTCGACGGCCCACAGCAGGAGGCCGCGGTCGTGCGCACCCGACACCACCGCTGCGCTGTCGGCGACGCGCACCTGCAGGGTGTCGAAGTAGTGCTCCGTGAGCACCTCGACACCCGCCGACCCCAGCAGACGGGCTGCACTCGCGGTGGTCGCGTGCACCGACTGCGCGATCCGCTTGAGCCCGTCGGGCCCGTGGTACACGGCGTACATCGCGGCCATGACCGCCAGCAGGACCTGGGCCGTGCAGATGTTGCTCGTGGCCTTCTCACGGCGGATGTGCTGCTCGCGCGTCTGCAGCGTGAGCCGGTAGGCGGGGTGACCCGCCGCGTCCTGGCTGACGCCGACGAGGCGACCGGGCATCTGGCGCTCGAGGCCCTTGCGGACCGCGAGGTACCCAGCGTGCGGCCCGCCGAAGCCCATCGGCACGCCGAAGCGCTGGCTCGTCCCGACCGCGATGTCCGCGCCGAGGGAACCGGGCGAGGAGATGAGCGTGAGGGCGAGGAGATCGGCCGCGACGACCGACACGCCGCCGGCCGCCTTGACCGCCGCGATGATCGCCGACGGGTCCCACACGAGCCCGGAGGCACCGGGGTACTGCACGAAGACACCGAACGCCGCCGGGAGGTCCTCGGGCGAGGTGGTCGACAACGGCAGCTCGACGAGGTCGATGCCGACCGCTTCCGCGCGACTCCGGAGGAGCGCCTTCGTCTGCGGGTACGCGTCGGCGTCGACGATGAACGTCGCGTCGGCGAGCTTCGAGGCCCGGCGCGCGAGGAGCATGCCTTCGACGACCGCGGTGCTCTCGTCGAGCATCGAGGCGTTGGCCGTGTCGAGACCGGTGAGGTCGGCGACCATCGTCTGGAAGTTGATGAGCGCCTCGAGGCGGCCCTGCGAGATCTCGGGCTGGTACGGCGTGTAGGCCGTGTACCAGGAGGGGTTCTCGAGGACGTTCCGCTTGATGACCGCCGGCGTGATCGTGTCGAAGTAACCGAGACCGATCAGGCTCCGGTTCACCGTGTTGCGGCCGGCGAGCTCACGGAGTTCGGCGAGCGCCGCCCGCTCGGTCGCGGCGTCGGGGATGCTGGACGAGGCGAGTTCGGCGGCCGTGATCGCGGAGGGGACGGCCGCGGCGAGCAGGGCGTCGACGCTGTCGTACCCGACGGCGGCGAGCATCGTCGCCTGGGCGGCGGTGTCGGTTCCGATGTGCCGTTCTGCGAAGCGGTCCGCCATCACTCGCCCACCAGCGCGGCGTAGTCGTCCCAGCTGAGGAGCGTGTCGGGCAGCGCGTCGTAGCGCACCGAGACGAGCCAGCCGGCACCGAACGGGTCGCTGTTGACGAGCGACGGGTCGTCGACGACGGCGCCGTTGGCCTCGACGACCTCGCCGTCGAGCGGGGCGAAGAGCTCGCCGACGGACTTCGTGGACTCGATCTCGCCGACCACGGTGCTGGCCGAGAGCGCCGCGCCGACGGCGGGGAGGTCCACGAAGACGACGTCACCGAGCTTCTCGGCGGCGTAGTCGGTGATCCCGATGACGGCGAGATCGCCCTCGACGCGGATCCACTCGTGCTCGGCGGTGTACTTGAGGGTGGTCTTGTCGGCCATGGGTTACTTCTCTCTCGAATAGAAGGGGAGCGTGGTGACGGTCGCGGGGATCCGCGTGCCGCGGACGTCGATGTCGAGCACGGTGCCCGGCTCGGCGTGGTCGGGGTGCACGTAGGCCATGGCGATCGGGTGTCCGAGGGTCGGCGACAGCGCCCCGCTCGTCACCTCGCCGACGGTCGTGTCGCCGGCGAGGACGCGGTAACCGGCACGACCGGCGCGACGCCCCTCGGAGACGAGGGCGACGAGCACCGGTGCGTCGTCCGCCGGACCGGCCTCGACGGCGTCACGACCGATGAACGTGCCGTGCTTGCCGAGTGCGACGACGCGGCCGAGTCCGGCCTGCACGGGCAGCATGTCCGGACCGAGCTCGTGGCCGTACAACGGCATGCCGGCTTCGAGCCGGAGCGTGTCGCGACTGGCGAGCCCGGCGGGGACCAGTCCGAGCGGTGTCCCGGCGGCGACGATGGCGTTCCACAGCTCCACGGCGTCGGCCGCGTCGACGTACAGCTCGAACCCGTCCTCGCCGGTGTACCCGGTGCGCCCGATGAAGACCGTGCCGTTCTCGAAGGAGGCACCCGTCGCGCGGTAGTACTTCACCTCGTCGAGGGAGGGCAGTTCGTCCAGGATGTGGAGCCCCTCGGTCGCCTGGAGGATGGCGCGGGAGGCGGGCCCCTGGACGGCGATGAGCGCGATCTCGTCGCTGCGGTCCATGACGACCACGTGCTCGAACGCCGCGGCCCGCTCGGTGAGCGCTGCGACGACGGCGTCGTGGTTGCCCGCGTTCGCGACGACGAGGTACTCGTGCTCACCGTTGCGGTAGACGACGAGGTCGTCGATGATGCCGCCGGCCTCGTTCAGCAGCAGGGAGTACTTGGCCTGGAGCAGATCGATGGCGGACAGCTTGCCCGCGAGCGCCTGGTCGAGGAAGTCGGCGGCGTCGTCGCCCACGACCTGGATCTCGGCCATGTGGGAGATGTCGAAGATGCCGGCGGCGGTGCGCACGGCGTGGTGCTCGGCGAGGTCGCTCGAGTACCGCACGGGCATCTGCCATCCGGCGAAGTCCGTGAAGCTCGCGCCGGCGGCTTCGTGGACGGCATGGAGCGGGCTGGTTCGTTCGAGGTCGGTCACGAGTTCTCCGGGGTCGCGTGGTGCGCTGCGGGCACCTGACGGTGCCCGTTGGGAACTCCCCCTCTGTCATTGGCCTGAGAGCTTCACGAGCGCCGCTGCTGCGGACACTGCTTTCACCGTCGGCGAGCGCACCACGAACGTGCGCTGCTTTCCAGAGTGGCCAGTCCGATGCGGTACAGGACCTGAGAGATTGGCGGGGAGGCTTGCTCCTTCGGTGCCGGCGTACCGGCTCTCCCGCATCGTGTTTGCGGCCCGATGTTCGATTGAGCCGCCAGCATATCGCGAGTGGTCGCCTCGGCGCAGGACCTTGTTCGAGTCAGGTGTACACTAAGCCTGTATCGAGTACAGGTCATTTCTACCTGAAGTGCCGCCGGTGCTCCGGAACACGGAGATCCCCCATGCAGCGATCGACGACTCCCGCGGAGCAGACGGACCCGCAGGTCGGCCTCGCGGTCTCGACCGTCATCTTCACGCTCCGAGCCGACGACGGGTTCGGCGCGACCGACCCGCAGCCGGGCATCTGGCTCCCGCTCGTCCGGCGCATCCGTGAGCCCTACGACGGCCTCTGGGCGCTGCCGGGCGGCCCGCTCGGTGCCGCGGAATCCCTCGCGGACGCGGCCTCGTCGACCCTGGAGACGACCACCTCCCTCCGCCCGCGGTACCTCGAGCAGTTGTACGCGTTCGGCGACCTCGACCGCTCCCCCGCCGAGCGGGTCGTCTCGATCGTCTACTGGGCGCTCGTCGGGTCCGACGAGGCGAAGCGCACGCGGCTCGGCCAGAACGTCCGCTGGTTCCCGGCCGACGCACTCCCCCCGTTGGCGTTCGACCACCGCGACATCGTCGAGTACGCCCTGTGGCGGCTCCGCAACAAGCTGGAGTACAGCCACATCGCGCACGCCTTCCTCGGCGAGACCTTCACCCTCTCCGAACTCCGGGAGGTGCACGAGGCGGTGTTGCAGAAGCAGCTCGACCCCGCGAACTTCCGACGCCAGGTCGAGTCCTCCGGTCTCGTCCTGCAGACCGACGAGCTCCGTACCGGTGGGCGCCACCGCCCGGCGCGGCTCTACCGGTGGACCCAGCCCGTCACCCGACCGGAGACCCCGTCGCCCGGGCGGTCGACGAGCCGCAGGCCCACGACGTCCACCCCGACCACCCGTCAGCAGTCCGAGGAGCCAGCATGACCATCACCGCATCCGTCGACGACACCATCCAGCAGATCACCGAGGGTGCGTCCGACGGCGCGACCTGCGCGCCCGAGCTCGCGGCCGGGCCCTGGGTGTTCGACCTGCAGCCGCCGAGCTACGGCCCTGGCGCGTCGATGGGCGACGTCATCCCGACCGGTTCGCCGCGACAGGGACAACTCCCGGCCGCGTACCGCGACGCCTCGAACGACGAGCTCCACCGCCGCATCGTGGCCGCGAAGCAGACCCTCGGAGACCGCGTCGTGATCCTCGGGCACTTCTATCAGCGCGACGAGGTGGTCCAGCACGCCGACTACATCGGCGACTCCTTCCAACTCGCGAACGCGGCCAAGGCACGCACCGAGGCCGAGGCGATCGTGTTCTGCGGCGTGCACTTCATGGCCGAGACGGCCGACCTCCTGTCCGGACCCGAGCAGGCCGTGATCCTCCCGAACCTCGCCGCCGGCTGCTCGATGGCCGACATGGCGGACATCGACCAGGTCGAGGAGGCGTGGGAGGCCCTCGAGGCGCTCTACGGGACCGAACCGGACGCCGACGGCCGGGTACCGGTCATCCCCGTCACCTACATGAACTCCTCGGCGGCGCTCAAGGGCTTCTGCGGTCGGCACGGCGGGATCGTCTGCACGTCCAGCAACGCGGAGACGGTCCTGCGGTGGGCCTTCGAGCGCGGACAGCGGGTGCTGTTCTTCCCGGACCAGCACCTGGGTCGGAACACCGCCAAGAAGCTGGGCGTGCCACTCGAGCACATGCCGATGTGGAACCCGAACCGCCCGCTCGGCGGCAACGAGGCGACGGACCTCGAGCAGGCAGAGGTCATCCTGTGGCACGGCTTCTGCTCGGTGCACAAGCGGTTCACCGTCGACCAGATCGACCGCGCCCGGGCGGAGCACCCCGGCGTCCGGGTCATCGTGCACCCCGAGTGCCCGATGGCGGTCGTCGACGCCGCCGACGAGGCGGGATCGACGGACTACATCCAGAAGGCCATCGCGGCGGCGCCGGACGGCACCACGTTCGCGATCGGCACCGAGATCAACATGGTGCAGCGCCTCGCCGCGCAGTACCCGCAGCACACGATCTTCTGCCTCGACGACGTGATCTGCCCCTGCTCGACGATGTACCGCATCCACCCCGGCTACCTGGCCTGGGTGCTCGAAGGACTCGTCGCGGGCGAGGTGCTCAACCGCATCACCGTCTCCGACGACGTGGCCGTCCCGGCCCGCCTGTCGCTCGAGCGCATGCTCGCCGCGAAGCCGCCGGTCGCCGCCGGAACCCAGGCCGGCTGACATGGCGACGGTGCTCGTGGTCGGGAGCGGGATCGCCGGGCTCGTGGCCGCGATCCACGCGAGTGAACGGCACGAGGTGGTGGTCGTCACCAAGGACGTCCTCGGCCAGAGCAACACGCGCTATGCGCAGGGCGGGATCGCCGGGGTCATGTTCGACGACGACCGCGTCGAGGACCACGTCCGGGACACGCTGCTGGCCGGTGCGGGGCTGTGCGACGAGGAGGCCGTCCGGGTGCTCTGCACCGAGGGGCCCGAACGGATCCGCGAGCTCATCGCCTTCGGTGTGGCGTTCGACCGCGACGGCGACGGCTTCGCGAAGGGCCTCGAAGCGGCCCACTCCTACCCCCGGGTGCTGCACGCCGGCGGTGACGCGACCGGCGCGGCGATCGAGACGGCGCTCGTCGAGACGCTTGCGGCCCGGCGGGTCACCGTGCTGGAGCACACCGTCCTCGTCGACCTGGTCGTCACCGCCGGGACGGTCACCGGTGCACACCTCCGGTCCTCCGAGCGAGGTGCGTTCACCGTCGACGCCGACCAGGTGATCCTCGCCACCGGCGGTGTCGGGCAGCTCTACCCGTTCACGACCAACCCGGCGGTGGCGACGGGCGACGGCGCCGCTGCAGCACTCCGTGCTGGAGCGGTGCTGGCCGACGTGGAGTTCGTCCAGTTCCACCCGACCGCGCTCGCCGCACCCGGCAGTTTCCTCGTCTCCGAGGCCGTCCGCGGCGAGGGGGCCGTCCTCCGGGACGCGAACGGTGAACGCTTCATGCGGGCGCTCCACCCCGACGCCGAGCTGGCACCACGCGACGTCGTCGCCCGAGGGATCGCCCGGGCCATGGCCGCGCAGGGCGGCGCCCCGGTGACGCTCGACGCGACCGCGCTCGGTGCGGACCGCCTCGCCGCGCGGTTCCCGGGGATCGACGAGCACCTCCGAGCCTCCGGCGTGGACTGGTCGCGCACACCGGTCGCCGTCGCCCCGGCCGCACACTATTGGATGGGCGGTGTCGCCACGGACCTCGACGGCCGGACCACCCTGCCCGGGCTCCTCGCCGTGGGCGAAGTCGCTCGCACGGGCGTCCACGGGGCCAACCGCCTCGCCTCCAACTCGCTCCTCGAGGGTGCCGTCTTCGCGGCCCGCGCCGTCGCGGCGATCGATGCGGCACCGGGTCCGATCGCCGGTCGCCCGAGGCTCGGTGGTGAGCGGGTCGTCCTCGATCCCCTTGCGGCCGATGACGACCTCCGACTCCCAACGGACGCCGTCGAGCCCTTCAGCCGCGCGGCGCTCCACGCCGTGATGTGGCGGGATGCCGGGCTGGTCCGTGACGCGCGTGGTCTTGAGCTCGCGCGCCGGACCCTGGACCGTTGGTCGACCGAGCTCGACGACGTCGTCACCGCGCCACGGTCGGTCGCGGCCACCGAGGACCGCAACCTCCTGCTGCTCGCCCGGGCCGTTGTCGCCGCTGCCCTCGCGCGCACCGAGTCACGCGGTGCCCACGCCAGGGACGACCATCCCGGTGTCGATCCGGATCAGGCGTCGCCGATCGCGATCACCCTCGCGACCCCGGCTGACGCGCCCCAGCCCACCACCCACCCATCCGTGAACGGAACCGTGCTCGCACCATGCTGACCCCACATCTCATCGACACCACCGTCACCGCGGCCCTCGTCGAGGACGCCCCGTGGGGCGACCTGACGGCGGCGACCCTCATCCCGGAGGACGCCACGGCCTCGGCCTCCCTGGCCGCCCGCGAGGCGGGCGTCTTCAGCGGTTCGGCCGTGTTCGAGGCGGCGTTCCGACTGACCGACCCACGCATCACGGTCGCGTTCCTCGTCGCCGACGGCGAACGGTTCGCTGCGGGTGACACCATCGCCATGGTGTCGGGTCCGGCGCGTGCCGTCCTGACCGCTGAGCGCGTCGCCCTGAACTTCGTCCAGCGGATGAGCGGCATCGCGACCATCACCGCGGCGTACGTCGAAGCCGTGTCCGACACCCGCGCCCGCATCGTCGACACCCGGAAGACGACCCCGGGCCTGCGCGTCTTCGAGCGCCACGCGGTGCGATCGGGCGGCGGGCACAACCACCGCCATTCGCTCTCCGACGCCGTCATGGTCAAGGACAACCACCTGGCGGTCCTCCTCGAGCGCGGCCTGACGGTCACCGAGGCGTTGCTGCGGGCTCGCGAGGAGCTCCCGCACACGACGACGATCGAGGTCGAGGTCGACCGCCTGGACCAGATCGAGGCGGTGCTCGCGGCGGGCGTCGACACGATCATGCTCGACAACTTCACCGTCGACCAGCTCCGCGAGGGCGTCGCGCTGATCGCCGGCCGCGCCATCGTGGAGGCGAGCGGGAACGTGACGCTGACGACGGTGCGGGCCATCGCGGAGACCGGCGTCGATGTCATCTCCTCCGGTGCCCTCACCCACAGCGTCCGGTCCCTCGACCTCGGGCTCGACGTCTCGGTCGACTGAGATGCTCTACCTCGACAACGCCGCGACGACGCCGGTGCGCCCGGAGGTGCTCGAGGCGATGTGGCCGTACCTGACGAGCACCTTCGGCAACCCGTCGAGCCATCACACCGTCGGCGAGGCGGCGGCCGGGGCGTTGCGGGACGCCCGGCGACGCGTCGCGACCGTGCTGGGCGTCCGACCTGGAGACGTGGTGTTCACCTCGGGCGGCACCGAAGCGGACAACCTCGCGGTCAAGGGCATCACCCTGGCGGCCCTCGATCGCGGACGCCATGTCGTCACCTCGCCGATCGAGCACGAGGCGGTCGCGGAATCGGTCGCGTACCTCACGCGGTTCCACGGGGTCGAGGCCACCGTCCTCCCGGTGGACGGGACCGGCCTGGTCGACCCGGCCGAACTCGCCGCTGCACTGCGGCCGGACACAGTGCTCGTCTCGGTGATGGCGGCCAACAACGAGATCGGCACGGTCCAGGACCTGTCGGCGCTCGGAGGCGTCGCCCAGGCCGCAGGCGTCCCGTTCCACACCGACGCCGTGCAGGCGGCGGGATGGCTGCCGCTCGGACTGGATCGCCTCGGCGTGGACGCGCTGAGCCTGGCCGGCCACAAGCTCGGTGCTCCGAAGGGCGTCGGACTGCTCGCCGTGCGCGGCTCCCTGCCGTTGGAACCGCTCCTGCACGGTGGCGGTCAGGAACGCGGTCGCCGGAGCGGGACCGAACAGGTGGCCGCCGCCGTCGGGCTCGCGACGGCGCTGGAGCTCGCCGAGCGTGATCGGGTGGAAGCGGTGGACCGCGTCAGCGGACTGCGTGACGCGTTCATCGCGAGGGTCCTGAACGAGGTCCCGCGTGCTCGGTTGACGGGCCACCCCGAACGACGCCTACCGGGTATCGCATCGTTCGTGTTCCCCGGGACCTCCGGCGAGGCGGTCCTCCTCGAACTCGAACGGCGGGGCGTCATCTCCTCGAGCGGCTCCGCGTGCGCCGCCGGCAGCGACGAGCCGTCACCGGTCCTCCTCGCGATCGGCATCGCTCCGGAGGTCGCGCAGACCGCCGTGCGCTTCAGTTGGACCGCCGCCGTCACCGCGGCCGAGCTGGACCGGACGGCGAGCGCCGTCGTCGCCTCGGTGGAGGCCGTCGCGGGTCTCCGCTGAACCCCACGACGACCGACCGGACGGATCCGGCCGCGCGTTCGGTGACGGCTGTCCGACGCCGGGTGTCTGGCGGCACCCTCCGCCGGAGGCTGGGCTACGGTGGGATCCATGAGCACCGAGCAGGACGCGGCAGACCGCGCACGACGTCGACACGACAACGAGGACGCTGACGCCGTCACCCGGTTCCTCGCCGAGCGTGACCCGGAGTACGACCTCCACACCGAACGTCTGGTCGACCCGGAGGAGGTCATCCTCAAGGACTGGCTGCCGCACGCGACCCCGACCGACGGTGGCGCCCCCGCCCCCTGAGCGACGGCGCCCCCGCGCGCCGGATCGTCTCATGATCTAGCCGTCCACGCCTCGGAACACAAGTGGTTGCCGCGCGGGCGCGGGCCCGCGAGGCTGGAACGGTGACCGAGAGTCGGGATCAGAGACGGAGCTGACATGGGATTCCTGGACAACGCCAAGGACGCTGCTGAGGCGACCGGCCGGAAGATCGGCGAGACCGTCGAAGACGCCAAGGACCGGATCGGCGACAAGGTCGACGAGGCCAAGGCCGACGCGAAGGTGAAGCAGGCGGAGGCCGACGTGAAGAAGGCCGAAGCCGAGCGCGACACCACCGAGGCGAAGAACGACTACAAGGAGCAGCTGCGCGACTGACGCGCCCTCTGAACGACGAGGACCCCGCCTGGCGAACGCCGCGGGGTCCTCGCTCATTGTCGGGGCGCGGGTCTCCCCGGCGACAACCGGGGCCGGTGATGCCGATGTGATCGCCGAGACCAACCGGAAAAGGGTTCTGACAGCGCCGATCTCGAGTGCCATCATGAACGGTAGCCGCGGACGCCCGGCCCGCGGCCCGTTCCGACGAGGTGGCCGACATGTCGATCCTCCACACCATCCCCGAAGCCGATGCCGATGCGACGACGGCCGCGATGTACGACGACGACATCGCCGACCAGGGTTTCGTCGCGGCGCACACGAAGGTGATGGCGTTGAACCCCGGGGCCTACGCCGCGTGGGAGGCGCTGATCGGTGAGATCGCCCGACCGCTCGGCCTGCGACGCTACGAGCTCGTGACGCTCGCCGCGGCGCGAGGGACGCGGTCACGGCATTGCCGTCTCGCTCACGGCCGGAGATCGCTTGCGCTGTTCGAGGAGGACCAACTCGTGCGCATCGCGGCGGACTATCGCGACGCCGGCCTGAGCCCCGCGGAGGTCGCGATGATGGCCTACGCGGAACGGGTGGGTCGCGACTCGGACCGGATGACCGACGCCGACAGCCTGACCCTGCGCCAGCACGGCTTCTCCGACCGGGAGATCCTCGACATCACGCTCGCTGCGGCCGCCCGCAACTACTACAGCCGAGCGATCCAGGCGCTCGCGGTCGACGTCGACGTTCCCGAGGACATCGGACCCGAACTCCGTGACGCGCTCCTCCGGGGCCTCTGAGCGGTACCGCCGCGGGCTAGCGCTCCGCGACCTGGCCGGCCTCGACGACCCACCGCCGTTCGATCCGGACGGTGTCGAGCATGCGGCGGTCGTGGGTGACGAGGAGGAGTGTTCCGTCGTAGCTCTCGAGTGCCTCCTCGAGCTGTTCGATCGCAGCGAGGTCGAGGTGGTTCGTCGGCTCGTCCAAGACCAGCAGGTTGATCCCCGTCGCCTGGAGCACGGCGAGCCCGGCGCGGGTGCGCTCCCCCGGTGACAGCTCGTCGACGGGCCGGTTCACGTGGTCGGCCTTCAGCCCGAACTTCGCCAGCAGCGTCCTGACCTCTCCCGGACTGAGGTCGGGCACGATCGCCTCGAAGCGGTCGGCGAGCGGCTCCGTGCCGACGAGCAGTGAGCGGGCCTGGTCGATCTCGCCGATCCGCACACTCGAGCCGAGGCTCGCGCTGCCCGCGTCGGGTTCGCGACGACCGAGCAGCGTCGCGAGCAGGGTGGACTTGCCGGCGCCGTTGGGCCCGGTGATGCCGATGCGATCGCCCACGTTCACCTGGAGCGACAGGGGGCCGAGCTGGAAGTCGCCCTGCCGGACGACGGCCTCGGACAGCGTCGCGACGACCGTGCTCGAACGCGGTGCGCTGCCGATCGTGAACTGCAGCTGCCACTCCTTGCGCGGTTCCTCGACCTCGTCCAGCCGGGCGATGCGGCTCTCCATCTGCCGGACCTTCTGGGCCTGCTTCTCCGAGGACTCCGCCGAGGCCTTCCGCCGGATCTTGTCGTTGTCGGGCGCCTTCTTCATCGCGTTCCGCACGCCCTGGCTGGACCACTCCCGCTGCACCCGGGCGCGACCGATGAGATCGGCCTTCTTGTCGGCGAACTCGTCATAGGCGTCGCGGGCGTGCCGCCTGGCGACCTCGCGCTCCTCGAGGTAGGCCTCGTATCCGCCCCCGAAGACGCGGTTGCTCTGCTGTGCGAGGTCGAGTTCGAGGACGCGCGTGACGCAGCGGGCGAGGAACTCGCGGTCGTGGCTGACGAGCACCACACCCCCGCGCAATCCCTGCACGAAGCGTTCGAGCCGCTCCAAGCCGTCCAGGTCGAGATCGTTGGTCGGTTCGTCGAGGAGGACGATGTCGAATCGCGACAGCAGCAGCGCCGCCAGTCCGACGCGAGCGGCCTGCCCACCGGACAGCGAGGTCATCATCGTGGTCGTGACATCCGCGTCGAGGTCCAGCCCGAGGTCGGCGAGGACCGCGGGGATCCGCTCCTCGAGATCGGCCGCGCCGCTCGCCAACCAGCGGTCGAGGGCGGCGGAGTAGACGTCCGCGGGGTCCGCGCCTGCCTGCGGGGGTTCGGCGAGCGCCGCGGCAGCCGCGTCCATCGCCTCGGTCGCCGCAGCACAGCCGGTGCGCCGGGCGATGTAGGCGGCGACGCTCTCGCCGACGACGCGCTCGTGTTCCTGCGGGAGCGCGCCCACGAAGGCGTCGGAGGGCGACAGCGTGATCGTGCCTGCCTGCGGTTCGAGGGAGCCGCCGAGGAGCTGGAGCAGGGTCGACTTCCCCGCGCCGTTCATCCCGACGACGCCGATGACGTCGCCCGGTGCCACCGTCAGATCGAGGCCGTCGAACAGGGTGCGGTGGCCGTGTCCTCCGGCCAGGCCTTGGGCCACGAGCGTTGCAGTCATAGGTGCAATCGTCTCACTCGGACCGGGCGCAGGAGACCGTTCATTCCGCGCCACCCGTCGCGCCCGCCCGCGAATAGCACGACATCACGATCGGGTACGCGTTCCGCGCTAACCGACTGGGCGCCCCCCGAAGGTGTTACACAGGGAGCAGTTGCGGTTGATGTCGCCATGTTCTTTGGCTTCGCGCCCCTCCCACACGGAAGGGGCCCTGATGCGCCTCGAACTCTCTCCACCCGCCCGCAGCGCCAGACCCGGCCGCGTTCGCTCTCGCCTCTTCGCCGCAGCGGCAGTCGTGACCGTCGGACTCCTGGCCATCGGTGCCGGACCGGCGAACGCCGCGACCACGATCGACGGCCCGATCAACCTGGGCACGGCAGCCAAGTACGGCGTGCTCGCAGGGTCGACCGTCACCAACACCGACGCCCCGACCACGATCAACGGCGACCTCGGGCTGAGCCCGGGGAGCTCCGTGACCGGCTTCCCGCCGGGCATCGTCAACGGCATCCAGGACGTGACCAACGAGGTCGCCGCCACTCGCCAAGAACGACCTCCTCATCGCGATGGGTGTCGCCTCCAGCCTCACGCCGGCCCCGCAGCAGGTCGGTGACCTCACCGGCCTCAACCTCGACGCCCGGCGTCTACGCCGGCGGAGAGATCTCCCTCACCGGCAACGTGACGCTCACCGGCACCGCAGAGTCCGTCTGGGTCTTCCAGGCCGCGAGCACGCTGAACACCGCCATCGGTTCCTCGGTCACCCTCGTCGGCGGCGCGAGCGCCTGCAACGTGTTCTGGCGCGTCGGCAGCTCGGCCACGCTCCGCGGAGGCGCGCCCTTCGTCGGCACGATCCTCGCCGACGCGTCCATCTCCACGGGATCGGGCACGGTCGTCGAGGGACGTCTGCTCGCATCCACCGGCGCCGTGACGCTCGATCAACACCGTCATCACCCGTCCTGACCGGCTGCGACGACGGCAGCGGCTCCGTCGTGACGACGAGCCCGGAGATCACCTCCGCTCCGCTCCCCGGCGGCACCGTCGGCACGACGTACGACAGCACGGTCACCTCGACCGGCAGCCCCGACGCGACGTACACGGTCACCTCGGGTGCCCTGCCCCCGGGACTCGTCCTCGACAGCGTGACCGGTGGCGTGACCGGCACGCCCACGACGCCCGGGACCTACACGGTCACCATCACCGCGAGTAACGGCGGCGCGCCCGACGACTCCATCGAATCGACGATCGTCATCGTCCCGCCGGGCACCCCGCAGGTCCCCGGTCAGCCGGCGGTTCCGGCCGGAGACATCACGAGGCTCCCCGACACCGGGTTCCAGGGATCCACGCTCGCGATCGTGGCCGGCTCCCTGCTCGGCCTCGGTCTGCTCGCGGGTATCGCCTCGGTGATCGTGCGACGTCGTCGACGCGACCAGCTGGGTGGCTGACGCGACACTGGTCGGCAGCCTGACGCCGTGACCGTAGGCTGAGGGCATGGATCACAAGCAGCTGCGCTCCTTCGTCGCCTCCGCGGAGACCCTCCACTTCGCGAAGGCGGCCAAGGCGCTCGGTGTGCCGCGGAGCACCGTCGTCGCCGACGTCCGGAAGCTCGAGGAGAGCGTCGGAGCGGAACTGTTCGCTCGCGACGTGGAATCCACGCAGCTGACGGACGCCGGCTACGCGTTCCTCATCGAGGCGCGTCGCCAACTCGACGCCTCAGCGGCAGCAGCAGCGAAGTCGGCTCCTGCGCCGGGCGGCAAAGCCAAGGCGAACAAGGGCAAGGGTCGCGCGCCGAAGGTCAAGGGCGAGCCGCTGCCGTACAAGAAGCGCCAGGGTCGCTGAGCCGTCCCGCGCCGTCAGCGGTCCTGCGTCTCCGACGCGGACTCGACGACCCGCACCGATTCGCCTCGCCGCTCCGCGTCGGCTCGGGCCGTCCGTGCGATCGACACGAGGGTCTCGACGGGCGTCGGCGCGGCCGAATCCACCGCGACACCGAGGTTGGCAGCGCCCGCGAAACCGTCGAGCTGCTGCGTCACGGCCTCCCGGTAGCCGGCGGCGATCGGTGCCGCGAGGTCGTGGAGACCCGAGAGGCCGGTCGGCCCCGATTCGACCGACGTGGCCACGAGGATCGTCCCGCTCCACACGCGGGTGCAGACGGACCCGGCCGGCAGCTCACGGAAGACCGCGGCTGCGAGCAGTGCCTCCAGCTCCCCCGCCGTCGCCATCCCGTAGGCGCGGCGGAGGTCGCCGTAGCCGTCGATCGCCACGACGAGGATCGCGAGGCGACGATCGGACTGCTGCCCCTCGCGGAGTCGGGTCGCCTCGGCGATGAACGCCCGGCGCCCCACCGCGCGGACGCCCACCCGCTCCGAGGAGAGGCGCTGCTTGCGCTCCCAGGAGCGCAGGAGGACGAGGCCGACCGCGATCGAGGACCACGAACACGAGGTTCATGTACGTGACGAAGGCCGTGCCGAACAACCGCTCGAAGAGCTCCGAGTGGGGACCCGCCCGTGAGGTAGACCGCGAGGCGCACGGCGGTGAACACCGCGTGCAGGATCATGACGACGACGAGCACCAGCGACGCCGGTGCCGTTCGCATCCGCCCCCGCCGCGCCTCGTACGCGACCAGCAGCGACAGCATGATGAGCGAGATGAGCCGGGCGATGGTGCCGGCCCACTCCGGGTCGTCGGTGGGGTCGAGGACGGCGGAGATCGCCGTCACGCCGACGAAGAGGGTGCCGAGCAGCACGAGGCTGCGTCGACCGTTGAACAGCCGGCACCCGACCCACAGGGCGGCGATCGAAGCGACCATGGCGGCGTTGGCGACGGCGACGATCCATACCGAGTCGCCGTTGAGCGTGGCGGCGAGATAGCTGACCGCCGAGAGCAGGGTGGTGGCGAATCCGGACATCCAGGCTGCCATGTGGCGTCCGGCGAGGGTTCGCGCGCTGTCGAGTCCGTAGAAGATCCCGCACGCGGCGCAGACGATCACCGCCACCACCAGCATGCTCGCCAGATCGATCGTCACCCGTGGCCTCCCCCAGGCGCCCGTTCGGGTGGCGCCTCATCGAGCGTACCGCCGGAGCACGACCCCGCTGGCGGCAGGGACGTCGGAAGCATCAGGGTGCTGAACCACGGAGACCCGATGTGCCACCATCGATCCATGCGCGAATCGCCCGACCGTCCCGTCGCCGTCCGCGCGACGGCGTTCCGTGGCACGTCGAGATGGCGCCGACGGCCGCTGCGGTTCGTCGGCTACGACGCCCTCCTGCCGGACGGTTCCGTCCGGTTCGACGTGGATCTCGCCGCAGCCATGCCTGCCCACCCGGCGGATGCCTCGACCCGCGACACGAACGTCCACGACCGCTGCCCCGAGGTCGGTGCCGGTCCGTGGGTCGACGGGTTCGGGCGTGCCGTCGACGGGCCAGACGACGGCGGACCGCCGCTGAGCGCACGGCGCCGCGCGCGCCCGCGACCCTCCGACCTGCCCGGCCGCCGCCCATCGGCGAAGGCCGGGCGACGCTGGCGCACCGGGTTCGGCGTGGCAGCGCTCGGCCTCGGCGCCCTGCTCGTCATCGGCCCGCTCCGCGACACCCCTCGTGGGCTTCCTCGGGGTGGTCAGCGCGTTCGCCGGGCTCGCAGCCCTCGCGGGCCTGGTCCCTCGCGCCAGACGGTGGTGGTGACGGTCGATCGCCTCGACCCGGAGTGCGCGTTCTGTCCCGAAACCCGTACGCAGGCGACAGAACGCGCACTCTCGGCGTGGAAGTATGACGCTACGCGGCAGCAGGCTTCAGTGGCGTGATCGCCGCGATCTGTTGCGAAAGCCGATCCTCAGCGAGGTCGAGCTCGTACCGCATCTGCAGGTTGAGCCAGAACTGCGCCGAAGTGCCGAAGTACTTCGCAAGCCGGAGCGCGGTGTCTGCCGTGATGGACCGCTTGCCGTGGACGATCTCATTGATGCGACGTGGCGCGACTCCGATGGACACCGCCAGCTTGTTCTGAGTGATGCCGAACCCCTCGATGAAGTCCTCCATCAGGACTTCACCGGGGTGGATCGGTGCGAGCTTGCCGCTCGAGTCAGTGATAGTCAACGATCTCCACCTCCTCTGGCCCTGTGTCCGTCCACACGAAACAGATTCTCCACTGGTCATTGATCCTGATGCTGTGCTGCCCGACACGATCGCCCTTGAGCGGCTCGAGTCGGTTGCCCGGTGGGATCCGAAGATCGTCGAGCATCTCTGCGGCACCCACCTGGCGAAGCTTCCGGAGCGCAACCCGATGGATCCGAGGATCGATCGACCGCACTCGTTCCCGACGCCACAATCGCTCGGTATCCCGGTTGCCGAACGACCTGATCATCGTAGCAGGGTATAACGCACCTCGTTAATAACGCGAGTCGTTACACACTCCTTGCGATGAACCGGTTCATGGTAGGAACACCCCTACCCGAACCTCCGGACCTCCGGACCTCCGGACCTCCGGACCTCCGGGAGAATCGAGGCATGGACATGCGCTACGTCGACCATGAACCGGGAATGTGGTTCCTCGTCGAGCAGGAGGGTTCGCTCTACCTCGACGCGAGGTACAGCTACAGCGCTCTCATCGACGATTCCGCGCTCATCCGGTTGAACGACACCGAGCTCGCCGCCTACCTCGCGGGCGACCACGATGTCCTGTCCGACCTCGCCAGACGTGTCCACAACAGTGCGCCTTACCGACCTGCATCGCAGTTCTTCAGCAGGGATCTGTACCGCAGCGCAGACGGCACGCAGTATCGCGAAGCCGTCTCAGCGGCGATCGCCGATCACACGTGGATCGCGGAACAGCGGCGGAAGCGGTAGACCACCACCGAGAGCGCTCATTCCGTCGACGTGGGGGCTGGTCGACGACGCGACGTGCGCTTTCGACGGGCTAGACGTTGAAGCGGAACTCCACGACGTCGCCGTCCTGCATGACGTAGTCCTTGCCCTCCATGCGGGCCTTGCCCTTGGAGCGGGCCTCGGCGACGGAGCCGGTCTCGACGAGGTCGTCGAACGAGATGACCTCGGCCTTGATGAAGCCCTTCTCGAAGTCCGTGTGGATGACGCCGGCCGCCTGGGGCGCCTTGGCACCCTGCGGGATCGTCCACGCACGCGACTCCTTCGGGCCCGCCGTGAGGTAGGTCTGCAGGCCGAGCGTCGCGAAGCCGATGCGTGCGAGCTGGTCGAGGCCGGACTCGGTCTGGCCGGTCGACTCGAGCATCTCGCGGGCGTCGTCCTCGTCGAGGTCGACGAGCTCCGACTCGAGCTTGGCGTCGAGGAAGACGGCCTTCGCCGGTGCCACGAGGGCGGCCAGCTCGTCGAGCTTCGCCTGGTCCTGGAGGACGTCCTCGTCGACGTTGAAGACGTAGATGAACGGCTTGGCCGTGAGGAGACCGAGTTCCTTGATGGGCGCGAGGTCGATCTTCGTCGCCGAGAGCGGGGTGCCGGCGTTCAGCGCGTCCTGCGCCTCCTTCGCCGCCGTGAGGACGGAGGGGTCGAGCTTCTTGCCCTTGACCTCCTTCTCGAACCGGGTGATCGCCTTCTCGAGCGTCTCGAGGTCGGCGAGGATGAGCTCGGTGTTGATGGTCTCCATGTCGGACGCCGGGTTCACGTCGCCGTCGACGTGCACGACGTCGGGGTCGGCGAAGCCGCGGACGACCTGCGCGATGGCGTCGGCCTCACGGATGTTCGCGAGGAACTTGTTGCCGAGCCCCTCCCCCTCGCTCGCGCCCTTGACGATGCCGGCGATGTCGACGAAGGACACCGCGGCGGGCAGGATGCGCTCGCTGCCGAAGATCTCCGCGAGCTTGCCGAGCCGGGCGTCGGGCAGTTCGACCACGCCGACGTTCGGCTCGATCGTCGCGAACGGATAGTTCGCTGCGAGCACGTTGTTGCGCGTGAGCGCGTTGAACAGGGTGGACTTGCCGACGTTGGGCAGGCCGACGATGCCGAGAGTAAGAGCCACGAGGGTCTATCGTACTTGGCCGCGCGTCCCCGTGGGTCGCGCCTCCGCTCCGGGCACGGATCGGCACCGTCGATCGAGCGGCATGCGGCGTGCCACCCGAGCGGTGTCGGACGCTGGTGCGAGGGTGAGGACGTGCCACTGGATTTCACCGCCATCGACTTCGAGACCGCGAACTCGTCATCCGCCTCCGCCTGCAGCGTGGGCCTCGTCAGGGTCCGCGACGGCATCGTCGTCGACCGCGCGGGCTGGCTCATCCAGCCCCCTGCCGGACACGACGCGTTCCTCGAGTGGAACACCCGCATCCACGGGATCGTCGCGACCGACGTCCTCGGTGCGCCGGGTTGGGCGGACCAGCTCGACACCCTCCTCGACTTCGCCCAGGGTGACGCCCTCGTCGCCCACAACGCCGGCTTCGACATGGGCGTCATCCGCGGTGGCTGCGCCGCCACCGGCCTCGACTGCCCCGACCTCAGCTACCTGTGCAGCCTCAACGTCGCCCGCAAGACGTATCAGCTCGACTCCTACCGGCTCCCCGTGGCGGCCCTCGCCGCCGGGTTCGACGACTTCCAGCACCACGACGCCACCGGCGACGCCGAGGCCTCCGCGCACATCATCATCCACGCCGCCGCCCGCCATGGAGCTTCCTCGATCGCCGAACTCGCGCAGCTCACGAGCGTGAAGATCGGCCGGATCGGGACAGCCGTCGCCGCCTGAGCGCGCGGTCGCCGCGCGGCCTCCGAGCGATGTCGGCGGCCCGCGACACACTGAGGGCATGGACAGCGCACTCGCCCTCGGGATCGGCCTCCTCATCGGACTCGTCATCGGCGCAGCCGTGGCGGTCCTCCTGCTGCAGCGGCGCACCGGCGCGGGTTCGGTCGACCCGGCGCTGCTCGAGGCCAGGCACACCGCCCAGCTCGCCGACCTCCGCGGCCAGCAGGCGCAACTCCTCGCCGACGCGTCCGCACGGGAGGCGGAACTCCGCGCCGCGCTGCGCGCCGAACTCGCCGCACTCGACGCCACGGCCGACGGGCTCGGACGCGAGCTGAACGCCCAGCGCGAGCAGTACCGCGAGCTCGCCGAACGCCACCGCGCCGACGCCGAACGACGATCGCGCCAGGAACACGAGGAGAGCCAGGTCCTGCAGGCCCTCGCGCCCGTGCAGCACAGCCTCGAGCACATGCAGGCGAAGGTCGCGGAACTCGAGCAGCAGCGCAGCCGCCAGCACGGTGAGCTCGCCCAACAACTGAAGACGGCTTCGGAGTCCGAGGAACGCCTGCGGTCCACGACGGAGTCGCTCGCCTCGGCGCTCCGGAACAACGCCACCCGCGGCGTCTGGGGCGAGACCCAGCTCCGCAACGTCGTGGAAGCCGCGGGCCTCACGCAGCGCGTCGACTTCGACCTGCAGTCGAGCATCACGTCCGACAACGGCATCGGCCGACCCGACATGGTCGTGCGACTCCCCGGCGGCAAGTCGATCGCGGTCGACGCGAAGGTGCCGTTCGCGCAGTACCTCGAAGCCAGCACCATCCCCGTCACGGCGACGGGCGAGGAGGCCGCACGACGCACCGCCCTCCTCGCGCAGCACGTGAAGGCCGTGCGGTCGCACGTCGACGCCCTCGCGGCGAAGGGGTACTGGCGCGGCCTCGAGTCGAGCCCGGAGTTCGTGATCTGCTTCATCCCGAGCGAGTCGCTCCTCGCCGCAGCACTCGAGGCCGACGCGAGCCTGCTCGACTACGCCTTCGGCAAACGGGTCGCCCTCGCCTCCCCCGTCAACCTGTGGGCGGTCCTCAAGACGGTCGCGTTCACCTGGCAGCAGGACGTCCTCACCGAGGACGCGAAGCGACTGTTCGACCTCGGCAAGGAGCTCTACCAGCGGCTCTCGACGCTGTCGGACCACGCCGACCGCCTGCGCCGGTCCATCGAGAGCACGGTCACCAACTACAACCAGTTCGCCTCGTCGTTCGAGACCCGCGTGCTCGTCACGGCGCGCAAGCTCGACGCCCTCGACGAGGCGACGGTCATCGGTCAGGTGAGCCAGAGCGACGCCTCACCGAAGCGCCTCACCGCACCGGAGGCGCAGCCCTCGCCGGAGCCGTCCGATAGCGAGCCGAGCGAGCTCGAGGCGCGACTCGCGCACCGGCTGCAGGACTGACCGGCACGAGCACCGCACGACGAAGCGCCCGGCACCACCGTGAGGTGGAACCGGGCGCTTCGCTCTGCTGGAGGAACGGCTACAGCCACTTCGCAGCGAGGTGGTCCGCCTCGACGCGACGGATGGTGCCGGAACGCGACCGCAGCACGAGGCTCTCGGTGCGGATGATCGGCCCCTTGCGCTGCACACCGTCGACGAGTTCACCGTGGGTGACGCCCGTCGCGACGAAGTACGTGTTGTCGCCTCGGACGAGGTCGTTCGCGCCGAGGACGCGGTCGAGGTCGTGACCGGCCGCGAGCGCACGCTCGCGCTCGGCGTCGTCCTTCGGCATGAGCTTGCCCTGGATGAGCCCGCCGAGCGCCTTCACCGCACACGCGGTGATGATGCCCTCAGGCGTGCCGCCGATGCCGACGCACATGTCGATCCGCGAGTCGTAGCGCGCGGCGTTGATGCCACCCGCGACGTCGCCGTCGAGCAGCAGACGCGTCCCGGCACCCGCCGCGCGGATCTCCTCGATGAGCTGCGCGTGGCGCGGTCGGTCGAGGACGGCGACGCGGATGTCCTCGGGCTGCTTGCCCTTGGCCTTCGCGAGCTCGCGGATGTTGTCGCCGATGGACTGGCTGATGTCGACGACACCGATGCCGTCGGCGCCGGTGACGATCTTGTCCATGTAGAACACCGCGGACGGGTCGAACATGCTGCCGCGGTCGGACACGGCGATGACGGAGAGGGCGTTCTGGCGGCCGGCGGCGGTGAGGCTCGTGCCGTCGATCGGGTCGACGGCGATGTCGCAGGACGGGCCGCGGCCGTTGCCGACGTGCTCGCCGTTGAACAGCATGGGCGCTTCATCCTTCTCGCCCTCGCCGATGACGACCACGCCGTCGAAGTTGACGGTGCCGAGGAAGGCGCGCATGGCGTCGACCGCTGCGCCGTCGGCGGCGTTCTTGTCGCCTCGCCCGATGAACGGCGCCGCCCGGATCGCGGCGGCCTCCGTCGCTCTCACGAGCTCCATGGCGAGGTTGCGGTCGGGCTGCAGATAGTGGGAGCCGGTTTCAGGCTGGGTCACTGGATCCTCCATGGATCGCTCGCCTCGTGGGACACGACGCTTCGGTGGATGAGGGTTTCAGCCTATCGAACCGGGCTGGGAAGGCCGCTGGGTGCGTCTCGATCGAGGCGCTTCCGTGACCTCGTCAGCGGGCTTCCGGGACCGACGACGACGGACTCGACCATGACACCGCCGTCCGCTTCGACCCGGACTCCGGCGAGTTCGGCTCCGGCGGCGAGCGCGGTCGACGTGACGGCGCTGAGCAGCAGCCAGGCGTCATCGCGGCAGAGTTCGTCGAGCGGGACCTCGCGATCGAGATCGGTCCCGGCCTCGACGAGCCGCGCACGTTCCTCCGGCGACTGCGGTGCGAAGCGCGCTGTCATCCAACCACCGAGGGCCCGGACCGCGGCAGCCGTGAGGATGCCCTCGGGGGCTCCTCCCACACCGAGGAGCAGATCGAGGTCGCCGTCGGCGGCCGCGGCCCGCAGGGACAGGGCGACGTCGCCGTCCATGAAGCTCACGAGCTCGGCACCGGCGGCGGTCACGGCCTGGGCGGTCGCCGCGTTCCGCGGACGGTCCTGGACCGCGACCCGCAGCTGCTCGACCGGCCGCCCCAGCCGGGCCGCGAGCCGGTCGAGGGTCACCGCGATCGGGTCGGCCAGCGACAACTCGCGTCCCCCGCCGGCGGCGACGAGCTTCTCGAGGTAGTACGCCGGGCCGATGTCGAACATCGCACCGCGCGGGGCGATGGCGATCACGGCGACGGAGTCCGGCTTCCCGGAGGCAGCGAGCTTCGTGCCGTCCACGGGGTCGACGGCGAGGTCGATCGCCGGCCCCGCTCCCGTGCCGAAACGTTCCCCGACGAAGAGCATGGGCGCCTGGTCCTTCTCGCCCTCCCCCACGACGACGCGCCCGTCGACCGGGAGCGATTCGAGCGCTCGGCGGAGCGCATCGACGGCGACCCCGTCGATGCGCATGCCGTCTCCACCTCCGACGAGACCCGCGACGGCGGCAGCCGCGGCCCTCGTGGCGTCGAGGAAGCCGTCGAGGAGGTCGGTGTCCGGAGTGCGCTCGATCATGTCCCCATCGTGCCGTATGCCTCGGAGCCCGAGTCACTAGACTTCAAGGCGAATCGTCCCCACGCAAGGAGAAGACATGCCCGTCGCCACCCCGGAACAGTACGCAGCGATGCTCGACAAGGCGAAGTCGAACGGGTTCGCGTACCCGGCGTTCAACGTCTCGAGCAGCCAGACCATCAACTCCGTCCTCCAGGGCCTCACCGAGGCCGGTTCCGACGGCATCATCCAGGTCACCACGGGCGGCGCCGACTACTTCGCCGGCCACACCGTGAAGAACCGTGCCGCCGGCGCGATCGCCTTCGCGAAGTTCGCGACCGAGGTCGCCAAGAACTACCCCGTCACCGTCGCGCTCCACACCGACCACTGCCCGAAGGACGCGCTCGACGGCTTCGTCATGCCGCTCATCGCCGCCTCCGAAGAAGAGGTGAAGGCCGGTCGCAACCCGATCTTCCAGTCCCACATGTGGGACGGCTCGGCGGTCCCGCTCACGGAGAACCTCGAGATCGCGACCGAGATGCTGAAGCGCACCAAGGCCATCAACGCCATCCTCGAGGTCGAGATCGGCGTCGTCGGCGGCGAAGAGGACGGCGTCAGCCACGACATCAACGAGCACCTGTACACCACGCTCGACGACGCCATCGCGACCGTCGAGGCGCTCGGCCTCGGCGAGCAGGGTCGCTACATGGCCGCCCTCACCTTCGGCAACGTGCACGGCGTCTACAAGCCCGGCAACGTCAAGCTCCAGCCCGAGCTGCTGAAGACCATCCAGGACGGCCTCACCGCCAAGTACGGCCACGGCCCCAAGCCGCTCGACCTCGTCTTCCACGGCGGGTCGGGTTCCACCGACGCCGAGATCGCCGAGGCCGTCGCGAACGGTGTCGTCAAGATGAACATCGACACCGACACGCAGTACGCGTTCACCCGCTCGATCGCCGGCTACATGCTCTCGAACTACGAGGGTGTGCTGAAGCTCGACGGCGAGGTCGGCAACAAGAAGGTGTACGACCCGCGCGCCTGGGGCAAGGTCGCCGAGTCGGCGATGGCCGCTCGCGTCCTGGAGTCGACGAAGCAGCTCGGCTCGTACGGCACCAGCACCTCCTAGTCACCTGCACCAACAGAACGGGCCCGGCATCGCTGCCGGGCCCGTTCTTCGTGTGTGGACGACTACGGCTGCTGCGAGCGGACGTACTCCATGAACGCCGGGTCGGCACCCATGGCCACGGCGAGACAGATCACCACGACCAGGTTCGCTGCGACACCGGCGACGAGCGGGATCCAGAAGGTCAGTCGACCCGCGCGGAGGGACCGGCTCGACAGGATGATGGCGCCCACCCACAGGGCGATCTGGAGACCGAGCGCCAGGATGCCCATGGCGCTCGCGAGACCGTCCGAGGAGTACCCCGAGACACCCATCTGCACGAGTGCAGGGCGGATCAGGCCGGGGAGGTCGAGCAGACCCGGCATGGTCACGATCAGGCCGACGAGGCCGAGTCCGAGCAGGATCGACGTCGCGATCCGGTCTCCGGCGACGGGTCGTCGGGCGGCCACGGTCGGAGCGCCCGGCTGCACCACCCCAGGCTCATGCGCCTGCTCACGCGTCTGCTCGCGGAGGGTCGGCTCCTGCTGCTGCCGCGGTTGCCGTTCGACGGGGACGACCGGCGCGATGCCGAGCTCCTCCGCCCGCTGTTCGTCGATGGGCTCGGCGATCCGGGCACGCTGCTCCTCGGGGGACGCGTACTCACCGAACTGCGGACGGGGGCGGGATTCGCTCATGGTCGACGCCCTCCCAGGGCGCGCGGATCGGTCGTGCCGGCAAGGTCTTTGCGCAGCTCCTTCGGCAGGGAGAACATGAGGTCCTCCTCGGCCGTCTTGACTTCCTGCACCGCGCCGTAGCCGGCTCCGGAGAGTTCTTCGAGGACCTCGTCGACGAGGACCTCCGGCACGGAGGCGCCGCTGGTGACACCGACCGTGACGACGCCGTCGAGCCAGGCCTGCTGGATCTCGTGCGCGTAGTCGACGCGGTAGGCGGCCTTCGCGCCGTACTCGAGGGCGACCTCCACGAGGCGCACCGAGTTCGAGGAGTTCGCCGACCCGACCACGATCACGAGGTCAGCGTCCTGGGCCACCTTCTTGATGGCGACCTGACGGTTCTGGGTCGCGTAGCAGATGTCGTCGCTCGGCGGATCCTGGAGCTTCGGGAACCGCTCGCGCAGGCGGCGGACCGTCTCCATGGTCTCGTCCACCGACAGCGTGGTCTGCGAGAGCCACACGACTTTGTCGGGGTCGGCGACGACGAGGTCGTCGACGGCTTCCGGGCTCGTCACGAGCGTGACGTGGTCGGGCGCTTCACCGGCCGTCCCCTCGACCTCCTCGTGCCCCTCGTGTCCGATGAGCAGGATCTCGTAGTCGTCGCGGGCGAAGCGCACGGCCTCGCGGTGCACCTTGGTGACGAGCGGGCAGGTGGCGTCGATCGCGAGCAGCCCACGGTCGGCGGCGGCATCGACCACGGCTGGCGAGACGCCATGCGCACTGAAGACGATGTGCGCGCCGGACGGCACCTCGTCGACCTCCTCCACGAACACCGCGCCCTGGGCCTCGAGCTGATCGACGACGTGCACGTTGTGGACGATCTGCTTCCGGACGTACACCGGCGCGCCATAGTGCTCGAGCGCCTTCTCGACGGCGACGACCGCGCGGTCCACGCCGGCGCAGTAACCACGAGGGGCGGCGAGCAGGACGCGCTTCTCGCCGGCGACGGGGAGGTCTGCGAGGCGTCCGGCGATGCGTCGGAGCCTCGGCATGCCGAGGCCGATGGCTGGGGCGTCGCGGAGATCGGTCACGTGTGGATTCTACGCGGCAGCGCTCGGGAGTCGGCCGTGAACGGTCGGGTGGTCCGCGACCCCGCGCCGTCGGTGCTCGCGGCTAGGCTTGAGGGATGAGCGATGCACCGGCCACCATGGAAGCCCCCTGGCCGGTCGCGCTCCTCGGCACGAAGCTCCGCGACTACATCGACCGCCTCGGCACGGTCTGGGTCGAGGGCGAGATCACGCAGTGGGGCGCCTCGGGCGGCAACGTCTACGGCAAGCTCAAAGACCTCGAGATCGATGCGACGGTCGGGTTCACCATCTGGTCGTCCGTCCGCGCGAAGATCCCCGCCGACCTCAAGCAGGGCGACCACGTGATCGCGTTGGTCAAGCCGAACTACTGGCTCAAGGGCGGCACGCTCACCATGCAGGTCATGGCGATGAAGCACGTCGGCATCGGCGACCTCCTCGAGCGACTCGAACGACTCCGTCGGCAGCTCGCCGACGAGGGGCTCTTCGACGCGTCGCGCAAGCGGCCGCTCCCGTTCCTTCCGCAGTGCATCGGGCTGGTCACCGGCAAGGACTCCGACGCCGAGAAGGACGTCCTGCGCAACGCGGAGCTGCGCTGGCCGTCGGTCCGGTTCCGCGTCGTCCACGCAGCCGTCCAGGGCGACCGCACCCCCGGCGACGTCGTGAGCGCTCTCCAGACGCTCGACGCCGACCCCGAGGTCGACGTCATCATCGTCGCGCGTGGCGGCGGCGACTTCCAGAACCTCCTCGGGTTCAGCGACGAACGCGTGGTCCGAGCCGCGGCCGCCTGCACCACGCCCCTCGTGAGCGCCATCGGCCACGAGGCGGACCGCCCACTGCTCGACGACGTCGCCGACCTCCGCGCCTCCACACCGACCGACGCCGCCAAGCGGGTCGTCCCCGACGTCGCGGAGGAGTTCGCTCGCGTGCAGCAGGCCCGCGTCCGGTTGTCCTCCCGGGTGACCTCGTTGCTCGGTCACGAGATCGACCGGCTCGCGACGCTCCGCACCCGTCCCGCGCTCGCCGACCCGTCCTGGATCGTCGACTCGCGGGCGGACGAGCTGACCCGCACGGTCGCCAGGGGTGCCGAGCTCATCGACCGCGCCGTCGAGCGCTCCCAGCGCGAGGTGACGGAGCTCCGCTCGCACCTCCGCGCCCTGTCGCCGCAGCGCACGCTCGACCGCGGCTACGCCATCGTCCAGCGAGCGGACCCGGAGGCCGGTGTCCCGGGCGGCGCGGTCATCCGCGCGGAGGGCGACGCCCCCGCCGGGACGGAGCTCCTGGTCACCCTCGCCTCCGGCGCGATCGGCGCCTCCAGTACCGGCCCGGCCACGGCTGCCGCCCGGACCGACGACGAATAGGATAGAAGCATGCCAACCCCCTCCGATGTCCAGGAGCTCAGCTATGAGCAGGCACGCGACGAGCTCGTGCGTGTCGTGTCCGAGCTGGAGCAGGGCTCGGCGTCGCTCGAGGACTCCCTCCGGCTCTGGGAGCGCGGCGAACAGCTCGCCCAGCGCTGCGAGGAGTGGCTGATCGGCGCGAAGGCACGGCTGGACGCGGCTCGCGCCGCCCAGCTCGGATCCGGCACTCCGGACGCATCGCGGTGAAGGACACCAAGCCGCCGCGCGTCGTGGCCGAGCTCGGCCGCCCCGAGACGCCGCAGGAGACCGCCGACCGCAAGGCGGAGAACTCCCGCCTGTACCGCTCGCGCAAGACCGTCAACAACCTCGTCCTGTCGCTCCTGGCCACGGTCGGCCTCGTGGTCGTGATCGTGCTGGCCGTGCCCCGAGGTGAGGCCCCGGAACGCCCGACCGTCGACTACGCGCAGCTCGCCGGTCAGGCGCAGCCCGACCTCCCCGTCCCACTCCTCACCCCCGAGCTCGGCGACGACTGGGGCAGCAACTACGCCGACGTCCGCACCGCAGCCTCACCGGTCGCCGGCACACCCGACATCCGCTCATGGAACGTCGGACTCATCTCCCCCGACGACGAGTTCGTCGGCCTCGTCCAAGGCGTGGACGCCAACGACACCTGGCTCCTCGCCGAGCTCGACGAAGCCCGGCCCACCGGAACCGTCACCATCGACGGCGTCGAGTGGGTCGAATACGCGAACGGCAGCGGCTCCGACGACGGCAACGTCGCGTACGCCCTGTCGACCGTCGCCGGTCGGAGCACGATCGCCGTGTTCGGCACGGCGAAGCCCGAGTACGTCCTCGATGTCGCACGCTCCGTGCGCACCGGGGTCACCGCCAACCTCGACGCCCCGTCGGGCGCCCCCGCAGAAACGGACTCAGAATGACCCAGAAGCGCCCCGGTGCCGTCTGGCGCGAGATGCAGCGCGGTAACGCGCGGTTCGTCGCCGGTCAGCCCGCACACCCCCGGCAGGACGTCGAACGCCGCGCCACGCTCGCGCACTCCCAGGCCCCGGAGGCGGTCATCTTCGGCTGCTCCGACTCCCGTCTCGCGGCCGAGATCATCTTCGACAAGGGACTCGGCGACCTCTTCGTCGTCCGCAACGCCGGCCAGATCGTCTCCGACTCGGTGCTCGGCACCCTGGAGTACGCCGTCGGCGTCCTGCAGGTCCCGCTCATCCTCGTGCTCGCGCACGACGAGTGCGGTGCCGTCCGCGCGGCGATCGACTCGCAGGCGGAGGACGCCGTCCCGCTCCCGCCGTACATCGACCGGCTCATCCAGCAGATCGTCCCCGCGGTGAGCGCCGTCGCCGGACCTGCCCCGATCGACGCGGCCGCGGTGGACTCCTCGGAGGTCGGTCGCCGCCACCTGCGGCGTACCGTCATGGAGGTCGTCTCGAGGTCCGAGCTCATCAGCGACGCGGTCGCCGCCGGCACGGTGGCCATCATCGGCGCGAACTACAAGCTCCTCGAGGGGACCGCCATGGCCGACATCGTCATCGGCGACGTCACGGTCCCCGAATAACCATCCGCTCGCCGTCCGGCGCAGCACCCACCATCGCAATCGCACGAAGGAGAACGAACAGCGTGGTAGACACCTCAGCAACCGAGTACCGCATCGAACACGACACCATGGGTGAGGTGCGGGTCCCCGCGAACGCGCTCTACGGCGCCCAGACGCAGCGGGCCGTCGAGAACTTCCCGATCTCGGGCAGCGGACTCGAGTCGGCGCAGATCGCCTCGCTGGCCCGGATCAAGAAGTCCGCGGCACTCGCCAACGCCAAGCTCGGCGTCCTCGACCAGGGTGTCGCCGACGCGATCGCCGCAGCGGCCGACGAGGTCATCACCGGCGCGCACGACGCGCAGTTCCCGGTCGACACCTACCAGACCGGCAGCGGCACCTCGTCGAACATGAACATGAACGAGGTCCTGGCGACGCTCGCGAGCGCGCGCCTCGGCAGCCCGGTGCACCCCAACGACCACGTCAACGCCTCGCAGTCCTCCAACGACGTCTTCCCGACCTCGGTGCACATCGCGGTCACGAGCGCCCTCATCGACGACCTCATCCCGGCCCTCGACCACCTGGCCGTGTCGCTCGAGCGCAAGGCCGAGCTGTGGAAGACCGCGGTGAAGCCCGGCCGGACGCACCTCATGGACGCCACCCCCGTCACCCTCGGGCAGGAGTTCGGCGGCTACGCCCGCCAGATGCGGCTCGGCATCGAGCGGGTGCGGACGGCACTCCCCCGCGTCGCAGAGGTCCCGCTCGGCGGAACCGCGACGGGCACCGGCATCAACACGCCGAAGGGCTTCCCCCAGCTCGTCATCGAGCTGCTCGCGCAGGAGACCGAGCTGCCGATCACGGAGGCGACCAGGACCACTTCGAGGCCCAGGGCGCGCGCGACGGACTCGTCGACGCCTCCGGCGCCCTCCGGGTCATCGCGGTGAGCCTCACGAAGATCTGCAACGACCTCCGCTGGATGGGCTCCGGCCCGAACACCGGTCTCGGCGAGCTGCACATCCCCGACCTCCAGCCGGGATCCTCGATCATGCCCGGCAAGGTGAACCCCGTGATCCCGGAGGCCGTCCTGATGGTCGGCGCCCGGGTCATCGGCAACGACGCGACCATCGCCTGGGCCGGCGCCTCGGGCTCCTTCGAGCTCAACGTCGCGATCCCGGTCATGGGCACGGCGCTCCTCGAGAGCATCCGTCTCCTGTCGAACGCGACCCGGGTCCTCGCCGACAAGACCGTCGACGGCCTCGAGGCCAACCTCGACCGCGCTGCGGCACTCGCCGGCTCCTCGCCCTCGATCGTCACCCCGCTGAACAAGATCATCGGCTATGAGTCGGCGGCGAAGATCGCCAAGCACTCCGTCGCCAAGGGTCTGACCGTCCGCGAGGCCGTCGTCGACCTCGGGTTCGTCGAACGCGGCGAGATCACGGAGGAGCAGCTCGACACGGCGCTCGACGTCCTCTCGATGACGCACCCCGGCTGAGTCGACCCGCTCGTCGAACGACCGGACGGCCCCGGAACCCTCGCGGTTCCGGGGCCGTCTCCGTCCGTGTGGTCACGCCGAGACGGCGATCGCGCTCCAGCAGCCGAGGAGCAGGAACGGGCCGAACGGGATGCGCGTGCGCCAACCGGCGGAGCCGCCACGTGAGCGTGCGAGGAACACGACGACCGCACCCGCGAGGCCGGCCGAGGAGACCGACACCACCGCGAAGAGCAGCACCGCGGACGTCCCGAAGCAGCCGACCGCGAGGCCGAGCAGCGCGCCGAGCTTCACGTCCCCCATGCCCAGCCCGCCGAGGAGGGCGCACACGTACAGGACGGCGCCGACCGCGAACCCCATCAGGAGCGGTTCGAGCGGGGCCACCTGACGCACTGCGGCATCGACCGCGGTGACCGGCACCGCGATGGCGAGCGCCGGCAGCACGAGACGGTTCGGGAGCCGCCGCTCCGCGACGTCGATGCGCACGAGCGGCGGCGTGATGCAGGCGAGCCACACGAGCACGATGACGACCGGACGCGGGTCGGGGCCGAGCCGGGCCACGGTGACGGCTACGAGCAGCAGCGTCGAGCCGGCCATCGCCGCGGTGGCGACACGCGGGCGGCAGCCGCCTGCCGGTGGAGGTCGGTCGCGAGGGCATCCCGTCAGGATAGGAGGATCCTCGTGCCGGCCTGCGGCGTTCTCCACAGGCGGCCGGGGTCGGCGGGGCGGGCCTTGCGAGCCAGCCCCGCCGACGGCCGCTAGGCCAGCTCGTTCCCTTCGAGCATCTCGGTCACGAGAGCCGCGATGGCCGAGCGCTCCGAGCGCGTCAGCGTGACGTGCGCGAACAGCGGGTGCCCCTTGAGCGTCTCGATCACCGAGGCGACGCCGTCGTGTCGGCCGACGCGCAGGTTGTCGCGCTGGGCGACGTCGTGCGTGAGGACGACCCGCGAGTTCTGCCCGATCCGGCTGAGGACCGTGAGGAGGACGTTGCGCTCGAGCGACTGCGCCTCATCGACGATCACGAAGGCGTCGTGGAGCGACCGGCCGCGGATGTGCGTCAGCGGGAGCACCTCGAGGATGCCCCGTTCGACCACCTCGTCGAGCACGTTCTGCGAGACGACCGCGCCGAGCGTGTCGAAGATCGCCTGTCCCCAGGGGTTCATCTTCTCGCCCTGGTCGCCGGGCAGGTACCCGAGCTCCTGGCCGCCGACCGCGTACAGCGGCCGGAACACCATGATCTTCTTGTGCGCCTGTCGCTCGAGGACGGCCTCCAGACCCGCGCAGAGGGCGAGCGCGGACTTCCCCGTCCCGGCTCGACCTCCCAGCGAGAGGATCCCGATCTCGGGGTCGAGCAGGAGGTCGATCGCGAGCCGCTGCTCGGCCGAGCGTCCGTGCAGACCGAAGACGTCGCGGTCGCCGCGGACGAGCTTGTAGCTGCGCTTGCCCGTGACCCGCCCGAGTGCGGATCCCCGGTCCGAGTGGATCACGAGGCCCGTGTTGATCGGCAGGTCCTCGATGATCGGCGTCGTCCCCTCCTCGCGCTCCCACAGCGTGCTCATGTCCTCGGAGCCGAGGGTGATCTCGGACATGCCCGTCCAGCCGGAGTCGACCGCGAGTTCCGCCCGGTACTCCTCCGCCTGCAGACCGATGGAGGCCGCCTTGACGCGCAGCGGCAGGTCCTTGGACACGACCGTGACCGTCAGGCCGTCGTTCGCCAGGTTCAGCGCGACCGCGAGGATGCGCGAGTCGTTGTCGCCGAGCTGGAGACCGGACGGCAGCGAGGCCATGCTCGAGTGGTTGAGTTCGACCCGCAGGGATCCGCCGTCACCGACGGGGATCGGGAAGTCGAGGCGTTCGTGCTCGATGCGGAGCTCGTCGAGGATGCGGAGTGCCTGACGTGCGAAGTAGCCGATCTCGGGGTCGTTGCGCTTGCCCTCGAGCTCGCTGATGACGACGACCGGGATGACGACGGCGTGCTCGGCGAACCGGAAGAGCGCCTTGGGGTCCGACAGCAGCACGGAGGTGTCGAGCACGTAGGTGATCTCGGCCTGCGCCTGATCTCCCCCGCTCGCCGTGTGGTCGGCGGGTCGCCGGCTCCGTCTCGTCGACGCGTCCCGCGTCTCGGTCCCGGCTGACGTGTTCTGGATTTCTCGCGAGGCCACAACCACTCCCACCCCGAGCATCTGATGCTCGGATCACTGTGCGAAACGGCCGCCTGCAGGGTTTCGAGCCGAACTTGTGTGGCCGTCTCGACCGGGCTCCATGCCCGATGAGATGAACGTACGTCCGGCCGCCGACATCGACGCGACGACACGCCCCGTGTCCTGTTACGGGGAGGTGAACAGATGGGGGCCGTCTTCTGGCCCGCCGGTGGTCGGACGGCGGCTCAGTAGCTCGCGGCCGTCGCGAACGACAGCAGCGCACCGCGCAGCTGGTCCAGCGTCTGCCGGCTGGTACCGGCGTGCACGCTGAGCCGCACGGCCCCGGCGCGGATCGTCGCGGTGACGCCGTGGTTCTCGAGCGAGGTCCACAGCGTGTCGAGGACGGACTCCTCCGGCTCCAGGACGACGATGCCCGCGCGTTCGTGCTCGTCTCGCGAGGAGACCACCGCGACGCCGAACTCGTCCGCGAGCTCGATCACCTCGGCCGTGAGCTCGGCGATCGCGGCGTGGACCGTCGCGGTCCCGACGGCGACCGTGTCCTCCAGCGACGCGGCGAACCGCGCCGCCGCGAGCGGGTCGGGCCTGGTGATCGAGTACGCGCGCGCCGATCGGCTCGGTGCCGGGGTCGCGCTGAACGGCCAGGGCTCGTCGGTGCCGGTCACGCCGGAGAAGACCGGCTCGAGTCGCTCGACGGCGCGGTCGCTCAGGGCGAGGAATCCGGTGCCCCAGCCCGCCCGCATCCACTTCTGCCCGCCCGAGGCGACCACGTCGGCGACGGCGTAGGGGGCGTCGACCACACCGAAGCCCTGGATGGCGTCGACGATCAGGAGGCGGTCGCCGATCACCTCGCGGACGGCTTCGAGGTCGCAGACGTAGCCGGTGCGGTAGTCGACGAGGCTCACGGCCACGGCGGTGACGGCGTCGTCGAGCTGCTCGCGCACGCTCTCGGCCGTCACGTGCCCGCGTCGCGTCTCGAGCCATCTCGGCGTGAGCAGGTGCCGGTGCTCGGCGGCCCGCTCCGCGGCGAGCGGCAGCGTGGGGTATTCCAGGCGGGAGAGCAGGACCGTGCCGCTCAGGCCGAACATCGCGTGCATGAGGCCCTGCGAGGTGTTGGGCTGGGCGACGACCTGGTCGGCTCGGAACCCGGTGAGCGTCCCGACGGCGGTCCGCATCCGTTCGTCCTGCACGTCGACCGCGCCGAGCGTGCCGGGGGTCGCACTCGCGAGCACGTCGTTCCAGCGGGCTGGCCTCGAGGACGACGGACGCCGCCAACGGACCGACACTGCCGTAGTTGAGATAGCCGTCGACCTCACCGAATCCCGCTTGGAAGGTCTCCAACCGGGACGCCGTCTCCGGCTCGTCCGGCTCCGAGGCCGGAGTCGGACCGGCTCATCCGCCGAACCGCCGCTGCCGCCTGGAGAAGTCGCGGAGGGCGCGGAGGAAGTCGACCTCGCGGAGGTCGGGCCCGAGCGCCTCGACGAAGTAGAACTCGCTGTGGGCGCTCTGCCAGAGCATGAAGTCGCTCATCCGCTGTTCGCCGCTGGTGCGGATGACGAGGTCGGGGTCGGGCTGGCCTCCCGTGTAGAGGTGCTCACCGATGAGGTCGGGGGTGAGCAGCGCCGCGAGGTCTTCCAGGCTCCGACCCTCGAGGTGGTGCTTGGCGACGATGGCGCGCATCGCGTCCACGATCTCGGTGCTGACCGCCGTAGCCGACCGCGAGGTTGATGTGCATGCCGGCACGGTCGGCCGTGCGCTCCTCCGCGCTCGTCAACGCCGTGCGCAGCGACTCCGGGAGACCGTCGCTCGAACCGACGTGCTTCACGCGCCAGTCACGGTAGTGCGACAGCCCCTCGGCGAGGTCGGCGATGATGTCGACGAGGTCGTCCAGCTCGTCCGGTGCGCGGTTCACCAGGTTGTCGCTCGACAGCAGGTACAGGGTGACGACGCCGATGCCGAGGTCGTCGCACCAGGTCAGGAACTCGCGCATCTTCGCCGCACCGGCCCGGTGGCCGTGCGCCGCTGTGTCGTACCCGAGCTGCTTGGCCCACCGCCGGTTGCCGTCGATGATCATCGCGACATGGTGCGGCAGCGTCTGCGGAGTGAGCGCCTTCCGGAGGCGCCGTGCGTAGACGCCGTACAGGAAGCCGTCCACCGGTGCGGAATGCCTCGTCATCACCCTGCAACGCTAGTGCAGTTTCCTGCATCGCTCCCAGTACGCGTTCCGTGCCACCCCGTATCCTGGACCCATGACGAGTGGAGACCCCGAGCTGCCGAAGCTGCCGTTGCTCGAGGTCGCCGCCGACGATGCCGCCGCACCGGAGGAGGTCAAACCGACCTGGCGCGGATGGCTGCACGCCGGGATCTTCCCCATCTCGATCGTCGCCGGGATCGTCCTCGTCGTGCTCGCACAGGGCGCGGCCGCGAAGTGGAGTTCGACGGTCTTCGTGCTCACCTCGATGCTGCTCTTCGGGAACTCGGCGCTGTACCACCGGTTCTCCTGGCGCCCCTCGGTCAAGCTCCTCCTCAAGCGGATCGACCACGCCAACATCTTCCTGTTGATCGCCGGCACCTACACGCCGCTCGCCGTGCTCGCGCTACCACCGGCGCAGGGCAACCTCCTGCTCGTGCTCGTCTGGGGCGGCGCGCTCCTCGGCATCGGTTTCCGCGTGTTCTGGATCAACGCCCCGCGGTGGCTCTACGTCCCGCTCTACCTGGCACTCGGGTGGGGTGCGGTCGCGTACCTCGGCGACATCGCCCGCGGCAACTTCGCCACGATGGTGCTCGTCGCCGCCGGTGGCCTGTTCTACACGGTCGGCGCGGTCATGTACGCGATGAAGCGACCGAACCCCTGGCCGGGGCGGTTCGGGTTCCACGAGCTCTTCCACCTGTGCACGGTGCTCGCGTTCCTCTGCCACTGGACCGGGATCCTGCTGATCGCGATCGACCCGGTCTACAACCGCTGACGACCGGCGGCCCGGCGCGCGGCGAGGCGTCGCGGTGGTGGTGTCAGCGGGCCGACTGGTCCGACGGCGGGCGAGGGTCGTCCTCGACGCCTGCGGGGGCCGCCTCACCGGTGTCGCTCCCCGCGCGGTCCGCGGCTGCCCGCTCGGCGACCTCGGCCTGGAGCCGCTCGTCGATCTCCGCGCGGTAGTTGACCCGGCGCACGCGACGCACCATGTCGATGACGAGGAACACGACGACGCCGGCGATGGCGAAGGTGATCACGAAGCCCCACGGTCCCGGCGTCACCTGGTTCTCGTCGAACGCCGGCGAGGGCGACGGCGACGGCGTGACCGCCAACAGGACCTCGGTGAACAGGTGGTGCATCATGCGGTTCCTTCGCTGGTGTCGATGCCGTCGAACAGCTCCGACTCTGGGGTGGTCGACGCGACGTGCGACGTGACCAGTTGGTAGTCCTCGAACGGCCATGCGGCACGGAGGACGTCGTTGGGCCAGAAGAAGAACGGTGAGTCTGGCGGCACCTGGCTGCCGTGCGCCCGGAGCGCGGCGTCGCGCGCCTCGAAGAAGTCGCCGACGCGCACGTGCGTCGTCGCGAGATCGGGCCGGCCGGCCATCCACTCGCGCATCTCGGCCAGTCGCTCGACCGCCGGGTCGTCGGGGTGGTGCTCCAACAGGTAGGCGTACACGGCCTCGAGCCGGGCGGGGCTGAACGAGCGGTCGTAGTACAGCTTGTCGACCCGCCAGGGCTCGCCCGCTTCGGGATAGCGCGTGGGATCTGCCGCCGCTTCGAACGCCGCGACGCTCACCTCGTGGCACCGGATGTGGTCGGGGTGCGGGTAGCCCCCGTTCTCGTCGTAGGTGATGATGACCTGCGGCCGGAAGGAGCGGACGATGCGCACGAGCACACCGGTCGAGACCTCGAGGGGGATGTCGGCGAAGCTCGCGGGTGGGACCGTGCCGTCGTCGCGGGCCATCCCGCTGTCCTGATAGCCGAGCCACCGGTGCTCGATGTCGAGGATCTCCTGCGCCGCGGCCATCTCGAGGCGACGGTAGCCGGGGAGGTCGCGCTCGATCATCGCGACGTCGGCGAGTCCGGGGTTCTGGAGGTCGCCGCGTTCACCACCGGTGCAGCTGACGACCATGACCTCGGCGCCGAGGCTCCGGTAGTGCGCGAGGGTCGCCGCACCCTTGCTCGACTCGTCGTCGGGGTGCGCGTGCACGGCGAGCAGTCTCATGGTCATGGTGCTCCGCCTTCCGGCTGGTCTGCGCGAGGGGACCGCTTCGCGACTCGTGACGTGACGACGCGGTCGGGACTCCGCATCCAGGAAGAGGCAATACGCTTGAGGTGTCGACCTCGAGGCGTCTCGCACTCCTGGTCCAGCTTAACCGTTCGAACCGGAGCCCGTGACGTGACCTCTCCCCTGCAGGATGCCGGCCCTCAGGACGCCATCGCGGCGCGATACGGACGCACCCCTGGCAACCGTGCCCGCGACCGCCGCCTGATCTGGCTGGCCGCCGCCGCGTTCGCCGTCGTCTTCATCGCGTGGGTCGTGTGGGCCGGTCTCGACGGCAGTCGGCCGAGCATCGAGTCGCGCAACACGGCGCACGAGATCGTCGACGACACGATGGTCAGCGTGTCCTTCGAGGTCACCGGTCCGCAGGACACCCCCATGGCCTGCTCGGTCCAGGCGCTCAACGAGCAGTTCGCGGTCGTCGGATGGAAGGTCGTCGAGCTGCCGCCGTCCGAGCAGCGCACCCGCACCTTCACGGAGAGCGTCCGCACCACGGAGCTCAGCAACACCGGCGTCGTCGACACCTGTTGGGTGGTCGAGCGCCGCTCCTGACCCGCGACGGCGTCGGCGCGTGCACCGCACTCGCGCGCCGATCGTGCGATACTCGAAGGCAGTACTTCATACGCCCCGGCATTCCGCCGGGGCGTCTGGCATATGACGGGCGTTTCGGCCGTCGTGTGCGGACCCACCATGCAAAGGAGTTCCATCGTGTCCGAGCAGATCCAGGAGACGTTCCTCACCCAGCAGGCCTTCGACCGGCTGCAGGCGGAACTCGAGCACCTCAGCACGACGGGCCGCGAGGAGATCGCCAAGCGCATCGAAGCGGCTCGCGAAGAGGGCGACCTCAAGGAGAACGGCGGCTACCACGCCGCGAAGGACGAGCAGGGCAAGCAGGAGGCCCGCATCCGGACGCTCACGCAGATGCTGCGCGACGCCAAGGTGAGCGAGGCACCGCAGTCCAGTGGTGTCGTGGAGTCCGGCACCGTCATCACGGCCGTCGTCGCGGGCGGCGAGGAGCGGTTCCTCCTCGGCAGCCGCGAGATCGCCGGCAACACCGACCTCGACGTCTACAGCGAGGGCAGCCCGCTCGGCGCCGCCATCCTCGGTCTGAAGATCGGCGAGAAGACCACCTACGAGGCGCCGAACGGCAAGGAGATCACCGTGTCGATCAGCGCGGTGGAGACCTACACCGGTTCCTGATCCGGTACGTCGCGCCTTCGCGACCGACCAGACGCAGCAGGGCCCCGCCGACACGGCGGGGCCCTGCTGCGTTCCGTCGGTCGGATCAGTCGTCGACGATCTGCGGGTCGTACCCCGCCTCGCGGAGCGTCTGCACGACGAGGTCGCGGTGGTCGGGCCCGCGCGTCTCGATGCTGAGCTCGAGTTCGACGTCGCTGATCTGCAAGCCGTGGCCGTGTCGGGTGTGCAGCACCTCGATGACGTTCGCGTTGGCCTGCGCGACGAGCTCCGCCGTCCGTGCGAGCTGCCCCGGTCGGTCGGGCAGCGGGATGCGCAGCGTCAGGTAGCGGTCCGACGCCGCGAGGCCGTGACTGACGACCCGCTGGAGCAGGAGCGGGTCGATGTTGCCGCCGGAGAGGATGGTGACCGTCGTGCCGGTCGGTTCGATCTTCCCGGCCAGGATCGCCGCGACACCGGCGGCTCCGGCAGGTTCGACGACGAGCTTGGCGCGCTCGAGGAGGACGACGATCGCCCGGGCGAGGTCGTCTTCGCTGACGGTGACGACCTCGTCGACGAGGGCGCTGATCATCTCGAAGTTGAGCTCACCGGGACGGGCCACGGCGATGCCGTCGGCGATGGTCGGCTGCACGGTGATGGTCGTCGGGGTTCCGGCTTCCAGCGACGCCGGGTACGCGGCCGCGTTCGCCGCCTGGACGCCGATCACGCGGATGGTGCGTCCTTCGAGGGCCGCGCGCTGCTTCATGACACCCGCGACACCCGAGATGAGCCCGCCGCCGCCGATCGGCACGATGACCGTCTCGACGTCGGGGACCTCCTCGAGGATCTCGAGCCCGAGCGTGCCCTGCCCGGTGATGACGTCCGGGTGGTCGAACGGCGGGATGAGGATGGCACCGGTCTCCGCGGCGAACTCGGCGGCGGCGATCAGCGGTTCCGCCACCGTGTGGCCGCGCAGGATGACGTGCGCACCGTAGTCGCGCGTGGCGGCGAGCTTCGGGAGCGGGACGCCGACCGGCATGAAGATGGTCGCGGTGATGCCGAGCTCACGGGCGGCGAAGGCGACACCCTGCGCGTGGTTGCCCGCTGAGGCCGCGACGACGCCGCGCGCCCGCTCCTCGGGGGTCAGGCTGGACATGCGGTTGTACGCGCCGCGGATCTTGTAGGAGCCGGTGCGCTGGAGGTTCTCGCACTTGAGGTGCACGGGCACGCCGAGGACGTCGGCGAGGTAGCGGGAGCTCTCCATCGGCGTGCGCTGGACGGTGCCGACGAGGGTGTCCCTGGCTCGCTCGAACGCGGCGAGCGACGGGCCGGGGAACACGGGTGTGGTGGTCGTTGAATCGGTCATGGTGTGCGGGGTCCTGGACTTTCTGGGGACGAGGTCTCTCGGAGGTCTTCGCTGGGGTGCTGGGGCTCCTGATCGCCTGGGCGATCCTGCGGCTCGTGGGACGAGCGGGAGCCCGGACGGATTCGCCTGGGGCTCGGGACGGTCTGCCAGATGGCGCCGTCGGCACCCGGTTCCGGAGGAGCACTGCCGCCGGTCCGCCAGGTGCCGCTGGCGATGGTGTGGACCATCACGTTGATCACGGCCACCACGGGCACCGCGAACAGGGCGCCGGGGATGCCGGCGACGAGCGTGCCGCCCGCGACGGCGAGGACGACGGCGAGCGGGTGGACCTTGACGGCCGTACCCATGATGAGCGGCTGCAGGACGTGGCCCTCGAGCTGCTGGACGAGGAGCACGACGCCGAGCATGAGCAGCGCGATGACGGGACCGTTGTAGACGAGCGCGAGGAAGACGGCCACGGCGCCGGTCACCACGGCGCCGACGATCGGCACGAACGAGCCGAGGAAGACGAGCACGGCCACCGGGATCGCGAGCGGGACGCCGAGGAAGAACGCGCCGAGTCCGATACCGACCGCGTCGATCGAGGCCACGAGGATCTGCGTGCGGACGTAGTTGCCGAGCGTCCGCCAGCCTGCGCGACCGGCGCTGTCGACCGCGGGGCGTGCCCGCTGCGGGAAGACGCGCACCGTCCAACGCCAGATCGTCCGACCGTCGATGAGCATGAACAGCAGACAGAAGAGCGTCAGGAAGACGCCCGTCGCGACATGGCCGAGCGTCGAACCGATCGACAGGGCGCCCGAGAGCAGGACCTGGCTGTCCTGCTGGAGCGAGTCGAACGCCTGGGCGATGAAGTCGTTGAGCTGTGTCTCGGTCACGTGCAACGGACTGGCGAGCAGGAAGGCCTTGAAGTCGCCGTAGGCGGTCATGGTGCGGGCCTGCACGGAGGCGAACTGCGAGGTGATCTGCGAGATCGCGAGGAAGATCAGTCCGCTCACCACGGAGAGCGTGCCGACCATCGCGAGCGCGATGGCGAGACCCTTCGGCCAGCGGTGCCGCACCAGGACGTCGACGACGGGCTTCAGGAGCGCGGAGACGAGGACGGCGATGAGCAGCGGGATCACGATGAGGCGGAGCTGCACGACGAGGAAGACGAGCAGCGCGACGACCGCGGCCACCAGCAGGATCCGCCAGGACCACGCTGCGGCCACGCGCATGCCGCGCGGGACGCTGCTCGATCCGCTCAGGTCCGGTTCGCGCACGGGCGAGGCCGCTTCGGGAAGGAAGCGTCCCCACCAGGTCTTCGGAGTGTCGTCCGCCATTGCTCAAGTGTATGGCTGGCACATGCCGGTGAGCGCATGCGGACGCCGGTCGGGCGGCGGTGCTTCCGCCGGTGCACGGCGGGTGTCCGACGCCGGTGCTAGCGTCGGGCCGTGTCCGCTTCCCTCTCCCCCGCCCTCGCCCGACGGATCGCGCTCGGTGCGCAAGGGTTCGGCGCCCCGCAGCGCACGACTCCGGCGGGTACCCGCACCCTGCGCTCGACGATCGATCGCCTGGGTCTCCTGCAGATCGACTCCGTCAACGTGTTCGAGCGCAGTCACTACCTGCCGCTGTTCGCGAGGCTCGGCGGATACGACAAGACGCTGCTGGATCGGCTGACCCTCGGAGCCGACGCGCCCTACCTCGAGTACTGGGCGCATGAGGCGGCCTTCATCCCCCGCGACTCGTGGCCGTTGTTCCGGTGGCGGATGGACGCGCACCGCGCGAAGCATGTCGGCGACGAGACCACCTGGGCGAGCCAGAACACGGAGATGTTGGACTGGGTCCGAGCGCTCCTGCGCGTCGAGGGGCCGCTGAAGGCGAGCGAGATCGAACACGACGCGAACGTCCGACGCGGACCCTGGTGGGGATGGTCCGATGTGAAACGGGCGTTGGAGGTCCTGTTCCTCTACGGCGAGGTGGTCACGGCCGGTCGCGACCGGTTCGAGCGCCGGTACGCGCTGGCCGAGCACGTGCTGCCGCAGCACCTCCTCGACCTCGACGTCGCCCGGCCCGACGCGATCCGTGCGCTCGTCGAGCAGGCAGCGGCAGCGCAGGGCGTCGCGACCGTCGCGGACCTCGCGGACTACTTCCGGATCAAGCCGCAGACCGCGGTCCGCCGAGCTGTCGACGAGCTCGTGGACGCCGGTGTCCTCGAACCCGTGACCGTGGCCGGCTGGGACCGACGCGGTGGGCCGCAGGAAGCGTGGCTGCACCGCGACGCCCGACGGCCGCGACGGATCGAGGGGGCCGCGCTGCTCAGCCCGTTCGACCCCGTCGTCTGGTTCCGCGAACGCGCCCTCCGCATGTTCGGACTCCACTACCGGATCGAGATCTACACGCCGGAGCCCAAGCGCGTCTACGGCTACTACGTGCTACCGGTTCTCATCGACGGCGAGATCGTCGCGCGCGTCGATCTGAAGAGCGACCGCCAGGCCGGGGTCCTGCGGGTCCAGTCCGCCTGGTTCGAGCGTGGACACCAGGATGCCGTCGCCAGAGGGCTTCGTCCCGTCGCCGACGACGCGATCGCAGGACGCCTCGCGGAGCTCCTCGAACAGACGGCCCGCTGGCAGGGACTCGACGCGGTGGTCGTCGTCGACCGCGGGACGCTGGCGGCGCCCCTCGCGCATGCGGTCGGCACCCGGCTCGTCCCCGGCTCGCGCGCGCCGGAGATGGGTACTACTCCCCATGCTCAGGAGGCGCAATCACTCTCAGGGGATGCACACCGACTGCTAAGTTGATGAGCACCTTCATGGTCCGAAACGAGGGGAACCCGCCCATGAGCAACGACGACACCACACCACAGCAACCAGGCCGACCGAACCCGGGCGAGCAGCACAACCAGCCGTCCCAGGGCGACCAGCAGCCCTCGTACCAGCAGGGTCAGCAGCAGCCCAACCCGTACCAGTCCGGACAGCAGCAGACGCCGAACCCGTACCAGCAGGGCCAGCAGCAGACGCCGAACCCGTACCAGCAGGGTCAGCAGAACCCGTACCAGTCCGGGCAGCAGCAGACGCCGAACCAGGCGCCCCCGGCTCCCTACGGTCAGCAGACCGGTCAGCAGCCCGGCGCCCAGAACCCGTACCAGCAGGGCCAGCAGGGCCAGCAGCCCAACGGCCAGTACGCGACGGCGCAGAACCCGTACGCGACCGGCGCTCCGAAGCAGCCGATGGACCCGAAGCAGAAGAAGCGGATCATCCTGTGGTCGTCGATCGCCGGTGGTGCACTCGTACTCATCGCCGCCGCCGCCATCACCATCAGCGTGCTGAACACCACGGCGTTCGGCCCGCAGGCGAAGGTCGAGGAATACCTCAAGGCCATCGCCGCCGGCGACGCGAAGCTCGCGACGAGCCTCGTCGCACCGGACCCCTCGATCGTCGGCAGCACCGACGACGAGTCCGCAGAGCCCGAGGCCACCCCGGACCCGTCCGCGTCGGCCGATCCGGATGCGGACGCCGAAGCCGAGGCTCCGGCCGCCGTCAAGCCGACCGCACTGCTCACCAACGAGGTCCTGAAGGGCGCCGACGAGCGCATCAAGAACCCTGAGGTCGGCCGCGTCTACAACCGCAACGGCGAGGCACGCGTGCAGGTCACGTACGAACTCGGTGGCAAGAAGTACGAGGACTCGGTCACGCTCGAGAGCGAAGGCAAGCAGTTCCTGTTCTTCGACCAGTGGAAGCTCGCCAGCTCCCTCGTCGGCAGCATCAACGTCTACACCGGTCTCGGTGGCACGGCGTTCAGCGTCAACGGCGTCAACTTCGACGGCGCGTCCGACGAGAGCCTGTTCGCCTACCCGGCCATCTACACGGTCGCTCCGCCGGAGAGCAAGTTCCTGCAGGGCGACGCCCAGACCATCACGCTGAGCTCGTACAGCGCCGGCGAGGGTTCGGCCTTCATCGACATCGACGTGACCGCCACCGAGGCACTCACGACCGAGGTCACGAAGCAGGTCGTCGCGATGATCGAGAAGTGCCTCGACGCCACCACGCTCGACACCACCTGTGGCGTCATGCCGGACTGGCAGCAGAAGCAGTTCACGAGTGTCGGCCCGGTGACCTGGACGCTCACCTCTCCCCCGACCGTCGAGGTCGATGAGAGCGGTTCGTACTTCTACACCTCGGACGGCCGGATCGACGGCTCGTTCGACGCCTCCTGGTACGGCAGCGCCGTGGCGGGTCAGCAGGTGTGGGACACGTACCTGAACTTCCCCGGCAAGATCACGATCGACGCCGACGACAAGGTCACGGTGACGTTCGACTCCGACGAGCAGACCGAGTAACGGTTCTCGCCTGAACGCCGAATGGGGCGGCACCTCCGGGTGCCGCCCCATTCGTGTGTCCGGGGCCGGGAGGCCCTCGCCTAGAAGCCGCCGCCGATGGTGCTCAGGCGCTTGATCCGTTCGACGAGCGGCGGGTGGGTGCTGAACAAGCGGGCGACCGCGCCGGGCTTCAACGGGTCGGAGATCCAGAGGTGCGCCATGGACGAGTTCTGCTTCGCCATCGGTCGACCGTAGGCGGCGAGCTTCCCCAGCGCGCTCGCGAGCGCTTCCGGGTGACGGGTCGTGAGGGCGCCCGTCGCGTCGGCGAGGTACTCACGCTGCCGTGAGATGGACAGCTGGACGAGCGTCGCGAGCAGCGGTGCCACGAGCATCGCCACGATGCCGATGATCAGCATGACGGGGTTGCCGCCGTTGTTGTTGTTCCGGTTGCCGCCACCCCAGATCGTCATCCGGAGGAGCATGTCGGAGAGGAACCCGATCGCGACGACGAGCCCGAAGACGACCATGGACACGCGGATGTCGTAGTTGCGGACGTGACCGAGTTCGTGGGCCATGACCCCCTCCAGCTCGGCGTCGTTGAGGATCTCGAGGAGGCCGGTCGTCGCGGCCACCATCGCGTGCTGGGGGTCGCGACCCGTCGCGAAGGCGTTGGGCGCCGGGTCGGCGATGAGGTACACCTCGGGCATCGGCGTCCCGGTGGTGATCGCGAGGTTCTCGACGATGCGGTACAGCCTCGGGTTGTCGGCCAGCTCGATGCGCTGCGCACCGGTCATCGCGATGGCCTGCCGCCCGGCGAAGAAGTACTGGATCACCGCGTACACGACGGCCACGACGAGCACCACGATCGTGATCGTCAGGTTCTGGTAGAGATACCCCGCGAGCCAACCGAGGCCGCCGATGATGACCAGGAAGACGACGAAGATCAGGACCGTGTTGAGCTTGTTCCTGGCGATGGCGCGGTACATGGGACTGCGCTACCGCACGTCAGAACTGGACGCGCGGCGGTTCGGCGATCGCCGCGTTGTCGGTGACCTCGAAGAAGTCGTGCTCCGAGAACCCGAGGCCCTTGGCGAACAGGTTGTTCGGGAACACCTTGACCTTGGTGTTCAGCTCCCGGACACCGCCGTTGTAGAAGCGGCGCGAGGCCTGGATCTTGTCCTCGGTGTCGACGATCTCGGACTGGAGCTGGAGGAAGTTCTGGCTCGCCTGGAGCTGCGGGTAGGCCTCCGCGACGGCGAAGATGCTCTTCAGCGCCTGCTGCATGTGGGTCTCGGCCTCACTCACGGCCGCCGGCCCCTGCGCGGTGAGCGTCTCGGCACGAGCCTTCGTCACGTTCTCGAACACGGCCTTCTCGTGCGCCGCATACCCCTTGACCGCCTCGATGAGGTTCGGGATGAGGTCGGCGCGTCGCTTCAGCTGGACGGTGATGTCGCTCCATGCTTCCTCGACCCGCACGTTCAGCGTCACGAGCGAGTTGTACGTCACCCAGAAGTAGATGCCGACGATGACGACCAGGGCGACGACGATGAGGACTGGGATCAGCCATTCCATGAGGATGGGCTCCTTGTGAGTCGATGGAGAGCGGGTCTGCTCATTCTACCTGCGACCCGCCGGTGCCCTTGGGGAGTTCGGAGGAAGCACGCAGCAGGCGTGCAGCGCGGACGCACCGGACACCCGGCGGGCCGTCACTCGCCGAGGACGCGGGCGAGGTACCGGTTCCCGAACAGGCGGCCGGGGTCGAGGCGGTCGCGGAGGCGGACGAACTCGTCGAAGCGAGGATAGGCGCCACGCAGGGACGACGCGTCACGGCCGTGCAGTTTGCCCCAGTGGGGCCGACCGCCCAACTCGATCATGATCGCCTCGACGGCGCGGAAGTACTCCCCCGGGTCCTCGCGGAAGAAGCGGTGCACGGCGACGTATCCGGTCGCTCGTCCTGATGCCGTGGAGAGCCACAGCTCGTCGGCCGCTGCGACCCGGACCTCGATGGGGAAGGAGATCCGCCACCCCCGCTCCTCGATGAGCGCGCGGATCCGGGCGAACGCGGTCGGGAGGTGCTCGAGCGGCACCGCGTACTCCATCTCCACGAACCGCACCGTGCGGCTCGTGGTGAACACGCGCGTCGACCGATCGGTGAACTCACGGTCGCCGACGAGGCGGTCCGCGAGCCGGTTCACGCGCGGGACGATGGCCGGCGCGACGACGCCCGTGTTGCAGAGGACCCGGTAGACCCCGTTGGCGAGGAGCGTGTCGTCGACCCACTTCGCGACCGGGCGGAGTGGCCTGGTGGGCGCGTCACCCGGCAACCGGTGGTTCGTCTTGGTCAGGGCGGTCGCGGTGTGCGGGAACCAGTAGAACTCGAAGTGGTCGACGGCGGCGGCCCGGTCGAGCAGCGTCGGGCAGCAGCTCGTCGAGCGGCTCCGGCCGTTCCACCGCGTGCAGCACGAACGCCGGGACGCACTGCAGCGTGACCTCGACGAGGATCCCGAGCGCGCCGAGCCCGAGCGCCAGCGCCGGGAGGAGCCCTGGTTCCTGCTCGGCGTCCGACGTCAGCAGCTCGCCGTCCGCCGTCACCATCGTCACCCCGACGACCTGCGTCGCGATGCCGCCGAACGCCATCCCGGTCCCGTGTGTGCCGGTGGAGATCGCGCCGGCGACGGACTGCCGGTCGATGTCGCCGAGGTTCGGCATGGCGAGACCGAACGGTTCGAGGAGGCGCGGGATGTCATGGAGGCGCGTGCCGGCGCGGAGGGTCACGCGGCTGCGTTCCCGATCGACCCGGACCAGGCCGCTCAGGGCGTCGAGCTCGAGCAGCACACCGGGCGCCACGGCGATCCCGGTGAAGCTGTGTCCGGCTCCGACCGCCTTGATCGGAAGGCCCGCCCCCGCTGCGGCACGCACGAGGCGCTGCACCGCGCCGACCGAGTCGGGCCGCTCGACCCGCACGGGCCACGCCCGCTCGGTCCGCGCCCAGTTCGTCCACGCTGTCGTCTTCCCCATCAGACGAACCCCTGCCCTTCGCCGCGGTACGTCGGTAGGACGGCTTCCACCCCGTCGTCCCCGACCACGTGGAAGGCGTCCACCCGTTCGCTGAGCTCCCCGGACTTCGTGTGCCGCAACCAGACGCGGTCACCGAGCCGGAGCGACGCAGCCGCAGCCCCGGAGACCGGCGTCTGCACCTCGCCGGCCATCTCCCGCGGGAGCATCTCGAGGCCCTCCGGCCACGCGATGAGCGGGAGGCGGTCGAGCCCTGGCGGACCGGAGGCGACCCATCCGCCGCCGAGGATCGTCGCGAGCTCCGGCGACGGCTTCCGGACGACCGACAGACCGAATGCCGCGGCCGGTGCCGGGGTGAACGCCCGGTAGTGGTCGAAGAGGTGTCCGCCGAAGACGCCACTCCCGGCGGCGATCTCGGTCACCGAGTCGTCGGACGCGGTGAGCTCCAGGGATCCCGTCCCGCCGCCGTTGACGAACTCCAGCTCCGCGACCGCTCGGACCTCCGCGACCACGGCGGCACGACGTTCCCGGAGTTCGGCCCACGAGCGCCGCTGGATCGCGCGGAGCGCAGCCGACCACGCCGGTCGACCCGCGAGGTCGTCCCCCTGCCCGGCGATCTGCGCCTCGTAGGCCATGATCCCGACCAGGCTGAAACCGGGTCGGGCGACGACCGCCTCCGCGAGAGCCCGGACCTCGTCCGGCGTGCGCAGGGGCGAGCGGCGGACACCGACGTGGCCGAGGGCGGGCGCGCGGAACGAGGCGTCGAGCTCGATGCACACGCGGATGCGTGCACGTCGCTCCGGAGGTGTCACCGCGTCGACGAGGTCGAGGTGGTCGAGGGAGTCGATCATGAGGGTGATCCGCGAGGCCGCCCGTTCGTCGGCTGCCAGCCGCGCGATGGCGCCCCGCTCCGCCGTCGGGTAGCCGACCACGATGTCGTCCACCGTCTCGGACAACCAGAGCGCCTCGGACAGGGAGTAGGCCAGCACGCCGGCGTACCCGGGTTGTCTGAGGAGCGCGTCGATCACCGCTCGGACACGGATGGATTTGCTGGCGACGCGGATCGGTTTCCCCGCGGCCCGTCGGAGCATGTCGTGCGTGTTGTGGCGGAGGGCTCCGAGCTGCAGGACGGCGACGGGCGAGTCGACGTCCGACACGGCCCGCTCGATACCGCCCCAGTACCGTCTCGGGTCGAGCCAGGGCATCGGGTCGGACACCCGGCCGCCGGCGGTCAGTTCGATGCTCATCAGCGCACTCCTCGTACTCGGGTGACGGCGACCGCCCCTGCGACGGCGCAGGCCGCGGAGACGAGGTAGAGGCCGGCGAATCCGCCGAGCCAGGCGACGAGGCAGGCGCCGATGAGCGGAGCGACCGCCTGCGGCACCGCCTGGGCGATGTTCATGATGCCGAGGTCCTTGCCGTGCGACGCCGGGTCCGGCAGGACCTGCGTCGCGAGCGCCTGGTCGACCGACATGAAACAGCCGTAGCCGAGCCCGATGAGCGCCGCCGACACGAACCCCATCGGCAGCGAGGGCCAGATCGCGAGCAGGAGTGCGGCGAGCGCCTGTGAGGCGGAGGCCGCGACGACGAAGACTCGTCGTCGGCCGATGCGGTCGGACAGTCGGCCGAGCAGGATCGAGGACCCGACGACGAACACCGTGTAGACGACCGTGACCAGCAGGAGGTCGGTCTCGGCGTCGGCGTCCCCGAGCCCGAAGAGCAGGAAGTAGAACAGCAGCGAGGTGCTGAAGGCGTTGCCGAGGTTCACGAGGACGCGGCTGAGCATGGTCCAGGCGAAGTCGGGATGGCGTCGCGGTGAGATCCAGAGGCTCTCCAGGAGCGCGTGCACGGTGAGTGGCACGGGTCGATCACCCGTCGGGAGTGGATCGGGCAGCCGGAGGAAGGGCACGACGAGCACGATGAGGAGGACGGCGAGCGCCAGGTACCCCACGACCATCTGGGTGCCGAGCAGGAGCAGGAGGGCGATGCCGAGGATGACCCCGACGGCCTGCGGAGCGGAGATCCACCCCGAGACGAAGCCGCGCTGCCCCACGGGCACCTGATCGGAGATGGTCGCGGTGAGCGCCGCTCCCAGGATGCAGAAGCCGATGATGGCGAGGCACCAGCAGACGCCGATGCCGACGATGCCGGTCTGGAGTCCGAGGAGGACGAGCCCCAGGGCGAAGACGAGCGCACCAGCTGCGATCCACGGGCGGCGTCTCCCGAACCGCGACCGTGTGCGGTCGGACAGGGCGCCCGTCAGCGGATACACGACGATGGAGCAGAGTCCGGCCGCCCCGGCGACGACACCGAAGGCGACGACGCTGTCCACCCAGTGCTCGGGAGCGAGCGTCGCGTCGATCTGCGCGGGCAGGAGGAGCTGCAGCGGGGCGAGCTGGGCCATCCAGACGCCCAGCCAGGCGACCGCGAAGGCGGCGACCCAGCGCCCGGTGACCCGTCGGTCGGCCGGGTGGTCGACGGCTGCGGTGCCGAGGCCGCTCATCTCGGCCCCGGTTCGGCGAGGGTCGCGACGAGGTGCGCCACCGTCCCGACGAGTCGCCGGGCTTCGGCATCGTCGCGTCGCACCAGCCAGCCGAGTGTCAGGCCGTCGGTGAAGGCGATGACGGTCCGCGCGATCTCGTCGACGGGCTGCGTCCAGGTGCTGCCGCTGACCGTGGCGGCGAGCGCGAGCGCCTCACACGCGAGCTCCTCGTACCGTCGGTACTGCTCGAGCGCGAGGTGCTCGAGGCCCGGCGTCCGCATCGCGTAGGCGCTGAGCTCCTGCATCGCCGCCTCCCGAGCCGGATCGGCGCGGAGGAGGTCGACGTAGCGTTCGAGGCCGGCACGGACGACGGCCTCGAGGGTGGGCGGATGCTCCTGACTGGCCTCCTCGTCCGTCAGCAGCTCGCCGACGTCGAGGACGACGCGTTCATGCTCGACGACGTGTGCGACCAGTTCGGCGAGGAGCTCGTCGCGGGAGGCGAAGGCGTAGTGGAAGCTGGCGAGCGACATCCCGGCCTCGGCCACGATGGCCCTGGTCGTGGCGGCGGCGACGCCCTCGGCTGCGACGACGCGGAGGGCGGCGCTGATCAGCTCGGCTCGTCGGTCGACAACGGAGATCCTCGGCATCGCAACCCTTCCCGGGGCGCCTACGGGTCGTGCCGCTCCATCGCGGTCGACTCGACTGGGACGGATGACCCAGTCGCGCAAGTATGGCGGACCGCCGGCCCGAGCGCACCTGTCGCGACGGTTTTCCCGTGCGGATCGGCCGAGAATGTGACCCGATCTGGCGCGGGAGGTTGACTTCCCGCGGTGATCTTGGGGGAATGGAGACGGTGACCGGGGAACACGCGCGCGCAGGAACAGGAGTCCGATCGAATCGCTCGATCGGACGCGTCGCGATCCTCCTCGCCGTCTTCCTCTCGGCCGGACTCTGGACGACGACCGTCGCGGGCCCTGCATCGGCGACGCCCGAACCGCTCCCCACCCCGAGCGAGAGCGCTGCGACGCCGACACCACCGCCGCTCGACGGGCCGACCATCACGAGCCCCGATTCCGGTTCCTTCATCGGCAGCGGCAGCACCACGGTCACCGGGACGAAGGACGCCGGCACGGGGGTCCAGCTGCAGGTCGGCGACGGTCTCGAGCCGGTCTGCATCCTGCCGCAGGACGACAGCACCGAGTGGTCCTGCTCGATCGACCTGCCCGACGGCGGCGGACTGCTCATCACCGCCGTCGAGGTCGGCGGCCCGGAGACGCTCTCCGCGCAGATCTCCGTGTCCGCGCTCGGCCCGCCCACCATCACCGAGGGGACGCCGAGCAACGGCGGCGTCCGCGGCACCGCCCACCCCGGAGCGACGGTGACGGTCCGCGCCGACTCCGGTGCCACCTGCAGTTTCGCGGCGGACAGCTCCGGAAGCTGGTTCTGCGTGCTGGGCGAGCCGCTGCCGGCCGGCGACGTCTCCGTGACGGCGACGCAGCAGGCTTCGTTCAGCGGCAATCAGCGCTCCGACGCGTCCGCCCCGGTCGTGCTCACCATCGACCGCGACGCTCCGGCCCCGCCTGTCATGTCCTCACCGACGGCCGGACAGGCGATGCCGACCTCGGCGGCAAGCTACGCCGGCACCGGCGAGGAGGGCGCGACCGTCACCGTCTTCGCCGACTCGACGTCGGTCTGCACGGCGGTCGTCACCGGTGGCGTGTGGAGTTGCTCGGGCGGGGGCGTACCGGCGGGCGCGCACGTCGTCCTCGCGATCCAACAGGATGCCGCGGGCAACACGAGCGGGGCGAGTACGGCGATCACCCTGACGTTCGGCGACGCATCGGCCGCGCCCGCCACGCCGGCACCGTCCGCCTCCCCATCGCCGTCCGACGGCACCGAGCCCGCGCCCGCGCCGGGGACACCCGCTCCGGGGACGCAGCAGCCGACCCCGTCGCCGAGCGGCGAACCGGCACCAGGCGCCGCTCCACCCACCGGTGGTGGCGGACTCTGGTCGGGGACGACGCCGTTCACGCAAACCCTCGCCTCCACGATCGACGGCCGCGGCCAGCCGGTCTGGTGGCTCGCCGCACTCCTCGCCCTCGCGGCGGTGGCGCTCATCGCGATCCCGGCCCGACTCCTCGCTACCTCCATCGCCCCCTGGCGCGCCACGATCGCCGACCGTCGTCGTGCAGCGGTGACCGGGCGCAACCGACCGAGGGACGAGTTCGAGCGGGTCCCGTCGGTCCCGCTCCCGAATCGCACGGCGATGGCCGTCGTCACCGCCGTGCTCGCGGCAGGCATCCTCATGTTCGCGCACCCGGTGACCGGTCAGCCGGCGTACCTCCGGCTGTGGTTCGCCTCACTCATCGCCGTGGTCGCGATCAACGTCGTGGGCCTCCTCGCGCAGCTCGTCGTCGCCCGCCGAGCCAGGCTGGGCTCGATGCGCGTCAGCGTCCGTGTCGGCGGACTGGTGGCGGTCGGTGTCGTCACCGCGCTCTCACGCCTCCTGGCCGTGCAGCCGGCTCTGCTCTTCGCGCTACTGACCGAACTCCGACCCACACGGAGACCCGAAACGCATGAAGCCGGCTCGACATCCTCGACGGAGACCGATTCCGATGCCATCACGCCACGCATCGCGGGTCGCCTCGCGCTGGCCCGGATCGCTGCGGCCGCCGGGCTCGGTTCGGTCGCCTGGCTCGTGTCGGCGCTGGCCGGTGAGCCGAGCGGCGGCGTGGGCGCGATGCTCGTCGAGGCCGTGAACCTGACCGCGATCGCGGGGATCGGATCCGCGTCGATCGCACTCCTCCCCCTCGGGCCGCTCGGTGGACGCGCCATCCTCGCCTGGTCGAGGCCGGTGTGGCTCGGCAGCGCGTTCGTGGGATTCACACTGCTGTTCGGACTCCTGGGCCCGACGGCGACGGTTCCGGGTGCGGGTGACACGCTCGTCGGGCTCCTGCTGGGGTCGCTCGCCTTCGCGGCGGTCGGAGCTGGGACGTGGGCCTGGAACCGTCACCTCCGGCCGCTCATCGACGCGCGCTAGGCCGGACTCCTCCGGCGACGGCGGTCGCGAACGGCCCTGGCCTACAATCGCGGTGAAGGCCACACACCGGGTCGAGAACCCGGTGCCGAGGTGCGGGAGGGTTCGGGATGTTCGGTTCGAAGAGGAAGCTCGACGATCTCATGGCGCAGCTCAGGCCTGACCTGAGTCGGGAAGCACTGGGCGTCGGGCCCGCATTCCCCGGCGTCGCCCCGAATCCGGTCCTCAGCGGAGATGCTCGCAAGCGGAACGCCGAACTGCGGACGGGGACGCTGGCGCTCGGTGTCCTCGTCGATTGGCGGGAGGTCAACAACAATCCACGCCTGGTCCTGATGCTCGACGTGGAGACCGCCGACGGCCGCTCGTTCCGCGGGATCGCCGACGAGAACTTCACGATCACGGAGCTCACTCGACTCGCCCCCGGACAGACGTTGCCCGTGCGCTACCGCCCGGACGTCATGGACCACTACGTCGCCCTCGCGCGCGACGCGGACCCCGCCCTGGTGCAGCAGCTCGCGGACGAGATCGCGAGACGCAAGCGGCGCTGATCCGATCGCCCGCACCGCACGGCACGGCTCGCGACCATCGCGATCCGCTCGTCGGGGACGACTCAGCCGGCGTCGGCGGGACGCTCGACCGGCAGGCCGCTGGCGGCCCACTCGGAGATGCCCCCGGTGACGTTCACGGCGTCATAGCCCTGCTGTTCGAGGTAGCCCGTGACGCGGGCACTGCGACCGCCGGAGTGACACATCACGTACACGGTCTCTTCGCGGGGCACCTCGTCGAGGTGGTCGAGGAAGGACGACATCGGCAGGTGCCGGGCACCGGGCACGCTGGCGACGGCGACCTCGTCGGCTTCGCGGACGTCGATGATGACGGCCTGCTCGAGCTTGCTCAGTTCGGTTGGGGTGATCTCCTGCATCGTTTCAGCCTACCGTCGAGGACGTACGGCCGGGCCGGAAGATGCAGCGGGCAAGCGTGAGGGCGAGGTAACCCGAATACCTCGCCCTCACTTGAGGCGTCTAGCAACCGGTCGACCAAGAAGCTTGCGGCTTCCGGGACCGGCTCACGGGTGACGCCCCCACCTCGAAGGTAGCGGACGGGAGGCACCTTGCGTGACGCAACACCGCCGTGTCGCGTTCGCGTCGTGCGTTTCGTGCACCCCGTTCGGGGGTCAACGCTCGAGGCATCGTTGTCTCAGTGCGCGCTGTCGGGATCGCGAGGGATGTGGAGCTCACCCGGGTCGACGTCGACGTCGCCGGTGTCGTCCGGACCACCGGTCCCGGGGGCGACGTTGATCATGCCGGAGGCGATGTCGGGATCACGGACGACGGGCTGCCCGTCGTCCTGCTTGGCCGCCGTCTCCGCCTCGCTGGAGGGGCTGTACGTGCGGTCTTTGCTCGTCTGCTCGTCGTCGTTCAGGGCGTGGTCGTGGTCGCTCGGAGTACTCATGCTGAGCACGCTAGTCGCGCCCCCAAGCCCGGCAGGGACCCTTGCAGGATCGGGGCGAACGTGCAGAGGGGTACGACCGCCGTGCGGGCGACCGCTCAGTGCAGCCGGCGGAGCGATGCCGAAGCGATGACGGGTCGTGCGGCCTCGACGTATGACGCCAGGGTCTCGCGCAGTGCCGCCGCGTTGTCGTCGGTCAGGTCGATCTCGTAGTTCTCGCCGTCGATGCCGAACCGGACCGTCTCCCCCAGCCCGCGAGGGATGTCGGAACCGTCGAGGTCGTCGACGAGCGTCGTGATCGTGCGGGTAGCCATGCGTCCATCCTTCCACGGGAGTGGCGGCAGTAGTCCACGTCGTCTGCGGGGACGACTACCCGCACCGGAGTGGGATCGAGGATCGTGGTGAACTCGAACAGGACGGGCTCGTCGGGGTGCATGATCACGCGCCGTTGAGCGATGCCTGCGCCCGGCGAGAGGAGGGTGAGCTCAGATGATCTGGCGGTTCGGAACCGGATGAGGATCGTGTAGTCCAGAGCGCCCACAGGGCAGAAGTACGCCAACTCATATGCGGACATCGGCGTCGTCCGGTGGGAAAAGCCGGGCTGCTCACTCAGCGGAGCGGGACGCCCCGGAGGCGGCGTTCTCCAGGGTGGTCGCCAGCAGTTCCAGAGCGGCCTCGACGGTCTTCATCACAACCGTTCTCGGATCGCCCGGGAACCAGCACTGCTGCACGGTTTCGTCGTGCTCAGTACGGACGGCGATGAACACGGTTCCGGCGCGCTGCCCTTCCTGTGGTCCCGGGCCCCCCGCGCCCGTGACCGCGACAGTCGCCGTGCTTGCGAGCACGCGCGCGCACCCTGACGCCATCCGCTGCGCGGCAGTCGCGGTGATGACCGGGCCTGGCGGAACACCGAGTACGTCGAACTTCACCTCGGGTCGGTAGGCCACGATTCCACCCGAGAACCACTCGCCTGCATCTGACGCGGCGCCGAGCGTCGACGCGATCGCCCCACTGGTCAGAGACTCGGCCACACCGACACGAATACCCCCTTGCAGCGCGGTGGCCGCTATGCGTTCCGCGAGCGTCTCACTCGGATTCTCCGTGCCGGCACTGTCCACGGTCTCCACGGGAATAGCGGAGCCGTCCATCGCGTCTCTGGCGAGTTCGTGAGGTGTCGGCACCGCAATCAGCTCGCCACCCTGTGCTGCGTTCTCCTTCGGATCCATGCCTCGCACGCTAACTTCAGGCCACACGCACCGCCAAGGCCTTGACCGCTCACGACCCACCGGGCAGCACCTGCTCGGACACACGAGACCGGATTCGGACTGTTCGGTCGACCTTGAGCGCTCCCTGGCGCTCGAACGGCACCTCCCGGTTACGGCTCTCGCCGCGGCTTCACCGTCGCTGGGCGCCGAGCAGCGCGGGTGAGATCCGTCGGTAGCCTGGACGGAGGATGACGCGTGTTTCGTCAAGGCGCGCAATGTCCTCCCAGTGCACGAGGAACGAGCCTCGGTGGTGCCAGCGAAGGACGCGGGCGATGAGCGCCGGCCGGCCGTCGTCGTGGCGCTCGTAGCCGAGGAACGAGCTACCGGTGTGGGGACTGACGATGAAGCCGACCAAGCGCGCGTCGGCGAGCGGGCCATGCGGGACGCCGTCGAGCACGAACCGGGCGTCAATGACGATGCCGACCGACCGCCCCTCGTCGTCGAGGACGCGCGAGCGCAGGACGTCACTCAGGATCATGGTGGCCTCCGGGAATGCGAGAGATGATGCGGTCGCGCACCCAACGCTCGACCCACGTCACGTCGAGCGTCGAGCCTGCCACGCCGAGGTGTATCGCGATGCCGATCTCCGCGATCCGGTCCCACGACACGCGATGGAACCGACTCGAGGGCGGACGTCCGCCGAATATCCGTGTGCCGAGGACGGGGCCGCTGAGGATCGACTCGATGACCGGCGCCGGCGTTTCCGAAGGGATCGACTCGCCGAAGGGGACGTCACTGAGTTCGAGGTCGTCGACGACCTGCACCGGGACACCGTCGCGGTCGAGTACTTGCCGGTCGAGGAGGTGCAGCCGGGCGTCGAGCACCTGTCCGGCGTACTGTTCGGCCGGTTCCAGCACCGGCAATGGTGCGTCGAAGCGCTTGGATCGGCGGGTCATGCTCCGGCTCCTGTCAGGATCATCAGGGGGATGGCTGCGATCGAGGCGACGAGGATGATCACCAGATAGACGAGCGCGAACGCGTTCGTCACCCTGCCGTTGCGCGCATCGCCCATGTACTGCTCGTCGTTGGCCACGATGAGGATCGGTAAGTAGGTGAGCGGCAGTGCGATCGCGGAGAACACCACCGAGTACTCCGTCACGAGGATCGGGTCGACACCGGTCGCCAGAACGGCGAGGCCGACGAGCAGACAGACGATCATCGCGACATGGAACCGCGCCGCCTCCGCCGGCTTCCGGAACTTGCCCCACGACCAGCCGAAGAACTGCGCCAGCGTGTAGCCACTCGACAGGGTCGTCTCGAGGGCCGCGCCGAACGTCGCTGCGACGATGCCGACGATCACGAACGCGACCGCGAGCTTGCCGCCGGCCTCCGCCACCGGGAGGACGATCTGCGACAGCGAGGACACTTCGATCCCACGGGGCAGCAGCACGATGGTGGCGCAGGCGGCGATCGCGACCGACAGCACACCGCCGAGGGGGAACCCGACGAGCACGTTGATGCGCGATTGCCCGATGTCCTTCTTCGTCCATTTCTCCTCGACCGCACCGGAGGAGAAGAAGAACACCTCGTAGGGCGTCATCGCCGCTCCGAAGAGAGCGACGGCGTAGTACCAGTACGCGCCCGCCGACTCGGAACCCGGCACGGACGGCGCGAACGCCTGCTCCGCGAGCTTCGACCAGTCCGGGCCGAGGAGGAACAGGGCGACGGCGAACACGATCAGGCAGAGACCTACGAGCCCGGTGACGTTCTCCATGATCGAGAACTTCACCCGCCAGATCACCAGCCAGACGGCGAACGCGGCGACCGGGATCCACAGGCCTGGAGACACGCTCGACGCGAGCTGCAGAGCGAGGGCGATACCGCCGATCTCGGCCGTGAGCGTGAGGAGGTTGATGAGGAACGACGCGCTCAGGTTGGCGAGCCCTGCTTTCGGCCCGAGGCGCTCCCGGATGATCTCGAACGTCGCCCGGCCACTCACCGCAGCGACGCGCCCGGACATCTGCGCGAACAGGCAGATGCCGACGACGCCGACGAGCACCACCCAGGCGAGCGACAGCCCGAACCGCGAGCCGACGACCGCGTTGGTGACGAGGTCTCCGATGTCGAGGAAGCCACCGATCGCGGTGAGGACACCGAGCGCGACACCGAGAACACGCTTCATCACACCGCTCACGAGAACGGCTCCCACCGCTCGCGGAGTTCGGCCGTCTGCTTCGCCGTCTGCTGCAACTGCTCCACGGTGTCGGGGAGGTCGTCGCCGGCCTGGAGTGCCGTGCGGGCGTCGTCGAGGACTGCGACGGCGTCCTGCAGCACGGCCGTGGCCTCACGCTTCGCATCCTGCTCGCGGCCGGTCTGAACCGGAGTCTCGCTCAGCTGCGTCGAGACGTCGTCGACCTCGGTGATCGCGTTCTCAAGCGTCGTCTCCGCGACGGGCGTGAAGGTGATGTCGGCGTCCGCCTGCTGGAGAGCAAGGGATGCCGTCTGCACGGCGGAATCAAGCTGCACCGCCGCCGCCCCGATCGCCGGGACCGCACCCCCCGAGCAGCCACTCAACACCACCACCATGGCGAGGGGAACGGCTACGGCACCGCCCCGAACCCAGACCGACGAGCGACCCCGCGCGATGTTTCGACGTCTCACATCCAGATTCACCAGCCAGACGGTACTCCTTCGTCGCTGCAACGCAAACGCCCTTGACACAAGCTCGATGACGCCGGAGGAGACATCGCTGATGGAGGTGATGTACTCCTCCCGGATCCGCGTGATCTCGCAGCCCAGGGCGGTACCCCCGGTGGGGTTCGAACCCACACTGCGGCGATTTTAAGTCGCCTGCCTCTGCCAGTTGGGCTACGGGGGCGTGCACCTCATCGTATCGAGGCGTCGAACGCCGAGAGGCGCATGCCCCGGCGGACCGGATGACATGCGCCTCTCGAGGAACGGAGCTGGGCTCCGGACCGGACTACTTGTTCGCGCTGACTTCCTCAGCGGGCGTCGCATAGGCCTGCTCGTCGTCGGCACCGGTCGGGGCGCCAGCAGCAGCAGGAGCCTCGGCAGCGCGAGGGGCCTCGGCGGCGGGCGCTGCGGCCTCGGCCGGGGCGGCCTTCGGCTTGCGCTTGACGGGAGCCTTGCGAGCGGGCTTCTCAGCCGCTGCGGGAGCCGCCGGAGCTGCTGCGGGGGCCGCAGCGTCTGCCGGGGGCTTCGGGCGCGACGCGAAGGTCTCGAAGGCCTCACGCGGGTTCTGCACGGCCGACAGGGAGACGATGTCGCGTCCCAGCCAGAAGTTGTTCCACCAGCCACCGAACACGCGGAACTTGCGCTCGAAGCTCGGCATGGCCAGCCCGTGGTACCCACGGTGCGCGAACCAGGCCGGGAGGCCCTTGATCGCGAGGTTGCCGGACTGGAAGACACCGACGCCGATGCCGAGACCGGCGACCGCACCCATGTTCTTGTGGAAGTAGTTCTTCGGCTCCTCGCCACGGAGGACCGCGGTGATGTTCTTCGCGAGCAGCTTGCCCTGACGGACGGCGTGCTGTGCGTTCGGCACGCAGAACCCGCCGACGCCACCACCGCTGAGGTCGGGGACGGCGGAGACGTCGCCGGCCGCCCAGGCGCCCTCGACGATGTCGTCGTCGGTGCCGACGCGGAGGTCGGCGCGGGTCTTGATGCGACCGCGCTCCTCGACGGGGAGGTCGCCACCGCGGACGACGCCCGGGTTCGCCATGACACCGGCGGTCCAGACGATGAGGTCGGACTCGAACGACTCACCGGTCGAGAGCTCGATCTTGCCGTCGACAGCCGACTGCAGCTGGGTGTCGAGGTGCACGAGCGCGCCGCGCTCGGCCAGGTTCTTGAGGACCCAGTGGCTCGTCTCGATCTTGACCTCGGGCATGATGCGACCCATGGCCTCGATGAGGTGGAAGTGCGTGTCCTCGAAGGAGAGCTGCGGGTAGAACTTCAGCAGCGAGCTCGCGAACGAACGCAGCTCGGCGAAGACCTCGATACCGGCGAAGCCGCCACCGACGACCGTGAAGGTCAGCAGGCGGTCGCGCTCGGGCCCGGCCGGCAGGTTCGCGGCCTTGTCGAAGTTGGAGAGCACGCGGTCGCGGATCGCGACGGCCTCTTCGATGGTCTTGAGACCGATCGCGGTGTCGGCGACACCGGGGATCGGGAAGGTGCGGGAGACGGCTCCGGCGGTGACGACGATGATGTCGTAGTCGACCTCCCAGGGCTCACCGACCTCAGGCGTGATGGTCGCCTTCTTCTCGGCGTGGTTGATGCCCGTGACCTTGGCGGTGATCACGTTGGTGTGCTTCAGGTGGCGACGCGGCGAGACGACCGCGTGACGCGGCTCGATGGAACCGGCGGCGACCTCCGGCAGGAAGGGCTGGTAGGTCATGTAGGGCAGCGGGTCGACCATGGTGACTTCGGCCTCACCACGACGAAGCTGCTTCTCGAGCTTCCATGCGGTGTAGAACCCGGCGTAACCACCACCGACGATCAGAATTTTGGGCACGGCGAACGATCTCCTACGTCAAGACGATTGGTTCAGATGAGTGTCTGAGAATATCGGAACAGAGTACTACTTCTGCAGCACCCGCTTGAAATGCCTGGTAGCGCCTATGACACCGAGCGTGACCAGGCTACCAGTTCCGAGGAGGAGCGCCAGTGGCAGCGAGCCGTAGAGCAGGGTGCTCGGCGTCGGGAGGAACGGGTTGGCGCGCACCTCGACGGCCTCGTTCTCCGGGATCGCCGGGGGTACCGGCTCCGGTGTCGGCGACGGCTGCTCGGCACCCGGATCGGGATCGGGGACCTGCGGTGCCCGTCGGTAGAGCGTGATCCAGTCGGACAGCTGCTGCTCCGGCGAGGTCGCCGCCGGGCCGACGGAACCGCTGACCGCCTTCGCGGCGTCGATCAGTCCTGCCCCGTAGATGGGGCTCTGTGCGGAGTCGCCCACCTGCTTCGCCGTTGCCGTCACGCGCTTGATGGCGTCGGCGGCGCTGAGCTCCGGCCAGGCGGAGCGGACGAGGGCCACGAGTCCGGAGACGATCGGTGCCGCCCCGCTCGTCCCCTGCCACTGCACGTAGGACCCGGCGGGCGTCACCCCGACGAGTTGCTCGCTCGGCGCAGCGACGGCGATCGTGATGCCCTGGCTCGAGGCGTCGAAGCTCGCCGACCCCGCGCGGTCCACACCGGCGACGGTCAGCACACCCGGGATCGTCGCCGGAGCACCGACCTCGACCGTCCCGCTCCCCCGGTTGCCCGCTGCAGCCACCACGACGACGTCGTGCGAGAAGGCGTAGAGGAAGGCGTCGTCCCAGCTCGTCGGCCAGTCGAGGCTGTTGCGCGTCAGCGACATGTTGATGACGTCCGCACCGTTGTCCACCGCCCACCGGACGGCGGTCGCGATCTGATCGTCCCAGGGGACGACGGCCGACCCGTCGGAGCCGAACCCGACCGAGACGGAGAGCAGGCGGGCCTCGGGCGCCACGCCGATGACCCCGGCACCGCCCGTGCGGCCACGACCGGCGATCATCGAGGCGACGAGCGTCCCGTGCTCGCTCCCCTCGGAACCCACCGGCGTCCGCCCGTCGGGACTCCCGAGCCCGGAGACGTCGACGCCACCCGCGACCGCCCCGGTCAACTCCGCCGGACCGCTCGCGATACCGGTGTCGATCACGGCGACGGTGACACCGGCGCCCTTCGTCGTCTCCCACGCCGTCGTGAAGCCGTAGTCACCGAGCCAGTACTGCATGTCGCGCACGGTGTCCGCCGACGCCGGGAGCGCCTGCGTCCCCACGAGCAGGAGCGCCAGAAGCATCGCGGACAGCGCCGACAGCGCACCTCGGAGGCCGCGCGGACGACGACGGTCTCCGCGTCGCGGTCCGTCACTCCCCCACAGGCGACCCCCGTCGCGTGCGGGGCCTATCCCTGCCCCGCCTGGCCGTCCGCGCATGCGCACACCTCGGGGCTCCAGCTCGCGCGGTCGAGCGCGAGGTCGCCGATGGGGTTGACGCCCGGACCAGCCGCGAGAGCGTGGCCGACGAGCGCGTGGAGGCACTTGACGCGCACCGGCATGCCGCCGGCGGAGATCCCGTCGATCTCGGCGACCTCGGCGATGGAGGTGCGGTCGGCGAGGTAGGCCGTGTGCGCGGTGGCGTAGTCGGCGCGGACCGCTTCGTCCTCGGCCAGAAGCTCGTTGTACTCGTTCATCACCTGGGTCGCCTCGAGCGAGGAGACCGCGGCCGTGGCGGCCGGGTGGGTCAGGTAGTAGAACGTGGGGAACGGCGTGCCGTCGGCCAGGCGAGGAGCGGTGGAGACGACGGTCGGGGCGCCGCAGACACAGCGCGCCGCGATGCCGACGACGTTTCGGGCCGGGCGTCCCAGTTGCGCCGACACGATCTCGACGTCGCGCTCGGAGACGGGGCCGAAGGGAGGGGTGCTCATGGTTCCATTATCGCCGGGTTCACCACTGCGTCCGGACGTCAGCCGCCGGCGGGAGGCGTCGTCTGCGTGGGAGCAGGGGTCTCGGTCGCGACCGGGGCCGGCGAGTAGCCGGTGGCGACGAGCGAGGACAGCAGGCCGTCGAGCCAGTCGGACTGCGAGTCGACGAGCGTGTCGCTCACGGGTGTCTCGGTGGTGGGCAACGAGGCCGGGTCGACGTCGTTGATGATGATGTAGCTGACCTCGCCGGGCAGGGCGTAGAACAGGCGGTCGCGCGCCTGCGTCATGACGTAGCTCTGGTCGTTCCAGCGCTCGCGTTCGGCCTGCTGCGCGTCCACCTGCTTCTGGGTGTCGGCGACACCGGCCTCCAGCGCGGCGATCTGCTGCCGCTGCTCGAGGAAGGTCTTGAGGTTCGGCGCGAGGACGACGACCCCGAGCACGAGGATCCCGAGGAGCAGGACGCTGAACCCGGACAGTCGCAGACTCCGCAACCAGCCGCCGGCGTCCGACTGGCGTACCGGGGCGGTGCGTGTCGAGCCGGTCCGGGAGCGCGGCGCCGAGGAACCGGCCGACGCTGATCGCGAGTGCCTTCGTCGTCGACCGCGGGGCTGTGCCTGCGGAGCGTGCGGGCTTCGCGGTGGCCCCCGCCGGGCGCTTGGACGACGAGGAGGCGCGCTTGGCGGAGGCATCCGCGGAGCTCGACCGGGGCTTCGACGCCGGTCGCTGCTTCGACGAGCCGGAGGACGAGGAGGACGCTGCTCCGCTGCCGGACGACGTGGGCTTCGACTCGCCGCCGGCCGGCATCGATGGCTTCTTCACAGGCGCCTCCCGCACACGACGAAGGCTCTCAGGGGTGCCGATCGGCACCCCTGAGAGCCTTCAGGTGACGATGCTTAGGCGGTGAACCGGGGGAAGGCGCTGCGGCCGGCGTAGACGGCTGCCTGGCCCAGCTCCTCTTCGATCCTCAGCAACTGATTGTACTTCGCGACCCGCTCGCTGCGCGCAGGCGCACCGGTCTTGATCTGGCCCGCGTTCGTGGCGACCGCGAGGTCGGCGATCGTGGTGTCCTCGGTCTCGCCGGAGCGGTGCGACAGGATCGTCGTGTAGCCGGAGCGCTGCGCGAGGGAGACCGCGTCGAGCGTCTCGGTGAGCGTCCCGATCTGGTTGACCTTGACGAGCAGCGAGTTCGCCGCACCCTTGGCGATGCCGTCGGCGAGACGCTTCGGGTTCGTGACGAACAGGTCGTCTCCGACGATCTGGACCTTGGAGCCGAGCTCGGGGGTGAGGTGGGCGTAGCCCGCCCAGTCGTCCTCGGCCAGCGGGTCCTCGATGGTGATGAGCGGGTAGTTCGCGACGAGGTCGGCGTAGTACGCGGTCATCTCGGTGCTGTTGAGCGCCTTGCCCTCGAACTGGTACGCGCCCTCCTTGTAGAACTCGCTGGAGGCGACGTCGAGGCCGAGCGCGATGTCGGTGCCGACCGTGAAGCCGGCCTGCTCGATGGCCTCGACGATGAAGTCGAGGGCCGCACGGTTGTGCTCGAAGTCGGGGGCGAAGCCACCCTCGTCGCCGAGGCCGGTCGCGAAGCCCTTCGACTTCAGCAGGCCCTTGAGCGTGTGGTAGGTCTCGGTGCCCCAGCGGAGCGCCTCACGGAAGCTCGGAGCGCCGATCGGGAGGATCATGAACTCCTGGATGTCGACGCCGGTGTCGGCGTGCGAGCCACCGTTGATGATGTTCATCATCGGGACCGGGAGGACGTGGGCGTTGGCGCCGCCGACGTAGCGGTAGAGCGACAGGTCTGCGGAGTCCGCAGCGGCACGGGCGACCGCGAGGCTCGCACCGAGGATCGCGTTCGCGCCCAGGCGGCTCTTGTTCTCGGTGCCGTCGAGCTCGATCATGGTGTGGTCGACGAGGCGCTGGTCGTCCGCCTCGATGCCCTCGAGTGCCGGGCCGATCTCGTCGAGGACGGCGTCGACCGCCTTCTCGACACCCTTGCCGAGGTAACGCGCGGCATCGCCGTCACGCAGCTCGTACGCTTCGAACGCACCGGTCGATGCGCCGGACGGGACTGCTGCACGGCTGACCGTGCCGTCTTCCAGGAGCACCTCGACCTCGACGGTCGGGTTGCCTCGGGAGTCGAGAATTTCGCGAGCGCCTACTGCCTCGATGAGTGCCACTGATGTTCTCCTTGTGGGGATTGGGACGTGGGACGGGTACGACGGCCGCCCGCGCTCAGTCTAGTGACATCGGCTGAACGGGCGCAGAGCCGCGGATCGTCGCCCGAGGCGCGCGGTCAGCGGTCGAGCCGGAAGCTCGACACGATGCCGTGGTGGTCGCTGCCCTCGGCGTCGCCGACGGCGTTGTGGGTCGCGGTCATGCCGCGGACGAAGACGTGGTCGAGTCGCATGAGCGGTGTCCCGGCCGGCCAGGTGAGTCCGAAGCCGCCCTCGCTCTGGTTGGGCTCCGACACCTCGCTCTGGAGTGCGGCGAGCGCCCGGTCGGAGGCGGAGGCGTTGAAGTCACCCATGACGACGATCCGATCACGGGTGTTCGCCGCGACGGTGTCGGCCAACTCCGCGAGCATCACGTCCCGCTCGGCGTGGGCACCCGGACGCGCGGAGTCGGCGTGGATCACGTAGACGCTCACGGCTCCGGACGGGGTGTCGACGACGGCGTTGATCGCCCGGTACCAGTCGAGGCCGAGCTTCAGCCCGACCGAGTCGGCGATCGGATAGCGGCTCCAGAGACCCACCGTCCCCGTGAGCACGGAGTACGGGTACTGCTCGTCGAGCGTCGCGGCGAGCGGTTCGCGGTCGTGGTCCTCGATCTCCTGGAGCGCGATGAGATCCGCCCCACTGGCCTGGAGGGAAGCCGCGATGACCGCGGGGTCGCCCTCCGGCCCGAGGTTCTGGCTGGCGACCGTGAGGGAGGCTTCGGCAGGGACCGCCGAACGTGCGTCACCCATGGGGACGACGCCGGGGCCGAACAGGAAGGCCCAGACGAGCGTCGGCGCGAGGAGACCGATGACGGCGCCCGGCGTGCGGGCGACGAGGAGGACGAGGAAGAGCACCGGCAGCACGACCCACGTCCACGGCAGGGCGTTGTCCCAGACGAGTCCGAGGCCGAGGATGTCGGGGACGAGGGCGTGGGCGGCCGTCAGCAGGGCGAGCGGGACACCGACGGCCAGCGCGAGCGTGGTCGCCCGGCGCCGTGCGAGGCTCACCCGGCGGCGCGTGGGACCGGTCGACTCCGGCGCGCGCCGAGGGCGCGCTGCAGGGGCCATGACGCTCATCGGGGGAACCAGTTCTTCGATCGGGGGCAGAGCGGACGGATCGCTCGTGGGAGGGGATCCGGCCGAATGCTCCATCCTGCACCGACGAGCTGGGCAGCGGCTCGGAAGCGCGCCGAGGAGCGGGAAGCGGGTGCGGGAATCGTCAGTCGAGCGCTTTGAACTCGAGCGACTCGAGGGTCGAGTCGGCCGAGACGAACGCGAAGGCGCCGAAGCCGGCTGCCGACACGCGGTCGAGGAGGGCCTTGAGGTTCTTCACGCGGGCTTCGAGGCGCACCCGACGCCCCTGGGCGACGAGCTTGGCCTTCAACGCCACGAGCGTCACGGGAGGCACGTCGCGGTCGTGCACGAGCACGACGGCATCCGCGGCCGCGCCCGCGGGGAGCTCGATGAGGTCGACGATGCGCTCGAAGCCGATCGAGAACCCGACCGCCGGCACGTCCTGGCCGAGGAAACGCCCGATCATGCCGTCGTAGCGACCGCCGCCGCCGAGCGAGTACCCGAGGTCGGGGTGCGCGATCTCGAAGATGGCGCCGGTGTAGTACCCCATGCCCCGCACCAGGAAGGGGTCGAACACGAGCGGGTTCGCGAAGGGGTCGGCCGGCTGGCCCTGGAGGGAGGTGGCCGCGGCGACGGCCTTCCCGAGTGCGTCGAGCTCCGCGACGACGGCGTCGTCCGCACCGAGCGGCAGCGCCTTGCGGATCGCCCGCTCGCCGAAGGTGTTGAACTCCATCGTCTGCGGACGGGAGAAGAAGGCCTCGAGTGCGTCGACGGCGGTGGCGTCGACGCCACGGTCGCGCAGTTCGGCGACCACGCCCTGCTGACCGATCTTGTCGAGCTTGTCGATCGTGATGAGCACCTGCGCGTGCTCGTCGGCGGGGAAGCCCAGCGACTCGAGCATGCCGATGAGGAGTCGGCGGTCGTTGATCCGCACGCTGCAGCCGGTGATGCCGAGCTCCGCGAGGGCCCCGAGGGTCGCGATGATGAGCTCGGTCTCGGCGAGGTTCGAGGACTCTCCGATGATGTCGATGTCGCACTGCACGAACTGGCGGTACCGGCCCTGCTGCGGCCGTTCGCCGCGCCAGACCGGAGCGATCTGGATCGAGCGGAACACCGGCGGGAGCTCGGCCCGGTGCGTCGCGTAGAACCGGGCGAGCGGCACGGTGAGGTCGAAGCGCAGGCCGAGGTCGGTGAGTTCGGTCTGGTTGTCCGCCGCGGCCACGATGGCCTCCGGGGTGAGCTTGCGCCGGAGGATGTTGAACGCCATCTTCTCGTTGTCGCCGCCGAGCCCGGAGTGCAGCCGGTCGTACTCCTCCACCACGGGCGTCTCGATCTCGTCGAAGCCGTGTGCGGTGAAGACCCGACGGATGGTGCCCAGCGCGTGCTCCCGACGGGCCTTGTCGGCGGGGAGGAAATCGCGCATGCCGCGCGGCGGGTTCACTGGAGCTGCCATGCCTCAATTCTGGCATGGCGGGGAACCGGCTCCGCGAGCCGACGCCTGGCGACCCCTCGCTCAGCCGTCCGTCGGGGACGCCACCGGACGCTCGGCGTCCTGCACTCGCGCGCTCAACCGACGGACGGCACCCCGGAGCGCCCGTTCCGCGTCGAGCCCGTTCGCCCGTGCTGCGGCAACGACGGCGAGGAGCTGCTCCCCCAGGGCGTCCTCGTCGTCCACGACATCGGCGTCGACCGTCGGGCCCACCCCGAGCGGCACGGCCCTGCCCAGCACCTTGTCGGCGAGGGCGAGCGACGGCATCCCCTGCGGGATCCCCTCGAGCGCGCTGCTGCGCTTCGCCTTCTCCTCGGCCTTCGCAGCGTTCCACACGCGCACCACGTCCTCCGGGGTCGGCGCTGCTTCGTCGCCGAACACGTGTGGGTGACGGTGGACCATCTTGCGGGTGACGGCCTCGGCGACGTCGTCGAAGTCGAACGGTGCATCGGCGTCACGGGACGCGATCTCCGCATGGAAGACGACCTGCCACAGCACGTCGCCGAGTTCCTCGACGAGTTCGTCGCGCGTCCCGGCCTCGACCGCTTCGACGAGCTCGTAGCTCTCCTCGATGAGGTACGGCACGAGCATGTCGTGGTCGATGCCCTGCGTCCAGACGCAGCGGTCGCGGATCTGCCGCATGGCGTCGACGAGGCGCTCAGTGGAGGTGTCGCCGACGGGCTCGCTGCTCACCGACGGGCTCCCCACGGGCGGCGGTCGTCGGTGCTGCCGGTCCTCGAGATCAGTCGCGCGATCCGGTCGCGCGCTTCGGTGAAGGGCGGGTAGACGAGCGACAGCGTGTCCGGGGACAGCGGCTTGGAGAACACCGCCTTCGCGTGACTGAACGTGTCGAAGGAATGGCGACCGTGATACGCGCCCATCCCGCTTGCCCCGACGCCGCCGAACGGCAGACCCGGCACGAGGAGGTGCGCGGCCGGCACACCGAACGCCAACGCGCCCGAGGAGGTGTCGCGCGTGAACCGCTTCCGCGTGGCGCGGTCGTCGCTGAAGACGTAGAGCGCGAGCGGCTTCTCCCCTGCCCGGATGTGCGCGATGGCCTGTTCGAGCCCGGACACGTGGAGGATCGGCAGGATCGGACCGAAGATCTCCTCCTGCATGATCGACGCCGTAGCGTCGACGCCGTTCACGACCGTCGGGGCGATGTACCGCTCCGAGGCGTCGACCCCGCCGCCGAGGGCCGGTTCGAGACCGTCGAGCAGACCGCTGACCCGGGCGAAGTGCTTGTCGGAGATGATGCGGCCGTAGTCGGCACTGTCGGCGGGGTCGGGGCCGTAGAGGGCTGCGATCGCGTCGCGCAGGTACGGGACGAGCCGATCGGCGACCGACCGCGTCGCGAGCAGGTAGTCGGGGGCGACGCAGGTCTGGCCGGCGTTCATGAGCTTGCCCCAGACGATCCGGCGGGCCGCGTCCGCGAGGTCCACGGTGTCGTCGACGTACACCGGCGACTTCCCGCCGAGTTCCAGGGTGATCGGGGTCAGATGCTCCGCCGCGGCCCGGGCGACGACCTTGCCCACGGCGGCGCCACCCGTGTAGAAGATGTGGTCGAACCGCTCGGCGAGGAGGGCGGTGGCGACCTCCGCATCGCCCTCGACCACCGCGACGGCACGGTCGTCGAGGTACTCCGGGAGGAGGCGCGCGAGTGCGGCGCTCGTGGCGGGGGCGAGCTCGCTGGGCTTCAGCAGGACGGCGTCACCCGCGGCGAGCGCCCCGATGACGGGACCGATGCAGAGCTGGACCGGATAGTTCCACGGGCCGATGACGAGGACGACGCCGACCGGTTCCGCCACGACCGATGCCGACGCCGGGGCGAGGGTGAGTGGCACCGCGACGCGTCGGGGCCGCACCCAGCGCTTCAGGTGCTTCAGCGTGTGATCGATCTCGCCGACGAGGAGGCCGATCTCGGTGATCTGCGCCTCGGTGCCGCTCTTGCCCAGGTCGGTCGCCAGCGCCCGCTCGAGCTCGCCGCCGCGTTCGAGGAGCAGTTGCTTCAGCGCACGGAGCTGGCGGAGCCGCCAGGCGACGGGCTTCGTGGTGCCGCGGTCGAAGGTCTGTCGGAGCCGGGCCACGGCGTCGGCCACGACCACCTTCGGCTCCTGCTTCGTCCGGATGCTGGTCGCCATGGGTTCCTCCGACTCGACGGGATCGTGGGCACCAGCATACGTCCGTCCGCAGACCGACGGCCTGGCCCGGCGACCGGCTACCCGACGCCTGGAGTCGCGAGGAAGCGGTCGACGTCCGCGGCGATCTCGCGGGACTTCGTGTGGTGCAGGTAGTGGTCGGCGTCGAGCGGCACGACCTCTCCTCGGTCGACGCTCGCAGCCTGCTCCTCATGGAGCGGCAGCCACCCCGCCACCGTCGGGTTGTCCCGCTGGGCGAAGAGCAGCACCGGGAGGTCTGCCGGGAAGGTCTTCCCCTTCGCCGCTCGGAAGTTCGCCGCGATGCGCGACATCTCGTCCGACGACGTCGCACTCGAGGTGTTGCGCAGCGAGATCATCCCGAGCTGCTCACGCGTGTGCTGGTCGTACGGCGGATCCGGGTACGGGTCGCCCGACAGCGCCGTGACGACCCGGGTGATGCCGAGTGCCTTCGCCGCACGCAGGGCGTCGACCGGCAGCGCGGCGTCCATGCCCGGCTGATCGGGCACGCTGCTGTCGATGCCGACGAACGCCGTCACCTCGTCGCGGAACCGCTCGACGTAGTCCAGCGCATAGATCCCCGCGATGGAGTGCCCCATCAACACGTACCGGTCGATGCCGAGCCCGGCGACCGCCTCGTGGATCTCGGAGACGATGTTCTCGGTCGTTCGCGGCACGTCGGTCTGGTCGCTCAGCCCGTATCCGAAGGGCTCGACCACGACCACCCGGTACGACGACGAGAGCTCCCCGACGAGCGGCGAGAAGTCGAGCACGGGCGAACCGGTACCGAAGCCGGGCAGGAGGACGATCGTCTGGTCTCCCTCCCCCGTCACCGACACGTTCATGCGTTTGCCGTCGACCTCGACCCGCTGCCCGTACTCCTCGATGCGCGTTGCCTCGGAAGCCGATGCGGCGGTGTTGACGATGGTGGTCGTGAGGAGCCCGGCGAGCACGAGCGCGACGAGCGCCACGACCCCGGTGAGGACGATGCGGAGGAACTTCTTCATCCCTCCACGCTAGGGATGGACGACGGCCGTCGGATCGGCCGCGGGTACCGACGCCGTCGTCCCGCGGGCCCATCTGCGGCTGCCCGCTAGGACGACGTCGAGCCCTCCGGCAGCGGGTAGATCGCGTTCAGGAACTGCTGCACCCAGGCGATGAGGTCGGTGTCGGCCAGCGGTTCGTCGCCGACGCGCGGCAACGGCACGATGACGGTGTTCGTCTGGGCCAGGTACTTCGCGCCGGGATACATGCGTCGCAGCCGCGTCTGGATGGAGTCGGGGAGGTCGGCGGGCGTGACCCGCAGGTTCGGTCCGACGGCGATGAGGTCGCTGAGTCCCGAGCGCTGCGCACGCTGACGGAGCCGCGACACGGCGATGAGCGTGCTCACCTGCGCCGGCGGCTCGCCGTATCGGTCGGTGAGTTCGTCGATCACGAGGTCGATCTGGCCGTCCTTGGCCGCAGGTCCGGACGCGGCCGACAGCTTCTGGTAGGCCTCCAGCCGCAGCCGCTCGCTGTCGACGTACTCCTCGGGGATGTGCGCGTCGACGGGCAGTTCGAGCCGCAGCTCGGTCTGCCCCTCGGCGACGTCGCCACGGAAGGTGGACACGGCCTCGCCGATCATGCGGAGATAGAGGTCGAAGCCGACGCCCGCGATGTGGCCGGCCTGCTCACCGCCGAGCATGTTGCCGGCGCCACGGATCTCGAGGTCCTTCAGGGCGACCTGCATGCCGCTGCCGAGCTCGTTGTTCGCCGCGATGGTCGAGAGCCGGTCGTGGGCGGTCTCGGAGAGCGGCTTGTGCTCGTCGTAGAGGAAGTACGCGTAGGCGCGCTCGCGGCCGCGACCGACACGACCCCGCAGCTGGTGCAGCTGGCTCAGGCCGTACTTGTCGGCGCGGTCGATGATGATCGTGTTCGCGTTCGAGATGTCGAGGCCGGTCTCGATGATCGTCGTGCAGACGAGGACGTCGAAACGGCGCTCCCAGAAGTCGACCACGACCTGTTCGAGCGCGGCCTCGCCGAGCTGCCCGTGGGCGATGGCGATGCGCGCCTCGGGGACGAGCTCCGCGAGGTCCGCCGCGACGCGGCTGATGGACGAGACCCGGTTGTGCACGAAGAAGATCTGGCCCTCGCGCAGGAGCTCGCGCCGGATCGCCGCACCGACCTGCTTGCCGTTGTACGGACCGACGAAGGACAGGATCGGGTGGCGGTCCTCCGGTGGGGTCGCAAGCGTGGACATCTCCCGGATGCCGGTGACCGCCATCTCGAGCGTGCGCGGGATCGGGGTCGCGCTCATCGCCAGGATGTCGACGTTCGTCTTCAGCTTCTTGAGGGCGTCCTTGTGCTCGACACCGAACCGCTGCTCCTCATCGATGATGACGAGGCCGAGGTCCTTGAACTGCACCTTGTCGGTCAGCAGACGGTGCGTCCCGATGATGACGTCGACCGTGCCGTCGGCGAGTCCGGCGAGCGCCTCCCGCGCCTCCTTGTCGGACTGGAACCGGCTGAGCGGCCGCAGGTGCACGGGGAACCCGGCGAACCGCTCCTGGAAGGTCTCGAAATGCTGCTTGACGAGCAGGGTGGTCGGCACGAGCATCGCGACCTGCTTGCCGTCCTGGACGGCCTTGAACGCGGCACGGACGGCGACCTCGGTCTTCCCGAACCCCACGTCGCCGGAGAGGAGGCGGTCCATCGGGATCTCGCGCTCCATGTCGGCCTTGACCTCGTCGATGGTCTGCAGCTGGTCGGGGGTCTCCGCGAACGGGAACGCCTCCTCGAGCTCGCGCTGCCACGGGGTGTCCGGACCGAAGGCGTGCCCCTTCGACGCCATGCGCGCCGAATAGAGCTTGACCAGCTCGACGGCGATGTCGCGGACGGCCTTGCGCGCCTTGCTCTTCGCCTGCGACCAGTCGCTGCCGCCCATCTTGCTGAGCTGCGGAGCCTCGCCGCCCACGTAGCGGGTGAGGAGGTCGAGCTGGTCCGTGGGGACGAGCAGCTTGTCGCCCGGGTAGCCGCGCTTGGAGGGTGCGTACTCGAGCACGAGGTACTCGCGGGTGCTCTTCACCGGGTTGCGTCCACCGCTCGAGACCTCGCGCTGGGTCATCTCGACGAACTTGCCGATGCCGTGGGTCTGGTGCACGACGAAGTCGCCGGACCGGAGCTGCATCGGGTCGACGACGTTCTTGCGTCGGGTGGCGAGCTTCTTGACCAGGCGCGAGTCGTACCCGGCGGTGCGTCCGTAGAACTCGGTCTCGCCGAGCAGCATGAGCTTCGACGTCTCCAGCTCGAAGCCGCCCTCGACGTCGGCCTGCAGCAGGTAGGCGACCCCGGGCTCCGGGTCGGCCGGCAGCTCGTCGACCATGCGGGCCGCGATCTCGTGCTCGGCGAGGACGTCCGCCGCACGCTCGACGAGACCGACCCCGCGGGCGGCGACGATGACCGTCCACCCCTCGCGGATGCGGTCGGCGACGTGTTCGATGGCGCCCTCGACGTTGCCGTGGAAGCTCGGCACGGTGTCGCCGTCGACCGTGACGGTGAGGAGCTCGTCGAGTTCGAGGTGCTCCGGGAGCGTCTCGACGTCGGGGCCGGCGCGGAAGCCGCTGAACGTCCACCACGGGTGGTCGGGCGCCGGCTGGCCGGGAGCGCTGAAGGTGACGGACTCCTTCAGGGCGCCCAGCGAGATGAAGTCGCCGGAGGCGAGGTCGATCGGCGCGTTCGCACCGACGGTCGCGGCGCTCCATGCGGCGGCGAGGAACTCGCGGTTCGTCTCGGCGAGGCTGATCGACCTCGTGACGACGCGCTCCGGCGAGACGACGGCGATGGCCGCTCCATCCGGCAGGTAATGGGTGATCGGGACGAGGCGGTCGACGAGGGCCGGGGAGAGCGACTCCATGCCCTCCACCGCGATGCCCTCCGCGATCTTCTCGAGGATCCCGGTGAGGCTCGGGAACTCGTGCTGCATCTCCGCGGCGCGCTGCCGGACGGCCGGGCTGAGGAGCAGCTCACGGGACGGCGGCAGGCGGATCGCGTCGACCGGCTCGGGCAGCGAACGCTGGTCGGCGACCGAGAACGCCCGGATGCCGTCGACCTCGTCGCCGAAGAACTCGACCCGGTACGGGTGGTCGGCGACCGGCGGGAAGACGTCGAGGATGCCACCGCGCAACGCGAACTCACCACGCCGCGACACCATGTCGACCCGGGTGTACGCGAGTTCGACGAGTCGCAGCGCGATCGCGGCGAGGTCGTGTCCGCGACCGCCCTGGACGAGTTCGATCGGAGCGGTCTCGGTGAGGTTGTCGGCCACGGGCTGCAGCGCGGCGCGCACCGACGCGACGAGGAGGAACGGCCGCTCCCCCGTCCAGGCGCCGAGCCGCCGCAGCGCCTCCAGGCGTCGGCCGACGATCTCGGCGCTCGGGCTGAGGCGCTCGTGCGGCAGGGTCTCCCAGGCCGGGAACTCGACGATCTCGGCCTCGGGCATGAGGTCGCTGAGCGCGGAGCGGAGCCGCTCGGAGTCGCGGCCGGTCGCGGTGACGACGAGGGCCGCCTGGGCGGCACCCTGCCGACCGCGCTCGTCCATGAGCGCCGCGAGGAGCGGTGCACGCAGCCCGTCGATCACGGAGAAGTCCGCGCTCTTGCCCGCGTACGCGAGGGCATCGTCGATCGTTGCGGCGCGCCGAAGCGCGTGAGTCAAACCCTGAAGCGTCACCGGGACAGCCTACGCCGAGCCACCGACACCCATGACCCCATCGCCCACCGGCCACCGCTGTCAATCGGCTGCGGACGACGCGTCACGCGGCATCCTCTCGCGCCGGACGCGTCATGATTGACCCATGACGAGCACGGAGCCCCGGTCAGACCGACACCCCGAACGGACCGGCGGCTTCCCGCTCCCCCCGATCCGCCAACCGATCCGCCGGATCGGAGCGCGGACGTTCGACTTCTCGAAGCAGGTCGCGGTCATGGCGATCATCAACCGCACCCCGGACTCCTTCTTCGACCAGGGCGCGACGTTCTCGCTCGACCGAGCCGTCGACGCCGCCGTGACCGCCGCAGAACAGGGCGCCGACTGGGTCGACATCGGCGGAGCCAAGTTCGCCCCCGGGCCGGAGATCCCCACCGCCGAGGAACTCGACCGCGTGCTCCCCGTCGTCGAGGCGCTCGCCGCACGGAGCGACGTCGTCATCTCCGTCGACACCTTCCGCCCCGAGGTGGCGGCGGCCTGCATCGCGGCGGGCGCCTCCGTCATCAACGACACCACGGGGATCCACGACCCGGCTCTCGCGGACGTCGTCGCCGCGAGCGAGGCCACCCTCGTCATCACGCACAGTCTGGCCAGGCCGAGGCAGCCGCATCCCCGCCCCCACTACGACGACGTCGCCGGTGAGGTCGCCGCCTTCCTGACGGCCCGCGTCGACCTCGCGCTCTCGCACGGCGTCCCCGAGTCGCGGCTCATCGTGGACCCCGGGCACGACCTCAACAAGAACACCGTGCAGACGCTCGAACTCACCCGCCGGTTCGACGAGATCGCCGCGCTCGGCCTGCCGACGCTCGCCGCGGTGTCGAACAAGGACTTCATCGGCGAGTCCCTCGACCGCCCGAAGTCGGAACGTCTCGAGGGGTCCCTGGTGTCCGCTGCGGCGTGCATCCTCCTCGGCGCCCGCATCGTGCGGATGCACGCCGTGCCCGAGTCGATCGCGGCCGTGCGGATGACCGAGGCGATCCTCGGCTTCCGTGCACCGGTGGCGCCCGTCCACAACGTCTGATCCGGAACCCTCGAGGAGTCACATGAGCATCCCCAGCATCACGAGCCTGGTCCCCGCGCAGGACCGACCGCTGTCGGTCGAGGAGCTCGTGGCGGCCTACACCGTCGAGGACCGCTCCGCCACGACCGTCCGCGTGAACTTCGTGACGAGCCTTGACGGTGGAGCGACCGTCGACGGCGTCTCCGGCGGGCTCGGCGGCCCGGCCGACAAGACCGTGTTCGACATCCTGCGTCGACTCTCCGACGTCGTGCTCGTCGGTGCCGGAACCGTGCGCGACGAGGGCTACGGTGCCATGCGGCTCGACGTCGACGCCGCGGCGTGGCGCGACGACCACGACCTCCCCCTGCACCCGGTGTTCGCGATCGTGTCGGGCTCGCTCGACCTCGACCTCCGCTCGGAGGTCTTCACCCAGGCACCGGTCCGGCCGCTCGTCGTGACGACCGACCGCGCCGACCCCGCGAAGCGCGCGGCACTCGAGGCGGTCGCCGACGTGGTGGCGTGCGGCGACGAACACGTCGAACCGGCGCGTGTCGTCCAGGCACTCTCCGACCGCGGCCTGCGGCAGATCCTGTGCGAGGGTGGTCCGGCACTCTTCGGCTCGTTCATCGCTGCCGACGCCGTCGACGAACTCTGTCTGACGATCAGTCCGTCGCTCGTCGGCGGGGAGAGTGTCCGGGTCTCCGCGGGTCCCGCGTCCGAAGCACCGCGACCGATGCGGTTGCAGCACCTCCTGCGCTCGGACGAGCTGCTGATCTCGCGGTACGTACGCGCCTGAGCCGTCGGCTCCCCTCTCATCGGACTTCCATCCCTCGATCGTCTGATATCCCAGAAGATCAGCACTGCTACGCTGGCGGCCTCCCCCATCCGATGATTTCTTGGGATGCTGCATGCGCGTTTCGACCAGCCCACTCCGTCCGATCCTGACCACGACACTCGTGCTGGCGGTCGGTTGGACCCTCTCGATGATCCAACCGGCGCCGGCAGGAGCGACGGCCTCCGAGCCACCGACTGACGCAGCAGGCACTCCACGCGGTGAGGTCTTCCACGAGGACTTCGAACGCGCACCCGACACCGGTACGCCCATGTCGGTCCGCGACTACCTGGGCCGTTCGGACCTCCGGTTCGACGCCGACGACTTCTGGACGGACCGAGCGGCGTGCAACGGCTTCATCCTGTCCGCCTCGATGACGGGCGCCGAGCCCGGTGACTGCCTGGACGCCGCGAGCGCCGTGGCGAACGTCCGTGCCCTCGCCGGAGTGCTGGGCGTCCTCAACGGCACCGATCCGGGGACCAACTCCGCCGTTGCGGCCTACACCCAGACGAACGGTCCCGACGGCGCGGTCGAACTGGAGACGACCACGCCGATCCCACTGGCGACCGGCACCGGCCGCTTCCTGACCGCCTCCGTGAACGTCGCGTCCCTGAACTGCTTCGCAGCGGTGCCGACCGCACTGCAGCTGGCGCTGCGGACCCCCGACGGCGTCGAACACCCGGTGTCCGAGCAGGCGATCGACCCGTGCACGGACGACCGCGCCGAATCGCTCAGCCACGGCGGCGTCTCCGCTCGTGCCGGGCACTTCGCCGGCGATGCCTCGATGCTGGTGGACGCGGCGGCGATCGGTGTCGTGATGCGCAACGATCACGGCGGCGGATCGGGCAACGACCACGCCTTCGACGATCTGAGCATCATCGACGTGACCCCGACCCTCGATGTCGAGCTGTCGCAGGACACCGCCTTCGTCGGGGACACGATGCGTCTCCGCTTCGTCGTGCGCAACACCCCGGAACTCGCCGCGAAGGCCGGTTGGTCCGTGCAGACGGCCTTGCCCGGTGGACTCGCGGTCGCCACCGATCCGCGAGTGACCGCGAGCTGCTCGGCGGAGGTGACCGCTCCGGCGTCCGGGGCCGACATCGCGTTCACCGGCGACCTCGCGGCGGGCGAGGAGTCCTGCACGATCGAGGTCGACGCCACACCGGTCGCTCGCGGCGCGCTGACCGTCACCGTGGCGGGAGACGCCGTCCGTGGGCTCGACCTCGGCTCACAGCCCGCCCTGACCGCCATCGACCGGGTCGCGATCGAGAGCCCGGCATCGGGCGCCCTCGTCGAGTCCTCACGACCGATCTTCGCCGGAACGGGCGAGCCGGGCGCCGGCATCACCGTGCGCGACGGCGAGGGCCACACCCGGTGTGAGACCACCGTGGACCCGGCCGGCCGGTGGAGTTGCGCGAGCACCGAGGTCGTCGAGTCCGGCGAGGCGGTCGTGCGCGTGGAGCAGACCGCCGCGGGGCTCAGCAGCACGGACGAGACCACCTACCGCGTGATCGTCCCCGCGCTGGCCGTGGAGGGCACCGTCCGCCTCGAGATCCAGGGTGCCGACGGATCGTGGGTTCCGGTCGGGGGCGAGACCGTCACGACCGACCCCGGTGACCGCTTGCGTGTCATCGCGACGGTCACCAACACCGGCGAGAACGCGCTGGGCGACGTCACCCTCGCGGAGACGCCGGACACCCGCCTCACCTGCAGCAGCGAGTTCATCGAGCCTGGTGCCTCGACGGTCTGCACCAGCAGCGAGCCGCTCGTCCTGACACCGGACCGCCCTCGACGACGGCTCGTTCGTCCACGCGTTCGAGGCGGTCCTGACCGGATACTCGCGCGCATCGGACCGCGCCGACACCGGTCGCCTGCCACTCCCGGACGCACCCCGCGTCTCGACTGGGGCGCTGCACACCTCGCTCGGCATCGTGTGGAGGGTCGCACCGCTCGAACCGCAGGCGCCGTTGGTCCGGACGGGAGCCGAGGTCCCGCTCTCCACCGCACTGCTCATCAGCGGACTGCTCCTGGTGGGCGCGGTGCTCGTCGGCGCCGGCACGCGCCAGGGCCGACGCGTCCGCTCACCGCTCGGCTGAGCGGGCGTCAGGCGCCGTGGAACCGGGTCTGTGCAGCCAGCAGGCCCTCGTTCACGAGGAGCTCGACCGCATCGGCCGCGTCGGAGACCAGCAGGGGAAGCTGCTCCCGCTCGGTTCCCGCGAAGTCCTTGAGGACGAAGTCGGCGGCGTCCTGACGACCCGGCGGCCTCCCGATACCGACGCGGACGCGCAGGAACTCTGGGGTCTTCAGCGCTGAGGCGATGTCGCGGATGCCGTTGTGCCCACCGTGCCCGCCGCCCTGCTTGAGCTTGATCGAGTCGAACGGGATGTCGAGCTCGTCGTGGACGGCGATGACGTGGTCGGGGTCGACGGAGAAGAACTGGGCGAGCGCTGCGGTGGGGCCGCCGGAGAGGTTCATGTAGCTGTTGGGCTTGCCGAGGACGAGCTTCGGGCCGCCCGGCACGAGCCGCCCCTCGGCCACGCGCGCGTTGCCCTTGTGGGTCTTGAAGGTTCCGCCGATGCGCTTCGCGAGCTCGTCGAGGACCATCTGCCCGACGTTGTGCCGGTTGCGGGCATACTGCTCGCCCGGGTTCCCGAGCCCGACGATGAGCCACGTGTCTGCAGCCATGCTGCCTTCCTGATCGAACGCCTCGGCTCGACCGGTGAGACCGGCCAGAAACCGAGCGAACCTGCCGCCTGCCATGCACCGAGACTATCGGGGCGGGCGGGCGACAGGTTCGTCTGCTGGAGTGGTGACTACTCCGCGGCCTCGGCTGCGGTCTCCTCGGCGGCGGCCTCAGCGGCCTCCGTCTCCTCGTCCGCCGGAGCGGCCGGGACGGTGATCGCGACGATGAGGACGTCGGCCTCGGTGATGAGCGAAGCGCCCTTCGGGAGCTCGAGGTCGCCGGCCAGGATCTGGGCGCCCTCTTCGAGGCCCTCGACGCTGACGGTGACGCGCTCGGGGATGTGGGTCGCCTCGACCTCGAGGCTCACCGTGGTGGCGTCCTGGTTGAGGATGGTGCCGGCGGCGGACTCGCCCTCGATGGTCACGGGGATGTCGACCTGGACCTTCTCGCCCTTCTTGACCACGATGAGGTCGAGGTGCTCGATGATCTGGCGCACGGGGTCCTTCTGGACGTCCTTGACCAGCGCGAGCTGGCCCTTGCCGGCGATGTCGAGCTCGAGCACCGCGTTGGACTTGCGGAGGATGAGCAGCATCTGGTGGCCGGGCAGCGAGACGTGCACGGGCTCGGTGCCGTGGCCGTAGAGCACGGCGGGGATCTTGCCGAGGGCACGGAGCTTGCGGGCTGCGCCCTTGCCGAACGATTCGCGGAGTTCCGCGGTGACCTTCAGGTCATCGGACATGATGTTCTCCTCACGGGTCTTGCACCCGGTTGGTCGTGCCGCGACGATGCGCGGCGGAATGGATGAGTCAACTCGAACGCGTATCTGCGTGAGGAAAAGCCGGAAGCCAGACCACCGCGTCGATCACGGAAGCTGCCACGGGCCGCTTCCCTCGCCGAAGTTCAGTGGGAGAGTCTATCGCACCGCGCTGAGGCCCGCGACCGCCTCGTCCACGATCTCGTCGACGGTGGCGTCGACGTCCACCACGAAGCCCGGTTCGTCGGCGTCCAGGTCTTCGAGGAGTGCGAACTGCGAGTCGAGGAGCGACGGCGGCATGAAGTGACCGCTCCTGCCCTCCATCCGGCGTCCGAGCACCTCGCGCGAGCCGTGCAGGAGCACGAACCGCACCCCGGGCGCCTCCGCGAGGATCGCCTCCCGGTAGGCCCGTCGGAGTGCGGAGCAGGCCATCACGAGGCCCGGTGTCCGAGGCGTCGGCGAGGGCTTTGCCCACGAGGGCCAGCCAGGGCCAGCGGTCGGGGTCCTCGAGCGGCGTTCCGGCGGCCATCTTCCGCACGTTCTCGAGCGGGTGCAGGGCGTCGGCGTCGACGAAGGGCACCCCGAGCCGGTCGGCGATCAGCACTCCGGTCGTGCTCTTCCCGGACCCGGACACGCCCATGACGACGACGAGCGGTGCATTCACACGGAACCCCCTGTGGTCTCCGGCCGATGGCCGGGCGGCCGGCTCGCCCGACCCGCACAGCACGATACCGGACACCTCCGCACGGTCCGCTCGGACCTCACCTGCACGCGGGGTCATTGAGAGGTGGAGCGACACCTCCCTTTGCTACGGTTGCAGGACGGGCCGTGCCCGGATCGACGAGGGTGTCGCCGCTGTCCTGCAGCCGCCCCGTCGACTCCTGAGCACTCGGAACGCTTCCCGCATCACCCACTCTGAAGGAGAACCACATGGTGAACACCGCCGAAGCTCGCGCCAACATCGGCGTCGTCGGTCTGGCCGTCATGGGCAGCAACCTCGCACGCAACCTGGCGAGCCGCGAGGGCAACACGGTCGCCGTGTACAACCGCTCCCCCGAACGCACCGACCTGCTCGTGAGCGAGCACCCCGAGGCCGGCTTCGTCGCGTCGAAGACCATCGAGGAGTTCGCCGCGTCGCTCTCGAAGCCACGTACCGCGATCATCATGGTGCAGGCGGGTAAGGGCACCGACGCCGTCATCCAGCAGCTCACCGAGGTCTTCGAGCCCGGCGACATCATCGTCGACGGCGGCAACGCACTCTTCACCGACACCATCCGCCGCGAGAAGGCCGTCCGCGAGACCGGCATCAACTTCGTCGGCGCCGGTATCTCCGGCGGCGAGGAGGGCGCCCTCAAGGGACCGTCGATCATGCCGGGCGGCTCCGCCGAAGCGTGGGAGACCCTCGGCCCCATCCTCAAGTCGATCGCTGCGATCGCCGAAGGCGAACCCTGCGTCACCCACGTCGGCACCGACGGCGCCGGCCACTTCGTCAAGATGATCCACAACGGCATCGAGTACGCGGACATGCAGCTCATCGCCGAGGCCTACGACCTCATCCGTCGCGGCACCGGCAAGTCGCCGGCCGAGATCGCGGAGATCTTCGCCGAGTGGAACCGCGGCACGCTCGAGAGCTACCTGATCGAGATCACCGCCGAGGTCCTCAAGCAGGTCGACGCGAAGACGGGGCAGCCGCTCGTCGACGTCATCCTCGACCAGGCCGGCGCCAAGGGCACCGGCGCGTGGACCGTGCAGACGGCACTCGACCTCGGCATCCCGGTGTCGGGCATCGCGGAGGCCGTGTTCGCCCGTTCGCTGTCGTCGAAGCCGGCGCAGCGCGCAGCGGCCCGCGAGCTCGCGGGCCCGTCCGAGGAGTGGACCGTCGCCGACCCCGACCAGTTCGTCGAGGACGTGCGCCAGGCGCTCTACGCGTCGAAGATCATCGCCTACTCGCAGGGCTTCGACGAGATCGTCGCCGGTGCCGAGCAATACGGCTGGGACATCAAGAAGGGCGAGATCGCGAAGATCTGGCGCGGCGGCTGCATCATCCGTGCACAGTTCCTCAACCGCATCACCGAGGCCTACGAGGAGAACCCCGAGCTGGTCGCCCTCGTGACGGCGCCCTACTTCAGCGACGCCGTCGCTGAGGCGCAGGACAGCTGGCGCCGCGTGGTCGTCGCAGCCGCTCAGGCGGGCATCCCCTCGCCGGCGTTCTCGTCGTCGCTGTCGTACTACGACGGCCTCCGCGCCGAGCGTCTGCCCGCAGCGCTCGTCCAGGGCCAGCGCGACTTCTTCGGCGCGCACACCTACAAGCGCGTCGACCTCGACGGCACGTTCCACACCCTCTGGTCGGGCGACCGCAGCGAGGTCGAGCAGGCGGGCTCGAGCCACTAGCCCACGGCCTGCAGACGCAGAACGCCCGGTCCGAGTTCGGACCGGGCGTTCTGCGTACCAGCGGAGGGTGACGGGATTACGCGGCGCCGTCGAACATGCTCGTCACGGAGCCGTCGTCGAAGACCTCGTGGATCGCGCGGGCGATGAGCGGCGCGATCGAGAGGACGGTCAGCTTGTCGAAACGCTTGGCCTCGTCGACCGGCAGCGTGTCGGTGACGACGACGGAGTCGATGGCGTCGCTCTGCAGGAGCTCGACCGCCGGGTCGGAGAACACCGCGTGGGTGGCCGCGACGACGACGCCGATGGCGCCGGCGTTCTTGAGCGCCTCGGCCGCCTTGACGATCGTGCGTCCGGTGTCGATCAGGTCGTCGACGAGCAGGCAGACCCGGCCCTCGACCTGGCCGACGATCTCGTGGACGCTGACCTGGTTGGGGACCAGCGGGTCGCGGCGCTTGTGGATGATGGCGAGCGGCGCACCGAGCTTGTCGCTCCAGATGTCGGCCACACGGACGCGGCCCATGTCGGGCGAGACGACCGTCAGCGTCGACGCGTCGAGCTTGGCACGGAAGTGCTCGAGGAGGACCGGCATCGCGAAGAGGTGGTCGACGGGACCGTCGAAGAAGCCCTGGATCTGCGCGGCGTGGAGGTCGACCGACATGATGCGGTCGGCACCGGCGGCCTTGAAGAGGTCGGCGACGAGGCGGGCGGAGATCGGCTCGCGTCCGCGACCCTTCTTGTCCTGGCGCGCGTACGGGTAGAACGGGGCGACCACGGTGATGCGCTTGGCGCTCGCCCGCTTGGCCGCGTCGACCATGATGAGCTGCTCCATGAGCCACTCGTTGATCGGAGCGGTGTGCGACTGGATGACGAAGACGTCGGTGCCGCGGATGCTCTCGTCGTACCGGGCGTAGATCTCGCCGTTGGCGAAGGTCCTGGCATCGGTGGGGAGGAGCTCGGAGTCGAGCTCCGCCGCGATCGCCTCGGCGAGTTCCGGGTGGGCTCGTCCGGAGACGAGAACCAGCTGCTTCTTGTTGTCCGCCGTGATGCCTGACACAGACCCTGCCTTCTGCCGGAATCCTCCGGCCTCACTCACGAGTCGACGTTACCAGCCGCAGCCGTGTCGTCCGACACGGCATCCACGGTCGGTGCCGCCGAGGCAGCGCCGGCAGCCGTCGCAGCCGCCGTACCCGGGCGCTTCTGCTCGACCCAGCCCTCGACGTTGCGCTGCTGCGCGACCGTCAACGCCAGCGCCCCTGCCGGGACGTCCTTGCGGATGACGGTGCCGGCACCGGAGTAGGCGCCGTCGCCGACGCTGACCGGGGCGACGAGCGTGTTGTGCGCGCCGGTGCGGACGTGCGATCCGATGGTCGTGCGGTGCTTGTGCACACCGTCGTAGTTCGAGGTGATCGTTCCGGCACCGACGTTCGACTCGACGCCGATCTCGGTGTCGCCGATGTAGCTGAGGTGCGGGACCTTGCTGCCCTCACCGATCTGTGCGTTCTTCGTCTCCACGAAGGTGCCGATCTTGCCGCGCTCGCCGAGCACCGTGCCTGGGTCGCAGGTAGGCGAACGGCCCGACCTCGGCACCGGCACCGATGACCGACAGCGTCGCGTCCGTGCGGCGGACGCGCGCACCAGCGCCGACCTCGGTGTCGATGAGCGTGGTGTCCGGACCGATCGTCGCACCGGACTCGACGACCGTCGCGCCGAGGATCTGCGTCCCGGGAAGCAGGGTGACGTCGGCGTGCAGCCGCGCCTTGATGTCGATCCACGTCGTGGCCGGGTCCTGGACGGTCACGCCGGCGAGCTGCCAGGCGCGCACGAGGAGGGCGTTCAGTTTGGCCGCGGCGGCGCTCAGCTGGGCGCGGTCGTTGATGCCCTCGACCAGCCAGGAGTCGCTCACGGGGAGCGCAGAGACCTCGGAGCCCGCGCGTCGCAGGAGGCCGATGACGTCCGTGAGGTACTTCTCCCCCTGGGCGTTGTCGGTGGTGACCTCGGCGAGCGCGTCGCGGAGCTGGCTCACGCCGAAGAGGTAGACCCCGGCGTTGATCTCGTTGACGGCCCGCTCGGCGTCGGTGGCGTCCTTCTGCTCGACGATGTAGTCGAGTGCCCCGGCCTCGGTGCGGATGATGCGTCCGTAGCCGGTCGCGTCGTCGGGCATGGCCGAGAGGATCGTCGCCGCGACGTCGTGGTTGCGGTGGCGTTCGATGAGCGTGGTGAGCGTGGCGGCGTTCAGCAACGGGACGTCGCCGTTGACCACGAGGACGTCGCCGTCGAAGTCGTCGGGCAGCGCCAGGAGCGCCTGCTCCACCGCGCGACCGGTGCCGGGCACCTCGTCCTGGTCGACGATGGTCGCACCCGGGAGCTCCGACTCGATGGCCTCGACGAGGCGGTCGCGCTCGTGGCGGACCACGGCGATGACGTGCCCGGCGTCGAGCGAGCGGGCGGTCGCCAGCACGTGGCCGACGATCGGCACGCCGCCGAGCGGGTGCAGGAGTTTCGGCAGCGCCGACTTCATGCGGGTTCCCTGGCCAGCAGCCAGGATGATGATGGCCAGACGGTCGTCGGTCACGTGTGCTCCCCCTCGGTCCGGGCACTCGCCCGGTCGGTGATCGGTCGCTCCGCCACCAGGATTCGAACCTGGACCGAACAGCTCCAAAGGCTGCCGTGCTGCCGTTACACTATGGCGGACCACTCAGCCTGACGGCGGAGCGTGGTCAATTCTGCCATGGATGTGCCGCCTCGGAATCAGCTCGCGGCGGCCGATCGAGCCCCGACGCCCGCGTGCCTCGATAATGGTGGGATGCCAGCTAGCACCGATGAGGTCGACCGGATCGTCGACGCCTGGAACCGCGAGCGCCCGGACCTCGACTTCTCGCCCCTCCAGATCCTCTCCCGTGTCGCCCGGCTGTCACGCCACCTCGACCGGGCGCGTCGGGCGGCCTTCACCCGGTCGAACCTCGAGCCGTGGGAGTTCGACGTCCTCGCCGCACTCCGGCGCGCCGGCTCCCCCTACCGGCTGAGTCCGAAGGCCCTGCTGCTCCAGACGCTCGTCTCGAGCGGCACGATGACGAACCGCATCGACCGCCTCGTCGAGCGCGGACTCGTCGAACGCCAAGGCGACCCCAACGACGGCCGCGGCATCCTCGTGCAGATGACGAACGCGGGACTCAACACGGTCGACGCGGCCATCACGCGCCTCGTCGACGCCGAGGCGGACCTGCTCGACGGCCTGAGCTCGACCGAACAGGCCAGGTTGACCGTCCTGCTGCGGAAGCTCAGCCTCGACTTCGACTAGCGGAGCACGCTCGGTCACTGAGCCTGTCGAAGTGCGCCCTTCGACAAGCTCAGGGACCGGGTGGGGTGGCTCAGGGACCGGGTGGGGTGGCTCAGGGACCGGACCGGGGGGCTCAGGGACCGGTCAGCGGCGGAGGATCTTCCGGGCCAGCCAGTTGCCGAAGAACTGGATGAGCTGCACGAGCAGGATGATGATGATCACCGCGGCCCACGTGACGACCGGCTCGAACTGCCGGAAGCCGTACTGGATCGCGAAGGCACCGAGCCCACCGCCGCCGATGAAGCCCGCGACCGCCGACATGTCGACGATGACCACGAACACGAAGGTGTAGCCGAGGATCAGCGGACCGAGCGCCTCCGGGAGGACGATGCTCAGCAACGTCCGGAGCCGGCTCGCACCCGCGGCACGCGAGGCCTCGATGACGCCGGGCGACACCGTCAGCAGGTTCTGCTCGACGATCCGGCTGATGCCGAAGGTCGCCGCCAGGGAGATGATGAAGATGAACGCGTTCGCACCGATGCCGGTGCCGATCACGAGTCGTGAGAGCGGCTGGGCGGCGGCCAGGAAGATGATGAACGGGATCGGCCGGAAGATGTTCACGATCACGTTGAGTACGCCGTAGAGCACCGGGTGCGAGTACAGGTTGCCGGGCCGCGTCACGTAGAGGCCGGTGCCGACGACGAGTCCAGCGATCCCACCGAAGAGCAGGCTGAAGGAGACGAGGTAGAGGGTCTCGACGGTCGCGTCGCCGAGCTTCGGGAGCAGATCGATCAGTGCATCCATGTCAGCGCACCTCCGTCACGGTTGCCTGGGATCCGATGGCGGTCAGCGCCCCGTCGATCGTCTGGTCGTCGCCGCGGAGGGCGAGGGTCAGGTGGCCGAACGCGCGACCCTGGATGTCGTTGATCCCGCCGTAGACGAGCTCGAAGTCGACGCCCGCCTGCGCGAGCGTGAGGAAGACGCCCGCCTGCGACGCGTCGCCGTCGCGGAAGGACAGGGTGACGATGCGCCCGACGTGTCGTTCCTTGAGCACCGCCAGCTCGGCCGGCGACGGGACGCCCTTGATGACCGTCGACACGAAGCGCTTGGACGCGGCGTGCTGCGGGTCGGAGAACACCTCGAAGACGTCGCCCTGCTCGATGACCTTGCCACGCTCCATGACGGCGACCTTCGTCGCGAGCGACTGGATCACCTCCATCTCGTGGGTGATCACGACGATGGTCACGCCGAGGTCGCGGTTCACCTGCTTGAGCAGCGCCAGGACCTCCTGCGTGGTCTCGGGGTCGAGGGCGCTCGTCGCCTCGTCCGCGAGCAGGATCCGGGGCGAGGTCGCGAGCGCGCGAGCGATGCCGACGCGCTGCTTCTGGCCGCCGGAGAGCTGGTCGGGGTAGTTGTCGGCCTTGTCGGACAGCCCGACGAACTTCAGCAGCTCGTCGACCCGGGTGCGGATCTCCGCGCGGGGACGTCCGGCGACCTCGAGCGGGTACGCGATGTTCTTCCGCACCGACTTGGAGTTGAAGAGGTTGAACTGCTGGAAGATCATCCCGATGCCGAGGCGGAGGTCGCGGAGACCGCGCTCCGAGAGCGTCGTCACCTCGGTGCCGTCGACGACGATGCTCCCCGACGTCGCGGGCTCGAGCGCGTTGATGAGGCGGACGAGCGTCGACTTGCCGGCTCCCGAGTAGCCGATGATCCCGAAGACGTCACCGGCCTCGATGTCGAGGTCGACGCCGTCGATCGCGGCGATCGGCGCGGCGCCCTTCTGCGGAGACGGGTACCGCTTCGCGACGTCTCGGAGGCTGACGAGTGGCATGGGGGTGTCCTCGGTGTGTCGGGTGATCAGGAGGCGGTGAAACGACGAAGCGTTCCTGTGGGAGCGGATGACAGCCTCCCACAGGAACGCTCTGAACGTCGGATCAGCCCTTGGCCTTGATGTCCTTCTGGACGGTCTCGAGCGACTTCACGAGGTCCTTGACCGGGGTCTTCAGCGGAACCGCGGTTCCACCGGAGTTCTCCACGACGCCGTCGACGACGGACTTCGTGTCCTGGTAGATCTTCACGAGCTTCGCGTACGTCTCGTTGTCGGCGTCGGCGGCCTTCGCGGCGAAGATGTTGACGTACGGCAGCGCGTTCGGGTCGGACGGGTCGTCCTCGGCGATCGCGTCGGACGCCTTCAGACCGGAGTCGTTGATGAAGTCGTTGTTGATGATCGCGCCGGTGACGTCAGGCAGCGAGGTCGGCGTCAGCGAGGCCTCGAGCGAGGTGACGGTGACCTTCGACTTGTCGGCGATGATGTCGTCCGGCGTCGAGAAGATGTTGCCGCCGTCCTTCAGCTCCAGCAGGCCTGCGGACTGCAGGACGAGGAGCGCACGAGCCTGGTTGCTCTCGTCGTTCGGGATGGCGATCGTGTCGCCCTTCTTGATGTCCTTGACGCTGTCGACCTTGGTCGAGTAGAGGCCGAGGGGGTAGATCGCCGTCGAACCGATCGGCGTGAGGTCCTCACCGGACGCCTCGTTGTACTGCGCGAGGTAGACGATGTGCTGGAACTGGTTGAGGTCGATCTCGCCCTCGGTCAGTGCCGGGTTCGGCTGGGTGTACTCGCCGAAGTCGACGATGTCGACGTAGATGCCGTCCTTCTCGGCGGCCTCCTTGTACGTCTCCCAGTAGGGGTCGCTCGCGCCGACGACGCCGATCTTGACGGGGTTCGCCTCGGTGCCCTTGTCTTCAGCGGCGGCGCCTGCGCCTGAGCCGCCGGCGCATCCGGCGAGGAGCGCGATGGCGGGGATGATGGCCAGTCCGGCCAGAAGCTTCTTCGAGAAGGTCATTGCTGTGATTCCTCTTTCGGGTGGTGCGCGCCGGTGGACGCTGATTCGACGGTACGTCGGCCTAGCAGGGATGACGAACCGGTGCGTAACACTTCGGAACAGAGCGACGATCGAGGTGATCCGGCCGCCGCGAGTGGACTACTCGACGAGCTCGGAGAGCTCCAGCCAGCGGACCTCGAGGTCGGCGATCTCGCCGTACATGGCCTGGATCTTGGCGCCGAGCGCGGTGATCCCGGCGAAGTCGCTCTGGTCGTGGACCGCGACCTTCTCGTGGGCCTGCTCGATCTGACCGTTGAGCTTGTGGAGCTTGCGGTCGATCGCCTTGATCTCCTGCTGCGCGTTCCGGAGCTCCGCACCGCTCAGCTTCGGCGTCTTCTTGGTCGGGCCACCGCCGGAGGCCGTCGGGCGGTCGTGCTCCTGGGAGCGGCTGCCGGCCGTCCCGGCGTTGAGCTCGAGGTACTGGTCGATGCCGCCGGGCAGGTGCCGGAAGTGGCCGTCCATGATCGCGTACTGCTGGTCGGTCACCCGCTCGAGGAAGTACCGGTCGTGCGAGACGACGAGCAGGGTGCCCGGCCACGAGTCGAGGAGGTCCTCCATGGCGGCGAGCATGTCGGTGTCGAGGTCGTTGGTCGGTTCGTCGAGCACGAGGACGTTCGGCTCGTCGAGCAGGATGAGCAGGAGCTGCAGGCGGCGGCGCTGGCCACCCGAGAGGTCCTTCACCGGCGTCGACAGCTGCGCACTCGTGAAGCCGAGGCGTTCGAGCAGTTGCCCCGGGGTCATCTCCTTGCCGCCGGCCACGTAGCTCGTGCGCTTGCGCCCGATGACGTCGCTCACGCGGTCCTGCTCGTACTCGGCGAGCTCGTCGAGCTGCTGCGTGAGTGTCGCGACCTGCACGGTCTTGCCGCGCTTGACGCGACCCTCGGTCGCTTCGACCTCGCCCGTGACGAGCCCGAGGAGGGTGGACTTGCCGGCGCCGTTCACGCCGAGGATGCCGGTGCGCTCGCCCGGGGCGATGCGCCACTCGACGTCCTTGATGACCGTCCGGTCGCCGTAGGACACGGTGACGTCGAGGATGTCGACGACGTCCTTGCCCAGGCGGGCGGTCGCCATGCCGGCCAGCTCGACCGTGTTGCGCACGGGCGGCTCGTCGGCGATGAGCGCGTTGGCGGCCTCGATGCGGAACTTCGGCTTGGCCGTGCGGGCGGGAGCGCCACGGCGCAGCCAGGCGAGCTCCTTCTTCATGAGGTTCTGGCGCTTGGCCTCGGACACCGCGGCGGAGCGGTCGCGCTCGACGCGCTGCAGGACGTACGCCGCGTACCCACCCTCGAAGGGCTCGACGATGCGGTCGTGCACCTCCCACGTGGCCGTGCAGATGGCGTCGAGGAACCACCGGTCGTGGGTCACGACGAGCAGGCCGCCGGAGTTCTTCGACCAGCGGCGGTTGAGGTGCTGCGCGAGCCAGGTGATGCCTTCGACGTCGAGGTGGTTCGTCGGCTCGTCGAGGAAGAGGATGTCGTGGTCGCCCACGAGCAGGGCCGCGAGCGCGACCCGGCGGCGCTGACCACCGCTGAGGTCGGCGACGAGGGCGTCCCAGGCGATGTCGGAGGCGAGGCCGGAGATGACGTCGCGGACCTTCGGGTCGCCCGCCCACTCGTGCTCGTCGAAGCCGCCGACGATGGTCTGTCCGACGGTCTTGTCGTGGTCGAGGGTGTCGGACTGGTCGAGCACGCCGACCGTGACGCCGTTGCGCACCGTCACGCGTCCGGAGTCGGGCTCCTTGCGGCCGGCGAGGAGGCCGAGGAGCGTGGACTTGCCGTCGCCGTTGCGGCCGACGATGCCGATGCGGTCGCCCTCGTTCACCCCGATCGTGATGCCGTCGAAGACGACCTTGGTCGGGTACTCGAGGTGGAGCGCTTCAGCGCCGAGAAGGTGTGCCATATCCGGTCAACGATACCGGGCCCGGGCGTCGACCACCGCCCGTGCACCGTAGGCTGCACGGGTGCCTCTGTTCTCCCGTTCCCGCCGGCTCCCGTTCGGCCGTCGCGACGCCCGGATCACCCTCCTCGACAAGCGGACGCTGCGCTACGAGCTCAGCGTCGACGACATCCCGCAGTCGGTGGTCTCCCTCGCGGATCCCCGCTTGCTCGAGTACCCGTACATCCGGCACATCGCCCGCGTGATCGACGCCGAGGCGCCGGCGGGCGAGGAGCTCTTCGTCGTCCACCTCGGTGCCGGCGCGCTGACGCTCCCCCGCTATGTCCAGGCGACGCGTCCGGGATCGCCGCAGCTCGTCGTCGAGTTCGAGCCGGAGCTGTACGCCGGGATGCTGGACGCGCTGCCGCTCCCGGACGGCCACCGGGTCGAGGTCCGCTTCGGTGATGCCAGGGCCGTCGCGGACGAGCCGATCGACGAAGCCACCACCACCGACGCGGACGTCACGGCGTGGCGGGACGCGAAGGTGACCGTCGTCGACCTCTGGGACGCCGCGGTGATCCATCGTCGGGTCGCGAGCCTCGAGTTCTACCGCCGGGTGGCGGCGCGGTCCGCGGCCGACGGCGTGATCGCGGTGAACCTCCTCGACGGCAGCCCCTTCGACTACTCCCGGCGCCAGGCGGCCACCCTCCTGACGGTGTTCGCTCACGTCGCCGTCGTCCTCGACTTCGATCCGGTCGACGACGAGGGCCCGCTCGGCAACGTCGTCGATCTTCGCGAGCGACAGCCAGCTTGCCGCCGTCACGCACCCGCAGTTGTTCGGCGCGCCGGCGCCCGTCCAGTTGCACGGCGATGCCCTGGCCGCCTGGATCGACGGAGCGACGATCATGACCGACGCCGACGGCGAGGACTCCCCCGACCCGGACGACCCCCGCTGGGACTGAGCGCCCTCCCTTTGCGCGCCCCCACGATTGCGCTACGGTGGGCGTAGCGCAACGGACCGACCCGACCGGATCCTGCCGCGCACGGAGGAGGTTGGTCGGTGCCCGTCTCCCGACGCGTCTCCCGCGCTCAACAGATGAGTGACCGCATCCTCGACGCAGCGCTCGACCTGATGCGATCCCGCGGCTCCGTCGCCGTCAACATCGAGGCGGTCGCCGAGACCACCGGTGTCGCGAAGACGACGATCTATCGGCGCTACCGCAACCGCTCCGAGCTGCTCACGGCGGCTGTTGCGCGCGCCATGGAGACCCCGGTCGAGATCCCGGAGGACCTCTCGACCTACGACACCTTCACCTGGCTGCTCCACGAAGCCCGGGCGATGATCGAGGACGTGGTGGGCCGGGGCACGATCGCGTCGATCCTGCTCCAGGACGACCCGGAGTTCTCGACGCTGCTCCGCGACCTCACGAGGAACCGGGCGCGCGCGCTGTCCAACCTGGTCGACGAACGGATCTCCACCGGCGATCTGAAGCCCGGACTCGACGGCCGCCTCGTCGCGACCCTCCTCCTCGGCGCGGTCCTCGGACAGCTCGTCCGCGGCGCCGACATGGACGACGACTGGGCGGACCAGGTCCTGTCCGTCCTCTGGCCGGCACTGGCCGCATGACGCGAGGCAGCACCCCGCCGCACGCTGCGGTGATCTACAACCCGACGCGCATCCAGCTCGAGCGCGTGACGAGGCTCGTCGACGCCGCGGCCGCCGAGGCCGGCTGGGGCCCGACGAGCTGGATCCCGACCCGCGAGCGGTCGACCGCGGTCGACCAGGTCGCGGAGGCGCTCGGAGACGGCGCGTCGCTCGTGATCGCCGCCGGCGGCGACGGGACGGTCCGCGAGGTGGCAGGGGCGATGCGTCACACCCGGACGCCGTTCGCCGTCGTCCCCGTCGGCACCGCGAACCTCTTCGCCCGGAACGCCGGGATCCCGATCGACACGGCCACCGCGGTGCGGGCCGCGTTCACCGGGGAGGACCGGAGCGTCGACGTCGGGGTCATCGAATATCGGAACCCCGACGGCGTCCGGCGCAGCACCCCGTTCCTCGTCATGTCGGGCTTCGGCGTCGACGCGGACATGGTGGCCTACGCCGACCCCGTCCTCAAGCGCCGCTTCGGCTGGATCGCCTACGTCGTCCCGATCATCCGCGGGCTCTTCCGCCGCGACCGCCCTCGCGTCTCCTGGAAGGAGGACGGCGGACCGATCCGGAGCGGACGGACGCACACGATGTTCGTCGGGAACTGCGGCACGGTCTCGGCGGGCCTCGACGTCCTCCCCGACGCACTCCTCGACGACGGTGTACTCGACGTCCTGATGGTGCGGTCCCTCGAGGGGTGGGACGGGGTCCGGGTCACGCGCTGGCTGCACCGCGCGAACAATCCCGTCGCCCGGTTCTCCAAGGGCAGACGGACACGGGGCAGCCGCGTGCAGCCGAGTGCCGTCGAGACGGCCGGCTCCGCCGGAGGTGCGCTCCGCTACCTGCGCGTGCGACGGATCGACGTGACGGTCTCACCGCCCGCCGAGTTCCAGGCAGACGGCGACGGCATCGGCCTGGTCTCGGCGGCCAGGCTGACCGTCGACCCCGGTGCGCTCATCGTCCGACTACCCGCGACGGCGGCGCGCTCGGGTCGGCTCCGGCCCTGAGCCCGCCCTTCGACAGGCTCAGGGACCGGAGGAACGGCTCAGGGACCGGAGGAACGGCTCAGGGACCGGAGACCGCGCATGGACCGGAGGAACGACTCAGTCCGCGAGGATCTTGCCGGGGTTGAAGTTCGAGCCGGGGTCAGCACTGTCGAAGAGGCCGCGCATGATCGCGACGCCCTCGGTCGAGATGTCCTGTTCCATCCACGGCGAGTGCTCGACACCGACCGCGTGGTGGTGCGAGAGCGTGCCACCGTGGTCGACGAAGGCCTGCTGGATCGCCGACTTGACCTGCTCGTACTCGCCGATCGGGTCGTCGCCGGTGATGAACGCGAAGGTGAAGTACAGGCACGCACCGGAGTGGTACGAGTGCGAGAGGTGGCACATGATCCACCCGTGCACCCCGAGCTTGTCGTACGCGGCGTTGGCGGCGTCGTTCGCGGCGTCGTAGACCTCCTGCAGGCGCGACCAGGGCGCTGCGGTCTCCGAGACGTCGGCCGCGGCTCCGCGGTCGAGGAGGAAGTCGCGCAGGTACGGGGTGTCGAACTTCTTCTGGTCGTAGAGGGCACCGGGGCCCTTGCCGACGCCGATGCCGCCGTGCTTCCGGACGATCGAGCCGACGAGGCCCTTCTCGTACCGCACGTGGGACGCGCTGCCCTCGTAGCCGATGAAGGAGAGGCACAGCTGCTCGAGGTCCCAGCCCCTGGCCGTGAGCACCTTCATGAGGCCCTTGGTGACCTGCGCCGAGACGCCGGTGCTGGCCTTGCGGGTCGCGAGCGAGAAGCCGCTCTCCCGGGCGTTCGACACCCGGGTGACCGAGGGGCTGGCGTCGCTCTCCGCGATCTCGTGCATCGCCGCGAGCCCGGCCTCCCAGGTGGGGAAGAAGTAGCCGAGGACCTCGCGGACGGCGGGCGTCCGGTGGACCTGCACGGTGACCTCGGTGATGATGCCGAGTCGACCCTCGCTGCCGATGATCATCTCGCGGACGCTCGGCCCGGTCGACGCACTCGGGACGGGGCGGATCGCCACGATGCCGTTCGGGCGCACCATCCGCAGGCCCTTGGTGATGTCGGCGATGTCGCCGTACTTGTCGGACTGCATGCCCGAGGAGCGGGTCGCGACCCATCCGCCGAGCGTGGAGTGCGTGAAGCTGTCGGGGAAGTGGCCCATCGTCCAGCCCTTGGCGCCCAGCTGCTCCTCGATCGAGGGGCCCTGCGCGCCGGCCTGGATGGTGGCGAGACCGGAGCCCTCGTCGATCGACAGGACGCGGTCGAGCCGGCCGAGGTCGAGCGAGATGATGACCCGCTCCTCCGTCGGCTGCGGGTCGAGCGAGCCGGCGATGTTGGTGCCACCGCCGAACGGGATGATCACGGCGTCTGCGGCGACGGCTGCAGCGACGACCGACGCGACCTCGGCCTCATCAGCCGGGTAGACGACGAGGTCGGGCGTGCGGGGCAGGTCGTTCGCGCGGATCCGGAGCAGGTCGCGGATGCTCTTGCCGTAGGTGTGGACGACGCGTTCCTGGTCGTCCGTGGTCACGTGCCCCTGACCGACGAGCGTCGAGAGCTCGGCGATGAACTCCTCGGACGCGCGCGATGCTGGGACGGTGAGCTCGTCGAAGCTGAGGTGTGCCTGCGCCGGCTTCCGGAGGTCGAGACCGACGGCCTGCTTCACGAACGGCGCGAAGTCCGGCTTGTTGCTGTGCTCGAAGGCGACCCCTTCGACTCCCCAGCCCCACCACTTCATGTGCTCCACAGACGTCATCCGGCTTCCTTTCGTGGTGTGTCGATCGAAACGTGTGCTCCCGGCTCGACCGAGGCGCGCAGCGCGACGATCTCGGCGACGACGCGGTCCATGAGCTGGACGGGCGTCTCGTTCGGCTGCGGGTGGATCGGTTGCCCGAAGACGACGCGCACCGGCGGTCGTCCGGGGACGGGCCAGTTGCGACCCTTCGGCATGGCGGAGTGGGTGCCGAGGACGGCCACCGGGAGGCAGGGGATGCCCTGGCGGGTGGCGAGTGCCGCGGCACCGGGCTTGAACCGGCCGAGCTCACCCGTCCGCGATCGGCCGCCCTCGGGGAAGATGAGGATCGGGACGCCGGCCTCGAGCAGCTCCCGTGACACGCCTGCACGCTTGCGGTCACCCGAGCGGTCGACCGGGAACGCGTTGAAGAAGAGGGCGGCGAAGATGCGGCGGGCGGGGACGTCGAAGAAGTAGTCGGCGGCGACACCGGCGGCGAGGTAGCGCGAGAGCCGACGCGGCATCGCCCCGACGACGAGCGGTGCATCGAGGTGCGACTGGTGGTTGGCGACGACGATGTACGGACCGGTCACGCCCGACAGGCGCTCGCGACCCGTCACCGTCACGCGGGTCAGCGACCAGACGAGCGGCTTCAACAGCAGACGCTGGGCGACGAACCGCGCGTTGGCGTGGAGGGAGGAGGTGAACCGCGGCTCTGCGGTCATCGGTGGGCTCCTGACTGGGCGGCGTTGGCGGCTCGACGGCTCGAGGACATCCGGCCGGAGATCCACCGGATGGACGCACGGGGCGCGAACTTGACGAGGGCCATGAGGGCCTTGAAGCGGAAGCTCGGGATGGAGACGACGACCCCTCTCCCGGCGTCGCGGAGGGCGTCGGCGACGAGCCGGTCCACATCGATCCACAGACCTGACGGGATCGATCGGGTGCTGATGCCGGCGCGATCGTGGAACTCGGTGCGGACCCACCCGGGGCACAGGGCCGTGACGCGGACACCCGAGCCGGCGAGCTCGACCGCGAGCGCCTCGGTGTAGGTGGTGACGAACGCCTTCACCGCCGAGTAACCGCCGGTGGTGATGTACCCCGCCGTGCTCGAGACGTTGATGATGGTGCCGCGTCCGCGTTCCCGCATGGCGCGGGCCGCGGCGCCCGAGAGCGTGGTGACGCTCCGGCACATGACCTCGATCGCGTTGTCGAGCTCGCTCGTGTCGGGATCGGTGAGGCGGGCGTGCACACCGAACCCGGCGTTGTTCACGACGACCTCGATCGGCGACGCCTGATCCTCGATCCGTGCGGCGAGTCTCGCGACGTCGGCGCGGTCCGAGAGGTCGGCACTGATCACCTCGACGGTGCGACCGGTCGCGCGCAGCCGCTCGGCCGATCGCTCGAGCCGCCCGACGTCACGGGCGACGAGCACCAGGTCGAAGCCCCGTCCGGCGAGCGCCGTGGCGAACGCGGCACCGATGCCGGACGTCCCACCGGTGACGAGAGCTGTAGCCATGGGGATCAGAATACGCTACGCGTTGCGTATCGTTGCAAGCTACAGTGATGAGGTCGGATCGTCACGGAACGGAGACGCCATGGTGAACCGGGATTCGCCGCGCGGAACAGCACCCGCGGCCCTCGAGGACGCGGAGCAGGAGAGCGCCATGCTGCGGCCTGCCCACGGGTTCAGCGTCCGCGACTACGCGAAGTCCGCCGTCGGCAGTCGTCGCAAGGAGATCGACGCCGCGGCCTTCGCCGAGACGCCGCTGAGTGCTGAGACGGTCGCGCTGCTCCGCGCCCTGTCGGACATCGAGCGCGCGACCATGCAGTACCTCCGCGGGGTGCTCGTCACCCCCACCCATAAGGACGCCAGAGTCACCGCGTTCCTCATCACCTGGGCGTACGAGAAATACTGGATCACCGACACCCTCGACACCGTCCTCAAGGCGAACGGGACCCCGCGCGACAAGACGCGTTCGACGGGTCTCCGGCGCACCGTCCACGGTGTGCGCGACCGCTTCGCGCCCATCGGCCAGGCCCTCATCGCGAACGTGCTCGGCGAGGACATCATCGCCTGGCACATGACGATCGGGACGATCGACGACCTCATCACCCACGCGGCCTACCGTGCGGTGCGCGAGCGCGAGCCGCACCCCGTGCTCGACCGCCTCGTCGACGAGATCCTCGAGACGAAGGCCCGGCACCTCGAGTTCTTCACCGCTCAGGCGAGCGACCGCCTCGCCGCATCGCCCCGTGCGCAGGGCATCACCCGTCGCCGCATCCGGAACGCCGTGTGGCCCACCGGCTCCGATGCGAACGGCCCCCGACAGACGGCGCGGTTCGCCGCGCTCGTGTTCCGCAGCACCGCCACCTGGAGCGACCCCGCCGTCCTCGGCATCGACGCGTCGATCGACGCGCTGCCCGGTCAGTCGGGCCTCCATCTCGCCGCCAGACTTGCCCGCCGCGGACGCCGCGGCAGCCTCGAGGAGAACCGATGACCGACAACCCCACCCCAGACGCCGAACAGCCCGACGCTCAGGAGCCGGAGGCTCAGCAGCCCGCCACCGCCCCGGATGCCCTCGACGGCGCGCACGTGCTCGTCACCGGCGGCACCGGCTTCCTCGGGCAGGCGGTGCTCGAGCGCCTGCTCGCCGATCACCCGACCACCCGCGTCAGCCTGCTCATCCGGAAGAAGGGGTCGGTCCGCGGGAGCGACCGTCTCCAGACCCTGCTCCGCAAGCCGGTGTTCAAGGCCTGGCGCGAACGCGTCGGCGCCGAAGCCGCTGCGGCGATCGTGGCCGAGCGCGTCAGTGTGATCGAGGGTGGCCTCGACGAGATGGCGCTGCCGGCCGACCTCGACGTCGTCATCCACAGCGCGTCGACCGTCTCCTTCGACCCGCCGATCGACGAGGCCTTCGCCACGAACGTCGGCGGCGCGACCACCCTGTACGCGGCGCTCGCGAAGAGCGGCGCGACCCCGCACGTCGTCCACGTCTCAACCGCCTACGTCGGCGGCACGCGGAAGGGCATCCAGCCGGAACGCAGCCTCGCGCACGACGTCGACTGGCGCGTCGAGGCCGAGGCCGCCCGCTCGGCACGCGTCCGCACCGAGGAGTCGTCCCGTCGTCCGGAGGTCCTGCGCAAGCTCATGCAGACCGCCCGTCGCGAGCACGGCAAGGCCGGCCCCCAGGCCGTCTCGAACGCCGCCGAGGCCGCACGCATCGCCTGGGTCGACGCCCGACTCGTCGCCCACGGCCGTGCACGCGCCGAGAGCCTCGGCTGGACCGACGTCTACACCTTCACGAAGGCGATGGCCGAGCGGGTCGCCGAAGAGCGCTGGGCCGGCGAGGGAAACCGACTCTCCGTCGTGCGCCCGTCGATCATCGAGAGTGCACTCGCGCACCCGTTCCCCGGCTGGATCGACGGCTACAAGGTCGCCGACCCGCTGATCATCGCCTACGGGCGCGGACAGCTGCCCGACTTCCCGGGCCTCCCCGACAGCGTGCTCGACATCATCCCCGTCGACTTCGTCGTCAACGCGATCCTCGCAGCGGCCCAGACCCCGCCGGAGCCGGCTGCGGCGCGCTACTTCCACGTGAGCTCCGGAGCCAGCAACCCGCTGCCGTTCCACAAGATGTACGCGAACGTGCACAGCTACTTCACGGAGCACCCGATCCCGGCGGACGCCGGTGACATCAGTGTGCCGACCTGGAACTTCCCCGGCGGGCGCGCGATCGAGCGCTCCATCGACCGGCGGCAGAAGGCGACGACGGCGGCCGGCCGGGTCGTCTCCCACCTGCCGGCGAACGCGACCACCCGCGGGTGGCAGGACCGGATCCGCAAGGCGTCGAGCGACCTCGGCTCGCTCCGCGACTTCACCGGGCTCTACCGCTCCTACGTGCAGAGCGAGATCGTCTTCGACGACCAGCGCACCCGTGCCCTGCACGCCTCGCTGACGCCCGAGCAGCAGGCGGACCGCGGGTTCGACGTCACCACGATCGACTGGGACGACTACTTCCAGCGCATCCACTTCCCCGCCGTCACGACCCTGACCCGCGCCTTCGCCAACCGCAAGGCGGGCGCCGCGAAGCAGCAGAAGATCCTGCCCGTGCGCGACGACGTCCTCGCGGTGTTCGACCTCGAGGGCACGGTGCTCGCCTGGAACCTCATCGAGCAGTACCTCTGGCTGCGGCTCGCCGCGACCTCGCGGTCGCGCTGGCCCATCGAGATCGCCGCGCTCGGCGCGTCCATGCCGGGGTACATCGGTGCTGAACTCCGCGACCGCGGTGAGTTCATCCGCACGTTCATGCGTCGCTACGAGGGCGTCGACGTGGCGCAGCTCGAGAAGATCGTCCGGGGCGGCTTCGGCAAGGCCGTCCGGTCCCGCCTCCTCCCCCAGGCGCTCGAGCAGATCGCCGCGCACCGGGCGGCCGGTCACCGGACGATCCTCGTCACCGGCACCATCGACCTCATGACGGCTCCGCTCGAGCCGTTCTTCGACGAGGTCGTGGCCGGGGCGATGCACGCCGAGAACGGACGCCTCACGGGTTACCTCGACAGCCCGCCGCTCGTCGACGAAGCGCGCGGCGCCTGGCTCACGCAGTACGCCGAGCAGCACGGCATGGACCTCGCGCACTCCTACGGCTACGGCGACTCCCATGCGGACGCCGCCTGGCTGCAGCTGGTCGGGAACCCGGTCGCCGTCAACCCCGACCACACCCTGTACAAGCTGGCGCAGGCCGGCCGGTGGACGGTGCGAGAATGGGCACGAACCACCGGAGGCGTCCGCTCCGAAGACGAACTGACCCGCGCACCGCGCCCCGCACAGCCGAGAGGAGAGCGGACGGCCGAGGACACGATCCCCGACCGCCCCACCGCACATGGCGTTTGACATCGACAAGTTCACCGAGACGAGTGTCTCGGTGAACTGGAGCGACCTCGACTTCGACGAGTTCAAGACGAACCCGCTCCCCGCTTCCACCCTGCGCAGCCTGCGCTACATGTGCGACATCGAGTACCACACGGTCTGCTACCTGCGCGACATGCTCATGACGCCGTCCCACGAGGACGACGACGTCGGCGCGTTCATGACGATGTGGAACCGTGAGGAGTTCTGGCACGGGGAGGCGCTCGCCGCCGTCCTCGCCGCCCACGACATCACGGTCGACTTCGACGAGCTCAAGGCGACGCGCCTGAAGCTCGGCTGGAAGGACCGCCTCGACCCCATCAAGCAGTCGATCCTCGGCAACCTCGTTGGCACCGACTTCATCGCGGTGCACATGAGCTGGGGCGCGGCGAACGAGTGGTCCGCGACCGCCGCGTACACCCGCCTCGCGCAGTTGGAGCGGCACCCGGTGCTCTCGGTGCTCCTCAAGCGGATCGCGAAGCAGGAGACGCGTCACGTGGCGTTCTACGCGAGCCAGGCCAAGGCGCGCCTGGAGTCGTCGAAGAGCGCACGTCGACTCACCCGCTTCCTGCTCCGCAAGGTGTGGGGCCCCGTCGGCTCGGGCGTCATGCCCGACTCCGAGGTCACGCACGTCATGGGCCACCTCTTCGGCGACGAGGACGGCCTGGCCGAGGTGCGCCGCATCGACGGGCACATCGCCAAGCTCCCCGGCATGGAGGGGCTCACGATCATCGAGAACTCGCTCCGCGTGCGCGGCGTCGCGGCCTGAACCGCGCCACCTCGCACAGCAGCCCCGGTCGGATCTCCGACCGGGGCTGCTTCGTGTCGTGCGGGCCGCGTCTCAGCTCTGCGAGACGATACGGGCGCCGTGGACCGGTCCGTGGGCACGGATGACCTTCAGCCCGGACGAGGCGAGCGTCACCTGCAGTTCGACGGCGTCGTCGGTGTCGGCAGCCAGGAAGGCGATCGTCGGCCCGGAGCCGGAGACGAGGCTGCCGAGGGCGCCCTGGGAGTCGCCGAACTCGAGCACCTCGCCCAGCACCGGGCGCAGCTGCAGCGCGGCGGCCTGCAGGTCGTTGTAGAGGACCTCGCCGAGGAGGTGGGCGTCGCCCGCCCGCAACGCCTGGAGCACCGCGGCGTCGACCGTCGGCTGGCGACCGGACGGAGAGATGTCGAGGATGTGCCGCGCCCGGTGGGCGTCGAGCTCCTGGTAGACCTGCGGGGTCGACATGCCGAAGTCGGCGAGGGCGAGCACCCACTCGAACTGCCCCTTGGCCAACGCACTGCTCAGTTGGTCGCCGCGGCCGGTGCCGACAGCGGTGCCGCCGAGCAGGGCGAAGGGCACGTCGGCGCCGAGGCGTGCCGCCAGCGCCAGGAGGTCGTCGCGGCTGCGTTCGGTCCCCCAGAGGGCGTCACAGGCGAGCAGCGTGGCCGCGGCGTCGGCTGAGCCGCCGCCCATCCCGCCGGCGACCGGCACGTGCTTCTCGATCTCGAGCCGGACACCGCCGCGGTACCCGGTCCGTCTCGCGAGGGCCTTCGCGGCGCGGATGGCGAGGTTGCTCGTGTCGGTCGGCACACCCGACACGTCCACCGAGCCGGAGAACGACACACTGAAGTCGTCGGCCGGGTACGCGTGCACGTCCTCGTACAGCGAGATCGCCTGGTACGCGGTCGCGACGTCGTGGTAGCCGTCGTCCATCACTTCGCCGACTTTGAGGAAGACGTTGATCTTCCCCGGTGCTCGCACGTGGACGTGCTTGAGGATGGCCTCGGTGGTCATTGTTCCAAGTTAGTCGATCGAGCAGGCGCCTCAGACCGCGTCACTTGTCGGAGGAGTCCGCCCAGATGTTGACGTCGGCGCCCTCCGCGAGTCGGTCGATCTCCTCGAGCTCCTCGGTCGTGAACGCGGGGCCGTCGAGCGCCGCCAGGTTCTCGTCGAGCTGCTCGGGGCGGGAGGCACCGATGAGGGCGGAGGTGATCGCGGGGTTGTTCAGGACCCAGGCGAGCGACATCTGCGCGAGGGTCTGCCCGCGCTCCACGGCGATGTCGTTGAGGGACCGGAGGCGGGTCGCCATCTCCTCGCTCACCTGGCGGTCGGGCAGGGAGGGACGGTTCGTCGCACGTTCGGCCGGGCCGTCGCCGAGGTACTTGTCGGTGAGCAGCCCCTGCGCGAGCGGCACGAACGCGATCGCGCCGAGGCCGGTCTCGGTCAGCACCTCGGTGAGGCCGTCCTCGACCCAGCGGTTGAGGATCGAGTACGACGGCTGGTGGATCACGAGCGGCGTGCCGAGCTCGCGAGCGACGGCGTGTGCGGCGGCCGTCCGCTCGGCCGAGTACGACGAGATGCCGACGTACAGGGCCTTGCCGGAGCGCACGATCGCGTCGAGCGCGCCCACGGTCTCCTCGATGGGCGTGACCTCGTCGACCCGGTGCGAGTAGAAGATGTCGACGTAGTCGAGACCCATCCGTTCGAGCGACTCGTCGAGGCTCGCGGTCAGGTACTTCTTCGAACCGAAGTTGCCGTACGGGCCTGGCCAGAAGTCGTAACCGGCCTTCGAGGAGATGATGAGCTCGTTGCGGTACGGACCGAAGTCCTCGCGCATCATGCGACCGAAGTTCGTCTCGGCGGAGCCGTAGGGCGGGCCGTAGTTGTTCGCGAGGTCGAAGTGGGTGATGCCGTGGTCGAACGCGTGGCGCAGGAGCGCGCGCTGCCCGTCGAACGGCCGGTTGTCGCCGAAGTTGTACCAGAGGCCGAGCGAGATCGGCGGGAGGAAGAGCCCCGAGGTGCCGACCTGGCGGTAGTCGTTCCGCGCGTAGCGGTCGTCCGCCGCGGCGTACGGGCGGTGGATGTCGGGGACGTTCAGCGGGAATCGAGCATCAGCGGTCATGCGCCAACGTTATCGTCCCGCACGCACGATCGACAGGAAGTCGTGGACCGTGAGCTCCTCGCCGCGTGCCGTCGGCTTCACTCCGGCGGCCTCCATCTGCTCCGTCGCGGCCTGGGAGCTGCCGAGGACGCTCCCGAGTGCCTGCCGGAGCATCTTGCGACGCTGCTGGAACGCCGCGTCGATGAGCGCGAAGGTCTTGATGCGCTCCTCCTCGGTGCCGATGACGTCGCTGCGCCGCTCGAATCCGACGAGCACGGAGTCGACGTTCGGGATGGGCCAGAACACCTGGCGGCTCACCTGGCCGGCGATGCGCCACGCGCCGTACCAGGCGGCCTTCGCGCTCGGTGCGCCGTAGACCTTGCTCCCCGGGCCGGCGGCGAGCCGGTAGCCGACCTCGGCCTGCACCATGACGACACCGGCCGTCAGCGAGGTGAAGTGCTCCAGGAAGTGCAGGAGGACGGGCACGGAGATGTTGTACGGCAGGTTGGCGACGAGTCGGTTGGGCTGCGCCGGGAGTTCCTCGATGCGCATCGCGTCCTCGTGGACGACCGACAACCGGTCGATCATGCCCGGTGCCATCTCCCCCACGGTGAGCGGCAGCTGCTTGGCGAGCCGACCGTCGATCTCGACGGCGACGACGCTCGCGTCGGCCTCGAGCAGGCCGAGCGTCAACGAGCCGAGGCCGGGGCCGATCTCGACGACGACGTCGCCCGGAGCGACGTGCGCGACCGACACGATCTTGCGGACGGTGTTCGCGTCGATGACGAAGTTCTGACCGAGCTTCTTCGTCGGCGTCACGTCCAGCAGGGTGGCGAGATCTCGGATCTCGGCGGGGCCGAGCAGGGCGACGGAGGCGGTCATCCCTCCAGTATCCCTGATCGGGGAGCCGGTCCTCGTCGGGCGACGGGCGCGAGGCTCGGTGACGGGCTCAGTCGCTCAGTCGGCCCAGGAGCCGTAGACGCGCTCGGTGTTCGTCGCGAGCTGCGTCGCGAACGCGGCGACGTCCTCACCCAGGTGCTGGGCCATGCCGCGCACCGTGTACGGGAGGAGGTACGGCGCGTTCGGCCGACCGCGGAACGGGGCGGGCGTGAGGTAGGGCGCGTCGGTCTCGACCATGATCAGCTCGCGGGGCATGATCGCGAGCGCCTCACGCAGCGGTGCGGCGTTCTTGAACGTGACCGTCCCGGCGAAGGAGGCGTACCAGCCGTGCTCGGCGCACAGCTCGGCGAGCTCCGGGCCGCCCGAGAAACAGTGGAAGACGGTGCGTTCCGGAGCGCCCACTCGGAGGAGCGTCTCGACGACCTCGTCGTGGGCGTCGCGATCGTGGATCTGCAGTGCGACACCGTGGCGCTTCGCGATGGCGATGTGCGCTTCGAACGATGCGAACTGCGCCGCGCGGCCGTCCTCCTCGGTGCGGAAGAAGTCGAGGCCGGTCTCGCCGACGGCGCGGACGCGAGGCTCCGCCGCCAGACGGTCGATCTCGGCCAGCGCCTCGTCCAGGGTGCCCGCGCGGTCGAGGTCCGGTGCGTCGTTGGGGTGGATCGCGACCGCCGCGAGCACGCGGGGGTCACGAGCGGCGATCGCCGCCGACCAACGCGAGGTCTCGACGTCGGTGCCGACCTGCACGATGCCGCGGACCCCGACGGAGGCCGCACGGTCCAAGTGCTCGGACGGGGTCAGCGGGGCGTCGCCGTCGGCGTGTTCGAGGTGCGTGTGGTTGTCGTAGACCGCGACCGGCAGCGCCTCAGGTGCCTCGGGGTAGCTCAGTTGCTTCCGCTCCCCCGCTTCGCGCTGCCGCAGGTGCGGTGTGGCGGCCGGATCCGGCGCGACGCCCCCGCTCATTCGGCGACGGCCTCGATCCGCGGGAACAGGGGCTCGAGCCCTGCCACCGAGGTGCCGGCGGGCAGCTGCCCCCAGGTGCCGACGTCGCCGATGCGCTGTGCGCCGAGCTCGCCGAGGGCGGCTTCAGCGCCGAGGGCGGACCACAGCTTGGTGGTCGCCTTCGGGACGAAGGGGTGGAGCAGGACCGACAGGGCGCGCAGGCCCTCGACCGCCGTGGCGAGCACGGTGCCGAGCCGCTCCCGCTTGGCCTCGTCCTTCGCGAGCGCCCACGGCTCCTGCTCGGTGATGTAGCCGTTCAGCTCGTCGACGATCCGCCAGATGGCCGCGAGCGCGTCCTGGATGGCGAGGCGCTCGATCGCGGCGTCGGCGTCCGCAGCAGCCCGGGCGACCGTCTCCTGGATGGCCACGTCGGCCGGTCCGGCGGGGCCGCTCGCCGGCACGACGCCGTCGAAGTACCGCGTCACCATGGCGAGCACGCGCGACGCGAGGTTGCCGAAGCCGTTCGCGAGCTCCGCCTGGTACCGCGCGGAGAGGTCCTCCCAGCTGAACGAACCGTCCTGCCCGAACGCGATGGCGCGCATGAAGTAGTAGCGGAACGCGTCGGATCCGAAGGTGTCGGTGATCTCACTCGGTGCGATACCGGTGAGCTTCGACTTCGACATCTTCTCGCCGCCGACGAGCAGCCAGCCGTGACCGAAGACCCGCTTCGGGACCTCGAGCCCGGCGGCCATGAGCATGGCCGGCCAGATGACCGCGTGGAACCGCAGGATGTCCTTGCCGACGATCTGCGTGGCGGGCCAGCGCTCGGCGAACGCCTCCTCGTCGGAGCCGTACCCGGCGGCGGTGATGTAGTTGAGCAGGGCGTCGAACCACACGTAGACGACGTGGCTCTCGTCCCACGGGACCTTGATGCCCCAGTCGAAGGTCGAGCGGGAGATGGACAGGTCTTTGAGCCCCTGGCGCACGAACTGGATGACCTCGTTGCGCGCCGACTCCGGCTGCACGAACTCCGGTCGCTCCTCGTAGAGGGCCAGCAGGCGCTCGGCGAAGTCGCTCATGCGGAAGAAGTAGTTGCTCTCCTGGAGCAGTTCGACCGGCTTCGAGTGGATCGCGCACACGAGCTGCCCGACGTACTCGCCGGTGCCCTGCACGAGGTCGCTCTCCTGCTTGTACTCCTCACAGCCGACGCAGTAGTACCCCTCGAACTCACCGGTGTAGATGAAGCCGGCGTCGTACAGGCGCTGGAGGAAGAGCTGGACGTTCTGTTCGTGCCGCACGTCCGTCGTGCGGATGAAGTCGTCGTTCGAGATGTCGATCGTGTCGAGCAGCGGGTACCAGGACTCGCTCACGAGCTTGTCGGCCCACTCCTTCGGCGTCACGCCGTTCGCGGTCGCCGTGCGCAGGATCTTCTGGCCGTGCTCGTCGGTCCCGGTCAGGAACCAGGTGCGGTCGCCGGCCTGACGGTGCCAGCGCGCGAGGACGTCCGCGGCCACCTCCGTGTAGGCGTGCCCGATGTGCGGGGCATCGTTGACGTAGAAGATGGGCGTGGTGATGTAGAACGAGGTGCCGTCGGCCATGGGGTCAATCCTAGGACGAGCGGGCGTCGCCACCGTGCCTGTTACGGCGCGGGACGCACCTGCGCGTCCGGCGACGCCTTCGGAGGCCGGGCTGCGAGGGCCGCCTGGTACAGGTCGCGCTTCGAGAGGCCGGTGGCCTCGGCGACCTCGTTGGAGGCGTCCTTCAGGCGTGTGCCCGAGGCCACGAGCGCGAGTACCTGCTCGAGCGCGGTGGCCGGATCGGCCTCGACGGCCTCAGCACCGGCGATGACGATGCAGATCTCGCCCTTCACACCCCCGGACGCCCATTCGGCCAGTTCAGCGGCCGTCCCCCGCTTGACCTCCTCGAACAGCTTGGTGAGCTCCCGGCACACGGCCACGCGACGATCGGCTCCGAGCACGGAGGCGATGTCCTCGAGGGAGGAGGCGAGTCGGTTGGGCGATTCGAAGAACACCATCGTGCGCGGCTCGGTCGCGAGCGCTCGGAGGCTGCTGCGTCGGTCGCCCGGCTTCCGCGGGAGGAACCCCTCGAAGGTGAAGCGGTCGGTCGCGAGGCCGGACACGGCGAGCGCCGTCACGACCGCCGACGGTCCGGGGATCGCGGTGACCTGGACGTCTGCGGCCGCCGCCGCGTCGACGAGGTGGAAGCCGGGGTCGGACACGGTCGGCATGCCGGCGTCGCTGAGCACGAGGACGTCGGTCTCACGGGCCAGTTCGACGATCTCGGCCGCGCGTTCGCGCTCGTTGTGGTCGTGCATGGCGATGAGCCGCGGCCGCGATTCCACACCGAGGGCGCGCAGCAGGTGGATGGCCGTCCGGGTGTCCTCGGCGACGATGACCTCCGCCGCGGCCAGCGCCTCCCGGAGTCGTGGCGACGCATCGCCGAGGTTGCCGATGGGGGTCGCTCCGAGGATGATCACCGGACCAGTCTCCCATCCGGTCGGGGTGGTTAGATGAGACGGTGTCGGTCGATCTTCTGGAAGCCCCTGTGACGGGATCCCGCCTCGACCGCTGGTGGGAGCGGATGCTCCGCACCGAGCGCCGCCGGAAGCTCTGGATCTGGGGCGGCCCAGCCGCCGTGACGCTCCTCGCGTTCGTGCTGCGGTTCTGGAACCTCGGTCACCCGCACTCGCTCGTCTTCGACGAGACCTTCTACGTGAAGGACTCGTGGTCGCTGTGGCTGAACGGCTACGAGAGCACCTGGCCGGACGGGGCCGACGAGGGCTTCGCGAACGGCGACGCGGGCAGCCCGAGCACGAATCCGTCCTACGTCGTGCACCCACCACTCGGCAAGTGGCTGATCGCGCTCGGCATCGCCGTGTTCGGCATCGACGACAGCACCGGGTGGCGCATCTCCACCGTGATCGCCGGAACGCTCGCGGTCCTGCTCGTCACGCTCATCGCCAAGCGGTTGTTCACCTCGTCGATCCTCGCCGTCCTGGCCGGGTTCCTGTTCGCGATCGACGGGCACGCGATCGTCATGGCCCGGGTCTCGCTGCTCGACAACTTCGTCATGTTCTTCGTGCTGGCGGGATTCGGCGCGATCCTGTTGGACCGGTCGTGGCACGCGTCACGCCTGGCGGCGAAGGTCGCGTCAGCCCGGGCGAGGGGCGCCGATCCGGCCTGGGGTCCCGTCCTCTGGTGGCGGCCGTGGCTGCTCGCCGCAGGGGTCGCGTTCGGCGCGGCCACCGCGGTCAAGTGGAACGGACTGTACTTCCTCGCCGCGTTCGGCGTGTACGTGATCGTCACGGATCTCCTGCTCCGCCGCCGACTGGGCCTCAGCCTGTGGGCGAGCGCGGCGGTCCTCAAGCAGGGCCCCGTGTCCTTCGTGACCCTCGTCCCCGTGGCCGCCGTCGTGTACCTCGCCAGCTGGACCGGGTGGATCAGGACGTCCGGCGGGTACGACCGCCAGTGGGCGGACGCGGTGGGCAACGCCTGGACCGGCACCTTCGCGTGGGTCCCCCACTGGTTCCAGAGCCTCCTGCACTACCACCAGAGCGCCTACAGCTTCCACGTCGGCCTCAGCACCCCGCACCCCTACGCCGCGAACCCGCTCGGCTGGCTGCTCATGATCCGGCCGACGAGCATGTACTACCAGTCCCCCGCCACCGGGACCGACGGCTGCGCGTGGGACGCCTGCTCCTCCGCGATCACCTCGATCGGCAACCCGCTCATCTGGTGGGGCGCCGCCGTCGCGCTCGGGTACTGCGTCTACCGGCTCGTCCGGTACCGCGAGTGGCAGGTCGGGCTGATCGTCCTCGGGGTCGCAGCGGGGTACCTGCCCTGGCTGCTCTACCTGAACCGGACGGTGTTCCAGTTCTACACGATCGTCTTCGAGCCGTACCTCATCCTGGCGCTCGTCTTCGCGATCGGGAAGATCCTCGGGTCCCGCGACGACCCGGAGGAACGACGGTTCGCCGGCGTCGGCGTCATCGGGGTGTTCGTGACCATCACGACGCTGTTGAGCATCTTCTGGTATCCGCTCTGGACCGCCATCACCGTGCCCTACTGGTTCTGGCACCTGCACGCCTGGTTGCCGTCATGGGTGTGACGGGAGGACGACGATGAAGGCGCTCCCAGGGGTGCTCGTCGCCGGTGCAGCGGCGCTCGCCGCCCTGGGCCTCCACACCCTCCTGCCGGTCGTCCCGCTGCTGACCGCGAGCGTCCTGCTCGGCATGGTGGTGGGCCAGCTCCCCGCGTTCCAGCGGCTCGCGGCGGGCGTCCTGAAGCCGGGACTCGGCATGAGCGCGAAACGGTTCATGCGGATCGGTGTCGTCCTGCTGGGGCTGAAGCTGAGCCTCGTCGACATCGCCGGCCTCGGGTGGGTCACGCTCGCCACCACGGTCGCGATCGTCGTCGTCACCTTCTTCGTCACCCTCTGGCTCGGCCGGAGACTCGGGCTCGCGGGCCCCGAACCGCTCCTCATCGCCACGGGCTTCTCCATCTGCGGCGCCTCCGCCATCGGCGCGATGAGCGGCGTCGTGAAGGCGAAGGACGAGGAGCAGGCGACGCCCGTCGCGCTCGTCACCCTCTGCGGGACCCTCGCGATCTTCGTCCTCCCGGCGCTCCGCGGCCCACTCGGGCTCAGTGACGAGCAGTTCGGTCACTGGGTGGGGGCGAGCGTGCACGACGTGGGTCAGGTCGTCGCGACCGCCCAGATCGCCGGCACGAGCGCACTCGCGATCGCCGTCGTCGTCAAGCTGACCCGCGTCGTGCTCCTCGCCCCCATGGTCGCCGCCGCCGCGACGATCGAGCGCCGCCGACTCCTGGCGGTGTCGGCCGGCGCCGGTGCTCAGGTCGATGCCGACGGGACCGCGACCGCAGCCCGACCGCCGATCGTCCCGCTGTTCGTCGCGGGCTTCATCGCCGCGGTCCTCGTCCGCACCCTGCTCCCGGTGCCCGAGCTCGTCCTCGACGTCGCCGACGGCGTGCAGACCGCACTGCTGGCGATGGCGCTCTTCGCACTCGGCGCCGCGATCCGCGTCCGCACGCTCGTCACCACCGGGTGGCGCGCGCTCGTCGTCGGGCTCGTCTCCTGGCTCCTCATCGCGGTGCTCGCGCTCGGAGCGGTGCACCTGGCCTGAGGAAGGGGTGCGTGCCCGACCAGCGCGGCTAGTGCTCGCCGCCCACGATCTTCAGGCCGATGACGCAGCCGATGAGCCCGAGGATGAGCAGCACCTTGACGACCGACAGCTGCTCGCCGCCGAAGGTCATGGCGTATCCGACGGTGAGCGCTGCGCCGATCCCGACCCAGACCGCGTAGGCGGTGCCCACCGGGATGTCGCGCATGGCCCAGGCGAGGCCGGCCATGCTGAGCACGAGCGCCCCCGCGAACGTCACGGTCGGCCAGAGCTTCGTGAAGCCCTCGGACTTGCCGAGCGCGGTGGCCCAGACGGCTTCCAGGACCCCGGACGCGATGAGTACGATCCAAGACATGACGATCACTCCCCAGTGGTCAGTCTTGTCGCGTTCCGGGTACTGCGCCCTCGTCCGGCAGCCCGATGAGGGCTGTGTCCCACACGATACGCCGACGCCCTGGGCAGGCCCTGTGCAGTGCGGTCGAATGCGACGCAATGTTGCAGCACGGTGAAGCGCTCGACGGTGCTCCGGTAGCGTGAACGCATGGCAGATCGTGAGTATGGCTTCCGCACGCGTGCGATCCACGCGGGCAACATCCCCGACCAGGTGACCGGCGCACGGGCGCTGCCCATCTACCAGTCGAGCGCCTTCGTCTTCGACGACACCGCCGACGCCGCCGCCCGCTTCGCCCTGCAGAAGTACGGGAACATCTACTCCCGCCTCGCCAACCCGACGGTCGCGAGCTTCGAGGAGCGCATCGCCAGCCTCGAGGGCGGCCTCGGTGCCGTCGCGACCGCCTCCGGCCTCGCCGCGCAGTACATCACCTTCGCCTCGCTGGCCGGACAGGGCGACCACATCGTCGCCTCGGCCAACCTCTACGGCGGTTCGATCACCCAGCTCGACGTCACCCTCCGCCGGTTCGGCATCGAGACCACCTTCGTGCAGTCCTCCGACGCCGCCGACTACGCCGCCGCCATCCAGGAGAACACGAAGCTCGTCTTCGCCGAGACGGTCGCGAACCCCTCGGGCGAGATCGCCGACATCGAGGGCCTCGCCGACGTCGCGCACGCACACGGCATTCCGCTCATCATCGACTCGACCATCGCGACGCCCTACCTCAACCGCCCGATCGAGTGGGGCGCCGACATCGTCACGCACTCGGCCACCAAGTTCCTCGGCGGCCACGGCACGACCCTCGGTGGCGTCGTCGTCGAGAGCGGGCGCTTCGACTGGAACACCGACAAGTTCCCCCTGTTCGGCCAGCCCGTCCCGAGCTACGGCGGCCTGCAGTGGTCGGGCAACTTCGGCGAGTACGCCTTCCTCACCCGGCTGCGCGCCGAGCAGCTCCGCGACATCGGTCCGGCGCTCGCACCGCACTCGGCCTTCCTCCTCGCCCAGGGTGTCGAGACGCTGCCGTTCCGGATCCAGGCCCACGTCGACAACGCGCGGATCGTCGCCGAGTGGCTCGACGCCGACCCGCGCATCGCCGCCGTCAACTGGGCCGGACTCCCGGCCCACCCGCACCACGAGCGCGCGAACAAGTACCTGCCGAAGGGACCGGGCTCGGTCTTCAGCTTCGAGGTGAAGGGTGGCCGTCAGGTCGGCCAGAAGCTCATCGAGTCCGTCGACCTCGCGAGCCACCTGGCGAACATCGGCGACGCGAAGACGCTCATCATCCACCCCGCATCGACGACGCACGCGCAGCTGTCCGACCAGCAGCTCGTCGACGCCGGTGTGCTGCCGGGCATCGTCCGGCTGAGCGTCGGTATCGAGGACCCTGACGACATCATCTACGACCTCGACCAGGCGCTCGCCGCAGCGGTGAAGGAGTAGTGGCATGAGCACTTCGACAAGCTCAGTGACCGTTGTGGACGCGACCGTGACCGGTGTGGACGCGACAGTGACCGGTGTGGATGCGACCGCGACCGAGACCGACCAGGACGCGACCGAGACGGTCCGGCTCACCAACGGTCTCACCTGCTCGCTGCCCGCCGATTCGCCGCTCGCGAAGCTGCTGCGTTCGCAGCGCACGTGGGCGGGCCCCGACGCGAAGGCCCGCCTGAAGCTCCTCCGCGAGGCGAAGTCCGTCGCGATCGTCGGCGCCTCCCCGAACCCGGCGCGTTCCTCGTACTTCGTGGGCACCTACCTGCAGCAGTCGAGCGACTTCACGATCTACTTCGTGAACCCGAACGCCACGGAGATCCTCGGTCAGCCCGCCTACCCCGACCTCGCCTCCCTGCCGGAGGTACCCGACATCGTCGACGTCTTCCGCAAGGCGAGCGACATCCCCCAGGTCATCGACGAGGTCGTCGCCATCGGAGCACCGACCGTCTGGGTGCAGCTCGGCATCTGGAACCAGGAGGCCGCCGAGTACGGCGAGTCGAAGGGTCTGAACGTCGTGATGGACCGCTGCATCAAGGTGGAGCACGCCCGGTTCCACGGTGGCCTCCACCTGCTCGGCTTCGACACCGGGCAGATCACCGCCCGCAAGACCCTGCGCTGAGGGCTCCCCCACCCGTTCCCTGAGCGTGTCGACGGACCGCACTTCGACAGGCTCAGTGACCGGGCCGGTCCAAGTAACGAGCCCTGGATACACTCGTGACGTGCCTGCGTCGAACCTCCGAGTGACCGTCCTGGGGCCGGTGCTCGTCGAGGGACGCACCGGTCGGCTCGTCGAACCCGGCGGCCGGCTCGCCAAAGCGCTGGTGACGATCCTGGTGCTCGCGGACGGGCGCGCCGTGTCGACGGCCGCCCTCATCGACGAGCTGTGGGACGACGCACCGCCCGCAGGTGCCAAAGCCGCGCTGCAGACCCTGGTCTCACGGGTGCGCGCCGTGTCGGCGCCGGACCTCATCGACTCCTCGGCCGCCGGCTATCGACTGTCGATCGACCAGTCCCTGGTCGACCTCCACGTCGCCGCGCAGGCGGCCGATGCGGCGTCGACGGCCATCCGCGCCGCCGACCCGCACACCGCGGGCACGCTCGCCCGGGACGCGCTCCTCCTCTGGACCGGTGATCCAGGCGCTGAACTGGACGGCCCGCTCGGCGACGAGCTGGCGCACCGCGCGGCGCGGCTCCGCGACGACCTGCGCCGGGTGCGTGCCCAGAGCCGCCTCGAGCTCGGCGACGGCGCGGCCGTCATCACCGATCTCGAGGCGCTCGTCGCCGCCGATCCACTCGACGACGCCACCCAGCTGATGCTCTTCAACGCCTACGCGCAGAGCGGACGTCGCTCCGACGCGATGCAGCTCTTCGCAGACCACCGTCACCGGCTCCGGGACGAACTCGGTGCCGACCCGACGTCGGCGCTGGTCGCGGCACACGCGGCGCTCCTGCAGGACGCCGTCGAGCCGTCTCCGCCGGCGGCCACTCCCGCTGACCGCCCGGGTCTCCAGCATGGTGCTCGGACTCCGGACGGCGCCGAACGAGCTCCTCGGTCGCGACGCCGACCTCGACGCGATCGGCACGCTCGTGTCCGAGGTCCGCCTCACCACGATCCTCGGCCCCGGTGGCCTCGGGAAGACCCGACTCGCCCAGGAGGTCGCCCGGCGTGCCACCACGACCACGCCCGGCGTCGTCGTGGTGGAACTGGCGAGCGTGCGGGACCCGGAGGATCTGCCACTCGCGGTCGCGACCGCACTCGGCATCCGCGAGGCCCCGACCCCGCGTCGGCTGAGCGAAGCGATCATGGTGCAACCGGTCGAACTGCACGAACGCATCATCGACAGGCTCTCGGAGCGGCCGACGCTGCTCGTGATGGACAACTGCGAGCACCTCGTGGATGCGGCGGCGCGCTGGATCGCCGATGCGCTGGCCTGGGCCGGCGACCTCCGCGTCCTCGCGACGAGTCGGAGCCCGTTGTCGATCGCCGCCGAGCACGTCTACCAACTCGACCCGCTGGACGCCGCCGTGGACGGCACCGACCTCGAACACGCGGGCCCGGCGGTGCGGCTGTTCGTCGAGCGTGCCCGCGCCGCCCGTCCGGGACTCCATGTGCCACTCGACGTCGCGGCACGTCTCTGCGCGAGACTCGACGGCCTGCCGCTGGCGATCGAACTCGCGGCGGCGCGCACCAGATCCATGTCGGTCGAGGAGGTGGAGCGACGACTCGGGAACCGCTTCACCCTGCTGACCGCCGGTGATCGCAGTGCGCCTGAGCGCCACCGCACCCTGCTCGCCGTCATCGACTGGAGTTGGAACCTCCTGGGCGAGCACGAACGTGTCGTCCTCCGTCGCATGTCCAGGTTCCCCGACGGCTTCGATCTGGAGGCGGCTGCAGCGCTCGCCCCCGAGGTCGAGGTCGTGGAGGCGCTCGACGCGCTCGTCGGCCAGTCGTTGCTCACCGTGCAGGACGACCCGGCCACCGGGACCGTCCGATTCCGGATGCTCGAGACGGTCCGCGAGTTCGGCGCGATCAAGTCCGCCGAGGCGCACGAGGACGACCTCGTACTCGACCGCACTCGGACGTGGGCGGTCGCACTCGCTGAGACGCTCCTCCCCGCCATGCAGGGACCGCGACAGGTGGCGGCGTTCGCGCGCCTCGCCCTCGAACAGGACACCCTGGTGGACGTGCTCCGCGGGGCCGTCGCCGACGATCGCGCCGACGTCGTCGCCCCGGTCTTCGCAGGACTCGCCCTCTTCTGGACGATCCGCAGCGCGCATCAGGAGGTCCTGGTCTTCGGAACGGCCGTCCTCGACGTGCTCCGCCATCAGGACCCGGAGTCGGTGTCGACCGACACCCCGGCCATCGCCGTCGCCATCATCACCGTGACCTTCCTCGCCACCGATCCCCGGACGTCCGCGCGGGCGATCGGCGTGCTCCGCCGACTCGAACGGGTACGGACGACACAGGCCCCACGGATGCGCGCGATGGTCAGCCTGTTGCTGGTCGCGGGTCGCCCCGAACGCGCGGAGGCCCTCCTCCGCGAGTACTCCCGGTCGACCGACCCGCACGTCGCGAACCTCGGGAACCTCATGTCGGCCCAGGCGGCGGAGAACGACGGCGACCCCCGCGCCGCCGAAGCGGCCGCCCTGCGCGCGAACGACCTCTCGCTCACGCTCGGCGACGTCTGGGGCGCCGCCATGAGTGCGCACATGCTCGCCCAACTGCACAGCCAGAACGACGAGCCGGAGGAGGCGCTCGTCTGGGCGGCCCGCGCTGCCGAGGGGCTGACCGCGATCGGTGCCGAGGCGGACCTCCGTCAACTCGAGTGGCTGATCGCGATCGGCGACATCGCCCGCGGCGACCACGCCGCCGCCACCACCGTGCTCGACCGGTTCCTCTCGGACGACGTCTCGTTCTCCGCGTTCGCCCCGCTCCCCGAACGGCGGTCGATCGGCTGGGCCGGTCTCGCCGAGATCGCGCGGGCACAGGGCGACGCCGCACGGGGAGCCGAGCTCTACGGGAAGGCGCTCGTGGCGTTCGCTCCGGGTGAGTCGCGCCGATCGCCGTGGTTCACCCTCGTCGGCTCCGCCGCGATCGCCGCCGCCGTGCTGGACGGTGTCCCGGACGCCACCGAGGTCCAGCGTCTCGCGCGGCGGGTCCGCACCCGCACCATCGCGCTGGGACGCCTCCTCCCGAACCGGTTCGACCGACCGGTGCTGGGTTCCACCGTCATCGCCCTCGGCGCCTGGTACGTCCGCTCGGAGGACGACGAGGTGCGGTTGATCGGCGCAGAGCTCGTCGCGCTCGCCAGTGCGCTCGCCTCCCGTCAGGACATCCCCTCGCTCGTCCGCACACCACACGAGGCAGCAGCGGCGGCGCGACTCACGCCGACCGAGCGCGACCGCATCGCCGAGCGGTCCCTCTCCCTGCAGGCGCACGAGAGCGCCGCCAGGGCGTTCGAACTGCTCGGCAGTCCTGCCCTGGCGGCGCGCTGATCGGTCGCTGCGATCGTCTCGTCGTCAGGCGCGGCGCATGTACGCCCGCACGGTGAGCGGTGCGAAGACCGCGACGATGACGGCGGCACCGAGGAGCGCCAGCCAGGCGTCGCCGCCGAAGACACCCGTGTTCGCGAGGTCGCGGACCGCGGTCACGAGGTGCGAGACCGGGTTCACGTCCACGAAGCCCTGGAGGAAGCTCGGCATCGTCTCCGGGTTCACGAAGGCGTTCGACAGGAACGTCAGCGGGAACAGGACGAGGAACGAGATGCCCTGCACGCTGCTCGCGCTCCGGGCGATGACCCCGAAGAACGCGAAGATCCAGCTGATGGCCCAGGCGCAGACGATCACGAGGAGGCCGGCGAGGGCCACGAAGCCGATGCCGCCCTCCGGCCGGTACCCCATGACGAAGCCCATCGCGAAGGTGAGCGTCGTGGCGATCGTGTAGCGCACCGTGTCGGCGAGGAGGGCACCGGCCAGCGGTGCGATGCGGGCGATGGGCATCGACTTGAAGCGGTCGAACACGCCCTTGTCCATGTCCTCGCGGAGCTGGATGCCGGTCACGACCGAGGTCGTGATGACGGTCTGGACCAGGATGCCCGGGATGATGATCGGCAGATAGCTCGCGACGTCGCCGGCGATCGCGCCGCCGAAGATGTACGTGAACATCAGGGTGAAGATGATCGGCTGGACCGTCACGTCGATCAGCTGCTCGGGCGTGCGCTTGATCTTGAGCAGTCCGCGGTACGCCATGGTGAAGGAGTTGCGGACCGTCTGCGAGAGGCTGACATGGTTCCGGAGGGACCGGTCTGCGGCCGGGGTGATGGTGATCGTGCTCATGCGTGGACCTGCTCTGCGGTGTCGAGGGAATCGGTGTCGGACGTGGCGTCGGCGTCGTCCGCCTCGACGCCGTGCCCGGTGAGGGTGAGGAAGACCTCGTCGAGCGTCGGCTTCTGGACGCTCATCTCCGCGAGCCGGATCCCGGCTTCCCGGAGCGTGATGAAGAGGTCGGTCACGGCGTCGGGGTCGCGCATCGGGGCCGTGATGCGGGTGGCCTCCGGCGAGACGACGGTGTCGACGCCGAGGACGCTCGAGATGACCCGTCGCGCATCCTCCAGGTCGGCGGGGTCCGCGAGCCGCAGCTGCAGCGACGACTCGCCGACGGAGGCCTTCAGCTCGTCGGAGGTGCCCTCGGCGACCACGAGACCGCGGTCGATGACGGCGATCCGGTCGGCGAGCTGGTCCGCCTCGTCGAGGTACTGGGTGGTCAGGAGGACGGTCGAGCCCGTCGCGACCAGGCGGCGGATCGTGTCCCACATCTGCGCGCGGGTCCGCGGGTCGAGGCCCGTGGTCGGCTCGTCGAGGAAGATGAGGGGCGGCTGGGCGATGAGGCTCGCCGCGAGGTCGAGACGACGACGCATGCCGCCGGAGAACTTCTTCAGGGGTCGCGACGCCGCGTCGCTCAGGCCGAACTCCTCGAGGAGTTCCGCGCTCTTGCGCTTCGCCTCCGCGCGGCCGAGTCCGAGCAGTCGCGAGAAGATGACGAGGTTCTCGGTGGCCGAGAGGTTCTCGTCGACGGACGCGAACTGCGCGGTCACGCCGATGAGCTGGCGCACGACCTGCGACTCCCGCTGGATGTCGTGTCCGAAGACGGTGGCGGTGCCGGCGTCAGGACGCAGGAGCGTCGCCAGCATGCTGATGGTGGTGGTCTTGCCGGCGCCGTTCGGGCCGAGGACGCCGTAGACGGTGCCGGTGCGGACCGAGAGGTCGACGCCGTCGACCGCCCGGTTGTCGCCGAAGGTCTTCACGAGGCCGTGGGCTTCGATCGCCCAGTCGGAGCTGATGCTCATGCGGATGCCTTTCGAAATCAGGTGTGGGCCGCCGGTGGGCGACCCGGACAACAGTGTGGGCGGGGGCACTCACGGATCGCTCACCTGCCGCTGACACCCGCTGACGGCCGCTGACACCGCACCCGGCGCCGAAGACGCTTAGAGTGAGAGGAGCCAGTCGCACCGAAGGGGGTCGTCCAGTGACCGCATACGTGTCCGCGTTCGACCTCTTCTCCATCGGGATCGGGCCGTCCAGCTCGCACACGGTCGGACCGATGCGGGCGGCCCTGGCCTTCGCCACCGGGCTCGCGGACGACGGCCTGCTCGACCGGGTCGACCGCGTCACGTGCTCGTTGTACGGATCGCTCGGCGCGACCGGCATCGGCCACGGCACCCCCGACGCTGTCGTCGCGGGACTCCAGGGGCTCACTCCCGAAGGGTGCGATCCCGCCGAGGTCCGACGGGCCTGGAGCGACCACCCCGACGGCGCTCCGCTCACGCTCGCCGGGACGCGTGCCATCGCGTTCTCGAAGGACGACGTCTCGTTCGTGCCCAGGACGAGGCTGCCGGGCCACCCGAACGCCATGACGCTCCACGCCTGGGATCAGCGGAGCGACCTCCCCGTGCGCTCCGAGACGTACTACTCGGTCGGCGGCGGCTTCATCCGTCGTGACGGCGACGACCCGAGCACGGTGCTGCCGTCGACACCCGTGCCGATGCCGTTCCGGACCGCTGAGACGCTCATCGGGCTCTGCGACGAGACGGGGCTCCCGATCGACGCGATCGCGAGACGCAACGAGGAGGCCCTGCGGTCGGCGGTCGAGGTCGACGCCGGCCTCGACGCCATCTGGACGGCCATGCACGAGTGCGTGACCGCCGGGCTCGCCGACACCGGCACCCTCCCGGGCGGTCTCGGCGTCAAGCGCCGGGCGCGTGCCGTCCGTGAGCGCCTCGACGTGGCCGAGGCCGAGAGCGGGCGCGAGCTCCCCACGGAGTGGCTGCACGCGTTCGCCCTGGCGGTCAACGAGCAGAACGCCTCCGGCGGGCGGGTCGTGACCGCACCCACGAACGGGGCCGCGGGGATCATCCCGGCCGTCGGGAGCTACTACCTGCGGTTCGTGCCGGGCGCCTCGCTCGACGGCATCCGTCGGTACCTGCTCACGGCGACCGCCATCGGCTCGCTCTTCAAGGCCAACGCGTCCATCTCGGGCGCCGAGGGCGGCTGCCAGGCCGAGGTCGGATCGGCCTGCGCCATGGCCGCCGGTGCCCTGTGCGCCGTCCTCGGCGGCACACCGCGTCAGGTCGAGAACGCCGCGGAGATCGCGATGGAGCACCACCTCGGCCTCACGTGCGACCCGGTGGGCGGGCTCGTCCAGGTCCCGTGCATCGAACGCAACGCGATCGCCTCCTCGACGGCCGTCAGCGCCGCACGCCTGTCGCTGCACGGCGACGGGACGCACCTGGTGTCGCTCGACACCGTGATCGAGACCATGCGCCAGACCGGCGTCGACATGTCGACGAAGTACAAGGAGACGAGCGAGGGCGGTCTCGCGGTCAACGTCATCGAGTGCTGAACCGCGGCGTCGTGTGACCGCGTGTTGCCGACCACCGTGGTCATCCGGGCCGCGGCCTCCTACGGTGGGCGCATGACCTCCACGCACGCGCCGTTCCTGGTGGACCCGCTCGTCTCCACCCAGTGGCTCGCGGACCATCTCGGCAGCGAGAGCCTCATCGTCCTCGACGCGAGCGTCGTCGAGCTGCCTGCGCTGGACGGCGGCCCGGTGCGACTGGTGAGCGGCTACGACCTGTACCTCTTCGACGGGCACGTACCCGGCGCCGTGTTCGTCGAGCTGCTGGACGCGCGCCAGGGGCTCGGAGCATCCTCACCGGACGAGGTCCGACGCGGCGCGGCCGCCATCGGCGTCACGGAGCAGCACACGGTCGTCCTGTACGACCAGCTGGACGGGCGCTCCGCCGAGCGCCTTCGTGCGGCGCTGACCGGAGCTGGATACAAGCGCGTCGCGCTCCTCGACGGCGGCCTCGGGCGCTGGCGCTCCGAAGCCCGCGAGCTGCGCTTCGGCCGACCGGACGGCACGTTCGGAGCCTGACCCACCCAGGTGTCGGGGCGACGGGCGCGCTGGTTCAGCGGGCGTCGAGCTGCGCCACATCCGTCACGGGGAGGCGGCAGACGAAGTCCCGGCAGTGGTAGGCGGTCAACCGGCCGTCCCGACTCGTCCGCTCGGCGAAGACGTCGAACCCGCTCCTCGCCCAGGCCACCGCCTGCCGCTCGGAGACCACCGCCACGACGTCGTCCCGGCGCGTCCTGACCGCGTCGCGCATCGCCCGGTCCGCCGTCGCGCGATCCTCGTCCTCCTCCGGGTCCGCCCGATCCGGCCCGACGACGATCAGTTGCGACGCCGGCCCGGTGAGCGATGCCGCGAGGGCCAGACTCGCGCCGAACGCGGTCGGTGCCGACAGCGCAGCCGACGCGGCGAACCGGACCGCGCTCTCGGCGGCGTCCCGGAACCGGCCGTCGGCCGTCAGCTGGAACAGCAGCAGCGACGCGCGTCCGAGCGACGAGATCCCCGAGGGATACGCGCCCTCCGACGGGTCGCCGTCGATCCGCATGCCCTGGGCCGACAGCACCGGGTCGCCGCCGCCCGGCAGGATGAAGCCGGCCACCGTGGCGGAGGAGGCGTCGGTCACGGTCTCGTCAGTCACGGTCTCGTCCGGCAAGCACCGGTCGACGAGGTCGCGGGCGACCTCCGCGTAGCGGACCTCGCCCGTCGCGAGGCCGAGGCGCAGGAGCCCCTCCGCGAGCATCCCGTAGTCCTCGAGGGCCGCAGCCGCACCCGACCGCCGTTCGTCGAGCGAGGCCCGGGCGAGCGTGCCGTCCGAGGCGAGGTGGTTCTCGACCACCGCGTCCGCCGCCCACCTCGCTGATTCGATCCATTCGGGGCGGTCGAAGACCGTCGAGGCCTCCGCCAGCGCGCCGATCGCGAGCCCGTTCCAACCGGTGAGCACCTTGCGGTCAACGGCCGGCGGGGTCAGCGTCGCCCGGCCGTCGGCATCGCGTCGATAGTAGCCACCTTCGGATCCGATGCCGTCGACGACGCTCTCGGAGTCCTGCGCCGACCCGAAGCCGCCGCTCGGCTGCTGCAGCGTGCCGATGAGGAACTCGGCGATCCCGGCGGCGACACTGGCCGCCCACGAGCTCGGGCGCTCGGCCCAGGCCCGCGTGTACGCGGTGAGCAGGAGCGCATTGTCGGTCAGCATGCGTTCGTAGTGCGGCTCGGTCCAGTCCCGATTGACCGCGTATCGGAAGAACCCGCCTTCGACCGGATCCCGGAGCGCTGAGGCCCCCATCGTCCTGAGGGTGCGTTGCGCGAGGTCGACACCGCGGCGGGCGACCTCCCCCTCGCGCGGCGTCAGCAGGAAGTCGAACAGCGGGGCCATCGGGAACTTCGGAGCCGTGCCGAAGCCGCCGAGCTCCTGGTCCTCCAGCGCCTCGACCGCCACGATCGACGCGTCGAGGTCTCCGGGTTCCGGCAGTGGGGCGTCATCCGTGGACGACATCGTCTCGGCGATCGCCCGCGCGAGTCCGTCGGCGCTCGCGACGACCTGCTCCCGTCGCTCGGTCCACGCGACGCGGACGGCCTCGAGCACCTGCGGGAACGAGGGATGCCCGCGGAGCGGGACGGGAGGCGAGTAGGTCCCCGCGTGGAAGACGTGTCCGCGCGGCGTCACGAACACGTTCAGCGGCCAACCCAGGTCACGGGTGAACGCGCCGGCGGCGGCGAGGTAGCTGGCGTCGACGTCGGGATGCTCCTCGCGGTCGACCTTCACCGCCACGAAGTCGCGTCGGAGGAGCTCGGCGATGTGCTCGTCCGAGAACGACTCGCGTGCCATGACGTGACACCAGTGACACGTCGAGTAGCCGATCGAGACGAGCAGGGGGACGTCACGACGGGCCGCTTCGGCGAAGGCCTCCGGCCCCCAGGGGTACCAGTCGACCGGCTGCTCGGCGTGCGAGCGGAGGTACGGGCTCATCGCCTCGGCGAGCCGGTTCGTCATGCGGGATCCGTGGCCCGGGACCTACTGGCCGAGCGGCAGTCGCTCGCCCGCCGTGATCCGCGTGCGGAGCCGGTTGTTCGGCGCAGGCAGCGGGCACACGTAGTGGTCGCTGAACGCGCACGGCGGCAGGTACGCGCGGTTGAAGTCGACGAGGACGTGGCCGTCCGCGGTCGGGGCCGGCATGCTGATGAACCGGAACCGGTAGCTCTCGTCGCCACTCGTGCCGTCGGAGAAGACCGCCCAGAGTCCGTTCGGGCCGCCCGTGACCGTCAGCGACACCGCTTCATCACCGAGCTCGAACTCGACCCGGCCGACGGGGGTCTCGGTCGTGACGTGGCCGTCGATCGACTCGGTCTCGACCGTGACGTCCCGGGGACGGCACGAACCGCGCCGGCCGGATCCAGGCGACGTCGGGGGCGAACGCGCTGATGCCCGCGAGCGAGGTCCGCGTCGGCGCCTCCGGGTCGAGCACGCGGAGGGCGTAGACGCCGTCCCGCTCCATGCCTCGGAGCAGCGCGTCGCCGAAGTGCAGTTCGTCACCGTGGACCAGCTCGACGCGGTCGGTCATGATCTGCGCGCCACTCGGCGTGGTCAGTCCGGTGCCCGTGAGCCGCTCACCGACGATGCCGGTCGCGTCCGCACGCCAGGTGCCCGGCGCGCCCTCGAGGGCGGTCGCCTCCTCGGTCAGCCAGTGGGTGAACCGGAGGGCGGCGATACCGTGGGGTGCTCGGACGGAACGCTCGCGAGCGGTGTGCCAGGCGGTCCAGGACGCGATGAACTCTGCGGGGGTCTCGGAACTCATACCCTGACGCTACCAACTCCTCAGGTGTCGGAGACCCCCTGGACATCCGGCTGCAGCCGGATGCGCTCCCCGCGAACAGCGCGATGGCGCCGCCCGGAGAACCGGACGACGCCATCGACGTGTGGCTGCTGCTCAGCTGAAGAGCTTCTTGTCCTTCAGCCAGTCGGCCGCGAGGGTCTTCGGAGCGGCCTTCTCGTCGCCCTGGTTGCGGGCGTTGAGCTCGATGAGGTCCTCGGTGGTCAGCTCCGCGGACACGGCGTTCAAGACCTCCTTGACCTTGTCGCTGGCCTTGGCCGAGTTGATCAGCGGCAGGACGTTCTGCGGGAGGATCAGGTTCTCCGGGTCCTCGAGCGTGACGAAGTCGTTCTCGGTGATCGACGGGGTCGTGGTGTAGATGTCGGCGAGCTGGACCGTGCCGTCGAGCAGGGCCGCGGTGGTCTGTGCGCCGCCGCCGTCGCTGATCGGGACGAAGGTGAGCTTGTCGGCGGGGACGCCGTACACCTCGGTCAGGCCCTTCGGGCCGTACGGGCGCTCGGCCAACTCGGGTGCGCCGCCGATGGCCAGCGGGATGGTGAGGGCCGCGAGGTCGGCGAGGCTCGTGACGTTGTTCGCCTCGCTGAACTCCTTCGTGACGTTGTAGGAGTCCTTGTCCTCCGCCTTGGACTGGTCGAGGACCTCGTAGCCCTTCGGCGTGGCCTCCTGGAGGGCGGAGTAGACCTCGTCGCTCGACGTGGCCGTGGCGGAGTCGTCGAAGAACTGCAGCAGGTTGCCGCTGTAGTCGGGGACGAGGTCGATCGAGCCGTCTTCGAGCGCTGCGATGTAGACGTCGCGCGCGCCGATGTTGAGGGACTCGGCCGTCTTGATGTCGTTGGCCTCGAGCGCCTGGATGTAGATCTGGGCGATGATCTCCGACTCGGGGAATCCGGCGGAGCCGACCGTGATCGTGTCGGATGCCGCGGTCTCCCCGGCGGTCGGGTCGCCTGCGGAGCAGGCGCTGAGCGCGAGGGCCGCGACGGCGGTCGCGGCGATGCCGACGGCGAGGCGTCGACCCTGTCGAACTGTGAACATGGTGTTTCCTATCTGTGATGGGCGAGAACGGTGGTGCCGTTGTGGGTCTGGGAGCCGGGCGGTGCTGTCACCCGGGATGACGGGACGCGTCAGTTGTTGCGGTATGCCGCGGTCTGCATGTTCGCCTCCGCTTCTGCGACGACGGGGTCTGGTGCGGTGGACCGGTCGCCGCCGGTGGCGGCGTGACCCCGGGTCTCGTCGACCCGCGTGTGGGTCGCCTGGACACCGCGCGGCACGACGGCGCGCTGCAGCAGCGAGAAGACGCCCTCGAGGAGGAGGGCGAGCACGATGATGATGATCGAGCCGGCGAGCATCTGCGCGTAGTCGCGTACCGGGAGGCCGTCGAGGATGTAGCGACCGAGACCGGGGCCGTTGGTGAGGAACGCGACGACGGTGGCGGTCGCGATCGTCTGCAGGACCGCCGAGCGCACGCCACCGATCATGAGCGGCAGGGCGAGCGGGATCTCCACCTTGCCGAGGATCTGCCACTCGTTCATCCCGACCGCACGCGCGGCGTCGATGGTCTGGCGGTCGATCGACTCGACCCCGCCGTACGCACCGGCCAGGACTGGCGGGACGGCGAGCACGACGAGGGCCGTGATCGCGGGGACGAGACTCGTGCTGGAGAAGCCCCACCCGAGCGTGATGAGCGCGAGGAGTGAGAGCAGACCGAGGGTCGGCAGCGCCCGGAGCGCGCCGGTGATCGCGACCGCGATCTCCCGTCCCTTCCCGGTGTGCCCGATGAGGAGCCCGAGCGGGATCGCGATGACGCAGGCGATGAGGACGGTCAGGCCGGTCACGGCCAGGTGCTGGAGCACCCGCACGGGGATGCCGCCTGGGCCCTCCCAGTGCGCGGGGTCGAAGATCCAGGCGAAGGCGGCGAGGAAGTTGATCATGCTGCTCCTCCCCCGGCGGTCGCCAGCTCACGGGCTTCGGTGGCCGCGCGACGACGACGGATCGCGCCTTTCGAGCTGATCCGCGTCCACGGCATGAGGAGTCGGCCGAGGAGCACCAGCAGGACGTCGAACACGATCGCGATCACGACCGTCCCGACGATGCCGGTCAGGATCTCGATCGGGAACTGCCGGTTGTAGCCGTCGGTGAAGAGGTAGCCGAGGTTCGTGACGCCGATGAGGGCGCCGACGCTCAGCAGGCTGATCGTGCTCGCGGAGACCACCCGGATGCCGGCGAGCATGAGCGGACCCGCAAGCGGGAACTCGACCCGCCAGAACCGCTGGCCGGTGGAGAACCCCACGGCCTGTGCCGACTGCCGGACCCCGGCGTCGACGGCGTCGAGCGCGTCGGCGACCGTGCGGACGAGCAGGGCCACGGCGTAGATGGTGAGCGCGATCACGACGTTCGCCGGATCGAGGATCTTCGTGCCGATGAGGGACGGCATGAGGACGAACAGCGGGAGGGACGGGATCGCGTAGAGGATGCCGCTCAGTGTGAGCAGCACGCCTCGCGACCACCGGTACCGGTGTGCGAGCCAGCCGAGGGGGAGGGAGATGAGGAACCCCAGGATGATCGGGGGCAGGCTCAGCTGGACATGGGTGAGGGTGAGGTCCCAGATCATGTCCCAGTTCGCGATGACCCAGCTCATGTGGATGCGCCGTCCTTCCGGACGTCGAGGCCGGGGCGGTCGCCTGCGCCGGGCCCGGCTCCGAGGACGCCGGCGGGGCGGCCCGACTCGTCGACGACCACGTCGCGTCCGTCGACGCGCTCGACGTGGAGCGTCCGCTGGCCACGATCGGCGCCGATGAACTGGGCGACGAAGTCGTCGGCAGGGTTGGCGACGATCTCGGCCGGCGTGCCGACCTGGGCGATGTGGCCACCCTTCTGCAGGATGACGACCTGGTCGCCGAGGAGGAACGCCTCGTCGATGTCGTGGGTGACGAACACGATCGTCTTCGCGATGTCGCGCTGCAGTCGGAGCAGCTCCCGCTGGAGCTCGGCACGCACGAGCGGGTCGACGGCGCCGAACGGCTCGTCCATCAGCAGGATGTTCGGGTCGATCGCGAGGCCTCGTGCCACGCCGACGCGCTGCTGCTGGCCGCCGGAGAGCTGACTCGGGTACCGGTCGGCGAGCGCGCGGTCGAGTCCGACGGTGTCGAGGAGGGTGAGGGCGTCCGCCCGGGCCTGCTTCTTGTTGACGCCGGTGAGCATGGGCACCGTGGCCACGTTGTCGATCACGGTGCGGTGCGGGAGGAGACCGGAGTTCTGCATGACATAGCCGATGCGGCGACGGAGACGGACCGGGTCGACGGCGGAGACGACCTCGTCGTCGATGACGATGCGTCCCTCGCTCGGATCGACCATGCGGTTGATCATCCGCAGGAGCGTGGTCTTGCCGCAGCCTGAGGACCCGACGAAGACCGTGGTGGACCGCGACGGGATCGTGAGGGAGAAGTCGTCGACCGCGAGGGTGCCGTCGTCGAAGCGCTTGGAGACGTGTTCGAAGGAGATCATGCTGGACCGATGCCTCTTCTCTGCACGGCTGTTCGTGACAGGTCGTCTTCCAAGGGTCGTCGCCGCCGCGGTCGGTGGCTCGCTGAACGTCTCTCGGTCGGTGGTCCGAACCTACCGGAGGGCACTGACATCGCCCACCCCCTCGACACGTGTCGAAATACATGGCATGCGACGACGTGGGTGCGCCCGCGCACGTTCGCCGGCCGGCCGCCGTCGCTCAGGATCGGTCGACGCCCAACGCGGCGAGCGCCGCCGTGACGAGCTGCTGACCGTGCAGCTCCTGCTCGATCGCCGACCGGAGGCCGGCGTGGGCGACGGAGAACCCGACCGACCATCCGTCGTGCTCCGCCGGGCCGAGCGCGTCCGCCGCGACGACCGCCTCGACCGCCAGCACGTCCGCGAGGAGGGCGGTCGAGCGTTCCAGCAGTCGCAGCGAGGTCCCGGCGAAGGAGGCCGGGTCGTCCGAGTCCTCGTCCGGCACGCCGGCGGTGACGACCGGGGTCGCGAGCACGCGCAGTTCAGCGACGAGGTCCGCCGCCGACTGACCGAGCCGACCCGGTACGAGCCCGTGCCCGGTCCCCCGCGGGTCGACCCCGCCTCCGGTCGATGCGTCCGAGCCGTCGCTCGGCGGCAGCAGCGGTGTGCGCGATGGCCGCGCGGAGCCCGTCGAAGGCGCGGGCGAGCCGCGCGCCATGCAGCAGCCCGCCCGTCCGCAGGACGCCCGACGCCTGATCGACGAGTGGATCCTCCGAAGCCGTTCCGAGCGTCGCTTCCACGAGCTGGACGGCCGCCGTGACCTCGTCGGCGAGCGCACCGTTGATCTGCGGGGTCGCCCGGAGCCGCAGTCCGTCCCGGTCCCGTCCGCCGCGCGCACCCTCCGGGCCGACCGGCGTCGCCAACAACTCGGAGATCCGCTCGCCGCTCGCCCGGGTGCCCGCCGACGGGCTGCCGGCGAGGACCCTCGCGTCGAACGCCGGTCCTCGCCCGCCGAGCCCGGACCGCGCAGCGGCCCGCGACGAGAGCGCGCTCGTGGTGTCCGCCAGTCGGCTGAGCGCGCCGAGCCGGTGGAGTGCGAGCGCACCGACGCCGAGGGAGTAGGCGTTGTGGTGGACGAACGCCAAGCCCTCGTGCACAGCGAGGTCGAGCGGTGCGAGCCCGACCCGCGACAGGGCGACCTGGGCGGAGAGCCGCTCACCCGCGAGGACCGCTTCCCCCTGCCCGATCACGAGCGTCGCGACGGACGCCAGGTGGGTCTCGTCGCCGTCGCCGAGGGAGCCGACGGACGGGATCACCGGGGTCACCCCACGGTTGAGGAGCTCCGCGACGAACACGGCCGTCTCGAGGCGGATCCCGGATGCGCCACGGGTCCATCCGGCGAGCCGGGCGGCGACCACCGCCCGAGCACGGTCCACCGAGAGCGGCAGTCCGATGCCGCCACGGCGGTCATGGACGACGCGCTCCTCCACCGCCGAGGCATCGAGCGTCGCGGTGCGCGGAGCCGCTCGTCCCCCGGCGGGACCAGGGATCCGTGGACCCTGGGACCGAGGACCCGGCGCACCGACGCCGATCGGCGTCGTCTGCCGGTCGACGACGGCCCGGCCGGCGCCGATGCGGTCGAGCGCCGGGGTGTCGAGGACGACGATGGCGTCGTCGCGGGACACGGCCACGAGGTCGTCGACCGAGATCGGGCCGATGCCGAACACGACCGGGGCTCCCATCAGTGCGCGCCCGTCGATCGGTCGGCGGCGTTCGTCTGGTCTGCGCTGTTGGACACGGGTCGCTCCATCCGCTCGTCATGGGCCGTGGTCCGGCCGGGATGGACGTCAGCGTACGAGCGCCTGGCGGCCGGTGCACGGTGTGTGTCGACGTGTGACAGCACACGGGGACGGTCGGTGCTCGGCGAGGTGTCCGTCGACCTCAGCGGTAGCGGCGGCCCTCGTCGCGGCGGTAGAGAGCGAGGACCACGACGGTCAGGACGAGGGTCCAGGCCAGGACGCCGACCCACGACCACCACGGCAACTCGCCACCCTGGACCGCCCAGACGACGAGCTCCCGGGTCTGGCGGCTCGGGAGGAACATCGACAGCCGGTCGAGCCACGGGGCGAAGAGGAACGGTGGGATGAACAGTCCGCCGGCGAAGGCCAGTGAGAACATGACCACCTGCACCACCGCGATCGCGGCCTTGCTGGGGAGGGCGTACCCGATCGCGGTGCCCAGGAGCATGAACGGCAGGGCACCCACCAGGAGCGCCACGATGCCGCCGAGCAGCCCTGTCGGAGTCGTGGTGGCGGCGGTCAGGAGCGCACCGAGCACGACGACCGGTATGACGGCCGCGAACCCGAGGAGACCGACCGAGCACAGGTGCGAGAGGACACGGGCGACACCCGTCACCGGAAGGGTGCGGAGGTACGGATCCCACGCCTGCTCCCTCGCCTGGGCGATGGTCAGCCCGAAGCCGAACAGGGAGTTGGCGAGCACCGCGAAGACGATGAGGGAGATGACCGCCTGGGTCGCGATGACCGGATCGCCGGCGACCTGCGCCTGCGGGACGACGAAGAACAGCAGCGAGAGCGCGGGGAAGACGAGCGAGCCGATCAGCGCGATCGGGACGCGCACGGTCTCGAGCAGGGAGTACCGCGCGTGCAGGGCGGTGAGCTGGAGTGTGGTGGCCATCAGGCGGCGCTCCGTTCGACGTCCGCCCGGGCACCCGCGGTGAGGGTCAGGAACGCCTCCTCGAGGGTCGCTCCGCGCACGGCGAGATCGGTGAACGGGACCTCGGACCGGACGAGATCGCGCACGAACGCGTCGGCGTCGCGGACGTCCAGTTCGACGGCGTCACCGTCCCGACTCGCCTGGACGACCCCGGCGAGCCGCTCCACCGCTCCGGGGTCGGTGGTCCGGAGCCGCACCCGGTGGATGCCGACGAGCCCGAGCACGTCGCGCAGTGGGGCATCGGTGATGACCCGTCCACCCCCCAGCACCACGACGCGCTCGGCGAGCGCTTCGATCTCCTCGAGGTAGTGACTGGTGAGGACGATCGTCGCCCCGAGCTCGTGTTGCCGGCGGATCGCGTCCCAGAGGGTCCGGCGGGCGTCGACGTCGAGGCCCGTCGTCGGCTCGTCGAGGAGCACGAGACGCGGTCTGCCGACGAACGCGAGTGCGACCGCGAGGCGGCGCTGCTGGCCGCCCGAGAGCGAGCCCGTCTGGCGTCGGAGGAGGTCGCCGAAACCGAACTGCTCCGCCAGGGCGGCCGTCGGCACGCGGTCTGCGAAGTGCCGTCCGACGAAGTCGACGACCTCTCCCACCCGGAGCGTGGGCGGCAGTGCCGTCTCCTGCGGTGTCGATCCGAGCCTGGTGCGGTTGACCGCTTGGGCGGGATCGCCGCCGAAGAGCGTCACCGTGCCGGTCGTCGGACGTCGGGTGCCCTGCAGCAGGGACAGCACGGTGGACTTGCCGGCGCCGTTGGGCCCGAGGAGCCCGACGAGCGAGCCCGGCTCGATACTGAGGTCGACGTCGTGCAGCGCGGTCACCTCGCCGTAGCGTCGTGTCACGCCCTCGAGGGTGGCCAGTGATGTGATCGTCATGATGTCCCCGTTCCCGACGCGCCGCCGAGCATCGCTCGGAGGCCGGTCATGTAGTCCTCGAACGCGCGGCGCCCGAGCGTGGTGAGTTCCAGGTAGGTGACCGGGGTGCGTCCCCGGTGGGTCTTCGTGACGAGGACGTAGGCGCCGTCCTCGAGTTTCCGCAGGTGTGTGGACAGGTTCCCGGCGGTCATGTCGAGCATCTCCTGCAGGCGGGGGAACGACATGCTGCTGTCCGCATCGATCGCCGCGAGCGTCGACATGATGCGCAGGCGGGCCTGGGCATGGATGAGGGGGTCGAGTTCCTCCATCGGTCACGCCGCCGATCGGTGGGCACGCCGACGGCGGGTCGCCTCGAGGAAGGTCGCGTACACGAGGAACCCACCTCCGCCGGCGATGGCCATGATGAGCGCGTTGCCAGGCGAGCCGAAGAACGGCGCGGCCATGCCGACCACGATGATCCAGATGCCCATGCCGTACATGAGGCGGTCGCGCCAGACTGCTCCACCTGCGAGGTAGAGCAGACCGACCACGAGGCTGTAGATGGCCGGGTAGAAGATGGCGGCGAGTGCGGGTGCCATCCCCGCAGCGAACAGGGCGCCGCCGAACACCGCCGCTGCCGTGCACCCGATCGCCCAGGCGATGCCGTACATGGTCCCCTGCACCTGCTGTGCTCCCTGGATCCCGCGCGACACGCGGGAGCCGATGATCGACGACGAGACGATGCCGCCAACCATCAGGATCCCGAAGAGCCATCCGGCGACCGTCGGCGGCGTGGTGAACCAGGGGTTCTCGTCGCTCGCGGACCAGAGCGCGAGGAACCCGACGGTCCACGCGACACCCCAGATGTACACGATCGCGATGGTGGGCCTCGTGAAGATGTCGTCGACACGGCTCGCCTGTCGCTCCTGCAGAGCGAGCATGGCGGCCGGGTCGAGCGCGTCCGAGCCGTCGGTGGGTTCCATCGGTGAAGTCATATCTACTTTGTAACGCAAACCACTCTGCGAAGCAACCCTGTTTGCGACACAGCGCTAGACGTGCCCGCTTCACACCGAGGTGCCACAGCCCAACTGCCCTTCGACAGGCTCAGGGACCGGGTTCATCCGGCCGCCCCTCTCCCGCTCACCCTTCGACAAACTCAGGGACCGAATCACCTTCAGTGAACCTCTCCCGGTCACTGAGCCTGTCGAAGTGCGGCACAGCTCGGGGACCGAAGCGGTGCGGACAGACTTCTCCCGGTCACTGAGCTTGTCGAAGTGCCCACGAGGACCCACCCCCTTCGACAGGCTCAGGGACCAAAACTGGTCAGAAGGGCGCGGGATCGGGTTCGGTCCGATGGCTGCTTCCCGTCAGGTGTCGTCCACTCGAGGACCCCGCCGGGTCCGTGGTCGAGGTTCCACCCGGGGAGATGCTTCATCCGGTGGTGATGTCGACAGAGACAGGCGAGGTTCCCGACATCCGTCGTCCCGCCGTCCTCCCACGCGACCGAGTGGTCGAGGTCGCAGGCCCGGGCTCGCCTGCCGCAGCCTGGTGCGCGACAGGTGCCGTCCCGCAGGCGGACCGCGCGTTGCAGGTCGGCCGGGACCCGGTATTGATTCCGCCCGACGGAGAGGACGGCGCCGGTTTCCGGCTGGACGAGGATCCGGGTGAAGCTTGGTGCGTTCACCGCGATGCGAGCCGCGGTCTCGGGGTCGATCGGGCCGTACCCGTCGAGCATCGCCGGGGCATCGCTCACGCCCGCCATGCTGAGCGCCGGCACCGTGATCTGCACCGTCGGCTTGATGTGCTCCTGCACCTCGATCGGATGCGGAAGCACCGGGCTCGACATCACGTCTTCGGGCGTGACGCCGGTGAGCGCGAGTGCTGCGAGGGCGTCGGCCTGCAGCTGCGCGCAGGTGCGGGTGTCGCCAGCTGCGCGCGATTCCGCGGCCGCTGCTTCGACGCGCTCGATGATGCCCTGGGCGATGGGTGCGGTGGTGAACAGGTGCACCCACGCCATGCCGTCGGCTGCGGGTTCGAACTCGACCCGGCGGTCGGCTTCGGAGCGGGTTGCGCGGGCGGTGATGGACTCGGGGTGGAGACGCTCGCGCAGGACGCGGGCGCGCGTGCGGAGGCCTGCGGCCGTGGTGCGCTCCGCGACTGGCGAGGACCTGGTCGAGGAACACCGCCCGCCCAGCAGTCAGGGACGTCGCAGAGCTGGTCGGTGATCACCTGCGCATGCCGCGCCGAGATGCGGCCGGCCTCGAGCGACGCCAGCACGGCCGGTGCGTCGTTCACGAGACGTTCGGCGTCGTTCGTCGCACGCTGGACCGTCCGCTCCGGCATCCGGGTCGCCATCGCGAGGGCCGCACACGTCGACCGGCGGGAGAGCGCCTGACGTTCAGCCGGCGGGAAGATCGCCGGGACCGTGGCGTCCGCGAAGGCATCGGCGTAGGCGGCGGAGCGGGCCAGGAGGCGCGCCTTCCGTGCGTCCAGGACGGCCTGTTGCCGGTGGAGCTCAGCCCACTCGTCCGAGAACTCCGCCAGCTGCGCGGCGTATTCGTCGCCGACGCGGGTCGCGGCTGAGGGTGGTCTCGGTCATGGAACAAGTTCATCATGGACCACTGACATTCCAGATGCCGAGTCGAAGCTGACTGTGGAAGTTCCTCGTGCGCCCTTCGACAAGCTCAGGGACCGAAGGAGGTTACTCAGGGACCGGAGGAAGGGTTCGCCGGATCAGGAGGCCCGGAGCGGCAGCACGACCGCGTCCAGCCCGATACGATGGAGGGCTGATGTCCGACCTCCGAATCTCCTACCCGCCCGAGCTGCCGGTCAGTGCCGCCCGCGCGGACATCGCGCGTGCCATCAGCGAGCACCAGGTCGTCATCGTCGCGGGAGCGACGGGTTCCGGCAAGACCACTCAGCTGCCGAAGATCTGCCTCGAGCTCGGTCGCGAATCCATCGGGCACACGCAGCCCCGACGACTGGCCGCGCGCACGATCGCCGAACGCATCTCGGAGGAACTCGGCCAGGAGCTCGGTGGCATCGTCGGCTACCAGGTCCGGTTCACCGATCAGGCGTCGAAGGCGACGAAGATCAAGCTGATGACCGACGGCATCCTGCTGAACGAGATCCACCGCGACCGGATGCTGCGCAAGTACGACACGATCATCATCGACGAGGCGCACGAGCGCAGCCTCAACATCGACTTCCTGCTCGGCTACCTCAAGCAGCTCCTCCCCCAGCGCCCCGACCTCAAGGTCATCATCACGTCCGCGACGATCGACCCGGAGAGCTTCTCGAAGCACTTCGACGGAGCGCCCATCGTCGAGGTCTCCGGCCGCACGTACCCGGTCGAGATCCGCTACCGGCCGCTCGTGGCCGACGAGCCCACGGACGACGATGAGGACGCCCCCGAGTCCGAGGCCGCCGACCGCGACTACCTCGAAGGCATCAACGCCGCCCTCGACGAGCTGGCGCGCGAGTCGATGGGCGACGTCCTCGTCTTCCTGTCCGGTGAGACGGAGATCCGCGACGCCGCCGACGCCATCCGCGGGCGCAACCTGCCCGGCACCGAGGTGCTGCCGCTCTACGGCCGGCTCTCCTCCGCCGACCAGCACCGCGTGTTCCAGCCGTCGACCGTGGCAGGCCTCCGCCGCCGCATCATCCTCGCGACGAACGTGGCCGAGACGAGCCTCACGGTGCCCGGCATCAAGTACGTGATCGACGCCGGAACCGCCCGCATCTCGCGCTACAGCGTGCGCTCCAAGGTGCAGCGGCTCCCCATCGAGGCGATCTCGCAGGCGTCGGCGAACCAGCGTTCGGGTCGGTCCGGCCGCACGAGCGACGGCATCGCCATCCGCCTCTACTCGGAGGACGACTTCGCGAAGCGCCCGGAGTTCACCGAACCGGAGATCCTCCGAACGAATCTCGCCGCGGTGATCCTCCAGATGATCTCCCTCGGCCTCGGCGACATCGCCGCCTTCCCCTTCCTCCAACCGCCGGACGCCCGGGGCATCAAGGACGGCGTCGATCTGCTGTCCGAACTCGGCGCGATCGAGACCCGCACCTTCGCCGACGGCTCACCTCGCGGCGGCGGTCCACGTCTCACGCGGGTGGGGCGCGACCTCAGCCGCCTGCCGATCGATCCGCGGTTCGCGCGCATGGTCGTGGAGTCGAAGCGGCACGGGGTGTCGCGGGAGGTGCTCGCGATCGTCGCGGCGCTCACCATCCAGGACCCACGCGAACGACCGCTCGAGCACCGGCAGAAGGCCGACGAACTGCACCGCCGGTTCGTCGACCCCACGAGCGACTTCCTCGCCCTCCTGAACCTCTGGAACTACCTCGAGGAGAAACAGGACGAACTCTCGTCGAGCGCGTTCCGTCGGCTCTGCAAGAACGAGTTCCTCAACTACCTCCGCGTCCGCGAGTGGCACGACGTCTACCGCCAGCTGCGTCAACTCGCGAAGCCCCTCGGCCTGACGATCAACGAGCCGGCGGTGAACCCCGACGGCATCCACAAGTCGCTCCTCGCGGGGCTCCTCTCGCACATCGGGCTGAAGGACCAGACCGTCGCTCCGGTCGTGAAGGGCCGGAACGCTCCACCGGCGACGAAGACCGCGAAGAAGGGCGACTACATCGGCGCCCGCCAGACGCGCTTCGTCCTCTTCCCCGGGTCCGCGCTCGCGAAGAAGCAGCCGAACGCCGTGATGAGCGCGGAACTCGTGGAGACGAGTCGGCTGTTCGCCCGCACCAACGCCTCGATCGACCCGGCGTGGGCGGAGCAGATCGCCGGCGACCTCTGCAAGCGCTCGTACAGCGAGCCGCACTGGGAGAAGAACCAGGGCTCCGCCGTCGCCTTCGAGAAGGTGACCCTCTTCGGCGTGCCGATCGTGCCGCGCCGCCGGGTGCAGTTCGGTCGCATCGACCAGGAGCAGGCCCGTGAACTGTTCCTGCGGCACGCGCTCGTCGACGGCGAGTGGACCCACGACATCGGTCGCGACAAGCTGTTCGACTTCCACCGCGCGAACCGACGGCTGCGCAAGGAGCTGAGTGAGCTCGAGGAGCGGACGCGACGCCGCGACATCCTCTTCGACGACGAAGCCGTCTTCGACTTCTACGACGCCCGCGTCCCTGCCGAGATCTCGACGACGCGGGGCTTCGAGTCCTGGTGGCGCAAGACGCGCGTCGACCAGCCCGAGCTGCTCACGATGCGCCAGGAGGACCTCCTCCCCGAGGACGCTCCGGCGGTGGATGAGGACCGCTTCCCCGCCGAGTGGGTGCAGGCCGACCAGCGGTTGAAGCTCAGCTACCGTTTCGAGCCCGGAAGCGACGACGACGGCGTGACGGTCATCGTCCCGCTCGCCCTGCTCGACCGGCTCTCGCCCGCGGGCTTCGACTGGCAGGTCCCCGGTCTCCGTCGGGACCTCATCACGGCGATGATCAAAGCGCTCCCGAAAGCCCTGCGTCGGAACATCGTGCCTGCGGCCGACTGGGCGGCGAAGCTGCTCGCCGAGCTCCCCGCCGACGTCCCGGCGGTCGCCCCCGGCAGTCCGGCCGCCGAGGACTCGTTCGCCACCCGTCTCGCGAACGCGATCAAGCGGCTCTCCTACATGGACATCACCGCCTCGGACTTCGAGATGGAACGCGTCCCCGAGCACCTGCTCGTGACCTTCCGGGTCATCGACGAGCGCGGCCGGACGCTCGCCAGCGGCAAGGATCTCGTCGAGCTGCAGCAGCGCCTCAAGCAGCGCACGCGGGCGAGCGTCGCCAAGGTCGCGGCCGCCAGAGTGCCCAACGCCATCGAGCGCTCCGGGTTCACCAGGTGGGACTTCGACGACCTCCCCCGCTTCATCGACATCCGCCAGGAGGACGGCGTGATCCGCGGCTACCCCGCGATCGTCGACGACGGCACGAGCGTGTCGATCCGGATCATGAGCACGGAGGCCGACCAGGCCCGCGCCATGCCCGCGGGGGTGCGCCGCCTCCTCCTGCTCGCGATCCCGTCCCCGACGGCCTACGTGCAGCAGCACCTCAAGGCCAACGAGAAGCTCGCGCTCGCGACGAGCCCCTACCGGTCGACGCCGGCGTTGTTCGAGGACTGCCTCGCCGCCTGCATCGACGATGTCCTGTTCCGTGTGGTGCCCGACGGACAGGTGTTCTCCCGACTGCAGTACGAGACGCTGCGCGACCGCGTGTCCGCCTCGGTCATGGACCGGATGTTCCAGACGGTCGCCATCGTCGCCCGCATCCTGCAGGCCGCGCGCGACACGGAGAAGGCCATGAAGGCGGCGACGAGCATGACGCTGCTCGCGGCCCTCACCGACATGCGGGGCCAGCTCGACGGACTGGTCTTCCCGGGCTTCGTCTCCCGGACGGGCTCAGCACGACTCGAACATCTGCCCCGCTACCTCGCCGGCATCCGTTACCGCGCCGAGCGACTGACGGACAACCCGAACCGCGACCGGGTGTGGATGACGGAGGCGCAGACGGCGTCGGCGCGGTTCGAGGCCGCCGGCGGCACGATCCCACTGCCCGCCGAGGCTCCGGAGCACCTCGTGAAGGCCCGGTGGATGCTCGAGGAGCTCCGGATCAGCCTGTTCGCCCAGCAGCTGGGCACGGCCGAGTCGGTGTCGTTGCAGCGCCTGCAGAAGGTCCTCGCGGGCTAGCGCTCCCCGGTCCCTGAGCTTGTCGAAGGGCACCGCTCGCGGACCCCGGTCCCTGAGCCTGTCGAAGGGCGCATCTCGACAGGCTCGATGACCGGGGTCAGCGATTCAGGCGTCGGAACCCGTCGCCACCGGACGCTCCGGGTGGTTCGCCCACTCGCTCCACGACCCCGGGTACAGCACCGGTTCGAAGCCGGCCAGGGTCAGTGCGACCGCGTTGTGCGCCGCGGTCACCCCGCTGCCGCAGTAGGTCGCGACCGTCGCGTCCTCAGGCACGCCCGCGGCGAGGAACTGCTCGCGGAGGGTCTCAGGCGACAGGAATCGGCCGTCTGCGCCGACGTTGGCGGTCGTCGGTGTGCTGAGCGCTCCGGGGATGTGACCGGCCCGAGGGTCGATCGGTTCGACCTCGCCCCGGTACCGTTCGCCGGCGCGCGCGTCGAGCAGCACCCGTCCCTCGCCCGCCCACGTCGCGGCGGTGTCGATGTCGATGGTCGGCAGGACACCCGTCGTCAGCGTGACCGTCCCGGGTTCCGGGACGACCTCGCCGCGCTCCACGGGCAGTCCGGCGTCCGTCCACGCCCGGAACGCGCCGTCGAGGATGCGGACGTCCGCGATGCCGGCGTTCCGCAGCACCCACCAGGCTCGTGCCGCCGACAGGCTCTTGAGGTCGTCGTAGACCACGACCACGTCGCCGTCGTCGACGCCCCACGATCGCGCGGACGCCTGGAGCGCCTCGCGATCGGGCAGGGGGTGACGGCCTCGGACGGCCGGTTCTCCGGTCGGCACGTGGTCGGCCAGCTCGTGGTCGAGGTCGACGTACACCGCGCCGGGCAGGTGCCCCTCGAGGTAGGCGGGCCGTCCGTCCGGTGCGTCGAGTCGCCACCGCACGTCGAGGACGCGCACCGGCGTCTCGGAGGCGATCAAGGCGGCGAGGTCGTCCGGGGCGATGAGGATGGGCATGCGTCCAGCGTACGCACGCGAGGTCGACGGGACCTGCGCCCGACCGCTCGGTCGCCGTCACACCGGGTAACAGAGTTGCAGCTCCGGCCGGATGAGCGAAACGTAGCCTGTGCAGCGTCCACCGAATCGGCGTTGCAGCAGTCGTCCACAGCCGTTCGAAGGATCCCCCGTGAGCTCAGTCCACCCGGCAGCCGCCTCCGTGACCACCTTGCCGTCCCCCGTCGACGGTGGCGAGGTCGCCCCCGGTTTCGCCTCCCTGTCCCCCGACGACTTCAAGGCGGCGTTCCGTCAGCACCCGGCCGGCGTCTCGGTCATCACCGCGGACGACGGCAGCGGGCCGGTGGGACTCACCGCCACCTCGGTCTTCTCCGTCAGTGCGGAACCGCCGCTCCTCGTCTTCTCCGTGTCGTCGCTGTCCTCGAGCGCGCCGACCATCACCGCGTCCGACACCGTCGTCGTCCACCTCCTGGGTTCCGAGCAGCTGCACATCGCGAAGCTCTGCGCGACGAGTGGGATCGACCGTTTCGCCGACACCTCCATCTGGGACCGCCTGCCGACGGGCGAGCCGTACTTCACGGGCAACGGCGTCTGGATCCGCGGACGCATCGTGAACCGCATGGAGGCGGGCACCTCGACGGTCATCGCGGTGCACGCACTGGAGTCGAGCGTCTCGCAGCCGCAAGCGGCCGAGGAGCCGGTCCGGGCCGAGCCTGCCGCCGAGGCGCCCGCTCCCGCCGTCCCGACATTCAGCCCCAGCTTCGACGGCGCGCCGCTCGTCTACCACAACCGCACCTGGCACCGTCTCGACGCGAACTCGCAGATCGACGGCTGAGCGGCCTGCTGCTGGACATCTGTGCACTCCAACCCGCCGTCGGTCCACCGATCTCCGGATAGCGTGGTGACATCACCATCGTCGAGAGGACCCTCATGGCTGGATCGAAAGCCCGCACCGCCGCACGTCTGCTGCTCGGAGGCGCACTCGTGTTCGCCGGCATCAGCCACCTGACCTTCGCTCGGAAGGACTTCCAGGCGCAGGTGCCGGAATGGGTCCCGATCGACGAGGACACCACCGTGCTCGCCTCGGGCGTCGTCGAGATCGCGCTGGGTGCGGCACTCGCCTCAGGCGTGAAGCGGACGGCCGTCGGCAACCTCGCTGCGGCGTTCTTCACCGCGATCTTCCCGGGCAACCTCTCCCAGTGGCTCAACCGCCGCGACGCCTTCGGTCTCGACACCGACAGCCGCCGGTTCACCCGGCTCTTCTTCCAGCCCGTGCTCATCGCCTGGGCCCTCTGGTCCACCCGCCGCTGACCACCAGCCGTCGCTGAGTCGCCCGAATCTGCGCGTTTCCGCGTCGGATTCGAACATCCTCGGGCGAGTCAGCGGCGCACGGCGGATCGCCAGGTAGGGTCGAGGACACCAGAGCCACAGGGAGAACGATGCTGACGACCGAAGCGACCATGGACGAGCTGCTCGTCGCCGAATCCGTCGAGACGCCGAGCGCCGGACGCAACGGTGTCGTGAGTCTCGTCTCACTCGTCGTCATCCTCACGATCGTGGTCACCGCGATCGCGGCGCTCTTCCTCCCGGTCGTCCAGGGCGCGACGGCGTTCTTCTACTTCTTCCTGGCCGGCTTCGGTGGCCTCGGCGGCTGACGCCGCTACACGCTGAACGCCTGAGGGCCGGATGGAATCGTGGATTCCATCCGGCCCTCAGGCGTTCAGCGCAGCGACTGCGCGGTGACTAGAAGTCCCAGTCCTCGTCTTCCGTGACCACGGCCTTGCCGATCACGTAGGAGGAGCCGGAGCCCGAGAAGAAGTCGTGGTTCTCGTCGGCGTTCGGGGAGAGCGCCGACAGGATCGCCGGGTTCACGTCCGTGACCGTCTTCGGGAACATGGCCTCGTAGCCGAGGTTCATGAGCGCCTTGTTGGCGTTGTAGTGCAGGAACTTCTTGACGTCCTCGGTGAGACCGACCTCGTCGTAGAGGTCCTGCGTGTACTGCACCTCGTTGTCGTAGAGCTCGTAGAGCAGCGAGAACGTGTAGTCCTTGACGTCGTCGCGCTCGGCCTGCGTCAGCTTCTCGAGTCCCTTCTGGAACTTGTAGCCGATGTAGTACCCGTGCACGGCCTCATCGCGGATGATCAGGCGGATCATGTCGGCCGTGTTGGTGAGCTTCGCGCGGCTCGACCAGTGCATGGGCAGGTAGAAGCCCGAGTAGAAGAGGAAGGACTCGAGGAGGGTCGAGGCGGCCTTCCGCTTCAGCGGGTCGTCACCGTGGTAGCGGTCGAGGACGATGGACGCCTTCTTCTGCAGGTTCGGGTTCTCGACCGACCAGCGGAACGCCTCGTCGATCTCCTTCGTGCTGCTGAGCGTGGAGAAGATCGAGGAGTAGCTCTTCGCGTGCACCGACTCCATGAACGCGATGTTCGTGTAGACGGCCTCCTCGTGCGGGGTGATCGCATCGGGGATGAGGGCGACGGCGCCGACGGTGCCCTGGATCGTGTCGAGGAGCGTGAGGCCCGTGAACACGCGCATGGTGAGCTGCTGCTCCTGCGGCGTCAGGGTGTTCCACGACTGGACGTCGTTCGACAGCGGGATCTTCTCGGGCAGCCAGAAGTTGTTGACGAGGCGGTTCCAGACCTCGACGTCCTTCTCGTCCTCGATCTTGTTCCAGTTGATCGCCTGGACGCGGTCGACCAGCTTGAGCTTCTCTGACATGAATTGGTGTCCTCTATCGGGAAGTGGGGTTGGCCCTTCGACAGGCTCAGGGACCGGTGATGCTGATGGCCCTCGACGGACCGGTGATGCTGTGGCCCTCGACAGGACTCAGGTGATGCCGATGCCCTTCGACAGGCTCAGGGACCGGGGTCGGGATCCGGGACCGGAATCCCGGTCACTGAGCCTGTCGAAGTGCGGATGACGAAGCGCGAAGCTCCTTAGAGCATGCAGCTGACGCAGCCGTCGACTTCCGTGCCCTCGAGCGCGAGCTGGCGGAGACGGATGTAGTAGATGGTCTTGATGCCCTTCTTCCACGCGTAGATCTGCGCCTTGTTGATGTCGCGCGTGGTGGCGGTGTCCTTGAAGAACAGCGTCAGCGACAGCCCCTGGTCGACGTGCTGCGTCGCCGCGGCGTACGTGTCGATGATCTTCTCGGCACCGATCTCGTAGGCGTCCTCGTAGTACTCCAGGTTGTCGTTCGTCATGAACGGAGCCGGGTAGTACACGCGACCGAGCTTGCCTTCCTTGCGGATCTCGATCTTCGACGCGATCGGGTGGATCGACGACGTGGAGTTGTTGATGTAGGAGATCGAACCGGTCGGCGGGACGGCCTGGAGGTTCTGGTTGTAGATGCCGTACTCCTGGATGGACGCCTTGAGGGCCGTCCAGTCCGCCTGCGTCGGGATCTGCACGCCGGCCTGCTCGAAGAGCTCGCGGCCACGAGCCGTCTCGGGCTCCCAGACCTGGTCGATGTACTTGTCGAAGAACTCACCCGACGCGTACTGCGAGTCGGCGAAACCGTCGAAGGTCTCCCCGCGCTCCTTGGCGATGAGGTTCGAGGCGCGCAGCGCGTGGAACACCACCGTGTAGAAGTAGATGTTCGTGAAGTCGATGCCCTCGGGGCTGCCGTAGTGCACGCGCTCGCGGGCGAGGTAGCCGTGGAGGTTCATCTGGCCGAGGCCGATGGCGTGCGACTTGTCGTTGCCGTCCTCGATCGAACGCACCGAGGAGATGTGGCTCTGGTCGGACACGGAGGTGAGGCCGCGGATGGCGGTCTCGACCGTGCGACCGAAGTCGGGCGAGTCCATCGTGAGCGCGATGTTCAGCGAGCCGAGGTTGCAGGAGATGTCCTTGCCGATCTCCTTGTACGAGAGGTCCTCGTTGTAGGTGGTCGGCGTGTTGACCTGGAGGATCTCCGAGCAGAGGTTCGACATGTTGATGCGGCCCTTGATGGGGTTCGCCTTGTTCACCGTGTCTTCGAACACGATGTACGGGTAGCCGGACTCGAACTGGATCTCCGCGATGGTCTGGAAGAACTCGCGGGCGTTGATCTTCGTCTTCTTGATGCGGGAGTCGTCGACCATCTCGTGGTACTTCTCGCTCACCGAGATGTCGCCGAACGGTACACCGTAGACGCGCTCGACGTCGTACGGGGAGAACAGGTACATGTCCTCGCCCTTCTTCGCGAGGTCGAAGGTGATGTCGGGGACGACGACGCCGAGGGACAGCGTCTTGATCCGGATCTTCTCGTCGGCGTTCTCACGCTTGGTGTCGAGGAATCGCAGGATGTCGGGGTGGTGTGCGTTGAGGTACACCGCGCCGGCGCCCTGACGCGCGCCGAGCTGGTTCGCGTAGCTGAAGGAGTCCTCGAGGAGCTTCATCACGGGGATGATGCCGCTCGACTGGTTCTCGATCTGCTTGATCGGTGCACCGGACTCACGGATGTTCGACAGCGAGAGCGCCACGCCGCCGCCACGCTTCGAGAGCTGGAGCGCGGAGTTGATGCCACGGGCGATCGACTCCATGTTGTCCTCGATGCGGAGGAGGAAGCAGGAGACGAGCTCGCCTCGCTGGGCCTTGCCCGAGTTGAGGAAGGTGGGCGTCGCCGGCTGGAACCGACCCGCGATGATCTCCTCGACGAGCGCGACCGCGAGCTGCTGGTCGCCGTCGGCGAGACCGAGGGCGGTCATGACGACGCGGTCCTCGAACCGCTCGAGGTAGCGCTTGCCGTCGAAGGTCTTCAGCGTGTACGAGGTGTAGTACTTGAACGCGCCGAGGAAGGTCTGGAAGCGGAACTTCTTCGAGTAGGCCAGGTCGTTGAGCTCCTGGATGAAGTCGAACGAGTACTTGTCGAGCACTGCCTGCTCGTAGTACTCCTTCTCGACGAGGTAGTCGAGCCGTTCCTTCAGCGAGTGGAAGAAGACGGTGTTCTGGTTGACGTGCTGGAGGAAGTACTCCCGCGCGGCCTCACGGTCCTTGTCGAACTGGATCTCGCCGTTCGGGCCGTAGAGGTTGAGCATCGCGTTGAGCGAGTGGTAGTCCATCTGGCTCGTCGACGGTGCGTCGATCACTGAAACTGGCGCTGCTGCCAAAATGATTCCAATCCATTGTGGACGGTGGTGACATCGTCCTGGGTTCCGAAGAGTTCGAAGCGGTACAGGTGCGGGACCTTGCATTTGCTGGCGATCACGTCGCCGGCGAGCCCGTAGGCTTCGCCGAAGTTCGTGTTGCCGGCGGCGATGACCCCGCGGATCAGGGAGCGGTTGGCCTCGACGTTGAGGAACCGGATCACCTGTTTGGGCACCGCTCCGTCGCCGTTGCCCCCGCCGTAGGTGGGGGTCACGAGGACGTAGGGTGCCGTGGCGTGCACGGCTTCGTCTTTCGCATACAGCGGGATCTGCAACGAGGGCAGGTCGAGCTTCTGCATGAAGCGATGCGTGTTGCCGGAAATGCTGGAGAAGTAGATCAGCCGTGGTTGCACGGGTGGCCTCCTCGTCGACGTCCGGACGGTCGGATGGTGCGGTGCTGCTGGAGCCGGCTCATGATGACGCCTGCGACCGTGGGCTCAAGCCAGACGTGCGGCGAGCTCTTCGATCTTGTCGGGACGGAAGCCCGACCAGTGGTCTTCCTCGGTGATGACGACCGGTGCCTGCAGGTAGCCGAGGGCCTTGACCTGCTCGAGCGCGTTCTCGTCGACCGAGAGGTCGAGGATGTTGTACTCGATGCCCTTGTTGTCGAGTGCGCGGTACGTCGCGGTGCACTGCACGCAACTGGGCTTCGTGTAGACCGTGATTGCCATAGCTCTTCGTGCCTTCCCCTCAAAATCTGGTGATTCCCGCGGCGTCCTGCGCCGGGGTTCCAATACTACATATAGATGGCGGTCTTCAGGTCGACCACAAGGGCTAGTAGTTACAGCCCTGTAGTTTTCCACCGGGTTCTCCACCGTTTCGGGCGAGTTATCCACCGGTTCTCCACTGGGTACAACGCCCGTGGGCGACGCGAAAATCCCGGATTGACGGCCTTTTCTCCCCCGTCTGAGGGATATCTATCCACAGGCGAGATTCTCCTCCGCACCTCCGACATCCGTTGTCGGTTTGGGCGTGTCGCGGGCGTGTCGCGCGTGTCGGAACCGGTCCCTAGACTGGTGTCCTTGTGAGCAGCTACCGTGACCTTCTTCGTACCCCCGGCGTCGCCCGGATCATCGCGGCGCAGCTCACCGCACGCTTCCCGTTCGGGATGCTCTCGCTGGCCTTCCTGCTCCACATCGAGCAGGTCACCGGGTCCTACGGGGCCGCCGGGCTCGTCCTCGCCGCGACGAGCATCGGGCAGGCGATCGCCGGCCCCCTCACGAGCCGGTGGATGGGCGTCTGGGGCATCCGCAAGGTGCTCCTCCTCACCCTCGCGGTCTGTGCCGTCTCCGTCACGACCATCGCCCTCGTCACCATGACCGTCCCCGCGTACATGGCGGTCGGATTCGTCGCCGGGCTGAGCACGCCGCCCGTCCAGCCCGCGGTCCGCACCATCTACCCGAAGCTCGTCACCTCCCAGCAGCTCACCCCGTTGTTCTCCCTCGACGCCTCGGCCCAGGAGATCATCTGGGTGCTCGGGCCCGTCGTGACCACCTTCGTGTCCACCCAGGTCGGCACGGTCTGGGGCATCGCCCTGGCGGCGGTGATCATGGTCGTCGGCTGCCTGTGGTTCATCTCCTCACCGGAGGTCGGGCGCGTCCGCATCCCGAGGAGCCGTCGCAAACTCGGACAGGTGCTCAAGCGCCCGCCGGTCCTCCTCGCCACCGTCGTCGGCTTCCTCCTCATCGGCGCCTGTTCGGCCGTCGAGGCGGGCGTCGTCGCGACCTTCGGGCACGACGGCCTCGAGGCCGGTATCGTCCTCGCGATCTTCTCGGTCGGCTCGCTGGCCGGCGGCCTCGCCCTCGGACACACCCCGATCGGTCCCTACGCGCTGGCGCGGCGCATCTTCATCGTCTTCGCCGGACTCGCCGTCGCGAGCCTCTTCCTCAACGCCTGGTGGCTGTCGGTCACCCTCTTCGTCGCCGGCATCGGCATCGCGCCGGCCCTCGCCGTGCTGTTCGCCATCGTCTCGGCGAGCGTGAAGTTCAGCGACACCGCCGAGGCCTACGGCTGGGTCGGCACCGGTCAGCTCATCGGTGCCGCGATGGGGTCGGCGGCGGCCGGCTTCCTCATCGACGGCTCCGGAGCGGTCGGCGCGTTCTGGGTCGCCGGCGTGTTCGCGCTGTTCGGCTTCGTCATCCCGTGGATCGGTCACCGGTGGCACCCCGACCTCCGCGGCCGCGATGCGAGCCCGATCCCCGACACCGAGCCGATCAACACCCACCCGTCCTGAGCCGCCCCGCTTCAGTCGGCGGCGCGCAGCGGCGCGAGGGCCCCGTCGAGTGCGGCCAGTTCGCCCAGCAGCATCGGGAGCATCGTCGTCTGGCGGTCGTTGGGCGTGAACACCCCGTCGGCGATCTGCCGTGAGACGTACGGGATCTCCACGTTCGCACCGGTACTGACGAGGCCGAGTGCCTGCAGGACAGGTCGAAGCGCGACGACACCGCGGGTTCCGCCCGACAGCCCGCCGTAGCTGACGATCCCGACCGGCTTCCGCGCCCACTCGTGCATGAGGTAGTCGAGCGCGTTCTTGAGGGCGGGCGCGTAGCTGTAGTTGTACTCGGGCGTCACGAACACGAAGGCGTCCGTCCGATCGACCCGCTCGCTCCAGGCGATCGTGTGCGGGTGGACGTAGGCGCGCTTCCGCGGGTGCGCGGGCTCGTCCATGAACGGCAACGCCAGCTCCCGGAGATCGACCGCGTCGACGGTGAACCGCTCGTCCGCCTCGGCCACACCCGCGACCCAGTCGGCGACGGCACCGCCCACCCGCTCGGGACGGACGCTCCCGGTGACGATCATGAGTTGCGGCATGGGCTCCCTTTCGACGGTGACGGTGGCCCTGTCGAGGATACTGGTGCCATGGCAGACAGCACCCCGACCGTCCTCCTCAACGACGGGCACACGATCCCCCAGCTCGGCTTCGGCGTCTACAAGGTCCCGGACCTCGCCAGCACCGAGATCGTGCAGACGGCGCTGGAGGTCGGGTACCGCCACATCGACACCGCCTCGCTGTACGGCAACGAGCGCGGCACCGGCGTCGCGATCCGCGAGTCGGGCATCCCCCGCGACGAGCTCTTCGTCACGACGAAGGTCTGGAACACCGATCAGGGGTACGAGGAGACGCTGCGCGCGTTCGACACGAGCCTCGACCTCCTCGGCCTCGACCACGTCGACCTGTACCTCATCCACTGGCCGGCCCCGCGCCAGGACCGGTACCGCGAGACCTGGCGCGCGCTCGAGCGGTTGCGGGCCGAGGGACGTACGCGCTCCATCGGCGTCTCGAACTTCCACCGCAGCCATCTCGAACGACTCCTGGAGTCGGCGGAGGTCACCCCGGCCGTCAACCAGATCGAACTCCACCCGTTCCTCCCCCAGCGGGAGTTGCGCGCCGTCAACGCGGCACACGGCATCGCGACGGAGGCCTGGTCGCCACTCGCCCGCGGCCGCTTCTTCACGCCCGCCGCGGACGGATCCGACGCCACCTCCGACCTCGGGGCCATCGCACAGAAGCACGGGCGCACGGTCGCGCAGGTGGTGCTGCGCTGGCACCTGCAGCTCGGCAACATCGTCATCCCCAAGTCGGCCACACCGGCGCGGATCTCGGAGAACTTCGCGGTGTTCGACTTCACCCTCGACGCCGACGACCTGGCCGCCATCTCGGCGCTCGAGAACGGCGAGCGCACCGGCACCGACCCGGACCGGCTCGACTGACGCGAGACCGTAGGCTGAACGCATGACCGAGCCCGTCGTCGACACCGCTTCCAGCCTCGCCGCCCGCACGATCACGCCCGTGGAGCTCCCGCGTCACCGCTGGGGTCGCCACGACGCGCCGGCTCGGGCGCTCGTGGTCCACGGACTCGGCAGCAACGGTCCGAGCACCTGGCGCATCTGCGCAGCCCTGGCCGATCGCGGTTGGCTCGTGGAGGCGGTCGACCTCCGCGGCCACGGCGTCGCCCCTCGTGCGTTGGACTACCGGGTCGAGGCCTACGCCGCCGATCTGCTGGCCACCAGGCCGACCCCCGTGCCCGGCGTCGGGCACGCCGCGTGGGACCTCGTCGTCGGACACTCGCTCGGAGGCGCCGCCACGGCGGTCGCCGCCGCAGCCGATCCCCGATGGGCGGCGGCGGTCGTGCTGCTCGACCCCGCCATCGCGCTCGACGACCACGACGCCGAGATCATCCGGGCCAGCCAGGAGGCCGCCTTCGCCGACAACACGATCGCATCCGTCCGCGCGAAGAACCCCGAGTGGCACCCGCTCGACGTGGAGATCAAGGTCCAGGCGGTGTCCGAGGCGAGCCGGTGGGCGATCGAGCAGACGAGCGAACAGAACCATCCGTGGGACGTCCGCCCCGCGGCGGCCGCTCTGCGCAACCCGACCTTCGTGATCGCCTCCGACCCTGAGGTGTACAGCCTCTTCCGCGGCGCGCTCGCCGCCGAGGTCCTCGCCAACCGCCAGGTCAGCCTGACGATCGTCCAGGGCGCCGGTCACAACGTGCACCGGGACCGCCCGGCGGAGACCACGAAGGCCATCGGCGATTGGGCCGAGCTGCAACTCGAACAGCGGTCGCGTCGCGAGACCTGATCACGACCCGCTTCCCACGGTCCCTGCACCTCCGCGGTGCAGCGGCTCCCTCGGGTGATGCGCGTCGCGAGACCTGATCGTGACCCGCTTCCCAGGGTCCCTGCACCTCCGCGGTGCGGCGGCTCCCTAGGGTGATGCCATGAAGCGCTCCGCAGTGACCCGCACCACCACCGTGTTCGTCTCCGCCGTCCTCGTCGGGCTCGTCCTCTCGGGCTGCTCGGCCGGGTCGAGCACCGAGGCCGGCAGCGACTCGCGAGCTGCGATGCCCGCGCCCGGCCAGGTCGCCGGCGACGCGCAGGTCGGCGTCGACGGCGCCGCCTCCCCCGACCTCACGCAACAGCAGGTGGTCACGACCGGTTCACTCACCGTCACCGCTGACGACCCGATCAGCACCGCGACGGACGCCACCCGGATCGTCACCGAGGCGGGCGGGCGCGTCGACAGCCGCGACGAGACTCCGGGCACCTCCGACCAGGCCGCGCAGGCGACCCTGACGGTCCGCATCCCCGCCGACGACTTCGACGACGTGCTCGCGCAGCTGCAGGCGCTCGGCACGGTGAACAACCTCTCCGTGTCCGCGGTGGACGTCACGGCACAGGCCGCCGACCTCGACGCGCGGGTCACCGCCCTCCAGGCCTCGGTCGACCGACTGCTCGGACTCATGGCGGCTTCGACCACGACGGCCGACCTCCTCGCCGCCGAGACCAGCCTGTCCCAGCGGCAGGCGGAACTGGACGGGCTCGTCGCCCAGCGCGACGCGCTCGCCGATCAGGTCGACTTCTCCTCCGTGTTCGTGAGCTTCGTGGCCCCAGGCGTGGTCGCGCCGGGTGTGCCCACCGACTTCTGGGGCGGCGTGGTCGCCGGGTGGAACGCGCTCGTCGCCGCCGCCTCGGGACTCGTCGTCGTGGTCGGCGTCCTGGTGCCGTGGCTGCTCCCCCTCGCGGTCGTCGCCGCGGTCGTGGTCCTCCTCGTCAGGTCGGGCCGTCGGCGCGCTGCTCGCCGCTCGCAGACACCTGCCACCTCGGCCGGGCCCGATGCGACAATGGACCGGTGACCGCTCAAGCGCAGCACCACCCGTCCGATCGGTCGTTCGACCCCGCCTCGATCCTCAGTGACGGGCTCGTCGAGCGCATCCGCGAACGTGCCGCCGTGGCGGACCGCGAGAACGCCTTCTTCGACGAGGACCTCGCCGAGCTGCGAGCGTGCGGCTATCTCCGGGCGTTCGTCCCCGAGGAGTTCGGCGGCCTCGGCCTCGGCCTGAGCGAGGTCACGCTGCTCCAATCCCGGCTCGCCACCGCCGCCCCGGCGACCGCCCTCGCGATCAACATGCACCTCGTGTGGACGGGTGTCGCGCGACTGCTCCACGCCCGAGGAGACGACTCGCTCCGCTTCGTCCTCGAGGGAGCTGCCGGGGACGAGCTCTACGCGTTCGGGGTGAGCGAGGCGGGCAACGACCTCGTGCTCTTCGGATCCGACACCGAAGCCCGTCCGGGCCCCGACGGTTCCTATCGGTTCCACGGCCGGAAGATCTTCACCTCGCTGTCGCCCGCGTGGACCTGGCTGGGGACGACCGGGCTCGACACGACCTCGGCCGACGGTCCGAAGGTCGTCTACGGCTTCATCGAGCGCTCGCGCGGCGGGTTCGAGATCCTCGACGACTGGGACACCGTCGGGATGCGCGCCAGCCAGAGCAGGACGACCCTGCTCCAGGGGGCCGAGTCGACGGCGGAGCACATCGTCCGACGCCTCGACCCGGGGCCCAACCCGGACCCCATCGTCTTCGGGATCTTCGCCTGCTTCGAGACCCTCATCGCCGCCGTGTACACGGGCATCGGCGAACGCGCCCTCCGACTCGCGGTCGAGACCGCCCACCGGAAGACGTCGAAGAAGGCCGGTGGCGCGAGCTACGCGGCGGACCCCGACATCCGCCGTCGGATCGCCTCGGCCGCCATCGCGTACGACGGCATGCTGCCACAGCTCGCCGGCATCGCCCGGGACCTCGACGACGGGGTCGACCATGGCGCGCTCTGGTTCCCGAAACTCGTCGGGCTCAAGGTCCGCGCGACGGAGACCGCCCGCGAGGTCGTCGATCAGGCGATCCGGGTCGCCGGCGGCGGCAGCTACTTCGCCGCGAGCGAATTGGGCCGGCTGTACCGCGACGTCCTCGCCGGGATGTTCCATCCCTCCGACGACGAGTCCGCCCACGCCACGGTCGCGAACGCCTGGCTCGGGCCCGCGTGACGGCTCTGCTCGGGCCCGTGCGACGGCTCGGGCCGGCCTGACGGCCCGGCTCAGCCGCGGTTGTTGCTGAGCTCGAAGATCCGCAGGAGCTCGCCGACCGCGGCGTCCTTGCTGTCCCCGCCCTCCTCGAACATCTGCGTGACGTGCGTCAGCAGGTGGTTCTCGACGAGCAGCTTGTTGAGGGACCCCAGCGACTTCTGGATGGCGAGCGACTGCGTGATGATGTCCATGCAGTAGTCCTCGTTCTCGATCATCTTCTCGAGGCCACGCATCTGGCCCTCGAGGATCTTCGTCCGGTGCAGGGCCCGCTTCTTGATGTCTTCGATCACCGGCTCAGGGTACCACCAGGGGGTACGGTGTCCTCCTGCTCCATCGGACCGGAGGACACGGGCGACGAGCCTAGGATGGGCGGATGACGAGCTCCCCCACACTCGAACTCACCGCTGCCGACGCGGACCGCGCGCGAGCCCTGCGCTCGATGAAGCGCCTGGCCACCGGACTGCTCCTCGTCATGGCGGTCATCTTCGCCGTCGCGTTCGCACTCGAGGGACGCTACCCGTGGTTGGCGTACGTCAGGGCCGCTGCGGAAGGCGGCATGGTCGGGGCGCTCGCGGACTGGTTCGCCGTCACCGCCCTCTTCCGGCACCCGCTCGGCATCCCGATCCCCCACACGGCGATCATCCCGAAGCGCAAGGACGAGATCGGCGTCAGCCTCGGCGAGTTCGTGGAGACCAACTTCCTCTCCGAGGAGGTCGTGCGGCAGAAGCTCGCGTCCGTCTCCGTCTCGGAGAAGCTCGGCGGATGGTTGTCCGAGCCCGCGAACGCCGAGCGGGTCACCGCCGAGGGGTCCATCGCGGTGCGGGGTCTGCTGGAGACGCTGTCCGACGACGACGTCCGCGAAGTCATCGAGGCGTTGGCGTCCAAACACCTCATCGACCCGCAGTGGGCCCCGAACATCGGCCGTTGGGTCGAGCACATCGTCGGCGTCGGCGCGCACCACGACGCGGTCGACCTCCTCCTCGACCGCACGGGTGAATGGCTGAGCACGAATCCGAAGGCGTTCGAACGCCTGGTCTCGAGCCGTCTGCCGACCTGGGTGCCGTCCTTCGTCGACCGGCTCGTGGACGACAAGCTCTACCGGGAGGCCGTGTCCTTCGTCCAGGCCGTCCGCGCGGACCCCGACCACCAGCTCCGTCATGCCCTCGACGGCTACCTCGGCGAGCTCGCGGAGCAACTGCAGCACGACGACGCGACCATCACCCGCTTCGAGAACGCCAAGCACGAGGTCATCGACAGTCCTCGCGTCCGGGAGGTCGCCGGCAAGACCTGGACGGCCGCGAAGAGCGCGTTCCTCGAGGCACTCGACGCCCCCGACAGCGACCTCCGCGTGCGGATCGCCGGCACCATCGCGGACTTCGGCCGGCGACTGTCGACCGACCGGGCGTTCTCCACCCGCGTCGACACCCGCGTCGCGGACGCCCTGTCCTACGTCGTCACCCGCTACCGGCACGACATCGCGAGCATCATCACCGAGACCGTCGAGCGTTGGGACGCCCGGGAGACGACCCAGAAGATCGAGCTGCTCGTGGGACGCGACCTGCAGTTCATCCGCTTGAACGGCACCATCGTCGGCGCGCTCGCCGGCCTCGCGATCTTCACGGTCGCGCAGGCGGTCCTCCGCGCGTTCTGACGACGGGACCGGTCAGCGCTTCGGGAGCAGCTCCACGGAGATGAGGTTCACGACGTCGTTCGCGAGCAGGTCGAGCGACGCCCTGGTCCTTGCAGGTGAAGGTGAAGACGACGAGCGATCCCCATCTTCGTGAGCGACCGGACGCCCCAGTACGTGCGCTCCCCCGAGGGCTGCGTCCACGACAGGACCCGGAACTCGATGAGGCCCGCCACCGCTGTTGTAGTTCAGTTGTTCCGTCGTGCCGTCCGCTTTGACGTAGTCGGCCCCGACGTACTTCGCCATGATAGGCGTCGCTCGAGCTTCTCGTCGTCTCCGACCGCGATCTCGTCAGGCGTCAGCGCGATGTTGCCGAGTCCGCACGTCGCAGGAGGTCGCCGCGTTCCGTGTAGATCTCGATCGCCGTTCGCGGTCCGGACCGATCGCCGCCCAGGACGAGTCCAGGTCGTTCGTCAGGTAGGCCGTCCATTCGGTGGGGACGTCCTGCCCGGCCGCGAAGTCGAGGTCGGGCGGGATGGAGACGTAGGTCTTCGTCGGCTCCGGCGTCGAGTCCGTCTCCGTGGGCGTCGGAGAAGCGGTCTTCGTCGGGGTGGCCGAGCGGGTGGGGCTCGGGTCCGCGACCGGTGCGCCCCCCTGCGTGAGCACGAGGGCGACGACGGTGATGATCGCCGCCAACACGAGCGGGACACCGACGGCGAGGGCGATGATGAGCCCCGTCCGCTTGCGCTTCGGGGCACCGGGAGGCGGCGGCTGCTGGCCGTACCCGGGAGGGCCCTGCGGTGGCTGCTGCTGGTACGGGTTCTGCTGCGGCTGATACGGCTGCTGCGGCTGGTATGGCTGTCCGCCGGAGGGGTTCTGCTGCCCGCCATACGGGTTCTGCTGGTACGGGTTCTGCTGCTGCGGTCCCTGCCCGTACGGCGGCTGCTGCTGCTGCCCGTACGGGTTCTGCTGCTGCGGTCCCTGCCCGTACGGCGCGCTGCTGCTGCTGCCGTACGGGTTCTGCTGCTGCGGTCCCTGTCCGTACGGCTGCCTGCGGCTGCTGGCCGGAGGGGTGCTGCGGCTGCTGACCCGTCGGGCCATTGCGGCGGGCGGCCGTCAGGCTGCTGCGGGTCGGGAGGCGGTGCATCGGTCACGGGAGTGGCCTTTCGACGGAACGGCGGGCGGAGCGGGTGAACTGCCCGGCCGCACGCCTGCAGTTCGATGCCGTCAGCCTATCTGCGACGGACCGGCGCCGGTGGGCACATCCTGCACCAGAATGGTGACGTGTCCACCGCCCCCACCACACCCCGCACCCGCAGCGAGCGCCTCGACGCGCTCCCGTTCACCAAGGCCCACGGGCGACTGCTCGTCGGTTCCGGCGTCGGCTGGGCCCTCGACGCCATGGACGTCGGACTCGTGTCCTTCGTGCTCGCCCAGCTCGCCGTGCAGTGGCAGCTCGGGAACACGGAGCTCTCCTGGATCGCCTCAGCCGGGTTCCTCGGCATGGCCATCGGTGCGACGCTCGGCGGGCTTGCTCGCCGACCGGGTCGGACGGCGCCACGTCTTCGCGATCACCCTGCTCGTGTTCGGCATCGCGACGGGCGCGTCGGCCCTCGCCTGGGGACTCGGCGTGCTCATCGTGCTGCGGTTCATCGTCGGCCTCGGACTCGGCGCCGAGCTGCCCGTCGCCTCGACCCTCATGAGCGAGTTCGCCCCGCCACGGATCCGCGGGCGGATCATCGTGTTCCTGGAGGCGTTCTGGGCCATCGGGTGGATCGCCGCCGCCCTCATCGGCTATCTGGTCGTGCCGACGAGCGACGACGGGTGGCGCTGGGCGCTCGCCATCGGCGCGTTGCCCGCGGTCTACGCGGCCATCGTGCGGACGCGACTGCCGGAGTCGGTGCGCTTCCTCGAGTCGCGTGGGCGCCACCGCGAGGCAGAAACCGTCGTCCGCGAGTTCGAGGCCTCGGCCGGCGTCGCCCACCCGGAGCCAGCCGGCGACACCACCACCGACACCCCCGTGAGCGCCGGTCTCTCCGCCGGCGAGCGCCTCCGTGGGCTGTGGGTACCCACGCACCGCCGCGACACCGGTTCGCTCTGGATCGTGTGGTTCTGCGTCAACTTCTCCTACTACGGTGCGTTCATCTGGATCCCGACGATCCTCGTCGCCTCCGGGTTCTCCCTCGTCCGGTCCTTCGGTTTCACCCTGATCATCACCCTCGCCCAGATCCCGGGCTACGCCGTCTCGGCATGGTTGATCGAGGCCTGGGGCCGGAAGCAGACCCTCGCGACCTTCCTGGCGGGCTCCGCGGTGTCGGCGGTCCTGTTCGGCACGGCGACGACCGAACCGACGATCATCGTGTTCGGCATGTGCTTGTCCTTCTGCAACCTCGGAGCCTGGGGCGCCCTGTACGCGACGACCCCGGAGCTGTATCCGACGGCGCTCCGTGCGACGGGGGCGGGGTGGGCCGCCGGCATCGGCCGCATCGCCTCGATCATCGCCCCGCTGTCGGTTCCGGTGCTCCTCCTCGCAGGACAGGCCCTGCTCTTCTCCGTGTTCGCCGCCTTCTTCGTCGTCGCCGCGGTCGCCGCACTGTTCCTCTCGGACATGCGCGGCCGCTCCCTCGACTGAGCCGCGTCCCACCGCCCGACCCGCACCGCCAGTCGGCCGGGTCGGTCGGCGTCGATGCGACAGAATGGGGCCGTGACCGAATCCACCAGCGCCGTGTCCCCGTCCGCCTCCGTCGACCGACGTCCGATCTCGGGACGTCGTGTCGATCTCGAGCACGGTGCGTACACCGCGTCGATCGCCTCGGTCGGTGCCTCACTGCGGTTCCTGCGGCACGACGGCCGGGACCTCGTCGTCCCGTTCGACGCCGAGGAGGTCCGTCCGGCGTTCCGCGGCGCCATGCTCGCCCCGTGGCCCAACCGCGTCGTCGACGGCCGGTACACCTTCGCGGGCGTCGACCACCAGCTCGCACTCACGGAACCCGCTCGCGGTCACGCCCTCCACGGGCTCGCCGCCTGGTCGGAGTGGGACCTCGTGTCGTCGAGCGCGGCGTCGGCGGCGTTCCGCGTGGTCATCGAGGCGCAGGAGGGCTATCCGTTCCGCGTCCAGGTCACCGCGACCTACACGCTCGACGACGACGGACTCCGCACCGACGTCGAGGCGCTGAACCTCGGCGACGTCGACGCGCCCTACGGCACGGGACCGCACCCGTACCTCGTCGCGGGTGAGGGCCGTGTCGACGACTGGACGCTCGAACTGCCCGCCGCCGAGGTGCTCACCGTCACGCCGGACCGGCTCATCCCGGTCTCGCTGGAGCCGGTCGACACGGAGGCGACGGAGCACTTCGACTTCCGCGTCACCCCGGGCCATCGGCGACACCTTCATCGACCACGCGTACACGGCGCTCGATCGCGACGTCGACGGCCGGGTCACGGTGCGCGTGACGACGCCATCCGGCAGCGGCGTCGCCATGCACTGGGGTGACGGTCTGCCCTGGGTCCAGGTGCACACGGCCGATCAGCCCGTCGCGGAGCTGAACCGACTGGGGCTCGCCGTCGAACCGATGACCTGTCCCACCCGACGCCTTCTCGACCGGGACCGACCTCGTCGTCCTGGCTCCCAATACACCACACCGGGTGTCCTGGACCATCGCAGCACTCTGACAGTCGTCGGGGCTAGGCTGGCGACATGTCACAGACTCTTGCGAAACTCACCGGCGGCCCGCTCGACAGCGAGATCATCCCGCTCGAAGACGGTCAGGACGGCGAGCTCGTCCTGCCCTACGGCGAAGGCCAGCTCATCTACCGTCCCGTCGGCGAAGCGACGAACACCGGCGACCACGACGGCCCGACGACGACCGACTACGAGTACGTCGAGTCGACGGAGGACATCTCCCCGACGAACCGCAACGGCAACGGCGACGACGACTCGATCGGCTGAACCGAGCCACACCGTTCCACCTGAACGCCGGTAGCTGAGCCTCAGCTGCCGGCGTTCGGCGTTCACTCGCCCTGGTCGTCGACCGTCACCGTGAAGGTCTGGACCCGGAGCGGAAGCACGGGTGTCATCCGGACCTCCAGGCGGAGGCGGCCCTCCGTCCCCTCGACGAACCAGACCAGGTGGTCCGGCGAATCGCAGATCGGCGTCGCGCGCCCCGAAGCCACCTCGGCGATGCCACCGACGGCGGTGACAGCGGCGTCGACCGCCTCGCGTCGCTCGTCCAGCGGCCGGTCGAGGGCGACGTTCTCGGCGAACAGCGACGCGGCGACGCGGTCGTCCCAGTGCGACAGCAGCCCGGTCGCGGTCATCGACGCCACGAGGGTCTCCGGCCAGGGGCGGATCGCCGGTTCCGGCAGCTCACCGGAGGCCTGGGCGCCCGCGATCGCCAGCCGCAGGGCCTGTTCGGCGGGCTTCGCCACGGCCGCGTAGCCGGCGTTCTCGAAGGCGACGACGCCGAACCCCGATGTCGGGTGCCACCGCATGTGGGCGCTGTAACCGGGGTAGCCGCCCGAGTGCGAGACGAGCGTCCCGAGGTCGGCGTCCTCCTCGACGAAGAGGCCGAAGCCGTAGCCGAGCGCGAGTCTCGGCGGCACGCCGTCGAGGGTGGGCCGCGACGGAGCCAGCCGGTGCAGCTGCTGCATCTCGCGGCGGCTGGCGCTCGACAGTGGTCCGGTCTCGTCCCCGGTCCAGGCGCCGTCGAGCCAGCGCACCCATCCGATCAGGGTGGAGGCCGAGGCGAAGAGCCCGCCGATCGAGGAGAAGACCCCGGGGCCGGAGAACGGGACCTCGACGAATCGGCCGTCTTCATCGACGGCCCGTTCGCGGCGGACACGATGACCGGTCGCCGTGACCGCCCCGTCGCCCTCGGGTCGCTCGAACACGGCGCCGAGCCCGAGCGGCTCCAGCAGGAGCGAGGTCACCGCGTCGATGTAGGAGCCACCGGTCACACGCTCGATGACCTGCCCGAGCAGCGCGTAGCCGAGGTTCGAGTAGGAGAACGCCGTCCCGGGTGTCGTGACGCATCGGACGCCGCGCACGAGCAGCCGCCGGAACTCGTCCACGCTGATCGACTCCTGGCGGTCACCCCACGGATCGTCCGTTCCGAGCCCACCCGACATCGTCAGGAGCATCCGCACGGTCGGCCGGACGGCGATGCCGTCAGGGAGCACCGGCGCGAACTCCGGCACGAACCCGTCCACTGGCGCGTCCAGGTCGAGGCGACCGGCGTCGCGGAGGATGAGGAGCACGGCCGCGGTGAAACTCTTCGTGCAGGAGGCGATGCGGAACAGCGTGTCGGCGTCGGGCACCGGACCGCCCACGGTGACCCCGCCGAACCCCTGCTCGAACCGGACCCGCTCGCGGTCGAACACGGCGACGTACGATCCCGGGGCGACGCCGGAGGTGATCCGGTCCTGGAAGACCCGCGTGATGTCCGTCTCGGTGCTGTCCTCGACCAGGTGCATGCCGCCTCCTCCTCGACGGCCCTCGGCAGCCGTCCGCGATCTCGTCGCGCTTCGAGCGTACGACCATTCCGCGCCACCGGGCGCCATCGCACGGGGTGCCGGGCGTAGGGTGCTCCTCCGCCAGGACGAAGTCAAGGGGCACCGATCAGCGACGTCCGATGCCCGCCGCGGGAGTAGCGTCATCTCCCGGATCGACCGTCGACGGGACGGCCGTGGAAGGAGTCATTCCATGTCGAACACGTCGACCTCCGGGCAGCCTGCCCCGGTCCGGAGCCTCGTCCCCGCCAGGATGGACCGATTGCCGTGGACCCGGTTCCACTGGATGATCGTCGTCGGTCTCGGCTTCTCGTGGGTGCTGGACGGCCTCGAGATCCAGATCGTCGCCTCCGCCGGATTCCAGAAGTCGCTGGGGCTGTCGGCGGCGGAGGTCGGCCTCCTCGGGACGATCTACCTGCTCGGCCAGGTGACGGGTGCCCTCGTCTTCGGCCGCATGGCGGACCGCCTCGGCCGCAAGAAGCTCTTCATCCTGACCCTCGCGATCTACCTCGTCGCGAGCGGCATCGCCGGCCTGTCCCCCACGTTCTGGTTCCTCGCCATCTTCCGGTTCTTCGCCGGCATGGGCATCGGCGGCGAGTACGCGGCGATCAACTCGGCCATCGACGAGCTCATCCCGTCGAAGTACCGCGGGCACGTCGACATCGCCATCAACGGCACCTACTGGGGCGGCGCCGCCCTCGGATCGGCGGCGAACCTGTTCCTGCTGAACACCGACTACTTCGCCGAGGACGTCGGCTGGCGCATCGGGTTCTTCATCGGGCCGGTCCTCGGTCTCGCCATCATCTTCCTGCGCCGCCACATCCCCGAGAGTCCGCGGTGGCTCATGACGCACGGTCGGGAACAGGAGGCGGAGGCCACGGTCGACGACATCGAGGCGACCGTCCGCAAGCAGGGCGGGACGATCGAGCCGGTCGACGAGTCGAAGGCGCTCACGGTGCAGGCCCAGGGCCACATCCCGATCCGGACCATCTTCGGCGTCCTCTTCTCGAAGTACCCGAAGCGCACCTTCGTCGGCCTCGCGATGATGATCACCCAGTCGTTCCTGTACAACGCGATCTTCTTCACCTACGCGCTCGTGCTGCAGAACTTCTACGGCACGAGCCCCTCGTCGACGCAGTACTACTTCTTCCCCTTCGCGATCGGCAACCTGCTCGGCCCACTCCTCCTCGGCAGGCTGTTCGACACCTGGGGTCGTCGCCAGATGATCTTCCTCACCTACGGGGTCTCCGGGGCGGTCCTGGCCGTGTCGGCGGTGCTCTTCAACGCCGGTGCGCTCGACGCGACGACCCAGACGATCTTCTGGTGCGTCTCGTTCTTCTTCGCCTCCGCCGGTGCGTCAAGCGCCTACCTGACCGTGAGCGAGATCTTCCCGCTCGAGCTCCGCAGCCAGGTGATCGGCTACTTCTTCGCGATCGGACAGATCGCGGGTTCGGTCGCGCCCCTGCTCTACGGGATCCTGATCGGTGACGGCACCGACCGCGGGCCGCTCACCGTGGGCTACTTCGTCGGTGCCGGCGTGATGGTCCTCGGCGGGTTGATCGCCCTCATCTTCGGGGTCGACGCCGCGCGGAAGTCCCTCGAGGACATCACGGAACCCCTGTCGATCGTGCGCGAGGGGAAGGGCTCGGGAAGCTGATCCCGGTCCGCGCTCAGTCCTCGTCGGAGACGTAGACCCCGAGCGTCTCGGCGAGGCGCTCCCGCTCCACCGCCCGACGGCCGGCGCCCTTGGCGCTGGCCGTCGTGAGCGTGGCGAGGATGTGCAGGGTGAGCGCGATCCCGATCGAGGAACTCGGGTGGCCGTCCTCGGCACGGCCGAGCACGATCGTCTCGTCGGCGTACGGGGTCAGCGGGGCGTCCGGCGCGTCCGTGATGAGCACGAGGCTGCCTCCCGCCTCGGCGAACGGGACGACGGAGTCGATCGTGTACTTCCGGTACCGCTGCAGCGACACGGCGATCATGACGTCGCTCGTACGCACGTCGCTCAGGACGTCGAGGGGACGCACGATGGTGCCGTCGATGAGCGTGACGTTCGCGAGGCCGTAGCTGAGGTCCGCGGCGAGGAGGGACGCGTAGGTGAACGACTTCGACGCCCCGATGAGGAAGCGTCGCCGGGCGGAGACGATGAGGGCCGCTGCGCGTTCGAGGGCGCCGTCCGCCTTGGCCGAGGCGAGGGACTCCTCGAACTGCTTGCGTTCCTGCTCGAGGAGTCGGTGCTTCAGGACGGACGCGGAGCGTCGTTCGAGACGCTGCTCCGGGCGTTCGCCGGGGACGGCGGTGTCCTCATCGGTGAGGAAGAGGGTGTCGTCGTTCACGCGCGGTCTCCTTCGCATGCCGTCGCCGGGGTTCGGGCCGGCGCCGTCCGTTCGTGTCGGCAGCAGCACCGACGGCCCGCCGGCAGGTCACCCGGCGAGGTTCCCTTGATGGTAGCGACGGGAAGCGCATACAGGATCGCCGGAACGACAACGATTCGGTGCACACGCGTCCGGTCGTGCGACGGTCAGCGTTCGGGCTCGTCGTCCAGGTCGGGCAGGGTGATCGAGGACGTGAAGAGGCTCGCGCGCTGTTCGGCCTCGGCGCTGCCGCTGAACAGCCCGACGGGCTCGGTGACCGGCCCGCCGCGCTTCGGCACCGGACGAGGCTCCTGCTCGACCATCTGCACCCGGTTGCGCGGGATCGCCGACGGGTTCTGCGCGAGGATCCACTCGACCATCTGCTCGCGCACGAGGCATCGGAGGTCGAAGAGGGTCGGTGCGTCCACCGCGGTGACGAGGATGCGGATGCGCACGTAGCCGCCGACGGCGTCCGTGACCTGCAGGACCTGCGCCCGGCCGTCCCAGAGGTCGGTGCGGTCGAGGATGCGCTCCAGCTCGGTCCGCATGACCGCGGGACTCACCCACCAGTCGAGGTCGAACTCGACCGACCCGAGCAGCTCGCTCGTGTTCCGCGTCCAGTTCTGGAAGGGCGTGGAGGTGAAGTAGGTGGACGGGAGCACCATGCGGCGATCGTCCCAGATGCCGACGACGACGTAGGTGAGGGTGATCTCCTCGATCCGGCCCCACTCCCCCTCGACGATGACGACGTCGTCGACCCGGATCGCATCGCTGAAGGCGAGCTGGATCCCGGCGAACACGTTCCCGAGGACGGACTGCGCCGCGAGGCCGGCGACGATGCTCACGACACCGGCGGAGGCCAGCACGCTCGCCCCGACGCCCTGGACGCCGGGGAACGTCAGGAGGATCGACGCGACACCGACGATGACGACGACCGCGATCGCCAGGCGACGGACGAGCGCGAGCTGCGTCTGCATGCGGCGGGCGACCTTGTTGTTCGGGACGTCGATGCGGTACCGGGCCTGGCCGAGCCCGATGACGAAGGCGAGCAGCGCGGCGACCAGCCACGTCGCTGCGGCGATGACGGCGATCCGGAAGGTCTGGTCGATGAACCCACGGGCGGTCTCATCGGGAAGCGTCGCCGCCACCGCCGGCCACACGGCGACCAGGATCACGAGGGCCCGGAAGGGGTGCCTGGCACTCCCGGCGAGCGCACCCGGCCAGTCGCTCCGCCGCGCCGCCATCCGGAAGGAGACCGACACGATCACGATGACGACGAGCGCTGCGATCAGCGCTATCCCGGCTGCTGCGGCGACACCCCACCAGCTCTGCCAAACGAACATCCATGCCTCCTCGAGCCGGTCGTGCACTAGTGTGTTCCTCCGCCGACCGATACCGTACGGCGCAAGCGTCCAGCGTAGGGGCGGGTGCATGCCGCGCTCGACCGCTTGCGCGGCCTGCCACGAACCTCTCAGGCCGAGTTCACGTGGCTGGCGCGTCCCACGTGAACCGAGCGAACCTCCCCGTTCACCGAGGTGGCACGGCCCGGGCTGCCCTTCGACAGGCTCAGGGACCGAGCATGCGCGACCTCCCGGTCCTGAGCCCGTCGAAGGCGGCACAGCTCCGGGACCGCAGCGGTGCGGACAGACGTTTCCCGGTCACTGAGCTTGTCGAAGTGCCCACGAACAGGCCTCATCGTTCCGATTCAGTACGGGTGCACCTCTTCCGGTCACTGAGCCTGTCGAAGTGCCACAGCTCGGGGACCGCAGCGGGCGCACCTTCCCGGTCGCTGAGCCCACGAAGGCCCACGTCCTTCCGGTGCACGGTCCTGGCTGTCGAGGTACACCGACGAGGCCCGCCGCGGCCCCACTGCTTGAGCTGGTACTGGCCAGAGAACCGATCAGCCCGAGCATGACCTCGTGCGGGTACTCGGCCGACCGGTGCTGGAACTCGGTGACCGCCGGGTTGAGGATGACGCCGTCCTGGATCTCGACGGCCCGCTGGACGGTCAGGCTGTCGGCCCAGGCGGCCGGTCCGGCCAGGACGGTGGGCAGGAACGGCAGCAACGCCTCGCTGTTCTCCCAGCTGGACGAGTTCCACAGGAGCGACGGACTGTGGTCGACCGCGTAGTAGTTGATCTCCCCGCGCCCGACGGTGAACATCGGGTCGTCGAACCCGGTCGTACGCGCCCATTCGAAGGCCATGCCCTCGTCGCAGGAGACGTCCACGATGAGGCTCCCGGGCCGGAACGCGCCGAGATCGTCCTCACGGAGGTAGAGCAGTGGTGCGTTGGGGTCCTGCAGCGTGCAGTTGACGACGATGTCGCTCTCGGCCAGGAAGGGTGCGAGCGGCACGCGGCCCTCGTCGGTGATGACCTCGCTGAGGTACGGGCCGTCGTCGTGGTCGAACTGGATCATGCGGGCGGAATGGATGGGCGCCGCGACCGCCGCGACCCGGCGGTTGGTGAGCACGCGCACGTCGTGGATCCCATGGGCGTTGAGCGCGGTCACGGCACCTCGGGCGGTCGCGCCGAACCCGATGACCACGGCGGTCAGGCGACGGCCGTAGCTGCCGGTGGAGCCGCAGAGTTCCAACGCGTGGATCACCGAGCTGTAGCCGGCGAGCTCGTTGTTCTTGTGGAAGACGTGCAACCCGAAGCTGCCGTCGGCGGCCCAATGGTTCATCGCCTCGAAGGCGATCAGCGTGAGTCGTTTGTCGATCGCGAGCTGCGTCAGCGCGGTGTCCTGGACGCAGTGCGGCCAGCCCCAGAGCGTCTGCCCGTCGCGGAGCTCCTGGACGTCCTCGAGCTGCGGTTTCGGCAGGAGGACGACGTCCGCCTGCGCGATGACCTCGGCGCGCGTCGCGAACGAGCGGACGTAGGGCGCGATCTCCTCGTCGGAGACGCCGAACCGGGCACCATAGCCGTGCTCCACGACGATCCGAGACCGGAACTCCTCCGGGATGCGCTCGAAGTGCGCCGGGTGGATCGGCACGCGTCGTTCGTCGGGTTTCAGCGAGGTGCCGATCACCCCGAGGACGGCGTCGTGCTGCACGGTCGGTTCGGATGCTGCTGGCATGACTGCTCGTCCCGTTCACGGGAACCGAAGCGGCGCCGTGCCCCTGACCGTACAGGACGCGGGCGCTGCCGACACGGACGCTCCGACACCCGGAAACGCGACAACCCCGCACCGTGAGGTGCGGGGTTGTCGTTGCAGCTGGTGGACCCAAGGGGATTCGAACCCCTGACCCCCTCGATGCGAACGAGGTGCGCTACCGGACTGCGCCATGGGCCCAACTACTCGTCCAGGCTAGCAGAACCGGCGAGCCGTTTCGAACCGGCCGCGCTAGTCCTCGTAGGGGTTCGGGCCGTCGTCGACCGGCATGCTGCCGTCCTTCGGATTGGCGGCGATGAGGGCAGCGAGGTCGAGATCGCGGAACCAGCGGAGCCGCTGGCTCCGGGCACGCCGATAGTGCTCGTCGACGACCGGCTCGTCGAGGACCCGGTCGAGCTTCGCCTGGATGGCGCGCTCCAGGTCGCCCCACGCACGCTCACGAGCGGATTCCGCGATCGCCGCGACGAACTCCTCGTCCTTGCTCACCCGACGGAGTTCGGCGGCGAGCCCCGAGTACACCTCGCGGCGACGGGACAGGGCGCTCAGGTCGCCCGCGCGGTAGTCGTGCTGGTGACGAGCACTCCCCCGCCGCTGGAACGCCGTCTGGCGCGCCTCCCGTGCGAGGTCGGCGTACTCCTCCTGCTCGTCCGCCATGCGTCCCAGCTCACGCCGGACGGCCGCCTGCGTCGCCTCGGCGTCGTAGGACGCGCCGTCGCGGAGTGCTCGCTCGATGATCCAGTTCGTGACCTCGACCACGGTCCAGGACCGCGCGATGAGGAGGCCTTCCTCGACCGCGTGCTCGACCGGCGGCGGAGCCACCTCAGGGGGCGCGACGTAGGGCTTCATCGGCTTCCGCCGGCTCTTCCGCCACACGCCCATGGTCACCTTTCGCGTTCCAGGGCGTCGACGAGAACCGAGCGACGAACCCCCTCGACGAGTCTATCCGTCGCCGGTGACCGGTTCATGAACGACCGGACGGGCGCGGTCGGGACTCAGCCCGCGGCGCGGCGACGCTGCAACAGGGTGGAGCCGCCGGCGGCGATCTCGCCCTCGTCGATGACACCCATCGAGGCGAAACGACTCGGGGCCGGCTGCGGGTCGACGCGCTCGGGCTGCGGAGCGGCGACGGGCTCCGGACGACGGACGATCGTCGGTACGACCGGCGCGAGACGCTCGGCGCGGGAGGCGATGGCCTCCTGCATGGCCGCCTGGCGCAGGCGATCGTAGGCGTCGGCCTTCGCCAGCTCGGCGGCAGCCGACGAGCCCTCGGAGAGGTGGAGCGGCTTCGGGATGGACGTCGGGGTCCACGTCTGCGCCTGCGACGCCGCCTTGACGGGCTCGTTGTACTCGAAGAGCGCCGACTCGACACGCCTGGTCGTGACAGCGACCGCCGGTACCGGCGCGACGGCACGGTGGGCGATGCGCGACATCCGGGAGAGCGCAGAGAGCGCGAGCAGACCGACGACCGTGGACGAGATACCGAGGACGAGACCGCCACCCGCGAGGAACGCGGTCACGCCGGAGCAGAACCCGATGATGGAGGCGACCAACACGGTGGTCGCGAGCAGTCTGGAGCGACGACGGCTTCGCGCGAGCTTCGCCGCTCGGGCGTTGCGCTGCACGGCACGGGCTGCGGCAGCGGCCGCACGACGAGCATCCTCCGCGGCACGGGCGGCGGCTTCGGCCTGCACGGCCCTGGCCTCCTCCTCGCGGCGGATCCGGTCGGCTTCGGCGAGTTCGACGCGCGCCGCGGCCTCGGCCGTCGCCTTCGTCCTGGCCTCGAGCTGCTTGAGGAGCTTGCGCTGCGCGGCGACCTCACGCGACGTCGCCTCGAGCCGGACGGCCTCCGGGACCTCAGCCGTCTCGGCGAGCACACGGAGCGTCTGCTGCAGCCGGATCGCGTTGCGCTCGCTGGCGGAGAACTGACTGTCACGCACCCACGACGGCACCAGGTACACCAGCCACAGCATCGCTGCGACCAGAATGATCACCCCACCGCTCAGGAATCCGCCGTCCATGTCCCTGACCGTAGCGGGTGCAACGACCGGAGACGGGCAGTCGTCGGGTGTGTCCCCGGATAGAGGGGGAAAACGGCTACCGGGTCAGCGGGTGGGGAACGGCGACGCGGCCGCGAGACGGTCGGCCTCGGGGATCACGCACGCGTCCTTCGGGACCTGGCCGTCCAACCACCGGTTCAGGACGCCGCCCGGGACTTCTTCGCGGACGAGGCCGAAACAGAAGTGGTCACGCCAGTCGCCGTCGATGTGGATGAAGCGGCGCCGCAGTCCCTCGTACCGGAACCCGAGCTTCTCGACGACCCGCAGGCTCGGAGCGTTCTCGGGCCGGATGCAGATCTCCAGACGATGGAGCTGCAGGGCGGTGAAGCAGTGGTCGGTGGCCAGGGCGGTCGCGATCGGTGTGGCACCGAGACCCGCGAACCGCTGGGAGACCCAGTAGCCGATCGACGCCGAGGCCAGCGATCCGTAGGTGATGCCGGAGACGTTGAGCTGGCCGGCGAACTCCCCGTCGACCTCGATGACGAACGGGAGGCCGGCACCCGAGCGTGCGTGGTTCTGCAGCGACCGGATCGCCGCACGGCTGTCGGCCGGGACCGGGCCGTAGGGGCTCGTCGCCTCCCAGCGGCGCAACCAGGCTCGGTTCTCCGCGAGCTCGCGCTCGAGCGGCCTCGCGTCACGGACCTTGATCGGCCGGATGCTCACTCGCCCACTGCTCAGAACGGGTACGACCTGCGCCACCGTGCCACCCCTCTCGCGTTCTGTGGTGAGCCTAGTGGAGCGCTCACCGATGCACCGACACCACGTCGTCGACAGCATCGCGCCCCGAGATCCGCAGCTGCGGACCCGGGGCGCGTCGTGCGTCGTCGGGTGGACTCAGTCGAGGTCCCCGGCGAAGTCCTTGAGCCACGGACGCAGCTCGGGACCGAGGTCCTCGCGGTCGACGGCGAGCTGCACGATCGCCTTGATGTAGTCGAGGCGGTCGCCCGTGTCGTAGCGACGGCCACGGAAGATGACGCCGTAGACGCCGCCCGTGCCTTCGACGTCGGCGGCCATCTCCTGGAGCGCGTCGGTCAGCTGGATCTCGCCACCCTTGCCCGGCTCGGTGCGCTCGAGGATCTCGAACACCTCGGGCTTCAGCACGTAGCGGCCGATGATGGCGAGGTTGGACGGGGCGTCCTCCTTCGCGGGCTTCTCGACGAGCCCGGTCACCCGGACGACGTCGGGGTCGTCGGTGGCCTCGACGGCTGCTGCACCGTACATGTGGATCGAATCGGGGTCGACCTCCATGAGAGCGATGATCGTCGCGTTCCGCTTGTCCTGCTCGTCGAGCATGCGCTCGAGGAGGACGTCGCGGGCGTCGATCAGGTCGTCGCCGAGGAGCACGGCGAAGGGCTCGTGGCCGACGTGGCGCTTGGCCCGCAGGACGGCGTGGCCGAGGCCCTTCGGGTCTCCCTGGCGCAGGAAGTGGATGTCGGCGAGCTCACTCGACTCGTTGACCTTCTCGAGGCGCTGGGTGTCGCCCTTCTTCGCGAGGTTGAGCTCGAGCTCGGTCACGCGGTCGAAGTGGTTGGCGAGGGCGTTCTTGTTGCGGCCGATGATCATGAGCACATCGGCGAGCCCGGCGCTGACGGCCTCCTCGACGACGTACTGGATGGCCGGCTTGTCGACGACGGGGAGCATCTCCTTCGGCAGGGCCTTCGTCGCCGGAAGGAACCGGGTGCCGAGACCTGCTGCGGGGATGACTGCTTTGGTAACACGAGTGGTCATGAGGGAAAACCTATCGTGTGGAGTCGGTGAAGTCGCCGAATACCCCCTCGATCGAGGGTGAAATCCCCTGAACCCCTGGACGAGGCGGCGGATGTCGGGTAGGACGTCGGGCAACGAGCCGGGCGCGACGACGAGCCGTTTAGAATGGGTCGCATGACGAGCCCCGCCGAACACGAGAAACGAGCGCTGCGCGCCGAGCTCCGTGAGCGGCGGGAGCTGCTCACCTCCCTGGAGAAGGAGCGCTCGACCACCGGCCTGACGGACAACCTCCGAGCCCTCGTCTCCCGCTTCGGCGCGACCTCCATCGCCTGCTACCTCTCCTCCCCGAGCGAGCCCGACACCCGTCCCTTCCTCCAGTGGGCGCAGGAGGCGGGCATCCGCATCCTGTTCCCCATCACCCGCACCGACGGGCTCCTCGACTGGACGATCGGCGAAGAGGGCATCGAGACGGTGGGCTTCGCCGGCACCCCCGAGGTCGTGGGTACCACCCTCGGTCCCATCGCGATCAACGACGTCGACCTCATCCTCGTCCCCGCGGCCGCCGTCGACGCCCACGGCATGCGCATGGGCTGGGGTCGCGGGTACTTCGACAAGACGCTCGGCTCGATGGAGCGCTGCCCTCCCGTCTACGCCGTGCTGTACGACACCGAGATCCTCGACGAGGTCCCGAGCGAGATCCACGACGAACCCGTCGGCGGTGCCGTGACCCCGAGCCGCATCCTCGACTTCGACCAGGTCAGACCGCGCCGCTGAGCGCGCCGACCCACCACATCCCAGGAGACCCCGTGCCCACCTACGCCTACCGCTGCACCGAGTGCGGCAACGCCTTCGACGTCCAGCAGTCCTTCACCGACGACTCCCTCACCGAGTGCCCGGCGTGCTCCGGCAAGCTGCGCAAGCTCTTCAGCGCGGTCGGTGTCACGTTCAACGGCTCCGGCTTCTACCGCACGGACTCCCGCGCCGGTGCCGGCAAGGGCTCGAGCTCGATCCCGGCCTCCTCGAAGTCCTCGGAAGGGTCGTCGAGCTCGTCCTCCTCGGACACCAAGGGCGGATCCTCCTCCTCGGGCGGCTCCTCCAGCTCCGGCTCCGGCTCCAGCGCCACACCGGCCTCCGCCGGGAGCAGCCGCGTCCTGAGCCGGTAGCGTAGCCAGGGTCCTGCACCATCGCCGATCCCCCAGGGAGACCCCATGCTCAAAGGCTTCAAGGAGTTCATCCTCCGCGGCAACGTGATCGACCTGGCCGTGGCCGTCGTGATCGGGGCCGCGTTCACCGCCATCGTCAACTCGCTCGTCGAGAACATCTTCAACCCGCTGCTCGGGGCGCTCTTCCAGGCGGAGAGCCTGAAGGACGCCTTCATCGTCGCCGATCCCGACGCTCGACGGAGACGACGGCCGAATCTCCAGTTCGGTGCGTTCCTCGGCGCGGCGATCCAGTTCGTGCTGGTCGCCGCCGTCGTCTACTTCGTCATCGTGCTGCCGATGAACCACTTCAAGCGCATCACGACGAAGCCGACGATCGCCGACGAGGCCGCAGCGCCGAGCGAGCTGTCGCTCCTCACCGAGATCCGCGACGTGCTGAAGACGGGCACGAGCGCTCCGCTGCCGCCCGCACGCGACGACACGACCGACGGCCGCTAGTCCGGCTCGTCCAGCAGCACCGACGTCCCGTCCCGCTCACCAGTGGGGCGGGACGTTGCGTTGCAGCTCGTCGTCGTTGCCACCGCCGCCAGCGGGTTTGGCGGTGCCGCCCCAGGCGGCGTCGGTGTCCTCCGCCGCCTTGACGGGATCGGCCGGCAGCTGCGGCGCGGGATCCGTCCCGGGAGCACCGGGGCGGATCGCCCGCCTCGATCCTCGGGGACGGACGATCCGTGGCTCCTGATCGTCCTGCATGATCAGTGTCCGACCATCAGTGGCGTGGGACCTGCACGGCGATCGGCGCGGTGTCGAGGTGCTCGGTCGTGTTGAGCCCGAGCACACCGGCCACACGCTGCGCGACCGCCTCGGCATCGGCGAAGAGGTCGAAGCTGTGCACGCGGACGTAGTGCCAGCCGAGGCGGCGCAGGACGTCGGGGCGGAGCCGCAGCGATTCACGGAGGCTCGCGTCACCCAGTTCCTCGTCGCACTCGACGACCACGGCTCGGCCACCCCACGAGGCGACCAGGGCGAGCTTGCCGCGGTAGCCCATGTCGACCCGCATCCCGAGCGTCTCGAGGCGCGTCGCGAGGTCGACGAGCATCGGCTCGGCCTCGTGCGTCGCCTGATCCTCGGAGGCGCGGCGCGACGTGTCCGTGAGGATGCGTGCGAGCGCGAGGATGCCGTGCTGGATCCGGTTCTGGTCGAGGTCCTCGGGGCGGACACACGAGACGATCACCATGGACCGCCGTGCGCGCGTCATACCGACCGCGAGCAGCCGGTCGCCGCCGGGCTGACCCAGCGCGCCGAAGTCGGACAGGACCCGCCCGTGCGGCGTCAGGCCGTACCCGATCGAGAAGATGACACGGTCGCGGCTCTCGGCCACGGACTGCTCGAGCGTCAGCACGGTGAACGGTTCCGCCCGCTCGCGCAGGAGGAAGTCCGAGAGGTCGGCCCGACGGGAGAACGCTGCGAGGACCGCCTGCTGGACCCGGACCGCGTGCTTGTCGCTCGCGGTCACGACCATCAGGGATTCCTTCGGGCGGTTCGAGGCGTGCTCGAGGACGAGTTCCACGACCCGTTCGACCTCGACGTCGACACTCTCCACCGCTCCGGTGACCGGGTCGGGCATGCCGAGCCCGCCGGGCACGTAGTCGAGGCTCAGGCTGCCGTGGCCCAAGAACGAACCCGCCCACGGCAGGGAGTCGATCTGGCCACCGTAGAACCGCTCGTTGACGAGTTCTGCGAGGTCCTCGCCTCCGGCACGGTAGGAGCGCGTCAGCATGAGGGTCGGCAGGACGGAGCTCAGCTGTTCGAGCGCGGACTCACGGTGCAGCTCGGCGATGTCGGCGTGCTGCTCGGGCGTCGCCTCCTGATCCGTCAGACGGATCTCGAAGGGCGACGGACTCTGCGTGACCGGGTCACCGAAGGCGACGACCTGACGCGCACGACGGATGGCGTCCACGTTCTCGGCGAGGAGCGTCGCTCCAGCGTCGACGAGGAAGACGGCGTCGAAGGACGCGCTCTCGGGGATGCGAGGCACCTCGTACGGCGAGACGAGCCAGACCGGAGCGAGGACTCGGGACAGCGTGGGTGCCGCCTGCTCGAGCTCGGCCGCTCGGAGCGGTCGATCGCGCTTGAGGAGCGACCGGAGCGCCATGCCTTCCGCGGCATGGTCGACGAGACCGATCTTCCAGGTGTCGGCCAGCAGCGAGGCGAGGAGCTGTCCGGAGGCGGAGGCGTGCGCCTCGTCCACCAGCCGGAAGTCGGACTCGAGACGCTCGACGACGCTCGTGTTCGCACCGAGCAGACCGCGGTCCTCGGTGAGCACGAGTTCGAGCATCGACTGCCACCACGCGAGCTCGAGCTCGTCGGCGAGGCGCGTCCGCGGCACGTGCCGCTGTGAGAGGTCGATGATGAGCTCGCCGAGACCCTGCTCGCGCAGGCCGGCGAGGATCGCGGTGCGCTCCTGGAGGTTGTGGAGGACCTCCGACTCGGCGGCGAGCTCGGAGATCGTGCGGACGAGACTCGGGATCGCGAGGCGTCCGAGGCGGTCCGGAGTGTCGGCGATGCCGAGCGGCTGGTCGACCAGCTCGAGCTTCGCGGCGACCGTCTGGTACGCCTGCTCGACGTCCGCGATGCCGAGCGGCACCTCGGGCGGCGCGCCGGTCGTCACGTAGCGCTGCCACAGGGTGCGCTGCTGCTGGATCCGACGGAGGGCGGCGTTCATGTCGGGCACGTGTGCGCCGGGCCGCAGGTACTCCTTGGCCAGGGCCTTGAGTCGCCGGCGGCTCGCCGACGACATCGCGGCGGAGTCCTTCCGCGGGCTCGTCGCGACGATCAGGTCGGCGAGCGACCGGTCGAAGACGTCGGGCTGGAAGCGGTCGAGCGTCTCCCGGATGTCCGCGAGGAGTCGCAGGTAGATGCCCAGCTCGTCGATGGACTCGAACGGCCGCATCTGCGTCTGCCCGATGAGGCCGTACGCGCGCTCCAGGAGCTGCGGCAGGTCCTTACGGTGCAGGCGCTTGGCGAGGTCGTGGGTCTCTTGGGCTTCCGCGGTCGTGTCGAACGACGCGCCGTACCAGGGCGAGTCGCCCGGACCGTAGCGGAACTCGCCGAGGGCGGCCGCGCCTTCGAGCGCCTCCGCCGCGCGGGAGCGGCCTGCGGCGAGCCCGACGAGCGTCTGGCGGTCGAGCCGGACCAGGGTTCCCGGAGGGTGCGGCAGCTTGGAGAGCTTCGAGAGTGCTTCGAGCGCTTCGATGACCGAGACCCGCAGGTCCGGGTCCTTCGCCTGCAGCGAGGTGCGGTAGTCGATGAGGACCCGACGCAGCCGGACGAGTGCGTCGTCGACCTCGCCGACCTGCGGCGGGATCGCGCGCTCGTTGCGCGTGATCGCCTGGATGAGGTCGCGGCGGAGGGTCGACGGCGACGCGCACAGACCGGGCAGACCGACCTTGGTCAGGCGGTGGCGGATGCCCTCGAGCGTGGAGCGGCGGGGGCTGACGACGAGGACGCGCTTGTGCTGCGACGCGAGCACGCCGATCGCGTTCACGATGGTCTGCGTGCCGCCCGTGCCCGGAAGCGTCGTGACGACGAGCGAGTTGCCGGCACCGATCTGCGCGATGACGTTCTCCTGCTCGACGTCCGCGTCGAGCAGGAGGGTGTCGGTCGACGGCGGGCGGTCGTCCTGGCCCGGCGCGTCGACGGGCGTGAAGCTGCTGCGCACGAGGCCGACCGCACCCTCGTCGCCGGCGACGGCGTCGAGGATCGGGTGGTCGAGCTTGGCGGCGTCGTCGAGCAGGGAGTGACCGACGGCGGCGAACGAGGAGACGAGCAGACGCGGCTGGACGGTGAACCACTCGAGCCCGGCGGCGAGCGAGCGGAGGCGGTCGATGACGGGCTGCGGCTTGAAGACCCCGCCCGATTCACTCAGCGCGACGAACTCGTCGGGATCGAGGACGATGCCGAACTGCTCGCGGAGGGCGCGGACGAGTTCCGGGTTCGCGGTCGTGGCGCCGCGCAGCTTGACCTCGTAGTCGCGACCGTACCGGCGGATGGCCAGCGGCCGGAGCAGGACCGGCGCGCTGAAGTCCTCACCCTGATGCGTCCACTGGGCGAGACCGACGGCGAGGTGGACGGCGTCGATGCCGCGGACGGTGGAGAGCTCGATGCCCTTCGTCGTGATGCGGTCGGCGGCGCGCTTCGCACCGCGGAGCGCGATCTCGTCGCGGATGAGGTTCGACAGCAGCGTCGACTTGCCCGAGATGAACTGCGGCAGACCACCGGGATGCGTCGAGCTGAGCTCCACCCGGGTCGTCGGGGCGTCCACGAAGTGGAGCAGCGGCGATGGGCCGCCGACCGTGCTGAGCTGCTGACGCCAGGCGTGCAGCGCCGTGTCGACCACGCCTGCCGATGCCGCCACGGGACCCTCGCGGAGTTGCGCCTCCGCTGCTTCCCGTTCGACTCCGGACGTCACGTCGCCGTCATCCCGTCTCTTCTCTAGCCGCCACACACTTGCACCATACGTGCCCGGTAGTGGAAACACCGGGAAGCGGTGCGGTTTTTCGCCGAGTCCGCCGAGGAAATGTGCGACGCGCGCGTCGTCCGAGGGTCAGGAGACGCCGAGGAGGCCGGAGAGCACCATCACCGCGGTGCCGCGCAGGACGATGTCGGCGCCCTGCTCGCTCATCCGGATCTGCACGCCGCCGTGGAACTCGGTCATCGTGCGCGCCCGCACGGTCTCGATCGCCGCGTCGAGGAGCACGCCGGCGAGCAACTCCTCCGGGCCGCTCACCACGATCTCCGACAGGTTCAGCGCACCGACGATCGCGGCGAGCGAGACACCGAGGCGCTCCCCTGCCGCGCGCAGGATCTCCTCGCGACGCTGCTCGACCTCCGCGGCGGGAAGATCGCTCGCCTCGGCCGCCGCGAGGAGCTCGCGCAGGTGCGGCACGGCCAGCCAGGCCTCGAGACACCCCCGCTTCCCGCAGGCGCACAGCGGCCCGCCGTCGGTGCCGACGACCACGTGGCCGATCTCACCGGCGGCGAACCGGCTCCCGAAGAGCGGATGGCCGCCCACGAGCAGCCCCGCCCCGACGCCGTTCCCGACGCTCACGAGCATGAGGTCGCCGTCCGCCCCGCCGAAGCTGTACTCCGCGAGCACCGCGGCGTTGGCGTCGTTCGCGACGAGGACCGGCACCTGGGCGACCTGCTCGATCGCCCCCTGGAGGTCGACGTCGGTCCAGCCGAGGTTCGGGGCGCTGCGGACCGTGCCGGTCATGTCGACGACGCCGGGCGAACCGACCCCGATGCCCAGCACCTCGACCGTCGCCTCCTCGACGAGGTCTGCGGCGAGCGCGACGGCCTTCGCGATCGCGTCCGTCCCCGTGGCGCCGTCGAGCGGCACCTCGAGCATCGTCACGACCTCGCCGTCGAGGGTCAGCACAGCACCTCTGAACACCTCGGTGTCGGAGAGGTCGAGGCCGACGATCTGGAACTCGTCGCGGTTGATGTCGATGAGCGTGGCGGGCTTGCCCGGGCGAGAGGTCTCGCGGAGGCCGACCTCGACGATGAGGTTGTCCGCGATGAGCGAGGCGACGAGGTCGGAGATGCTCACCCGGGTCAGGCCGGTGGCGCGGGCGATGTCGGCCCGACTCATGGCACCGCTGGCGAAGAGGGTCTGGAGGACGAGCGCCCGGTTATGACCACGGGCGTGTTCCGGCAGGACCTTCGCGTTCGGCCGGAGCCGCCGCGCCGGGGTGTACGAGAAGGATTCGATCCGCTCCGACGCGATCCCGCCGCCGCTTCCGAATCCACCAGCACTCATGCGATAAGTAAAGCAGGCTGCGCCTCATCGTGCGGCACCGCGATGTCACCCGATGGTCACCGACACGTCGCCCGCCGGGCACCGCTGCGACCCGTACGACGCGGAGCATCATGGGTGTGAGGATCGCAATCGTGACCGAGTCGTTCCTGCCGCAGATGAACGGCGTCACCCACTCCCTGCTCCGCATCATGGAGCACTTCGCGGACCGAGGGGACGAGGTGCTCGTCATCGCCCCCGGCGCCGGAGCCTCGACGCCACGGCTCCACGAGGGCTTCCGGGTGGACGGCGTCCCGTCGATCCCGCTCCCCCGCTACCGGAACGTGCGGGTCGCCGCCGGCGGAGTCGGCCGGATCACCGAGCTCCTCCGCGGCTTCCGCCCCGACGTGGTGCACCTGGCCTCGCCGTTCGTCCTCGGCTGGCGCGGTGTCCAGGCCGCCGAGCGCCTGGGCGTCCCGACCGTCGCCGTGTACCAGACCGACATCCCGGCCTACGCCGGACGGTACGGGTTCCCGGTCGCCGAAGCGTTGCTGTGGCAGCACGTCGAGCGCCTCCACGGCCGGTCGACGCTCACGCTCGCGCCGTCACGGCAGTCGATCGCTCAGCTGGAGGCGCACGCCATCCCGCGGGTCCGCCTGTGGGTGCGCGGCGTCGACGCCGTGCGGTTCTCCCCGGAGCGGCGCAGCGAAGCCTGGCGTCGTTCCGTCGCTCCCGGCGGCGAACGGATCGTGGGCTACGTCGGTCGGCTCGCGGCCGAGAAGCAGGTCGAGGACCTCGCGGTGCTCGGTGGGCTCCCGGGCGTCAAGCTCGTCATCGTCGGCGAGGGGCCACTGCGTGCCTCACTCGAACAGCGGCTGCCGAACGCGGTCTTCACCGGATTCCTGGGCGGCGAGGAGCTGGCGGTCGCGATGGCGGGACTGGACGTGTTCGTCCACCCCGGCGAGTCGGAGACCTTCTGCCAGACCATCCAGGAGGCGATGGCCTCTGGCGTACCCGTCGTCGCGACCGGTCGAGGTGGGCCGGTCGACCTCGTGGACTCCAGCCGCACCGGGTGGCTCTACGAACCCGGCAGGCTCGACCAGCTGCGCGGGTTCGTCCAGGACCTCGTGGGCGACGAGGTGAAGCGGGCGGCGTTCGGTGCCGCGGCTCGGGCAGGCGTCCTGCCGCGCAGCTGGAAGAGCGTCAGCAGCGCGCTGATCGGGCACTACAGTGACGCCATCGAGTTGCACGAGGGCGCTCGGGCACGGCGGAGCGGTCTCGACCCGCGCGTTCAGGTGCCTCGGGTCACTCGCCCGGGTACCGGACGCCGATCTGACGCCTGACCTCGTCGAGGGTCTCCATGATCGCGACCGTCTCGGCGAGCGGCATGATGTCGCCGGAGAGCCGGCCCTCGGAGGCGAGCCGTTCGAGCTCCCACGCCTGGAAGTGCATCCCACGGCCGTCCACTTCGGAACGGTAGGTCTCCACGACCTCGCCGTCGGTGCCGAACACCCGGAAGGTCGTCGCCGTGTACCAGACGCGGTCGAACTCGATCCAGCCGTCGGTCCCCACGATGGCCGCGCGGTTCGGGCCGACGGTGTTGCTCGCCGACAGGGTGTTCGCCACCTGGCCGTCCGCGTAGCCGAAGAGGGTCGCGACCTGCATGTCCGCCCCCGTGTCGCGGAGCGCGGCCGTGGCCTGGATCGTCGTCGGGGTCCCGAAGACCGACGACGCGAAGGAGACCGGGTACACGCCGAGGTCGAGCAGCGCGCCGCCGCCCAGCTCGAGGTTGTTCATGCGGTGCTCCGGGTCGTCCGAGAGCAGCTGGGTGTGATCGGCGACGAGGCTGCGCGGCTGCCCGATGACGCCGTCGGCAAGCAGCTCGCGGAGCCGGACCATGTGCGGGAGGAACCGGGTCCACATCGCCTCGAGGACGACCAGACCGCGCTCCGCGGCGAGCGCCACGACTGCCTGCGCCTCGGCGGCGTTGAGGGTGAAGGGCTTCTCGATGAGGACATGCTTCCCGGCGTCGAGCGCCAGCACCGCCTGCTCGGCGTGGAACGGGTGCGGGGTCGCGATGTAGATCACGTCGACCTCGGGGTCGGCGGCGAGCGCCTCGTACCCCACGTGGACGTTCGGGATGTCGAACTCTGCGGCGAACGCGGCTGCGGTCTCGGCGGATCGCGAGGCGACGGCCCGGACGTCGAAGCCGTGCCGTCGGAGGTCGGCGGTGAAGCTCTTCGCGACGCCGGCGGGGCCGAGGATGCCCCATCGCAAGCCGGTGGACGGGCCTGCCGCTGGGGTTCCCGTTCCGGTCCGGTCGATGTCCTGCTCCGTCATGGCTCTCCTTCGATGCGCGTTCCAGCAGCCTACTGGAGGGCCTCCGGCGCTCGGGATTTCGGGGGTAGCCCTGCTCGGACTCGCGGCGCCTCGCCGTAGGCTGAGGGTTCGACCGAGCCCCGCCGACCGCGCTGAGGGCCCGGTCCATCCTGGGGGGATGCGTTGTGGGGCCGAAGGAATCGACCGGACGTCGACGTGCGCTGTCGCACGTCCGGACCCTCGCGATCGGTGTCGTCGGTCTCCTCGCCCTCAGCGGCTGCGTCTCGGAGCCGGCCCCGCCTCCGGTGACGGTCGTCGTCACCCAGCAGCCGGACCCGTCGCCCTCGGTCGCCCCGGTGCCCACCTCCACTGCGCGCGACGCGCTGCCTCCTGAACCGGCGCCGATCGTGCCGAACGCGCCGGCGGAACCGGCGGAACCGATTCCGGAGGGCCCCGCGTTCGACCTCGGGCCGAGGGACGGTGCGCTCGGCCCGGTCGTCTCGGACGCCGATGGCAATCCGATCAGTTACACGGTGGTCGCCGGCGACGTGTTCTTCGACATCGCGCAGCGCTTCGACCTGCCGCAGCAGCAGTTGCTCCGCATGAACCCGTCGATCCCCGGCTTCGGACTCGACATCTACATCGGCGACATCGTCAACCTCGACTGGACGACCACGCGTTGAGCCTCGGCGCCCGCCGGTGTCAGCCGAACGGGATGGTGCCCACGAGCACGCCGACGACGAGCATCACGAGCGAGACGATCGCGGCGCGCCACAGGACCTTCTTGTGGTGGTCGCCGAGGTTCACGCTGGCGAGCGAGACGAGCAGGAGGATGGCCGGCACGAGCGGGCTCTGCAGGTGGACCGGCTGACCGGTGATCGACGCCCGCGCCATCTCGACCGGTTCGATGCCGAAGGTCGAGGCGCTCTCGGCCAGCACCGGCAGGATGCCGAAGTAGAACGCGTCGTTGCTCATGAAGAACGTCATCGGGATGCTGAGCACCCCGGTGATGACCGCGAGGAACGGACCGAGCTCCGTCGGGATGATGTCGACGATCCAATCGGCCATCGCGGTGACCATGCCGGTCCCGTTGAGGACGCCGATCAGCACACCGGCCGCGAGCACCATCGAGACGACGCCGACGATGCTCGGGGCGTGGGCGACGATCTCCTTGGACTGCTGCGCGAGCCGCGGGAAGTTCACCAGGAGGGCGATGGCGGTGCCGACCATGAACACGTAGGGCAACGGCACGAGGTCGAGCACGAGCAGCGTCATGACCGCGACCGTGAGCACGAGGTTGACCCAGATGAGTCGCGGGCGCAGGGTGTCGCGCTCGGGGTCGAGCATCGTGTCGGCCATGGCCGTGTCGTCAGGGCGGACGAGGGTCGCGAGGCGCCCACGGGCACTGGTCGAGAAGGTCGTCGACATGCCGCCGGTGAGCGGGTGGTCGGCGGGCCCGGAACCCGAACCCGGTGCGGCGACGCCGGAGGCGCCGTCGCCGAGGAGGTCGACGCCCGCGAGGCGCTTGCGCTCCCCCAGTCCCAGGAACCAGGCGAAGGCGAACACGAGGACGAGGCCGGCGGCGAGCGACGGCAGCATCGGGACGAAGATCTCGGTCGGCGAGACGCCCAGGGCCGAGGCGGCTCGGACGGTCGGCCCACCCCACGGGACGATGTTGAGCGTGCCGTTCGCGAGCCCGGCGACGCAGGTGAGGACGACCGGGTTCATGCCGAGCCGCAGGTAGATCGGCAGCATCGCGGCGGTCGTCACGATGAAGGTCGTCGACCCGTCGCCGTCGAGTGACACCGCGCCCGCCAGGAGCGCCGTACCGACGACGATCTTCGCCGGGTCATTGCCCAGCGCACGGACGATGAACCGGACGAGCGGGTCGAAGAGCCCGACGTCGATCATGATCCCGAAGTACATGATCGCGAACATCAACAGGGCGGCGGTCGGAGCGAGGCTGCCGATCGCCTCGATGACCATGTCGCCGAGCCCGAGTCCGGCGCCGGCGAACAGCCCGAAGACCGTGGGGACGATGATGAGCGCCACCATCGGGGTGAGGCGCTTCGTCATGATCAGCACCATGAAGGTGAGGATCATCGCGAATCCGAGAATGACCAGCATGTCGACTCCTTCGTCTGCGTGCACCGCGGTGTGCACGACGGGACGCCGCGCGGCGACACGGGCGATGGACCGAGCGCGGCGGGCGTTCCCGGAACCGTACGGGAGCGGCACGGAGCTGTCTCGCTTGTGGGCGTTCGGCTCGGATCTGCGGGTTACACCACCTTCTGCGCATTCTGCTCATCACGCGGTCGACGCCGCCCATCGCCCCGGCGACGTACGATCGGAGCCATGATCGGCGACGAAGCGGAGCGGCCAGGTCGACGACGGGGCGGGCGCTCCAGCTTCGCGGCGCAGGTGCTCGTGCTGCAGCTGGTCGTCGTCATCGCGGTCGTCGCCGTGTGCACGGGCGTGTTCGCCTGGATGAGCAGCGAGCGCCTCGTGCAGGAGGCCCAGTCCACCGCCCTCGCGATCGCCCAGAGTGTCGCGAGCGATCCCGACGTCCGCACCGCCGTGACGCTCGAGGCACGTACCCCGGGGACGCCGACGGCGGCCGACCTCCGGACCGGCCCCCTGCAGGAGCTCGGCCGTGAGGTCGGCGCACGGACCGGGGCGCTCTTCGTGGTCATCACCGACGAGCGCGGGATCCGTCTGGCGCACCCCGACCCCGACCAGCTCGGGCTCCGGGTGAGCACCAGCGCGGAAGCGGCCTTGGCCGGTACGGAGTCGGTCTCGTGGGAGACCGGCACCCTCGGCCCGTCCGCGCGCGCCAAGGTGCCCGTCTTCGCCGCCGAGTCCTCCGACACCGGTGGGGCCGTGGTCTCGTCCGGCGCCGGCGAGGTCGTCGGCGAGATCAGCGTCGGGTTCGCCCCGCAGCGCGTGTTCGCCGACGTCGTGGGCGAGACCATGCTGGTCGCGGGCGCAGCGCTCCTCGCGCTGACGATCGGCCTGGTCGCTTCGATGCTCATCCGGCGCCGGCTGCGGCGGCTGACCCTCGGCCTCGGACCGGAGGAACTCGCCGCGCTCGTGCAGAACCAGGCTGCCGTCCTCGGCGGGGTCGGCGAAGGCGTCCTCGGTGTCTCGCCGGACGGCGTCGTGACGGTGTGCACCGATCAGGCGGCCAGGCTCCTCGACATCGGGTCGGTCGTCGGGCGCCGGTTCGACGACCTCGACCTGCCCGATCCACTGGTGGACCTCGTCGTGGACGACGCCGCATCGCCGACCTCGGCCCAGCTCGTCGTCGGGTCCCGCGTCCTGTTCGTCGACGTCCGGCCCGTGTCCCAGGACGGCGTCGACCTCGGGCGGGTGGTCGTCGTCCGCGACCGTACCGACGTCGAGGCGCTCACCCGGCGGCTCGACGCGGTCGCGACGATGACGACCGCCCTCCGCGCGCAGCGGCACGAGTTCGCGAACCGGTTGCACGCGATCTCCGGACTCCTCGAGACCGGGCAGGACGCCGAGGCCCGCGACTATCTCGCCAACGTGCTCGACCATGGACCGCTGAAGTACCCGGTGCAACACGCGGACCGACTCACCGAGCCCTACCTCCAGGCCTTCCTCGGCGCGAAGGGCGTCGAAGCCGCGGAACGCGGGGTGCTCGTGACCATCGGCTCCGAGACCCTCGTCACCGGCTCCCTGTGCGATCCTGAGGACGTGACCACCGTCCTCGGCAACCTGCTCGACAATGCGGTGAACGCGGCCGTCGCGGGCCGGGTCCGACCGGCCTGGGTGGAGGTCGAGGTCCTCGACCACGGCACCGAGCTGCACTGCTCCGTGATGGACTCGGGCGACGGCGTCGTGGCGACCGGCCAGGACGACGCTCCACCCGCCTCCCCGACCAGCGACCACGGCGATCTGGACGACGTCCACGGCCACGGGTTCGGTCTGCCCCTCTCACGCGACATCGCCCGTCGTCGAGGCGGGGACGTCTGGTTGGCGTCTCCCGGCGTCCGCGGCGAACACGGAGCGGTCTTCTGCGCGCGGCTCCCCGGGACGGTCGTACCGGCGCCGTCCATGGCGGGAGACGGATGATGGCGGCCGATCTCACCGTGCTGGTCGTCGACGACGACTTCCACGTCGCCCGCCTACACTGCCGGATCGTCGACGAGGTCGACGGGTTCCGTGCGCTCAGTCCTGTCGGGTCTGCTGCCGAGGCCGCACGGACCATCGCCGCCGAGCCGCCCGACCTCGTGCTCCTCGACGGCTACCTTCCCGATCGGAACGGGCTCGAGCTCCTCGTGGACCTCCCGATCGACACCATCGTCGTCTCCGCAGCGTCGGACGGTGCGTCCGTGCGCCGAGCGCTTCGTGCGGGAGCCCTCGGGTATCTGGTGAAGCCGTTCGCGCCCCAGGTGCTCCAGGACCGGCTCGCCGCCTACGCCCGCTTCCGCAACGTCCTCGACGAGGCGGTGAACGCCGACCAGGAGAGGATCGAGCGCGCCCTGCGCATCCTGCACTCCGGCGACGCCGGGGCGACGACCCGGTCGAGATCCGCGACGGAGACGGCAGTCCTCGAAGCGGTGTCGGAGGCGGACGGAGAGCGCTCGGCCGCCGAGGTGGCCGAGCTGGTCGGCGTCTCACGCGCGACGGCGCAACGGTATCTCTCCGCGCTGGCCGCCCGAGGGCTCCTGACGACGCAGCTGCGGTACGGGACCACCGGGCGTCCAGAGCACCGGTACGCGCCGCCAGGCGTCGGCCGCTGAGGCGTCCACACGCCGTCGGCTGGGCGATCCCCCCACGACATCGCCCAGCCCGGCACGTGAACCAACTCTTCGCCGATGGAACGCGGAATGCCCCCGCACACCGTGATCCATCCGTCGTCGCACGACGATCAGCAAAGTGAGTTAATCACCCGATTCAGTTTAGGGTGACCTCACGGCGCATGCGTCAGGGCTACCCCCTAACGTGCACCCGACCGCTCAGGCGTCCTGCGCGTCGAAGGCGGCGTCGAGGACGGCGAGCACCTCGGCCTGGCGATCCGCGACGATGACCGCCGCGATGAGGATCCGCCACATGGTGTCGACCGCGTTGAGGAGGTCGGTCCGGCCGGCCAGCAGGTTCGAGATGAGCTGCGTCCCGGTGAAGAACGCGACGAAGGACCTCGCCAGTTCCGCCGGCTCGAGCGGAGACTGCAGCTCACCGAGCTCGATCGAGGCCTGCACCCGCTCCTCGACGCTCGCGATCCACTGCTCGTGGAACGCGGTCGTCGGAGCCTGGATGACGCCCTGCTCGAGGGACAGCCGCAGGCCGGCGCGCGTGATGGGGTCGGTGAGCAGTTGCTCGGTGATGAGGCGGGAGGCCTGGACCAGCCCACCGAACGGCGAGGGCGCGGTGGTCGGCGCGGTCAACGCAGCGATCGAGCGCGTGCTCTGCTCGTTGATGACGGCGATCGCCAGTTCCTCTTTCGAGGGGAAGTAGAAGTAGAGCGAGCCCTGCGTCGTCCCCGCCTCGCGGGCGATGTCCGACAGGCTCGCCTGTCCGTAGCCGACCCGGTCGAACATGCGGGCGGCACCTTCGACGACGGTCTGGCGTCGTTCATGACCTCGTTGCTGCTGTGGTCGTCGTTCGGGCATGTGCGTTTCCTGCTTCTGTCATCCCCCGATTCAGGGATAAGCGTACCCACTCCGAGCTGAGAAGACGGTGTCGAACGCGGCAGAAATTCGGAACAAGTCGACCGACTTGATCGCGAGAAGATCCCGGTCGGGTCGCAAAAGGGCGCATCGAGGGTGTCATCACCGACCGCGACCGAGCGGACTCACTCGCGTCGGGTGACCAGGGCGAACCGCTCGCGGAGCTCAGGTGCGTCGGCGAACGGTCGCCAGCACAGGCCGTCGTCCTCCCGCATCGCAGCTACCGGACGGAGGGCGACGAGTCGCTCACCGAAGCGCAGGGCGTCGAGGAACAGGGTGTCGTTCCCCGCGTCGATCGTCAGCGAGCGCGGGTACCAGCCGCGCGCCGCGAGCGCGCCGGCCAACCAGGCCGAGTACGCCGGGTCCTTGCCGGGCTCGGGACGGAGCAGCTCCTGGTCGGCGAGATCGGACCACTCGATGACGTCCTTCGCCGACAGCGGGTGCGCCGCGCGCATGACGACGCCGAGCGGCAGCGCAGCGATCTCCTCGGCGGCGAGCTCGTCCGGCAGCTCCATCGGCAGACGCACGATGGTGGCGTCGAGACGACCGGTGGTGACGAGGTGCAGCTGCTCGACCGGTTCGATCGCGACGGCGACCGCCGGGACGTCGATGCGGCGACCGGCCTCGGAGACGACCGCGTCCCACGTCGTCGGCGGACGGCCGACCCGGATGTGCCGAGCCGGTGACGCGGGATCCATGTCGGCGACGACGTCGATGAAGGTGCGGACCTTCAACAGGAAGCGCTGCCCCTCACGCGTCGGGCGGTACTCCTCCCCCAGGACGCTGAACAGCTCGACCCCGAGCGCGGCCTCGAGCCGCCGCAGCTGCTGCGCCAGGCTCGGCTGTGCGACCCCGAGCAGGTTCGCCGCGGCACCGAGCGTCCGAGCATCCGCGACGACCACGGCCGACCGCAGCTGACGAAGGGTGATGGCGTCGCGTTCGAGTTGGCGGTGGAGGTCGTGCGTCATGCTTCGAGCCTACGGCGTGCTCGCAGCCCTACCCGACAGGCGAAGCCGTGCTCGCCTGGACGACCGTACCTCCGACTGTGCCCCTGGAGGGACTCGAACCCCCAACCCTTTCCTTAGGACGGAACTGCTCTTCCATTGAGCTACAGAGGCTGACCCGTCGAGTTTAGCCGGTCGCTCAGGCGGCGGGCGCCAGGTACTGCTCCCAGTCGGGCTCCGAGCGCTCGACGCCCCGCACCATCCACTGCGAGCCGTGCGGCGTCCCCGGTGAGACCCGGAGGCTCCAGTTCATCTCCATCGGCGTGCGGTCGCCCTTCACGTTGTTGCAGCGCAGACAGCAGGCCACGAGGTTCTCCCAGCTGTCCACACCCCCGCGCGAGCGCGGCTGCACGTGGTCGATCGTCGTCGCCGCCTTCCCGCAGTAGGCGCAGCGGTGGCCGTCACGGCGCAGCACCCCGCGGCGGGTCACGGGCACCCGGCGGGCGTTCGGGATCCGGACGTATCTGGTGAGCAGGATGACCGACGGCCGATCGAACGATCCGCTCGTCGCCACCACGGGATGCGAGGAGTCGATCTCGACGACGGTCGCCTTGTGATGCATCACGAGCACGAGGGCCCGCTTGAACGAGACGATCGCGAGCGGCTCGTAGCCCGCGTTCAACACCAGTGTGCGCATGCACGTTCCCTTCCGAAGGGCCACGACGGCTGCCGCGACCGGTCGACGATCACCACCTGCAGCGTCCGTGACGCGCCGGATCGAGTCGTCTCCGGGGAACAAAAAAGGGCACTGTCATGACGACAGCACCCTCTTGACCCACGGCGGAGCCGCGGCACGCTTGGCTGGAATGCCGCAGCACGTAGAGGCCGCGACCATTCGCGACCACGTGGCGACGTATAGCGTGCATCAGCTCCTGAACCTCTCCGAGTTGCAGAGCACCAGATTAACCCACACCGACCGGATTTCCGCACGTTGCAGGAGAATTCCCCTCCGCGCCACCTCGGCTTCGGCCGACGGACACCGCATGGTCGCGAACGGTCAACACGCATCGACGACGAATCGCGCCCCTCCGACGGAGGGACGCGATCCAGGTCGAGCGGGTCGGATCAGCCGACGCCCGGCGGGTAGAGGTAGAGCGCCACGGCACTGGCGGCGATGGTGCGCGTGTTGTAGCTGTGACGCGCGGACCCCCAGTTGTACTCCTCCAGGGTGACCGTCCCGTCGGCGTTGACCGACTGCACGTAGGCGACGTGGTTGTAGTTGAACCAGGCGACGGAGCCGGCGATGGCGTTGGTCCCCTTGTTGTACTGCCACGAGTCCGCCCAGCCGTAGGCACTGCTCGGCGGCAGGCCGTTGCCCCAGGTGAAGGCCCAGTTCCCGCTCGGCGTGCCCGCGTCGCGGTTGAGTCGCCAGGCGACGAAGTCCACGCACTCACGGTAGTAGTAGCGCAGTGGTGACAGCCCGCCGCCCTCGTCGTCGGTCGCCTGGTCGAACCAGGGGTAGTCGTCGCCGGCCTGGCGTGCGCCGACGGTGATCGAGTAGGTGGCGTTGCTGGCAGCTGCAGCGGCGTCGAGCTGCCGCTGGCGCTCGGCGAGCTCGTCCGGCGTCGTCGCACTGTAGAGATCGCGAGAGATCGGGGCGTCGGCCACCTTGTCGGAAGCGACGACGCTCTGGGCGCCGGAGGTCTTCAACTGCTCCGAGGCGGACGTCCCGTACGTGGTCTGCGCGCTGCTGCTCGCCGCATACGCCGGGAGGGCGACGGTGGCGACCAGTGCCGGCACGAGGAAGGCCATGGTGGCGACGCCGCGGACGGATCCGGGTCGGGCTCCGGACGGCTTCGGCTTGCGCACGGCGACCGTCGACGCGGTCGGCTTGACCGGGGGCTTGCTGCGGGCGACGCGGTCCGCGCCGGTGCGGAGCGGAGCGACGGTCGCGAACGAGGTCGTCGGTGGCGGACGTCACGGTGAAGGATTGCGGGGTCGTCGGCTCCGGCGCGGCGGGCTTCGTCAGCGGCCGCTCGTCGAGACGGACCTCGCCGGTCGTGACGGCGGCGTCGGCCTCCTCGACCACGGCATCGTCGAGGATGATCTCGGGGTGCTCGACGGGTGCGTCCGGAGCGACGTCGGCGACGAGCGCGTCGTCGGTTGCCGACTGGGACGGGGTGGTCGGCTCCGCCTGCTTCGCGGCCTGCTCCTGGAGTCGGAGCTGCTTCCGGGTGAGGGGGACGTTCGGGGTCGTCTCGGCCTGTTCGGGGCCGCTCTCGCCAGCTGCAGTCAAGTGGATTCCTCCGGCACCCCGCATGAGCGACGACGATCGCGGTGTGGCGATCGGCATGGCGCAGCCCCATCCGACGATTGATGTCGGTTCGTGTGGCCGAGGGACGGGCTAGGGGGTGCCTCGGTCGTCTTCCTGGGGCCAGATCATGGCCTTCAGGACGAGTGACAGCCTACGGGTTACCCCTCAGAAAGTCACGTTTCGATCACGGGAAAACGGGCACATGAGGGAATCCTCATACGCGTCTCATGCTCACGCGGCAGGGGTCTCCACGAAGATGTGCGTCGCGAGCTCGTTGGGCAGCTCGAGGCCGCCCTCGACACCGTCGATGGTGACGAGCACGTAGCCGCCCGCTGCCGCGAAGGTTCCCGAGCGACCCGGCATGACGCCGGCCTGCTTCAGCTGCAGGAGGAGTTCGGGGTCGACCTGCGCCGGCTCGCCGAGACGTCGGACCGTCGCCGTGACCGGCTCGGAGCGTCCTTCGACGAGGCCGACGATGTTGATGACGCCCTGCGAGAAGGCGACGGCGGGGCTGTCGCCGAACTCGTCGAGTCCGGGGATCGGGGTGCCGTACGGCGACTCGGTGGGGTGGTTGAGCATGTCGAGCAGCTTGCGCTCGACCTGCTCACTCATGACGTGTTCCCAGCGACAGGCTTCCTCGTGGACGAACTCCCACTCGAGCCCGATGACGTCGCTCAGGAGGCGCTCAGCCAGGCGGTGCTTCCGCATGACGTGGACCGCCTTGCGTCGGCCCGGTTCGGTGAGCTCGAGGTGCCGGTCGCCCGACACGACGACGAGTCCGTCGCGCTCCATCCGACCGACCGTCTGCGAGACCGTCGGTCCGGAGTGCCCGAGGCGCTCGGAGATCCGCGCACGAAGCGGGATGATGTTCTCCTCCTCGAGCTCCAGAATGGTGCGGAGATACATCTCTGTGGTGTCAATCAAATCGGTCATCGACGCCCTCCCTGCCCGATTGCACGTTCCCGGTAAGCCTAGTGCGCGGCGGCGACGTTCCCGCGCCAAGCCACTCCGCCCCGCGTGGACGCATCCGGGCGCCGTGGCACGACGCCATGAGGCCCTCGCCTCTAGAATCGCCGTATGCCGGAGATCACGATTCCCACGTCCCTTCTGCCCGCCGATGGTCGATTCGGCTGCGGCCCCTCCAAGATCCGACCTGAGCAGATCGCAGCGCTCTCCGAGGCCGGCCTGTCCCTCCTCGGCACCTCCCACCGTCAGGCTCCCGTCAAGCAGCTCGTCGGCCGCGTGCGCGCCGGCCTGGCCGACTTGTTCCGCGCCCCCGAGGGCTACGAGATCATCGTCGGCAACGGCGGCTCGACCGCGTTCTGGGACGCGGCCGCCTTCGGCCTCATCGAGCAGCGCAGCCAGAACCTCGTCTTCGGCGAGTTCGGCGGCAAGTTCGCCAAGGCGGCGGGCGCCCCGTGGCTCACCGCTCCGGACGTCCGTGAGGTGCCGGGTGGATCCCGCATCGATCCCGAGGTGGTCGAGGGCGTCGACGTGTACGCCTGGCCGCACAACGAGACCTCGACCGGCGTCATGGCCCCGGTGCGACGCGTGTCCGGCGACACCGGCGCCCTCACGGTGATCGACGCGACGAGCGCCGCGGGTGGTGTGGACTTCGACGCGAGCCAGGCGGACGTCTACTACTTCGCACCGCAGAAGAACTTCGCATCCGACGGCGGCCTGTGGTTCGCGCTCTGCTCCCCCGCGGCGATCGAGCGCATCGAACGGATCGCGGCGAGCGGCCGCTACATCCCGGAGTTCCTGAGCCTGAAGAACGCGGTCGACAACTCCCGACTCGAGCAGACGCTCAACACTCCCGCGTTGTCGACGCTCGTGCTCCTCGAGGAGCAGATCTCGTGGATCAACGGCAACGGCGGCCTCGCCTGGGCATCGGCACGGACGGCCGAGTCCTCCGGCGCCCTGTACGAGTGGGCCGAGCGCACCTCCTACACGACGCCGTTCGTGACGAACCCCGACCACCGCTCGCAGGTCGTCGTCACGATCGACTTCGACGACGCCATCGACGCCGCGCTGGTCGCGAAGACCCTGCGGGCGAACGGCATCGTCGACACCGAGCCCTACCGCAAGCTCGGCCGCAACCAGCTGCGCGTCGCGACCTTCACGGCGATCGACCCCGCAGACGTCCGTCAGCTCATCGCGAGCATCGAACACGTCGTCGGGGCGCTCTGATCCGTCTCCCCCGCTGAACGCCGAACGGGCGGTCGAACCCTCTCGAGGTTCGGCCGCCCGTTCGTCTGTCTCGCGGTGTGCGAGTGCTACTCGTCCTCGAACCGGTCGTCGTCCTCGTCGGAGTCGTCGTCCTCATCCGAGTCGTCCTCGTCCTCGTCCGAGTCGTCGTCATCCGAGTCGTCCGACGCCGCATCGACGTCGTCCTCGTCGTACTCGAGTTCGATGCCGTCGCGGTCGCGGTCGCGGGGATCCCCGGACAGCGCGACATCGTCGTCGTCGAACTCGTCGGTGTCGTCCGCGTCGTCGAGCGCGTCGTCAGCCGCAGCCGCAGCCGCTGCCTCCTGCGCGGCGCGGTAGTCCGCGAGGCGTTCCGACCACGGCACCCACTGCGGAGCCAGCAACGCGCCGTCGCCGGGCATCAGCTCCGTCTCGAGCACGTTCGGCGCGGCGTCGTCGGCGGTCCGCGAGAGCGTCACCGTCCAGAACCATCCGGGGTAGCCCGCCATCGTGTTCGCGAACAGCAGCGAGACGACGTGATCATCGACCACGACGTGCCCGGCCGGCTCACCGACCGTGCTCGCGGGCGTGATCTCCTGCAGCGCTTCGCGCGCGAGCTCCACGGCGGCGATCAGGGTCTCGTCCGGCACGGGTGCCGGGGTCGACTCGCCATCGGTGCCGTCGTCCGAGCGATGCTCGTCCGACTCGGCTCGTGTGTCCGTGTCGGCCGTGACGTCGCGATCCTCGACGGGCGTCTCCTGATCGGCGTCAGGCATCCAGCTCGTCCGCGACCTTGCGCAGCACGGCAGCGATCTTCGTGCTGTGACTGCTGTTCGGGTACTTGCCGCGGCGCAGGTCGCCGCCGATGCCGTCGAGGAGCTTCACGAGGTCCTCGACGATGATCGCCATGTCGTCGGCCGGCTTGCGCTTCAGCTTGACGAGGCTGGGCGGAGCCTCGAGGACGCGCACGGACAGCGCCTGGGCGCCGCGCTTGCCGTCGGCGATGCCGAACTCGAGCCGCGTCCCCGGCTTCACGCCGGCCGTGCCCGCGGGCAGTGCGGAAGCGTGCAGGAAGACCTCCTGGCCGTCATCGGAGCTGATGAAGCCGAAGCCCTTCTCCTCGTCGTAGAACTTGACCTTGCCGGTGGGCATGGGAACCTCGCTGTGTGTCGTGCGCAGAAAATGCAGCGCCGTGCGGTGATCGCGCAGGAAGCGCGATCGAGAGGACCATCGGTCCTCGGCCCCCAGCCTATTCGGTGCAGCAGCCGCGTGCCTCTATCCTGGGAGCGTGACTGATGAGCAGACGCCGAGCATCTCGCGGCCCGAACGGATCCTGGCCTACATGGTCGTGACGATCGTCGCCGTGTCGATCGCCGCGTTCGTCGCGGTGATGGTCGGCACCGCCACCGGCCTCGAGCAGGGCGACTTCGCCGTCGGCGTCTGGCCGGTCGTGACGATCCTGCCGCTCGTCGGACTCCCGATCGCCTTCCTGATGCTGATCACGCTCATCATCGTGGGTGCCGTACGACGGTCCCGCGAGTCCCGCGGTCAGTCGCCGCGCTGACGACCATGGGCGAGGCCTTCGCGATCGCGCGCCGCCTCCGGGAGCTCCCGGACGACGCGCTCCGCCGGCTGACTCCCGACCGCAGGGCCTCCTCCGCCCGCATCGCGGACTTCTTCGACTTCGCCGAGGCCCTGTTGGACGATGCGAGCGTCGCCCGCCGGATGGCACTGCTCGACCGGGACACCCTCGCAGTGCTCGCCGCCGCGCTGGACGGGACCGAGCGCCACTCGCTCGCGACCGCGCTCGGACGCGAGCAGTCGGAGGTGGATGCCGCCCTGGAGCGGCTGGAGCGGGACATCCTCGTGCTGGACGACGGAGCCGGTCCGATCAGGCCGGTGAGCGCGGTGGCCGCGGTGTTCGAGGAGTGGGCGGCGAGCGGCAGACCAGGCCGTGCAGAACTCCAACTTCCGGCGGCGGCGCCGACGTCCCACGCGACCCGCCCCTCGCCCGACACGGACGCCCTCGCGAGCGAGCGAGCGGCCGGCGCGGTCGGCATCGTCGGCGAGAGCCTCCATGAACTCGACCGCGAGCCCGCACGCCTGCTCGGCCGTGGAGCCCCGTCCATGCCGGACCTCAAACGGCTCGCAGCCGCGGCGGCGAGCACGCCCGACCAGATCGAGCTCGCCCTGTCCGTGGCGTCGGCTGCCGGGCTCACGGACGCGATCGGCTCCGCCATCCGCCTGAGCGAGGTCGGCGAGGCCTGGCTGGCGTCGGCCACCGCGGAACGCTGGCTCCGTCTCGCGACAGCCTGGCGCGACGCGATCCCGGCCACGATCCGCGATCGCATCCTGACGGCGTACCGGCGCGGTTCCGTCGACCTGGTCGAAGAGCTCAGCTGGTGGTACCCGTTGGCGGAGGATGCCGTCGTGGCGCCGACGCGGGCGGTCGACGCGGTCGCCGAGCTGCTCGGGATCACCGTCGACGGCGCGACCAGCGGATTCGGACGACTCCTCGTCGACGACCACGCGGCCGACGCGGCCTCGACGCTCGCGTCCATGCTCCCCGCCGAGGTGTCGCAGGTCGTCCTCCAGGACGACCTGACGGTCATCGCGCTCGGTCCCCCGACGGCGGAACTCGACGTGCGACTCCGGGCCCTCGCGGAGCCGGAGGGGCGCGCTCAGGCGTCGAGGTACCGCATCACGACCGCGAGCGTCACCCGGGCCCTCGCCGACGGAGACACGGCCGAGGACCTGCTCGCGTACCTCGAGTCGATCTCCCTGACCGGCGTCCCTCAACCCCTGCGGTACCTCGTGTCCGAGGCCGCATCCCGATTCGGCCTCGTCCGCGTCGGGACGATCCGCGCGTCGGCCGACGCCTCGGCCGACCCTGGACGCAGCAGCTACATCCGCTCCGACGACGCCGGCCTGATCGCGGCGATCTCGGTCGACCAGAGCCTCGTCGCGCTCGGTCTCCGTCCGAGCGACGAGCACCGGCTCACCAGCCGGATCGAGGCGGCGACGGTCTACTGGGCGCTCCACGACGCGCGCTACCCGGTGGTCGCGGAGGACGACGGCGGCGCACCGCTCCGGATCCGCCGGCAGCCGGTCATGCGCACCAGCCTCTCCGCTCCGGCCGCCTCGACGGAACCGGATCTGGTGTCGCGGCTCCGCGCCGACGACAGCGGCGACACGAGCAGCGCATGGTTGGCCAAGCAACTGGAGATCGCCGTCCGCGACCACACGCCGGTCACCGTGCAGCTGCAGCACGGCGAGCGCCGATCCACGTTCACGATCGAACCGGTGAGCCTTGCCGGCGGTCGCCTGCGCGGTCTGGACCGGTCGGCCGACGTCGAACGCACCCTGCCGCTCGCGATGATCACCGAGGTCCGGATCGCCGGCTGAGCGCTCGCTCAGGGGGTTGCGCACCGGATCCGCCGGTAGACTCGACCGTTATGTCTGATGGACCACTGATCGTCCAAAGCGACCGCACCGTGCTGCTCGAGGTCGCCCACCCGCTCGCCGAGGACGCCCGCCACGATCTCTCGGTGTTCGCCGAGCTCGAGCGCGCGCCGGAGCACATCCACACCTACCGGATCACCCGTCTCGGACTCTGGAACGCACGGGCCGCCGGGCACGATGCCGACCAGATGATCGAGACGCTGGAGCGGTACTCGAAGTTCTCCATCCCCGCGTCCGTGACGATCGACATGCGCGAGACCGTCAACCGCTACGGCCGGCTCGTGATCGAACGCTCCGAGGAGGGCGAGCTCGTCCTCCGCTCCACGGACCTCCCGATCCTGACCGAGGTGGCCGGCGCCAAGCGGATCGCGCCCCTCCTCATCGGGCACCCGACGCCGGACACCTTCCTCGTCGAGCCGTGGGCACGCGGCGCGCTCAAGCAGGAACTCGTGAAGCTGGGCTGGCCCGCCGAGGACCTCGCCGGGTACACCGCCGGCACGCCGCACCAGATCGACCTGGTCGAGGACGGCTGGCACCTCCGCGACTATCAGCAGCAGGCGGTCGACAACTTCTTCTCCGGCGGTTCCGGCGTCGTGGTGCTCCCCTGTGGTGCGGGCAAGACCCTGGTCGGCGCCGGGGCGATGGCGACGGCGTCCACCAACACCCTGATCCTCGTCACGAACACGGTGTCGGCACGGCAGTGGCGCGACGAGCTGTTGAAGCGCACCTCCCTCACCGCCGAGGAGATCGGCGAGTACTCGGGGCAGGTGAAGGAGGTCAAGCCGGTCACGATCGCGACCTACCAGATCCTCACGGCCAAGCGGAAGGGCGAGTACGCCCACCTCGCGCTGCTCGACGCCATGGACTGGGGCCTCGTGGTCTACGACGAGGTGCACCTGCTCCCGGCACCCGTCTTCAAGCTCACCGCCGAGCTGCAGGCGCGGCGTCGCCTCGGCCTGACGGCGACGCTCATCCGGGAGGACGGCCGCGAGGGCGACGTCTTCTCGCTCATCGGCCCGAAGCGGTTCGACGCCCCGTGGAAGGAGATCGAGGCGCAGGGCTTCATCTCCCCCGCCGCGTGCTTCGAGGTGCGCGTCGACCTGCCCCAGGCGGACCGACTCACCTACGCCGCATCCGCCGACGACGAGCGATACCGCCTCGCGGCGACCGCCCCGGCGAAGCTCGACGTCGTCCGGCAGCTCGTCGAACGGCACCGTGGCGAGCAGATCCTCGTCATCGGGCAGTACCTCGATCAGATCGAGGAGCTGGCAGAGACGCTGGGTGCCCCGCAGTTGACGGGCGCAACGCCGGTCGACGAGCGCGAACGGCTCTATCAGGCCTTCCGCGACGGCACCGAGCAGGTGCTCGTCGTCTCGAAGGTCGCGAACTTCTCGGTCGACCTGCCCGAAGCGACCGTCGCCATCCAGGTGTCGGGATCGTTCGGTTCACGACAGGAGGAGGCGCAGCGTCTCGGCCGCCTGTTGCGCCCGAAGTCCACGGGACTCACCGCGAGCTTCTACACGCTGGTGTCGCGCGACACGGTCGATCAGGAGTTCGCGCAGAACCGCCAACGCTTCCTCGCCGAACAGGGCTACAGCTACACGATCCTCGACGCCCACGCCCTGCAGACCGCGTGAAACAGGCTCTCAGAAAAGTCTCAAGAAACGTGCAGATAATGGTGTCATGACCGGACCCCGCATCCTCATCGTCGACGACGAACCGAACATCCGCGACCTCCTCACCACGAGCCTGCGATTCGCCGGCTTCGCCGTCCGTGCCGTGGGCAACGGCGCAGCCGCCATCTCAGCGGTCCTCGAGGAGGAGCCCGACCTCATCATCCTCGACGTGATGCTGCCGGACATGAACGGCTTCGGCGTCACCAAGCGCCTCCGCAGCGCCGGCTACACGGCGCCCATCCTCTTCCTCACCGCGAAGGACGACACCGAGGACAAGATCACGGGCCTCACGGTCGGCGGCGACGACTACGTCACCAAGCCGTTCAGCCTCGACGAGATCGTGGCACGCATCAAGGCCATCCTTCGCCGGACCATGCAGGCCGACGAGGATGCGGTGATCCGCACCGGCGAGCTGACGATGGACCAGGACACCCACGAGGTCCTCGTCGGCGACACCCCGATCGACCTCAGCCCGACCGAGTTCAAGCTCCTCCGCTACCTCATGCTCAACCCGAACCGTGTCCTGTCGAAGGCCCAGATCCTCGACCACGTCTGGGAGTACGACTTCAACGGCGACGCCGGCATCGTCGAGAGCTACATCTCCTACCTGCGCAGGAAGCTCGACCAGTTCTCCAGCGAGCCGCTCATCCAGACCAAGCGCGGATTCGGCTACATGCTCAAGGCCGGAAAGGCGTAGCCCCCACCCGATGGCCGATTCCCTGTCCACCTGGTGGAGCAGCGTCTCACTCCGGACGAAGATCACCGGGGTGACGGTGCTCGTCCTCGCCTTCGGCCTGCTCGTCGCGGGCATGGGGACGACCCCGCTCCTCAAAGAGGTCCTCACCCAGCAGGCGAACGACAGTCTGGTCACTGCCGCCAAGGGCAAGATCGTCGGTGAGATCTCCGAGGACGGACAACTCCAGCTCGACGCCCCCTCGACGCTGTTCGTCGCCGTGTACGACACGAACGGCGAACTCCGCGCCTCGTCCGGGTGGGACGACAGCATCGCTCCCGAACACCCGGCGCACCTCAGCGCGAACGACGTCGCCGCGAGCGGGACCCAGATCTACACGACCACCAACGCGAGCGGCACGATCGTGTACCACGCGGTCTCCGTCCCGGTCACCCTCGACGGGTTCCGCACGGGAGCGGCATGGGTCGCCATCTCGATGCAGGGCACCGACAACACCATCGCGACCTACCTCACGATCTTCTTCGTCCTCGGCGTGCTCATCATCGTGGTCGGAGCGCTCCTCACCCGGTGGCTGGTGACCGGCACGTTCGAACCGCTCCGCCAGGTGGAACGGACGGCCGCCGCGTTCGCCGACGGCGACTTCAGCCAGCGACTCGCGGGCTCGACACCGAACACCGAGGTGGGGCGACTCAGCCGATCACTCAACACGATGCTGGCTCGCATCGACCGCGCGTACTCGGATCGCGGGAAGACCATCGAGCAGATGCGGAACTTCGTCGGGGATGCGAGCCACGAGCTCCGCACCCCGCTCGTCTCCGTGCGCGGCTACGCCGAGCTCTACCGGATGGGTGCCCTCCAGACGCCGCAGGACGTGGCACAGGCCATGGAGCGCATCGAGAAGGAGGCCATCCGCATGGGTGCGCTCGTCGAGGACCTCCTCCAGCTCGCCCGCCTCGATGAGACGCGACCACTGAACGTCGCGCCCGTCGACCTGCTCCCGATCGCGCGCGACGCCGCGCTCGACACCACCGCCCAGGCCCCCGGGCGCACGGTCCAGGTGGTCCGCGACGAACGCATGGCGCGAGCCGTCGACGACGATGCCTCCGAGACGACCGGCGAGTCCCCGGCCGCTGCCGACGCACCAGCCCAGACGAGCTCGACCGGGCCGATCTTCGGCGCGACGTTCAACCGCTTCCGGCGTCGGCCGAAGCCGTCCGGCGACGCCACCACGCCCGACACGAAGCCCATCGCCGAACCACTGACCCTGGCCGTGCCACCGATCGTCCTCGGCGAGGAGAACAAGATCCGGCAGGTCGTCACGAACCTCATCGGAAACGCCCTGCGCTTCACGCCCGCCGACAGCCCGATCGAGCTCGCGGTCGGCACGGACGCCCGCGCAGGGACCGCCAGCATCGCCATCGTCGACCACGGCGAGGGCATCCCGCCACAGATCCGCGAGAAGATCTTCCAGCGTTTCTGGCGTGCCGACAGCTCGCGAACGCGCGAGACGGGCGGCAGCGGCCTCGGACTGGCCATCGTCGCCTCCATCGTCGCGGCGCACGGTGGCACGGTCGACGTGACCGAGACCCCCGGCGGCGGCGCGACGTTCCGCGTCATCCTGCCGCTCGCCCCGTCGGCGGCCACGAGCCCCATCGTCATCGCGGGCCCTCCGGCCTGACCCGCCGGCGGGCTGGCTCGACCCTCCTCCACAGGCTCCGGCCTGCTTCGGAGTGCGCGCACGAAACCTTCCTCGCCGGTTCCGGCCGGTGGCGAGCACCTACCGTCTCGGTAGCGGCGATGACAGGCATCGCCCGGACGAACGGAGTTCCCGATGGCCACTTTCCAGGTCGACAGCGACGCGGTCGAGCGCGCCTCCACGGCAGCACGCGTCACGATCGAGCAGATCCAGAACGAGGTCGCCCGCCTGCACACGCAGCTGGCGGCACTCGACGGCCAATGGACCGGCGCTGCGGCCGCCGCGTTCCACGGTGTCGTCGAGCGCTGGAGGGGCACCCAGCGTCAGGTCGAGGAGAACCTCGGCGAGATCAGCCGGGCGCTCGCCGTCGCGGGTACCCAGTACGCCGAGATCGAGCGGGCGAACGCGAGTATGTTCAGCGGGTGATCCGCGCGCGTGAGGTCCCGCCGACGCGGGTCACGACCCGCGTCGGCGGGACCTCCCGCGCGGCGGTGCGGGGATCAGCGGCCGCGCGGCGATACCGGCGGCGGCGAGTGCTGAGCGTAGGCCGAGAGCCTGCTGACGCCGAGCTCGTCGACGTCGTAGGTGTCGGATCGAGCGGAACTCACGTTGTTCGACCTCGACTTCGCAACCAGTGCCCGGCGACCGCCATCTGCACGCTGCACGATGAGACCACGGGCTCCGTCTGGCACTGCGATGAAGGCGTCCCGCGACTCCGAGCCCGTCGATCGTCAGGAAGCTCGATGTCCGCTCCCGTCGCTTCATGCGGGTCTCGACCAGCTGCTCGTACGCCCAGCTGTCCGCCCGGGAGCAGCTCGCAGTGACGCCATCCGCGAGCCGAGTCACTGTCGGGGAGGCAGAAGATGCAGTCCGGCGACTCCGAAGTCGTCGGCGGCGACGCCTCGGTTGCCGACAGTCGCCTTCTTCGGTGCCGACGTTGTAGGTGAGCTCCTGGCCGAGAGGCCTCACTCATCGCCGCCGCAGGCACGAAACGCCTCGCACTCCGTCGGCAGCGACGTTCGCCCCCGGCCGTCGTCCCGCCCCAGGCGTACCGTGGCGCCGTCGCCGACCGGTTCGAGCGCCGAGCCGGATCGCCTCGATGAAGGGTGTGACCGCGGTCCGACGGCGTCCTCGTCCGACGCTGCGGCATCGTCGGCCGGGCCATACATGATCAGGACCTCGACCCAGCTGTCGCCGACCAGGAAGTTGCATGCTGCAGACGCCGGGCACAGCGTCCGTTCTGGGTGAAGCAGGACAGCTTGCGTGGAGTCCGGCCACGGCCCGGATTCGCCCGTTCGCCCAGCGTTCGTAGTAGAACGTCTGCCAGTCGGCGTGCGACCCGGGCAGGACTGGTCAACTCGGCCCACCGTTCCGTGCCGACCGGCGTCCCACCCTGCCGCCAGGTCTGCTCGGCTCACCATTGCTCCACGCTGCAGTGCATGCCCTCCGAGCGCCACGGTCGCCGCCCACAGCAGCGGTGTTCGCACTGGACGGGTCAGCCGTAAACGCGGGCCTCCAGGGTACGCCGTGAGGGCGCGAGCGCCGTCGCCGACCACGTCCTGGCTGGGACGAGGTTCTCGCACCCGAAGCCGTATGAGCTCACCGGCGCAGTGGGCTCAGCCGTCGCCGAGTGGCTTCGGTGTCGCGGACGACACCGTCGTGTGGATGTCGCGTCGGAGCCGCTTCAGCTCGGCGTGCACGCGGCTCAGCCCCAGAACCAATACGGCGGCGATCGCCGCTCCCCCGATACGTCTCATAGCTCGATCATAGGAACTGGCGCGCGGGCCGATATGCCGTTCCGATCACGTCTCTACAACGACTGTCGGACCCATGCGGAAACAGGCATACAGATCGAGGGTTCTCCCCGATGCGTCTGGTGGAAACGACGCAGGGCGCCTCCCGAAGGAGACGCCCTGCGCAGGTGTTGCTGTCGGACTTAGAAGTCCATGCCACCGGTCGGGTCGCCGGCCGGAGCCGGGTTCTTCTCCGGCTTGTCGGCGACGACGGCCTCGGTGGTGAGGAACAGGCCGGCGATCGACGCTGCGTTGAGCAGCGCGGAGCGGGTGACCTTCACCGGGTCGTTGATGCCGGCAGCGAGCATGTCGACGTACTCACCGGTCGCGGCGTTGAGGCCGTGTCCGACGGGCAGGTTGCGGACCTTGTCGGCGACGACGCCAGGCTCGAGGCCTGCGTTGAGCGCGATCTGCTTGAGCGGAGCGTCGATGGCGACCTTGACGATGTTCGCACCGGTCGCCTCGTCGCCGACGAGCTCGAGCTTCTCGAACGCGGTCTTGCCGGCCTGGATCAGGGCGACGCCACCACCGGCGACGATGCCCTCTTCGACGGCAGCCTTCGCGTTGCGAACGGCGTCCTCGATGCGGTGCTTGCGCTCCTTGAGCTCGACCTCGGTCGCTGCACCGGCCTTGATGACCGCAACACCGCCCGCGAGCTTGGCGAGACGCTCCTGGAGCTTCTCGCGGTCGTAGTCGCTGTCGGTGTTGTCGATCTCCTTGCGGATCTGCGAGACACGACCGGCGATGGCGTCGGCGTCGCCGGCACCCTCGACGATGGTGGTCTCATCCTTGGTGATGACGACCTTGCGAGCACGGCCGAGCAGGTCGAGGGTGACGGTCTCGAGCTTGAGGCCGACCTCCTCGGAGATGACCTGGCCACCGGTGAGGATGGCGATGTCCTGCAGCTGAGCCTTGCGGCGGTCGCCGAAGCCCGGAGCCTTGACGGCGACGGACTTGAAGATGCCACGGATCTTGTTGACGACGAGCGTCGCGAGAGCTTCGCCGTCGACGTCCTCAGCGATGATGAGGAGCTGCTTGCCCGACTGGATGACCTGGTCGACGATCGGCAGGAGGTCCTTGATCGCGGAGATCTTCTGGTTGGCGATGAGGATGTAGGGGTCCTCGAACACCGCTTCCTGGCGGTCGGGGTCGGTCACGAAGTACTGCGACAGGTAGCCCTTGTCGAAGCGCATGCCCTCGGTGAGCTCGAGCTCGGTGCCGAAGGTGTTCGACTCCTCGACGGTGACGACGCCCTCCTTGCCGACCTTGTCGATCGCCTCGGCGATGATCTCGCCGATGGTGGTGTCGCCGGCGGAGATGGAAGCGGTCGCAGCGATCTCCTCCTTGGTCTCCACCTCCTTGGCGTTGGCGATGAGCTCGACCGTGACGGCCTCGACGGCCTTCTCGATGCCGCGCTTGAGGCTGATGGGGTCGGCGCCTGCGGCGACGTTGCGGAGGCCCTCGCGGACGAGCGCCTGTGCCAGCACGGTCGCCGTGGTGGTGCCGTCGCCGGCGACGTCATCGGTCTTCTTGGCGACCTCCTTGACGAGCTCCGCGCCGATCTTCTCGTACGGGTCGTCGAGTTCGATCTCCTTGGCGATGGACACGCCGTCGTTGGTGATCGTGGGGGCGCCCCACTTCTTCTCGAGGACAACGTTGCGACCGCGCGGCCCAAGGGTGACCTTGACCGTGTCAGCAAGAATGTTCAGTCCACGCTCGAGGCCGCGACGGGCCTCCTCGTCGAAAGCAATGATCTTAGCCATGTGTGTTTTTCGTCCCTCCCGGACGTCATGAACGTTGTTAGCACTCAATGAGTACGAGTGCTAAGTCGATTCTGGCACTCAGGGGGTGGGAGTGCAAGTGAGCACCGGCGCCCTGAGCGAACTCCCGGGAACAGCCCCGGAACGACGAACGACGCCGCCCACCGAAGTGGACGGCGTCGCAGGAATCGCGTACCTGATCAGCGGCTACGCCAGGCGCACACCCTCGGCCTGAGGCCCCTTTGCTCCAGTGCCGACCTCGAAGACGACCGCCTGGCCCTCTTCCAAGGACTTGTAGCCGCTCATGTCGATCGCCGAGTAGTGGACGAAGACATCCTGTCCGCCGTCGTCGACCGTGATGAAGCCGAAGCCCTTCTCAGCGTTGAACCACTTGACGGTTCCGTTCGCCATTTCATACTCCCATTGCTGCGTGCTCGCAGGCATCGACTGTTGCCGAACCCGGACCTGCCATCCGGGATCGGGACCCCGGTGACCACCCTGCGCCGAAGCGGACCCGGGGGCGAGTCGAGACGGGACGGGATGAGCGGCCAGTTCCAGATACTAATCCGGAGCACCGCGCGGATTCACCCTCGAAATCGACAAACGGGGCGGAGTGATACGACAACTCAACATGGAGGAAACACTCCGGAAACACGGCGTGCCTGCGACCTGCTCGATCGACCTGCTCCAGCCGCGCTCAGGCGGCCGGCTGGTAGTCCGCGCCGACCACGACGACGATGCGGAGGACCGGTGCCTCGCCCTCCTCGACGGGGATCGCGTACGTGTCCGTGATCTGGATCGGGATGCCGCCGAGCGCGTTCGCGATGGCGCGGGCGACGCCCTCCTGCGACGGATCCTGGTAGTAGACGCCGCTCGCCGTGACGTCCTCCGTGCTGGCGTCGCTCGTCGGGATCTGCTGCGTGAAGCCGGCGGCCGTGATCGCTGCCGCCGCCGATGCGGCCAGGCCGGCGGTGGGTGTGCCGTTCAGGACGAGGATGCTGGCCGCGGGGTCGACGACGGGGGCCACCTCGGTCGGGGTGGGGGTCGGCGTTGGCGTGGCGCTCGGGCTCTGCGAGCCGCCGAAGAAGTCGATCCGGTCGTTCAGCCCGAAGAGGGCGAAGGTGCCGACCCCCACGAGGACGAGCGTGGCGACGACGGCGACGAGGAAGGCGATCCAGCCGCGTCCCTTGGGAGCAGGGGCACGGTGCGCGCCGACGCGCTTGAGGTCGGGGACCTCGTCGAAGCGGTCGGGCGGGAAGGATTCAGCCATGGTGTGGTCTCCGAGAGCTGCTCAGCCGTCGGTGCGGGGAGCCGAGGCTCCTCGCGCCGAGAGTCGGGCGTCGCGGGTGCGCTGCAGCCGCTTGATCAGCATGGGGTCGTGGGCGAGGGCGGACGGCGAGTCGATGAGCGCGCCGAGCAGTTGATAGTACCGGGCCGGGGACAGGGCGAAGCGGTCGCGGATGGCGGCCTCCTTGGCCCCGACGTGCTGCATCCAGTGGGACTCGAACTCGAGGATCTCGAGCTCGCGCTGGTCGAGGCCTCCCGTCGGCGTCGACGCGTCGTCATCGGCAGGCGTGCGCGACGCTGGCTGCATGCTCATCTCCTGCCGATCGGTGCCGATGCGGCGACCGTGGAGTCATGCTCCGGTCCGCCGCCGTCCAAGTCTATTCAGCCGATGGCCGCCGGGCCGCATCCACCCCGGCGAGGGCCGACGTTCACCGGGAAGGATCAGGCTCGGTGCAGTGTTATGGAATACGTCGGGAGCCGCATGCACGAGGCAGCCCCGCACGTAGGATGACCGAGACGAATGGAGCAGCATGACGTACGACGTGTCGAAGACCGATGAGCAGTGGCGCGAGGAACTCACGCCGGAGCAGTATCAGGTCCTCCGCGGAGCGGCGACCGAGCGGGCCTGGACCGGTGAGCTCCTCGACGAGTCGCGCGCGGGCCTCTACACCTGTGCCGCCTGCAACGCCGAACTCTTCAAGAGCGGTACCAAGTTCGATTCCGGCTGCGGATGGCCGAGCTTCTACGAGTCCGTGAACCCCGAGGCGGTGCAGCTCATCGAGGACCGCACCCTCGGCATGGTGCGCACCGAGGTCCGGTGCGCCAACTGCGGCTCGCACCTCGGCCACGTGTTCGACGACGGCTTCGGCACGCCCACCGGCGACCGCTACTGCATGAACTCGATCGCGCTCAACTTCGCCGCGGCCGACACCACCGAGCCGACGGAGTGACCGAACCGGTCGAGCGCCCCGTCCTCGCCGCCGTCGCCGGGCGGCGTTCGTGGTCCAAGGTCACCGACGTCGCTCCGAGTGACGCGGAACTCCTCGAGGTCCTCGCGGCGGCCGGTCGGGTGGCCGACCACAGCGCCCTGCGTCCGTGGCGGGTCATCACCCTCCGCGGCGACGACCGCGTGAAGCTCGGCCGGGCGCTCGCGAAGGCGGAGGGCGACTCGAAGCCCTCGACGAAGCCGCTCCGCGCGCCCCTGTTGCTCGCCGTCGTCGTGAGCGTGAAGAAGTCGAAGGTGCCCGCCTGGGAGCAGGAGGCGGTCGCGGCCGGAGTGGCCCACATGGTCAGTCTCCTGCTCGACGACGCCGGTTGGGGCGTGTTCTGGCGCACCGGCGGCGCGACTCGCGCCAAAGCGGTCCGGAAGGCACACGGCCTGAAGAAGGGCGAGGAGCTCCTCGGCTGGCTGTACGTCGGAGGGAAGCCGGGTAACGCTCGCACAGGGCGCCGCAAGACGATCAACGCGAAGGCGCACCTCAGCTCCATGCCCTGAGGACGGAGTCGCTCACGGCATCCGACGGCTCGACGGCTCGACTCAGTCGGCGGACGACGATGCCGTGGGACGACGCCTGAACCGCGCCGATGCGATCGCCACGGCGGCGAACGCGAGGAGTGTCCCGATGACCGTCGCGACATGCACGCCGCCGTCGTCGGTGGGCAGGAGCACGTCGAGGGCGAGCGCACTCAGGGTCTGACCGGCCACCGTGCCGAGCCCGAGGATGAGCACGCCCGTGTGCTGCACGAGGAACGCCGCCACGGCGATGAACACGCATCCGATCGGGCCGCCGAGGTAGAGCCACCACTCCCCCGGGAGCGGTCCGGGCGGCGCGACGATGACCGCGTGCAGCACGGCGGCGATGACCAGCACGACCGTCCCCACGATGAAGTTGATGAACGTGGCGGCGAGCGTGCTCTGTGCCCGCATCTTCACGCGGCCGTTGACCGCCTGCTGCCAGCCGATCCCGATCCCGGCGAGCAGCGGCAGGACGAGCAGGCCGAGTGGGATGCTCCCGCCGAGCTCGCCCGAGACCGCGACGCCGACTGCGATGAGGGCGACGACCGCCCCGAGGACGCGCTGGACGCTGAACCCGACGACGCCTCCCGGGCCGAAGCCGATCCGGTCGAGCACGAGTCCGCTCGCGGTCTGGCCGGCGACGACCGCGACCGTGAAGAGGGCGACGCCGAGCGTGGCGGCGGTGAGCCCCTGCGAGAGCACGAGGAACGCGCCGGCACACCCACCGAGCACCGTCCACCAGGGCATCTCCCTGCGTCGGACGGCACCGGCCACCGTGGAGAGACCGCGACGACCGGTACGGGACAGCGCCAGTCCGACGGTGAGGATGATCAAGCCGCCGCCGAACGAGATCGCAGCTGCGGTGAACCCGTCGCCGAGTCGCGCGCCGAGCTCGCCGTTCAACCGGGCCTGCACCGCGATGAAGGCACCGCTGACGACGGCGATGAGGAGCGCGAGCGGCGCTGGGACACGGGTCACGGGAGGGTTCCTTCCAATGAGGAACCGCCCACTCAGCGAGGCTGAGCGGGCGGTTCTCGGCTGGAGCCGACGACGGGACTTGAACCCGTAACCTACGCTTTACAAGAGCGTTGCGCTACCAATTGCGCCACGTCGGCCGACAGGGGCTGGCCCCGGTCCCATCCATCCTACGATGACGGCGGATCAGCCGTTGGTCACGGGCGACTCGCTGGCACCCGGCGTCGGCGTGCCGGTGGAGTAGCTCTCGCTCGAGACGGCGAGGACGAAGGCCGCGAACTGCTCGGCGTCGGTGAGCGAACCCGTGTACTGCTTGCCGTTCACCAGGATGGTCGGCGTCCCCTCGACCTTGGCGACGTCGGTGCCGGGCAGCGGGCCGCTGCGCGCACGGTCGGTCGAGTCCTTCACCCACGACTTGTAGGTGCCGTCGTCGATGCAGGCGTTGATCTTCTTCTCGCCGCCGGAGATGACGCCCTTGGCGATCGACTTCAGCTCGGCGTCGGTCAGGCCCTCGGTGTTCTCCTTGGGCTGGTTCTCGAACAGTGCGGTGTTGAAGGAGAAGAAGTCGTTCGGCGAGTACTCCGCGACGCAGGCCGCCGCGTTCGAGGCGCGCAGCGAGTACTGCGTCCCGAGCGAGAGGTTGCTCAGCGTTGCGAGGGGGTGCACCGTGTAGGTCGCGGCGCCGGCCTCGAGCCAACCCTTGACCTGCTCGGCGTTCGTGGTCTCGAACTGACCGCAGTAGGGGCAGAGGAAGTCCTGGTAGACGGAGATCTCGACGCCGTCGGCGGCCGGGGTCTCGGTGGCTGCCGGCGTCTCGGCCGGGGCGGGCTCCGCGGGGGCGGCCGGATCGGTCGCGCTCGGCGTCGGCGTGGACGCACCGGCCGGGGCTCCGACCAGCTGCAAGCCGGCGGAGACGGTGAAGCCGTCGTTCTTGGCCGCGGTCGGGACCGGTCCGGCGGGCTTGATCGACGTCACGATGATGACCGCCACCACCGCCACGATCGCGAGCGCACCGAGCACGATGCCGCCCTGGAGCAGCACCCGGTTGCGGCGGTCGCGGCGCTTCTGCTGCTCGCGCAGCACCCGCGCCTTCTCGCGTGCCGCGTCGCGTCGTTCGTTCTTGGTCGGTCGGTTCTGCGATCCAGCGCCAGACATTGATCCTCGTTTCGGGGGGCTCGCGCTGCGGAGACGAGGCAGCGCCAAACAGAGTAATCGTAGACCTGCCGCCTGGGAGAGGCCCAAACCAGGCCGGGAGCCGGCTGTGCGTCCACCGAGAGATCCACTGGCCGCTGGACCTTCCATTCACAGGTGGTCGTGGCATACTGGAACGGCGAACCGGCCATCGATGACGGGTTCGCGTCCATTCACAACGGATCGTCCGGCACGTACCTGCCGGTGAAGGAGAACAACCATGGCGTCTGTGACGTTCGACAACGCAACCCGTTTCTACCCGGGTGGCACCCGCCCCGCGGTCGACAAGCTGAACCTCGAGGTCGCCGACGGCGAATTCCTCGTCCTCGTCGGCCCGTCCGGCTGCGGCAAGTCCACCTCCCTCCGCATGCTCGCCGGCCTCGAAGAGGTCAACGACGGCCACATCTTCATCGGCGACCGCGACGTCACCGACGTGCCGCCGAAGGACCGCGACATCGCGATGGTGTTCCAGAACTACGCGCTCTACCCGCACATGACCGTCGCCGAGAACATGGGCTTCGCGCTCAAGATCGCCGGTGTCGGCAAGGAAGAGCGTGCCACCCGCGTGCTCGAAGCCGCCAAGCTCCTCGACCTCGAGGACTACCTGACCCGCAAGCCGAAGGCGCTCTCCGGTGGTCAGCGTCAGCGCGTCGCGATGGGTCGAGCCATCGTCCGTCAGCCCCAGGTCTTCCTCATGGACGAGCCGCTGTCGAACCTCGACGCCAAGCTCCGCGTCCAGACCCGCACCCAGATCGCGTCGCTGCAGCGTCGTCTCGGCGTCACCACCGTCTACGTCACCCACGACCAGACCGAGGCGCTCACCATGGGCGACCGCATCGCGGTCCTCAAGGACGGCATCCTGCAGCAGGTCGGCACCCCGCGCGACCTCTACGAGAAGCCGAACAACGTCTTCGTCGCCGGCTTCATCGGCAGCCCGGCCATGAACCTGTTCGAGGGCGAGATCGCCGACGGCGGCATCAAGCTCGGCGGATTCATCATCCCGGTCGAGCGCGAGATCACCGACGCCGCTCCGTCGAAGAACGTCACGGTCGGCGTGCGCCCCGAGGACATCACCGTGTCCAGCAACTCGGGCTCCGGCATCGAGGTGACCGTCGACCTCGTCGAGGAGCTCGGCGCCGACGGCTACCTCTACGGCCACACCGACGTCTCCGGCAAGCGCACCGACATCGTCGCCCGCGTCGACGGTCGCAACCACGCGCACATCGGCGACACGGTGTTCCTCGCGCCGACGCCGCACCACGTGCACGCGTTCGACTCGGCATCGGGTGAGCGTCTGGGCAACAAGCCGGTCGTGTCCTCCTCGATCTAGTTTCCCGCCGACGATGGTCGAGCGGTCGGTCTCCGATCGCTCGGCCATCGTCGTTTTCGCTTGTCCAGTCTCAGTACGACGATCCCCGAGGAGCGCTCCGCACCATGTCCGGCGCATTGAACATCACCGCTGCCACCGTCGACCCGGCGCTGCTCGATCTCCCCTGGGAGCTCCCCCTCGAGAACTGGCCGAATGAGGCCATCGCCTCGCTCCCGAAGGGCATCTCGCGCCACCTGGTCCGGTTCGCGAACCTGTCCGGCTACGTCATCGCCGTCAAGGAGACGACCGCGGAGATGGCGAAGGGCGAGTACGACATGCTGCGCACCCTGCAGCGGCTCGACATCCCCTGCGTCGACCCGCTCGCGGTCATCACGAACCGGAGCGATCGCAAGGGCCGTGAGCTGCCGAGCGTGCTCGTGACGCGGCACCTGAAGTTCTCACTCCCCTACCGTGCGCTCTTCCAGGGCACCCTCCGGCCCGACACCGCGACCCGCCTCGTCGACGCGCTCGCCGTCCTCCTCGTCCGCCTCCACATCGTCGGCTTCTTCTGGGGTGACGTGTCGCTGTCGAACACGCTCTTCCGGCGTGACGCGGGAGCTTTCGCCGCCTACCTCGTCGACGCCGAGACGGGCAAGCTCTACGAGGGCGGGCTGTCGAACGGGCAGCGTGAGAACGACCTCGAGATCGCCCGGGTGAACATCGCCGGCGAGCTCCTCGATCTCGAGGCCGGCGGACGCGCCGACGCCGAACTCGACCCCGTCACCGTGAGCAACGGCATCGTCGCCGCCTACCGGTCCCTCTGGAAGGAGCTCACGGGCTCCGAGTCCTTCGACGCGTCCGAGCGCTGGCGCATCACCGAGCGCGTCCACCGTCTGAACGAACTCGGCTTCGACATCGAGGAACTCGCGATCAAGACGACCGACGAGGGCTCGACCGTGCGGATCCAGCCGAAGGTCGTCGACGCCGGGCATCACCAGCGCCGCCTCCTGCGGCTCACCGGCCTCGACGCGGGCGAGAACCAGGCGAGGCGCCTGCTCAACGATCTCGACGCCTACTCGGCCTCGTTCGGGAAGGACGGGTTCGACGAGGAGATGGCGGCGCACGAGTGGCTCATCCGCGTGTTCGAGCCGGTGGTGAAGGCGATCCCGCGCGAACTCCGCGGCAAGCTCGAGCCCGCCGAGATCTTCCACCAACTCCTGGAGCACCGCTGGTTCCTCGCGCAGAACGAGGGTCGCGACATCCCGCTGGCGGAAGCCGTCGGTTCCTACGTGAACACCGTCCTGCGGCACCGCCGCGACGAGGCGACCATGATCGTGCCGCCGACCGAGGCGATCAGCATCCCCGCCGCCATGACCGGACCGGTCGACTGGCGAGACCTCGTCTGACCACGTCCGTCTCCTCGACTGACGACAGACAGGCCCTCGGAACGGAGATCCGTTCCGAGGGCCTGTCCTCGTTCGTGCGGCGCGAGCGCCGGTCGCCTACTCGGCGTTCCGGCGACGCGCGATCTCGTACAGCGTCACGCTGGCCGCGATCCCGGCGTTGAGCGATTCGGTCGAGGCCGAGATCGGGATCGACACGACCGCGTCGCAGGTCTCGGTGACGAGGCGGGACAGGCCCTTGCCCTCGCTGCCGACGACCACGAGGATCGGCTGGTCGGCGAGTTCGAGCCCGGGAAGGGAGACGTCGCCGTCGCCGTCGAGACCGATCACGAAGACGCCGCGCTCCTTGAACGCCTTGAGCGTCTGGGTGAGGTTGGCGGCCATCGCGACCGGCGTCCGAGCCGCCGCTCCTGCCGAGGTCTTCCACGCGGAGGCGGTGAGGCCCACGCTCCGGCGCTGCGGCAGGATCACGCCGTGACCACCGAAGGCTGCGGTCGATCGGATGATCGCACCCAGGTTCCGGGGGTCGGTGATGCCGTCGAGGGCGATGAACAACGGGTTCTCGCCACGGGCGATGACCTGGTCGAGCAACTCCATGGGGTGCGCGTACTCGTAGGGCGGCACCTTGATGGCGAGGCCCTGGTGCACGCCGTCGAACCCGGCCATGCGGTCGAGCTCCGGACGCATGACCTCGAGCACCGGGATCCCGCGTCGGGTGGCGATGCTGAGCGCCTCCTTCACCCGGTCGTCCATCTCGATGCGGGTCGCGACGTACAGCGTGGTGGCTGGGATCTTCGCGCGGAGCGCTTCGAGGACGGAGTTGCGGCCGGTGACGACCTCGGACTCGTCGCTCGACTTCTGCTTGGTCCGGCCGTTCGTGGACGGGCGTCCGTTCTGGCCGGCCGCCTGCCTCGGCTTGCCGGTGCCGCCGGAGGCCGCGTAGCGCTCCTGCGCGGCCTTCCGCTTGCCGGCCGGGTGCCAGGCGCGGTCCTCGGCCTTGGGGGTCGGTCCACGACCCTCGAGCGCCTTGCGGCCGAGGCCGCCGGTGCCCTTGGTGGGACCCTTCTTCGCTTTCTTCGGCCCGGTCGGGCGGGAAGGCTTACTTGCCACTGATACTCCAATGTGCTCCGGACGGGGTGTCTTCGATGGTGATCCCAGCCGCTGTGAGTTCGTCGCGGATCCGGTCGGCCGCTGCGAAGTCCTTGGCGACCCTGGCGTCCGCGCGATCGACGAGCAGACGCTCGACGAGTGCGGACAGGGATCGGTGAGTGACGGGGTCGGTGCCCGACGACCACGAAGGGTCGGTCGGGTCGATGCCGAGCACCCGGGTCATGTCGAGGACGGCGACCGCACGCTCGCGGGCTGTCGCCAGGTCGTCGCCGCCATCGAGGGCGGCGTTGCCGACGCGCACGGCGTCATGCAACACGGCGAGCGCGCGGGGGATGTTCAGGTCGTCGTCCATCGCCTCGACGAAGGCGGCCGGGAGCGTCGCTCGACTGGCGGCCGTGGTCGTCTCGGTGAGCAGGTCGGCGCGGGCGGCACGATCGAGGAAGCCCTCGATGCGTCCGAGTGCGGCTTCGGCCTCGGCGAGTGCGCCCGGATGGAACTCGAGCGTCGATCGGTACTGCGCTGCACCGAGGTAGTAGCGGACCACGAGCGGCCGGGCTGCTGCCAAGAGGTCGGCTGCGTAGACGGAGTTGCCGAGGGACTTCGACATCTTCTGCCCGCCCGTGACGGCGACCAGCCCGTTGTGCAACCAGTACCGGGCGAAGGGGTCGCCGGCTGCGCTCGACTGGGCGAGCTCGTTCTCGTGGTGGGGGAAGCGGAGGTCGAGTCCGCCGCCGTGGATGTCGAACTCCTCGCCGAGGTACTTGGTCGACATCGCCGAGCACTCGATGTGCCAGCCGGGCCGTCCCTCGCCCCAGGGCGACATCCAGCTCGCCGAGCGCGGCTCCCCAGGCTTGGTGCCCTTCCAGAGCGCGAAGTCGCGGGGATCGCGTTTGCCGCGCGGGTCGGCGTCGGTCGCGGCCTCCATGTGCTCGGCGCTCTGCCGGGTGAGTTCGCCGTAGCGGCTCCATGAGGCGGTGTCGAAGTAGACGTCGCCGGAGTCGTCGGGAGCCGGGTACGCGTGCCCGGCGTCGATGAGCCGCTCGATGAGCTCCTGCATCTCCGGGATGCTCGCCGTCGCGCGTGGCTCGTAGCTCGGGGGCAGGATGCCCAGGGCACGGTAGGCGGCCGTGAACTCGAGTTCGTACCGGTAGGCGAGCGCCCACCACTCCTCGCCGGGCTGGGCGAACCCGCCCTCGACGCCGGCGGCGGCGTTCGCGAGGATCTTGTCGTCGATGTCGGTGACGTTGCGGACGAGCGTGACGCGGACCCCGGAGGCCGTCAGCCAGCGTCGCAGCTGGTCGTAGACGAGCGCGCTGCGCAGGTGTCCGATGTGCGGAGAGGACTGCACGGTCGGTCCGCAGACGTACAGCCCCGCCTCGGCTTCGCGGAGCGGCACGAAGTCCCGGAGGGACTGCGTTTTCGAATCGTAGAGTCGGAGGGCCACGAGACCAGACTAGCCGCCGTCGTCCGGGCATGATGGTCCCATGACCACGGGACGCGACGACCAGCAGGTTCTCCGCGCGCGACTCGCGGCCCAGCTCCTCGCCGGAGCCGATCACCGCTCCCCCACGGGTGTCGTCTCGCGGCTGCTCGCGGTCCAGGCCCAAGACCTCGCTTCGTCGCTGTGGGCGGTCGGCGTCAGGTCGAGCGGCACGACGATGGACGAGGTGCTCGCGGCGCTCGAGGACGGCTCGATCGTCCGGTCCTGGCCGATGCGCGGCACCCTGCATCTCGTCGCCGCCGAGGACCTCGGGTGGCTGCTCGGACTCGGTGTCCCGCGGGTCCGCTCGACGATCGCGGCCAGACACCGTCAGCTCGAGCTCGACGCCGAGACCTTCTCGCGCTCCCGTGCGCTCACCGAGGGACTGCTCAGCGGGCATCGGCGCGTGACGAGGGATGAGCTGTTGACGGCCCACACCGATGCCGGGATCCCGATCGACGGACAACGGGGCTCCCACCTCATCATGGAACTCGCGATGTCGGGCGTGGTCTGCTGGGGACCTCCAGCAGGAAGACAGCAGGCACTCGTCCTGACTGAGGAGTGGATCCGTGCACCGCGGGTGCTCGAGGCGGACGAGGCGCTCGGCGAGTTCGTCGTCCGGTATCTCACCGGCCACGGCCCGTCGACGATCGCCGACCTCACCTGGTGGTCGAAGCTCACCGTCGCACAGGCGAAACGCGGCGTCGAGGTGGCCGCCGGACGGCTGGTCTCCGAGTCGCGCGACGGGTGTCACCCGCTGGTCGGCGTCCGAGGGCATCGAGCCGTCACCTGCTCCACGGCGACCACGGGTGCTCGCGCTTCCCGGATTCGACGAACTGCTCCTCGGCTACCGCGACCGCGAGCTGACGCTCCCGGCGGCGTTCGCAGACCGCATCGTCCCCGGCGCGAACGGCATCTTCCTCCCGATGATCGCCGTCGACGGACGCGTCGTCGGCACCTGGCGCCGACGGACGAGCGCGACCGGCGTCGTCGTCACCCCGACGCCGTTCCAACCGCTGTCGCAGCGGGTGCAGGCGGGGTTCCGACGAGCCGCTGGCGAATACGGCCGGTTCCTCGGGCTCGGTGCGTCGGTCGACGAGGGCACGTCCGCCGACTGAGGACCGACCCGTCAGCGGCGCTCGATGAGGGCGGTGGCGATGGCTGTGACACCCTCGCCACGGCCGGTGAACCCGAGCGCATCCGTGGTCGTCGCCGCGATGCTGACCGGCCCGTGGACGAGCGCGCTCAACACGCCCTCCGCCTCCGTCCGACGGGGCGCGAACCGCGGGCGGTTGCCGACGAGCTGCACCGCGACGTTGACGACGACGAAGCCCGCGGCGTGCAGCCGTTCGACAGCTGCCCGCAGGAAGACCTCGCCGCTCGCCCCGGCGAAGCGGGGGTCATCGGTGCCGAACATGGAGCCGATGTCGCCGAGGCCGGCAGCGGACAGCAGGGCGTCGACGATGGCATGGGCGACCGCATCCCCGTCGCTGTGTCCGGCCAGCGGCCGTTCCCCCGGCCAGCTGAGGCCCGCGAGGCTCAGCTCGCCGTCGTCGGCGAAGGCGTGGACGTCGACGCCGATGCCGGTCCTGATCGAGGAGGTCGGCCGTGCGCCCACCTCGCGCTCTCGGCCTCGGTCCGCCAGGAGTCGCTCAGCACGCTGGGCGTCCCACGGGGTCGTGATCTTGAACGCCGCCTCCGATCCCGCGACCGTGAGGACGGGATGTCCGGCGTCCGCGTAGAGCGCCGCATCGTCGGTGGCCGCCGCGAGGCGGTCCTCGGCGACGCGGAAGGCCGCGATGAGGGCATCACGCGGGAACGCCTGCGGTGTCTGGACGGCTCTGAGGGCGGCCCGATCAACGGTCTGCTCGACGAGGTCGCTCGCGTCGACCCGCTTGATCGTGTCGGTCACCGGGAGCCCCGGCACGACCCCCCACCCCGTTCGCGCGGCGGCGTCGATCACCCGTTCGAACTGTTCGGTCGGGGTGAGTGCTCGTGCGGCGTCGTGGACGAGCACCGTGCGGACTCCCGGCCACAGGGCGGCGAGTCCGGCGAGGACGGAGGACTGTCTCGTGTCGCCTCCGACGACGACGCGGAGGTGGTCGGCCGCCTTCCCCGCCGCGCGACGACCGATCGTCTCCGCCTCACCGACGCGATCCGCTGGGACCACGACGACGACCTGGACCGCGTCCCGCAGGCGGAAGACCGGGGCGAGCGCGTGTTCGAGCACGGTGCTGCCGGCGAGCGACACGAACGCCTTCGGGATGCCGGCACCGAGGCGCGTCCCACTGCCCGCCGCCACGACGATCACGCCGACAGCCGGGCCGTCCAGGGATGGGTCGGCAACGGCACCCGGTTCGTCGATCGCAGTCATGCCACGAGCCTACTTCTCGGGCGCCCCGCCCGAACGGACGGTCGGCTCAGGAGGCGAGGACCTCGTCGAGGACGGACGACGCCTGCTCCTCGTCGGTCTGCTCCGCCAACGCCAGTTCGGAGACCAGGATCTGGCGGGCCTTCGCGAGCATCCGCTTCTCTCCCGCTGAGAGGCCTCGGTCCTGGTCGCGACGCCACAGGTCGCGGACCACCTCGGAGACCTTGATGACATCGCCCGAGGCCAGCTTCTCGAGGTTCGCCTTGTAGCGGCGGGACCAGTTCGTCGGCTCCTCGGTGAACGGCGCACGGAGCACGTCGAACACGCGGTCGACACCCTCGCGTCCGATGACGTCGCGCACCCCGACCAGGTCGACGTTCTCGGCCGGGACCTCGATCATGAGGTCGCCCTGGGTGACGCGGAGCTTGAGGTAGAGCTTCTCCTCGCCCTTGATGATCCGGGTCTTCACCTCGGTGATGGTCGCGGCGCCATGGTGCGGGTAGACGACGGTCTCGCCAACTTCGAAGATCATGGGTCTCGGTCCCTTCAGCGTCTCCCAGAATACCACGGGACCCCTGATCAGAGCCGGGTACCGGGTGCCCCGCGGACCGGGTGGCGCACCGGCCGATCACGGGTCGACGACCCGGCCACACCCCTTCGCAGCCGTGGGCTAGACTCGAATCCGGATCCCGGGACACCTGTCACTCGTCTGCGCCCGGGGCCACCACATCTTGGAGGGTTCTGTGAAGGCGCGTCTCATCGCTTCCATCGTCGTCGCGGGTGCTGTCGCACTCGGCATGAGCGGTTGCAACCTCATCGCGCCGCAGGCGACCCTGAAGCACTACGACGCCTCGGACGGCGTCGGTGTCACCGTCGGCTCCGTGGCCGTCCGCAACGCCATCGTCGTCTCCGACGACGGCGAGACCGGCAACCTCGTCTTCAGCGTCGCGAACCGCGACGACCGCGCCCACACGGTGCTGATCGAGATCGAGGGCAAGGACGAGCAGTTCCAGGTCCTCGCGGAGCCCGGCCTGACGACGTTCGACGGCTCGGGAGCCAACGACCCGCTGCGCATCGAGTCCCTCGGCATCGCAGCCCGGAGCCGTCCTGGACGTCTTCTTCCAGTACGGCGACGAGACGGGCGCCACGGCGAGCGTGCCGGTCCTCACCGGCCAGCTGCTCGAGTACTCCACGCTCGTCCCGACGCCGCTGCCGACGGATGAGCCCACCGAGACGCCGACGCCGCTCGCGACGCCCACCACGGAGCCGACCGAATAACGCTCCGTCGCCCAACACGACCGAACGCCCCGCACCTCTTCAGAGTTGCGGGGCGTTCGTCCGTCCTGGACCTGCGTCAGGCCTCGAAGCGGTAGCCGAGCCCACGCACGGTGACGAGCATCACCGGTTCGGAGGGGTTCGCCTCGATCCGGGAACGGATGCGCTTGATGTGGACGTCGAGCGTCTTGGTGTCGCCGTAGTAGTCGCTCCCCCACACCCGGTCGATCAGCTGACCACGGGTGAGGACCCGTCCGGCGTTCCGCAGGAGCAGCTCGAGCAGCTCGTACTCCTTGAGCGGCATCGGGATCGGCGCCCCGTTGACCTCGACGACATGACGTTCGGTGTCCATCCGGACCGTGCCGGCCTCGAGCAGCACCTCCTCCTGCGCCTGGTCCGCCTCGACACGGCGTCGCAGCACCGCCCTGATCCGCGCGAGCAGCTCGCGGGTCGAGTAGGGCTTCGTGACGTAGTCGTCGGCGCCCAGCTCGAGCCCGACGACGATGTCGACCTCGGAGTCCTTCGCGGTCAGCATGATGATCGGCGTGCTCGAGACCGCGCGGATCTGACGGCAGACCTCCGTCCCGGGGATGCCGGGGAGCATGAGGTCGAGCAACACGAGGTCCGCGCCGCGAGCCGTGAAGGCCTGGACCGCCGAGGGGCCGTCCTCCGCCACCTCGACCTCGTACCCCTCCCGTTCGAGCAGGTAGCTCAATGGTTCGCTCAGGGACGCTTCGTCTTCGACGAGCAGGATGCGGGTCACGGGGTACTCCTTGCCGTGCCGGTGGAGAGGTCCTCCGGCGGGGTCGTTGCTCTGGGAAGGCGGATGGTGAACGTCGAGCCACGGCCCAGCTGCGACCAGACCTTCACTTCGCCGCCGTGGTTCTGGACGGTGTGCTTGACGATGCTGAGGCCGAGGCCGGTGCCGCCCGTGTGGCGGGACCGCGCCTGGTCGACGCGGAAGAACCGTTCGAAGACCCGATCGCGGTCCTCTTCGGCGATCCCGACGCCCTGATCGGTGACGGCGATCTCGACGACGTCGTCGACCGCCCGGACGCCGACACCCACGTGTGCGCCGGTGGGCGAGTAGTGGATGGCGTTCGAGATGAGGTTGTGCACGGCGACGACGAGCATGGCCTCGTCACCGTACACCTCGAGGTTCTTGCCGCCTTTGAGGGAGAGCCCCACCCCGGTCGCCTCGGCCGGCACGCGGTTCTGGTCCACCGCCGCGGCGATGACCCGATCGAGGCGGACGAGTTCCGGCTGATGGAGGGCGTCGGCCGCCTGCAACCGCGAGAGGTCGATGATCTCCGCCGTCATCCGGGTGAGTCGCTGCGACTCGGTCGAGAGCCGGCTGGCGAACCGCTTCACCCGTTCCGGGTCGTCCGCCGCCGTGTCGAGTGCTTCCGAGAGGAGCCCGATGGCGCCGATCGGCGTCTTCAACTCGTGGCTGATGTTCGCGATGAAGTCCCGGCGGACCTCGTCGAGTCGACGCGCCTCCGTGTGGTCCTCGGCGAGCAGCAGGATGAACCGCGACCCGAGCGGCGCCGCCCGCACGCGCAGGTGCCGGGTTGCCTCACCGAAGCGCCCGAGCGCGAGTTCCAGGTCGCTCGTGACGGCCTCGCCGGTGCGGCGGACCTCGAGCGCGAGGTCGATGAACTCCTGGTTGTCGAGCACGCGGTCGCGCACCAGCCCGAGCGCGAAGGCCCCAGGAGAGGCCTTCAGCACGTTGTTGGACGGATCGACGACGATGCCCGCGCTGTCGAGGGCCTCGAGCACCTGGTCGACCCCGTCGGGCACGACCGGGTTGACGACCGTCGCGGCGCGCTCGCCCCGTCTGAGGGCGAGGGTGATGAGGGCGACGAAACCGCCCCCGACGATGAGGCCGAGTGCCAGGGCGATCAGCACCAACCACATGGTGTCCATGGGTACTACGTTACTCAGTCCGCCGAACGCCGAACTCGCGAATACCCCGCCACTTCGACGACTGTTCACGCTTGGTGCCCCAACTGTTAACCTTGGTTCGGCATCATCGGCGGAGCGGGCATCTGCCTGCCCACCGCCAGGTCACGGAAGGACGGCACCCAGAGCCATGCGCGAGGTATTCCAGCAGTCACTGCGAGAGGTCCAGGATCGCCTGGTCGAGATCGCCGAACTCGTCACGATCTCCATCGAGAAGGCGACGCAGTCCTTCGGCAACTCGGACGTCGCGGTCGCTGAAGAGGTCATCGCCAACGACAACCGCATCGACCAGCTCGCGATCGAACTCGACGAGCTCGCCATCGACATCCTCGCCCGCCAGCAGCCGGTCGCGCGCGACCTCCGCATCGTCGTGAGCGCGCTGCGCATCAGCGCGTCGCTCGAGCGGATGGGTGACATGGCCGAGCACATCGCCCAGCTGTCGCGGTACCGCTTCCCCGACAAGGCCGTGCCCAAGGGCCTGCGGACCACCTTCGCCGAGATGGGGCGACTCGACGTCTCGATCGCTCGCAAGCTGACGGAGCTGCTGCGCACCCAGGACCCGCGCATCGCCGACGAGATCCGCAACGACGACGACGACGTCGACGAGCTGCACGCCAGCGTCTTCGAGAAGGTCCTCGGCGACACCTGGAAGGGTGAGCCCGTCGCGACCGTCGACGCCACCCTGGCCTCGCGGTACCACGAGCGCTTCGCCGACCACGCCGTCTCCATCGCCAAGAAGGTCCAGTACCTCGCGACGGGCGACTGGATCCCCGAGGCGACCACGCCGGTGCACCACTGACCAGCTGATCCCGGACACCCCGACGAGCGGTGTCGACCCGAGACCGGGTCGGCACCGCTCGTCTGTTCGTGCGGGACTAGCTCATCCGACGACGGGTGATCGCGCCGCCTGCCAGGAGCAGGAGGCCGAGGACCGTGGCGAGGCCGGCGAGCGGCAGGAGCTGACCCGCGGCGCTGCCGGTGTCGGCGAGCGTCGGCTCAGCTGAACGCGCGGCCGAGGCCGTCGTGTTCGAGCCGGTCGAGGACGCCGCCGTCGCGGTGGTGATCACCGTGGCGGGGACCGTCGGCACGACGGGGGTCACCGGGGTGGTGGGGTCCGTCGGGTCGGTCGGGTCCGTGGGGTCCGTCGGGTCGACCGGGGTGGTGGGATCGGTCGTCCCGGGACCACCGGTCTCGCTGTCCCCGATCACGGAGATCGCGTTGCCGCCGATCGTGACCGGCAGCTCCAGGCCGAGGTCGATCTGGTTCCCACCGCCGAGGCTGTCGTCACCATCCGTGGTCGACGTGGCGCCGCCGGACGATGCCGGAGCGGAGGCCGAGGTGCCCGTCGACTCGGAGTCGCCGATCACGCTGACGGCGTTGCCCACCACCGAGATCGGGAGCCCGACGTCGCCGAGGACCTGGTTGCCACCGGCGACACTGTCGTCACCGGTCGTGGTCGACGGCGCCGCCGGAACAGCCGCACCACCCGACGTGGCAGGCGCACCCGCCTCCTCACTGCTCGAATCACCGAACAGCGAGATGGCGTTCCCACCGACCGTGACCGGAACGGTCACCACCGGCGACACCTGGTTCCCACCGGCGACACTGTCGTCACCGGAGGTGGTCGACGGCGCCGCCGGAACAGCCGCACCACCCGACGTGGCAGGCGCACCCGCCTGCTCGCTGCTCGAATCACCGAACAGCGAGATGGCGTTCCCACCGACCGTGACCGGAACGGTCACCACCGGCGACACCTGGTTCCCACCGGCGACACTGTCGTCACCGGACGTGGTCGCCTCGTCGGTGACCGGTGAGGCGGACTCCCCCGCCACCGGTCCGGACGTCGAACCCGACTGCTCGGCATCGCCGATGATCGAGATCGCGTTGTCCTCGACCGTCACCGGGATGGAGACGGGCAACTGGACCTGGTTCCCACCCGCGACACTGTCGTCACCACTGGTGGTGGCGGCCGGCGCGGGCTCGGGCACCGGTGCGGGCTCCGGCGCAGGTGCCGGCTCCGGTGCTGGTGCCGGCTCCGGTGCGGGTGCCGGCTCAGGTGCGGGTGCCGGCTCAGGCGCCGGTACCGCCTCGGGTGCGGACGTCGCCGTTGAATCGCCGACGACGCTCACCGCGGTGTCGACGATCTCGACGGGGGCCTCGAGGACCACGTCGACGAGGGTTCCGCCGAGGATGCTGTCGTCCCCGGACGTGTCGGCGTTGGCCGCCGTAGCGCCGAGGAACGTGAGTCCCGCGACGAACAGGCCACAGTAGAGGCCTTTCTTGACATACGAATTCATGATTCCTGCTCCTTGCAGAGTGACTGATGTGCTCCCGTGGTCGGGAGGCTTCGGACCGTTGAACCGCCCAGTGGGCGGGTCTCCGCCGCGAACGGCAGAGTGGTCCGGGGTCAGTCAGGAGAGGTATCGGAGGGGAACGTGGGTGAAGCCGGGAGGTCTTCGTCTCGCGCAGGTCCGCGACGGTCGTCGCCGGGCGCAGGGAGGATGACGGAGATCGACTGTTCGGCCGCTGCGGCGCCACCGACGGCCCCACCGGAGCCGGAGGACCCGGAGCCGCTCGGCGTGACGGCCCAGCGGCCGTCGGCGTCCGGCAGCAGCGGAAGGTTCGCAGGGGTGGCGGGGAGGCTGGACGATCCGACGACGGCGGCGGGCTCGGCCGCGGTGGACGACGTGTCTTCGCGATCCTGGCCGCCCGACACGGTCGTCCGAGTCGCCCTGCTGGACGGACGGCGGTCCGAGGACCGTCGTCGGGAGGATCGCGCCGCCGGCGGTCGAGTCAGTGGCCGACACGTCCGCTGCCGGGCCCTGCGGAAGCGCTGGGACGACCGGATCGATGATCGGCGTACTGGGGACCGGGACCGCGGCGACGACGTCGGCGACGCCGGTCAACGTCTGGTCGACCGTTTGCACGACCGGATCGACGATCGCGGCGACGGGTGCTGCGCCGACGGTCTCCTCGACCACGTCGTTCACCACCGGTACCGCCGCGACGGTCTCGTCGACGACGTCGACCACCGGTTCGAGCACGGTGGTGTCGACGACGTCGACGACCTCGGCGACAGCATTGACGGGCTGTTCGAGCGAGCCGACGACCTCGGTCACCGCGCCCAGGAGCGACGGATCGGTGGCACCGTCGTCGGCATGCGCGGAGGACGGGCGACCCGAAGAGGGCCACCGCCGTGAACGCCGCGGCGGCGAAGCCACCGAGCGCCAGGGCGCGCCACAGGGGGAAACGGGTGCCGTCGGTCGACTGCTCCATGCGTATCCCCCCAATCGGGTTACAGTGCAGTCACTGTACGCCCAACCCCGAGGCGGTTCAACCCCTTTTTTTCGACATGGAAAACCCCGGCCAGGAGCACTTTCGGCGACGATGTCGCCAAGCCGCGCTCCCGACCGGGGTGGTGGTTTGGTGGGGTTTCCGCTACTTCTTCCCCTGCGCCGCGACGGCGGCGGCGCCTGCTGCTGCGGCCTCGGGATCGAGGTACCGGGCCGGGGCGACCGGACGGAAGTCCGCGTCGAGCTCGTAGACGAGCGGGATGCCGGTGGGGATGTTCAGCTCGGCGATCTCGTCGTCCGAGATGTCGTCGAGGTGCTTCACGAGTGCGCGGAGCGAGTTGCCGTGCGCCGTCACGAGGACGGTCTTGCCGGCGGCCAGGTCGACCGTGATGTCGGACTCCCAGTAGGGCAACATCCGGTCGATGACGTCCTTCAGGCACTCGGTGCGGGGCAGTTCTCCGTCGATCCCGACATACCGGGGGTCATCGGCCTGCGACCACTCGTTGTCGTCGTCGATCGGCGGCGGCGGCACGTCGAAGGAACGACGCCAGGTCTGGAACTGCTCCGGACCGTACTCGGCGAGCGTCTGCGCCTTGTCCTTGCCCTGCAGCGCGCCGTAGTGACGCTCGTTGAGGCGCCAGCTGCGCTTGACCGGGATCCACATGCGGTCGGCGGTCTCGAGGGCGAGGTTCGCCGTCTGGATCGCGCGGGAGAGCACCGAGGTGTACAGCACGTCCGGGGTGATGCCGGAGTCGGCGAGCAGCTCGCCCGCACGCTTGGCCTCCGTGACGCCGAGTTCGCTGAGTCGGACGTCGACCCAACCGGTGAACAGGTTCTTCTGATTCCAGTCGCTGTTGCCGTGGCGCAGCAGGACGAGGGTGTAAGTCTCAGGCATGTCCCCAGCATACCGACGGCGCATGACCGCGAGGTGGACGATGACCCCGCTCCGTGAGGGAGAATGGGTCCATGCCCGTCGGATCGATCACCCGCGGGACGACGGGTACGAACCGGCTCCGGCGGGTGGACCGCTGGATCGCGACCCACCCCTCACTCAGACGGACGACGAACCCGCTGGTGGTGGACCTCGGCTACGGCGCGAGCGGCGTCACGGCGTTGGAACTGCACGACCGACTACTCGCCGTCCGGCCCGACGTACGGGTCATCGGATTCGAGATCGAGCCGGGGCGCGTCCGCACCGCTGACGCGCAGCTGCAGCAGGTGCGCGCGGGCACGACCCGGTTCACGCCGACGGCTGCGGTCTCCTTCGCGCGCGGCGGGTTCGAGGTGCCGACCGGCGACGACCGTCCCACGGTGATCCGGGCGTTCAACGTGCTCCGGCAGTACGACGAAGCCGAGGTCGCGGGGGCCTGGCGTCTCATGGCGTCGCGGCTGCAGCCCGGCGGTGTGCTCGTCGAGGGGACGTGCGACGAGATCGGACGGGTGTCCAGCTGGATCGCGGTCGACGACCAGGGGCGTGCTGAGTCGTTCTCCGTCAGTCTGCGGCTCGCCGACCTCGAGCTGCCGTCCATCGTGGCCGAACGACTGCCGAAGGCGCTGATCCATCACAACGTGCCGGGCGAACGTGTCCATGCGCTCATGACGGACCTCGACCGCGCCTGGCGGATGCATGCACCCCTGGCGGTCTACAGCCCGGTCCAGCGCTGGTTGGCGACCGTCCGGACGCTCCGGGACAGCGGGTGGCCGGTGCTGGCCGGCCGCAGCCGCTGGCGCCTCGGTGAGCTGACACTGCCGTGGTCGGCTGTCGCCCCGAATCCCTCCTCGACGGACTGAGTGTCGGGGAATGCTGCCGTCAGAGCGAGGGCAGCGCCGCCTGCGCCTCCGGCGTCGGCAGCCCCGTCGCCGTGAGCAGGTCGACGAGGTACGGCCGGAGCACGAGCACGAGCGCCTGCTCGGAGACCGAGGCGTCGGGGAGGACGGCGACCGGCTCGAGGTGCTTCGCGATCTCCAGCAGGGACTGCCTCGCGACCGGCTGCTGGGCGATGTCGCCGATCGACTGCGACAGGATGCCGAGCGCGACGGAGGTGCGCGCGAGCAGGTCCGCGAGCTCGGGGCGGCTCGTGGCGTCGCGCGACACGTAGTCGATGCGCCGGGCGATCACCCGGAGGTTGCGGGTCGCGAGGTCCATGCCGTCGAGCATGGTCCGCTGCCGTTCGAGGTCGAACACCGCCTTGCGGAGGAACGGCGAGATGCGCGCGATGGCGAGCCCTGAGTCGAGGGTTCCGCGCCACGCGTCCAGGGCCGGCTGGGTGGCCCTCGCCCGTGCGAGCGCGCGGTCAGCCTCCTCGAGGTCGCCGAGACGGAGGGCGGCGACGAGCGAGGCGAGGGTCCGGACGTGTTCGTCGATGAGCCGCTGGCCGTCCCGGCGAGCGCTCCGGCGTGGGTCGCGCGGGATGAGCGCGGTCGCGAGCAGGGCGAAGACCCCGCCGATCAGACCGTCGAGGGTGCGCACGAACGGGCCGCCGTCGGGCACGGGCAGGAGCATGACGAGGACGGACTGCACCGCCGCCGCGATCGCGAACGACGCCGCCGGCGACAGGAACCGGGCGACGAGCAGCGTGAGCACGAGCGCGACCGCGAGTTGCCACGTCCCCTGCCCGAAGCCGAGGAGCAGGATCTCGGCCAGCGCGATCCCGACGCTCATCCCCACGGCCGTCTCGAGGACCCGGATCGGGCGGGCGTCGCGAACGAACCCGAGACTCGAGATCGTCACCGTCAAGGCGAGGAGTGGCACGGCGTGCCCGAGCACGTAGTGGGCGAACGCGTACGCGCCGATCGCCGTGGCGCTGACCTGCAGCACCGCCGGCACGGATCCGACGAGACGATGCCAGGCGTCGCCGAGCGCGATGCGGCGACGCACCGCAGCGGTCCATCGGTCGACCCGTACGCCCGGGTCCGAGGCGTCGTCGCTTCCCCACCGAGGTCAGCGCCGGACGGCGCCGAGTCGCGGCAGCCGCGGCACGTTCGCCGTGGCCCCGGCATCCGCCGGCACGACGATCTCCTGCGATGCCGCGACATCGATGCCGTCGGCTTCCACCGTCAGCACGGCCGCCGGATCCGCGGAGCGCTTGACGATCGCCAAGGCCACCGGGCCCAACTCGTGATGGATCCCGCTCGAGGTGATGCGTCCGACGGGTTTCCGGGTCGCGTCGTCGCCGACGCCGACGAGCACCACGTTCGAACCGGCCGGCGGCAGGACCGCATCGGAGCCGTCGAGGAGGAGCATGACGAGGCGACGCGGCGGATGCCCGAGGTTGTGCACCTTGGCGACCGTCTCCTGACCGCGATAGCAGCCCTTGTTCAAGTGGACGGCCGAGCGCAGCCAGTCGAGCTCGTGCGGGATGCTCCGCTCGTCGACCTCGGACTGCAACCGCGGGCGCCAGGCGGCGATCCGCAGGGCCTCGGCGGCCAGCGAACCCGCGGCGGAGAACGTCCCCGCACGGACCTGCTGCACGAGCGACTCGAGCTGCTCGCGCGCGACGATCGTCTCGGTCCACGTCCACGCTGCACCCGGGTGCTCGCCCGTCGCGTACTGATGCCCGCCGACCGCGACCTCGGACCACGGATCGTGCCAGACGAGCGGCATGCCGTTCGGCTCTGCAGCGTCGACCGCGAGACCCGCCGCCGCACCGATCACGGCGTACTGCTCGGTCGCGACGGCCACCTCGACGCGCAGCATGAACCGCATCCGGTCGAGCCAGGCGTGGAGGGGCGCAGCATCGTCGGCTTCGGTGACGAGCCACGTGGTCGTGCCGTCGTCGAGCAGCTTGACCGCGTGCTCGATCCGGCCGCTCTGGTCGAGGAAGAGGGTCTCCGTCGAGATGCCGGCCGACAGCGAGCGCAGCTCCTGGCTCGTGATGGAGTTGAGCCAGCTCAGCCGATCGGGGCCGGTGACCGTCACGATGCCACGGTTCGACAGGTCGACGATCGCCTTACCGTTGGCGATGAGGCGCTGCTCGATGTTCGGGCTGCCGTAATGGGAGGGGACGCCGTGGTCGACGGCATCCGCCTGTTCGACGGCACCCGGCAGCGTGAGGAAGGGCGAACCCGGAATCGGTTCCGGTGTGACCGCTCCGTTGGGAATGGTCACGTCAGTCGGCTTTGGCCAGGCGCGCCGAGGCGTGCGTCCGGAGGTCCTGTCCCAGGGCGGCGATGTCCCAGGCCCAGAGCAGGTGGTTCTCGACGAGACCGTACAGGCGGGTCGCGGCGGCGTACTCCTTGGCTCCAGCGGTCCGGACGACGGCGTCGGTCGCGAGGTCGATCCGCGGGCCGTCGATCTGGCCGAGGTAGAGCTCGCTCACACCGTTCGGGTGGACGATCGAGACCTGCAGGGGGAAGGCGCCGGTCGACGTGCGCAGGGTCTCGACCGATTGCGCGGTGCCGAACGGGCGGGGGCCCTGCCCTGGGAGCATGCCCGGGCCCGGGTCGCCTTCGATCAGCGGGCGTTCGAGGCGCCAATAACCCGTCTCGGTGACGAGCGGCTCGGGCACACCGGACTCGTCCGCCGAGGCTCCGTCAGGCGCGACGTCCGCAGCGGTGTCGTCCGACAGGGCGTCCTCGTCCGTGGACGAGGCCCCCTCGGCGTCGCGCGGGGGCTGCTCGGGCAGGAGCCAGGTGTAGGAGTTGTAGTTCAAGTACGGCAGGCCGTCGTGGCTGAAGCTCACGCGCTGACCGAACTCGCGGGTCACGGTCTCGTCGCCGACCCGGTAGTCGATGACGCCGGTGCCCTCCCAGACGCCGATGAGCCACGACAGCGGGACCAGTTCGCTCGGCAGGCCGCTCGGGATCTCGATCATCGAGGGACCCGGACTAGCGCTGACCGCGGTACAGGTTCTTCAGCACGACCACCGCGGTGAACGCGATGGCGAGGCTGGCGAGGACGAGCAAGCCGATGAAGAAGATTTCGAGAGCGAGCAGCATGGGGAAAGTCTACCCCGAGGCCAGGGCGATGAGGCCATACACGGCACCGCCGATGGCGAGGATGAGGACGGCGCCGGTGACGCTCGTCGACATCCGATCGACGAATCCCACCTTCTGTCGCGTCAACAGCTGTGCCGAGAACGCGGCCAGGGTGCAGAGGCCGAGCGTGGCCGACAGCCCGAAGAAGGTCTCCCCCGGGCTCCAGAGCAAGCCGGACACGACGACGCCGACGAGCGCGAGCGCCCAGATGGAGACGACACTGATCCAGCGCAGCCGGGGGGAGAGAGTGGTTTCGCTCACGGACCCATTGTCACAGAGCGGACGCCATCGGACCACCAGCGGGCGCCCGGTGCGACGTGGGGTGCGGTCGTTCGCCTAATATGGTTCCAAACTCAGTCGGGAGGATGCGCGTGGCGCAAATTTTGGTCTTGACCTCCATGGTCGGCACCGAGGTCCTCCCATCCCTCGGGCTCCTGAGCCACCGCACCCGGCAGATCCCAGCCGACCCCGCACAACTCGTGAACGCTCCGAGTTCGGACCTCGTGCTCGTCGACGCCCGCCAGGACCTCGCGAGCGCCAAGTCGCTCTGCAAGATCCTCGGTGCGTCCGGGCTGTCGGTCCCACTCCTCCTCATCCTGACCGAGGGCGGCCTCACCGCCGTCAGCGCCGACTGGGGCGTGAACGACGTCATCCTCGAATCCGCCGGACCGGCCGAGGTCGACGCTCGGATCCGGCTCGCGATCGGCCGCGCCTCCCAGGAGCACTCGGCGAGCAAGATCCAGGCGTCGGGCGTCGTCATCGACGAGGCCAGTTACTCCGCGAAGGTCCACGGCAAGCCGCTGGACCTCACCTTCAAGGAGTTCGAGCTGCTCCGCTTCTTCGCGACCCACCCCTCCCGCGTGTTCACGCGCGAGCAGCTGCTGAGCGAGGTGTGGGGCTACGACTACTTCGGTGGCACGCGAACCGTCGACGTCCACGTCCGCCGGTTGCGCGCCAAGCTCGGCGACCTCGAGCAGCTCATCGGCACCGTGCGCAACGTCGGCTACCGCTTCAACGTCTACGAGGACGATCATGCCCCGGCTGACGCTGTCGGTTCGTAACGTCGACGACGCCCGCACCAGGGATGCGCTCGAGCGCGTCGTGCGCACGGCGTCGCTCGTCGACGGCCAGCCGCCGTTCAGCGACCAGTCGCTCATCGACGCCGCGTCCGGCGCCCGAACACTGATCCTCGCCGTCGAACCACAGGACCCGCCGGTCGACCCCGACGACTTCGCCGTCGTGGGCGCGGCCATCCTCGGCCATGGCGAACTCGAGTTCGTCGTCGAGCCCGAGTGGCGGGGTCACGGCTACGGTCGCGCCGCACTGCGCGGCGTCCTCGCCAACTGTCCTCCGCAGGTGCGCATCTGGGCACACGGCGACCACCCCGCCTCCCGGGTGCTCGCACAGGAGTTCGGCTTCTCGCCGGTCAGGACGCTGCTGCAGCTCCGCCTGACCAAGGCGCCGACGAGCCGCGCACGACCGGCCACCACTGGGCACGCGGATGTCACGGTCGGCACGTTCCGGCCGGGAGTCGACGAGGAGGAGTGGCTCGAGGTCAACGCGCTCGCCTTCGCCGACCACCCCGAGCAGGGACGCATGACCCTCGACGATCTCCGCGCCCGGGAAGCCGAGTCCTGGTTCGACGCCGACGACTTCCTGCTCGCACGAGGCTCCGACGGCGACCTCCTCGGATTCATCTGGTTGAAGGTCGAGGACACGGTCGGCGAGGTCTACGCGGTCGGCGTGCACCCTGCGGCCAGTGGCCGAGGGCTCGGGCGACTCCTGATGGAGGCCGGCCTCGCCCGCCTGCGGGATCGACGCGTCGAGGCGGTCACGCTCTACGTCGAAGCCGACAACCTCCCTGCGGTGTCGCTGTACCGCTCGCTCGGATTCACCGACCACACCATCGACGTGCAGTACGCGAGAACCGACGCCTGATCCCCTCCACAGCGGCGCGGCGCTGCGGCATTTACACAGTGTTCACCGCAGTCGTCGCGACCACCCCCGCCACGGTGTCATGATGAAGACATGCCAGCAGACCCAACCGTGCTCGATGTCGGCCTCGATGGAGACGAAGAGGACTTCGACCCCGCCTTCGAGCGGAACGATCCCGCGCTGCCCGAACACCGCTACCTCGACCGCGAACTCAGCTGGCTCGCCTTCAACCAGCGTGTGCTCGAGCTCGCCGAAGACCCGGCGCTGCCCGTCCTCGAACGCGCCAACTTCCTCGCGATCTTCGCCTCGAACCTCGACGAGTTCTTCATGGTGCGGGTCGCCGGCCTGAAGCGCCGCATCCTCACGGGCCTGGCTGTCCCGACCAACGTCGGCAACGCTCCGGCCGACGTCCTGTCCGAGATCTCGCAGCAGGCGCACGTCCTGCAGGAACGGCACGCGCGCGCCTGGCACGACCTCGTCCGTCCCGACCTCGCCGAACGCGGCGTCACGGTCGTCACCTGGGACTCACTCGACGCAGCCGACCGCGAGTACCTCAGCGAGTACTTCAGCAACCAGGTCTTCCCGGTGCTCATGCCGCTCGCTGTCGACCCGGCGCACCCGTTCCCCTACATCTCCGGCCTCTCGTTGAACCTCGCGGTCCGAGTGCGGAACACCCGCACCGGGCGCGAGGAGTTCGCCCGGCTCAAGGTCCCGCAGATGATGCCGCGCTTCGTCCGCGTCGGTCCGGCGGAGCGCCGTTCCGCGTCGCTGGACACCGCTCCCAGCGTGCGCTACATCGCCCTCGAGGAGGTCATCGCCAACCACCTCGGCCACCTCTTCCCCGGCATGGAGATCGTCGACCACCACGTCTTCCGCGTCACGCGCAACGAGGACATGGTGATCGAGGAGGACGAGACCGAGAACCTCATCCAGGCCCTCGAGAAGGAGCTGCTGCGCCGCCGGTTCGGGCCGCCCATCCGGCTCGAGATCACCGACGACATGGACGATGTCACCCTCGGACTCCTCGTCCGCGAACTCGACATCACCGAGCAGGAGGTCTACCGCCTGCCCTCGCCGCTCGACCTCGGTGGCCTCTTCAGCCTCGCCGGCATCGACCGCCCGGATCTCCAGTACCCGAAACGCGTCCCGACCACGGCGCTGCAGTTCCAGCCCGACGAGCCCAACGGCAAGCCCGACCTCTTCCGGTCGATCGCCCGTGAGGACGTCCTGGTCCACCACCCCTACGAGTCCTTCGCCACGAGCGTGCAGGCGTTCATCGAGCAGGCCGCCGCCGACCCGCACGTGCTCGCGATCAAGCAGACCCTCTACCGGACCTCGGGCGACAGCCCCATCGTCGAAGCACTCATCGACGCGGCCGAGGCCGGCAAGCAGGTCCTCGCGCTGGTCGAGATCAAGGCCCGGTTCGACGAGCAGAACAACATCTCCTGGGCCAGGAAGCTCGAGAAGGCCGGCGTCCACGTCGTCTACGGGCTCGTCGGACTGAAGACGCACTGCAAGCTCGCGCTCGTCGTCCGACAGGAGCGCGGCGTGCTGCGCCACTACAGCCACATCGGCACGGGTAACTACAACCCGAAGACGAGCCGCATCTACGAGGACCTCGGTCTGTTCACGGCCGACGACCAGGTCGGCAAAGACCTCACCCGCCTCTTCAACGAGCTGTCCGGGTACGCGATCGAGAAGAAGTTCAAGCGACTCCTGGTCGCGCCGCGCCACCTGCGCAAGGGCCTCCTCAAGCACATCGAGCAGGAGCGCACGAACGCCGAGGAGGGCAAGCCCTCCGGGATCCGCATCAAGGTCAACTCGATGGTGGACGAGTCGATCATCGACGCGCTCTACCGGGCCAGCCAGGCGGGGGTCCCGGTCGACCTGTGGGTTCGCGGGATCTGCGCGCTGAAGCCAGGCCAGCCGGGGATGAGCGAGACGATCCGCGTGCGCTCCATCCTCGGGCGGTACCTCGAGCACTCGCGCATCTTCTCGTTCCACAACGACGGCGACCCGCACGTGTTCATCGGCAGCGCCGACATGATGCACCGCAACCTCGACCGCCGCGTCGAGGCGCTCGTCAGGCTCACCGACCCGAAGCACCTCGAGGCGACCGCCGCGATGTTCGAGCAGGCTCTCGACGAGCAGACGTCGTCCTGGTGGCTCGACGCCGACGGCGTCTGGACGCGCCACGCGGTCGACGCTGACGGACGACCGCTCACGGATCTGCAAGACTCCCTCATGCTCGAGACCGCGGCGCGCCGCCGGCCGAGGAACCGTCGCTGACGACTTCGCACCGCGACCCACCCGAGCACCACGACACGACGAGGCAGTGACTATGACGACGACGGCAATCTATGCAGCCGGTGCCGTGTGCTGGCGTCTCATCGACGGCAAGGTCCACCTCCTCGTCATCCACCGGACGGTCTACGGCGACGTCACCATCCCCAAGGGCAAGGTCGATCCCGGAGAGACGCTCGCGCAGACGGCCGTGCGGGAGATCAAGGAGGAGACCGGCCTGAGCGTCCACCTCGGTGTGCCGCTCGGTGTCTCCACGTACCCCTTGTCGAGCGGACGCGAGAAGATCGTCCACTACTGGTCGGCCGAGGTCACCGACCAGGCCGTCCGCGAGAGCACGTTCATCCCGAACGGCGAGGTCGCCGCCCTGGAGTGGGTCACCATCAAGCGGGCACGGAGCTACCTCAGCTACGAGCGCGACGTGGAGATCCTCGACGCCTTCGCCGCGCTGGTCGACGAAGGCGTCACAGCGACCTTCGCCCTCATCGCGATGCGCCACGGGAAGGCCACGTCGCCCTCCGAATGGCCCGGCGAGGACGCGACCAGGCCACTGGCGCCGCGCGGCGTCAAGCAGGCCGCGGGGAACGTCCCGACCCTGCTCGCCTTCGGTCCTCGCAAGATCGTGACGAGCACGGCCGTGCGCTGCGTCAGCACCGTCAGCCCGATCGCCGCGGCCGCGGGCATCGAGCCGAAACGCTCCGAGCTCATCAGCCAGGACGCCTACGAGCGGGGCGAATCGGATGTCCGCCGGGTCGTCGGCCGCCGCGTCCGGGCGCTCAAGACGGCCATCCTCTGCAGCCACGGACCGGTCCTCCCCGAGATCCTGCACGAGATCGCGCTCGCCACCGGGTCCACCCGAGGCTCCTACCTCGGGAGCGCCGCCGCACTCGAGACCGGGGCGTTCTCCATCGTGCACCTCTCCCGGACCAACCCGAGCTCCGGCATCATCGCCATCGAGACGCACGAACCCCGCGTCTGACCCATCCGCGCGAACCCCCTGAACAGGGGGCGTTCGTCGCGCATTCGCGGCATCGCCACGTCGGCCGCCATGAAGCCGTCGATATCCGTTCACCCGTTGTTTACCATCACGGGGGATGCTCGTCATGCCACGTGGTTAGCGTCACTGACGAGCCAGCACCGGCTCGCACCCACACCAATGAATGGACATCCCTGTGAAGTTCTCACGTTTCGGCCGCGTCGCGGTCGTAGCAGCAGTCGCAGCCGTCGCACTGACCTCCTGTGCGGCCAACGAAGGCGGCGCCACCGCCACGAGCGCAGCCGCCAGCGACCTCAAGGGCAGCCTGGCCGGTAGCGGCGCATCGTCGCAGGGCAGCGCCCAGGAAGCCTGGGTCGCCGCCTTCCAGACGTCGAACCCGGACGTCACCATCAACTACTCCCCCGACGGCTCCGGCGCCGGCCGCAAGGCGTTCATCGCCGGCGGCGTGCAGTTCGCCGGTTCGGACTCGGCCCTCTCCGACGAAGAGCTCTCGAGCACCTTCGCCGCATGTGCAGCCGACACCAAGGCGATCGACCTCCCGGTCTACATCTCCCCGATCGCGGTCATCTTCAACGTCGAGGGCGTCGACGAGCTCAACCTCGACGCAGCGACCATCGCGAAGATCTTCGCCGGTCAGATCACCAGCTGGGACGACCCGGCGATCGTCGCGCTGAACCCCGAGGCCAAGCTCCCCTCGACCCCCATCACCGCCGTCCACCGCTCGGACGACTCGGGAACGACGAAGAACTTCGCCGACTACCTGAACAAGAACGCTCCGGACGTCTGGACCGCTGAGCCGGCCGACACCTTCCCGTTCCAGTCGGGTGAGGGTGCCAAGGGCACCTCCGGCGTCGTCGACACCGTCAAGGGTGGCACCGGCACCATCGGCTACGCCGACGCGTCGAAGGCCGGCGACCTCGGTGTCGCGAAGATCAAGGTCGGCGAGGAGTTCGTCGAGTACAGCGCCGAGGGTGCTGCCGCCGTCGTCGAGGGCTCGCCGCTCGTCGAAGGCCGCGAGGCGAACGACATCGCGATCAAGCTCGACCGCGAGACCACGGACGCGACCCACTACCCGATCGTGCTCGTGAGCTACCTCATCGCCTGCCAGGAGTACGCCGACCCGAAGGTCGCCGACCTCGTCAAGGCCTACGCCGGCTACATCGCCAGCGACGCCGGCCAGGAAGAGGCTGCGAAGTCGGCCGGTGCTGCGCCGCTCTCCGCAGACCTCGCCAAGAAGGTCCAGGACGCGATCGCGTCCATCAAGTAATCCAACGGTCGAGCGTGCCGGGTCCTGCCCGGCACGCTCGACCTGCGTCACCAGCACCCGCAGTACCCGCTCCCCGAGTCTGTCGAGGGGCACCACCATCGCATCGAGAGAACGGGAACCCATGGCTGTCGAGGCCCTAGCTGCGAGACCCAAAGCCAAGCAACGAGTCGGCGACCGCGTCTTCTCGACGCTCTCCGTCGTCTCCGGATCACTCATCCTCGTCATCCTGGCGGCGGTCGCGATCTTCCTCATCGTCCAGGCGTTCCCGGCCCTCACGGCCGACTCCTCGTCGTTCACCGGTGCTCCGACGAGCTTCTGGGCCTACGTCGGCCCGTTCGTCTTCGGCACCATCTGGGCGGCCATCCTCGCCCTCGCGATCGCCGTGCCGCTCTCGCTCGGGATCGCCCTCTTCATCACCCACTACGCGCCGCGCCGACTCGCGGTCGCCCTCGGCTACGTCATCGACCTCCTGGCCGCCGTGCCGTCGGTCGTCTACGGCCTCTGGGGTGCGCTCGTCCTCGCGCCGTTCGTCCAGCCCTTCTTCGCCTGGCTGTCCGAGAACCTCGGCTGGATCCCGCTCTTCGGTGGCACGGTGTCCGGCACCGGTCGCACGATCCTCACCGTCGCCCTCGTGCTCGCGGTCATGATCATCCCGATCATCACGGCCATCTCCCGGGAGATCTTCCTCCAGACCCCGAAGCTCCACGAGGAGGCCGCGCTCGCGCTCGGCGCCACGCGCTGGGAGATGATCCAGATGGCGGTCCTGCCGTTCGGACGCCCAGGCATCGTGTCCGCCTCCATGCTCGGCCTCGGACGCGCCCTCGGCGAGACGATGGCCGTCGCGCTCGTGCTCTCCCCCGCCGCCGTCTACTCGTTCTTCCTGCTCACCTCGAGCAACCCGAACACCATCGCGGCGAACATCGCCCTGAACTTCCCCGAGTCCTTCGGCATCGACGTGAACAAGCTCATCGCCACCGGCCTGATCCTGTTCATCATCACCTTCGTGGTGAACTTCATCGCCAGACTCATCGTCAACCGTCGTAAAGAATTCTCGGGAGCGAACTGATGACCGCCACGACCGACCGCCGCCAGGCGTCCATCGCCACGCCGTTCTCCAACTCGCTCACCGCGGGCAAGCTGCCGAAGTTCGCGCCGCTCACGATCCTCGCGGGCAGCCTCATCGTCAGCGGTGTCATCTTCCTGCTGTTGCAGCAGTCGACGGCCGACAAGAGCTACAACGTCCCCGGAGCCGTCGTGCTCGGCGCCGCGCTCTACGCGGTGACGGTGTACGTCTCGTCGCTCATGGTGGAGGGACGCCGGAAGGCCAAGGACCGCCTGCTCACCACCCTGGTGACCGCGGCCTTCGTCGTCGCCCTCCTGCCGCTCGTCTCGGTCGCCATCACGGTGATCTCGGCCGGCGCCGCCCGCTTCGACATCGAGTTCTTCTCCCTGTCGATGCGGAACGTCGTCGGTGAGGGCGGTGGAGCACTGCACGCCATCACCGGCACGCTGCTCATCACGCTGGCCACGTCGGTCATCTCCATCCCGATCGGGATCCTGACGGCGATCTACCTCGTCGAGTACGGTCGCGGCAAGCTCTCCCAGGGCATCACCTTCCTCGTCGACGTGATGACCGGTATCCCGTCCATCGTCGCCGGACTGTTCGCCTTCGCCCTGCTGGCGATCTTCTTCGGCCCGGGCGTCCGGCTCGGCATCGGCGGCGCCATCGCGCTGTCGCTGCTCATGATCCCCGTCGTGGTCCGCTCCAGCGAGGAGATGCTGAAGCTCGTGCCGAACGAGCTGCGTGAGGCCTCCTACGCCCTCGGTGTGCCGAAGTGGCTGACCATCCTGAAGATCGTCCTCCCCACCTCGATCGCCGGCATCATCACCGGCGTGACGCTCGCCGTCGCCCGCGTCATCGGTGAGACCGCGCCCCTCCTGATCATCGCCGGCTTCACCCAGAGCATGAACTACAACCTGTTCGACGGCCCGATGATGACCCTCCCCGTCTTCGTGTACACCCAGTACGCGAACCAGGGCACCGACGGGGCCGCCTACGTGGACCGCGCCTGGACCGGCGCACTCGTCCTCATCCTCATCGTCATGGCGCTGAACCTCATCGCCCGACTCATCGCCAAGATCTTCGCCCCCAAGTTCGGCCGCTAGGCCGCGAGCAAAGGAACCCCGTGTCCAAGAGCATCGAAGTCAACGACCTCAACGTCTTCTACGGCAGCTTCATGGCTGTCGAGGGCGTCTCCCTCCAGATCCAGCCCCGCACGGTCACCGCCTTCATCGGCCCCTCCGGCTGCGGCAAGTCCACCTTCCTCCGCACCCTGAACCGCATGCACGAGGTCATCCCCGGCGCACGCGTCGAGGGCGAGGTCCTGATCGACGGCAACAACCTCTACGGCCCGGGCGTCGACCCGGTCCTCGTCCGTCGTCAGGTCGGTATGGTCTTCCAGCGCCCGAACCCGTTCCCGACGATGAGCATCAAGGAGAACGTCCTCGCGGGCGTCAAGCTCAACAACCGCAAGATGTCGAAGTCCGACCAGGACGCGCTCGTCGAGCGCTCGCTTCAGGGCGCCAACCTCTGGAACGAGGTGAAGGACCGCCTCGACAAGCCGGGCTCCGGTCTCTCCGGTGGTCAGCAGCAGCGTCTCTGCATCGCCCGTGCCATCGCCGTCTCCCCCGACGTCGTGCTGATGGACGAGCCGTGCTCGGCCCTCGACCCGATCTCCACGCTCGCCATCGAAGACCTCATCGAGGAACTCAAGCAGGAGTACACGATCGTGATCGTGACGCACAACATGCAGCAGGCGAGCCGCGTCAGCGACAAGACCGCGTTCTTCAACATCGCGGGCACCGGCAAGCCGGGCAAGCTCATCGAGTACGACGACACCACGACGATGTTCTCGAAGCCGTCCGTCCAGGCGACCGAGGACTACGTCTCTGGTCGCTTCGGTTGATCTGACGCCGGCATCACGACAGCCCCGCCCGGGAATCCCGGGCGGGGCTGTCGTCGTCTGCAGCGGCTCCGCGAGTCTGTCGAGGCGAAGGGCCTGCCGACACACCCTCTCGGGCCGGAGGGAACGGACTACGCCGTCTCGATGACCATGATCGGGTCGGTGGTGGGCTGCTTGGAGCCACCCTGCGGCTCGACCGTCACGCCGACCTTGTCGCCCGCGCTCATGGCGCCGTCGAGGACCCGCCAGGTGGTGCCGTTCGCTGCGGAGAAGGTGCCGGCCGAGACCGGGCCTCCCTCGCCGATGTACCAGAGTTCGTAGACCTTGTCTGACGGCAGGGACCCGAGTCCGTCGACGAGCAGGGCTGACTTGCCGAGCTCGCCCGACCAGACGAGGGTCGCCGTCGCATCGTCCATGGACACCTTCGCGCGCTGGACGTCGGACGCCGCGTTGATCTCCGCGAGCGCGACCGTCTGCGTGAGGGATCCGCCACCGAAGGTGTTCGCGAGTCCGACACCACCGAAGATGAGGCCGACCGCTGCTGCGGCGCCGACCACCATGCCGACGGCGCTGCGACGCCACCGTGAGGCGGCCTTGCGCTCCGCTGCACCGGCCACCGGGGTGGTCGCTGCTGCAGGGGCCGGCGTGGCGGTCGGTGTCGACACCGGCGTCTCGTCGACCTCTGGGACCGCGGTCGGAAGCGCCCGCACCTCGGCGACAGGAGCATCGACGGGGGCGTCAGCGGGCAGCTGCGGCAGGTTCTGGATCGCAGCCATGAGCGAGTTCTTGAGCGCTGCCGACGGCTGCACGGGAGGTGCTGCGAGGTCGAGCATGGCGACGGTCTCCTCGAATTCCGCCGCTTCCTCGCGGACGGACTCGTGTTCGGCGCGCAGGCGGTCGAACCGCTCCTGCTCGCGCGGGGTCAGGGTGTGCAGCGCGTTTCCGGCTGCCAGGTCTGTTGCATCGTCTCGCTCGGTCATGTACGCACCCCCAACTCGTCTCGAAGTCTGATCATTCCGTCTCGCAACCTGGTCTTCACCGTACCGATGGGCACGCCGAGCAGGTTCGAGATCTCGCTGTGACTGTAGCCGCCGTAGTAGGCGAGCGAAACAGCTTCGCGTTGCAGCTCGCTCAACCGGACGAAGGCCCGCTTGACGCGTTCGTGCTCGATCCGGATCTCGACCGTCTCCTGCACGTTGTCGACACGCTCGTCGAAGTCGCGGATGCCGATCTTGAGATCGCGGTCACGTCCGGCCTGTGAGGCGCGCACGCGGTCGATCGCACGACGGTGGGCCATGGTGAGCACCCAGGTCGTGGCCGTGCCCTTGCCCGCCTCGAACTTCTGGGCGTTCTGCCAGACCTCGAGGAACACCTCCTGGGTGACCTCTTCGGACTGCGCGTGGTCGACGAGCACCCGCTTGACGAGTCCGAGGACCCGCGGCGCGATGTGGTCGTACAGCTCGCTGAACGCGACCTGGTCGCCGCCGGCCACGCGGATGAGGAGCGCGTCGAGCACGTTCGCCAAAGACACCTGCGGTGCAGCGTCGGCTTCCGGTCCCGTGGTCACAAGTCTTAGCTTCTCACGGACACCGGCCGTTTGCGCGACGCCCACCCGAGGTCGGGTCTGCGTGTACAGTGCGGCGGTCATACACGGAGTTCGGTGCCGACCCGGGATCCGATTGGAGGAATCGACGCGATTCGACACCCCAGTTCCGGTGTCATCACGGAACGGGCGGCAGGCGGCTGAAGACCTCCGCACAAAGCAAGTGCCAGGCCGCAGGAACGCCTCTCGGCGCAAGGCCGCTCGAAGCGGCGATTTTTGGAGCCCGGGGTTACTGCGGCCCGGCTAGAACAGTGTAGCAAGGGATCACCTGTGGACATTCCCAGGTCGAAGGCCTTGACCAGGGCGCCTGGATCAGTCCAGGGAGTCGGTGCGCCACAGTCGGGCGCAGCCGGCGAGCTCCTCGGCGATGGTGCTGAACCGTGCGGCCTTCGTGGTGAGTCTCGCGGCGTCTGCGGGGTCGACCGCGTCCCGGTCGTTCGCGAGGGAGGTGCAGCCGACCGCGTTGATCCGGCAGAAGGACGCCGCCCGCTCGAGGGCGATCGCGAAGTCGCCGGTGTACAGCCCACGGAGGATCTGGTCGGCGAGGACGATGATCTCCTCCGGCCCGGTCGGCTCGGCCGCGCCGGCGATCACGGGGTCGACGGTGGTGATGAGCTCGGTGCCCCGCTGGAAGCTGAAGCTCGTCCCCACCGGGTCCTGCCGGATGAGCAGGCGCAGTAGGTAGATCCGCCAGAGCGCTCCTGGGAGACTCCGCGGGCTGGCGTGCGACCAGAGTTCGGCGATCGCGTCGATCCCGTGCTCGTCCGTGTACGTCACGAGGCGATCGACCACGGCAGGGTCCGGGTCCGCCCGCACCCGGGTGAGGAGGGCGACGGCCGTCTCATGGGTGATCCTCGAGACGGCCTCCGGGTCGAGACCGCCCTGGATCGCTTCGAGCATCGACGGCGGGAGCTTCGTCGGACGATGGAATCCCTCGGTCATGCCTGCTCCTCCCTGCGACGCGCTTCGCGCACCCGACAACGGTACTCGCCCCGTGCGGGCGATCCTCCCCCGTGGCCCCGACCCGCGCGTCAACGGGTGCCGTCGAAATCTCGTAGAGTAGAGCGCGTATGGGCCTGTAGCTCAGTTGGCAGAGCATCGGACTTTTAATCCGCGGGTCGTGGGTTCGAGCCCCACCGGGCCCACCACAGACGCGGTACTCGAACGCGTCACGTCGGGATAGACGGTCGTCGCCCGCCCATCCCCCGGCGTGGATCGCTACATCGACGCGGCAGGTCGTGTCGGGCGCACATCGCCCGCAGCGCCGAAGGCGTCCTCCCGGACCCGCGTCGCCTCGGCCCACTGCGCCTCGGGGACGATGGCGTCGATCGCGAGCCGCCACATGCGGTCCACCGACGCTGCGATGTCCGAGCGCCCGACCGTCGCCTGGGCGGTGAGCTGGACACCGGTGAAGAATCCGATCAGCGTGCGGGCCAGGTCCGGCGCCGACATCGAACTCACCAGGTCCCCGGCTTGCAGCGCCACGTCGAGCTGAGCGGCCGTCCCCGAGATCCAGTCCTCGTAGAACGCGCCGGCCGGTTGGCTCAGCGAACCCTCATCGAGCGTGAGTCTGATCCCGGCACGGACCACCGGGTCGTTCTCGAGTTGGTCGACGATGGCGCGCGAAACCCGGATGAGCCGTTCGAGGACCCCGTCGTACTGTTCCGACACCCGTGCCATGAGCGGCATCGACCGGTCGTGCTGCTCGTGGATGACCGCGAGGGCGATCTGCTCCTTCGACTTGAAGTGGAAGTACATGGAGCCCTGCGAGATCCCGGACGCCTCCGCGATCATCGACAGACTCGCGTTCCCGTAGCCGATGCGGTCGAAGACGGTCGCGGCACCCTCGACGATCGCGTCCTGCGTCACCTGTCCGCGCTCCTGCGTGGGCGTTCGTCGCGTCCCCGGCATCCTGACCTCCTCGGGCAGCCTGTGTTCCGGCTCCGATCCATCGGCGCCGTATCCGTCGACCGTGGCCGGTCGGGGCCTCAGCCTAGAGGCTCGGAGCTCACACAACCGACCTCTTCTCGATAACTGGTACGAACGACTTATTCGTGACACACTGGTGGAGGTGATGCCGCCGCAGTCCACGCCTCAGTGGACTGTGTGTTCGCGACGGGGGTTTGCGACGCTCACCGCCTCGACCGGTGGGTCACGCAGGGATCGGGGGATCCAGCGCTGCGTGATCCACCCGGTCACACACGCGACGTGATCAGCGCGCGAGCAGCTCCGGGAGGCCGGCCACCGTCGCTTCGTCCGCGAGGCTCGCGTCGACCGAGACGAACGACAGGACCGTGACAGGGACCCCGAGACGCGCGGCTGCTTCGAGCTTGTGGTGGCCGTCGAGCACGAAGTGCACGAGACCCGTGTGGGCGTCGGCGCTGTCGAACGGCTGTGTCCGGTCCAGCACGGAGACCGCGAGCACGGTCGCCGCTCCCCCGGCACGAAGCCGCTCCTCGTACGAGGCCACGCGCTCGCGGTCGTTCCAACCGGGCGGCACCATCGGCACCAGGAACTCGAAGAGGGTCTCGTGCTCGCCGGTCGTCCGGGTCGGGCCGCGGTAGTAGCCGGTCGCCGGGTCCTCCGGCGCCCCGAGCGTGGGGTCGATCCCGCGGTGCGCGACCTGCTCCCGCGAGAAGTAGTCGTGATCGTCACCCGGAGCGACCAGGACGGGCTCGATGGACAGCAGGAGCGGCAGGTAGGTCCCCTCGGGCAGGAACGTCGACACGAGGTCGCGCAACGAAGGATCGTCGATCGCGGGCACGCCCTCGTCCAGGTGATCGTGCAGTGCGTCTGCGGCGAGCGCCCGAGCACCCTCGTCCAGACGACGGAACAGCAGCGCGCAGGTTCCGCACGGGAAGCTCAACTCGAACGCCTCCGCGCCATCGACGATGAGGTGGCGTCCGCCCGGCTCACGGAAGCCGGAGAAGCGCAGTGCGGCGTCGGGCGTCCCGAGGCGGACCGGCGCCGCGTGATCGAGCAGCCCGGTTCGAGATCGGGCGGGTCCGTCGGTCATCGAGCTACTTCCGGACGGCCGGGATGATGACGCCGTCGATCACCGAGACGAGGAAGTCACGCGTCACCGGCTCCCGCAGCATGAGCACGCGATAGCTCACCATCGCCTGGCTGATCAGCGCAAGGGTCTCCACATCGGCGTCCGCGCGGATCTCACCGCGGTCGATCGCGCGCTGCAACAGGAAGCGGTTGACCGCCATGCGCGGCTCCACGATCGCCGCGTGGATGGACTCGGTGAGCTCGGGCGCATCCGAGATCATCGACATCACGCCGGCGAACACGCGCATCTTGCGCTCGCCCTCGGCGATGGACGGCGCCTTGATCATCGCGACGAGGTCGCCGCGGAGTGAGCCGGTGTCGGGCAGCTTCGAGAAGTCGGGATCGATCTGCTTCATGCAGGCGACCGCGTCGATCACGAGTTCGGACTTCGACGCCCATCGGCGGTAGAGCGTCGCCTTGCCGGCCTTCGCCCGCGCGGCGACCATGTCGACCGTCATCCCGGCGTAGCCCGTGTCGGCGAGGACGTCGAGCGCGGCGTCGAGGATCTCAGCGTCCCGCGTGTGGTCGCGCTTCCGGCCGAGCTTCGGCGCTGCGGGTGGGGTCTCGAGCTGCGTCATCGCGGCTCACCTCCCTTTCGTCTCCGGGAACAGCATAGTTCAGGAACTCGAACGTTCTGGAACTATTCGGTTCCGAAACTGTCCAGTTCCGTATAGAGTCCTCAGCATGACTTCGAATCTCGCCGCCGGAACCCCGGCAGTCTCCTCACGCCGCTGGTGGACGCTCGTCACCGTCGGCCTCGCGCAACTCATGGTCGTGCTCGACGCCACCGTCGTGAACATCGCGATGCCCGCCGCCCAGGCCGACCTCGGGTTCTCCGACGGCGATCGCCAGTGGATCGTCACCGCCTACTCCCTCGCCTTCGGCAGCCTGCTGCTGCTCGGCGGACGCCTGTCCGACCTCATGGGCCGGAAGCGGGCCTTCATCATCGGGCTCGTCGGGTTCGCGATCGCCTCGGCCCTCGGAGGCGCAGCGGACTCGTTCGGCACCCTCGTCGCCGCGCGGGCACTCCAGGGCGTCTTCGCCGCCCTCCTCGCACCGACCGCGCTCGCGATGCTCACGACCACCTTCACGATCCCGAAGGAGCGCGCCCGCGCGTTCGGCGTCTTCGGTGCGATCGCCGGCGCAGGTGGCGCGGTCGGTCTCCTCCTCGGCGGATTCCTCACCGAGCAGTTCGACTGGCGCTGGAACCTGTACATCAACGTCGTGATCGCCGTGATCGCCATCGTCGGGGCGGTCCTCTTCATCACCACCCCGAAGACGACCGGCCCCCGCCCCAAGCTCGACGTTCCGGGCACCGTCCTCGTCTCGGGTGCGTTGTTCAGCCTCGTCTACGGCTTCGCCAATGCCGAGACCGACGGGTGGGACTCGCCGCTCAGCTGGGCCTTCCTCGCCGCCGCAGCCGTGCTCCTCGTCGTGTTCGTCCTCTGGCAGCGCCGGGCCGCGCACCCGCTCCTCCCGTTGTCGATCATCCTCGACCGCAACCGCGGTGCCGCGTTCATCTCGGTCATGATCGCCGGAGCCGGGATGTTCGGCATCTTCCTCTTCGTCACCTACTACCTGCAGGCCTCGCTCGGGTACTCACCACAGCAGACGGGCTTCGCCTTCCTCCCGATGATCGCGATGCTCGTGCTCGCCGCACAGCTGGGGACCAACCTCCTCGTCCCCCGCTTCGGGCCGAAGGTCATGGTGCCGTTCGGCATGACGCTCGGTGCGATCGGCATGCTCCTCCTCACCCGACTCGACCTCGACAGCTCCTATGTCGGCAACGTCATGCCCGCGCTCATGGTGCTCGGCTTCGCGATGGGATCGATCATGCCCGCCTCGATGCAGACCGCGACGCTCGGTGTCGACCGGGCGTTCGCCGGGGTCGCGTCGGCGACGGTCAACACGAGCCAGCAAGTCGGAGGGTCGATCGGTGTGGCGCTGCTCAACACCCTCGCGGCGAGCGCCGCCACGGCCTACGTGACCGACAACGCGCCGCCCACCCCCGAGGTGCTGGCGCAGGCTGCGATCCAGAGCTACCAGACCGCCTACTTCTGGGGTGCCGGGTTCTTCGCGGTCGGCGCGGTGACGGCGGCACTGCTGTTCCGCCGACGCAACCAGGGACTCGCCCTGCACCACGCCCCGGAGGCGTCCGCGGAACCGGTGCTCGCGCACTGATCCAAGCGGGTCCCGAGCACACGGCCGTCGCGCACTCGCGCGGCGGCCGTCTGCGTCATCGGAGGGGCTCGCGTTCGGCCGTCAGGCGGAGGTGCGGAGGATCGACGTCATCTTCTTCCCCTTCGCGACCTCGTCCACGAGCTTGTCGAGCTGACGGATGCGCTGCATGAGGGGATCCTCGATCTCCTCGACGCGGATGCCGCAGATGAGGCCCGTGATGAGCGACGCGTTGGGGTGCATCGCCGGCGCTTCGGCGAAGAAGGTCTCGAAGTCCGTACCGTCGGCGAGCACCCGTTCGATCGCGGCGTCGTCGTAGCCCGTGAGCCAGGTGATGACCTGGTCCACCTCGTCCTTCGTGTGGCCCTTCCGCTCCGCCTTCGCGACGTAGAGCGGGTACACGCTGGCGAAGCTCGTCGTGAAGATGCGGTGTCCGGCCATACCGGCCAGTCTCCCACCGTCGAGCGTTCGGGACCAGGCCGATCGCGGGCTATCCGTCGCTCGTCGTCCATCGCTCGGGGGACGCGTCCTGTCGCGACGGTTGCCTACCCTGGCAGCATGACGAATCCTGGACAGCACCCGCAGACGCCTTCGCCATCGCCATCACCCTCGACGCCAGCCTCGACGCCCGTCGATCCAGCCGTGCCCCAGCGGCAGCTCGCGACCTACGACCACGCCCTCCGCGCCGCACCGGCCTGGTGGCGCGGCGCCCTCGCACTCCTCCTCCTCGTCGTCGGGTTCCTGATCCTCTCGATCGTTCTCGGCGGCATCGCGCTCATCGTGGACGTGGCCACCGGGGCCTACACACTCGACGACGTCGCGAACGGCCTCATGACGCTGACGCCGGTGACGATGCTCGCGAACAACCTGTCGCTCGCCGCGCTCATCCCGGTGTCGATGCTCATCCAGTGGGCGCTCTTCGGCGTCCGGCCGCGGTGGCTGTCCTCGGTGGAGGGTCGCTTCCGCTGGCGCTGGTTCGGGCGTCTCGCGCTCATCATCGTCCCGGTGTGGATCGTGTACGTCGGCGCCTCCGTCCTGCTCTCCCCGCTCGATCCCATCGTGGTCGACGGCACCATGATCGCGATGCTCGCCGTCGTGATCCTCACGACGCCGCTGCAGTCGGCCGGCGAGGAGTACGGTGCGCGCGGCCTCATCCAGCGTTCCGTCGGATCCTGGTTCAGTCGACCGATGACGGCGTTCCTCGTCGGCACGGTGGTCTCCGGCGCGGTCTTCGCCTCGGTGCACTTCGCCGGCGACCCCTGGCTCATCGCCTACTACTTCGTGTTCGGCGCCTCGATGTCCTTCGCCGCACGCGGGACCGGTGGCCTCGAGGCTCCGGTGCTCATCCATGCGACGAACAACGTCCTCCTCCTCGTCCCCACGGCCCTCATGTCGCAGACCGACCAGGTCTTCGAGCGAGGCGAGGGCGCCGGCGGACCGTTCATGCTCATCCCGATGGCGCTCTGCGTGGCCGCAGCCGTCGTGAGCACCTGGTGGGGGCGCAGGAACGGCGTGACCGCGACGGCTCCGCTGCCGCCGAGCCGGGTGACGAAGCAGCAGGGGACGCCGCCGGCCGCCATGGCCGCTCCGGTGGCTACACCGACGCAGCTGCCGACGACCCCGCAGGATCCGTCGGCGGCTCCACCGCGATGACCTGCCCGCCGGTCACCCGCACGAGCTCCTCGAAGGTCGTCGGGAACACCGTGTGCGCATGGCCGGCTGCGGCCCAGACCTCCGGGTAGGCGGCGAGCGCCTCGTCCACGTAGGTGCGGATCGGTTCCGGGTGACCGACGGGCGCGACGCCACCGATCACCTGCCCCGTCGCCGCCTTGACGACCTCGGCGTCAGCACGCTTCAGCCGTCCACCGAGCCGCTCGCCGACCCAGGCGGTGTCGACACGGTGGGCGCCGCTCGTGAGGATCAGCGTCGGCTCGCCGTCGAGCGTGAACACGAGGGAGTTCGCGATCGCCCCGACCTCGATCCCCAAGGCCTCCGCTGCGAGCGCGGCCGTGCGCGCAGCGTCGTCGAGCCAGGTGATCTCGCCCTGGGCCCCGCGATCACGCAGCGTCTGCTCGACGATGGACACGGCAGGATGCACTCGATCACTCATGCGACCATGCTGCCGCATCGGGCCGTCGGCGCGCGAGTGCCGGGACGCCGCGGGACGCGGCGCGAGGTCAGTCGCCGAGCGGGACGAGCGTCACGGCGAGTCCCGCTTCCCGGAGGAGTGCGATGGTCTCGGGTGCGGCCCCGTCGTCGGTCAGGAGGGCGTCGAAGGCCTCCAGGCCGGCGATCCGGCCGAGCTGCCGCACCCCGAGCTTCGAGGCATCGGCGACCACGACCACCCGCTCGGCCGCGCGCACCATCCTGGCCTTCACCTCGGCTTCGGGCAGGTTGACGTTGGTCACGCCATGGCCTGCGTCGACACCGTTGCACCCGATGAAGGCGAGATCGGCGTGGACCTGGCCGAGCAGCGACCCGGCGAGCGGATCGACGAGCGAATGCTGCAGCGGTCGGAGCGACCCACCCGTGACGATCACCGAGAACCTCGGGATCTCCGACTCGAGTTCGAGAGCGATGGTCAGACCGTTCGTGATGACCACGACGTCGGCGAGGTCGCGGCGAGCCTTGAGCGCGCGAGCGAGGGCGAGGCCGGTGCTGCCGACGTCGACGATCACGCTCTGACCGGAGCGCACCATCGCGGCCGCCGCCTCACCGATCCGCTGCTTCGCATGCGCCGAGGTCGCGGTCGCGAGTTCGATCGGCGACTCCACGGCGCCGCGTCCCTGCACGGGCATCGCGCCTCCGTGCACGCGGACGGCGTCGCCCTGGTCGACGAGGGTGTCGAGGTCCGTCCGGGCGGTCACCCGGGAGACGCCGAAGTCGTCGGAGATGTCGGCCACGCGCACGAAGCCGCGCTCGTCGAGGAGCTCGCGGATGCGGTCGCGTCGCAGTGGGGCGGGCAACTGCATCGGCTCGTCGTCGGACATGCATGAATCTTCGCTGACTTGCCTATACTTTTCAAGGCGAAACGTTGTACGTTTCCTTTCGACAACCCGTTCTGAGGATCCCCATGCCCCCACTCGACGACACCTTCGTCATCGACCCGGCGATCGCGAGCTCGACCCAGCGCCTCGCCGACGGTCGCGAACTCATCTACTTCGACGACGTCGACACGACGCTGCCCGCGGAGCGCCTGCCCGACGCACGCGAACTCGCGCCACGACCACCGACCGCGTCCATGCGCCAGGACCCGCTGACGGGTGAGTGGATCTCGATCGCCGCCGCCCGCCAGAACCGGGTGATGCTGCCACCCGCGAACCTCGACCCGCTCGCGCCCGCGAGCCCCTCGAACCCCTCCGAGATCCCCGACCAGTACGACGTCGCGGTCTTCGAGAACAAGTCGCCGTCCTTCGGACCGCTGCTCGAAGACGAGAACGCACCGGTCGATCTCGCCGACCTCGAGACGATCGGGATCGGCCGGACGCGCACCTCGGTCGGCCGCTGCGAGGTCGTGAGCTTCAGCCCGTCGAGCACCGGCTCCTTCGGTTCGCTGTCCCGCACCCGTGCGCGCACGGTCATCGAGGCGTGGGCCCGCCGGACGCACGCGCTGTCGCAGATCGACTCGATCCAGCAGGTGTTCCCCTTCGAGAACCGCGGGGAGCAGATCGGTGTCACCCTCCACCACCCGCACGGACAGATCTACTCCTACCCCTACGTGACCCCGCGCACGCAGCGACTCATCGCCGCGAGCGAGGCCTACGGTCCCGGACTCTTCGCCGACATCCTCGCCGCCGAGCAGGCTGACGAGCGCGTCGTCCTCGCGGGCGAGCACTGGACGGCGTTCGTCCCGTTCGCGGCGCGCTGGCCCATCGAGGTGCACCTGCTCCCCCACCGGCACGTGCCCGACTTCGCCGCGACCTCGCTCGAGGAACGGGACGAACTCGCCGGTCCTCTACCTGCGGCTGCTGCGCGGCGTCGACGCCCTGTACGACACCCCGACCCCGTACATCGCCGCCTGGCACCAGGCCCCGACCCGCGTCCACCGCGACGAGCTCCGACTCCACCTGCAGCTCACCTCCCCGCGTCGTGGAGCCGACCGACTGAAGTACCTGGCCGGCTCCGAGGCCGCCATGGGCGCCTGGATCGGCGACGTCCCACCGGAGACCACCGCCACCGCCCTGCGCGCCGCGATCGCCGCAGCCGACGAGGAGAACCCCGTATGACCGACCTGCAGCGCACCGCCACGAGCGGATTCGAGAACGCCTTCGGCAGCGAGCCGCACGGCCTCTGGACCGCGCCCGGCCGCGTGAACATCATCGGCGAGCACACCGACTACAACGACGGCTTCGTGTTCCCGATGGCGATCGACCGCCGCACCGTCGCAGCCGTCCGGCGTCGCGACGACGACCGCATCCGCGTGTCGAGCAGCTTCTCACCCGAGATCGTCGAGGTCTCGGTGCGCGCGCTCGATCCCGACGCCTTGCACGGCTGGTCCGCCTACCCGCTCGGCGTCGCGTGGGCGCTCGGCCAGTTCGGGGCACCCTTGCAGGAGGTGCCCGGGGTCGACATCTACATCCACTCCGACGTCCCGGTCGGGGCAGGCCTCTCCTCCTCCGCGGCCATCGAGGCCTCGGTCGCCGTCGCACTCACCGAGATCTGGCACCTCGACCACGACCGCCGGACGCTCGCGAAGATCTGCCAGCTCGCCGAGAACCGAGCGGTCGGTGCGCCGACCGGCATCATGGACCAGTCGGCGTCGCTCCTCGGCCAGCGTGACTGCGGCGTCTTCCTCGACTGCCGCTCGCTCGAGACCGACGTCATCCCGCTCGGCTTCGAGGAGCACGACCTCGAGCTGCTCGTCATCGACACGCGCGTCGAGCACGCCCACGTCTCCGGCGGGTACGCGGCACGTCGGGCGTCCTGCGAGGCGGGGGCCGCAGCGCTCGGCGCCGACTCGCTCCGCGACGTCACGGTCGGCGACCTCGACCGCGCTCGTGAGCTGCTCGACGACGAGACCTTCCGTCGCGTCCGTCACGTCGTGACGGAGAACCAGCGTGTCCTCGACACCGTCCGGACCCTGCGCGAGCACGGCCCGACGTCGATCGGCGAGCTGCTCGTGGCCTCGCACGCGTCGATGCGTGACGATTTCGAGATCTCGGTGCCGGAACTCGACCTGGCCGTCGAGACGTCGATGGCGGCCGGTGCGATCGGTTCGCGCATGACCGGTGGTGGCTTCGGGGGTGCGGCGATCGCCCTGGTCCCCGTCGCCCTGGCATCGTCCGTGGCCGAGGCGGTCACGGCGGCCTTCGCCGAGGCGTCCTTCACCGCCCCGACCATCTTCCCCGTCCGCCCCGCCGCCGGCGCCACCCGAGAATCCTGACCTTCCCCTCCCCTGCCCGCGAACTGTCACTTCCGGCTAGTCCCGGCCGCTCGGACTAGCGTCGAGTGACAGTTCGCGGGCAGGGTGTGGAGAACTTCCGACGCCGAAGCGCCGCAGTCGGCACCGTGGTGGGATGGTCCGCCGACGTCCCCTCCCCCTCGAACTCAGCAAGCAGCCGTTCTCCATGGCCGACGCCGACGACCTCGGCGTGCCTCGATCGCGGCTACGAGCGCGCGACCTCGCCACGCCGCACCGAGGCGTCCGGGCACCGCTCGACCAGCCCACGGACATCCCCGGACGCTGTCACGCCTACGCCCCGCTCCTGCACGACGGGCAGTTCTTCAGCCACGTGAGCGCGGCGGCCTTGCACGGCCTCCCCGTGCCCACCTGGGAACACGAGGCACCACTCGATGTCGCCTCCATCGCGCCGGCACGCGCGCCTCGAGGAGCGGGCGTGCGCGGGCATCAACTCGACGGGGACCACTGGGAGGTCGTCGCCGTCGAAGGACTGCCGGTACTGACCGCCGTCGACGCCTGGTGTCAGCTCGGAACCCGGCTCCCCGTGGACGACCTGGTGGTCGCCGGCGACGTGCTGCTCCGCCGCAAGCGACCACTGGCCTCGGAGCAGCAGATCGTCCGCGGGCTGGCACGGATGAACGGCCGTCGCGGCGCGAAACGGCTGCGGCTCGCGTTCTCGATGATGCGGCCTCGGACGGATTCGCCGATGGAGACCGCCTTGCGCTTGCTGATCGTCCGCGCGGGCCTTCCGGAACCGCTCGTCAACGAGGTCATCTCAGACGCCCACGGACGGTTTCTGGCCTTGGGCGACCTGGTGTATCCCGAACAGCGGGTCCTCGTCGAATACGACGGCGGCACCCACTTCACGGATGAACGGCAGATCTTCCACGACATCGATCGCCTCGACCGAGTCATGGCAGCGGGCTGGCGGGTCATCCGGGTGAATCGCTCGCACCTGACGGACCCGTCGCCCATCCTCACCGCCCTGGCTCGCGAACTGTCACTTCCGGCTAGTCGCCGGCCGCTCGGACTAGCGTCGAGTGACAGTTCGCGGGCTGGGTTAGGGGGTGGCCATGCGGACGACGTTGGCGAGGAGACCAACGCGGGTCATGGGGCCGACACCACCGGGGTTCGGGCTGATCCACGAGGCGACCTCGGCCACGTCAGGGGCGACGTCGCCGACGACCCGGGACTTGCCGGTCTCGGGGTCGGTCTCGCGGCTCACACCGACGTCGAGGACGATGACGCCCGGCTTCACGGCATCGCGCGTGACGATCCCGGGGACGCCCGCCGCGGCGACGATCACGTCGGCGGTGCGGAGGATGTCGTCGAGTCCGACCGTTCCGGTGTGCGTCAGCGTGACCGTCGCGTTGTATTCGCGACGGGTGAGCAGCGGGCCGATCGCGCGACCGACGGTGACCCCGCGGCCCACGACGACGACGTGCTTGCCCGCCCAGCTGATCCCGTGACGTTCCACCAGCTCGATGACGCCCTTCGGCGTGCACGGCAGCGGCGTGTGGATCGGACGGTTCACGTTGAGCACGAGACGACCGAGGTTGGTCGGGTGGAGCCCGTCGGCGTCCTTCTCGGGATCGATGCGCTCGAGGATCGCGTCGGTGTCGATGTGCTTCGGCAACGGCAGCTGCACGATGTAGCCGGTGCAGCTCTCGTCGGCGTTGAGCTCGTCGAGGACGGCCTCGAGCTCCTCCTGCGAGACCGTCTCGGGCAGGTCGCGTCGGATCGACTCCATGCCGACCTCGGCGCAGTCGCGGTGCTTCCCGGCGACGTACCACTGCGAACCCGGGTCGGACCCGACGAGGACGGTGCCCAGCCCGACCGAGATGCCGCGCTCCTTGAGCGCGGCCACCTCGATCGCGAGTTCGGACTTGATGGCGGCGGCCGTGGCCTTACCGTCGAGGATCTGTGCGGTCATGCGCCCGCGCCCTACTGCTGGAGGCCGGGGTAGAGCGGGAAGCGCTCGGCGAGCGCCGTGACGCGCTCCCGGAGGGCTCCGGCCTCGGCACCGTTGCGCAGCGCGAGAGCGATGATGTCGGCGACCTCGGCGAACTCGGTGTCGCCGAAGCCACGCGTCGCGAGTGCCGGGGTACCGATCCGCAGACCGGAGGTGACCATCGGCGGGCGCGGGTCGAACGGCACCGAGTTGCGGTTGACCGTGATGCCGACCTCGTGGAGGAGGTCTTCGGCCTGCTGGCCGTCGAGCTCGGAGGTGCGGAGGTCGGCGAGCACGAGGTGCACGTCGGTGCCGCCGGTGAGGACGTCGATGCCGGCGGCCTTCGACGCCTCGGAGGTGAGCGCCTCGGCGAGGAGCTTGGCACCGCGGAGCGTGCGCTCCTGGCGGTCCTTGAACTCCGCCGTGGCGGCGAGCTTGAACGCCGTCGCCTTGGCGGCGATGACGTGCATGAGCGGTCCGCCCTGCTGGCCGGGGAACACGTTCGAGTTGAGCTTCTTGGCGAGCTCCATGTCGCGGCTCACGATGAAGCCGGAGCGCGGGCCGCCGATGGTCTTGTGCACGGTGGAGGACACGACGTCGGCGAACGGCACGGGCGACGGGTGGACACCTGCGGCGACGAGGCCGGCGAAGTGCGCCATGTCGACCCAGAGCTTCGCGCCGACCTCGTCGGCGATCGCGCGGAACGCGGCGAAGTCGAGCTGGCGCGGGTAGGCGGACCAACCGGCGATGATGACCTGCGGCTTGTGCTCGAGTGCCTTGTCGCGGACGACGTCCATGTCGACGAGGAAGGTCTCGGGGTCGACGCCGTAGGAGACGGCGTTGTAGAGCTTGCCGGAGAAGTTGAGCTTCATGCCGTGGGTGAGGTGACCACCGTGGGCGAGCTCGAGACCGAGGATGGTGTCGCCGGGGGTGGCGATCGCCGAGAGGACCGCGGCGTTGGCCGTGGCGCCCGAGTGCGGCTGGACGTTCGCGTACGCGGCACCGAAGAGGCTCTTGGCCCGCTCGATCGCGAGGGACTCGGCGATGTCGACGAACTCGCAGCCGCCGTAGTAGCGACGACCCGGGTAGCCCTCGGCGTACTTGTTGGTGAGGACGCTGCCCTGCGACTGCAGGACGGAGACGGGCACGAAGTTCTCGCTCGCGATCATCTCGAGGGTGTTGCGCTGGCGACCGAGCTCCTGCTCGAGGACCGCTGCGATCTCGGGATCGACCTCGGAGAGTGGCGCGTTGAAGGTGTCGGACAAGACTGGCTCCCTTTTGTGACAGAACGGATGTCGGTGATGTGCCGTTTCGGCCCAGGCGTGCGGCCGAATCCGCCCTTGTCTTCAAGGTGCAGGGTCGCTCCCCGATGGTGAACCATCTGAGGCGGAGCGGAACTCCGTCTATACGCCAGTTGCGACTGCTAGCAGCATAGCAACGGGACGCCCGACGCGCACCGTCCTGTGGAGAGGTCGGGCAGCGGTGGGGGCCGGTGTGTCAGGATGGCCCGACGCTTGTTCACCCTCCGAACAAACCCCGTTCCAGCCCCCACGATCCCGCGTCGCCGACGCCGAAGGAACCGCGCATGAGCCTGCTGCCCCGCCCCGTCTCGCAGACCACGGACGCCTCCGCTCCCCCGTTCCGGTTGTCGGCGGATTCGGTGATCCGTACCGACCCGTCGGCGGCGACCACGGCTCGGATCCTCGCCGACGCCCTGCGCGCCTCGACGGGGTTCGCCCTCCCGGTCGAGACCACCGGCACGGAGGAGATCGTGGACTCCGCGGGTACGGACATCACGCTGTCGATCGACCCCCGCCTGTCGACGACGAGCGGGGCCTACCGATTGACCGCCGCGGCCTCCGGTGTCGAGATCGTCGGCGCGGACGCCGACGGGGTCCACCACGGCACGCAGACGCTCAGGCAGCTCCTCCCGCCGGCCAACTGGGCACCGACGGCCGGCGCACAGGACTGGATCATCGCCGCGACCGTCATCGACGACGCTCCGCGCTTCGCCTACCGCGGCGCGATGCTCGACGTCGCGAGGCACTTCTTCACGGTCGCGCAGGTGCAGCGGTTCATCGACCAGATCGCCGCACTCAAGCTCAACCACCTGCATCTGCATCTCACCGACGACCAGGGGTGGCGCCTCGAGATCGCCGGGTGGCCGGAGCTCACCGGGATCGGTGCGGCGACCGCCGTCGGTGGTGGTACGGGCGGCTCGTACAGCGCCGACGACTACCGGGCGATCATCGAGTACGCCGCCGACCGCCGCGTCACGATCGTCCCCGAGATCGACGTCCCCGGACACACGAACGCGGTCCTCGCGGCGTATCCCGAACTCAACCCGGACGGCGTCGCCCGCGAGCCCTACACCGGCACGGAGGTCGGCTTCTCGAGCCTCGACATCCATGCCGAGTCCACCTACACGTTCCTCGAGGACGTGTTCACCCAGCTCGCCGCGATGACCCCGGGCCCCTATCTCCACCTGGGCGGCGATGAAGCGCTCGCCACCACTGAGGCGGACTTCCTCCACTTCGCCCGTCGGGTGTCCGAGTTGGTCGCCACGACCGGGAAGACCGCCATCGCCTGGCACGAGTTCGGCGCGTCACGCGACCTCGCCCCCGGCACCATCGGCCAGTACTGGAACTACGTCTCCCCCGAGGACGGTCACGCCGACAAGCTGCGCTCGTTCGTGGATCAGGGCGGGCAGGTCATCATGTCTCCGGCCGACGCCGCCTACCTCGACATGCAGTACCCCGACGTCGCGACGGCCGGCCTCACCTGGGCGGACGGCCCCACGAGTGTCGAACGCTCCGCCGTCTGGGAGCCGACCGAGATCGTCGAAGGCGTCGGTGAGCAGGACATCCTCGGCGTCGAGGCCCCGCTCTGGACGGAGACCGTGGCCGACGTGCAGACGCTCGAGTTCCTCGTCTTCCCCCGGGTCGCGTCCATCGCGGAGATCGGCTGGTCGGAGCGACGCGCGCCGGACTGGAGCGACTTCCGGGTCCGGCTGGCCGAGCTTGCCCAGGGCTGGTCGGCCGCGGGCATCGCCTTCCACCGCTCCCCCGAGGTCGGCTGGCTCGACTGATCCGAGCGACGGTCGGAAAAGCGGCCGGGAGTGATGCTCGCCCCCGAGCACCACTCCCGGCCTGTCGACGGGTACGCACGAAGGCGCCCCCTCCCGTCGAGATCTGCAACGTTTCGGGTCCGTTGCCCGATGCACACCGGCCGTGGCGCGCATCGTGGCCGTCCGAGGACGACCCAGCCGGGTCCCCGTCGCCGGGAATCCTGCTGTTCATCCTGAGAGAGTGCCTCCCGAGCAGGTCATGACGCGGTTTCCCAGAACAATCGAAACGGATCTTCCTCGGCGCCAGCGGCTGTCCGCGAGACACCTCGTGCCAAGATGAGGAATCGGCGTCATGATCCCGCTTCACCCGACTCTCTTGAGCGGGCACGGTGCCCGGTAGTGCGCAGCTCGCAGACGGAGGCATCATGAGCCTGGACACATCCCCGGCTTCATCGCTCACCGAGCGATCGGATGCCGAGCTCATCGAGCACACCCGCACGGGCTCGCAGGACGCCTACGCGGAGCTGTGGCGACGGCACTCGAACGCCGGACGGACCGTCGCCCGGTCCGTCACCTCGAGCCTCGATCCCGACGACCTCGTCTCGGAGTCCTTCGCCCGCATCTATCAGGCGGTCCGCCGCGGGAAGGGCCCCACCGGCGCCTTCCGCCCCTACCTGTTCACGACCATCCGGAACACGGCGGCCGCGTGGGGCCGATCGCGTCGGGAGACCTCGCTCGACACCCTGGACTCCTTCGAGGACCCGGACACGAACGAGGCGTCCTCGATCGAGGCCCTCGACCGCAGCCTGAGTGCCCGAGCGTTCCGAAGCCTGCCGACCCGGTGGCAGGAGGTGCTCTGGTACACGGAGATCGAGGCGATGACGCCCGCGGAGGTCGCGCCGCTCCTCGGGATGAAGGCCAACTCGGTGGCCGCGCTCGCCTACCGAGCACGCGAGGGGCTGCGCGAAGCGTGGATCCAGGCGCACCTGCAGGCCGTCGACGACGACTCGGAGCACGCCTTCACGATCAGCAGGCTCGGATCCTACGCGCGCGGGAACCTCTCCGCCCGGGACACGGCCAAGGTCGAGTCGCACCTGGACGCCTGTCAGCGGTGCACCATCGTGGCCGCTGAGGCGAAGGAGGTCGGCTCGCGCATGGCGCTCGTCCTCCTCCCCCTCGTCGCAGGCGCCGCCGGTGCGGCCGGCTACACCGCGTGGTTGCAGACGAACGGTGCGTCGACGACCGCGGTCGCCGCGATGCCGGCCGGCGTCACCGGCGGGGTCGCACTGACGGCGCACCTGAGCACCTCGGTGGCGGCCTCCGGCGGAGCAGCGGCTTCCGGTGCAGCCGGTTCCAGTGGCGCCGCGTCGGGTGCCGGCGTCGCGTCGGGTGCGGGCGTCGCGGGTGCTGCGACGGCAGGTCTCTCCGGTGGCATCATCGCCGCGATCGGCGTCGGCGTCGTCGCGGTGGTGACCGCCGCCGCGCTCGTCCTGGGTCCGGTGGTGTTCCCGCCCGGAGCCGACTCGGCGACCTCCGTCTCCGCCGACGAGACCAGCGACCCCGTCGCCGTGCCGACACCGGGCGCGACTCCGACCACGGGTCCGACGACGTCGCCGTCCGCGCCGACGACCCCGACACCCTCGGGACCGGTGCCCACGCCCCGGCCGACGCCCGGCACGGGTGCGACGCCGCCTCCGGTCGCCGAGCCGCAGGTCCCGTCGCCGACGGCTCCGCCCGTCGCCCCTCCCGTCGATCCCGTCGACCCGGTGGACCCCGTGGATCCGACTGACCCCGAGGAGCTCCCGGCGCCGACGATGGCCGCCGACACCGGTGGCGGCTTCCTGTGGCCCGCCTTCAGCGGCACCGCAGCGGCCGGCGCCACCGTCGACATCCTCGACGGCGACGTGGTCGTCGCGTCGACGGTCGTGCCGGCCTCCGCTCGGCGGGCGTCCGCCACAGCCGCTCCCGAGACCGGGACCTGGTCGACCGGCCCGGTCGACCTCGGCCGCACGGGCACCTTCGTCCTGACCGTCCGCCAGACCCTCGGCGACGAGGTCTCCGTGTCCGCCGAACCGGCCACCATGTCGATCAGCGGGCCGGCCGTCACCGGGCTCCGGACGGTGCTGTCGGTGCAGTTCCTCGATCCGACCGGCCCGCTCGTGGTCGTCGGTGCTCCGAACGGCGCGGTCGGATACACGGTCGACGGTGGTGACGAGCAACGCGTCGCGCTCGACGCCGACGGTCGAGCGACGCTCACCGGCGCCGCCGTCGCCGTCGGGTTCCACGAGCTCAGCGTCTGGAGCGTCGACCCGTCCGACCCATCGCGCGTGGGACCTGCGACCTCCGTCGAGTACCTCTCGCTGACCGGACTCCTGAGTACCGACGCCGCCGTCGATCCGGCGACGGCCCCGCTCCCGGAAGCGGTTCTGGACACCGCACCGGAGGCGGTTCCCGCTCCGGTCCCGGTTCAGGCCGTCGTCGACCCGATCGCGGACCAGACCCCGGTGGAAGCGGCTCCCCCGACGGAGACGGACGTGCCGAGTACGACCGAGCCGGATCCGACGACGGAGACGGAGACGCCGGTGGAGACCGCGCCCGACGTCACCGCGCCGACCGATGGCGCAGACGCCTCACCGGCGCCGACGACGGACGAACCGGCTGTACCGTAAGCGGTCCCGCTCAGCGCGTCCGCAACGGCTCGTGCTCGATCAGACGGACTCGCGCCTGCGGGTGCGCAGCACGTCCGCCGCGAGGAGCGAGGTCGCGACCACGGCCAGGCACACGTACACCCACGGCAGCACGCCGAGACCGATCTCGGCGAGGAGCAACGCGCCGAGCGCCGAGCCGCCACCGATACCCGTGTTGAACGCCGTCGTGTAGAACGCGTTCGCGGTGTCGCGGATGCGCGGGCTCGCCGCGTGCAGGAGGCGCGTCTGCATGAGCGGCGGCAGCATGCCGAAGGCCGTCCCCCAGAGGAAGAACGCGACGAGCGCGCCCGGAAGCCACCCTGCCGAGAGGGCGAGGACGCTCACCATGGCCGCAGACACGGTCAGGGCGACGAACAGGCCCGTGGTCGCACGCCTCGCGAAGACGCTGCCGGTGAGGATGAGGCCGATCGCGCCCGCGACGCCGTAGACGAGGAGGAGGATGCTGAGCTGGCCGGCCGGGACACCGACCTCGCCGATGAGGAACGGCGCGATGTAGGTGTAGAACGCGTAATGGCCCGCCATGATGACGCCGACCGCGATGCAGACGATCGCGACCGGGACGATGCTCGGATCACGGCCCGTGGCACCCGAGGCGGCCGCGTGCGACTCCTCCCGACCGACGGGCGGCAGCTTCCACCACACGACGACGGCGCCGAGGAGCATGGCCGCGGCGAGGACGCCGAACGCGAGGCGCCAGCCGAGCGCGTGCCCGAGCGCGGTGCTGAGCGGGACGCCGAGGACGAAGGCGAGCGTGCCTCCCGCGATCGTCACGGACACGGCACGGGCGAGCTGCTCCTTCGGGACCAGGTGACCGGCGTACGCGCCGACGACCGCCCAGAAGACGCCATGGGCGAGCCCGCCGAGCACCCGGGTGGCGACGAGGAGCTCGTAGTTCGGGGCGAGCGCGCCGAGACCGGTGCTCACGCCGAGGACGACGATGACGGCCACGAGCAACGCGTGTCGCGGGACACGCCTGGTGAGGTGGATGAGCGCGGTGCTCGACAGCACCACCGTGAACGCGAACACGCTGACGAGGAGCCCGATCTGCGACTCGGTGACGCCGAGCGAGGTGCTCATCTCCGGGAGGAGGCCGGTCGGGATCATCTCGCCGGTGACGGAGAGGAAGGTGCCCGCCGCGAGCGCGATCAGGCCGACCCAGGGGAACGGCGGTGACGACGGCTTGGAGGGTTCGGCGGCGCGCGCCGAGGAGGGCGAAGAGGAGGTCATCGGATTGCTCCAACGATGGCGTTCACTCGTCGGCTGACGTGGCGGACGAGTTCGTCTACGCGCTGATGTGCGCGCCCAGGGTCAACCGACATCCGGCGACCGCGGACGAGTCTACCCGAGGGCGGGAATGCGGAGGGCTCGATCCGACGTTGCAGCTGACGTGAAGGTGACAGAGAGGCCGCTCATGCGCATTGCAGAACTCGCTGAACGAACGGGTGTCCCGGCCACCCGGCTCCGCTCCTACGAGGAGGAGGGACTCCTGGCGGCCGTGCGCGCGTCGCACGCGCCCGACGAGTACGAACCGTCCGCGATCGACCACGTCGTCACGGTCGACAACCTGTTCGACGCGGGGCTCACGACCCGTCTCGTGCGCGTGGTCCTCGATCTCGACGACGCACGCACCTCGCGTGCCGTGCCCGACTGCTCCCGCGCGACGGCCGAGTCGCTCCACGCGCAGATCGCCTCGATCGACGCCCGCATCGACTGCCTGCGGCAGAGCCGCGAGACGGTGCGGTCGTACCTGCGGCAGTCCTCGCACGCCGACCTCGTCGACGAGCGGTCCGTCCCTGCGGCTTGAGCGGTCGGGTCCCGGTAACCTGAGTCGGTGACGAACTCGACCGATCCCTCCGCTGTGCCCTCGACCACGCACGAGCGCTCCGTCCACTGGGTGCTCTCGATCATCTGCGAGGACCGGCCCGGCATCGTGCACGCGATCAGCGGTGCGATCGTCGAGGCCGACGGCAACATCACCGAGAGCCAGCAGTTCTCGAGCGATGACACCGGACGGTTCTTCATGCGGCTCCAGGTCGAGGCGGCGGTCTCGCGCGAGCGGTTCGAGGCGGCCATCGCACCCGTCGTCGAGCGATACGCCCTCCAGTGGCGGCTCGACGTCGTCGGTCGTCCGCTCCGGACGCTCGTCCTGGCCTCGACGGCGGCGCACTGCGTCAACGACCTCCTCTTCCGCCAGCGGGCCGGCCAGCTCCCGGTCGAGATCCCCCTCGTGCTCAGCAACCACGGTTCGCTCCGCGATCTCGCCTCCTTCTACGGCGTGCCCTTCGAGGCGCTGCCCGTGACGGACGCCGCATCGAAGGCGGCGTTCGAGGCCAGGGTCGTCGAGGCCGTCGAGGAACACGACATCGAGCTCGTCGTCCTCGCCAGGTACATGCAGATCCTCTCCCCCGAGCTCTGCGAGCGCCTCGCCGGTCGCGCCATCAACATCCACCACTCCTTCCTGCCCGGTTTCAAGGGCGCGAACCCGTACAAGCAGGCGCACGCGCGCGGCGTCAAGCTCATCGGTGCGACGGCGCACTTCGTGACGAGCGACCTCGACGAGGGACCGATCATCGAGCAGAACGTCGTCCGCGTGGACCACTCCCGCTCCCCCGCGGAGCTCGTCGCCATCGGTCAGGACGAGGAGAGCCGCACCCTCACCCAGGCGGTGAAGTGGTTCGCCGAGGACCGCGTCCTCCTCGACGGTGCGCGGACGATCATCTTCCGCTGACCCGGAGCGGGCTCGCGGCCACGCGCCGTAGAATCGTGTGGTGTCTGAACGAACTCCCGCCGACGTGAAGATCGGCCCCAACGAGATCCTGCGGTTCTTCCTCGAACTCTTCGCCTTCTTCTCGCTCGGCTTCTGGGGCGTCGCGGTGTGGCCGTTCCCGCTGAACGTGGTCGTCGGGATCGCCGCCCCGGTCGTGGCGATCATCCTCTGGGCGCTGTTCCTCTCGCCGCGCGCCGTGATCCGCATCGACCTCTACGGCCAGGCGGTCGTCGAGCTCCTCATCTTCGCGGCGGCGGCGCTCGCCTGGTTGCACCTCGGGCAGCCGATCATCGCGACCGTCTTCGCCGTGGTCGCCGTCGCCAGTGGTGTCGTCCGCGGACGGAAGCAGCTCGCATGACCGAGCTCCTGATCCACTCCGCCACCAAGGTCGACGTCGACGGCCACCAGGACGCCTTCTGGCTGCACGCGGTCGACGGCGTCATCCGCTCCACCGGCACCGGCGACGACTGGCGGTCCATCCCCGTCGGCGACGACGCATCCGTCCACGACGCACACGGCGGCCACCTCACGCCGGGGTTCATCGACCTCCACGTCCACGGCGGCGGCGGGTCGTCCTTCGACGACGGACGCGACGCCATCGGACGCGCACTCGCGGTGCACCGGGCACACGGGACCACGAGGACGCTCATCAGTCTCGTGTCGAACCCGGTCGACGCCCTCGTCGCGAGTCTCGAGGGGATCGCCGACCTCGTCGCCGAGGATCCCCTGGTCCTCGGAGCCCACCTCGAAGGTCCGTTCCTCTCACCGGCCAAGAAGGGCGCGCACGACCCCGGGGCGCTCATCGACCCGAGCCCGGCGGTCGTCGAACGCCTCATCGACGCGAGCCGCGGCACGCTGCGGCAGATCACGATCGCCCCTGAGCTGCCGAACGCCCTCGAGGCGATCCAGGTCCTCGTCGAGGCCGGCGTCATCGTCGCCGTGGGTCACACCGACGCCGACGAGGCACTGACGAAGACGGCGTTCGATCTCGGTGCCCGACTCGTCACCCACGTGTTCAACGCGATGAACGGGATCCACCACCGTGCGCCCGGACCGATCATCGCCTCCTTCGCCGACGAGCGGGTCACGGTCGAGCTCATCCTCGACGGCGAACACGTGCACCCCGACGTCGCCAAGCTCGCCTTCGAGCAGGCCCCGGGCCGCGTCGCACTCATCACCGACGCGATGGCCGCAGCCGGGTCCTCGGACGGCCGTTACCTCCTGGGCGCGCTCGAGGTCCAGGTGACGGACGGTCTGGCGCGGCTCGTGGAAGGCGACTCGATCGCCGGCTCCACGCTGACGCTCGACCGGGCGCTCCGACTCGCCGTCGCGAGCGGTGTGGCGGCGGACGCGGCGGTCGGTGCCCTCACGAGCACCCCGGCCCGTGTCCTCGGCCTCGCCGACCGCTTCGGACGACTGGCCCCGGGATACGCCGCGGACGCCGTCCTCCTCGACCACCAGTGGAACGTCCAGGCGGTCTGGGCCGACGGATCAGCCCTGCCGCGATGACGACGCCGACCGTCCTCGACGCCCTCCGTGACGCCCTCGGCGACGCGGTCTCGACGACGGACGCCGTCCTCGCGGACGCACGGTCCGACAAGTCGGGTCACGTGTCCGACGCCCCACCGATCGCCGTGGTCTCCGCGCGCTCCATCGAAGACGTCCAGACGGTGATGCGCATCGCCACCGCGACCGGGACGCCGGTCGTGACGCGCGGCGCCGGTACCGGACTGGCCGGCGGCGCGCTCGGCGGCGCGGGCGAGATCGTCCTGTCGACGCTCGAGATGCAGCGCGTCCTGGAGATCAACGAACCCGACCTCCTCGCGGTGGTCGAACCGGGCATCATCAACGGCGCCTTCAACGACCTCCTGCTCGCCCGTGGACTCTGGTTCGCGCCCGACCCGGCGAGCCGCGCGATCTCGACCGTGGGTGGGAACATCGCGACCGGTGCCGGCGGCCTGCTGTGCGCCAAGTACGGCGTGACGCGCGACGCCGTCCTCGCCCTCAAAGTGGTCCTGGCCGACGGACGACTCATCAGCGTCGGGCACCGGAGCGTGAAGGGGGTCACCGGCCTCGACCTCACGAGTCTCATGGTCGGCTCCGAGGGCGTCCTCGGCGTCATCGTCGAGGCGACCGTCCGCATCCGGCGCGTGACGCCGGGCACCGTCGCGACCATCGCCGGGTACTTCCCGAGCGTGGTCTCGGCAGCAGAGGCCACCGCCGCCGTCACCGCGTCCGGTGTCCAGCCGTCGATCATGGAACTGCTCGACCCCGTCGCGCTCGTCGCCGTGCACCGCTACCTGCAGCTGCCGACCCCGACCAGCGGCGAGGCGCACGTCGTGATCCAGACCGACGGCCCGAACGCCGAGGCGGAGGCCGCCGCGATCCTCGAGGTGCTCCACGCCGGCGGCGGGCGTGCCGAGATGTCCACCGACCACGCGACGGGTGAGCACCTGTTGGCCGTCCGCCGCGCCCTGCATCCGTCACTCGAGCAGTTCGGCACCCCGCTCATCGAGGACGTGTCGGTCCCCCGCAGTCAGTTGGCGGCGATGTTCACGGCGATCGGCGAGATCGAGCGCCGGTACGGCATCTCCATCCCCACGGTCGCGCACGCGGGCGACGGCAACCTCCACCCGAACTTCGTCTTCGAGGGAGTCGAGGTACCAGACCTCATCTGGCAGGCCGCCGACGACCTCTTCACCACCGCGCTGCGGCTCGGCGGCACCCTCACCGGCGAGCACGGCATCGGCCTGCTCAAGAAGCGCTGGCTCGGCGACGAGCTCGGCGAAGATCAGCTCGCGCTCCAGCACGGGATCAAGCGGCTCTTCGACCCGGAGAACCTCCTCAACCCGGGCAAGATGTTCTGAGACCCTTCGACAGGCTCAGGGACCGGAATGAGGGGCGCTCAGGGACCGGAATGAGGCGCGCTCAGGGACCGGAATGGGGCGCGCTCAGTGACCGACGACGGGCGGCCGGAGGATGGCTCAGGGACCGGAACCGGCTCCGGGAACGGCGACAGGCTCAGGGTCCGGACGGATCCGGTCCCTGAGCCTGTCGAAGGGTGTTACGCGAGCGATGCCTGTCGGGCGACGACCTGCGCGAGCACCGCGGGAGCCAGCGGGTGCTCGGGAGCGAGGCCGGTGACCTCCTCGACGAAGGTGCCCGGCGCGAGCTCGTGGAGCTTCGCCTGCAGGTGGACACTCTGCTCGTCGTCGGCGACGTCGAACTCGAGCGCGGCACCGATGGCCGAGACGAGGGCGTCGTGGGCCATGCCGCGCTCCGCCAGCTCTGCGGCGGGTCCGATGAACCGCTCGGTCCGGCTCAGCTTGCGCAGCGGCTGCCGACCGACGCGCTCCACGGTGTCGGGCAGGTGCACGTTCGCGAAGCGACGGAGGATCGTCTCGCGGTACTCGCGTTGCGCGTCGACGTCGAGCCCGTGCTTGGCGACGAGCAGCGCGGAGGTCTCCTCCAGCACCGCACCGACGGCGACGGCGATGGACGGCTCGGCGAGTGCTTCGGCGATGGTCCCGATACCGGCGCGCGCACCGAAGTAGGCGACGGAGGCGTGGCCGGTGTTCACGGTGAAGAGCTTCCGCTCGATGTACGGCGCGAGCTCCTCGACGAAGTGGGCACCGGGGATCGACGGCAGCGAGCCGTTGAACGCCGGGGTCTCGATCGCCCACTCGTAGAAGGTCTCGACGGTCACGTCGATGCCCTGCCCGGCGGGCTGGCCCGGGACGATGCGGTCCACGGCCGTGTTCGCGAACACGGCCCGGGTCGACAGCGACGCCCAGGCCTCGTCGCCGACCGCCTGGCGCACCTCGGTGGCGAGGAGGTCGGTGGCGTTGATCGCGTTCTCGCAGGCCATGACGGCGAGCGGAGCGGCGTCGGCCGGACGGGCGGCGATCCCACGCGCGATGACCGGAGCGACGAAGCGCAGGATGGTCGGCCCGACGGCGGTGGTCACCACGTCGGCGGTGGCGATCTCCTGGACGAGGGCCTCCTCGTCGGTGGCGCTGTTGATCGCACGGAACCCGGTGACGACCGTGTCCTTCGCGCCGTCGCCCACCTCGTGCACCGTGTAGCTGTCGGCCGCGGCGATCGCATCGATGAGCTCGGCGTTGACGTCCGCGAAGACGACCTCGTAGCCACCCTCGTGGAGGAGCAGGCCGACGAAGCCGCGCCCGATGTTGCCGGCGCCGAAGTGGACGGCTCGCATCACTCGTTGACCTCGCTCAGGAGCGCGTAGAGCTCCTCAGGCGTCTCGGCTGCGAGCAGCTTGGCGACCTCGTCGTCCTCGGAGAAGATGATGGCGATCTTGGAGAGGATCTCCATGTGCCCGCCGTCCTTGCCGGCGATGCCGACGACGAAGCGGACCTCGTCGCCGTCCCAGTCGATGGGGGTCTCGTAGCGGGTGAACGACAGGGCGGAATCGCGGACCGCCTCCTTCGCGTCGTTCGTCCCGTGCGGGATGGCGAGGAGGTTGCCCATGTAGGTCGACACGGACTGCTCGCGGGCGAGCATGGCCTCGAAGTACTCGTCGGTCACGGCGCCGGCCGCTTCGAGGGCGTCGGCAGCGCGGCGGATGGCCTCCTCCTGCGTCACCGTCCCGGTGACGATGGTGATCCGATCCTGGGTCAGTACCTGCGACATGTCTTCCTCTGCATTCGTCGTGCGGGGCTCCGCCGGTGCGGTCCGGAGCCGGATGAAGGGCGGTGGATGGAGCCCCGGGGCGCACGCCCTTCGCGTGCGCCCCGGGATCGTTCCGTTGCTAGTGTGCTCCCTCTCCGCGGAGCAACTCCACCACTTCGTCGTACTTCGGAGAGTTCATGAAGTTGTCGACCGACATGTGCACGGCACTCGGGGTCTTCTCCTTCGCGCGCTCCGTCAGCTCGCGCTGGGTGATGACGAGGTCGACGTCGTCGGCGAGGTTCGCGATCGCCTTGTTGGTGACGGTGATCTCGTCGATGCCGGCCTTCTTGATCTTGTTGCGGAGCACCGAGGCGCCCATCGCACTCGAACCCATACCGGCGTCGCAGGCGAAGACGATGTTGCGGATCGGGCCGCGCTCGAGCGTCGTGACGACGCCCTCGTCGACGACGTCCGCACCGGCTGCGGCGCTTCCGGCGGAGAGGTTGCCGAGCACGCTCGACTTCTTGCCCTTGGCGGCTTCGGTCGCGGCGACGGCGGCCGAGAGGTCACCGGCGTTCTCGTTCTCGAGGTCGCGCTTCCGGCTGGCCCGCAGGATGATCGCGGAGATCCCGAACGAGACGGCTGCGGCGACGATGACCGACAGGATCACGCCGAAGTAGCTGTCGGGTGCGGTCTGGATGAGCACGGCGATGATGCTGCCGGGCGAGGCCGGGGCGCGGAGACCCGTGTTGAACGCGACGTTCGTCGCCACACCGGCCATGCCGCCACCGATCGCGGCCAGGACCAGCATCGGCTTCATGAGCACGTACGGGAAGTAGATCTCGTGGATGCCACCGAAGAACTGGATGATGACCGCGCCGGGGGCCGACGCCTTCGCGAGACCGATGCCGAAGAAGCAGAACGCGAGCAGGATGCCGAGGCCCGGGCCGGGGTTCGCCTCGAGGAGGAACAGGATCGACTTGCCGGTCTCCTCGGACTGCTGGACACCGAGCGGGGTCAGCACACCGTGGTTGATGGCGTTGTTGAGGAAGAGGATCTTGCCGGGCTCGATGAAGATGCTCGCGATCGGCAGGAGCGAGTTGGCGACGAGCCAGTCGACGATGCCCTCGAGGAAGCTGCTGAGCGCGGTGACGATCGGTGCGATACCGAAGAAGCCGCCGATGGCGAGGATGGCTCCGAGGATACCCGCGGAGAAGTTGTTGACCAGCATCTCGAAGCCGGCCTTGATCTTGCCGTCCCAGATCCGGTCCACCTGCTTCATGAGCCACGCGGCGAGCGGGCCCATGATCATCGCACCGATGAACATCGGGATCGCGCTGCCGACGATGACACCCATGGTCGCGATGGACGCGACGACGCCGCCACGCTCACCGTAGATCATGCGGCCACCGGTGTTCGCGATGAGCAGCGGGAGCAGGTACGTGATCATCGGGCCGACGAGGCCGACGTACTGCGGGAAGGTCGTGCCGTCGTCGGCCTGCGCGAGCGCCGTCGCGGCACCCTGCCAACCGATGAGGTCGGCGTTGCCGAAGCCGCCGAGGATCCCGTTCGGGAACCAGCCGGTCGCGATGAAGAACGCGGTGATGAGGCCCCAGGCGATGAAGGCCGCGATGTTCGGCATGACCATGCCGGAGAGGAAGGTGCCGAATCGCTGAACGCCGACTCGTGCACCTCCCGGCTTCTTGGGAGTAGACGTCGTTGTCATGATGATGTTGCCTCTTTCATTTCGGGAGTCGTTGCAGCGGTGGCCGCTGCCCTGGCTTCGGCCGCACCGTCGGCGGCCAGTGCTGCTGCCGCGATGCGCCGGGCATCGTCGAGCGTGTACTGCTGGAGGGAGTGACGGACGTCGGCGAGCGCCGACGGTGACATGGACAGGGTGGTGGCGCCGAGTCCGACGAGGACGACGGCGAGGAGCGGGTCGGCGGCTGCTTCGCCGCAGATGCCGACCGGCTTGCCGTGGTGCTGGCCGGCTTCGCCGACGAGCTGCACGAGGCGGAGGACCGCCGGGTGCCACGGGTCCTGGAACGCGCCGACGGAACCGAGCAGGCGGTCCGCGGCGAGCGTGTACTGCGTGAGGTCGTTGGTCCCGATCGACGCGAATCCGGCGTGGGCGAGGACGCGGTCGGCGAGGAGGGCGCTCGACGGCACCTCCACCATGACGCCGGGCGTCTTCAGGCCGTACTCGGCGGCGATCGCCATGAAGTACTTCGTCTCCTCGACGGTCGACACCATCGGGGCCATGACCCACAGGTCGGCGTTCGTCGCCGCGTCGGCCTGGGCGAGCGCCGTGAGCTGCTCGCGCAGGATGTCCTCGCTCGCCCGCAACGCACGGAGGCCGCGGAGTCCGAGCGCCGGGTTGTCCTCGTGCGCGTCGTTCAGGAACGCCAACGGCTTGTCGGCACCGGCGTCGAGGACGCGCACGACGACCTTCTGGCCGGGGAAGGCGTTCAGGAGCTTCTCGTAGTGCGCCCGCTGCTGCTCGACCGTCGGTGCGAGCGCCTGGTCGAGGAAGAGGAACTCGGTGCGGAAGAGGCCGACGCCCTCGGCGCCGAGCTCCGCGGCGGCGTCGGCGTGCTCGGCCGAGCCCAGGTTCGCGAGCAGCGGCACGGGGGTGCCGTCGGCCAGTGCACCGGGGACGACCGGTGCGTTCACGAGCGCGAGTCGGTCGGCGATGCGCTGCTCCGTGGCGGCGACGAGCTCGGGGGTCGGATCGACCGTGACCTCACCGGTTGCCGCGTCGACGACGAGCGTCGTGCCGTCGGTCAGTTCGGCTGCTCCGACGACGCCGACGATCGCGACGATCGACTTCTCGCGGGCGAGGATCGCCGTGTGCGAAGTCGGGCCGCCGTCGCTCGTGACGAGGCCCAGGACCAGGTCGAGGTCGAGGAGAGCGGTGTCGGCCGGCGCGAGGTCGCGGGCGACGAGGATGAACGGGTGGCCGGGCGAGGGGACGCCGGGGGCCGGCACGCCCATGAGGTCGGCGATGACCCGCTGCGACACGTCGTCGAGGTCGGCGGCGCGCTCCCCGAGGTAGCCGCCCATCGCAGCGAGCTGGTCGCGGAACGAGGCGAAGGCCGCGTAGACGGCCCACTCGGCGGTCTTGCCGTCCGCGAGCCGCGTGGCGATCTCCTCGGCGAGGGTCGGGTCCTCCGCCATCATCGCCTGGGCCTCGAGGACGTCACGAGCGGCACCACCGGCGGCGGCGCCTCGGGCCTCGAGCTCACGGGCGACCGCGGCGAGGGAGGTGTTCGCGCGCTCGGTCTCGGTCGCGAGGTCGAGGGTGCTGGCGACGTCGGCGGGGGCGGGGAGCGGGTCGGCCATGCGGGCCACCGGGCCGACGGCGACGCCCTGGCCGATGCCGATGCCCTGGAACGCGGTCATCGGACTACTGCTCGTCATGGTCGGTCACCAGGAGCTCGGAGAGCGTGTCGAGGGTGCCCTCGGCTGCGGCGCCCTCGCCGTCGACGGACAGGGTCACGTAGTCGCCGTGCTCGACGGCGAGCGCGATCACGCCGAGGATGCTCGCCGCGTTGACGGGCTTGCCGCTGCCCTTCGCGATCGTCACCGGGACCCCGGCGTCCTTCGCAGCCTGCGTGAACAGCTTCGCGGGCCTGGCATGCAGGCCGTGCGACGAGCCGATGCGGACGGTTCGAGTTGCCATGGGGTTACCTCCTGGTTGGTGATTGGATCGAGAGGACGAGTTCGAGGGCTCGCGCGCCACCCTCGACGCCGAAGACGTCGCCGGGCAGGACGGCGACCGCGGTGCCGGTGGGCTCGGCCGCTGCACGCAACGCGGCCTCGTGGTCGGCGAGGTGGGCGCCGACGAGCAGGACGTCGACACCGTCGAGGGCGATCGTGCCGCCGAGGACCTGTGATTCGGCACCGGCCGCGACGGAGACGTCGATCGATCGGTCGGCTGCTGCGCGACGCAGGCGTTGGGCCATGAACGTGCTCGACGCACCCGCGCCGCAAATCACCAGGATCTTCATCGAACCTTCTCCAGAACCGCCGATTGCCTACCAATCCATCATTCCGTCGCGCTCCTCGCGGCTCCACCAGAAGCTCTTCCGCCGGGGCGGAAAGGTCGTCGAACGCGCGGAAGCAGCCGGGAAGGTGGTTGACTCGGTGGAGCGGTTCGCCCGGACCGCGCGACGGCCGACCGACGGAGAGGGCATCGTGGCACGCGAGAAACACGACCGCATGCTCGGCTACCTCGCGGGACGGGACGGTTGGACGACGGCCACGGAGGTCGCGGAGGTGCTCGGCGTCACGCCGCGCAGCGTCCGCAGCTACGTCACGGCGGTCAACACCCGCACGGCACCGCACGACGTCGTCGAGTCCGGGCCGAACGGGTATCGGCTGAACGCCGACGGCTATGCGGTCTACCGGCGACGAGCCGCATCGGCGTTCGAATCGGAGACCCCGCGGGATCGGCTGTACGGGCTCGTCCGGCTGCTCATCAGCGCCCCCTCGGGAATCGACGTGCACGAGACGGCACAGCGGCTCCACGTCAGCGAGTCGACCGTCGAGGGCGACCTGGGCCGGGTCCGCGCCATGCTCGCCGACACCGCCCTCACGCTCGACCGTTCCGGATCGACGGTGACGATGGCGGGCGGTGAGACCGAGCGGACGACGTCTCCTCAGCCGGATGTTCCGCGACGAGACCGACCGCGGCATCGTCGAACTCGAGGCGCTCCAACGCGCGTTCGCGCCGAACGAGTTCAGCCCGTTCAAGGGCGAGCTGCTCGAGGCGTTGACCGCGCGCGGGTACTACGTGAACGAGTACGGCATCGCGAACGTCCTGCTCCACATCGCGATCGCCATCGACCGGGTCACGAAGGACCGTCCGGCGGAGCCCGCAGACCATGCTCCGCGCACCCCGGAGGTCGAGGCGGTCGCTGAGGATCTGGCGCGGCTCGTCGACGCCCACTTCCACGTCGCGCTCGGCGAGGGCGACCTCGTCTACCTCAGCTACCTGCTCGTGACGCGGGTGGTGACGCCGGGCAGCGGGGCTCCCGCCGAGGTCCTCGTCGACGACTACGTCAACCAGGACGACCTCGCCGCCGTCCGTCAGGCCGTCGACCGTGCCGGCCGCGAGTACCTCGTCGACCTCTCCGACGAGGACTTCATCGTCCGGCTCACCCTCCACGTCCAGAACCTCATCCGTCGTGCACAGGACCAGTCCTACTCGCGCAATCCGCTGACCCGCTCGATCAAGACCTCGTACCCGATGATCTACGAGCTCGCGGTCTTCATCGCCAGCCAACTGCAGCGGCACGGCTCGATCATCATCAACGACGACGAGATCGCCTACATCGCGATGCACGTCGGCGCCCAGCTCGAGCAGAAGGCCCGCAAGGAGGCCCTCCTCGGCTCCACGATCGTCTCCGCCGGCTACTACGACATGCACGAGGTGCTGCGCCGACGCGTCGAATCGCAGCTGGGCGACGTCCTCGACGTCCGATCCGTCATCACCCGCACCGATGTCGACTGGGCCGCCATCGACACCGACCTCGTGCTCACGACGATCGAGCCACCGGCCCCTGCCGACGGCATCGTCGTCATCCAACCGTTCCTCACCGCGGCCGACGTGGAGCGCGTCCGCACCGCGGTCAGCCGCGTCCGTCGTTCGTCCCGCTTGTCGGAGATCACCGACGAACTGCTGCAGTACTTCCACCCGGACCTCTTCCTCCGGAACGCGCATGCCGAGGACGAGGAGGGCATGATCCGCCTGCTCGGCGAGCGCATGATCGCCCGGGGGATCATCGACGAGAGCTACCTCACCGCGGCGATCGAGCGGGAGCGCATGTCGTCGACGGCGTTCACCGACACCCTGGCCGTGCCGCACGCCATGGCGATGACCGCGCACTCGACGGCCATCGCGATCGCCGTGAACGAGACGCCGATGGAGTGGGGCGGCGCGCGCGTGAGCGTCGTCGCACTCGTGGCGTTCAGTGAATCGGGTCGTGCCGCGTTCCAGACGGTGTTCGACCAGTTCGTCGAGGTGTTCTCGGAGCGCTCGAGCGTCGCCCGGATCATCCGCCGTTCCGAGGACTTCGCCGGCTTCATCGACGAGCTCGTGCACGTCATCGACGGCTGAGCACCCGTCGCGCGGTCCCGGTCACCGAGCGGTCCCGGTCACCGAGCTTGTCGAGGTGCTCAGACGTGCTCGGTGACCACCACCGCGGTCGTACCCGGCTCGAGTGCCTCGAAGACGTGCGGCACGTCCCCGGCGTGGGCGAGGTAGTCCCCCGGTCCGAGTTCGACCTCCTCGCCGACGGGTCCGACGGACGCGCGACCGGTGCTGAGGATCCAGTGCTCGACGACGCCCGGCATGTGCGGCTCCGAACGCCTCGGCTCCCCCGGTTCGACGACGATGCGGTAGATGTCGCGTCGGGCGTTCGGCGGGCACGCGGACAGCACCGTCGCGACGTAGTCCGCCCCGGACGCGGCGAGGGTCGGCCCCTCACCGGCACGGATCACCTGGACCGGTCGCCGCACCGGCTCGACCAGGCGGGCGAACGGGACGTCGAGGGTGACGCTGAGCGCCCAGAGGGTCTCGAGACTCGGGTTCCCGAGCCCCGCCTCCAGCTGCGAGAGGGTCGACTTCGCGATCCCGGCTCGACGGGCCACCTCCGCGAGTGACAGGCCGGTGCGCTGCCGCTCGCGGGTCAGCGCCGCCGCGACCGCGGCGTGCGGTGCTCCGTCGTCGGATGGTTCGAGCTGCGTCATGCGTTCGCTCCAGAGTGTTACGCGTTCGATTTGACGAACGCTTGATCGACGTTCAATATAGTGTACGTGCGTTCGATATGGAGTCACCTCGGTCGGCCGACCACGCGGGCCATCGCGCTGGTCTGCATCGCCGACGGGCTGGTCGGCATCTCCTACGGAGCCGTCGCCGTGCACTCGGGCATCCAGCCCTGGGTCGTGCTGGCGCTCGCCCTGCTCGTCCTCGCCGGCGCATCGGAGATCCTGTTCGTCGGGATCGTCGCGGCCGGCGGGAGTCCGCTCACCGCCGCCCTGGCAGGGTTGCTCGTGAACGCCCGTCACCTGCCGTTCGGCCTCGCGATCCACGAGGTCGTCGGTACGGGCTGGCGTCGCGTGCTCGGGACGCACCTCCTCAACGACGAGTCCGTCGTCTTCGCGCTCGACCAGGACACCCTGGAGCGGAAGCGCGCCGCGTTCTGGGCGTGTGGCCTCGGCATCCTCCTCTGCTGGCCGGCGGGCGCGGCACTCGGAGCCTTCGCCGGCACCGTGATCGAGGACACGGACGCCTTCGGACTCGACGTGATGTTCCCCGCCGTCCTGCTCGCCCTCATCTTCCCCGCCCTCCGCGAGCGCCGGACGCGCCGAGCCGCACTCGTCGGCGCGGTCGTCGCCGTCGCCGCGACGCCGTTCCTCCCTGCGGGGATCCCCGTCCTGTTGTCGCTCGTCGGTCTCCTGTTCGGCTTCGGCCGGAAGCAGCCGAAGCCGGAGGTCACCGCATGAACCAGTCGATGCTCGTGCTGGTCGGGATCCTGATCCTCGCGGTGGGCACCTACACGTTCCGCCTGGCCGGGCCACTCCTGCGGACCCGCACCGAGGTCTCGGAACGGGTCGAGACGCTGCTCGCGGACGCCGCCATCGTCCTGCTCATGGCGGTGCTCACGACCACGGCCCTGACCCAGGACCAGCAGTTCGCGGGATTCGCGCGACTCTCGGGCGTCCTGGTGGCCGGCGTCCTCGCCTGGAGGAACGCGCCGTTCGTCGTCATCGTCCTCGCGGCAGCCCTCACCACGGCGCTCCTCCGCCTGGCGGGCGTCGCCTGAGCCGTCAGATGCCCTGCCAGGCGGGCTTGTTGGCGTACGCGTAGCGGTAGTAGTCGGCGTGCTGCAGCTCGGACGCCGCCGCTTCGTCGAGGACCACCGTGGCACGCGGGTGCAGCTGCACGGCCGAACCGGGGAGGTTCGCGGAGAGCGGTCCCTCGAGCGCGGCGGCGATCGCAGCGGCCTTCCCCGCACCGAAGGCGAGGAGGACGAGGTGTCTCGCGCGGAGGATGGTGCCGAGTCCCTGGGTGATGCAGTGCATGGGTACGTCGTCGATCGAGTCGAAGAACCGTGCGTTGTCCCGGCGGGTCTGCTCCGTCAGGGTCTTCACGCGGGTGAGCGAGGCGAACGACGAGCCCGGCTCGTTGAACCCGATGTGGCCGTCGGTGCCGATGCCGAGGATCTGCAGGTCGACGCCGCCGGCGGCCTGGATCGCCGCTTCGTAGTCGGCGCCGGCGTGCTGGATGGTCTCGGCCGCACCGTTCGGCACCTGGATGCGCTCGGGCGCGAGGCCGAGCGGCTCGACGACCTCACGGGTGATGACGGAACGGTACGACTCGGGGTGCCCGGCCGGCAGGCCGACGTACTCGTCGAGGGCGAACCCGCGCACCTGCGAGAGGTCGAGGCCCTGCGAGCGTGCGGCGAGCGCCTCATAGACGGGGAGCGGTGTCGAACCCGTCGCCAGTCCGAGGACGGCGTCTGGACGCTCCTCGATCAGGGCGACGATCGCCTCCGCGACGAGGGCGCCTGCGGCACCGCTGTCCCCCACGATCACGACTTCAGCCATGCGACGATTCTCCTCTTCCCACGAGCGCTGCGCCGATCGCCGCGACGGGGGATCCCGTCGGCACGAGGCGCACGCGCTGTTCCAGTTGCAATGATGCGACGAATCGAGACCCGGCGGCGGATTCGGCCAGAGCCTCGCGGATGACGGCGAGCAGTCGCTCGCCGAGAGCGGTGAGTCCTCCTCCGAGGACGATGTCGTCGGCGTCGACGGTGAGGGTCAGGATGCGGACGGCCGCGGCCGCTCCGTGACCGAGGCGTGCGCGGAGCGCGATGGCCCGCGGGTCACCGGCGTCGGCATGGTCGAAGAGGTCGAGCACCGGCAGCGCCACGTCGGCTCCCCAGGCGGCGGAGACCGCACCACCGGCGGCCATGGTCTCGACGCACCCGCGCTGTCCGCACCCGCAGCGGTCACCGAGCGGATCGACCGACAGATGCCCGACCTCGCCGGCGACCCCGCTCGAGCCCTGCCAGAGCCGGCCGTCCGTGACGATGCCGGCGGCGACGCCCGTGCCCAGATTGAGGTAGGCCATCGTGCCGGAACCGTCGAGCAGCTGCCAGGCGCCGAGGGCCGCCGCCTTCACATCGTTCTCCACGGCGACGGGGACCCCGAGGCGCTGGGCGAGGATCGCACCGAGCTCGAGTTCCTCCACGTCGAGGTTGACGGCGTGGGTCACGCGGCCGGTGCCCGGGACGATGAGGCCGGGGATACCGACGCCGACCGACGTGAACGCGTCGATCGGACGCGCGACGGCGTCGGCGAGCCGGCTGACGGCCTCGACGGCGGTTTCGACGACCGCTTCCGGACCGCGTCCGGTGACCAGCCTGAGCCGGTGCAGGAGCGCGCCGTCATCCGTCACGACGACGGCATCGGTCTTCGTGCCGCCGATGTCGAGTCCCACCCTCACGCGGTTCGTCTCCGGAGGGCGTCGTGGCGCGTCTGCATGCTGTGGTTCCTTCGATCCGTGGTGCGACCCGCTCGCACCACCGGTTTGTTCGCCAAGCTTACAAATAAACGGGGCTCGCGTCCATGCCGACGACGACCGCACACGATGATCGGGCCGCGCACGCCTGCGGGTGGCGGGCTCCACCGGGTAGCCTGGAGGCCGACCCGCAGCGCGCGGGCGGGCCCGCCACGGGCACCGAACACGGGGGAATCACACCACCATGAAGAAGAACGCAGCAGCATTCCTCGGCGCGATCGCCGTCTCGGGCCTGCTCCTCACCGGCTGTGCCGGCGGCGCCCAGAGCAAAGAGGATGCGTGCAAGCTCATCCAGTCCGAGGTGACGGAGTCGGCTTCGCAGCTGCAGTCGGGCCTGAGCTCGCTGTCCTCCGACCCTGAGGCGGCCGTCACCCAGCTCGACGACTTCTCCGGAACGTTCAAGGCGGCGGCCGACAAGGTCACCAACGACGAGGTGAAGACCGCGGCGAACGACTCGGTGAAGGCGCTCAACGACTTCATCGACGTCGCGAAGACGGCTGTCGACGACCCGCAGAACGTCGACCAGACCGGGCTCACCGATTCACTCACGAAGCTCCAGGACGAGTTCACGACGCTCGGCAACACCTGCAGCCTCTAGCTCGACACGACTGACGACGGGCCCCGGATCGGCTGATCCGGGGCCCGTCGCCGTCTCCGGGCCGACGGCTACTTCACGGATCCCTCGGTGAGCCCGCCACGCCAGAAGCGTTGCAGCACGATCATCGCGATCGCCAACGGGATGATCGACAACAGCGCGCCGCCGGTCGTCAGCTCGTAGAACTCCGGCAGGCGGTCGACCTGGCTCCGCCAGTTGTTGAGGCCCAGGGTGATCGGGTACAGCGTGCTGTCGGACAGCATGACGAGCGGCAGGAAGTAGTTGTTCCAGATGCCGACCAGCTGGAAGAGGAAGACGGTCACGAGCGCGGGCGTGAGGATCTTCAGCCCCACGGTGTGGAAGATCCGCAGCTCGCTCGCGCCGTCGATCCGTGCCGCCTCGATGAGCGAGTCGTCGATCGTCGCGTCGGCGTAGATCCGGCAGAGGAACAACCCGAACGGCGAGACGAGCGACGGCAGGAGCACCGACCAGTACGTGTTCGCGAGCCCCATCTGGCTGAAGAGCAGGAACAGCGGGAGCGCGGTGGCCGTCCCCGGCACGAGGACCCCGCCGAGGATGGTGCCGAAGACGAGGTTGCGCCCGCGGAACCGGTACTTGGCGAGCGCGTACCCCCCTGCGGCGGCGAGGTACGTCGCGATGAGGGCTCCCACGCCCGCGTACAGCACCGAGTTGCCGAACCAGCGGACGAAGATGCCGCCGTCGTAGGTGAGCACCTCGTGGAGGTTCGACCACAATGAGAACTCGGAGCCGAGGAGGAAGCCGTTGCTGCCGAACAGATCCTCGGTGCTCTTGGTCGCAGCGATCACCACCCAGTACACCGGCACCAGGAAGTAGACCGCGACGACGACGAGGATGCCCGTCACGAGCACCCGCATCGCCCTGGACCCACCGGGTCGACCCTGCTGGTCGCTCAGCCGCCGGGCACGCTTCGACGAGGTCGCGGTCGTGATGCTCCGGGTCTCGCTCATGATGCCCTCCTCGACGTCAGACGCAGGAAGATGAACGACAGCGCGAACGCGACAACGGCGATGAGCACCGCCTGCGCTGCGGCGACGTTGTAGTCGTTGTAGGCGAACGCGGTCGTGTAGGCGCTGAGGTTCGGCGTGTACTCGTTGTCGATCGCGGGCGACACGGTCTGCAGCACCTGGGGCTCGGCGAAGAGCTGGAGCGTGCCGATGATGGAGAACACGGTCGTGAGGATGAGCGCCGGCCGGATGAGCGGGAGCTGGATGCTCATCGCGACGCGGAACGGCCCGGCGCCGTCGACCTTCGCGGCTTCGTACACCTCGCCGGGGATGGCCTTCAACTGGGCGACGATGATCATCATGTTGTAGCCGGTGTAGGTCCACGTCACGATGTTGGCGATGGACCAGAGCACGGTGCCTGCGCCGAGGAAGTCGAGCTCGATCCCCATCGCCCCGGCGATGTCGATGATCGGGCTGAGTCCCGGGACGTAGAGGAACGACCAGAGGATCGTCGCGATCACGCCGGGGATGCCGTAGGGCAGGAAGTACACGGCCCGGAAGAATCCCGGCCATTTCGCGGAGGCGGACTCGAGGAGGAGCGCCAGCAGGGTGCACAGGGCGATCATGACCGTGACCTGCACGACGCCGAAGAGGAGCATCCGGCCGATCGAGGCGATGAAGTTGCCGTTCTCCAGGGCCTGGGCGTAGTTGGAGAACCACGCGAACTCGGTCGTGACACCTTCCTCGCCGAAGACGCCCTTCCGTGAGACCCGGAGGAAGCTGCTGCCGATCGCGACGATGATCGGCAGGATGAAGGTGAGGACGAAGAGCGCCAGGAACGGCCCGAGGAGCACCCACGGAGCCGCGACCGAGGTCCGGCGTCGGCGCTGCGCCCCTGACCGCGACGGGTCGTCCGCCACACCGCGCGCCGGGCGTTCCGTGACGGCGCTCACGACGCCGCCTCGATCCGGAGGCCCTTGTTGCGGAAGGCGGTGATGACGTCGCGCTGTCCCTGGACCACGGCGTCCACGAGGGTGCCGCCTGAGGCCTTGGCCCGGAACCCGTCGGCGAGGATGTTGAAGGTCTGCTGGGTGAGTGGCCACCACTGCCACTCGTTGTTCTGTTCCTTGGCCGCCGGCACGAAGACCTCCTCGTTGTAGTTCTGGCCACCGAAGAACTCGCTCGGTTGCTGTCGGCGGGCACCGATGTAGGCGTCGTTCGGCGACCACCCGATGCCGGAGTGCTCGATCATGGCGTCGATGCCGGCGTCGCTCGTGGTCATCCACACGGCGAACTCGAGCGCCTCCCTCGGGTGGGCGCTGTTCGCCAGGACGGCAGCCGTGGACCCGCCCTGGAAGGTCGAGCCGTACCCCTCGCTCCCCCACCGGGGCAACGGCGCGACCCGCCACTTGCCCTCGGCCCCCGAGACGCCCTGCAGGAGGGCGTCTCCCCAGCTGGCTCCGGCGAGCGACGCGATCGAGTCCTTCGCCGCAGCGGCGAACCAGGCCGGTGAGAACTGACTGTAGGAGGTGGTCATGACGCCCTCGTCGATGGCCCGGTCGAAGAATCTGGCCGTCTCCAGGGTCGCCTCGTCCGTCATGTCCACGATCCACCGGTCGCCGTCGACACGGAACCAGGACGCGCCGGCCTGGGTCGCCATGGCCGCGAACCACGACGCGTCGTCGAGGGCGAAGCAATCCAGGTACATGTCGGCCTCGCGCACCGCACCCGCCACCTGGAACCACTCGTCCCAGGTGGCCGGGGGCTTCGCGCCCACCCGGTCGAGCAGGTCCGGGCGGTAGTAGAGCGCCATCGGACCGGAGTCCTGTGGGATCCCGTAGACCCCGTCGACGTAGGAGACCTGGTTCCAGAGGGTCTCGTTGTACCGCGACGCGACCTCGTCCGCGCCGTAGCGCCGGAGGTCGACCAACCCGTTCACGAGCAGGAACTCGGGGAGCGTCCGCATCTCGACCTGCGCGAGGTCCGGACCACCACCCGCGGCGAGCGCCGAGTAGAGCTTCTGATACCCGCCGTCGTTGCCTCCGGGGATCCAGACCGCCTCGACCTGCACGTTCGGGTGGTCGGCGTTCCAGACGTCCGCGACCTTCTGGAGGTCCTTCAACCAGGCCCAGTACGTGAGCGTGATCCGTTCACCGGCGGCGGCCGGGGCGATCGTCGGACCGGTGTTCGGCGACACCGTCCCCGGGGTGGAACAGCCCGCCAGGAGCGCGGTCGCACCGCCCGCTGCAGCCCAGGCGAGCAACTGTCTTCTCGTCATCGGTGACATCGATGGTCCTCACTTCGTCGTCGAGGTGGTCCATCGACGCTAACACGACCGTCCGGACCGACGTCGAGACCCGAACGGCGGACGGGGCCCGGGAGCGTGTGCTCCCGGACCCCGTCCGTGTGGTGCTGGTGTCGGTCAGGCCGACGTCATCAGGCCAGGCGTGCCTTGAGGTTCGCCGAGATGGTCTCGAGGAACTCCTCGGTCGTCTGGTAGGCCTGGTCGGGGCCGACGAGGAGCGCGAGGTCCTTCGTCATGGCGCCGGACTCGACCGTCTTGATGACGACGTCCTCGAGGGTCGCCGCGAACTCGATGAGCTCCTGGTTGCCATCGAGCACGCCTCGGTGCTGCAGGCCACGGGTCCACGCGAAGATCGAGGCGATCGGGTTCGTCGACGTGGGCTTGCCCTGCTGGTGCTGGCGGTAGTGGCGCGTGACGGTGCCGTGTGCGGCCTCCGCCTCCACGATCTTGCCGTCGGGCGTGGCCAGCACGCTCGTCATGAGACCGAGCGAGCCGAAGCCCTGCGCCACGGTGTCGGACTGCACGTCGCCGTCGTAGTTCTTGCAGGCCCAGACGTAACCGCCCTCCCACTTCATGGCCGAGGCGACCATGTCGTCGATGAGTCGGTGCTCGTAGGTGATGCCGGCAGCCTCGAACTGCTCCTTGAACTCCGCGTCGAAGATCTCCTGGAAGATGTCCTTGAACCGGCCGTCGTAGGCCTTGAGGATGGTGTTCTTCGTGGAGAGGTACACCGGGTAGTTGCGGTTCAGGCCGTAGTTGAGGCTCGCACGCGCGAAGTCGCGGATCGACGCGTCGAGGTTGTACTGCACCTGCGCGATGCCGTCGCCGGGCGACTGGAAGACCTCGAACTTCTGCGGCTCCGAGCCGTCGTCGGGCGTGAACTCGACCGTGAGCTTGCCCTCGCCCTTGAACAGGAAGTCGGTCGCGCGGTACTGGTCGCCGAACGCGTGGCGGCCGATGATGATCGGCTTGTTCCACCCGGGCACGAGACGCGGGATGTTCGAGATGATGATGGGCTCGCGGAAGATGACGCCGCCGAGGATGTTGCGGATGGTGCCGTTCGGGCTCCGCCACATCTTCTTGAGACCGAACTCCTCGACACGGGCCTCGTCGGGGGTGATGGTCGCGCACTTGACGCCGACGCCGTGCTTCTGGATGGCGTGCGCGGCGTCGATCGTGATCTGGTCGTCCGTCTCGTCACGCTTCTCGATGCCGAGGTCGTAGTACTCGAGGTTCACATCGAGGTAGGGGTGGATGAGCGAGTCCTTGATGAACTGCCAGATGATGCGAGTCATCTCATCGCCGTCGAGTTCGACGACGGTGCCTTCGACCTTGATCTTCGACACTGGTTGTCCTTTCTGATGCCGCCCTGAGCCGAGCGGCCTACGGAGGTGCGCACGCGGTGGAGTGCTCCGCATGGCATGGAGGAGACCGCATCCGAAAGGTGGACGGCACGGCCACGCCCTAGCTTACAAGACCCGCCAGGTCTCTTGACATCGAGACAGTTGCGGATGGCCTGGTTCCGTCCCCGACCCCAGCTGTGGGTCGGCCGTGGAAGTCGGCGGTCACCGCGTGTCGCCCGGGGGCCGGACTATCCGCGGTCGGCTCGACCGGTTAGCCTAAGGACATGGCTGAGCTGCGTCTGGAAGAACTGTCCGCATCGACGATCGTGGCGGTCAACGCGCTCACCATGAAACCCGGGCAGGAGCAGTTCATCGCCCCGGTGTCCTACGCGGTCGCCGCCGCGGTCGTGAACCCCGCCACCTCCTGGCAGCGCGTCATCCTCGACGGCGACGAGGTCGTCGGCTTCATCTCCGCCAACTTCGACCACGAGTCGACGCAGGAGGAGTTCCGCTCCGCCCTGTGGCGCATCAACGTCGACGCCGACGACCAGGGCCGGGGCGTCGGCCGGTTCGCGGTGGCCTCGCTCATCGAGGAGGCCAAGCAGCGTGACTTCGACCACGTCAACGTCATCTACGAGCCCGGTGATCTCGGTCCCGAGGCGTTCTTCCTCCGCGTCGGGTTCACCCCCGTCGGCGAGACCCAGTACGGCGAGACCATCGGCAGCATCAGTCTCTGAGGCCGTGAGCGGGTCGTCACCGACGGACTCGGCTGAGGCGTTCGCCGAGGCCGTACTGGCCGTCGTCGCCGACATCCCCGAGGGTTGCGCCTTGAGCTACGGCCAGGTCGCGTCGATCATCGGGTCGAAGTCGGCTCGTGGCGTCGGTCGCGTGATGGCGCAGTACGGGCATGCCGTGCCCTGGTGGCGAGTCGTCCGGTCGGGCGGTCTCCCTCCGACGGGGCACGAGGATCGCGCGCTCGAGCACTACGAGGCCGAAGGCACACCGATCGTCCCGATGAGCGGCGGGCGATACCGCCTGGGCCGCGAGGCGCTGCTGTACTGACCGGATTCGCGCCCGATCAGCCGGGAAGGTGGATCGAGACGACCGTCCCGGCACCGACCGGGCTCTCGACGCGCATCGTCCCGCCCACGGCGTCGACCCGGTCCGCGAGGCCGCGCAACCCACTCCCCCGCGCAGGATCGGCACCGCCGACCCCGTCGTCCGCAACGACGACCCGGAGCCCGCCGTCGGGGTCGTCGGAGACGACCACCTCGCAGCTGGACGCCCCGGAGTACTTCGTGACGTTGGCCAGGCACTCCGAGACGACGTAGTAGACGGTCGCCTCGATGAGTTGCCCGGGCCGCTCGCGCAGCTCGACGGTGACCCTGGTGACGACGGTGCACCGGCGCCCGAGTTCGGCGATCGCCGGCACCAGTCCCCCCTCGGCCAGGAGCGCCGGATGCAGTCCTCGGGCGAGCTCGCGGAGCTCCTTGATGGCGCTCGCGAGCTGATCGATGGTGGTCTCGAGGCCGTCGGCCAGGGCGAGTTGGCCGTCGGCGCGTGCCGCGTCGCTCGCCATCCGGAGTCGCAGGGCGACGGAGAACAGCTGCTGCTGCGAGCCGTCGTGCAGGTCTCGCTCCGCCCGCCGTCGCGCTTCGTCGGCCGCCTGCACGATGCGCAACCGCGATCGGCTCACCTCCCGCAACGAGTGGCGGAGTTCAGCGGTGAGTCGTTCGTTGTCGATCATGATGCGCAGCGACGCCGACACCGACCGGAGCAACTGCGGGTTGTCGAGCAGTGCCGCGTCGTGCTCGATGTACACGAGCGGCGCGTCCGCATCGCCGACGCTCGACATCGCCCGACCGCGTGGGTCCCGGTCGGTGGTCCGCTGCGATCCCGGCCAGACGAGCCGGGCGGTGCGGTCGCCGAGGACGGTCTTCACCGCACCGTCCCAGCGGTCGTGGCCGGTCTCGCTCAGCTGTCCGGTCTGCACCAGGTCGACGGCCCTGGCGCGGATCGTCCGCATCCGGATGAGACCCGTCGCGTACGCCGCGGGAACGAGCACCACCGAGAACGCGTTGAGGTCCTCGACGAAAAGCCGGAGGTGCTCCGGCCATCCCCCGAGGCGGACGAGGGACCACGCCACCCCGATGACGAGCCACAGCACGAACGCGACCGGCATGATGAAGGCCACCTGTCTGGCCGCTCCGCTGCTCCGCGCCCATCGCAGCAGCACGACACCCGCGACGACGACCGCGAAGGCCCCCATGACACCCGCATGGACCCGACCGAGCACGTCGGCCACGTCTCCGGCGGCGAGGACGGCGTACCGACTCCGCTCGTGGCTCGCGTCGAGCACGTGGTTCGGCGTCACCAGGAGCGTCACGATCGCATAGGTGACGAGGTAGACCGATGCGGTGATGACGAGCCGCTGATCGAAGCCGCGCCGCAGCCGCCCGGCGGGGAAGGCCAGCGCGAGCCACACCAGCGCGACCCCCGGGAGCACGGAGATCGACATGAGGAGCGGCCAGAGCCAGCCCGCGTCGACGCCGTACGCCCACATGTAGGCCGTCTCGGCCAGTGCGTACCCGACGATCACCCACCCCGGAGTGGCCGTCGGAGCCAGCCACCAGATCAGCCCCGCCGCCACCAGCGCCGCGAGGTGGCCCACCAACCAGGGCAGACCGTTGCCGTCGGCGACGCCCGGCTGGACGACGCCGAACACGACCGACAGGACGCACACGAGCGCGGCGGCGAGCAGGATGCCGAGTCGCAACGGCCACGGGAGTCGACCGCGGCCGGCCGGTGCCGGGATCGGCAGCGATGTCGCCCGTCCGTGTGGGCGACCGTCAGCCATCCGTGTGTTCCAGCCATCGCACGACCGCGAGGACGCGGCGGTGGTCCGCCGGAGAGTCCTCGAGTCCGAGCTTGGCCAGGATGCGGCTGATGTGTGCTTCGACGGTCTTCAGACTGACGACCAGCGCTTTCGCGATGCCGGAGTTCGACCGCCCCTCGGCCATGAGGGTGAGGACTTCACGTTCCCGCTCCGTGAGGTGGTCGAGACCGTCCGACCGGGTCCGCTCCGCGACGAGGAGGGAGACGACCTCGGGATCCACGACGGACTCACCCGCCGCCACGCGCTCCACGGCGTCGACGAGCGTCCCGGAGTCGGCGACGCGATCCTTCAGCAGGTAACCGGTGCCACCACCGGAGCCGAGCGCGCGGACCGCGTAGGACGGCACGGCGTAGGTGCTCAGCAGGAGCACCCCGGCGGCGAAGCCCGACGCCCGCAACTGCTCGAGGGCGACGATGCCCTCGTCGGTGTGGGTGGGCGGCATCCGGATGTCGAGCACGACGGCGTCGAGCTGCAGCCCCGCGTCGATGCGATCGACCAGGTCGACCGCCGAGCCGAACGAGCCGACCACGTCGTGACCACCCGCCTTGAGGATCTGCGCGACACCCTCACGGAGGAGCACCGCGTCGTCCGCGACGGCGACACGCAGCGAACGCGGTTCCAGACTGGTCATCCGCTCATTGTGGCAGGTCGACGAGACGAGGTGTAGTGCCCACGGGGTCACTCCGTCACCGGAGGACCCCGTGGACACGCCTGCGCGGTCCGGGTCAGCCGACCGAAGACCGCCAGGCGGCGTGCATCGCGGCGAACCGACCCGTCCCGCCGATGAGCTCCGCGGGCGCGCCGTCCTCGATCACCCGGCCATGCTCCATCACGAGCACCCGGTCGGCGATCGCGACGGTCGACAACCGGTGCGCGATGATGATCGCGGTACGGTCCGCGAGCAGGGTCTGCAGCGCCTCCTGGACGAGTCGCTCGCTCGGGATGTCGAGCGAAGCGGTCGCTTCATCGAGGATCAGCACGGCCGGATCCGCGAGGAACGCCCGTGCGAACGACAGGAGCTGCCGCTGGCCGGCCGAGACCCGACCACCGCGCTTGTTCACGTCGGTGTCGTAGCCGTTCGGCAGCGCCTCGATGAAGGTGTGCGCGCCGACGGCCTTCGCTGCGGCGGTGATCTCCTCGATCGTCGCGTCGGGCTTGCCCAACGCGATGTTGTCGGCGACCGAGCCGGAGAACAGGTACGCCTCCTGCGTCACCATGACGATCGCCCGACGGAGGTCCTTCGGGTGCAGGTCGCGCAGGTCGATGCCGTCGAGGCGCACCGCACCGTCGGTCGGGTCGTAGAACCGACTGATGAGCTTCGCGAGCGTCGATTTGCCCGCACCGGTCGTGCCGACGAGCGCGATGGTCTGCCCTGCGGGGATCTCGAGGTCGAACTTCGGGAGCACCACCCGGTCGGCGGCGTACGCGAACGTCACGTCGTCGAAGGTGATCCGTCCCTGCGACGTCCACAGGTCGACCGGCGCGACCGGGTCGGGCACCCCGGGACGCTCCTCGAGCACGCCGGAGATCTTCTCGAGTGCCGCCGCGGCCGACTGGTAGGAGTTGTAGAACATCGCCATCTCCTCCATCGGGTCGAAGAACCGGCGCGTGTAGAGGAGCGCCGCGAGCAGCGCTCCGATCGCGAGCTGTCCGTCCGCGACGCGGAACCCGCCGACGAGGAGCACCACGGCGACGGAGACGTTGCCGATGAACACCAGTCCGGGATCGAACACCCCGAACAGCTGGATGACCCGGGCGTTGGTGTCGCGGTACTGCTCCACGAGCTCGCCGAACGCGCGCTCGTTCCGCCGCTCCTTCCGGAACGCCTTCACGGCGCGGATGCCGGTCATCGCCTCCACGAAGAACACGATGAGCTTCGCCGACCGGACCCGCGACTCGCGGAACATCCGCTGCGAGCGGAGCTGGAACCAGCGCGTGAGCACGAACAGCGGGATGAGCGACCCGAGCAGCACCAGCCCGCTGACCCAGTCCACGAGGACGAGGGCCACGGCCGTGAACCCCATGTACAGCACGCCGGACACGAGCTGGTTGATGCCGGAGTCGAGCAGCTCGCGGATGGAGTCGAGGTCGCTCGTCTGCCGGGAGATGATGCGACCCGAGGTGTAGCTCTCATGGAAGTCGAGGCTGAGCCGCTGTGTCTGCAGGAACACGCGCTTCCGCAGGTCGATCAGGATCGCCTGGCTGATCCGAGCGGCGAGCACGGTGTACCAGGAGATCAGCGTCGCACCGGCGGCGCCGGTCAGCAGGTACGCGCCGACCACGAGGAAGGCCGGCATCCAGTCGGCGCGTTCCAGGACGGCCGGGAGGGCCCGGTCGATGCCGATGGCGATCAGCGCGGGCCCGGCGACCTGGGCGGCGGTCGACACCACGACGATGGTCATGGCGGCGATCACGCGCAGGCGCAGGGGCGCGAGCAGCGATCCGAGCAGGCGCAGCGAACGGCGCCGGATGTGCGCGGACTCGTCACGGGTGAGGTCGTCGCGCTCCTCACCCTCCACTCCGTGGACGGTCGTCGGCGGGGTCACAGGTTCACCTCCTGGCGGTTGGACTCTCGTTCGTCGTCTTCCAGACTCGAGATCACGTAGCGGTAATGGGCGTTGTGCTGCAACAGCTCACTGTGGCGACCCACGGCGGTGATGCGACCGTCCTCCAGGAGGGCGACGCGGTCCGCCAGGGTGACGGTGCTCGGCCGGTGGGCGACGATCAGGGCCGTGGTGGAGGCGAGCACTCGGCGGAGTGCCGCCTCGACGAGCGCCTCGGTGTCGACGTCGAGCGCCGACAACGGATCGTCCAGCACGAGCACCTCCGGCCGCGCGGCCACCGCACGCGCGAGTGCGAGCCGCTGACGCTGCCCACCGGACAGGCTGAGCCCCTCTTCACCGACCAACGTCTCCACACCGTTCGGCAGTTCGTCGACGAACCCGGCCTGGGCGATGTCGAGCGCCTCGTGCAGGATCCGATCGGCCTCCGCGGAGTCGAGGTCGATGTCGTCCCGCCCGAGGAGGACGTTCTCCTTGACACTCGCCGAGAAGAGGGTCGCATCCTCGAACGCCATGGCGATGTGCCGGCGCAGGTCCTCCCGGGTGAGCGCGCGGATGTCGACCCCGTCGAGCAGGATCCGCCCGCCCGTGACGTCGTACAGGCGGGTGGTCAGTGCCGTGATGGTCGACTTCCCGGAGCCCGTCAGACCGACGAGTGCCATGGTCTCCCCCGGCTCGAGCCGGAGGTCGACGCCGTTCACCACGTCCGCGTAGCGGTCGGGTGCGTCCTGGTAGCGGAAGTGCACGTCCTCGAACACGAGCTCACCACGCGGTTCACGGATGCGCTCGGGGTGTTCGGGGTCGGTGATCGTGTTGACCGAGTCGATGACCTCGAAATACCGGTCGGTCGCCGTACGGGTGTCGAAGGTCATCGCGAGCAGGAAGCCGATCGACTCGATCGGGAACCGCAGGATCGTGGCCGTCGCGAAGAAGGCGAACAGCTGACCGACGGTGAGTTCGCCGATCGACGCGAGCCAGACCCCCGCCAACAGGCAGAGCGCGAAGGCGACGTCGGGCAACAGGACCAGCCAGAACCAGATCCCCGCGATGGCCTTCGCCTTCTCGATCTCGGTGCCCCGCAGGTCCTCGGCGCGCGACGCGAAGCTCCGCAGGGCGTGCTTGCCTCGACCGAACGCCTTGAGCACCCGGATGCCGTGGACGGACTCCTCGACGGCGGTCGCCAGGTCACCGGCCTGGTCCTGGCTGCGCCGGGCGATCACCGAGTACCGCCCCTCGAAGGTGAACCCGAACACCCACACGGGGATGGCGAGCGCGATGAAGATGAGTCCGAGCAGCCAGTTCCAGGTGAACAGGATGACCGCACCGATGACGATCGTGACACCGTTGACGATCAGGAGCACGAAGCCGAACGAGATCCACCGGCGGATGAGTCCGAGGTCGCTGACGGCGCGCGAGAGCAGCTGCCCGCTCTGCCAGCGGTCGTGGAAGGTCACGGGGAGGTCCTGCAGCTTGGCGAACAGCGCATTGCGCATCCGCGCCTCGACGTGCGTCCCAGGAGTCAGGACGAACCAGCGGCGCAGCGCGATCATGACCGCCTCGAGGACACCGAGCGCGAGGACCACGAGCACCGCCGGCCAGATCTGCGAGGAGTCGCCGGTCGAGAGCGGGCCGTCGACGAGGGCCTGCAGCACGAGCGGGATCGCGAGCGCCACCAGGCCGGCGACGAGCGCGGCGACCATGCCGAGCACGATCCGCGGCATGGCCGTCTTCGCGAACGGGTAGATCCGCATCAGGGCACGGAAGGTGCTCTGACGCGGTTGGACAGGACGGCGTTCATCGCCGAGCGGAGTCATTGCGAGGATTCCTTGCGAGAGTGTCGGTGACGTCGATCACCGACGGAATGATGGTCGTGGAACGGCCGGACGGCGAGGTCGCTGTGCGAGGTCGCAGCATCCGGTGACGGGCCCGGACGAGGCCGGACGGATGGTGAGGTGGACTGCCTGGCGCTCGTGCTAAGCGTCGGCGTCCGCTGCGGCGTCGCGTCCGGCTGGCGCCGGGACGGCCACCGGGCGGCGGCTCGAGGCGGAGCGTGCACGATCGACCGTCGGCGCGAGCGCGGTGTGGTTCGAGAGCGTCATGGCATCCTCCTCATCCTGTGGGGCGAGAGCCGCGGGCCGGGTGCACAGGTCGCACTCGAACGCGGACGGCGACCGATCACGGTGAACGAGGTTCGGCGCAGCAGACCAGACTATGGGAATCGGCCGTCGGGCTGCAAGGGATCCATGCGGTTGCACGCACCGGACCGGGTGCGCTCGTCGTCAGGAGGTCGGTTCGTCGACGATGCCGACGAAGGCTCCGATGCCGTCGACCTCGCGCCGACGGGCGCCCTCAGGCACCGGAGGCAGCTCGTCGGCGCCGTGCCAGGAGCAGCTCACCATCGAGAACTCCGGCCACCACTTCTTCGGGCGGAGCGTCTCACTGGTGCCGCAGATCGTGCACCGCAACTCCACCCAGACCGGCCGTTTCCCGGTCCGGTTCGCGCGTGACTGCACGTACCAGGCCGGCGGGTCGGCCAGGAACGCCGCCAACTGGTCCGTCGACCAGAACGGCGGGATCCCGTGGTGCCTGGCCATCTCGAGCGGGATGTCCAGTCGCTGCGCGACGGTCCTCCGGCTCAGATCCCGACCCCCGCGCGCTCCAGCCTGCTGCTCCACGATCGACTCAGCTGACCCGCACGGACAGGCAGGTCACGCAGCCCTCGAGCTTCTCGAACTCGCTGATGTCCACCTGGACCACGGTGTAGCCGCGGTCCTCGAGCAGCGCAGCCGTCTTGGGAGCGGCTGCGGAGATGAGCACGGTGTCCTCCGCGAGTTCGACCACCGCGACGCCCTCGCGCTCGGGCACGACGAGGTGGCGACCGAAGAAGGACGGGTCCTCGACGAGGTCGGGGTGGACGAGCACGGTCCCGTCGGGGAGCGCGGTGACGGTCGACTTCAGGTGGAGGGCGGTCGTGACGGGGACCGCCACGACGTCGAACCCGAGCGGCGCGAGGATGGCTCGGAGCTGCCGGACGCCTTCGGCGTTGGTGCGGCCGCTGCGACCGACGTAGACGGTCGTGCCGACCCGGAGGACGTCGCCGCCCTCGAGGGTGCCTTCGCCCTCGATGCGGTGGATCCGGAGGCCGAGCTCACGGGCGGTGGTCTCGGCTGCGACGACCTCGGGGCGACGGCTCTCGGCGCCCGGTCGGGTCACCACGGCGACGTCGCCGATCACGATGACGGCGTCCTCGATGAAGACGGAGTCGGCGAGCTGGTCGGCCCAGGAGACCTCGGTGGTGTCCCAGCCGGCGGCGTCGAACGCTGCGACGTACGCGTCCCACTGCTTGTCGGCGAGTTCGGTGTCGATCGGCGTGCGCTCCAGGTGCGTCACGAGGCCTTCAGCAAGGTTGGAGGCGGGCATCCGCACGAGTGCGATGCGGCGTCCGTCGTCGAGCACGGCGTCCTGCGTGCGGACGACCATCCAGTACACGGGGTATCCGATGAAGGCCGCGGAGAGCGCGACGACGACCACGAAGACGAGGTTGAGGCTGATGAGCGTCGCGACGATGCTGCCGAGCACGGTGCTGTCGATGGGCTGCCCCGTCGTCGCCACCTGGACGATGAGCCCGAGGAGCGCTCCGATGACGGCGAGGGCGGCGCCGCCCAGCAGGGCGAGGAGTCGGTACCGGTAGAGGCCGACGACGCCCACGATCAGCAGCAGCACGAAGGTGATGATCGTGCTCTCGAAGAAGTACGGACTCGCCTGGGCGAAGATCGTCCCGGCGAACTGGTAGCCGACGAACGTGACGAACATGACCCCCAGGAAGCCCACGACGATGGTCGCGACGGCGGCGGCGGCGGATGCGATGAGCTTGCGGCTCCAGGTGGCAGTCATTCGACAACCGTAGCTCAACGACACAGCGGCGTCGGGCCACGAGGGTCCGACGCCGCTGGGAGATCACCACGAGCCTGCCCAGAACCCCCACAGGGGCGGGCGGCACGGCCTAGTGGAAGAAGTGACGCTCCCCCGTGAAGTACATGGTCACGCCGGCGGCTTCGGCCGCAGCGATGACCTCTTCGTCGCGGACGGAACCACCGGGCTGCACGACCGCGCGCACGCCGGCGTCGAGCAGGACCTGCAGGCCGTCGGCGAACGGGAAGAAGGCGTCCGAGGCCGCGACGGAACCCGCGGCACGGTCACCGGCTCGGCTCACGGCGAGGTGGCAGGAGTCGACGCGGTTGACCTGACCCATGCCGACGCCCACGCTCGCGCTCCCCTTGGCGAGCAGGATGCCGTTGGACTTCACCGAGCGGCACGCCTTCCACGCGAAGATGAGGTCGAGCAGGGTGTCGTCGTCGGCGGGTTCGCCAGTGACGAGCGTCCAGCCCTTGGCGGTGTCCTGGGGGTCGTCGGCGAAGCGGTCCGCGTCCTGGTAGAGCAGGCCACCGGAGATCTGCCGGACCTCGCGGTCCTCGCGCACGAAGTCCTCCGGCAGCTGCAGGAGCCGCAGGTTCTTCTTCGTCTTGAGCACCTCGAGCGCGGCGTCCTCGAAGCCCGGGGCGACGAGCACCTCGGTGAAGATCTCCTTGACCGTCTCGGCCATGCCGAGGGTCACGACGCGGTTGGCCGCGATGACGCCGCCGAAGGCGGAGACCGGGTCGCACTCGTGCGCCCGACGGTGGGCCGAGGCGATCGGGTCGGGTGCCTTCGGGTTCGCGAAGGCGATACCGCACGGGTTCGCGTGCTTGATGATCGCGACGGCGGGGTTGGCGAAGTCGTAGGCCGCGCGGACTGCCGCGTCGGCGTCGACGTAGTTGTTGTACGACATCTCCTTGCCGTGCAACTGCGTCGCCTGGGCGATCCCGGCACCGCCCGGACGGACGTACAGCGCCGCGGCCTGGTGCGAGTTCTCGCCGTAGCGCAGCACCGCCTCGCGACGACCGGTGACGGTCAGCGTGCTGGGGAAGGCCTCGGCTGCGGTCGTCTCCGTGCTCGCGAACCACGCGGACACAGCCGCGTCGTAGGAGGCGGTGTGGTCGAAGGCCTGCGCGGCGAGCGAGCGACGCTGCGCGAGCGTGGTGCCGCCGGCGGCGACGGCCTCGGTGATCAGCCCGTAGCGCTCGGGAGAGACCACGATCGCGACGTTGGCGTGGTTCTTCGCCGAGGCGCGCACCATCGCCGGTCCACCGATGTCGATCTGCTCGACGACGTCGTCACCGGCTGCGCCGCTCGCGACCGTCTCGACGAAGGGGTACAGGTTCACGACGACGAGCTGGAACGGCTCGATGCCGAGCTCGGCGAGCTGGGCCTCGTGGGATTCGAGCCGCAGGTCGGCGAGGAGTCCGGCGTGCACCGAGGGGTGCAGGGTCTTGACCCGACCGTCGAGCGACTCGGGGAATCCGGTGACCTCGGACACATCGGTCACCGTGTGGCCCGCACCGCGGATGGTCGCCGCGGTGGACCCGGTGGAGACGATCTCGACGCCCGCTGCGGCGAGTGCGCCGGCGAGCTCGAGCAGCCCGGTCTTGTCGCTGACCGAGATCAGCGCCCGGCGGACGGGGACGAGGTCGCGTTCGCGGTAGAGGCTGTGGTCGTGGCTGGGACCGCTCATGACTGGGGTGCTCCTTCTGCTGGCGGGCGGGACGCCGTGGAGAGCGCCTCGAGGTCGATGGTTCCGGTGGCGAGGTCGCGGACGGCCTGGACGAGGAGTCGACGCTCCACCGGCTTGATCCGCTCGTGGAGGCTGTGCTCCGTGTCTTCGGGCAGGACGGGGACGCGCTCCTGCGAGATGATCGGTCCCGCGTCGACGCCGTTGTCGACGACGATGATCGATGCCCCGGTCTGCGAGGCGCCTGCCGCCAGGGCGTCCCGGACGCCGTGCGCACCCGGGAACTCGGGGAGGTACGCGGGGTGCGTGTTGATGATGCGCGGCGAGAGGGCGTCGACGACGACGGGCGGCAGGAGGCGCATGAGGCCGCTGAGGACGAGGACGTCCGGGTTCCAGACCCGGATCTGTTCGAGGAGGGCCGCGCCCCATTCCGCCCGCGAGTCGAAGGACGAGTAGGGGACGGTGAACGACGGGATGCCGAACTCCTCAGCGTGGGCGAGGCCGTCAGCCTCCCGATCGGCACCGACGGCGATGACGCGAGCGGGGAAATCCGCGTCGCGTGAGGCTTCGAGGAGGGCGCGGAGATTGGATCCGCCACCGGAGATCAGCACGACGAGTGACAGCACCAGAGCATCCTATCGGTCGCGGGCACCCCGGCCGCTCGGCTGGGCGTGCAGCTCCGGGAGGCGGTCCTCCTCGGCGAGATGCGTCGGACCGGCCGCCATGCCGACCACGGCCGCGATCCCGACCGTCAGCGTGGTCCACAGGCCCGTCGCCCAACCGTTCGGGCCGACCTCGATGAGGCGGCCTGGGCCTGCCGCGCCCGCCGAGAGGGCGGCGAGGACACCGACGATGATGCCCGCTGTGACCCCGACGCCGAGACCGACGACCGCCAGCCGTGCGAGCCCGCCACGCCCGTCGAGGTCGACGAGCAGACGACGGCGCAGCACCACGGCAGCGGCGAATCCGATGACGACCGGGACCACGAGGACCGCGAAACCGAGTGGGCTCTCCCCCGTCGGGATGGCGCCGAGGACCGGCACGGCCGGCATGGGCCCGACGAGCGTGCCGATCGGCGAGATCGCCGTGCCGCTCCCGATGGCGAAGCCCGCGCCGGTGATCCAGCTCATGGCCCAGATCACGAGGTTCGGCAGGTACAGGAGTTCGGCGCCGGTGACGATGGCACCGCCCAGGACGCCGAACTGCGCGCTCTCATGCAGGGAGATGATGGCGCCGTAGCCGACGGCGATGAGGATGGCGGTCAGGACCGCGGAGACCGCCACGAGTCCGGTGGCGGCGAGTGCTCCACCACGCAGCGCCGCGACGACCATCGACCAGGTCCCGTCCGGCATCCGGTCCCGCATCGCGCGGAGTCCGTCGAGGATCGGATCGGCCGCGTCCTGCTCTCGGAACCGGACCCACAGCGCGGCGACCACGACCCCGCCTGCGAAGCGCACGGTCGGCGCGAGGGTCCCCTGGACGATCGAGGGACGCACCGCCGGGTGGAGGGCGGTGAGGGTCACGAGGAACGAGAGCAGGGCGAACACGAGCACCGACAGCACGACGGCACCCTGCCACCAGGTGCTGCGTGCCGCGCGGGCCCCGGTGCGCAGGCCGAACAGGACCGTGCCGATCGTGAAGGCGAGGGGCGCCAGGGAGACGAGGAACGGTTCCATCCCGGCAGGCAGGCCGAGCTGCGTGACGAGGGCCGTGTCGAGGGTGATGCGCATGCTCGAGCCGTTGCCGAGCGCCCAGATGTCGACGGCCCCCCGCCAGAGCGCGGCGGGGTCGACGTCCAACTGGAAGTGCAGGGCCCACAGGGCGAGGAGTGGGACGAGTGCGACACCGATGCCGATGGCCACGGCGAGGGTGGCATCGAGGGCGGCGAGGAGGGCGACGGTCAGACGGTTCATGCGCCTTCGACCCTACCTGGAGCCGCGCGTGCGGACGGTCAGGCACACGGCGTGCGTGGGCCGAAACGCCACGACGCGACGCCCGATCCGGGCGTCGCGTCGTGGTCGCAGTCGAGCTGCGGGTGTTACAGCGAGGCGATGATCTCGCGCATGAGGTCGGCGGTCTCGCTCGGCGTCTTGCCGACCTTGACGCCGGCGGCCTCGAGGGCCTCCTTCTTCGCCTGCGCGGTACCTGCGGAGCCCGAGACGATCGCGCCGGCGTGGCCCATCGTCTTGCCCTCGGGCGCGGTGAAGCCCGCGACGTAGCCGACGACCGGCTTCGTGACGTTCGCCTTGATGAAGTCGGCCGCGCGCTCCTCGGCGTCGCCACCGATCTCGCCGATCATGACGATGGCCTTGGTCTCGGGGTCGGCCTCGAACGCGGCGAGCGCGTCGATGTGCGTCGTGCCGATGATCGGGTCGCCGCCGATGCCGATCGCCGTCGAGAAGCCGATCTCGCGCAGCTCGTACATCATCTGGTACGTGAGGGTGCCCGACTTCGACACGAGGCCGATCGGTCCCTTGCCGGCGATGTTCGCGGGCGTGATGCCCACGAGCGACTCCCCCGGCGTGATGATGCCGGGGCAGTTCGGGCCGATGATGCGGGTCTTCGAGCCCTTCGACTGGGCGTAGGCCCAGAACTCGGCGGAGTCGCCGACCGGCACACCCTCGGTGATGATGACGAGCAGCGGGATCTCGGCGTCGATGGCCTCGATGACCGCGTCCTTGGTGAATGCCGGGGGCACGAAGGCGATCGACACGTCTGCGCCGGTCTCCTTGATGGCCTCGGCGACCGTGCCGAACACGGGCAGCTCGACGCCGCCGTCGTGGGTCACGGTCGTGCCGGCCTTGCGGGCGTTCACGCCACCGACCACCTGGGTGCCGGCCTTCAGCATGAGCGCCGTGTGCTTGGTGCCCTCGCCGCCGGTGATGCCCTGGACGATGACCTTGGAGTCCTTGTTGAGGAAGATTGACATGCTTGTGCGATCCCTTACTTCGAAGCCAGCTCGGCGGCCTTGTCGGCGCCTTCGTCCATGGTTGCGGCGAGCGTGATGAGCGGGTGCGCGGCGGCGGCGAGGATCTCGCGGCCCTCCGCGACCTTGTTGCCGTCGAGGCGGACCACGAGCGGCTTCGTCGCTGCGTCACCGAGGATCTCGAGCGCCTTCACGATGCCGTTCGCGACGGCGTCGCAGGCGGTGATGCCACCGAAGACGTTGACGAACACGCTCTTCACCTGGGCGTCGCCGAGGATGACGTCGAGGCCTGCTGCCATGACCTCGGCCGAGGCGCCGCCGCCGATGTCGAGGAAGTTGGCCGGCTTCACGCCGCCGTGCTGCTCGCCCGCGTAGGCGACGACGTCGAGCGTGGACATGACGAGCCCAGCGCCGTTGCCGATGATGCCGACCTCGCCGTCGAGCTTGACGTAGTTGAGGTCGTTCTCCTTGGCCTTGAGCTCCAGGGGGTCCTCGGCTGCGGTGTCTTCGAGTTCGGCGTGGTTCGGGTGACGGAAGGCGGCGTTCTCGTCGAGCGAGACCTTGCCGTCGAGGGCGACGATGCGCCCCTCCTCCGTGAGGACGAGCGGGTTGACCTCGACGAGCGTCGCGTCCTCGCCCTTGTAGACGTCGTAGAGCTTCACGAAGACGTCGGAGACCTGGTCGACGAGCTCCTCGGGGAAGTTCGCAGCCTTCGCGATCTCGACCGCGGCCGCCTTGTCGACACCGGTGAGCGGGTTCACCTCGATGCGCGCGAGCGCCTCGGGCTTCTCGACCGCGAGCTGCTCGATCTCCATGCCGCCCTCGACGCTCGTGAGCGACAGGTAGGACCGGTTGGCGCGGTCGAGCAGCACCGAGAAGTAGAACTCCTGGGCGATGCGTGCGCCGGCCGCGACCATCACGCGCTTGACGACGTGACCCTTGATGTCGAGTCCGAGGATGGCCTTCGCCGCCTCGTAGGCCTCGTCGGGGGTCTTGGCGACCTTGACGCCGCCGGCCTTGCCGCGGCCTCCGACCTTCACCTGCGCCTTGACGACGACCACGCCGCCGAGACGCTCGGCCGCGGCCCGCACCTCGTCCGGGGTGTCGGCGATGATGCCGGCGAGGACCGGCACCTCGTACTGCTCGAACAGGTCTCGTGCCTGATACTCGTAAAGATCCACGTGTCATTCCCATCCGCGCTTCGCGCGTTCTGCTGTGATTGTCGTGGCGATTTTCGGCCGCGCGTTATCTCGGCGGCGAGAGAAAAAGGGCCAGTGACGACTCTACCCCCAGCGCTGCGCCGCAACCGGACGTTCGCAGTGAACGACTAAGGTCGGGTCCATGACCGGCATGGCGGACCTCGCTCGCGAGGGCATCCTCGTCGCCGGCGCCGGGCGGGCCATCCTGCTGCAGATCGCGGACCCCTCGGTCGCCGCCGGGGTGGCCCGGCACAGCGACTTCGGTTCCCGTCCGCTCGACCGGCTGCACGCCACCCTCACCTTCGTCTACGCGCTCGCCCTCGGCACGCCGGACGAGCAGCGCAGCGCGGCCCGGCGGGTGAACCACGCCCACGCGACCGGTCCGCAGCCCGGCCGGGCGAGGCCGCTCCCGGGTACTCGGCCTTCGACCACGACGCGCAACTCTGGGTCGCGGCCACGCTGTACGACACCGCCGTCCAGGTCTACGAGCTCGTGTTCGGCCCGCTCGACGAGGAGTCGCGGGAGCGCCTGCACCGTGAGTACGCGATCGTGGGGACGAGCCTGCAGCTCCCGCCCGACCGTTGGCCTCCGACCCGGGCCGCGTTCGACGAGTACTTCGCAGCCCGGGTCGCGGGACTCCACGTCACCGCGGAGGCGCGCGCGCGTCTCGATCGAGCTCCTGACCGCTCGCGCGGCGCCGCTCCCCGTCCGGTGCCTGCTCCCGCTCGTCCGGCTCGTGACGGCGGGACTGCTGCCCGACGGCCTGCGGAGCGCCTACGGGTTCCGTTGGACGCCGCGGCAGCAGCGTCGCTTCGCGCGGCGGGTCGCCGTCGCGCGGGCCGTCTGGCCGCGTCTTCCGCAGCGACTGCGCGCGGCACCCTCCGCCTGGTACCTCCGGGCGATGCGAGAGCGCGATCGCACGGAGGCGGCCCGCCACCTCGGCTGACGACGTTCCAGCACCGCCCTCCACAGCCCATTGGCGGAGCCGTCCCGTCCACATTCGGATTCCCGCCCGGCTGACCGAGGTGCCGTGGTTCGCACGATGGGGGCATGACAACACACCACCTCCCCCAGACCGGCCGCCTCCTCGGCGGCAGACCGCGGATCCTCCGGCTCCTGGCAGCCGTCCCGATCCTGCTCACGCTCGTCCTCGGCATCGTCCTCGGCGGCGCGACCGCATCCTCCGCACTGACCGCCACCGGCGCCGCCTACGGTCACCGCGACGCGTCGAACGGCCGCTGGCTCGGCTCGTGGGCCTTCGACGACGGGACGGTCGGGTTCTGCATCAACCTCGACCTCCCGATCCCGCCGGGTCACGCCTACGAGCACGTCGACGGATCATCGCTCGGGTGGTTCACCCCCGAGGACGCCGCCCGCCTGGCCTACCTGTCGCGGCACTGGGGCGCCAGCCAGGACGCCGACGAGGCAGCTGCGGGCCAGCTCGCCACCTGGATCATCACCGGCCTGAACGGGTGGACGCCGGCGCAGATCGCCGCTCGGGCAGGAGCGAGCGCCGACCGCGTGCTCTCCCGGGCCCATCAGATGCTCGCCGAGGCCGACGGTCCCGGCGGCGCGAGTCGGGGAGCGAGCGCCACCATGTCCATCGAACGCGGCGAGGACGGATTCGACCTCGTCCGAACCGAACTCGCCGTCGACTTCATCTCCTCCGGCGTCACCACCCTGCCACCGGGCACCCACACCGGGACGGTCACCCTCGACGGCGCGACCTTCGAGGACGGCACGTCCGAGCGGGCCGTCGGGAACGGTGAGAGCCTGCGGATCCTGCCGAGCACCGATGCCGCGGTCGTGGCCTTCTCAGCGAACGCCACGTTCGGTGAGCTGCCCTACGGGGCCGGCCTCACGATCGCTCGGAGCGCCGCCAACGTGCAGAGCGTCCTCATCGCCCGCCCCATCACGGTCGCCGCCGGAGCGAGCGCCGACCGCGAGCGTCCCACTCCACTCCCCTTCCAGCCGGTCGTCGTCACCACCACCTCGCACGCGACGGCGACACCGGGAACCGAGGTCACCGACCGGCTGTCGGTCGGGATCGCTACCGACACCGGCCTCGCAGCGGAGTGGGGCCTCATCGGGCCGGAGGGCGGACCGTACACGCCGATCCCGGTGACCGTCCGAAGCCAGTTGCTCGGTCCGTTCGCGGAGCGCCCGGTCGAGGCACCGGAGGTCCCGCTCGGAGCACCGGTGGTCTGCGAGGTCGAGACGCTCGTGGATGCAGGCCCCGGCGAGTACACGACGCCGTCCTGCGTCCTCCCCGAGGACGGCTACTACGTCTGGGTCGAACGCATCGAGCCGAGCGACACCCTGCCGGAGAACGGCGGCACGATGATCCGCCCCTGGCGATCCGCCTTCGGGGTCGCCTCGGAGATCACCCTCGCCTCGACGCCGACCGTGCCCGAAGCGCGCCTCGCCGAGACCGGCGCCGACGACCGCTCCCTGCTCCTCGCCGGCACTGCGGCGATCGGAGCGCTCGCGCTCGGCGGCATCCTGCTCGCTCTCCGTCGGCGGATCACTCCGAGTGGAGCGGGTGCGGCGCTCAGCGCACGTCGAGGAGGGGTGCGAGCTGGGCGCGGTCGACGTCCAGCCACGGCGCCGCAGGGTTCACGATGATCCCGGTGATGCCCTCGTCGCTGCGGAGCGCGGCCGCGAGTTCCGCTGCGGTGACCGGGTACGCGTCATCCCCTCGTCCCAGTGCGGCGATCTCGATGGGCGAGGTGAAGACCTCCAGCAGTCGACGGTCGCCGAGGCGGGTCTCCGCGATGCCGACGGTCTTGCGGTTACCGTCCTCGTCGACCTCGGCGCGACCGGCTACGAACCCGCCGTGCGCGGCGAGTGCGGCGACCAGCCGCTGGAGGGCATCGGGTTCTCGCGGCTGGGCGAGCGCCTGCTTCGCGAGGTCGTTGTTCCGGCCGTCCCCGAACAGACGCACGATCAGCGTCTTCGGGACGACCGCACTCGCCTTGCCGTCGGCGGGGTTCAGGACGATGCCGGCGTACCCGTCGCCGGTCGCCTGACGGAGTGCCCAGACGGCGTCCACCGCGACCCCGGTGACCGGCCCGTCCGCCGTCCGCGTCTTCTCGAGCTCACGCGACGAGGTGAAGGCGAGGAGGTAGACGGCGCCCTCCGGGTCGCGGTGGACGCCGAGCGGGATGCGCCCGGCAGCCTTGTCCTCCTCCGAGACACCGTCGAGGCTCGTGGACAACAGCAGCTTGCCCTGGATGCTCTGGCGCAGGACGTGCATCATCGCGCGCTCGTCACCGCCTTCGGCCAGAGCGGTAAGCGCCTGAGCGAGGTCGACGTTGGAGTCAGGCTCGACGGGAGCGGGCGCCCGGGCCGGCGCCGGGGCCGCAGCAGGCACGGAGACAGGCGCCTCCGGTGTCCGAGCGGCTGCGTTGACCGTCGTGACCGAGATCGACACCTGCGGCACGGTCTCCGGGGCTTCCGCGGCCGGATCCACCTCATCCTCAGGTGCCGATGTCTCGGCCTCCACGGCTGCAGATCGGGCATCGGACGCGTTGCGCTTGGAGAACAGACCCATGATGCATCAGCCTAGATGCTGGATTCCGCTCAGGGAACCGGCCGGACCGACGGTGCGCGCCTCAGCGCAGTCAGTCGAGCTTCTCGATGGGCGCGATCTTGATCAGCAGCTTCTTCGCTCCGGCTGACTCGAACTGGACATGGGCGATGCGCTTCGCGCCTTCACCGGTCACCGCGTTCACCCGGCCCGGTCCGAAGTCGGCGTGGGAGATGCGGTCGCCGGGAACGAGCTCGAGGTCGCCGTTGTCGCGGACCTTCGCGGTGATGCGATTGGCCCAGGCCGTCTCCGGCTTGCTCGAACCGCCGGAGAACCGCGTGTCGCCCGCGGAGGCGCCCTCGGGGAGCGAGCGGACCGACCAGCGGTCGCTCGAGGGGGCACGGCGGGCGTTCAGGGCACGCGACTGCGTGCCACCACGACCGTTGACGTTGCCGGGCGACTGACGCCACTCGATCAGTTCGGCCGGGATCTCCTGCAGGTAGCGGCTGGGCATGGCGACGGCCGTCTCGCCGTACTGGGCACGCGTCATCGCCAGCGAGAGGTACAGGCGCTTGCGGGCGCGGGTGATGCCGACGTAGAACAGGCGTCGCTCCTCGGCCGGGCCGCCCGGCTCGTTCGCCGACATCCGGTGCGGGAGGAGGTCCTCCTCGATGCCCGTCAGGAAGACCGCGTCGTACTCGAGGCCCTTCGCCGTGTGCAGGGTCATGAGCGACACGCTGCCCGTCGCGTCGTCGAGGTCGTCGGCCGCGGCGACGAGCGAGACCTCCGTCAGGAAGTCGACGATGCCGCCGTCGGGGTTGTTCTTGGCGAACTCCTTGGTGACGGCGATGAGCTCGTCGACGTTCTCGGCGCGTGCCTCATCCTGCGGGTCGCGACTGTTGCGCAGCGAGTCGAGGTAGCCGCTCTTCGTCATGAGGAGCGACAGGACGTCGCCGACGGCGGTCGCGGACGCCGTCGGGCGGTCGGCCGCGGCGGCGTCGTCGAGCGCGGCCTGCGCTTCGTCGAGGAGCGCCGACAGCTGCAGGATCGCGCTCGTGACCTTCGGCCCGAGCCCGAGGGCGTCGGCGCGCCGCATGGCCTCGCGGAAGGTGACGCCGTTGTTCTCGGCGAAGCTCGCGAGTGCCGTCTCCGTCGCCGGCCCGATGCCACGCTTGGGCGTGTTCAGGATGCGCCGCAGCGCCATGATGTCGGCCGGGTTCGCGACCGACACGAGGTAGGCGAGGGCGTCCTTGATCTCGGCGCGTTCGTAGAACTTGGTGCCGCCCATGATCCGGTACGGGAGGGCCGCACGGATGAAGATCTCCTCGAGCGCACGCGTTTGGGCGTTCGTCCGGTAGAACACCGCGATGTCGCTGTAGGCCGTGCCCGCGTTCCGGAGCTTCTCGATCTCGTCGGCGATGAACTGCGCCTCGTCGTGGCCGGAGTACCCGGTGAAGCCGACGATCTTCTCCCCGTCGCCGACGGCCGTCCAGAGCTTCTTGTCCTTGCGGTCGAAGTTGTTGGAGATGACCGCGTTCGCCGCCGAGAGGATGTTCTGCGTGGAGCGGTAGTTCTGCTCGAGCAGCACCACCTTGGCACCCGGGAAGTCGCGCTCGAACTCGGTGATGTTCCGGATGTCGGCCCCGCGGAACGCGTAGATCGACTGGTCCGAGTCACCGACGACGGTGAGCGAGGCACCCTCGGTGCGGGTGGTGGCGAGCTGATCCGTGCCGGCCTCGGGCGCGCGGGTGAGCTCCCGGATGAGCGAGTACTGGGCGTGGTTGGTGTCCTGGTACTCGTCGACGAGGATGTGGCGGAACCGCTGCTGGTACTGCGCCGCGACGTGCGGGAACGCCCGGAAGAGGAACACCGTCTGGCTGATGAGGTCGTCGAAGTCGAAGGCGTTCGCGTCGGCCAGCGCGCGCGTGTACTTCCGGAAGACCTGCAGGAACACGAGTTCCTGCGGGTCGTTCGTGTTGATCGTGCGGGAGTACGACTCGACGTCCGACAGCTCGTTCTTGAGCTTCGAGATCTTCGCCGAGGTGTTCGACGGCGTGAAGCCGTATGCGTCGGCCTCGAGCTCCTTGATGATGCGCTTCAGGAGGGCACGTTGGTCGCCGCTGTCGTAGATCGTGAAGTTCTTGGTGAAGCCGAAGTGCTCGGCCTCGCGGCGGAGGATGCGGACGCAGGCGGAGTGGAAGGTGGAGATCCACATGCCCTGCGCGGCCTGGCCGACGAGCGCCTGCACCCGCTCGCGCATCTCGGCGGCGGCCTTGTTGGTGAACGTGATCGCCAGGATCTGGCTCGGCCAGGCCTCCCGCTGCTCGAGCAGCAGCGCAACGCGGCGGGTGAGCACACTCGTCTTGCCGGACCCGGCACCGGCGACGATGAGCAGGGCCTGGCCCCGGTACTCCACCGCGATCCGTTGCTGCGGGTTGAGCCCCTCCAGCAGCCGACTCCCGCCGGCACGCTCGTCGGAGGACGACTCGGGAACGGTTGCCGTGGGCCAGCCGACGATCACCGGTTGCACGGCGTCGGCGTTCGAAGAAGGAGAGCTCGCCATATCGCCTGCAAGTCTAGGCGCTGCCTCCGACATCGCTCGGCCGAGCACCGCCGTCGCGGTGATCCGCACGGTCGCCGGCCGCCGACCGCGCGGCGACACCGAGGTCGGCCTGGTCGACGAAGCAGCCGTCGACCCCTGAGGAGAGCACCAGGACGAACTCCTCGAGCCAGCGGCCGACCGCCGCCGGATCGGACCCGTCCCGGAAGGGTGGCGCGAGGAACCGGTTCTCGGGGCGGAGCGTCCAGGTGTAGACGCGCAGGCCCACCGCGTGGGCGCGCTCCACGAGGTCCGTCGGGTGGGCGCCGTCGTCGTCGCCCAGGTCGATGAGCATCGCCTTGTCCACACTGATGGCGTCGACCTCGAGGGCGAGCGCCGCGAGTCCGGCGTCGGTCATCGCGTCGGCGTAGGACGGGGCCGAATCCCCCAGCCGGGCGACGAGATCGCTCGGCCTGCCGGACCGCTCGATGAGGTACACGAACTCCGCCTGCACCCGACGGGCCTGCAACGCCATGAGGACCGACTGCTCGAACGACTCGATGATGAGCGGCTCGGCATCGGGATCGGTGCCGAAGCCCAGGGCGGCGAGCTCCTCGGCCAGGAGCCGATCGAGCGGGAGGCCGATCGACGCGAAGTAGTCGGCGTGCTTCACCTCGGCCACGATGCCGACGGGTCGTCGGTGCGCTTCGGCCGCGCTGCGCACGACCGCGACGAGGTCGGCGAACCGCAGGATGCCCTCGGTGCCGTCGAATCCCGCACTCACCGTCCGTACCTCGGGGATCCGCTCACGTGCGGTCAGGGTCGACAGCTCGGCCCAGGTGAAGTCCTCGGTGAACCACCCGGTCAGCTCGTGGCCGTCGACGCGCTTCGTCGTCCGCCGGTCGGCGAACTCCGCTCGGGCGGCGACGTCGGTCGTCCCGGAGATCTCGTTCTCGTGTCGGACCACGAGGACGCCGTCCTTCGACGCGACGAGATCGGGCTCGACGGCGTCCGCACCGAGCGCGACGGCCAAGCGGTAGGAGGACTCGGTGTGCTCCGGGCGGTAACCGGGAGCCCCGCGGTGTCCGATGACGAGCGGGTTGGGCAGGGAGTCGATGCGCACGCCATCAGCCTAGGACGACGCTCCGGCGTGCGCGCAGGGTGCCGGCTGTCAGCCCGCCGCGAACATCGGCGTCCGTTCGGGGTTTTCCACGCGCGACCCGGCTGATTCAAAGGGAACTCGGATACTCTGGGTGTCAGCAGCGCCGCTTGGCGCGACACAGCCTCCACGACTGAGAGTAGGAATCAGCCATGGCCCTCGACAATCCCGCGTTCTCGAAGAACCCGGCATTCGCGAAGCAGGGAGGCGGGACGCTGCAGGCAGCTCAAGCAGCGAACCCCTCGCTGACCGCCGAACAGCTCCGCAAGATGTACGAGCAGCCCACCGCACCGGCGGGCGTCGGCACCGCCGACCGCATGACGATCGAGAACACGCTCGTCAAGACCCTCGGCTCGTTCGCCGTCCTCGTCGTGTTCGCCGTCATCTCCTGGATGTGGACGACCTCCCTCCTGCAGGCAGGCAGCGGCTACGCCCTCCCCATGATCATCGGCATGATCGGTGGCCTCGGCCTCGGTCTCGTCAACTCCTTCAAGAAGGAGCCGGTCCCGGCGCTCATCCTCGGGTACGCGGTCTTCCAGGGACTCTTCGTCGGCGGCATCTCGCGCGTCTTCGAGGCGAACCCGGCCTGGTCCGGCGTCGTCGTCCAGGCGGTCCTCGCGACCCTCGCCGTCGTCGGCGTGACCCTCGCCCTCTTCGCCAGCGGCAAGGTCCGCGCCTCGAAGAAGCTGACCAAGGTCTTCCTCGTCGCCATCATCGGCTACGGCGTCTTCCAGCTCCTCAACCTCGTGCTCATGTTCACGGGCGTGCTGAACAACCCGTTCGGCCTCTACGGCGCGACGATCTTCGGCATCCCGCTCGGGATCGTCATCGGCATCTTCGCGGTGCTGATGGGTGCGTACTCGCTGGTGCTCGACTTCGACTTCATCCAGCGTGGCGTGCAGAACCGCGCTCCCGCCAAGTACGGCTGGACCGGCGCCTTCGGCATCATGGTCACGGTCATCTGGATCTACGTCGAGATCCTGCGTCTGCTGGCCATCTCCCGCAACTAGGAGCGCACGTACTGCAAGGCCCGTCCCGTTCGCGGGGCGGGCCTTCGTCGTCCGAGGAACCCGCCGGTCGAGGTACTGCCCTTCGACAGGCTCAGGGACCGAACCCCTCGGACCGAGGCACCATCCCCGGTCCCTGAGCCACCCACCCCGGTCCCTGAGCCACCCCACCGCGGTCCCTGAGCTTGTCGAAGGGCGCGGACGACGGAAGGCCGCCCCGCGAACGGGACGGCCTTCCGATGGCTCAGGGAGCGATCACTCCCACTCGATGGTCCCCGGTGGCTTCGACGTGACGTCGAGCACGACGCGGTTGACGTCCTTCACCTCGTTGGTGATGCGGTTGCTGATGCGCGCGAGGACGTCGTACGGCAGGCGGGTCCAGTCGGCGGTCATGGCGTCTTCAGACGAGACCGGTCGCAGCACGATCGGGTGGCCGTAGGTGCGGCCGTCGCCCTGCACGCCCACGGAACGGACGTCCGCCAGCAGGACCACGGGGCACTGCCAGATCTCCTGGTCGAGCCCGGCCGCGGTCAGTTCCTCGCGGACGATCGCGTCGGCGTCGCGGAGGAGGTCGAGACGCTCGGCCGTGACCTCACCGACGATGCGGATACCGAGTCCGGGACCGGGGAACGGCTGACGGCCGACGATCTCCTCCGGGAGGCCCAGCTCGCGGCCGATCGCCCGGACCTCGTCCTTGAACAGGGTGCGCAGGGGCTCGACGAGTTCGAACTGGAGGTCTTCCGGCAGGCCGCCGACGTTGTGGTGGCTCTTGATGTTGGCCGTACCGGATCCGCCGCCGGACTCGACGACGTCGGGGTACAGCGTGCCCTGGACGAGGAAGCGGATGGGCTCACCCTCGCTCTGGGCCTCCTTCACGAGGTCGATCTCGGCCTGTTCGAAGGACCGGATGAACTCGCGGCCGATGATCTTGCGCTTCTGCTCCGGGTCGCTGACGCCGGCGAGCGCCGACAGGAACTGCTCGCGGGCGTCGACCGTGACCAGCCGGACACCGGTCGAGGCGACGAAGTCCTCCTCGACCTGGCGTCGCTCGTCCTTCCGGAGCAGGCCGTGGTCGACGAAGATGCAGACGAGCTGGTCGCCGACGGCCTTGTGCACGAGCGCCGCGGCGACGGCCGAGTCGACACCGCCGGAGAGTCCGCAGATGACCTTGGCGTCGCCCACCTGGGCGCGGATGCGGTCGACCTGTTCGGCGATGACGTTGCCGCTGTTCCAGTCGGCCGGGATGCCCGCCGCCCGGTGGAGGAAGTTCTCGAGCACCTGCTGGCCGTAAGCGGAGTGCTTGACCTCGGGGTGCCACTGGACGCCGTAGAGGCCGCGTTCCGCGTTCGCGAAGGCGGCGACCGGGGTCGAGGCGGTCGAGGCGAGGACCTCGAAGCCCTCGGGGGCCTTGGAGACGGAGTCGCCGTGGCTCATCCAGACGTTCTGCTCGGTCGGGACGCCGTGCAGGAGGGTGCCAGGGACGTCGACGACGCTGGTCGCGTCGGTGGCGCCGTACTCCCGGAGACCGGTGTGCGCGACCTCTCCACCGAGCTGCTTGGCCATGACCTGGAAGCCGTAGCAGATGCCGAACGTCGGGACGCCGAGCTCGAGGATGCCCTCGTCGAGCGACGGGGCGCCCGGCTCGTACACGCTGGACGGGCCACCGGACAAGACGATCCCGACGGGGTTCTTGGCGGCGACCTCGGCGGCGGACACGGTGTGCGGCACGATCTCGGAGTACACGCCGGCTTCGCGGACGCGACGCGCGATCAGCTGCGCGTACTGCGCACCGAAGTCGACGACGAGGACCGGTCGGGCGGCGGTCTGCTCCGCTGCGGCTGCGGGGGTGGTTTCACTCACTGCATGGACTCCACGGGTTCGGCGGCCGCTGCTGCTTCGCGGCCGGAGAGGTAGCCCTTCACTTCCCGCGGGATGCGGCTCTCGAAGAAGAAGGACAGGAACGGGATGATGCCGCCGAGCGCGAGCCAGAGCAGACGCAGGACGTTCCACCGCATGAGGCTCCAGAGCCGGAACGCGGCGAACAGGTACACGACGTAGAACCAGCCGTGGATGATGAGGATGCCCGTGCTGAGGTTGACCGCGGTGGCGGTGCCGGAGGGCACGAAGGCGAGGAAGCCGTAAGCACCGCCGAGCTCGAGCTCGAGGCCGAACGCGTACTTCATGAGCATCTCGGCGCAGAGCGACAGGAGCAGCACACCGGTGATGGGGGCGGCCACCTGGTAGAACTTCAGCGCGCCTCGGATCGCGGGAAACGTCGACGGTTTCGGCTGGAGGGGCATGCCCCCATCTTACCCGCGGCCGCCAGGCGACCGGACATCACGGACGGAGCGCTGCGGCCTCCTCCTCGGCGTCCTCGAGCTCCTCGATCTCGCGCTCCCAGGCGTCCTTGGCGAGCCGGAACCAGAGGAACACGGCGAAGCACGCGAAGACGACCCACTCGGCCGCGTAGAAGATGTTCAACCAGTTGAGCTGGATCTCCTGGCTGGGCGCGGGCGACGAGATGGGCTCGAGTCCGTCGACGGCGACGTCGTCCACGACGAACGCGCTGAACACCCGCAGGCCGTCGGCGTCGTTCCAGCGGTTCAGCAGTGCGGCGACCGACATGTTGTCGAGGTCGGTCGGTGCGGCGTCCGCTGCCGGCTCCTCCGGGCCCTCCGGCGGGTTCAGCCGCCCTTCGAGCTCGACGGCGCCGGTGGGGGCGTCAGCGTTCAACGCCTCGGCGACGCGGTCGGCGGTCTCGCGGTCCTTCGTCCAGCCGAGCGCGACCGCGAGACCGGCCTGGTCCGGGCGGTCCGTCGCGAGGTGGCCCGTCACCCAGTACCCGAGCGTGCCGTCGTTCACCCGGTTGCCCACCACGAGGTAGTCCTCCGGCACCCAGGTTCCCGACACGCTCACCCGCTGACCGGCGTCGGCCTCTCGGATCCCGACACCCGGTTCGAGGACGTCCGCGAGCGGCCTGACCGACTCGGTCTCGGTCGGCACCACCTGCCCGGATTCGATGGCGCGTGCGAGCTGCCACTGCCCGAGCGCGGCGAACGCGCCCGCGACGGCGAGACAGAGGACGAGGACGCCGATCCACCGGGGACGCAGCATGACGGAGCGGAGCGTCGGACGGACCTGTCCGTGGTTGTCGGGGCCTGGTGCCGACGGGGCGGTGCTAGTAATCGGGCTCTCGCTTTCGTGCTGGTGGTTCCTGGTCGTTCATCGCCTGTTCGACGAGTCGGTCGATGGCCGCCTGATCGGTGTCGGCGGGCGTCGTGTCCTGGTCGTCGCCCGCACCCTCGACGAGCGCGATGGCCTCCTCCGCCGTCGTGTCGACCTGCTCCGCTCGGCGCGCCTTCCGGCGACGCGGACGCAGGATGACGGCGCCGATCTGCTCGGAGCGACCGGCGACGATCGGGCCCATCACGGCCATGATGAGCACGTAGAGCCCGGCGAACGGCTGGATGAGCGGATTGAGCCCGGCGCTCAGCGAGAGCGTCGCGAGGATGAGGGCGAACTCGCCGCGATTCTGCAGGATGACCGCGGCGTTGATCCCAGCTTGCGGCCCGAGTCCGTTGAGCCAGGCGACGAACTGACCGGCCAGGACGTTGAGGACCACCGTCATGAGGACGGCGAGGAGCACCGGGACGAGGACGCTGCCGAACTTCGTCGCGTCGAGCGCGAGCCCGAAGTTCAGGAAGAAGAACGCACCGAACACGTCGCGGAGCGGGATCGCGATCTGCTCGATCTTGTTGCGGAACCGGGTGGCACCGAGGACCAGGCCGATGAGGAACGCGCCGATCGCGTCGGTGACTCCCAGGAGCTCGCCGATGCCGCCGAACGCGACCGCGAGGCCGAAGAACAGGATCGTGAAGAGCTCGTCGTCCTTGGTGCGGAACAGCCGCGACACGAACCGTCCGCCGAACCGGGCGATCGCGAACATCACGAGGATGAACGTGAAGGCGATCGCGAGCTTGCCGATGACGGGCCACACCTCGGTCTCGCCGCTCAGGACGACACCGACGATGGCGAGGTAGATGGCGATGAAGATGTCCTCCACCACGGTGACGCCCAGGATCATGGGCGTCTCGTCGTTCGTCAGCCGTTTGAGCTCGATGAGGAGCTTCGTGACGATCGCGCTCGAGCTCGTCGCCGTGATGCCGGCGATGATGAGCGCCTCCCGTGTGCCCCACCCGACCAGGAACCCGAACACGAGCCCGGCGGCCATGTTGACGAGGATGTAGGAGCCGCCGGAGACGATGAGCTTTCCGGCGTTGCCGAAGAACTCGTCCTGATCGAACTCCAGGCCGAGGTTGAACAGCAGGAGCACGAGGCCGAAGACGGCGATGAGTTCGATCTGCGCGCTGGCGAAGTCGAGCGGGAACCAGCCCGTGTACGGACTCGCGAGCAGGCCGACGAGCATGTAGACGGGGATCGACGGGAGGCCGATCAGCTTGCCGAGGCGGCCGAGGATGTAGGCGATGACGAACAGGACGCCGAGGATGAGCAGATCCTGGCCGAGGTGGGGGTTGTCGGTCGCGGCGTGCAGCATGCCTACCCTCCGGGCGGAGCGTCGACGGCGACCTTCTTGACGGCGCCCGAACGGAAGTAGGCGAAGGCCTTGGCGACCTTCTCGGGACTGCCCGCGACGACGAGGGTGTCTCCCGGGAAGACCCGGAAGTCCGCAGCAGGGGCCGGGTTGGCGGAGTCGCCGCGCACGACGGCGACGACGGTCAGCCCGACCATGCCCTTCTCGGCGGGGTTGCCGAGCGGCTGCCCGGCGATGTGGTCTTCGTAGTCGACGGTGAACCAGTCGATGCTGAGTCCGGGGATCTGGTCGAGCGCGCTGAGCGACTCGGTGATCTGCGTGCCACCGAGGAGTTCGGCCAGCGTGTGCGCCTCGTCCTCGTTGAGCCGGAGCGACACCTTGCCGGCATCGGCACCGTCCTCGTGATCGGCGAAGGTGATGAGGTCGCTGTGGCCGGACCGGTGGGCGATGACGCCGACCTTGCCGCCGTCGTCCGTGACGAAGGTGTGGAGCACACCGACCCCGGGAAGTTTGACCCGCCGAACATCCACCATGGCTGTACTCCTCAGGCTTGTTGTGGCAGTCCTCCTAGTCTATCCGCCACACCTGGCCCGCTCGCCCGAGGCGCCCGCAGCCGTTGCGCTGCGGGCGATCACCGCCGGTTCAGGCCCCTGGGACGATGTCCGGTGCCTCCAGGCGCACGCGGTCGGCGGCCTCGTCGTTCGGCTGCTCCTGCGAGGCCCGCTCCGCTGCGACGCGCGTGAGGTAGTAGGAGACCTCCTTCTCGATGCGCTCCTCGTCCCACCCCAGGACTCCACCCATGAGCTTCGCCGCGACCGGGGCCGCCGAGACACCGCGGTCCCAGGCCTCGATGGAGATGCGCGTCCGACGGGCGAGGACGTCGTCGAGGTGGAGGGCACCCTCGTGGGAGGCCGCGTAGACGACTTCCGCCCCGATGTAGTCGTCCGCCCCCGGCAGCGCTTCGGCGAGCGTCGGGTCCTCCTTGATGAGGTCGAGCAGTTCGTCCGTCAGCACGCCGTAGCGGTTCAGCAGGTGCTCGATGCGAGCAGTGTGCACCCCGAAGGCCCGCGCGATCTTGCCACGCTTGTTCCAGGCCGCCTGGTACCCCTCGGCTCCGAGCAGTGCGATGTTCTCCGTCGCGCTGGCCGGGATCTTGCCGTCGAGTGCGTCCACCGCGGCGTCGATCGCGTCCTTCGCCATGACCCGGTAGGTGGTCCACTTGCCGCCGGCGATGACCACGAGACCGGGCACGGAGTGCGCGACGAGGTGCTCGCGAGAGAGCTTCGACGTCTGCTCCGATTCGCCGGCCAGCAGCGGACGGAGGCCGGCGTAGACGCCCTCGACGTCCTCTCGGGTCAGCGGCACGGCGAGGATCGTGTTGACGTGGTCGAGCAGGTAGTCGATGTCGGCCGCGGTCGCCGCCGGGTGCGCCTTGTCGAGGTGCCAGTCCGTGTCGGTCGTGCCGATGAGCCAGTGCCGGCCCCACGGGATGACGAAGAGGACGCTCTTCTCCGTGCGCAGCAGGAGACCCATGTTCGACTGGAAGCGGTCGCGCGGGACGACGAGGTGGATGCCCTTCGACGCGCGGACCTTGAACTGGCCCCGCTCCCCCACCATCGACTGCGTGTCGTCGGTCCACACCCCGGTCGCGTTGACGACCTGCTTGGCACGGATCTCGAAGCGCTCGTCGGTCTGCAGGTCGTGCGCCTTGACGCCCACGACGCGCTGTCCGACCTTGACGAACCCCTCGACCCGCACGCGGCTCGCGACGTGCGCGCCGTAGGCCGACGCCGTCCGCGCGAGTGACGAGACGTACCGGGCGTCGTCGACCTGGGCGTCGTAGTAGGTGAGTCCGCCCACGAACGCGTCCGACTTGAGGCTCGGGATCGAGGTCAGGACCTGACGCTTGGACAGGTGCCGGTGGTGCGGGACGCCGGGCGGACGGCCACCGCTCCAGCTGAAGAGGTCGTAGAGCAGCATGCCGGCGCCGATGTAGAGGCGCTCGAAGACCGGCTTGTTGAGCGGGTACAGGAACCGGACCGGCTTCACCAGGTGCGGCGCGATGCGCTGCAGCAGCAACCCGCGCTCGATGAGCGCCTCTCGGACGAGTCGGAAGTCGAGTTGTTCGAGGTAGCGGATACCGCCGTGCACGAGCTTCGAGGACCGGCTCGAGGTGCCGCTCGCCCAGTCACGCGCCTCGAGCAGACCGGTGCTCAGACCGCGCGTGACGGCGTCGAGCGCAGCACCGGTGCCCACGATGCCACCACCGACGACGAGGATGTCGAGCTCTTTCGACTTCAACGCTTCGATCGCGGCGTCGCGCTCCTCCATCCCCAGCTTGGTGGAACGTGACACGTTGTTGTGGGTGGTGGCCATCGTCGAACTCCGCTCGCTGGAACCGCCCTCGCGATGATCCTGCCGGAGGCAGGTGCTCGTCCACGAGGCTCTGCCTCAGAGGCTAGTCGGCGCGATGCGACCCGACAACCGCTTGCGGAAGCGACTCGCTTCCGGCAGGGCTAGGCGCCCTGGTACGGCGCGACGACGACCTCGACCCGCTGGAACTCCTTGAGGTCGGAGTAGCCGGTGGTGGCCATCGAGCGACGGAGCGCGCCGATGAGGTTGGCCGTGCCGTCCGACTTCGGCGACGGGCCGTAGAGGATCTCCTCGAGGGTCGCGACGGTGCCGACCTCGACACGGCGACCGCGCGGCAGGTGCAGGTGGTGCGCCTCGGCACCCCAGTGCCAGCCACCGCCGGGTGCGTCCGTGGCGCGGGCCAATGCGGTCCCGAGCATGACGGCGTCGGCACCCATCGCGACGGCCTTGACGATGTCGCCCGAGGTCCCGAGACCGCCGTCGGCGATGACGTGCACGTAGCGGCCGCCGGACTCGTCGAGGTAGTCGCGACGCGCACCGGCGACGTCGGCCACGGCGGTCGCCATCGGGGCGTGGATGCCGAGCGAGGCCCGCGTGGTGGAGGCCGCACCGCCACCGAAGCCGACGAGCACACCGGCCGCCCCGGTCCGCATGAGGTGCAGGGCCGCGGTGTACGTGGCCGCGCCACCGACGATCACGGGGACGTCGAGCTCGTAGATGAACTTCTTGAGGTTGAGCGGCTCCTGGTTCTTGGAGACGTGCTCGGCGGACACGGTGGTGCCGCGGATGACGAAGAGGTCGACCCCTGCGGCGACGACCGTCTCGTAGAGCTCCTGCGTGCGCTGCGGCGAGAGGGCGGCGGCGACGGTGACTCCGGCCGCGCGGATCTCGGCGAGCCGGGCCGTGACGAGTTCGGGCTTGATGGGCTCCGAGTAGATCTCCTGCATGCGCGCGGTCGCGCGGCCGACCGGCAACGACCGGATCTCGGCGAGCAGCGGCTCAGGGTCTTCGTACCGCGTCCAGAGGCCCTCGAGGTCGAGGACGCCGACGCCGCCGAGCTGGCCCATCATGATCGCGGTCGTCGGCGAGACGACGGAGTCCATCGGTGCTGCGAGCACCGGGATCTCGAACTGGTAGGCGTCGATCGACCAGGACACCGAGACGTCCTGTGGGTCGCGGGTCCGCCGCGACGGGACGACGGCGATGTCGTCGAACGCGTAGGCGCGCCGTGCGCGCTTTGACCGGCCGATCTCAATATCCATGCTCACCGCACCAGCCTACCGGTCAGGTCGCACGTGGACCGTGTCCAGGGCACACACCCAGTGGTGCAGGTGATATATGTGAGGATTACGTCGCTGTCTGGAGCGGATGTGAACGGTGAAGAGGATGACATGGACGGTCGGCCTGGAAGCGCTCGGCGACTTCTTCCTCGGCGGGAACGACGTCAGGAGAGACGCTCGCGTATCCCTCGAATCATGCGGACGAGCATCTTCTTCGGCGCCGCGACGTTCGCGATCATCGCCGTGATCAACCGTTTCGACGTCGCGGCTTCTGTCCTGGGCGCGATCGTCTTGGCGCTGGTCGCCATCGCGGCGTGGGCAGTGCTGAGACGTATCGACCACCGACTGGGGCGCTGACCTGATACGCCGACGGTCCGGCAGGCGGAAGCCTGCCGGACCGTCGGCGTTCGTGCGGGTGCTTACTTGCGGTAGTTGGGCGCCTCGACGACGATCTGCACGTCGTGCGGGTGCGACTCCTTGAGGCCCGCGGAGGTGATGCGGACGAACTTGCCCTTGGCCTTCAGCTCGCCGATGTTGCGCGCGCCGACGTAGAACATGGACTGACGCAGCCCGCCGATGAGCTGGTACGCGACGGCCGACACCGGGCCGCGGTAGGGCACCTGGCCCTCGATGCCCTCGGGGATCAGCTTGTCGTCGCTCGGCACGTCGGCCTGGAAGTAGCGGTCCTTCGAGTACGAGGTCTTCTCGCCTCGCGTCTGCATGGCTCCGAGCGATCCCATACCGCGGTAGTTCTTGAACTGCTTGCCGCCCACGAACACGAGGTCGCCGGGGCTCTCGTCGGTGCCGGCGAGGAGCGAGCCGAGCATGACGGTGTCGGCACCCGCGACGAGTGCCTTCGCGATGTCGCCCGAGTACTGCAGACCGCCGTCGGCGATGACCGGGACGTTCGCCTCGCGCGCCGCGAGCGACGCCTCGTAGACGGCGGTGACCTGCGGGACACCGACACCGGCGACGACGCGCGTGGTGCAGATGGAACCCGGACCGACGCCGACCTTGATCGCGTCCGCGCCGGCCTCGATGAGGGCCTGCGCGCCGGAGCGGGTCGCGACGTTGCCGCCGATGACGTCGACACCGGCGAACGCCGGGTCGGCCTTGAGCTTGCGGATGATGTCGAGCACGCCGGCACTCTCACCGTTGGCAGTGTCTACCACGATGACGTCGACGCCGGCGTCGAGCAGCTGGCCCGCACGGGACCAGGCGTCGCCGAAGAAGCCGATGGCCGCACCGACCCGCAGACGACCCGTGTCGTCCTTCGTGGCCAGCGGGTACTTCTCGCTCTTGTCGAAGTCCTTGACGGTGATGAGGCCCTTGAGCTTGCCCGCCTCGTCGACGAGGGGCAGCTTCTCGATGCGGTGCTGCGCGAGGAGCGCCATCACCGCGTTGCGGTCGGTGCCGACGGGAGCGGTCACGAGACCGGTGCTCGTCATGACCTCGCTGACGCGGGTCGTGGCCTTCTCGAACGGCGACACGAAGCGCATGTCGCGGTTCGTGATGATGCCGACGAGCACACCCTTGTCGTCGACGACCGGGAGGCCCGAGATGCGGAACTGGCCGCACAGTTCGTCGACCTCGGCGACGGTGGCGTCGGCCGTGGTGGTGATCGGGTTCGTGATCATGCCCGACTCGCTCCGCTTCACGCGGTCGACCTGTTCGGCCTGGTCGGAGATCGACAGGTTGCGGTGCAGGATGCCGATGCCGCCCTCGCGAGCCATCGCGATCGCCATGCGGGCCTCGGTCACGGTGTCCATCGCGCTCGACAGCAGCGGCGTGTTCACGGTGATCCGCTTCGTCAGGCGGGACGAGGTCTCCGCCTCGCTCGGGATGACGTCGGTGTGCCCGGGCAGCAGCAGCACATCGTCATACGTGAGTCCTACGAATCCGAACGGATCAGGCTGGTCCATTTATCCCTCTCATAGCCACGAACACACCGGAGAAACGCAGACCTGCCGGTATCACCATCGTAACCGAGCAGGGCCTACCCCTATTCCACGATCCCGACAAATCGATGCGGAGAAATACGCACGGGCGAAACATGTAGGCAATAATCAGGTTCTATCGTCGAACAGCGTTGTCCGACGCAGGAGAACGGTCCACGGAAGTGGCCCGGCACTGGAGGTGCAGTGAAGTTCGCTGGAACGACCCGAAACCCGAGACTGGCACGGAGATTCGTGCTCCTCATCGCCCTGTTGTTCGGGGCCATCACCCTCACGTCCGTCATGAGCGCCGTCCCGGCCCATGCTGACGAGGTGGGCGAGGAGTACGACTTCTACTTCGCTGGGAACGTCAAGTACGACGACAAACCACTCGAAGGCGTGAACATCACGGTCGACGGCAACGGCTACAAGGCCGATGTCGACACCGACGCCGACGGCAAGTGGAAGATCGGCGTCCCCGAGAAAGGTACGTACAAGGTAACGCTCGACGAGGAGACCCTCCCGAAGGGCGTCATCGTCGCCGAGGGCGGCTCGACCATCGAGGCCGAGTTCGGTCTCACCCAATCGAAGTCGGTGAACTTCTTCCTCGGCGAGGGCGTCCGCGTCACCGTCAGCTTCTGGGATCAACTCGCAGAACGACTCGTCAACGGCCTGAACTTCGGGCTCATGCTGGCCCTCGCTGCCATCGGAGCCTCCCTGGTGTTCGGCACCACCGGACTCAGCAACTTCGCCCACGCGGAGATGGTGACCTTCGGCGCGATCATGGCGCTCGTGTTCGGGGTGTTCCTGCAATGGCCGATCTGGTTGGCCATCATCATCGCCCTCGCGTTGAGTGCCGCGTTCGGCTTCGCGCTCGACGCCGGCATCTGGAGACCCTTGAGACGCAAGGGCGTCGGCATCGTGCAGGTGATGATCGTCTCGATCGGCCTGTCGCTGGCGCTCCGCTACGTCTTCCTCTACTTCGTCGGCGGCGGCACGTTCCAGCTGCCCGGTTCGGGAGAGGAGAACATCAAGCTGTTCGGCACGGTCTCGCTCAGCGTCACCGACATGATCAGCATGGCGGTCAGCGTCGTGGTGCTCCTCGGTGTGGCCTGGTGGCTCATCAAGACGAAGACCGGCAAGGCGACGCGAGCCATCTCGGACAACCCGAGCCTCGCAGCGGCCAGCGGCATCGACGTCGACCGCGTGGTCCGCATCGTCTGGATCCTCGCAGCGACCCTCGCCGGCCTCTCCGGCATCCTGTGGGCGTACTTCCGACCGGGCATCAAGTGGGACATGGGAGCGCAGCTGCTCCTCCTCATCTTCGCGGCCATCACCCTCGGCGGGCTCGGAACCGCCTTCGGCGCCATGGTCGGCGCCCTCATCATCGGCATCCTCGTCGAGGTCTCGACGCTCTGGATCCCGTCTGACATCAAGTACGTCGGCGCCCTCGTGGTGCTCATCGCGGTGCTCCTCGTGAGACCGCAGGGCATCCTCGGACGTCGCGAGAGAATCGGTTAGGGGCACGCGCATGGACTGGGGAAGCATTCTCTCGAACACGCTCGCTTGGGTCATCAGCCCGGAGACGATCGCGTACGCGCTCGCAGCACTCGGCTTGGCCGTGCACTTCGGCTACGGCGGTCTGTTGAACTTCGGTATGGCGGGGTTCATGGCGCTCGGCGCCTACGGCTACGCCATCTCGATCCTGAGCTTCAACCTCCCGTGGTGGGCGGGCATCATCGTCGGCTGTCTGGCCTCGGTGGTCTTCGCCTTCATCCTCGGCATCCCGACCCTGCGACTGCGGGCGGACTATCTGGCCATCGTCACCATCGCGGCGGCCGAGATCGTCCGACTCCTCTTCACCACGCAGGTCTTCGACGAGTTCACGAACTCGGCCGACGGACTCGGTAACTACCACGCAGGGTTCCGGGCCGCGAACCCGATCCCGGAGGGCATCTACGGCTTCGGCCCGTGGGAGCTCAACGCGAACCAGTGGTGGGTTCGGATCTTCGGCATCCTGCTGCTCGCCGTCGCCGCCCTCCTCGTGTTCCTCCTCATGCGCAGCCCGTGGGGCCGTGTGCTGAAGGGCATCCGCGAGGATGAGGACGCCGTGCGCGCCCTCGGCAAGAACGTGTTCGCCTACAAGATGCAGGCGCTCGTCGTCGGTGGTGTCTTCGGCGCACTCGGCGGGGTGGTGCTGGCACTCCCCTCCGCGGTCGTGCCGAGCGTGTACGTCACGAGTCTCACCTTCTTCATCTGGACGATCCTCCTCCTCGGTGGAGCCGCGACGGTCTTCGGGCCGCTGCTCGGCTCGGTGATCTTCTGGGTGATCATGGCGTTCCTCTCGAACGTCCTCCCGGCGCTCGTGAAGGCGGACGTCCTGCCGTTCATGAGCTCGACGCAGGCGTCGACGCTCCGCTACGTGCTGGTCGGTGTCGCGCTCATGCTGATCGTCATCTTCAGGCCGCAAGGCATCCTCGGAAACAAGAAGGAGCTGACCTTTGTCAAGTAACAGCTCACCCACCTCGCGACCGGTCAAGACCACCGGCCTCCACGTCGGCGAGATCGTCCCGGGCGTCAAGAAGGTCGACCCGATCCTCATCGCGGACCAGGTCACCCGGACCTTCGGCGGCCTGCAGGCGGTGAACGTCGAGCACCTCGAGGTGCCCCGCAACGCGATCACCGCCCTCATCGGCCCGAACGGTGCCGGTAAGACCACGCTGTTCAACCTGCTGACCGGCTTCGACAAGCCGAACACCGGGACGTGGAACTTCGACGGCAAGAGCCTCGGGGGCGTCCCGGCGTTCAAGGTCGCCCGCATGGGTCAGGTCCGGACCTTCCAGCTGACGAAGGCGCTCGGCCTGCTCACGGTGCTCGAGAACATGAAGCTCGGCGCGACCGGCCAGACCGGGGAGGGCATCTTCTCCAGCCTCGTGAAGCCGCTCTGGCGGAAGCAGGAGGAGGACCTCGAGGTCAAGGCGATGGACCTCCTGCGTCGCTTCAAGCTCGACACGAAGCGTGACGACTACGCCGCCAGCCTCTCCGGTGGGCAGCGGAAGCTCCTCGAGATGGCGCGGGCGCTCATGAGCGACCCGAAGCTCGTCATGCTCGACGAGCCGATGGCCGGCGTCAACCCGGCGCTCACGCAGTCCCTGCTCGACCACATCCTGGCGCTGAAGGACGAGGGCATGACCGTGCTGTTCGTCGAGCACGACATGCAGATGGTCCGGCACATCGCCGACTGGGTGGTCGTCATGGCCGAGGGTCGCGTCGTCGCCGAGGGCCCGCCAGACACCGTCATGGAGGATCCCGCCGTCATCGACGCCTACCTCGGGAGCCACCAGGACGTCGACCTCGGGGTCGTGACCGGCAGGATCGCCGGAGAGGACAGCGCTGCGGCCGAGGAGCTGCTCGCCGAGATCGAGGACGAACGGCTCGCGGCTGGTGCCGAGCCGGAGGAGGAACGGAAATGAGCGACGTGAAGGGTGCGCCGGTCGGTGGCACCGCGGTCAAGACCGCCGAGATGGTCGTGGAGGTCACCGATCTGACCGCCGGGTACCTCCCCGGCGTGAACATCCTGAACAGTGCCAACCTGACCGCCCGGAAGGGCGAGCTCATCGGCATCATCGGACCGAACGGTGCGGGGAAGTCGACGCTGTTGAAGGCGATCTTCGGTCAGGTGAAGGTGCGCAGCGGACAGGTGCTGCTGAACGGCGAGGACATCACGGGGCTCCGGGCGAACAAGCTCGTGGCCCGCGGCGTCGGGTTCGTCCCGCAGACGAACAACGTGTTCCCGAGCCTCACCATCGAGGACAACCTCAAGATGGGGCTGTTCCAGAAGCCGAAGCAGTACAACGAACGCCTCGAGTTCGTCACCGGGATCTTCAGCGAACTCGGCAAGCGGCTCAAGCAGCGCGCCGGTTCACTGTCGGGTGGTGAGCGCCAGATGGTCGCGATGTCGCGGGCCCTCATGATGGATCCGCACGTGCTGCTCCTCGACGAGCCGTCCGCGGGATTGTCGCCGGTGCGCCAGGACGACGCGTTCATCCGGGTCTCGGACATCAACAAGGCCGGCGTCACCACGATCATGGTGGAGCAGAACGCACGTCGCTGTCTGCAGATCTGCGACCGCGGGTACGTGCTCGACCAGGGTCGTGACGCCTACACCGGGACGGGCCGCGAGCTCCTCTCGGATGACAAGGTGATCGGCCTCTACCTGGGCACGCTCGGCCAGGACGAGGACTGATCAGGGCGATCCCCACTCGCGGGTCGGCGGGTACTTCGGTACCCTCGAACATGCTCGTCCCGGCCGCGTGCCGAGCGACGGGCCAGAAGCCACCGGATCCCGACCGGTGAACGAACCACAACTCCTCCCTCCCCCGAGGGGCACCGTCGTACCAAGACGGCCTCCTGAGACGGGGACGGAGGAGTTGTGCATTCCCCCTCCTCCGCCTTTCGCCAGCGCGGTGCGCTGACGCGAGCGCGGTCCTGGCGCGTGAGCGCGGGTCTCCGGAGGCGCGCGCTCACGCGCTGGACCCGCGCTCACGCCGAATCCCCGCCCCCGCGGCACAGCGACCCGCGCTGAGGCCAACGACCCGCGCTGGCGTCAGCGCACCGCGCTGGGTACCACTCCACCCTCGCTCCACCGGAGGCTGGATGGGAGCAGTTCTCCACATCGCTTCCACGACACGAGGTGACGGCGGAGGCGAACGGGCACGGTGAGGCGATGGAATCCTTCGATCTCAACCTGCTCCTCCGCCCGAACGGACTCCTCCTCGTCCGCGACGCACGTCGGGTCGGTGCCGAGCGCCTGGTGAGCGCCGCCCACCGCGACGGCGACCTGGTGCGTCTGCGGAAGGGCATCTACGTCCCTGAACCGATATGGAGTTCCCTGTCCCCCGATGACCGCTACCGGGTCCGGATCGATGCGGCGGCCGTCGCGCTCCGCAAGGACGCTCTGTTCAGCCACTACTCGGCGGCGCGGTTGTGGGGACTTCCGATCGTGGGTCCGTGGCCTCCCGAGGTGCACACGCTGACGAGCGGTGATCGCGGAGGGCGTTCGGCCCCCGGCATCATCCGTCACACGACGCAGGGCTCCGTCGCCCGACGGATGCGGTACGGGCTCGCGGTCACGGACCCGGCACGGACCGTCGTCGATCTCGCTCGGATCGCCCGCCTCGAGGACGCCGTCGCCGTCGCCGACGCTGCCCTCCGGCTCAAGCTCACCGACGAGACGGTGCTCCGCTCGCTCGCACGAGACCTGCCGGGCCGTCGGGGAGGACGGCAGGTGCGCTTTGCGATCGAATTCGCGGACCCCCTCGCCGCGAACGGTGGCGAATCGAAGATGCGGGTCGTGATCGCGCAGCTCGGTTTCGCCCTGCCGGTGCTCCAGCAGGCGTTCTCCGACGCGGACGGACCAGTCGGTGTGGTCGATGCGGTCTGGCCGGACGAGCGCATCATCCTCGAACTCGACGGCCGGCAGAAGTATGTGCGGGAGGAGTTCACGCAAGGACGGGACGTGGCCGACATCGTCCTGGCGGAGAAGCATCGGGAGGATCGGCTGCGCGCGCTCGGCTACACGGTCGTCCGCGCCACCTGGGAGGACCTCGTCCATCCGAGCCGGCTCGCCGCGAAGCTCGAACGCGCGGGACTGCAACGCGCGTTCCGTTGACTCGGGCGCCCAACTGGTCGCTGTCAGCGCGGTGCGCCGACGTGACCGCGCCGCACCCTCCGTCAGCGCGGTGCGCTGGCAGGCGCCCCGTCGCCAGCGCGGTGCGTCGGCGTGAGCGCGACCCGCTGTGCCGCATGGGCTCGGAATCGGCGTGAGCGCGCCGCAGGCGCGTGGGCGCGGGTCTCTGGAGACCCGCGCTCACGCGCTGGACCCGCGCTCGCGTCAGCGCACCGCGCTGGCACCGCCACACACGGCGCAACACTCAGGGCAGCGGTCAGAGATACGGCCGGGCACGACGAAGGCCCCGGATCACTCCGGGGCCTCGTCAGTCGCGTGGGCGACTAGTTGGTGCGGGTGTACTTGTTGTCGTCACCGTACTGGTAGATACCGATGGTCGCCTCGGTCGGGTCACCGTTCTCGTCGAACGTGATCGGACCGGAGTTGCCGTCGTAGTCGATCTTCTTGCCGTCGGCGATGGCCTTCGCACCCTCTTCGAAGGTGGTCACCTTCTCGCCCTTGTCCTTGCCACCGGACACGGACTGGAGCTGGGCCGCCATGTCGGCACCCTCGGTCGAACCGGCCTGCAGCGCCGCGAGGGCGAGCAGGATGACGGCGTCGTAGGATTCAGCCGCGTAGCTGTAGTCCTTCAGCGGCTCGCCGCCCTCGTCCTTCACGAACGCCTGGAGGCGGTCGGTGAAGTCACCGAGCTTCGCGGTGTCGAGACCGGGCAGCGTGCCCTTGGCGCCCGTCAGGGTGCCCGGAGCGAAGTCCGCGCTGTAGTCGGCGAGGTTGCCGTCGACGAAGTAGAGCTTGTCCGAGGGGAAGCCGGCGAGACCGGGGACGATCGTCTTGGTCTCCTCGAACGCGATGATCGCGATCGCGTCGGGGTTCTCCGCCTTGACCGCGCTGATCTGCGCGTCGAACGAGGTGTCACCGGTGTTGTACGACTGCTCGGCGACCACTTCACCGCCGGCGCTCTCGAACGCCTCCTTGGTGAACTTCGCGAGGCCGGTGCCGTAGGAGTCGTTCAGGTAGATGATGCCGAGGGTGGCGTTGCCGTCCTCCGCGATCAGGTTCCCGAGGACCTCGCCCTGCAGCACGTCGGACGGCGCCGTCCGCCAGTAGAGACCGTTGTCGTCCCACGTCGTGAAGTCCGCGGAGGTGTTCGCCGGGGAGAACTGGATGACGCCTGCGCCGGTGACTTCGTCGATGAAGAGCTTCGACACACCCGAGGACGCTGCACCGATGATGGCCGTGACGCCCTCGGAGAGCAGACGGGGGACCTCGGTCGCGTACGCCTTGTTGTCGGAGTCACCCGAGTCGCCGAGCGTCAGGTCGATCTTGATGCCGAGGTCGGCGTCGTTGACCTCCTTGACCGCGAGACCGACACCGGCCTCCTCGGGCGGGCCGAGGAACGCGAGGTTACCGGTCTGCGGCAACGCCGTGCCGAGCTTCAGGGTCAGGTCGCCAGCAGGCTTGCTGCTGCTGCCGCTGTCGCCGCTACCACTTGAGGCGCAACCGCTCAGAACCAGCGCGCTGGCTCCGATCAGTGCGATACCACCGAGAACGATGGAACGTGGGCGGGAGCGAGCGGCCGTGGCCTTCGAAAAGACGCTCATGGTACTCCTTGCTTGTCAGAAGAGTGGCAGCTCCAGGGGCTGCCGTTGAGTCAAGTTATCCGCTGCACGTGCGCTGGACAATGTCGTTGACGTTACAAGCGTGTAACACGACCAAATCGTTACCTCAGGAGGGCCAGTTTCGCGCTTTTCCTGCAGTGGTCGCGCGATCAGCGCTGGAATCCGCTGTTCAGACCCTCATCGAGCGGCGCCGTTCGGCCCCGGCGGCCCGACGACCCCGGGTGGAGGCGACGAGCATGTCGACGGTGAGGATCGCGAGCGCCAGCCACACGAGACCGAAGCCCAACCAGCGCTCCGGCGGCATCGCCTCGTGCAGGACCGCGACACCGACGACGAACTGGATGATCGGTGCGAAGTACTGGATGAAACCCATCCAGGTGAGCGGGAGGCGGCGGGCCGCCGCCGCGAACAGCAGGAGCGGGACGGCGGTGATGACGCCGGCGCCGACGAGCAGCAGGGCGTGCCCGACGCCCGCGGTGCCGATGGTCAGCCCACCGGTCACGCCGACCGCGATGAGCTGGGCGATCGCGACCGGCATCAGCCACACGGTCTCGAGCGTCAACCCGGACACGGCGTCGACCGAGCCGCCCACCAGTTTCTTGATGTAGCCGTAGAGGCCGAACGAGAAGGCCAGGATGAGGGCGATCCAGGGGACGCTGCCGTGTCCGATCGCGAGGACCAGGACCGCGATCACGCTCACGACCACCGCGGCCCACTGGGCTGGACGCAGCCGCTCGCGGAGGAAGAAGACGCCGAGGAAGACGGTCACGATCGGGTTGATGAAGTACCCGAGCGACGCCTCGACCACTTGGCCGTTGAGCGCACCGTAGACGTAGGTCTGCCAGTTGACGTAGATGAGCGCTCCGGCGAGGCCCATCGTGAGCACGATGCGGCGCTGGCGGAGGATGCCGAACAGCCGACGCCAGGAACGGGTCGCCAGGATGAGGACGGCGCAGAAGACGAGGGAGAAGAGGATCCGCCACGCCACCACCTCGAAGGCGCCGGCCGGTGCGAGGGCGATGAAGTAGAGCGGGAGCGCTCCCCAGAGGCAGTAGGCGGCGACCGCCGAGAGCAGTCCGGACCGGCTCCCCTGCTGGGGTACGGCCACGCTCGCACGTCGATCCCCTCCCCCGTCGACGGTGACGGGGTGGATGTCGACGTCGGCTGGATCGCTGGGGTTCTGCACTGGTCCAGGCTAGACCCGCGACTCCCCGCGACACCCTCCGGAAACGGACACAGCCCGAACGGCGAATGCCATTCGGGCTGTTGAGCGGCCTGAGCCGCCGGATCCGTGCGCTGGTGACTAGCGGACGACGACTGCGAGGACGTCGCGCGCGGACAGGACGAGGTAGTCCTCACCGGCGTACTTGACCTCGGTGCCACCGTACTTGGAGTAGATCACCTTGTCGCCGACGGCGACGTCGAGCGGGACGCGGTTGCCGTTGTCGTCGATGCGACCGGGTCCGACCGCCACGACCTCGCCCTCCTGGGGCTTCTCCTTGGCGGTGTCGGGGATGACCAGACCGGAAGCGGTGGTCTGCTCTGCCTCGACCTGCTTGATGACGATGCGATCCTCGAGCGGCTTGATGGAGACCGACACGGTTGACCTCTTTCTTGAAACGAAGACGTGGTTAGCACTCACACTGCGAGAGTGCTGATTCCAGTGTAGGCATGTTCTGGCACTCATGCAATGCGAGTGCCAATCAGCGACTGCTACCGTTGCCGGATGCATCCAGCTCCGCCCGAGGCCCGCTGACCATGGACCGTTCGGAACTCGTCGAACTCCTCACGGCCGACGGCCTCAGGCTCCTCGACTCCCTCCCGCCCTTACCCGACGAAGGACGAGGCCGTCCGCCTGGTCGGGCGCCTGCGCAAGGAGGGCCACTCCCCCGAGCTGGTCGCGGCGGTCCTCACGCAGTCGCGATTGAGGCAGAAGGCTGTCGGCAAGTTCGGACCGTTCGCCGGCCGCATGCTGTTCACCGAGGCCGGGCTCGAACAGGCCACACGCCTTCCCGTCGCCGCGCTGCACGCCGGGCGGTTCGCCCGGGCCGGCCTCACGCGCATCGCCGACCTCGGCAGCGGCATCGGCGCCGACTCGATGGCCATGGCCTCGCTCGACCTGGAGGTCACGGCGGTCGACATCGACGAGGTCACCGCGGCCATCGCCAGCTACAACCTCGCTCCGTTCCCCACGGCGACCGTGCGGAACGCCGCCGCCGAAGACGTCTCCCTCGACGACTTCGACGCGGTCTGGTTCGATCCCGCGCGGCGCACCGCAGGACACGCCGACACCGCGCGGCTGTCGAGTGCCGCCGACTACACCCCGTCCCTCGACCTGGTCTTCGGTGCGGCGACCCGCCTTCCCACAGGCGTCAAGCTCGGGCCCGGATTCGACCGCTCCCTCATCCCCGACGACGCCGAGGCGCAGTGGGTGTCGGTCGACGGACAGCTCGTCGAGATGGCGCTCTGGTTCGGCCCGCTGGCCCGTCCGGATGTCCGACGGTCCGCGCTCCTCCTCGCGGACGGCGTCCACCACGAGTTGCACGCCGAGGCCGACGCCGACGACGCCCCGGTGCGGGAGCTCGGCGACTACGTGCACGAACCCGACGGATCCGTGATCCGGGCCCGACTCATCGGCGACCTCGCCATCCGGTTGGAGGCCGGCATGCTCGGCCAGGGCATCGCCTACCTGACCTCCGACACCGCGACGAGCTCGCCGTTCGCCACGACCTTCCGGGTGCTCGAACGGCTGCCGATGGACGAGAAGGTCCTCAAGCGCACGATGCGTGATCGCGGGATCGGCGTCCTCGAGATCAAGAAACGCGGCGTCGACGTCGACCCCGCGGCGTTCCGGAAGCGCCTCGCGCTCAAGGGCGACGGCTCGGCCACGATCATCCTCACGAGGATCGCCGGCAAACACAGTGCGCTGCTCGTCGAACGGGTGACGCCGGCCACCGACGCCTGACCCGACGGCCTCCGCCGGGCCGCAGCGCCCCGAGGAGGATCAGGTCGAGACGTACCCGATGATCACGACGACGCTGTAGACGAGCCAGCCGACCGAGCAGGCGAGGCCGACGAACCCGGTCACGAGGCCGGTGAGGGCGCGACCTCGGCCCTGCGGCTCGCGACGCCTGGCTCCGAACCCGAGCACGATCGCGGCGATCGACAGGGGGAAGCCCCAACCGACGAAGACCGACACGACGAGCCCGACGACACCGGTGATGAGCGACCAGGTGCTCCGCGAGGTCCCGGTCGACGCGGCAGGGGTCTGCGTCTGCGACTGCTGGTACGCGGCGTAGCCACCCTGGCTCGGCGCCTGGTAGACCGCCGTCGGCACCGTCTGGAGATAGGTCGCGTGATCGCCCTGCCAACCCGCCGGAGGCGCCGAGGGGGACGACCCCTGCTGGGCAGGGCGCGTCGGCGGCGTGACGGGCGCGCCGGCGCCGCGCTGCCAATCCGTGGGCGGCGGGGAGGCCTGACCCTGAGGCTGGTACGGCTGTTGGGCCTGGGCCTGAGGCTGGTACGGCTGCTGCTGGCCCTGGGGCTGAGGCTGATACGGCTGCTGCTGGCCCTGCGGCGCGACGCCGGCCTGCTGGGAGGGCTGTGGCGGCTGGTACGGCGACCAGGGCTGCTGGGCTGCTGGGGCTGGGGCTGCTGCCCCCACGGCTGCTGCGGCTGCCCGTTCGGCTGCTCGGCCTGCGGCGGGCGCGACTGCCCGTCCACCGCACCGTCCTGGTGCTGAGGTCGTCCGTCGGGGTGCTCGTGCTGATCCATCGCCGCTCCTTCGATCCGTGACCGGGTACCGGCCCATCCTATGCGCCGACGTCCGCGCACCCGGTCGACGGCCGCGAGACGGCTCGTCGAGCGGTCAGTGCACCTGGATCTCGGTGACCGGCAGGGTCGAGTCGGCGCCGAAGTCGAGCGAGGACGGCTCGTGTCCGGCGGAGATGAGCTGCGCGGCGAGCGCGGCGATCATCGCGCCGTTGTCGGTGCACAGCTGCAACGGCGGGATGCGGAGTTCGATCCCGGCCGAGGCGGTGCGTTCGGCTGCCACCTCGCGGAGCCGTGCGTTCGCGATGACACCGCCCCCCAGCAGCAGGCGGGGCACACCGAGCTCGGTGCACGCCTTGACCGCCTTCGAGACGAGCACGTCGACGACGGCCTCGCGGAAGCTGGCGGCGACGTCCGCGACGGGGACCGGCTCCCCCGCGTCCTGCTTCGCCTCGACCCAGCGTGCCACGGCCGTCTTCAGGCCGGAGAAGGAGAAGTCGTAGCGATGCCGCTCCATGTCCTTCGGCAGGCTGAGTCCGCGGGGGAAGCGGATCGCCTTCGGGTCGCCGCCGACGGCCGCCCGGTCGATCTGCGGCCCGCCCGGGTAGGGCAGACCCAGGATGCGCGCGACCTTGTCGAAGGCCTCGCCCGCCGCGTCGTCGATGGTCTCGCCGAGCAGTTCGACATCCGACACGAGGTCCCGCACGAGGAGCAGCGAGGTGTGCCCGCCGGACACGAGCAGGGCGATCGTCGGGTACTCGATCGTCCCGTCTTCGGAGTCGAGGACGTCCGCGCCGACGTGACCGACGAGGTGGTTCACGGCGTACAGCGGTTTGCCGAGGGACACGGCGAGCGCCTTCGCTGCGCCGACGCCGACCATGAGTGCGCCGGACAGGCCGGGGCCACTCGTCACCGCGACGGCGTCGAGGTCGGCCAACGCGATGCCGGCCTCGGCGAGCGCCGCCGTGAGCGTGGGCTCGAGCGCCTCGAGGTGGGCGCGTGCGGCGACCTCCGGGACGACGCCGCCGTACCGTGCGTGCTCGTCCATGCTCGAGGCGATGGTGTTCGCCAGCAGGTGGTGTCCGCGGACGATGCCGATCCCGGTCTCGTCGCAGCTCGTCTCGATGCCGAGGACGAGCGGTTCTGCACGGTTCACGCGATGCTCCCGGGGTGCTGGTCGGTCGGGTCGAGCGGGGACTGCCCGTGGGCGGGCATGGGTGGCCTCGGCTGGACCGTGAGTCGCATGACGATGGCGTCGACGTCGTCCGGCTGGTAGTAGCCGGGGCGGACGCCGAGTTCCTCGAAGCCGAGACTCCGGTACAGTGCGATCGCCACGGGGTTGTCGGCCCTGACCTCGAGGAACACCTGGGTGACGTCCTGCTGCCGGGCCTGCTCGATGAGCGCCTGCATGAGGAGTCGTCCGAGCCCTCGTCCTCTGGCGTGCCCGGCGACGGCGATGGTCTGGATGTCGGCGTCGTCGGACCGGGACGGTGCGAAGAGACCGCCGTAGCCGGCGAGTGTCGCGTCGTCGGCGTCGACCTCCGTCGCGACGAGGTAGTAGCCGTGCGGCGACGACAGTTCGGCGCGCATCATGTCCGCCGACCACGCGTCGTTCACGAAAACGGTGTGCTCGAGCTCCATGATCGCGTCGAGGTCGGCGACACCGGCGCGGCGCAGCGACCAGCTCACGCCGTCACCCGCTTGGCGCCCGCTGACATCGTGACGTCGGGCGAGCGGAGGTACAACGGCTCCTCCCCCGCGAATCGCGCCATCGGTGGCGAGGAGTGCGGCGGCGACCTGTCCCAGTGCCCCGGCGGGGACGACCAGCGCGTCGAGGCGCGCGGATTCGGAGGTCGGCAGCTCGTCGGGTTTCGCCAGGGCCGGCCCTTGCACGCGGACCGGGAGGCCGGCTGCGTCGAGTCCGGCGTAGCTGGTCCAGTAGCGTTCGCGACGGCGGGCATCCGTGACCACGAGGAGCGTGGCGTCGGCTGCGGCGGAACCGGAACGGTAGGCGTCGAGCGCGATCGCGTCGTGGCTCACCACGGGGTGCACCGGGAGGCCTGCGCCGATCCCGAAGCTGCGGGCCGCGGCGATCCCGATCCGGAGTCCGGTGAACGGCCCTGGTCCCATACCCGCGACCAGCCCGGTGAGCGCGGCGACCTCGATCCCGGCGTCGTCGAGGCATCCGGCGATGAGCGTCCCGATGACCTCGGCGTGCCGCATCGGGTCGTCGGAGGACCGTTCGGCCAGCACCTCGCCACCCAGGGTGACGACGGCGACGCTCGAACCCGCGGATGTATCGATCGCCAACAGCACGTCGTCCAGCCTACCCGGCGTCGATGGCGGGGTGCCGCGAGAGCGTGAGGGTCCGGCGCTCGATCGGCTCCTCACCGGCGTCGTCCGTCGCGGGCTCGTCGCCGGCTCCGGTCGGACGCTCGATGACGAGCTCGAACCACGTGGGGACCACGCCGTCGAGTAACCCGGCTCCCCACTCCACGACGACGACGGACCGGGCGAAGTCGATGTCGAGGTCGTCGAGTTCGAGCGCCGAGCCGAGCCGGTAGGCGTCCACGTGGACGAGCGGCGGACCGCCGACGAGGCTCGGGTGCGTCCTGGCGAGCACGAAGGTGGGGCTGGTGACGGGGCCGCGGACGCCGAGTCCCTCGCCGATCCCTCGCGTGAGGGTCGTCTTGCCCGCTCCGAGCGGCCCGGTCAGGACCAGGAGCTGCCCTGCACGCAGTTCGGCGCCGAGCCGGACGCCGTACGCGTGCATCTCTTCGGGCGTCGCCACCTCGACGGTGCCCGGGGTGAGGACGTGATCGGTCATGACCGCTCCCCGGTCGTCCGGACCACGCGCGGCCCGATGCGGGTGACGAGTTCGTAGTTGATGGTGCCGGCGGCCTCCGCCCACTCCTCGACGCGCGGCGCGCCGGACGCCGGATCGCCGAAGAGCACGGCGTCGTCACCCACCGCGACCGCGTCGTCGCCGACGTCGACGACGAACTGGTCCATCGCGATCCGCCCGGACACCCGGTAGCGGCGTCCGTTGATCATGACCGGACCGGCGTTCGAGGCGCTCCGCGGCACACCGTCGGCGTATCCGAGCGGGATGAGGGCGAGCGTCGTCGCCGTGCTGGTCCGGTAGCTGTAGTCGTAGGACACCCCGGCGCCCGGTTCGACCCGACGCACGGCGGCGACCGTCGCCCGGAGGGTCATGACGGGCCGGAGGCCGAAGGCGTCGGCCGAGCGGCCGGCGTCGTCGGTGGGTTCGAAGGGCGAGAGACCGTACACGGCGAGTCCGAGGCGGACGGCGTCGTAGCGGAGGGACGGCTCGCCGAGCGCTGCCGCCGACGCGGCGAGGTGCAGACTCCGCGGAGCGAGACCGGCCTCCGTGGCGAGGGCCACACCGCGCTCGAAGCGGACGGCGGCGGCCCGGTCGTCGTCGGTGGAGGTGTTGGAGACGTGCGAGAACAGCCCGTCGACCCGGACGAGCCCGGCGGCCTCGGCGGCTGCGGCGGCTTGGAAGAGCTCCGGCCAGTCGGCTTCGGCCGCGCCGTTCCGGCTGAGCCCGGTCTCGAGTTTGAACTGGACGACCGGCACGACGGACGGCCGATCCCGAGCGGCCTCGATCACGCGGTCGAGCTGCGCGACCGACGACAGACCGAGGTCGATCCCGGCGTCGAGTGCGGCGCCGAAGGCGGCCTGCGGGCCGTGCAGCCAGGCGAGGATCGGTGCCGTGATCCCGGCGGCACGCAGCGCGACGCCCTCCGTGATGTCGGCGACGCCCAGGCGATCGGCCCCGGCCTCGACCGCCGCGCGGGCGATCGCCTCGGCACCGTGCCCGTAGGCGTCGGCCTTGACGACGACGATGAGTTCACCGACGCCGGTCAGCTCGCGCAGACGACGGACGTTGTGGCGCAGGGCGTCGAGGTCGATGATCGCCTCGCGGGTCGGTCGCTCGTCGTGCTCGGACACGGGCGTCATCCCTCCCGCTCCGCGACGACGAACGCGACGGCGACCCCGGCGTCGTGGGTCATGGTCAGGTGCATGCTCGTGATCCCCCGCTCGGCCACGACACCCGCCGTGACGCCGGACAGCGCGAAGTCGGGCTTCCCCTCCGGGCCGTTCACGATCGCCATCTCCTGCCACCGGATACCGTCCGAGGAACCCAGTGCTTTGATGAGCGCCTCCTTGGCGGCGAACCGTCCGGCGAGGGACCGCAGCGGGAGGTCGCGTTCCGACGGGACGAAGAGCCTGGCCAGCAGGTTCGGGGTGCGCGTGATCGCCCGTTCGAACCGTGCGAGGTCGACCAGGTCCACCCCGATGCCGATGATCATCCCTCTACTCTACGGCCGTCCTGCGCGGCCCGGTGGCCCGCTCGACGGGCCACCTCGGACCCCGCGGACCGCCCCTACTCGACCGTGACGGACTTCGCGAGGTTGCGCGGCTGGTCGACGTCGAGGCCCTTCGCCGTCGCGAGCTCCATCGCGAAGATGTGCAGCGGGATGACGGCGAGCAGGGGCTCGAACAGCGGACCGGCGAGCGGGATCGGGATGACCTCGTCGGCCGAGGGCAGGACGGCGGCGTCGCCCTGCTCCGCGATCGCGATGACCCGGGCACCACGTGCGCGGATCTCCTCGATGGTCGAGATGACCTTCGGGTGCAGGATCGCCGAGCCACGTGGGCTCGGGACGACGACGAAGACGGGCTGGCCCGGCTCGATCAGGGCGATCGGGCCGTGCTTGAGCTCGCCACCGGCGAAGCCTTCAGCGTGGATGTACGCGAGCTCCTTGAGCTTCAGCGCACCCTCGAGCGCGATCGGGTACCCGACGTGGCGACCGAGGAAGAGCACCGCGCGGGAGTCGGCCATCCAGTGGGCGAGCTGCGCGATCTTCTCGGAGGCGCCGAGGATGCTGGCGATCTTGTCGGGCACGGCCTGCAGCTCCTCGACCTGCGACGCCAGGAACTGCGGAGTCTGGGTGCCGCGGACCCGCGCGAGGTGCAGCCCGAACAGGTACAGCGCCGTGATCTGAGCGGTGAACGCCTTCGTGGACGCGACCGCGACCTCGGGCCCCGCGTGGGTGTACACCACGGCGTCCGACTCGCGCGCGATCGTGGCGCCCTGGGTGTTGCAGATCGACAGGGTCTTCGCGCCGGACTCGCTCGCGAAACGCACCGCCATGAGCGTGTCCATGGTCTCGCCCGACTGGCTCACCGAGATGACGAGCGTGCGCGCGTCGATGACCGGGTCGCGGTAGCGGAACTCGTGGCTCAGCTCGACGGTGACCGGGATCCCGGCCCAGCGCTCGATCGCGTAGGTGCCGACCGTGCCCGCGTAGGCGGCGGTGCCACACGCGATGATCACGATGCGGTTGATGTCGACGAAGAGCTCGTCGAGACCGGCGAGTTCGGGGATGACGACCTGGCCGCCCTCGACCCGTCCGCGGATCGTGTTCGCGACCGCGTCGGGCTCCTCGCTGATCTCCTTCGCCATGAAGCTCGACCAGCCGCCCTTGTCGGCCGCCGAAGCGTCCCACTGGATCTCGAACGGCTCGGTCACGACGTGGTTGCCGGAGAAGTCGGTGACCGTCACGTCGTCGGGCGTGATGACGACCATCTGGTCCTGGCCGATCGCGACCGCGCGCTGGGTGTACTGCACGAACGCGGCGACGTCCGACCCGAGGAAGTTCTCGCCGTCGCCGAGCCCGATGACGAGCGGCGAGTTCCGACGCGCACCGATGACGACGCCGGGCAGGTCCTGGTGCATGGCGAGCAGCGTGAAGGCGCCGTCCAGGCGAGCGACGACACGACGGAAGGCCTCGGTGAGGTCGCCGGTGGAACGGTACTCGCGGCCGATGAGCACGGCGGCGATCTCGGTGTCGGTGTCGCTCTCGAAGGTGAAGCCGTCTGCGAGGAGCTCTGCGCGCAGCTCGGCGAAGTTCTCGATGATGCCGTTGTGGATGAGCGCGAGGCGTCCTTCGTCACCGAGGTGCGGGTGCGCGTTGCGGTCCGTCGGTCCACCATGGGTCGCCCAACGGGTGTGACCGATACCGGTCGAGCCCGGCGCGATGGGGTTCGCGGCGAGGTCCTCGGTGAGGACGGCCAGCTTCCCGGCGCGCTTCCGGGTGTTCAGCGAACCCGTCGCGTCGAGCACGGCGATCCCGGCGGAGTCGTACCCCCGGTACTCGAGCCGCTTGAGTCCGCCCATGAGGACGTCCACCGTCTTGTCGTTCCCGACGTACCCTACGATTCCACACATGTAGAGCAGCATAATCGGGCGATTTTGCGAGGATCCTGCACCAACCTCGAGGTGCCGGCGCTCAGCCTCGGAGCAGGACGGTCTTGCCGAGATCCACCGGTTCCCGGGCCCTTCCCCTGCCGCTGCTCAGAGCTTGCGGAGCAGCACCGAGGACACCGTGTGATCGGAGTCCTTCCGCAGCACGAGCTTGGCGCGTGAGCGGGTCGGGCGGATGTTGTCGATGAGGTTCGGCTCGTTGATCGAGCGCCAGAACCCACGCGCCTGATCGGCCGCCTCCTCATCGGAGAGCTCGGCGAACACGTTGAAGAAGGAGTTCGGGTTCGAGAACGCGCCCCGCTTGAGCGCCATGAAGCGGTCGACGTACCAGGACTCGATGTCGCGCGTCCGTGCGTCGACGTAGATGCTGAAGTCGAACAGGTCGCTGATCGCGAGTCCGCTCGCCGTCGCAGCCGGCTGCAGCACGTTCAAGCCCTCGACGATCAGGACGTCGGGGCGCCGGACGACGACCTGCGCCGTCGGGATGATGTCGTAACGCAGGTGCGAGTAGAACGGTGCCCGCACCTCGGCGGCACCGCTCTTCACCGCGGTGATGAACCGCAGGAGCGCGCGCCGGTCGTAGGACTCGGGGAAGCCCTTGCGATCCATGATGCCGCGCCGCTGGAGCTCCTCGTTCGGGTAGAGGAAGCCGTCGGTCGTCACGAGTTCGACGTGCGGGGTGTCCGGCCAGCGCGACAGCAGTTCGCGCAGCAGCCGCGCGATCGTCGACTTGCCGACGGCCACGGAACCCGCCACACCGATCACGAACGGCGTCCGGAGCGCCTGGTCGCCGAGGAACCGGCTCGTCGCTCGCCCGAGGTCCTGGGTGCCCTTCGCGTACAGGCTCAGCAGCCGGCTGAGCGGCACGTAGACCTCCTCGACCTCCCGCATGTCGAGACGGTCGCCGAGGCCACGGATCTGCACGACCTCGGTCTCGCTGAGCGGTGTGGCCGTCTCCGGAGCGAGTCGCGCCCATTCGGCACGGTCGATCTCCACGTAGGGCGTCGGCTGCCCGGAGGCACCGCCCGTCGTCGTCGAAGTCATGCGATCACTCTTCCACAGCTGAGGTGCCGACCCGCCGCCGGACGACTCAGATGGCGAGTCGCTCGCGGACGACGTCGGCGAGGCGGTGCGCCAGGCGATCGGCGGTCGGCTGGTCGGCCGCCTCGACCATGACCCGGACGAGCTGCTCGGTGCCGGACGGCCGCAACAGCACGCGTCCGTCGTCTCCGAGCTCGGCTTCGGCAGCCTGTACGGCAGCGTCGACGACCTCGTCGCCGACGAGGCGCGTGCGGTCGACACCCGTGACGTTGACGAGGATCTGCGGGTACACCTGCATCACCGCGGCGAGCTCCGCCAGCGTCTTCCCGGTGCGCGCCATCTCGGCCACGATGTGCAGGCCGGTGAGGATGCCGTCGCCGGTGGTCGCGTAGTCGGCCATGATCACGTGGCCCGACTGCTCACCGCCGAGCGAATAGGCGTTCGCGTTCATCGCCTCGAGGACGTAGCGGTCGCCGACCCCGGTCTGGACGACGTTGATGCCGTGCTCGCGCATCGCGACGTGCAGGCCGAGGTTGCTCATCACCGTGGCGACGAGCGTGTCGTCCTTGAGCTTGCCGCGCTCCTGCATCGAGACGGCGAGGATGGCCATGATCTGGTCGCCGTCGACGACCTTGCCCGCAGCGTCGACCGCGAGGCAACGGTCGGCGTCGCCGTCGTGTGCGATGCCGAGGTCGGCACCGTGCTCGAGGACCGCCTTGGACAGGAGGTCGAGGTGCGTGGAGCCGACGCCGTCGTTGATGTTCATGCCGTCGGGGTCGTTGCCGATGATCGTGACCTTGGCCCCGGCGTCGCGGAAGGTCTCCGGCGACACTCCCGCGGCCGCGCCGTGCGCGCAGTCGAGGACGACATGGATGCCGTCCAGGCGGTTCGGGAGGCTGCCGAGCAGGTGGAGGACGTAGCGGTCCTCGGCGTCGGCGAAGCGGATGATCCGGCCGACGTCTGCGCCGGTCGGGCTGAGCTTGGGGCGGTCGAGGTACTCCTCGATCCGGCGTTCCACGGCGTCGGGCAGCTTCGTGCCGCCGCGGGCGAAGATCTTGATCCCGTTGTCGGGCGCGGGGTTGTGCGAGGCGGAGATCATCACACCGAAGTCGGCGTCGATGTCGGCGATGAGGAACGCCGTCGCGGGCGTGGGCAGCACGCCTGCCTCGAGCACGTCGACGCCCGAGGACGCCAGGCCCGCCGCGACGGCGGCGGACAGGAACTCGCCGGAGATACGTGGGTCGCGTGCGAGCACGGCGACCGGACGCTTCCCGGCGGCACGGCGGGCCTCAGCACTACGGCCTTGCCCAAGCACCACTGCGGTGGCTTGGGCAAGGCCGAGAGCGAGGTCTGCCGTCAGGTCGGCGTTCGCGAGTCCGCGTACGCCGTCGGTACCAAACAGCTGAGGCATCGAGCTTCGCTTGTCTTGAGAGCGCTTAGCGCTTCGAGAACTGCGGAGCCTTACGGGCCTTCTTGAGTCCGGCCTTCTTGCGCTCCTTGACGCGAGCGTCACGGGAGAGGAAGCCGGCCTTCTTCAGGGTGGCGCGGTTGTTCTCCTCGTCGATCTGGTTCAGCGAGCGAGCGATGCCGAGGCGCAGCGCGCCGGCCTGGCCCGAGGGGCCACCACCGGAGATGCGTGCGATGACGTCGTAGCCGCCGGCCAGGTCGAGGACGGTGAACGGGTCGTTGATGAGCTGCTGGTGCAGCTTGTTCGGGAAGTAGTCCTCGAGCGTGCGGCCGTTGACCGTGATGGTGCCGCTGCCGGGGACGAGGCGCACGCGGGCGATGGCCTGCTTGCGACGGCCGACGGCTGCGCCGGGGACGCTCAGCACGGCGCGAGGCGCGGTGACTGCTGCTTCAGGAGCCGACTCGGTGGAGTAGCTCTGCGGGGTCTCTTCGATGGAATCTGCGATGTTCGCCACTGTGTAATCCTTTTTTCTTGTCCGGTGCTTACTGGGCGACCTGGTCGAGCGTGAACGGCTTGGGCTGCTGAGCGGCGTGCGGGTGCTCGCTGCCCGTGTAGACCTTGAGCTTCTTCAGCTGGTCGCGGCCGAGCGTGTTCTTCGGCAGCATGCCGCGGATCGCCTTCTCGACGGCGCGGATCGGGTTCTTCTCGAGGAGCTCGGCGTAGGTGACGGCCGAGAGCCCGCCCGGGTAACCGGAGTGGCGGTAGGCCTTCTTCTGCAGGAGCTTGGCGCCGGTGAGGGCCACCTTGTCGGCGTTGATGATGATGACGAAGTCGCCACCGTCCATGTGAGGGGAGAAGGTCGCCTTGTGCTTGCCGCGCAGGAGCGCTGCAGCGTGGCTGGCCAGGCGGCCGAGGACCACGTCGGTGGCGTCGATGACGACCCAGTCGTGCGTGATCTCACTGGCCTTCGGGGAATACGTGCGCGTCACAATAGTGCTGCTTTCTGGTCGGAGTTGGTCGTTCGTGAATCCCGCTCCTGTTGGGTGTTCCGAACGGAACGCCCGAGGTGGAGGGCTCAACTTCGGGTACCGCGCCGCAGAAGGCGCAGGCACCAACGGGAGAGTCTACGCGACGACGTCCCGGCGGTCAATTCCCACCGGGAACCTCACTCGGCGCTCGCCTCCACCTGCTCGTGGCTCCGCCGCTGACGGGTCTCGGCGGCCCGCGCGTGCAGCAGCCCCGGCTCGGGGTAACCGATCTCGACGAGGGTGAGTCCGCGCGCCGGCATCACCCGGAAATCGATCTCCCGCCGCCCGCCGTCGCGGAGCCGGACGACCTCCTCGAGCGACATGCGCCCCTCCCCCACGGCGACGCAAGCGCCGACGAGCGCCCGCACCATGCTGTGGCAGAACGCGTCGGCGGTGAGGCTCGCCACGAGCACGCCCGCCTCGTCCCGCTCCCAGCTGAAGGACTGCAGGGTTCGGATGGTCGTCGCGCGTGGTCTCGGTTTGCAGTACGCCTGGAAGTCGTGGAGCCCGACGAGCGAGGTGGCCGCCCGGTGGAGCAGCTCCACGTCGAGCGACGCCGTCGTCCAGCTCGTCGTCCGCCGGAGGATCGGGTCTTTGCGGACGTCGGCGTCCGCGAGGCGGTAGCGGTAGTGACGCCAGACCGCCGAGAAGCGCGCGTCGAAGCCCTCCGACGCCGGTTCCGCCGTGTGGATCACGACGTCGCGGTCCATCCCGAGCACGCCGTTCAGTCGACGCACGAGGAGGGAGCTCGCGGTCTCGTTCCGCGGCGTACCGTCGTGGAACTCGGCGTGGCGCCCCTGCAATCGCGTGATCTTCGCGAGCTGCGGCTCGGTGAGGTCGAGGTGCGCCACCTGACCGGCCGCGTGCACCCCGGCATCCGTCCGTCCGGCCACCACGAACCGCGGCATCGGCGGGACGGTCTTGCCGAGCACGCGATACAGCGCCTCCTCCAGGACCCCCTCGACCGTCCGGAGCCCCGGCTGCTTCGCCCATCCGGCGAAGTCCGTGCCGTCGTACGCGATGGCGAGCCGGAACCGCTGGGTCGGGAGGACCTCCGCTGCCGCGACCTGCTCAGCGCTCACGGACGTACGCCAGATCACGCGTCGTCGCGACGAAGCCCTGTCGTTCGTACAGCCCGAGTGCACCCGTGGGGCTGGCCGTGTCGACCTCCAGGGTCGCCCGCTCGAGGCCGGCTGCCTGGATCCGGCGAAGCGCGGTGGCCAGCAGAGCCGGTGCGAGTCGTCGGCCACGCCAGTCGCGCACGGTCCCGACGAGGGCGATGTACGCGCTGGTGAACCCCTGCGCGGACCAGCTGTCCTCGTCCACCTCGGCCAGCGTGAAGCCGACGACCCGTCCGTCGTCGTCGATCGCGACCACCGAGAGGTCGTCGCGGAAGTGGGATCCGCCGACGAACTGCGCCCACATCGCCGGGACCGTCTCCAGGCTGCCCCAGTGGTCCCGGAACGAGTCGTTCCGAGCCTCCCTCGTGCGTTCGGCCACGTCCGGGTGGTACGCCTCGAGTCGGACACCGTCGGGCACGTCGATCTCGTCGACGGGCGCGGAGAGATCGCGTTCCATGATCGTGAAGTACCGCGCCACGGCGAAGCCGAACCGCTCCAACAGGCGCGCCGCCCCCGGGTTCCGTTCGTCGACGTAGGCACGGGACGAAGCTGGAGCACCCGTCTCGACGGAGGCCAGCTGCTGCTCGGACCGTTCCAGTGACCACGCGAGCAGCGCTCGGCCGATCCCCCGCTCACGCCGCGCGGGATGCACGCCGCCGAAGACGTACGAATACACGGACACGTCTCGCGAGGGCGACAGGATCACCATCGCGTAGGCGACCAGCGTGCCGTCGGCGGCGATCGCCAGCAGGCTGTCCGCAGCCATGTCGATCCACGCGTGGTCGAACTGGTCCGCGATCTCGTCGCGGCTCGTCACCCGGTGGGGGTTGTCGAACGGATCCATGGCACGGCACAGCGCCACGATGTCGTCGATGTCCGCGCGGACCGCCGGACGCCAGTGATCGACGTCGGGGTGCTGTGGCAGGGCCGGCCGGCCGGCCGGAACGGCGGGAGTGGTACTCATGTCTCCAGCCTAGGACACCGTCGCAGCGCCGCCAGGAACGACGGAACCCCGCCCTCCACGTGGAGAGCGGGGTTCCGTTCGTGTGTCGCTGAACCTACTTGGCGTCCTTCGCGGGAGCCTCGTCGGTGGTCTCGCCGGCGTCGACGGACTCGCCGTCGGTCTCGGTCGCCTCGACGGCTTCCGTCGCCTCTGCGTCAGCTTCGACCTCGGCGGGGGTCTCCTCGGCCGGAGCCTCGTCGACCGGCGCTGCGGCGTGCTTCGCGGACTGCTTGGCCGGCTTCGCCTTCGGCGTGACGGGCTCGAGGACGAGCTCGATCACGGCCATCGGAGCGTTGTCGCCCTTGCGGTAACCGGTCTTGATGATGCGCGTGTAGCCACCCTGACGGTCGGCGACGAGGGGCGCGATCTCCGTGAAGAGCTCGTGGACGACGCTCTTGTCGGTGATGGTCGCGAGCACCCGACGGCGGGCGTGCAGGTCGCCGCGCTTCGCGAAGGTGATCAGGCGCTCAGCGAGCGGACGCAGGCGCTTCGCCTTGGTCTCGGTGGTCTGGATGCGCTTGTGGGTGAACAGCGCAGCAGCGAGGTTGGCGAGCAGGAGACGCTCGTGGGCAGGTCCGCCTCCGAGGCGGGGTCCCTTGGTGGGAGTAGGCATTCTTGTCTCTCTTCAGGTTGGAAAGTCGTCAGGTGGATCGCGTGCTAGGAGACGGTCTCGTCGTCGTAGCCGCTGTAGAAGTGGGCGCCGTCGAACCCGGGAACCGAGTCCTTCAGGGAGAGGCCCATTTCGGTGAGCTTGTCGCGAACTTCATCCACCGACTTCTGTCCGAAGTTGCGGATGTTCATGAGCTGCGTCTCCGACAGCGCGACGAGCTCGCTGACGTTGTTGATGCCCTCGCGCTTGAGGCAGTTGTACGAGCGCACGGAGAGGTCGAGGTCCTCGATCGGGATCGAGAGCTCGCCCGGCAGCACGGCGTCGACCGGCGCGGGGCCGATCTCGATGCCCTCTGCGGCGGTGTTGAGCTCGCGAGCCAGGCCGAACAGCTCGGTCAGCGTACGACCGGCCGACGCGATGGCGTCGCGCGGCGTGATGGCCGGCTTCGACTCGACGTCGACGACCAGGCGGTCGAAGTCGGTGCGCTCACCGGCACGAGTCGCCTCGACGCGGTAGGTCACCTTGAGGACGGGCGAGTAGATCGAGTCGACGGGGATCTGACCGGCTTCGCTGAACTCGTTGCGGTTCTGCGTGGCCGACACGTAGCCGCGGCCACGCTCGATCGTGAGCTCGAGCTCGAACTTCGCCTTGTCGTTGAGGGTCGCGATGACGAGGTCCGGGTTGTGGACCTCGACGCCGGCCGGAGCCGAGATGTCGGCTGCGGTGACCTGGCCTGCGCCGGTCTTGCGGAGGTACGCCGTGATCGGCTCGTCGTGCTCACTGGAGACGACGAGGCCCTTGATGTTCAGGATGATCTCGGTGACGTCTTCCTTGACACCGGGGATCGTGCTGAACTCGTGCAGCACGCCGTCGATGCGGATGCTGGTGACGGCTGCTCCCGGAATGGACGACAGCAGGGTGCGACGGAGCGAGTTCCCGAGGGTGTACCCGAAGCCTGGCTCGAGCGGCTCGATGATGAACCGGCTGCGGAACTCCGAGATGGATTCTTCGGTGAGCGTAGGGCGCTGTGCGATGAGCACTATGGATTCCTTTCGGCTAAGTGTCCGCTATATGACACTTGCGTTGGCGAGGTAGTGAATGGTGTTCGCTGGCCCTGGTCACCAGGACCATGCCGTGATCCGTCCGCGGCGATCAGACGATCGCTACGGACGGATCACGGCCGGTGAACCGAAGGAATTAGACGCGGCGACGCTTCGGGGGGCGGCAGCCGTTGTGTGCCTGAGGCGTGACGTCGTTGATCGAGCCGACCTCGAGGCCTGCGGCCTGGAGGGAACGGATCGCGGTCTCGCGGCCGGAGCCGGGTCCCTTGACGAAGACGTCGACCTTCTTCATGCCGTGCTCCTGCGCCTGACGCGCAGCCGACTCGGCGGCGAGCTGTGCGGCGAACGGGGTCGACTTGCGCGAACCCTTGAAGCCGACGCCACCGGACGAAGCCCAGCTGATGACCGCGCCCGAGGGGTCGGTGATCGAGACGATCGTGTTGTTGAACGTCGACTTGATGTGGGCCTGGCCCACGGCGATGTTCTTCTTTTCCTTCTTACGCGGCTTCCGAACGGCCGACTTTGGTGCTGCCATGAATATCTCCTGAGTCCTATGACGAGGCGACTAGGCGGGGCCTAGCGAGCCTTCTTCTTGCCGGCGACGGTGCGCTTCGGGCCCTTGCGGGTGCGCGCGTTGGTCTTGGTGCGCTGGCCGCGGACCGGAAGTCCACGACGGTGACGGATGCCCTGGTAGGACCCGATCTCCACCTTGCGGCGGATGTCGGCGGCGACCTCACGGCGGAGGTCACCCTCGACCTTGAAGGTGCCCTCGATGTAATCGCGCAGGGCGATCAGCTGGTCATCGGTGAGATCCTTCACGCGGATGTCTCCGCTGATGCCGGTGTCGGCGAGGGTCTTGAGTGACCGCGTGCGGCCAACACCGTAGATGTACGTCAGTGCAACTTCCACGCGCTTGTCGCGTGGGATGTCTACGCCGGCGAGACGTGCCATGGTGGCTTCTCCTAGGAGTTGTGGAGGTGTGGAGCAGTTCCGGTGCTCGGGCCTCCGACCCGAGGTGTCACCCGCGGCGCACGATGTGCTGCGGGATCTGGAACTGCCGTTAGAGGGGTGGTGCTGTGGTGCTCAGGGCTGCGTGCTGCAGATCCTCTGAGATCAACCCTGGCGCTGCTTGTGGCGCGGGTTCTCGCAGATGACCATGACGCGGCCGTTGCGACGGATGACCTTGCACTTGTCGCAGATCTTCTTGACGCTGGGCTTGACCTTCATAGTTCTCTCTTTTCGCTGTCATCGTGCCGGGCCCACCACCGGATGGTGGCGGCGCGTCCGGCCGTTACTTACAGCGCGACCTACTTGTAGCGGTAGACGATCCGACCACGGGTCAGGTCGTAGGGGGTCAGTTCCACGATCACGCGGTCCTCTGGGAGGATGCGGATGTAGTGCTGACGCATTTTGCCCGAAATGTGGGCAAGTACCTTGTGTCCGTTGGTCAGCTCAACGCGGAACATCGCGTTGGGCAGAGCCTCGACCACTTGGCCCTCGATCTCGATGACGCCGTCTTTTTTGGCCATAGCCTCACTGTCGCTCAGGTTGAGTCGCACTGGTCGTGCGGATGGATTGCGGTGCGGATGTCGGCTCGCCGAAGGCATGCAGAAAGCACCAAAGATCGATTCTATGCTATGTTTCCGGGTTTCGCCAACTCAACGTCGGCCAGGGCCCGTCAGTCGGTGCGGGAGCGCAGCGCGTCGTTGATCTGCGCCGTGAGACCGGCGTCCATCGGCAGCGGGCGTCCGTCCACGGCACGCACCGGCGCGGCCAGTCGGACGCTGGAGAGCAGCCATGCCGCCTCCGCGTCGAGCACGTCCTCCGGTGTCAGCATCCGGTACTCGTGCGGGAGCCCCTGCTCCTCGAGATGGGCCCAGAGCGCGAGCTGCGTGGTGCCGGGCAGGATCCCACTCGACGGAGGCGGTGTCACGAAACTGCCGCCGATCCGCACGACCACGGTGGAGGTCGGGCCCTCGAGGACGAAGCCGTCGCTGCTGACGAAGAGCACGTCGTCCGCTCCACGTCGGTGCGCCTCACGGAGCGCGGCCATGTTGACCGCGTACGACAGCGTCTTGGCGCCGGCGAGCAGCCACGGCGAACGCTCCTGCACGTCGCTCGCGAGACCGCGGTCGAGCAGGACGACCTCGATGCCGTTCTCACGCTCGGGGAAGCCGTCAGCCGGCGTCGCCGAGATCCACGCGGTCGGGCGCCCGCCACTCCCCCGCGTCACGACGAGTCGGACGGCGCTCTGATCGACGTCGGGGAGTTCCGCGATCGCGCGCGAGATCGCGAGGCGCCACTGTGCGTGGTTCGGCGCGGGCAGATCGAGGATGGCCGCCGACTCGGTCAGCCGATCGAGATGCGCGTCGACCGACTGCGGGTGCCGGCCGACGACACCGATCGTCTCGAAGATCCCGTCCCCCCGCGCGGGGCCCAGATCGAAGACGCTCAAGACGCCGGACCCGTCGCCGGCCGGCGTGATCGTGGCCGCGAGGTCGGCGTCGTCGATGACGGTGTCCGCTGGGAGGACGTCGAGAAGGAACACGATCGGCACGCTCATGCCGAGCAACTCTACCGGGACGGACGAGGTCGGGACGGCGACCGGGCTGACGCTCGGTCAGGCGGGACGGACCGGGGTGACGCCGAACGCGGCGAGAGCCTCGGCGCCGCCGTCGTGAGCGGTCAGGACCCAGATGCCGTCGCGGTGCACGGCGACGCTGTGCTCCCAGTGCGCAGCCGAACCACCGTCGAGCGTGGCGACGGTCCATTCGTCGTCGCGGACGAAGGTGTCGGGGCTCCCGGCGACCACCATCGGTTCGATGGCCACCACGAGTCCGGGCTTCACTTCGGGGCCACGCTGGCGGACCCGGTAGTTGAACACCGGCGGCGCCTCGTGCATCGTGCGTCCGATGCCGTGCCCCACGTAGTCGGTGAGGATCCCGTAGGGCTTCCCCTCGGGCGAGTGGTCCTCGACGTACTCCTCGATCGCGGCACCGACCTGGTTGAGGTGTCGGGCGGTCGCGAGCTCGGCGATCCCGGCCCACAGCGAACCCTCCGTCACCGCCGAGAGCCGCTCGCGCTCGGTGACGAGCTCCGGGCGCGTGGGATCCGGCAGCACGATGGTCATCGCGGAGTCGCCGTTCCAGCCGTCGATCTCGGCGCCGCTGTCGATCGACACGATGTCGCCCGCCTGCAGCACGCGTGACCCGGGGATGCCGTGGACCACGTCCTCGTTGACCGAGGTGCAGACCGTGTGCCGATAGCCGGGGACGAGCTTGAAGTTGGAGTGCCCGCCGGCCGCGACGATGGCCGCCTCGGCAGCCGCATCGAGTTGCAGCGTCGTCACCCCGGGGGCGACGAGCGCGCGCACTGCATCGAGCGAGGCCGCTGTGGCCAGCCCCGGCGCGAGCATCGCGCGGATCTGGTCAGGGGTCTTGTAGATCGACTTCCGGAACACCGTGGTGGACGTGTCGGTGCGTCAGACGGCCGGGACGATGATGCCGCGGGCAGCGAGGGCGGCATCGATCCGCGCGGTGACCTCGTCGACCTCACCGAGGCCGTCGACCGCCACGACGAGCCCGCGAGCGGTGAAGACCTCGATCAGCGGCGCGGTCTCGTGTGCGTAGAGGTCGAGCCGGTGGCGGATGACCTCCTCCGTGTCGTCGGTGCGACCCTGCTCGGCGGCACGCTTGAGGAGTCGAGCGACGACCTCTTCTGTGTCGGCCTGCAGCTGCACGACAGCGTTGAGGCTCGCGTCGTTCTCCGCGAGCAGCGCGTCGAGCGCGACCACCTGGTCGGTGGTCCGCGGATACCCGTCGAGCAAGAACCCCTCGACGGCGTCGGGCTGGTGGAGCCGGTCGCGGACGATCTCGTTCGTCAACGAGTCGGGAACGTACCCGCCCTCGCTCACGATCGCCTGGACCTGCTTCCCGAGCGCCGTACCCTCCTTGATGTTCGCGCGGAAGATGTCGCCCGTCGAGATCGCGGGGATGTCGAAGCGCTCCGCGAGGAAGGCCGCCTGGGTGCCCTTGCCGGATCCCGGAGGACCGACGATGAGCAGACGGGGCTTGCCGGCTGCCGCGCTCAACGCAGGAGCCCTTCGTAGTGACGCTGCTGGAGCTGCGAGTCGATCTGCTTGACCGTCTCGAGCCCGACACCGACGATGATGAGGATCGATGCGCCGCCGAACGGGAAGTTGGCGTTCGCGCCCACCAACGCCAGGGCGATGAGCGGCAGGAGCGCGATCAACCCCAGGTAGATCGATCCGGGCAGGGTCACGCGGGTCAGCACGTAGTCGAGGTATTCGGCCGTCGGGCGTCCGGCACGGATGCCGGGGATGAACCCGCCGTACTTCTTCATGTTGTCGGCGACCTCTTCGGGGTTGAAGGTGATCGCGACGTAGAAGTAGGTGAAGCCGACGATGAGCAGGAAGTACATGAGCATGTACAGCGGGTGGTCACCCTTGGTGAGGTACTGCTGGATCCACAGGACCCAGGGTGCCGGTGTGCCGGTCGTCGGCTGGTTGAACTGCGCGATGAGGGCCGGCAGGTACAGGATCGACGACGCGAAGATGACGGGCACCACACCGGCCATGTTGACCTTGATGGGGATGTACGTGTTGTTGCCGCCGTACGTCCTGCGTCCGACCATCCGCTTCGCGTACTGCACCGGGATGCGACGTTGCGACTGCTCGACGAAGACGACGAGTCCGACGATCACGAGGCCGACGGCGAGCACGAGGAGGAAGACCTCCGGGCCCTTCGCGGTCCAGATGGCGGCCAGCGAGCCCGGGAAGGTGGCTGCGATCGAGGTGAAGATGAGGAGCGACATGCCGTTGCCGACGCCGCGCTCGGTGACGAGCTCGGCCATCCACATGACGAGGCCGGTGCCCGCGGTCATGGTGACGACCATGAGGAGCATGCCGTACCAGGTGCCGCCCTGGGCGGTGATGAGGTCGGCGCAGACGCCGCCCTGGTTGCCGAACAGTGCACCGCTCTTGGCGACCGTGATGAGCGTCGTCGACTGGAGGATGCCGAGGAAGATCGTGAGGTAACGCGTGTACTGCGTCAGCTTGCCCTGGCCGGCCTGGCCTTCTTTGTGCAGCGTCTCGAAGTGCGGGATGACCACGCGGAGGAGCTGGACGATGATCGACGCGGTGATGTAGGGCATGATGCCCAGCGCGAAGATGGAGAGTTGGAGGAGCGCGCCACCGCTGAAGAGGTTGACGAGCTCGTAGAGGCCTGATGCGCCGGCGGCCTGCTGGTTCGCGAGGCACTGCTGCACGTTCGGGAAGTTCACGAACGGAGCGGGGATGAAGGACCCCAGCCGGTAGATGGCGATGATCCCGAGCGTGAACCCGATCTTGCGACGAAGATCCGGGGTCCGGAAGATCCGGCCGATGGCGCTGAACAAAAGGGGCCTCCTGTGAGATGTTGCGGGGTCGGCCCGGGTGACCGGCATGATGCCGGCCACCCGAGTGAGCTCCTGTGCGGAGCCGGCCGAGGGCTACTTGACGCTGCCCCCGGCTGCCACGATCTTCTGCTCAGCTGAGCCGGAGACCTTGTCAACCGCGACATTCAGCTTAACCGAGATGTCACCGTTTCCGAGAACCTTGACCTTCTCGTTCTTCCGGACGGCACCCTTGGCGACGAGGTCGACCGTGGTGACGTCGCCACCCTTCGGGTACAGCTCGGCGAGCTTCTCCAGGTTCACGACCTGGTACTCGACGCGGAAGGGGTTCTTGAAGCCACGGAGCTTCGGGGTGCGCATGTGCAGCGGCATCTGCCCACCCTCGAAGCCGACCTTGACGTTGTAACGCGCCTTCGTACCCTTGGTACCGCGACCCGCGGTCTTACCCTTGGACGCCTCACCACGGCCCACGCGCATCCGGGACTTCTTGGCACCGGCGGCGGGACGGAGGTGGTGCACCTTCAGGACCTGCTCGCGCTTCTCAGCGGGCTCGTCCTTCGCGGGCTTCTTGGCTGCAGCAGCCTTGGGGGCCGCCTTCGCCTTGGGCTCGGCCTTCGCGGCAGCCGTCTTCGGAGCTGCCTTGGCAGCGGCCTTGGGGGCCTTCTCCTCAGTGGTTTCGTTCTTCTCAGCCATTAGTCGATCTCCTCAACCTGTACGAGGTGAGCAACAGTGTTCACGTAGCCGCGGTTCTGCGCGTTGTCCGGGCGGACGACGACAGCACCGATGCGACGGAGACCCAGGCTGCGAAGCGTGTCGCGCTGGTTCTGCTTCTCACTAATTCTGCCCTTGATCTGGGTGATCCTCAGCTGGGCCATCAGGCACCTACCTTCGCAGCAGCGGCCGCCTGAACGGCCTCTGCCTCTGCACGGAGCAGGCGGGCCGGAGCGACCTGGTCGAACTCGAGACCACGACGGGCTGCGACGGCACGAGGTTCCTCGAGCTGCTTCAGCGCCGTGACGGTCGCGTGGACGATGTTGATCGTGTTGGACGAACCGAGCGACTTGCTCAGCACGTCGTGGATCCCGGCGCACTCGAGGACGGCGCGGACGGGACCACCGGCGATGACACCGGTACCAGCGGCGGCGGGGCGCAGGAGCACCACACCGGCTGCTGCCTCACCCTGGGTGGGGTGCGGGATGGTCGAGCCGACGCGCGGGACGCGGAAGAAGTTCTTCTTCGCCTCTTCGACGCCCTTCGCGATCGCGAGCGGGACTTCGCGAGCCTTGCCGTAGCCGACGCCGACCATGCCGTTGCCGTCACCGACGACCACGAGGGCGGTGAAGCTGAAGCGACGACCACCCTTCACGACCTTCGAGACACGGTTGATGGTCACGACGCGCTCCAGGAACTGGCTCTTGTCGCTGTCGCGGCTACCGCGGTCGCGGTTGGGGTTGCGCTCGCGGCCTCCGCGGCGCGCCTCGCGCGGCTCGCGGTCGCCGGTGGGCGCCGTCGATGCCGCGGTCTCGACCGGGGCCTCGGCCACGGTCGCCACAGGCTCTTGCTGCTGCTTGTTGTCTTCGCTCACAGGTTCAATCCGCCCTCTCGAGCACCATCGGCAATTGCTGCCACGCGACCTGCGTAGCGGTTGCCTCCACGGTCAAATACGACATCGTCGATGCCGGCTGCCTTGGCACGCTCGGCGATGAGTTCGCCGACCTTGCGCGACTTGGCGGTCTTGTCGCCGTCGAACGTCCGGAGGGTGTCCTCCATGGTCGAGGCGGAGACGAGGGTGTGACCCTTCGTGTCATCGACAACCTGCACGAACACGTGACGGGCTGAACGGTTGACGACGAGGCGCGGACGGACCGCGGTGCCCTCGACCTTCTTGCGCAGACGCGTGTGGCGACGGCCACGTGCGGCAGTCTTCGTTGGACGAGCCATGGTTACTTACCAGCCTTTCCGGCCTTGCGACGCACGATCTCGCCGGCGTAGCGCACACCCTTGCCCTTGTACGGCTCGGGCTTGCGGATCTTACGGATGTTGGCGGCGACCTCGCCGACGGCCTGCTTGTCGATACCGGCGACCGTGAGCTTGTTGTTGCCCTCGACGGTCAGCGTGATGCCGACCGGCGGCTCGACGGTGACGGGGTGCGAGAAGCCGAGCGCGAACTCGACGGCGCTGCCCTTCTGAGCGACGCGGTAACCGGTACCGACGACCTCGAGGCCCTTGGTGTAGCCCTGGGTGACGCCGATGATCTGGTTCGCGATGAGCGTGCGGGTCAGGCCGTGGAGCGAGCGCGAGTTGCGCTCGTCGTCGGGACGCGTGACGAGCAGCTGTGCGTCTTCGAGCTTGACCTCGATGGGGCTCGCGACGGTGAGCTGGAGCTCACCCTTCGGGCCCTTGACGGTGACGTTCTGACCGGCGACGTCGATGGTGACGCCTGCCGGGATGTCGATGGGGAGTCTTCCAATACGAGACATGACTGGCTACCACACGTAGGCGAGGACTTCCCCACCCACGCCCTTCTTCTCGGCCTGGCGGTCCGTGAGGAGGCCGCTGGAGGTGGACAGGATGACGACGCCGAGGCCGCCGAGGACCTTGGGGATCTCGTTCGACTTCGCGTAGACGCGGAGGCCGGGCTTCGAGACGCGCTTGATGCCGGCGATGGAGCGCTCGCGGTTCGGGCCGAACTTGAGGCTCAGCGAGAGCGTCTGTCCGACGGCCGCGTCAGCGACCTCCCAGCCGGAGATGTAGCCCTCGGACTTGAGGATCTCGGCGATGTTCACCTTGAGCTTGGAGTGCGGCATCGACACGGTGTCGTGGTGCGCCGAGTTCGCATTGCGCAGTCTGGTCAGCATGTCTGCGACCGGATCTGTCATGGTCATATCGAGTGTTTCCTTTGTTCACCAGGTTTCGACATCCTGTGCAAGGGTGCCGACCTGTGGTGGTTGAACCGTTCTGGGCAGGAGTGCCCCGAACGGGCGGAAGCCCGGTCCTCGACATACACCGAGGACCGGGCAGAAGCTCAGCCTACTTGGACTCAGCCGCCTTGAACGGGAAGCCGAGCGCCTTGAGCAGCGCGCGACCCTCGTCGTCGTTCTTGGCCGTGGTCACGACAGTGATGTCGAAGCCGCGGACACGATCGATCTTGTCCTGGTCGATCTCGTGGAACATGGACTGCTCCTGGAGACCGAAGGTGTAGTTGCCGTTGCCGTCGAACTGCTTGTCCGAGAGGCCGCGGAAGTCGCGGATACGCGGAAGAGCGAGGCTCAGCAGGCGGTCGAGGAACTCCCAAGCGCGGTCGCCACGAAGCGTGACGTGAGCGCCGATGGGCTGACCCTCGCGCAGCTTGAACTGCGCGATGGACTTGCGTGCCTTGGTGACCTGCGGCTTCTGGCCGGTGATCTTGGTGAGGTCCGAAACAGCGCCGTCGATGACCTTGCTGTCGCGAGCGGCCTCGCCCACACCGGTGTTGACGACGACCTTCACGAGTCCGGGCACCTGGTGCACGTTCGTGAAGCCGAAGTCCTTCTGCAGCTGCGGAAGGATCTCAGCGCGGTACTTCTGCTTGAGACGGGGCTGGATTTTGCCAGTCGCCACTTCTGTGTCGGTCATTACAGGTCCTTACCTGACTTCTTGGCGTAACGAACGCGGACCGTCTTGGTGACGCCGTCCTTCGTGACTTCCTCGTTGCGGTGGCCGACCTTGGTCGGGCCCTTGGTCTCCGGGTCGACGAGCGCGACGTTGGAGATGTGGATCGAAGCCTCGACGGTCTCGATGCCGCCGGTCTTGGTTCCACGCTGGGTCTGGCCGACACGGGAGTGCTTCGTGACGTAGTTGACGCCCTCCACGATCACCCGGTTCTTGTCCGCCAGGACCTCGATGACGCGACCCTGCTTGCCGCGGTAACCACCGCGGTCCTGCTTCGGGCCGGAGACGACCTGAACCAGGTCGCCCTTCTTGATCTTTGCCATGACTTAGATAACCTCCGGCGCCAACGAGACGATCTTCATGAACTTCTTGTCACGAAGCTCGCGACCGACCGGTCCGAAGATGCGGGTACCACGGGGGTCCCCGTCAGCCTTCAGGATGACAGCGGCGTTCTCGTCGAACTTGATGTACGAACCGTCGGAACGACGGGTCTGCTTGCGGGTGCGGACGATGACCGCCTTGACGACGTCGCCCTTCTTGACGTTGCCACCGGGGATCGCGTCCTTGACGGTCGCGACGATGGTGTCACCGAGGCCCGCGTAGCGGCGGCCGGAGCCACCGAGCACGCGAATGGTCAGGAGCTCCTTGGCGCCGGTGTTGTCGGCGACCTTGACTCGTGATTCTTGCTGAAGCATTGTTCGCTTTCCTCTCAGTAAGCCGCGAGGCCTACTTGGCCTTCTCGAGAATCTCGACCAGACGCCAGCGCTTGGTGGCGCTGGTGGGGCGGGTCTCGCTGATCAGGACGAGGTCGCCGATGCCGGCGGAGTTCGCCTCGTCGTGAGCCTTGACCTTGGAGGTGCGGCGGATGACCTTGCCGTAGAGCGGGTGCTTCACGCGGTCCTCGACCTCGACGACGATGGTCTTCTCCATCTTGTCGCTGGTCACCAGACCACGGCGGGTCTTGCGGTAGCCACGAGCAGCGGCGTCCTTGACGTCGTGCTCGGCCGACTCGTGACCCTCGGGGGCCTTGTCAGTAGCGGTAGCCATGTCTAGGCCTCCTTCGTGGTCTCGGCGTCGGCTGCAGCGGTGTCCTCGGACTTCGGTGCGGCCTTGGCCTTCTTGGTCTTCTTCTCAGCCTTGGCCTCGACGACCTCGACGGTCGGCGTGGCACGGATGCCGAGCTCGCGCTCACGGATGACCGTGTAGATGCGAGCGATGTCGCGCTTCACGGCGCGCAGGCGGCCGTGGTTCTCGAGCTGCCCCGTGGCCGACTGGAAGCGCAGGTTGAACAGCTCTTCCTTGGCCTTGCGGAGCTCCTCGAGGAGGCGCTGGTCTTCAAAGGTGTCGAGCTCGACGGGGGTGAGCTCCTTGGATCCGATCGCCATTATGCGTCGCCCTCCTCGCGCTTGATGATGCGTGCCTTGAGGGGCAGCTTGTGGATTGCACGGGTGAGCGCTTCGCGGGCCAGGGTCTCATCGACTCCGGCGACCTCGAACAGCACACGACCCGGCTTGACGTTCGCGACCCACCACTCGGGCGAACCCTTACCGGAACCCATGCGGGTTTCGGCGGGCTTCTTGGTCAGCGGACGGTCGGGGTAGATGTTGATCCACACCTTTCCGCCACGCTTGATGTGACGCGTCATGGCGATACGAGCGGACTCGATCTGACGGTTGGTCACGTAAGCGGGCGTCAGGGCCTGGATACCGTACTCACCGAACGACACCTTGGTGCCACCGGTCGCCTGGCCGGAACGGCCGGGGTGGTGCTGCTTCCGGTGCTTGACTTTGCGTGGGATCAACATGGTTATGCCTCAACTCCTGCGGCGGCGGGCGCCTCAGCAGCTGCCTTGGGGGCGCTGCTCGGACCGGCGTTCCGACGGGGGCGGTCGCCACCGTCGCGACGTTCCGGACGCGTCGACTTCTGGTTGGCCTGCTCGCGAGCAAGCTCCTTGTTGGTGATGTCGCCCTTGTAGATCCAGACCTTCACGCCGATGCGGCCGAACGTGGTCTTCGCCTCGTAGAAGCCGTAGTCGATGTTCGCGCGGAGCGTGTGCAGCGGCACACGGCCTTCGCGGTAGAACTCGGAACGGCTCATCTCGGCGCCGCCGAGGCGGCCGGACACCTGGATGCGGACACCCTTGACGGTGGACGTGCGCTGAGCGCCCTGCAGGCCCTTACGCATCGCGCGGCGGAAGGCCACACGTGCGGAGAGCTGCTCGGCGATGCCCTGCGCGACGAGCTGAGCGTCGGCCTCGGGGTTCTTGACCTCGAGGATGTTCAGCTGGATCTGCTTCTTCGTGAGCTTCTCGAGGTCGGCGCGGATGCGCTCGGCCTCGGCGCCACGGCGACCGATCACGATGCCCGGACGGGCGGTGTGGATGTCGACGCGGACGCGGTCACGGGTGCGCTCGATCTCGATGCGGCTGACACCAGCGCGGTCGAGCGAGGTCGCCAGCAGACGGCGGATCTTGACGTCTTCCGCGACGAAGTCGCTGTAACGCTGACCCTTCTTCGTGCTGTCGGAGAACCAACGCGACACGTGGTCGGTCGTGATTCCCAGACGGAAGCCGTATGGATTGACTTTCTGACCCATTACTTGCTCACCTTCTTGGCCTTGGCAGCGCCGGCAGTCTCATCAGGCGTCGAGAGCTCGACGGTGATGTGGCTGGTGCGCTTGAGGATGCGGAACGCGCGGCCCTGTGCGCGGGGACGGAAACGCTTGAGGGTTGCACCCTCATCGACGTACGCCTTCGCGATGTACAGGTCCTGCTCGTCAAGGAACACGTTGTCCTTGTCGGCCGTGACGCGAGCGTTCGCGATGGCCGAGGCAACGAGCTTGTAGATGGGCTCGCTGGCGCTCTGTGGTGCGAACTTCAGGATGGCCAAGGCCTCCTGAGCCTGCTTGCCACGGATGAGCGCGACGACACGACGGGCCTTCTGGGGGGTGACGCGGATGTGTCGCACGCGGGCGATCGACTCCACCATTTCTCTTCCTCCTTCACGTCACCGCGTTAGCGGCGACGGCCCTTCTTGTCGTCCTTCACGTGTCCACGGAAGGTGCGGGTGGGCGCGAACTCGCCGAGCTTGTGCCCGACCATCGTCTCGGTGACGAACACCGGGATGTGCTTGCGACCGTCGTGGACGGCGATGGTGTGACCCAGCATCGCCGGGATGATCATCGATCGACGCGACCAGGTCTTGATCACGTTCTTGTTGTTGGCCTCGTTCGCCGTGACGACCTTGCGGAGCAGGTGGTCGTCGACGAAGGGGCCCTTCTTGAGACTGCGTGGCATCTTCTCTTACTCCTACTTACGCTTCTTGCCGGCGGTACGACGACGAACGATGAGCTTGTCGCTTTCCTTGTTGGGGTGGCGCGTGCGGCCTTCCTTCTGGCCCCACGGGCTGACCGGGTGACGTCCACCGGAGGTCTTGCCCTCACCACCACCGTGCGGGTGGTCGATCGGGTTCATCGCGACACCACGGACGGTCGGGCGGACGCCCAGCCAGCGCTTACGGCCGGCCTTACCCCAGTTGATGTTCGACTGCTCGGCGTTGCCGACTTCACCGATGGTGGCGCGGCAGCGCAGGTCGACGTTGCGGATCTCACCGGACGGCAGACGGAGCTGCGCGTACGGGCCGTCCTTCGCGACGAGACGCACCGATGCACCCGCGGAGCGGGCCATCTTCGCGCCGCCGCCGGGACGGAGCTCGATCGCGTGGATGACCGTACCGGTGGGGATGTTCTTCAGCGGCAGGTTGTTCCCGGGCTTGATGTCCGCGCCGGCACCCGACTCGACCACGTCGCCCTGGCTGAGCTTGTTCGGAGCGAGGATGTACCGCTTGGTGCCGTCCACGAAGTGGAGCAGCGCGATACGCGCGGTGCGGTTGGGGTCGTACTCGATGTGAGCGACCTTGGCGTTGACGCCGTCCTTGTCGTTGCGACGGAAGTCGATCAGACGGTACTGGCGCTTGTGGCCACCACCGATGTGACGCGTCGTGATGCGGCCCTGGTTGTTGCGACCACCGGTCTTCGACAACGGACGAAGCAGCGACTTCTCCGGCGTGGTGCGGGTGATCTCCGCGAAGTCCGCGACAGACGAACCGCGACGACCAGGAGTCGTGGGCTTGTACTTACGAATAGCCATTTCTTATTCCTCTTCGTTCCCGGCCGTCTTAGCCAACAGCCGTGAAGATGTCGATGGAACCCGACTTGAGCGACACGATGGCGCGCTTGGTGTCCTTGCGCTTGCCGGTGCCGAACTTGGTGCGACGGGTCTTGCCCTGACGGGTGAGGGTGTTGATCGAAGCGACCTCGACACCGAAGATCTTCTCGATGGCGAGCTTGATCTCGGTCTTGTTCGAGCGCGGGTCGACGAGGAAGGTGTACTTGCCCTCGTCGATCAGGCTGTAGCTCTTCTCGGAGACGACCGGCGCGAAGATGACGTCGCGGGGGTCCTTGTTGATCGCGGTCATGCCGAGACCTCCTCGGTTGCGGCCGTGTTGCCGGTCTTGCTGGCGACGAATGCCTCGAAGGCGGCCTTGGTGAAGACGATGTCGTCGGAGACGAGCACGTCGTATGCGTTCAGCTGGTCGTACGACAGCACGTGCACGTTCTGCAGGTTGCGGACGCTGCGGAGGCTGACCTCGTCGTCGCGCTGGAGGACGATCAGGACGTGCTTCGAGGAAGCGACGTTCGTCAGGTACTCGGACACGGCCTTCGTCGACGGCTTCTCACCGATCGAGAGGGAGTCGACGACGTGCAGGCGGCTGCCGCGTGCGCGGTCGGAGATGGCGCCGAGGAGAGCCGCGGCGATCATCTTCTTGGGGGTGCGCTGTGCGTAGTTGCGGGGCACTGGACCGTGGACGATGCCACCGCCGGTCATCTGAGGTGCACGGATGGAGCCCTGACGAGCGTTACCCGTACCCTTCTGCTTGAACGGCTTGCGGCCGGCACCGGACACTTCGCCGCGGCGCTTGGTCTTGTGCGTCCCCTGGCGGGCGGCAGCGAGCTGCGCGACGACCACCTGGTGGATGAGCGGGATGTTGGTCTGAACGTCGAACACCTCGGCAGGAAGGTCGACGGTGCCGGCCTTCTTGAGCTTGGTGTCGAGCACGTCGAGAGTAGCGATAGCCATGGAACTACGCTCCCTTCACTGCGGTGCGGACGAATACGATGCGGCCACGAGCGCCGGGAACGGCACCCTTGACGAGCAGCAGGCCCTTCTCGGCGTCGATGGCGTGAACGCGGAGGTTCAGCACGGTGACGCGCTCGCCACCCATACGACCGGCCATGCGCATGCCCTTGAAGACACGGCTCGGGGTCGAGGAGGCGCCGATGGAGCCCGGCTTGCGGTGGTTGCGGTGAGCACCGTGAGATGCGCCCGTTCCCTTGAAGTTGTGACGCTTCATGACACCGGCGAAACCCTTACCCTTCGAAGTGCCGACGACGTCGACCTTCTGGCCGGCCTCGAAGACACCGTCGACGGTGAGCTCCTGGCCGAGCGAGTACTCGGATGCGTCGGCGGTGCGGACCTCGGTGAGGTGACGACGCGGCGTCACGCCGGCCTTGTCGAAGTGACCCGCGTCAGGCTTGCTGACCTTGCGGGGATCGATCTGGCCGTACGCGATCTGCACGGCGTCGTAGCCGTCGACCTCGGGGGTGCGAACCTGCGTGACCACGTTGGGCGTGATCTCGATGACGGTGACGGGAACGAGCTTGTTGTTCTCGTCCCACACCTGGGTCATGCCGAGCTTGGTGCCGAGCAGACCCTTGCTGGTCTTCGTGTTAGACATGTCTTCCTTCCGTCTCTACCGAGCTCAGAGCTTGATCTCGATGTTGACGTCCGCCGGCAGGTCGAGACGCATGAGCGAGTCGACGGCCTTCGGGGTCGGGTCGATGATGTCGATCAGACGCTTGTGGGTGCGCATTTCGAAGTGCTCCCGGCTGTCCTTGTACTTGTGCGGCGAACGGATCACGCAGACCACGTTCTTCTCCGTCGGAAGCGGCACGGGGCCGACGACGGTTGCGCCTGCACGGGTGACCGTGTCGACGATCTTGCGCGCCGAAGTATCGATGACCTCATGGTCATACGACTTCAGTCGGATGCGGATCTTCTGTCCCGCCATGTGTGACTCACTCTCTGTCTCGCGTCGTGCGGATCGCTCCGTATTGGACGCATATCGTGCGCTTTGCAACGTTCGGTTGCTCCGCGCCATTGGCACTACTGGTGTCGCACCACTGTTCTGCTGTCAACGACCACTCGTGTCTTGCGACCCTCGTGGTCATCCACCGGCATCCACCCCGACTCGTGGTCGGCGCTGGGCGTAGCACTGCTACGACCTGGATTGCGATGAAGTGATTGGTGTTCTGCTACCCGCGGCCTAGGCTCGATCCCTGTCGCGTTGCCGCGTCTGGGAGCTCCTATGCACTACCTGGCAGTGATCCGCCGGAGCGCGCACGGGCACGCTCGTCCGAAATACTGAACTGGACTAGTTTGCCACGGATCCACCATGCGTGCAACCCGGGCGTGTCGCGCGCGGCGGATGGTCAGGATCCGCCCAGTCTCGGGCGTCGAGAGCACCGAGGCGCCGCTGCTCAGCAGGGCTCGACGACGTTGTCGACCTCGACCGGACGCACCCCCGGGGTGCCCTCGAACCGCACCGCGTCGACCGTCGCGCCGGACACGTCCGCATCGACGTCGAGCGTCACCGTCGCGCCCGGCGCGATCGCCACCACCACGTAGGCCACCGGGCGTCCGTCGTCCGATCCGGCCGTGTACGGGACCTCGGCGCCGTCAACCCGGACCGAGCGGATGTCGGCGCCGTCGGGCGCGTAGGCCATGACCCGCAGGCGCATCCAACCACGTGGGAGCCCCTCACGCTCGTGGAACCCCGCGATGTAGTCGAACGCCTCCGTGTCGAGCTCCGGCTCCGTGTCGATCGTGTTGGAGAGTTCCGACGTGACCATCACCGTGCGGGTTCCGTCGACGTCGCACGACCCCGCACGGACACGGACCTGCTGTCGGAGGTAGTACTCGAGCTTGGACCCGACCGCGTCCGAGAGGTACAGCCCGAACGGCACCGAACGAGACGAACGCTCGGGCAGGGCGCCGCCGACCCCGGCGAGCACCAGCGCCCGCTCCTCGACGCGGTCGGGACTCCAGGCGAGCAGACGCCGCTCGTCGACCGCCTGGACCCAGCCGTCGATCGCCCGGGGCACCTCCATGGACCCCGCCTGCAGCTGCGACGTGAGCGCCTGCACGACGGCGGTGAAGGTCGCGTCCTGGGCCCGGTTCGCCTCGTCGCTGAGACCGGGGTGGTCTCGGTACACGCCGTTCAGGAGCTCGTCGACCACCGTCTCGCTCGACACCTCCGTGCCGTCGGCCAGCTCCACGGGGCCGGTCGCTCGCAGCAGGTGGGACAACGCGACCGGATCCACGGCCAGCACCAGGTCCGGCACGACGCCCTGGCTCTCCTCCCACAGCCGCGAGGCCACCTGCGCACCGTACGGGAAGTCCGGCCGCGCCGTCACCTCATGGATGGAGGTGCCTGCTGCAGCGTAGCCCTCGGTCCGGTAGAGCGCGTCGGCATCGGCCGGCAGGGGCACCACCGGATCGGCGTGCGACACGAAGTCCGCGCCGCCGAGGGTCCTGGTCACGCTGAGCACCCCCTCCTCGACGTGCACGAGCACCGAAGCTCCTGCGATGCCGCCGAGGGCCCGGCTCTCCGCCGAGTTCTGGAACAGCACGACAACGTCTCGCGGACCCTCCTCCCCCAGGAACCCGGGCAGCGCCCGAAGCACCGGTGCGAGCCGCGCGGCGAGCGATGAGGCCTCGCGCAGCGGTCCGTCGAGTCCACCCAGCGCCGACACCACCTGCGGCAGGAGCACCGAACGGTCGAGACGGTCGAGGCGCGCCACCTGCTCCTCGAGTCGCTCGAGCGCACGCGCCGAGCTCCGGGCAAGTCTCCCCACTCGCTCCGTGTCCAGTCGCCCGTCGACCGCCAGTCCGTCGAGGGACAGGGCGAGGACCGGCTCGACGACCTCGTCGACGACCACGTGCGCCGCCTCGACGGCCGTGCGCACCGCCTCGAAGTTCGCCCCGGAGACGGGCACGCGTTCCGCAAGCCACCAGTCAGGCCGCTGCGTCGACGCCAGTGCCCGCTCGACCGCATCTCCTGCACGCTCCACGGCGGCAGGATCGATCGCGTCGGTGCCGCCGCCATCGCCGCCCGCCCGGATCGTCTCGAGCTCCGGCAGGACCGACTCGAGCTCCTCCCGGACGGACATGGCCTCCACCGCCGCCGACACGGAGGCTCCAGCGATGCCGAGCAGGACGGACAGGGCGACGGCGCTCGGGATCAGGACACGTGGGCGCGACAGACGACGCGGGCGAATGGAGGAACGGGACACGGTCACCTCGGGCGGCTCGATGCAGAATGGGTCGACCGATATCTTACATATGAGTCACCCGGTTGCCGATCGGCCGACAGCGCGCACGACGAAGGGCCCGGAGCGAAATGCTCCGGGCCCTTCGTGTGGAACCGTGCCGACCCTGAGGTCGATCAGGGGTTCGCGTCAGCGGATGCTTACGCGAGCACCTTGGTGACGGTGCCGGCGCCGACGGTGCGGCCACCCTCGCGGATGGCGTAGCCGAGGCCGACCTCCATGGCGATGGGCTGGATCAGCTCAACGGTCATGTCGGTGGTGTCGCCGGGCATGACCATCTCGGTGCCCTCGGGCAGCGTGATGACGCCGGTGACGTCGGTGGTGCGGAAGTAGAACTGCGGACGGTAGTTCGCGTAGAACGGGTTGTGACGCCCACCCTCATCCTTGGACAGGATGTACGCGGTGCCCTCGAAGTTCGTGTGCGGCGTGACCGAACCCGGCTTCACGACGACCTGGCCGCGCTCGACGTCTTCACGCTTCGTGCCACGGAGCAGGAGACCACAGTTCTCGCCGGCCCATGCCTCGTCGAGCTGCTTGTGGAACATCTCGATACCCGTGACGATCGTCTTCTGCGTCGGGCGGATGCCGACGATCTCGACCTCGGAGTTGATCGCGAGCGTGCCACGCTCGGCGCGGCCCGTGACGACGGTTCCACGACCGGTGATCGTGAAGACGTCCTCGATCGGCATGAGGAAGGGCTTGTCCTTGTCGCGCACGGGGTCGGGGACGTTGGCGTCCACGGCGTCCATGAGGTCGAGGATGCTCTGCACCCACTTCTCGTCGCCCTCGAGCGCCTTGAGGCCCGAGACGCGGACGACCGGTGCGTCCTCAGCGAAGCCCTGCGAGGCGAGGAGCTCGGAGACCTCGAGCTCGACGAGCTCCAGGATCTCCTCGTCGTCGACCATGTCGGACTTGTTCAGCGCGACGAGCAGGTAGGGGACGCCGACCTGCTTGGCGAGCAGCACGTGCTCACGCGTCTGAGCCATCGGGCCGTCAGTGGCGGCGACGACCAGGATCGCGCCGTCCATCTGCGCAGCACCGGTGATCATGTTCTTGATGTAGTCAGCGTGACCGGGGGCGTCGACGTGCGCGTAGTGGCGCTTCGGGGTCTCGTACTCGACGTGCGAGATGTTGATCGTGATACCACGCTGACGCTCTTCCGGCGCGGAGTCGATCGACGCGAAGTCGCGCTGCACGTTGGTCGCGGACGGGAACTTGTCCGCCAGGACCTTCGAGATCGCCGCGGTGAGCGTGGTCTTGCCGTGGTCGACGTGACCGATCGTACCGATGTTGACGTGCGGCTTGGTCCGCTCGAACTTGGCCTTTGCCACTGTGAGTCCTCCTCAGGACGTTGTGCGGGACGCCGGGCACCATTCGATGCCCGACGCACTGCAGGGATGTGTATTCATGTTACGCGATCCGCCCGGGTGTTCGCACACCCGGCCGGACCGCGGTGAAGAGAGAGTGAGTGACTACTCGCCCTTGTTCTTCTGGATGATCTCGTCGGCGACAGCCTTCGGGACCTCCGCGTAGCTCTCGAACGTCATCGAGTACACGGCACGACCAGAGGTCTTCGACCGGAGGTCGCCGATGTAGCCGAACATCTCGGAGAGCGGCACGTTGGCACGGATGACCTTGACGCCGGTGGCGTCGTCCATGGACTGGATCTGTCCACGGCGCGAGTTGAGGTCTCCGATGACGTCGCCCATGTACTCCTCAGGAGTACGCACCTCGACCGCCATGAGCGGCTCGAGGAGGACGGGGTTGGCACGCGAGTAGGCCTCCTTGAGACCCATCGAGCCGGCGATCTTGAACGCCATCTCCGAGGAGTCGACGTCGTGCGCCGCACCATCGGTGATGATCGCCTTGACACCCACGACCGGGTAGCCCGCGAGGCCACCGACCTGCAGGGCGTCCTGGAAACCGGCGTCGATCGACGGGATGTACTCGCGCGGGATGCGACCACCGGTCACGGCGTTCACGAACTCGTAGGTCGTCTCCGGAGTGACGTCCATCGGCTCCAGATCGAACTGGATCTTCGCGAACTGACCCGAACCACCGGTCTGCTTCTTGTGCGTGTAGCCGTACTTCTCGACCTTGCGCTTGATGGTCTCGCGGTACGCGACCTGCGGCTTGCCGACGTTGGCCTCGACGTTGAACTCGCGCTTCATGCGGTCGACGAGGATGTCGAGGTGGAGCTCGCCCATGCCCTTGATGACCGTCTGGCCGGTCTCGGTGTTCTGCTCGGTGCGGAACGTCGGGTCCTCTTCGGCCAGCTTCTGGATCGCGGTGCCCAGCTTCTCCTGGTCGGCCTTGGTCTTCGGCTCGATCGCGACCTCGATGACGGGCTCCGGGAAGCTCATCGACTCGAGGACGACCTGGTTCTGCGGGTCGGACAGGGTGTCACCGGTGGTGGTGTCCTTCAGGCCGATGACCGCGTAGATGTGACCGGCGGTGACGAAGTCGACCGGGTTCTCCTTGTTGGCGTGCATCTGGAAGATCTTCCCGATGCGCTCCTTCTTGCCCTTGGTCGAGTTGATGATCTGCGCACCGGAGTCGAGACGACCCGAGTAGACGCGGACGTAGGTCAGGCGACCGAAGAACGGGTGCACCGCGACCTTGAACGCGAGCGCGGTGAAGGGCTCGGTCGAGTCGGGGTGACGCTCCACGACCTTCTCCTCGTCGCGCGCGTCGTGGGCCTCGATGGCCGGGACGTCGAGCGGGGAGGGGAGGTAGTCGATGACGGCGTCGAGCATCGGCTGGACGCCGCGGTTCTTGAACGCGGAGCCACAGAGGACCGGGTACATGGTGCTCGTGATGGTGAGGTGACGGATCGCGGCCTTGATCTCCGCGACGGTCAGCTCTTCGCCACCGAAGTACTTCTCCATGAGTGCGTCGTCGGTCTCGGCGACGGCCTCGAGGAGCGCGGTGCGGTACTCGGCCGCCTTCTCCTTGAGGTCTTCCGGGATCTCCTCGATGGCGTACTTGGCGCCCATCTCGACGTCACCCTTGGCGTCTCCGCGCCAGGTGAGCGCACGCATCTCGACGAGGTCGACGACGCCCTCGAAGTTGGACTCGGCACCGATCGGCAGCTGGATGACCAGCGGCTTCGCGCCGAGGCGGCTGATGATCGTGTCGACGGTGAAGTAGAAGTCGGCGCCGAGCTTGTCCATCTTGTTGACGAAGCAGATGCGCGGGACGTCGTACTTGTCGGCCTGACGCCAGACGGTCTCGGACTGGGGCTCGACGCCCTCCTTGCCGTCGAACACCGCGACCGCGCCGTCGAGGACGCGGAGCGAACGCTCGACCTCGACCGTGAAGTCGACGTGGCCGGGGGTGTCGATGATGTTGATCTGGTTCTTGTTCCAGAAACAGGTCGTCGCGGCGGACGTGATGGTGATGCCGCGCTCCTGCTCCTGCGCCATCCAGTCCATCGTCGACGCACCGTCGTGGGTCTCGCCGATCTTGTGGTTGACGCCCGTGTAGAACAGGATGCGCTCGGTGGTGGTGGTCTTGCCGGCATCGATGTGGGCCATGATGCCGATGTTGCGGACCTTGTTCAGGTCGGTGAGCACGTCTTGTGCCACGGGGTCCTCCGGGGATAGGTAGGGGTGAGCTGATTCACTCAGGTGTGCGAGGGCGGGCGGATCGCCCGCCCTCGCATCGGGCGGCGACTACCAGCGGTAGTGCGCGAACGCCTTGTTCGACTCGGCCATCTTGTGCGTGTCTTCACGACGCTTGACAGCTGCACCGAGACCGTTCGATGCGTCGAGGATCTCGTTCTGGAGACGCTCGGTCATCGTCTTCTCGCGGCGGCCCTTCGCGTAGCTCACGAGCCAGCGCAGGGCGAGGGTGTTGGCGCGGTGAGGCTTGACCTCGACCGGCACCTGGTAGGTGGAACCACCGACGCGGCGCGAACGCACCTCGAGGGTCGGGCGGACGTTGTCGAGCGCCTTCTTGAGCGTGACGACGGCGTCGCCCTGGTTCTTGGCGGTGACGCCTTCGAGTGCGTCGTAGACGATGCGCTCAGCGAGGCCCTTCTTGCCGTCCAGCAGGATCTTGTTGACGAGCTGGCTGACGATGGGGGCGCCGTAGACGGGATCGGCGACGACGGGACGCTTCGGAGCTGGACCCTTGCGAGGCATTACTTCTTCTCCATCTTCGCGCCGTAGCGGCTGCGAGCCTGCTTGCGGTTCTTGACGGCCTGCGTGTCGAGGGCGCCACGGACGATCTTGTAACGGACACCCGGGAGGTCCTTCACACGACCACCACGGACCAGGACCAGCGAGTGCTCCTGGAGGTTGTGGCCCTCACCGGGGATGTACGCGGTGACCTCGGTGCCGTTGCGCAGCTTCACGCGGGCGACCTTGCGCATCGCCGAGTTCGGCTTCTTCGGGGTGGTGGTGTACACGCGGGTGCACACGCCGGCCTGCTGGGGGTTGCTCTTCAGGGCGGGCGCCTTGGTCTTGACGACCTTGGGGCTGCGGCCCTTCCGAACCAACTGCTGAATGGTTGGCACTACTTGCTCCTTGATGATGACTGCACGGTGACAGTGGTACTGCAGCATTCGTGGACCGGTCTCCCGGATCACGAGGTCGTATGGACCCACCGGCGCCGCGCGAGTGCGCGTCGCTTTCGTGGTGGGTATGCCGTGGGGGCGATCGGCAACCGGGACCAGCCCGGCGGGGATCAACCCGATGGTGCAAGACTGCTGTCCACTCCCCCGAGCCAGGCTCCGGAGAACGTGGACAGCACGAGAGCGCACGACAGCGCGCACACCCAAACAAGACTAGCCCGCCGACAGGCTGTGGTCAAACGACGACGGCCCCTGGGAGCATCGCTCCCAGGGGCCGTACAGCTCGGCGTCTACGGGGACGGGACGAAGGTCGCGCCCTCGTCGGTGAAGCCCTCGATCGTGCCGCCGACGACGAAGTCGACGGGGTTGATGCTGTAGCCCGGACCGGTCTGGCCGGTGGCCGGGTCGGTCAGCGTGCAGGTCATCGACATGCGTCCGACGGTCTCGGAGTCGACGGTCCAGCCGCCTCCCGCGAAGTCACCGATCGTGAAGGTCGGGCGCGTGTCGAACTTCCAGGTCACACCGGAGGGGGTGAAGCCGGTGTCGTTGCGGATCTCGAAGGGGCACCCCTCCGGGGCGAGCTCCGTCGCCGCACCGCAGCCGTCGATGTACGCGTTGACGGCCTCCTCGACGGCGGTCGTCCCGGCGTCGGTGAGGGCGACGGCGAGCGTCGCGGGTTCCGCGGCCTGACCGAAGCCCACGGCCGTCGTGGTCGTCGCCTCGGCGGTGTACCAGTCGCTCTCGCTGAGGGCGACGTCGTAGGTGCCCGGGAGGGCGCGCAGCTGGTACGAACCCTCGGCGATCGGTTCGACGTCGGTGAGGTCGACGCCGCCGACCGTCGCGACCGCGTCCTCAGGGGCGACCACGTCGACCTGGACCGTGCTGAGTTCGGGAGCCTCGAGCTTCCACTTGTCGAAGAGCACGGCGTCCTTGCCGACCTTGGTGAGCGTGAACTCCTGGTCGACGCTCTCGCCGCCCTGGGTGAGACGGGCCTCGACGGTCGCGGTGTTCCCGCTGGTCGTCGTCTTCCCGATCGTGTAGCCGGAGACCTTGCCGGACGCCGCCTTGTACGCGTCGTCGGTCAGCAGCACGTCGGCCGCCGACACCTCGGTACCGGAGAGCTTGAGCGCCTGTTCGGCGTCGCCCGACTTGAGGGCGTCGAGGTAGCTCTTGACCGTCACCTCCGGGGCGTGGAGGGCGTTGCCGACGCTGACGCCGACGATGCCACCGACGATGATGAGGAGGAGGGCGCTCCCGCCGGCGATGATGCCGGTGAGCCCCTTCTTCGAGAGCTTCTTCTTGGGCGGCTGCTGGCCGCCGCCGTACCCGCCGGCGCCCTGCGCGTAGGGCGCCTGGCCGTACTGCTCGGTGGGCTGCTGGCCGTACTGCCCCGTGGGCTGCTGGCCGTACTGACCGGTTCCCTGCTGACCGAACTGCTCGGTCGGCTGCTGGCCGTACTGCGCCGTCTGACCGTACTGACCGGTCTGTTGGCTGTACTGACCGGACTGCTGCCCGTACTGGCCCGTCTGCTGGTCCTGCTGGCCGGACGACTGCTCACCGTACTGGCCGGACTGCTGCCCGTACTGCCCAGACGGCTGCGTCGGCGACTGCCCGTACGGCGACTGCTGTCCGTACTGCCCCGTCTGCTGCTGGCCTGAGCCCGACTGCTGCGGGCCGTTGCCCTGCCACCCCTGCTGCGGGTCGGGCTGAGCGGGTGGTCGCTGCCACTGGGGCTGCTGCGGGTTCTGATCTCCGGGATCGGTCATGGTGTTGCGCCCCCAATGAGCATGGATCGTGCTGATGACAAGTGCTCGAAAGTATAGTGACGGGTGTCGGACAGCACGATGGGGAGATCTCCCCTCCTGCGTCCGGGTGAACCCCGACGGCTACCAGGGCGAGGTGGGGGAATCCAGCTCCAGCGCGAGGTCGTCGAGGAGCGCGGTGACCTGCGGTTCGACGTACCGCTCCACGGCGTCGTGGATGGCGAGGCGGTGCCCGACGAGGAGTTCGCAGATGCGGCGCCCGGTCTCGTTCGCGCACTGGTCGGCGAGGGCGATCTCGGTGCGCAGCGCCTCCTTCGCGTCGTCCGACAACGGCGGAGGTGGCGGGACCGTCCTCGCCTGGGATTCGCCGAGCTCCGCGAGGGTGAAGAGGTAGGGCTGCTCGGGATCCGGGTCGGGGTCGAGCTGCAACCCGTCGAACTCCGGGTCGAGCCCCTCCCCGGGGCGGTAGGAGCGCTGCGCCTCGCGCAGGTCCGCCGCGCGCAGTTCGGCGCGGAGGACAGGGAGGTTCCGCTCGGTGTACTCCGCCACCGCGTGGTCGACGATTGCCTTCATCCGGGTGGCGAGGCCGTGCTGCACCTGGTGCGGGACGTCGTCCACGAGGCCGGCCGCCCGCAGGATCGGCGACCCGATGCACCGGCGGCAGATCCGGGTGCGTCCACGGTGGGCGGCGGGGTGCCAGCGCGGCAGCCACCGGAGCCAGGCGTCGACGGCCTGGCTCACGCTGGTCTCGAGCGAGCGCTCCATACTCACCGAGGGTAGCGCCTCGGCGGCCGCATCGGCCTCAGCGCCGCCCGGCGGCGCGCTGGTCCCGTGCTGCTCGACGGGCGAGCGCACCGGACGGCTGCAGCCGACTCACGAGACTGCGCTTCGCGCGGTAGCGGAAGCGGCTCCGCTGGCGGGCGAACCAGCCGAGCGCTCCCTGCGCCCGGGAGGCCTCGGCCTCCGACCGCTGCCACAGCTCGTCGGCCGTCGTGTCGTCCACGTCACGACCGGAGAAGACGACATCGTCGGTCGTCCCCGCGAGCGCGGTGAGCGTGGTCGCGCCCTCCGGTTCCTGGGCACCGAGCATGGACGCCGTGGCCGACCGCGTGGCGGCCGGGGGCACCGTGTACCCGAGTTCGGCGTAGCGGTCGATCAGCTCGTCCCACGCACCGGCGGCGCTGCGGTCACCACTGCCCGCGCGGCGACGCTTCGTCCGCCGACGCTTCGCGCCGGAGATGGCGAGGAGCGGGATGAAGTACAGCGACACCGGGACACCCACGATCAGCGCGAGCCACCAGACCCACTCCGGGATCACGAGTCCGTCGTTCTTGTCCTTGTCGTCGCCATCGTCGATCGAGGCCTCGGTGAGGAGGCTGTCGTCGAGGTTGTCGCTGCGCGGCGGCTGACGCACCTGCGGCTGCGGCTCGGTCTTGGGCTTCGGGTCCTGGTCCTGCGGGATCTCGGTCTCATCGGGGGTCGGTGAGAACGCCACCCAGCCGTAGCCCTCGAAGGGCACCTCGACCCACGCCGTCACGTCGTCTCCGACGACCTGCACCGAACCCTGGCCCTCGGTCACCTCGGGCGCGAAGCCCATGACGACCCGCGCGGGGTAGCCGAGCGAGCGGGCCATGAGCGCGAACGCCGACGCGTACTGCTCCTCGTCGCCGACCATCGGTGTGCGGGTGAACAGCTCCGACATCCGGTCGGCGCCGTGGCCGGCGCGCGACGGAGAGCTGTCCGAGGCGAGTCCGTGGCTGAGGAACCCGGTGGTGCGGAGCGTCTGCTCGATCCGCGCGCAGCTGGGCCATGGGCGTCGTCTCGGTGCCGACGAACTCCGAGGCCTTCGCGACGACGATGTCGGGGATGTTCGTGACGGGCGGCAGCTCGACCGCTGCGGTCGGTGTCGTCGCGAGGGCCGTGTCGCTCGGGACGGCCTGCGTCGTGGTCCGCTCCTCGTAGTCGTCGCCGGTGCCGATCCCCGAGGTGACGACGGCCGCGCCGCTCTCGGCGTTGTAGCGGATGTCCTCGGATCGCTCCGCCGCCTTGCCGTCGAGGGTGAGCGCGCTCGGATATCCGACGCTGGGCACCCAGATGTCGTCGTAGCCGGTGATGTCGATCGACACCCGGCGGTCGCCACCGGCCGTGATGAGCTCCGGTCCGGGCAGCTGGTCGCCGACGAGTTCGAAGGCACCGGAGCCGTCGGTCGCCGTGGACGGTCCCGAGACGGTCCACAGGCGTCCGTCGTAGCTGTCCATGGCCGCCAGACGGATCCGATCCCCCGGCTCGAGGCCGGTGGCGGTGAAGAGCTTCGTCTCGGCGAGGTCCTTCGTGTACTCGCGGAACCCGGCGAGCGGGCTCGGGTACTCCAGGGGGTCGAACGGCGGGGTGACGACCTCGCGGAGGACGAACCGGGAGTCCGTGGGCGGTGAGGCGACCACGGCCGCGCCGCCGCCGACGACGACCGCGACGGCGGCGAGGACGGCCGTGCCGATGATCTTCTTGCGACGGAGGACGGCGGTGGTCGACGCCGCCGCGTTCTCGCCACGACCGGCACCCGGCCGCCACCCGAGCCAGAGGAGGGCGATCAGCGCGAACGCGATCCCGCGGACGGCCGCCAGGAAGGGCGTCTGCGTGCCGAGGAGGACGCCGAGCGCGTACAGCACGGTCGGGCCGACGAGCAGGATGGCGCAGCGCACGGCGACCTGCGGACGGCGCGGCAGCCAGCGGACGGCGAGCACGGCGGAGACGACCCCGACGAGCATCCCCGCGACGTAGGGCAGGGTCATGATGTAGGCGGGCGCGCTCAGCGGGGTCTGCAGGGTGACGAAGTCCTTCCACCCGAACACCGCCCCGATGCTGATCCCACCGAGGGTCCGCAGGTTCGGGAGGACCGCGAACGTCGCGACCGACGGCATCGCCAGGGCACTGCCGAAGACGTAGAAGACGAGGACGGTCGAGAGACCGGTCAGGAGGGCGTTCAGCCGGAGCGCGTGGGAGGCGACACCGACCGCCATGCCGAGCGCGAGACCGCCGAGGCCGGCGAGGAGGAACCCGGTGCCGCTGAGCGCCGCACCGAAGCCGAGCAGGCCGAGGGCCGCGAGGACGAAGACGACCGCGAGGTCGATCCAGGAGCGGCCGGGCAACGGCCACGGCGCGACGAAGGTCGGGACGATGCCCTGGACGTCGACGTCCGCGGCCGAGCCGGCGGGAACGCGTCCGGGGCGCACGGTCGTGCGCTCGTCGACCCCGCTCACAGGGCCCTCGACATGACCTTGGCGAGGTCGCTCAGTGCCCCGACCGTCATGACGTTCATCCCGGCGACGTCCTTGATGCCGGCCCGTGCACCGCGTTCGACGCGGATGCCGAACACGTTGACGTCGGGACCGAAGAGGCGTTGGATCCCCCGGTACTCCTGTGCCTCGAGCCGCGAACCGGCGACGATGATGACGACACTCGGTGCAGGCAGACGCTTCGTGGTCTCCCGGGCGAAGGTGCGTGGGGTGTCGAAGGTGCCCTCGGCGAGCTGCAGCCTGCAGCTGTCGTCGAGGAAGGAGGTCACGGTGTGGGTCCGCAGCGCGAGCCGGTCGGTCACGACGCTGATCGGCACCTGGTCGAGGATCACCTGGGTCGCGATCGACGCGGTGAGCGACACCGCCAACTCGAACTCGTCCTCGTCGTCGGCGTAGTAGCGGGAGTCGGTCGTCATCACCATGGTGAGCTGCGACCGCCGAGTCTCCTCGAACTGCCGCACCATGAGCTGGCCCGTCTTCGCGGAGGACTTCCAGTGGATGTAGCGGCGGTCATCACCGGGGACGTACCCGCGGAGCGCGTGGAAGGAGATGTCGTTGTTCGTGATGGTCTTCGTGACGAGGCCCTCGAGGTCGCGGATGAGACCGGCGGCCGTCGGGTGGAGCCGCGTGGTCTCAGGGTGCACGAAGAGCTCGACCGGTTCCGTCCAGCGCACCTCGCGGCGCAGCAGACCGAGCTGATCGCCACGGACCGACACGGCAGGCCCGGCCGGGATGACGGCTCGCCGGTTCGTCGGGACGGCGAACAGCTCCTCGTGCTCGCCGTCCTTCGGGATCGCCGGGATCGCGAACTCCGCGAGGCCGTAGCCCACGGGGACCTCGAGGCGCGTGGGCGTCGTGGCGCGGTTGCCGGGGTTGGCGATGAGGACCTGCCCGATCGCGCGCTCCCCGACGGTGACGCGGCTGGGGTTCAAGTGGATGGAGATGCGGAAGGTCGACCGCCCGAAGAGGTACGCGACGGAGGCCAGCAACGCGGCCAGCGGCACGAAGCCGAGGAAGACGAGCTCCGCCCACCCCAGGATGAAGCCGGCGACGGTCGCGATGACGCCGATCGCGAGCACGACCCAGCCGAGGCCGCTGACGACAGCGAGCACGGGCTGCGCTGCCGACCAGACGACCCTGGCCCAGGGCACGACGACGGCACCGACGCCGTCGAGCGCGCTGCGGAACGGGTTCGGCCGTCGAGCGGGAGCCGGCGCGCCATCGATGTGCGCATCGGGACCCTCGGGCCCCGCCTCGGCAGGCGCGCCGACCGACGCCGTGCGGACCGGATCGGATCCGTCCGGCGCGGCGGCGGCGCGCTGCTCGAGGGTCTCGCTCATGCTGCGCGGTACGCCGGCGGAGCGATGCTGACGAGGACCCGGGCGACGACGTCCTGCGCGGTCACGCCGGCGAAGTCGGACTCGGGGTCGATGATGATGCGGTGCGCGAGGACGGCCTGCGCGAGGTCGTTGACGTCGTCGGGGGTGACGTAGGTGCGTCCCTGCGAGATCGCCCAGGTCTTGACCGCGCGCACGAGGGCGAGCGCACCACGCATGCTCACGCCGAGCGCGACGTCCTGGTCGTCCCGCGTCGCCGCGACGACGTCGGCGACGTACTCGAGGATGCTGCCGTCGACGTGCACCTCGGTGGCGAGCTGCGCCATGGTGATGACCGCGCTGGAGGCGATGATCGGCTGCACCTTCGTCGCGCGTGCCCGGTTGGAGGCGTCGAGCAGCAGGTTCACGGAGGTCTGGCGGTCGGGGTAGCCGAGCGTCGTCTTGATGAGGAAGCGGTCGAGCTGCGCCTCGGGCAGCTTGTACGTGCCGGCCTGCTCGATCGGGTTCTGCGTCGCGATGACCATGAACGGCTTGCCGGCCTCGTAGCTCGTGCCGTCGATCGTGACGATGCCCTCCTCCATCACCTCGAGGAGCGCCGACTGCGTCTTCGGCGAGGCACGGTTGATCTCGTCCGCGAGCACGATGGAGGCGAAGATCGGTCCCTTGTGGAACTCGAAGATCCCCTTGCCCTGGTCGTAGATCGTCACACCGGTGACGTCGGACGGCAGGAGGTCGGGCGTGAACTGGATCCGCGAGCTCGTGCCGTCGAGCGTGTTCGCGAGGGCCTTCGCGAGCACGGTCTTGCCGGTGCCCGGGTAGTCCTCGAGGAGCACGTGGCCCTCCGAGAGCATGGCCGTGACGACGAGCTTGATGACGTGCTCCTTGCCGAGGATGGCCTGCTCGACGTTGCCGACGAGCTTGCCGAACGCGTCGGCGAACCAGGTGGCCTGTTCCTGCGTGACAGTCATGGAGGTGTTGGGTGCTTTCGTCGTAGGAGTGGAGAGGTGGAAGGTCGAGCCGCTACATCGCGTTCCATGCGGCTGCTGAGGTCGGCCCCGATGCGTGAACGTCTCGCCCGTCGCCGTGTTCCGGAAGAACGCGGTGATCGTCTCGCCGGCGGGGATGACGCCGAGGTGGTTGTTGTGGACGAAACTGCCCGTCCCACTGGCGTTGATGTTCGAGGTCGAGCCGCACCGCCGAGCCATTGCGCTGGATCTGCACGTCGTAGTTGCCGTTCGGAACGTCGGCGTAGCGGACTCCGACGTCGTAGCAACCGGTACCGCCGCTCTGACACGCGTGCGGTCTGACCGGACTTGTACAGCGATCCGCTCGGCTTCGGCGGTGGCGGGTCGTTCACCGTCACCTCGGCCGGCCCGCCTTCGGGTCCGGTACCTCCGGGACCCGGTCCGCGGAGACGTAGACCTGGTAGGTGCCGGCGCCGATGCCGCCCACCGAGTCGCTGGTGCCACCCGTCGTCCCGGTCTGCACCGTGCTGGAGCCGCTTCATGATCCGCCAGTGGTACTTGTCGACCTGTCCGCCGGTGTCGGCGGGAGCGTTCCACCGCATGGTCAACGTTGCCGGCGCATCGCCTGACGACTTCAGTCGAGACGTTCTGTGGCGCACTCGGCACGCCGTAGGCGGTCGCAGCGATCTCAGTTCCGAACCGGCACTCGGACCGACGGCGTTCTGCGCATAGGCGGTGAAGGTGTAGTTCTGCCCGTTCGTCACGTCGAAGGTGCAGTCGTTGCCGGGGGCGCACTGCTTCTCCGCCGCCGCCGCTCCACTTCACCGCAGTGCGTACTCGATGGGTGCGCCGTTGCTCGCCGGCGAACCGCCGACGACGACGGCGATCTTGCCGCTCTTCGCACTCTTCAGACTGAGCGACGGCGGATCGGGAACGTCCTTCACGATCGACCGTGATGCGACCCTGGACCTTCCGGTTGGGGTCGTTCGTCGCGTCCTGGACCGTGTAGATGACGCTGACGGTCCCGCTCTTCGACGAACCGGGGGTGACCGTGACCGTGCTCACCGGAGAACGTGGCCGTCGCCCCACCGGCCGGCGCGCTCTCCACGGTGGCGTCGACGATCTTGAGCGGGGTGTCGGGGAACGGGTTGTAGTCGTTCGCGAGCACGCTGATCGACTCGGCCTTGTTCTTGCGGCCCTCTTCGACACGGTCGTCGATGGCACGTGGGAGCGGCCTGGTCGAGGAGACGACGCGGACGTTGATCGACCCCGGGACGGAGTACTCCTTGTAGTTCACGGTGAACGTCAGCGTGGCCGAGGTGCCGGGTTGCGTCCCCTGCGGAGCGGAGATCGAGACCTGCGAACCGGAGAGGCTGCCCTGGACGCCCGCGGTCGTGCCGCCGAAGCCCTGGTAGGTGAGCGCGGCGAGGATCTTCGGGTTCGGGTGGTCGCTCGACGCCCGCAGGTCGACGGTCGACCGGCGCCTCGCCGGCCTCGATCGTCACCGTCGGCGGGGTGAACGTCGGCGGGACGTCCTCGAGGTTCGGGTCGCCGACCGTGATCGGCAGCGTGAGCAGCTTGCTCTCTCGGCCGTCCGTGGCCTCGAAGCTCACCGAGGCGGGTCCGCGGTAGTCCTTCGCCGGGGTGAAGGTGATCGTGGCGTCGTCGACGTAGCTCGACGTGCCGTTGCTCCGGAAGTTGACGACGCTGCCCTCGGAGGCGATCGTGACGGGCTTGCCGGACGGCGCCTCGGTGATGTCGGAGAGCTTCCAGGTGCGCGTCTCGTTGACCTTGACGATCTGCTCCGGCAGCGGACTCTTCATCCGCGGTGGCTCGCCGTCGGTCGCCGCCGGCACGATGATGAACGCGGCGCCGCTCAGCTGCGTGACCGGGTCCGTCAGGCGGTAGGCGATCGCCTGGCGTCGGTCGGTGAGGGTCACCCGGATGGTGCCACCGTCGCGGACCTCGCCGGAGGCGGCGTTCACACCTTCGAGGCTCGGCTGCAGGTCGTCGATCAGCCCACCGGGGTTCTGCGCGCCGTCGAGCACGTCGATGTCGATGGTCTTCTTGCCGACGATGTCGGCGTCCTCGAGGACGTGATCATCCGCCTCGGGGAACTGCGGCTTCGCGTCCTTCGTGACCTTGACCTGGATGTAGGCGCTGTCGATGCCACCCTTGCCGTTGGTGATCTGGTACCGGACCGTGAAGAACGCCTCCTCCTCCGGCACTTCGATGACGACACGGCTCTTGCTGACCTCGGCGGTGAGGCCGTCGTCCACCGAGAGCAGCTTCGGTTCGAGTTTGAGCTTGTACCCGTTCGGATCGGAGTCGTTCGAGAGCACCGGCACGGACGCGACCTTGCCCGGGAGGACCTCGATGTAGTCGTCGACCGCGTTCGGCTGGCCGTCGACCTCCGGGCGTCCGATGACCCCGATCTTGATCGTGCCGACGGCGACCGCACCGTAGGTGTCCTTGACCCGGTACTGGAACGTGTCGGTGCCGGAGGAGTCCGGAGCCGCCTCGTAGACGAACCAGGTGCTCCCCTGCTCGATGACGCGACCGAGCAACGGTGCCGAGGCGATGTCGTCGACGACGACGGAGTCGCCGTTCGGGTCCAGGCCGTCGAGCGGGACGTCCACGCGGACCGTCGCACCCGCGAACACGCGCGAGGTCAGCAGCTGCGGCACGGGCGGCTGGTTGTTCTTCTTGTCCTCGCCGACCACGTTGAAGGTGACCGTGGCCGTGTCGGCCTCGCCGAACGTGTCGTACACGCGGTACGTCGTCGTGTAGGTGCCCGGTTCGCTCGGCGCCTGGAAGCGGACCTCGTCGTCGTCGACGAAGGCGAGGCCGGCGGTCGGTTCGTCGACGAGCTGGCGGTCGACGAGCATGACCGCCGCGTCCGGGTGGTAGTCGTTGTCGAGCACCGCGACGTTGGCGATGTCGCCCGCGCGGACGACGACCGCATCGTCGGTCGCGACCGGTGCCTGATGCTTCGGCAGCGGTGGCACCGGGACGACCGTCACGGCCGCCTGAGCCGACGAGGTGCCGTCGGACACGACGTAGGTGAACTGCAGCTGCTGCTCGATCGGCGCGGAGGAGGACACGCGGATGACCGCGCTGTCGAGGACCTCGACGGACAACGAGGTGGACTCGTCGGGAACGGAGACGGACTGCACGGCGAGCACCTGCCCACCCGGCGACTCGTCGTTCGCGAGGACCGGGATCGTGATCGTCTCGTTCGGACGCAGATAGCCTTCGTCCTTGACGGCGACCGGCGGCCGCACATCGGTGGGCTTCTCGAGGACGTCGACGCGGATGAGCCCGATGCTCGAGGCGATACCGGCGCCGAGCGTGTACTTCAGGTAGTAGGTGCCGGGCTCGTTCGAGGAGACGGTGACCGACTGCTTCTCGAGGCTCGGCGAGGACACGAGACCGCCCTGCAACGCTTCGACGCCGATGAGCCCGAGCGGGGCCCCACTCGGTGACTGGTCGTTCGCCAACGGCTGGACGAGCGCGGACTCGCCGACGAAGGTCGAGACGAAGTCGGGTGTGCCGATCGGGCTCAAGGCTCCGGCGGGCTGGACGTCGACCTTGAGGGTGCCCTCCGCCGAGTTGACTCCGTCGGACACGACGAACTTGACGTCGCGCGGGCCCATTTCGGGCGAGGCGTGCGTGAACGTGACGAAGCCGTCCGGGGTGAACCGGACGAGGTCGCTGGACGCCGGTGAGGCCGACTGGAGGAAGATGTCGTCGCCGTCGGGATCACGCCAGTCGGCGAGCACGTTGTAGGTGACCGTCTGCCCGGCCTCGACCGAGACGGCGGCCTCGCGATGGGACGTCGGCGGCTCGTTGACCTCGGGCGGTTTGATGGCGATGCTCACGTTCGCTTCGGCCACGCCGCCTGGGCGGCCGTCGTTGACGGAGTAGCGGAACGACGTCGTCCCGGCCACGAAGCCCTCGGCCGGGGTGAACTGGAGCGCGCGCCCGCCGTCGATGGATTCGAGCTTGCCGGTCTCGGCGGCGAGCGTCCGCGCGGGTTCTGGATCGTCAGGACGTCGCCGTCCGCGTCGGAGTCGTTGTCGAGCAGCGGCAGGACCGTCGCGCGACCCGGGCGGACGCCGAACGCGTCGTCGCGGGCGATGGGCGGGCGGTTCTCCTCGGTGCGCTCGGCGAGCGTGTCCTCGAAGGACTGCTCGGAGGCCTTCTCGTCGCCGTCCTCGCCGTCCTCCTCCTGCGGGGGCGTCACCTCGTCCCAGTTGTCGACGAGGCGCATGTTCGCCTGCACGAGCCAGGAGTTGCCGGTCTGGACGTTGTTGAGGGCGATGACCGAGCGGTTGACCCGGAAGACGAGCTGCTGGCCGATGGTCTCCGGGTTGATGTCCTCGATGACGGGCTTCTTGTCGGCGCACTCGGCGGCGTACCGGCTGGAGGAGGCCCAGGCTCCGTGCATGCAGCCGTCGAGGTTGACCGGTGCCGTGACCTCGGCCGCGCTCGTCGCCGCCGTCGTGACGTCCGCGTCGAGCACCTCCGGGTCGCCGCCGCCGAGCGGGACGCGGACGAGCGAGTCACCGGTGGCGATGACGGCGGCGTCGTCCGACGCCGACGGCTCCTGGATCTTCAGCGGCTTGCCCGGCAGCTCGACGACGGAGCCGTCCTGCTTCACGAGGTCGCCGGACTTCAGGTCGAGGATGACCGCCTGCTCACCGGCCGCACTCAACTGGTAGTCGTCGAGCTTCGGGAGCTTCGACTCGGTCTTCGTGCCGTCGGGCAGGATGCGGTAGAGGCGCCCCTTCGCGGGTGCGACCGCGAGGATGGTGCCCGTCGAGGTGACGACCGCTTGACCGGCCTTGCCGATGGAGACGATCGGCTTCGTCTCCGTGGGGTCGAAGCGGAGTTCCCCCGCGGCGTCGACGGACCAGAGCTTGCCGGTCTCCCCCGCCACGACCGAGAGTCGGTCGCCGCCGTAGTGCACCGTCGCGCCGGTCGGCAGCGAGACACGCTGGATGAGGCTCGTGAAGGCCGGGTCGATGCGTTCGAGCGAGGAGAGCGCCTTGTCCTGGAGGAAGACGTCGTCGCCGTCCTGCAGCACGTCGGCGTTGTTGGACGCCGTCGACACCGCTCCGTCGAGTTCGGAGATCTGATCGTTGAGACGCCCCGCGAGGAGCGACTCGCCGTTGGTGACCCAGACGTCGCGGGACTCGAGGTCGACCTCCGTGACCGGGAAGCCCTGGTGGATGAGCGCGGCGGTCACCGGTACGGCGACGAGGACCGACAGGGCCGTGATCGAGGCCGCGGTCTTGCGTTTGCGCAGCCAGGCACTCCAGTTGCTCACGGTCCCCCAGGTGATGTTCGGTCAAGCATCGGTCGATGCGCCACGCTGCAAACGCGGAGTCACTCTAACAAAGAAGTCCGTCATGGAAAACGGTTGCGAGGGTCAACCACGAACCGGTTGTCCCCCGTCGACGTCCGCCTGATCGGCGTGGTCGAGGAGCGGGAGGTCACTGGCGTCCACGAGTCGGGTCGAGACCGCGTACTCGACCAGCCGTGCACGACGGCCGGTCGCGAGCTTCCCCGGCCCGCCGCGGAGCCCCTGCACCCCGAACTTGTCGAGCTTGTCGCAGACGTTGTCGAGCTTGCGGTTGAAGGTGGTCTGGCTCCAGCCGAGGCGGGCGGCAGCGGCGGCCGACGCCGGGATCTCGCCGCGACCGGGCGACGCCTGGCGCAGGACGTCCTCCGCCAGGGCGACGATGAGGAGGCGCTGGCTGCTCGTCAGGTGGATCGGCCCGACCGTCGTGGTTCCGGCGGTGGTCGTCGAGAGCTGCGACGGACTGAAGTACTCGAGGTCCGAGGTGATCGTGAAGTCGTAGGTCGTCGTCCCGGCACTGAACAACACCTGCAGCTCGGGGAACACGATCGGGAGCCGCGCACCGGGCGCGAGCCACGCCTGCACGTTGCCGGTCGTGTCCGTCACCGTCGCGGAGAGGGTGTTCCCGATGTTCGTGAGCCACCAGAGCCCGGCATCGAAGGTCACGCTGAGGAAGGTGCGGTGCAGGAAGGGGTTCTCGTCGACGACGAGGTCGCCCTCGCGCCCGATCAGGAACGGCTTGCGTGCGTCCACGGCGTACTCCTCGCCGCAGAACTCGACGCGCACCGCCGTCTTCGTCGTCGCCGTGTCCGTCGCCTCGTCCGTGGTCATCGTCTGGTCCCCCTGTGGTCGGTCATCGTCTCGCTCCAGCTACTGCTGCGAGCACATCTCGAGTGGATCGGGTGAGGTGACGCCGCCTCGGACGATCACCACCTCGATGCACAGCTGCGCGCCCGGAGCGCTCGGCTTCAGGTCGACCGCGTACGTCGAGGTCGGTACCTTCGGCGAGTTCTTGCCGCTGCTCGTCACCTGGTAGATGTACGAGTCGCCGTCCTGCGGATCCGGGTTGTCCCAGATGAACGTCACGACGCTGCCGTCCTCGCTGATGTTCACCCCGAACGGCTTCGGCGAGGGGACGTCGCTCAGTTGGATGGGCGCCCCGGTCGCCGCGGCCGTCGGCTTCGGGTCGGCGGCGGCGCCCTGCCAGATGATCCCGGCCGCGATACCGCCGACCGCGAGCACCGCGACGCCGCCCGCGACGAGGAGGCGGGTCAGTCGGCGACGTCTGGCCCGTCCGGCGGCGTCGGCATCGGGATCCTCCGTGGGAACTGCAGCCGCGGTCTCGAGGCGGTCGCGGCGGATCGTCTCGGAGGGCACCGAGGCCGCTCCGACGGTGATCGGCGCCGACGGCTGGATCGGTTGGACGAGCGGTCCGGCCGAGCGCACGACCGTCTCGTCTCCGATGGACGGCTGCACACTCGGCACGCCGGGTCGGGGCTGGGCCTCGACCGTCGGGACCTGCCGGACCCGCGTCTCGTCCGACGCACTGCTGGACGTGTCCGGTCGGGGGGCCTGCGACTGCGGCTGTACGAGGTTCGGGATGTCGATGGGCGTCGGCGCGTAGGCCAGCTCCATCTCGACACGCTGCAGCGCCCGCGCGAAGTCGACGGCGCTCTCGAAACGGTTGGCGCGGTCCTTCGCGAGGCCCTTCTGCAGCGTCGCGACGAGGGACGCCGGTGCGTCGTCGCGCCCGAGCGGGGTGACGGTCCCGCGCTCGATCCGGCTGATGAGGTCGGCCGCACCGTTCGACTGCCCGGGGATCTCGAACGGCGTGCGTCCGGCGAGCAGCGTGTAGACCGTCGCGGCCAGGGAGAAGACGTCGGATCGGACGTCGGGATGCGGCTCGTCCTCGAACATCTCGGGCGGTGACCAGGGGATGGAGAGACCCACCGTCTGGGTACCCGAGGCGCCTGTCGAGCCGACGTCGCCCGGCCGCCCGGGGCCGGCCGTCGACGGCACCTCGAGTTCGACGGCCTGCGAGATGCCGAAGTCGGTCAGCGCCGGCCAACCGTACGCGTTCGTGAGCACGTTGGCCGGCTTGATGTCGCGGTGGAGGATGCCGGCGGCGTGTGCGGTCGCCACCGCACTGGCCAGGCGGACGCCGGTCCGCAGCGCGTCGGCGACGGCGAACCGCCGCAGCTTCGCCTGCTCGGCGAGGCTCGGCCCCGCGCAGTACTCCATCGCGAGGTACGGTCGGCCGTCCGGGGCGACGTCCGCCGTGTAGATCGTGACGATGTACGGGTGCGCGGAGAGCTGCGCCATGAGGTTCGCCTCGGCGACGAAGGCCTCGCGGGTCTGCTCACTGAGGTGCTCGGCGAGAAGCACCTTGACGGCGACCTGACGCCGCGGCAACTGCTGCTCGTACAGGAAGACGTCGGAGAACCCACCGGCTCCGAGCTGTCGTTCGAACCGCAGCCCGGGGATGGCCGGCGGTTGCGAAGGTGAGCGGCGCACGTCAGCCCTCTCGGACGCGCAGCGCGACGCCGCCGCCGAGGTCGATGACGGTCCCGACGATCACCGGTGTCGGCTCCCCCGGTCGCAGGGACTGCGGCGCCTGACCGGGCAGGACGACCTGCGTGCCGTTCCGCGAGTGGAGGTCGGTGACGACGACCGTGCCGCCCTCGACCGCGACGCGCACGTGGCTCCGCGAGATGTCGTCTCCCGTGAGCGTGACGAGCGTCGGGACGACCGACGCCGGGACCTGCGAGACGCTCGGCGCCCGGCCGAGCACGACGGGTGAGGCGAGCGACTGGCGAGTGCCGCCGGGGAGCTCGAGGTAGGTGAGCGGCGTGGCCGACGGGGTGGTCGATCGAGCAGGCGGGGTCTCGGCCGCGCGACGCGCACGCAATGCGGCGAGATCCTCGGCGAGGATCGTGTGGCCGTCGTGGTCGCCGAGGTCCGATGGTCCGGCTGCTGCGGGTTCCGGCGCGGCGACTGCGGTGGGGGCCGCCTGCTGGTGCGCCGACGCCTCGGCCGCCGCGCGTTCGGCGTCGCCGGCCTCGTCGACCGCCGCCGCACCGACCGGACGGAGCACGGTCTGGCCGAACAGGAAGTCGTAACCCTCGTCGACGGGCTCCTCCGGGGTCGTCGGGGTCTCGTCCGGGTCGTCCTCGTCGTGGAAGAACTGGGTGTCGGAGACGGACGGCACGACGTGGAGCGGCTGAACGGGCTCGACGTGCGCAACCGGGGTCGCCTCATCGCCGTCCGTCCCGTCGTCCGCGTCGTCCGAGGTCGCCGCGGATGCAGCGGGCTCGGCGGGGGCCGGGACGGGCGGGGCCGCGAGCTGCTCCGCCGCGGTCGGCGTGCTCGTGGACGACTCGGTCGGCCGGCGCTCGTCGGTGGTCGGAGTGGCGAGGGAAGCCGTGGCCTCCTCGTCGAGGGTCGCCGTGATGGAGGTCGTCCAGACGGCTCCCGACCCGAGCGGGAGGCGCACGCCGGACGGGTTCGGCTGGTCGCTCCGGAGCGTGACGCTCACCGCGTCGGCGTGGTGTTCCTCGACCCAGGTGGTCGCGCGGGCGCCCAGGACCGTCTCGGTCCCGGCGGCGCTCGTCACGACGGCGGCCGCGAGCCCGCGCACGATGACCGTCGCGCCCGATTCGTCCCAGACGGCCGCGGCGAACGCGGGCGTGTTCGAGAGACCGCCGGCCGCGAGGCGGTCGACGATCAGCGACAGCGACGCGTCGCCCGGGAGGTCCGCGGCGAATGCGGCAGCGGCGGTGTCGTCGCCCTGGGCGTCGACCAGCACCAGTCTGCCGGGCCCCGCCACAGCGAGCCAACGGCGGACCTCGGCCGGTTCCATTTCGTACGAGTACACGGCCACTCCTCTAGCCTCGCGGCATCGTCTCTTCAAGATACCCGAGACCACCCGCGTCATCGTAGCCGGGGCCGCTGGACATCAGCGAGGTCGACACGACGTCGACGACGAGCGCGGTCACGTTGTCCCGTCCGCCGGCGGCCAGCGCGAGCTCCACGAGGCGGTCTGCGGCTCCCTCGAAGCCCTGCGACAGGACCTCGGCGATCAGCTCGTCGGACAGCTCGCCCGTGAGACCGTCGGAGCAGAGGAGGAACCGCTGCCGCCCGGCGACGGGGAGGAGCCAGACGTCCGGGTCGATGCCGGCCTCGACGCCGATCGCCTTCGTCACGATGTTGCGGTCGGGGTGTTCGCGCGCCTCCTCCTCCGTGATGGAACCGGCGTCGACGAGTTCCTGCACGGCCGAGTGGTCGACGGTGATCCGACGGAGTGCGCCATCGGCCCAGGTGTACACGCGAGAGTCGCCGACGTTGAACACCATCCAGTGCAGATCGGTCTGCGGCGACAGCGCCACGAGCGCGAGACCCGCGACGGTCGTGCCGATGACCCCGTTCGGCGTGGGGATGCTCCGGATGACCGCGTTGGCGGCGACGATCGTGGTCACGACCGCCTCGGTCGTCGTCGGCATGCCGATCGGGATGCCGCGTTCGAGCGCCGCCGCGACCTCACGGCTCGCGACCTCGCCGCGTTCGTGCCCGCCCATGCCGTCGGCGACCACGAAGGCGGGCGCGCCGGCGTAGAACGCGTCCTCGTTCAGGCGTCGGACCAGCCCGGTGTCGGTCCGGCCCTCGCTGCGCAGGGTGTGCGTGGACCGCGCGGTCTCGATCGTCGTCATCCCGTGCCTCCGAACGTCGCGGGCAGTGTCGGGGACCTGCTCCCGGCCAGCTACCGTAGCGCGACGTCGAGGTCGGCGAGCTTCAGCGAGCTCCACCGACTCGCCACCGACGTACTGCTCGGATGGCAGATGACCACCGATCGTGGGCGATGAGCCGCTCGTCGACGGCGGCCTGGTCACGACCCGCACCCGTCGACGCCTAATCGTCACGTAGCTGCTCGCGGTCGACTCCTCACCCTGCGACCAGCGACCTGTCCCGAGGAACGAAGTCGAGGAGGGCACCGCGGTCGTCGTGTCTCGCCATCGCCCGCCGCGATCGTCCGCGGTGACGTACGCCGTCGTCGCAGTTCCAGGCGTGGGTGACCGAGAGGTACGCCCCGTGGATCTCGTCGTTCGCTTCGCGCGATGGCGAGCCAGTCACACCGGTCCGGATGCGGGCCTGGATGGCCTCGCACCGACTCGTCTATGGACCCGCACCGGACCGTGACGGGGCCCGGATCAGGCCGGCCGACGCGGCGCCGAGCGCTCGGACGATGATACTGATGCACCCTGCGAAGGAGTCACGCTCAGCAGCACCGACTGCGGATGAGCGACGCCGGTCGTCGGGCTGCGCTCGATCATCTGGCGCGTCCCCCGGTAGTCGATCGACCGGTCTGATCGCCGCTGAAGAAGCCGCTCCGCTGAATCGAGGAAGGCGTCGACACTCGGGTCGCCCGACGCTCGCCGTCATCGATCGGCGAACATCCTCGTACCGCTGCGAGTTGTGCGAGCACACGCGATTCCCGGGCCATCCTGCTCGAGTTCCTGCGTCGCCGGGTCGACCAGCTCGTGGTGCGTCGCCCTGCACCGTCGTCCAGTTGGCCCTGTCCGGGTTGTCCCTGTCCGTCCAGCCGTGCGACCGGGTCCTCGTTCGAACTCGAGTCGACAGCACCTGGACGTCATCGGGGATGTCGTATCGCGCGATCGGCGAGCCCGCCGTGACGACATGGGTGATGTTGAAGCCGGTAGCCGACGGGTCCGAGGCGATCAACCCGGCCGTGATCCCGCCGAGGCTGAAGCCCTTCGAGCATGACCGGATCGGTCGGTGAGATGCCGGCGGCGCGCCATCGCGTCGAGCACCGCCGAGGCCGAGCGCGGTCTGCTCCCCCTGCATGGCGAGCGACGTCGGAGGTGAGAGTCGTTCGCGGTCGCGCCACCGCGTCGGGATTCCAGACCTGCGTGCTCGGGTATCTGCACGATGCACGACTTCGGCGGCGGTCCGGCCGACTGGCTCCACGATCCGGATGTCGCTGAAGCTCGTCGCTCGCCGATCTGATCGATGTTCGCTCGAACCCTGCATGAGGTCGCCGAGGCCGCGTGACGGTCCGTGTCCCGAGGCACGGCGATGCGGCTGTGCGGGGTCCCGTCGGGATCCGATCGCGAGAGCGGCGGTGCCCGTCCTCGAAGAGGCCGAACCGGCCGCCACCGGTGGCGATGGCGTCGATCGCCTGCTCATAGGTGAGCGGCGGCCAGCCCTGGCCGGTGACGACCGACATGAGTCCGTTGAAGCCGGGCAACAACCCGGGGAGGAAGGTGAGGCCGGCCAGCAGGCCTGGGGCGCCGTCCGTGAGGATGTCCTCGATCCACGCGTTGTCGCCCAACCATTCGTTGGCCGCCTGACCTGCGATCGGAGCGAGTTCCTGCAGTCTCGCGAGTGCGTCCGCATACGTCGCGGCGGTCCGGTCGATGACCTCCTGCGGTGAGTAGGCGGCGATCGAGTTGGCGGTGAACAGTCCCGCGACGCCGGCCGGCGAGAGCAGCAGCCAGGGGTTGTCGCCGATCTGGTCCAGCGTCTGCTGGGCGCCCTCGACCAGCGAGTCGACACCCTCGACGACGACGTTGACGCCTGCCACGGTGAGCATCCACGCCCCGCCCACCACCGCCACGCCCGCCGCTGCGACGAGGCCGACCGGCACCGCGAGGACGCCGATGACGAAGGCGACCCCGTTGTGGAGGGCGACGGTCGCCGCGGCGATCAGCTGGTCGGCGGTCTCGTAGGCGACCACGGCGCCCTCGAGGAAGACGGCGGAGACGCCGGTCTCGGTCGCCACGAGGAGCAGGGAACCGGAGGCGAGGACGATGGCGCCTTCCGCAGCCGCCCCCGTCACCGGCGACAGGATCATGGATTCGAGCAGGTCGCCGTCGACCGCTTTCGCAGCGGCCGTGCCCGAACGCCCGATCAGCTCGGTCGACAACGTGGCGAGTTGCTGCGCCTGCAGTCGCATGTCGTCGAGCTTCGCGCCGACGCCTCCGGCTCCACCGGAGACCGTGATGCCGCTCATGCCCGTGCTCCCTGGATGGTCGCGGCGATCGCCAACACCTCGGCGACGATGTCCGCGCGACGGACGGCCCGGAGCGAGACCCGGGTCCCCTCGGCGACGGTGGACGGGTCCATACCCGCCGCTTCGACGTCCGGAGTGTCGACCGACACGGCGACCCAGCCGTCGGCACCACGGAGCCACGTGTCCGTCCACCGTCTCATGGGCTCCCCGCTCCGGGAGAGTGCGTCGAGCCGGAAGCCGCCGTCGATCCGCTGGGCGACGCCGCCGAGGAGCACTGCGGCCTGCGGGCTGTGGAGCTGTTCGACGACCGCGCCGACGACGTCCGGTCGGTCCTGTCGGAGCGCGAGGACGAGCGCCTCGGCGTCCGCGAGCGGGAGGACGACCACCTCGGTCGAACGACCCCGCGTGTCGGGGACGTCGTGGAGCGCGGAGAGGGGTCGCAGGAGTTGCTGCGCCAGGCCGGCGGTGTCGAAGGCGCGGATCTCGACGGCGTCCTCGTCGCGCGCGGCCGTGCCGTGCTCGGCGACGGACGCGTCCGAGTGGTCGACCCGCTGCGTCCGCAACAGCGCCAGAGCGTGCGCGCCGATCACGGAGACGGACTGGATCGCCGTCCGGTCGAGGGTCCAGCAGGAGGCGTCGACGGCCGCCGTCGCGAACTGCGGCATCGACAGGAAGGCGGCGAAATCGGGATCGACGTCAGCGGTGAGGTCGTCCGGGAGGCTGTCGTCGCCGCCGGCGAGGAGTCGCCGCTCCCGGAGCCGCGCGACGGCTCGCTGCTCGCGCTCACGGACTTCGGCGGGCGACACGTCCGAACCCCATTCGGTGTGGAAGGCGGGTGGCAGCACGATGTGCGGGGTGCGGTGCTCCAGGACGTGGAGTTCGTCAGCGGTCAGCAGGAAGGCTGCCGCTGCCGGAGCCGGGCGGGTACGGGTCATGGGCATCAGGGGGTCCATCCTCGGCTGCGGTAGAGGTCTGCCAGGTCCAGCCAGCTGCGGTCACCGGGTGTCGGAAGCGATGGCGTGGAGGCGACGATGTCCTTGGCCTGGTGCACGAGGAAGTCCGGGACCTCCTGGCCGAAGAACTCGAACACCTTCGCGGCACCGTCCTTGACGGTCTCGACCGCGCCGGAGACGAGGTTCACCGCGTCGTTCCAGCGGTCGCCCACCCAACGCGCGGCATCTTCGATGAGCTGCTTCACGTGTTCGACGGCGGTCGCGTGCGCGTCGAGCTTGTCGGCCGCGTCGTCGAGCTGCGTCGCCGAGTTCTCGAGCGAGACCGCCCGGGTGCCGAGCTGCTCGATGAAGGTCTCCGCCGCGGTGGAGGTCCACGCGAGCTCGGCGGCCGAGCGGAGGTCTCCGGCACGGCTACGGACCTCGGTCGCGAGGGTTCGTAGCTCCGTCGCGCGGAGGCGGATCTGTTGGGTGTCGCCGTACACTGCTCGCTCCTCGTCGGGTGATGCTGCGTCGCTGTCGCCGTGGGTCGACTTCGCCGGAAAACCCGCGCGCCCTCACCGACACGTGGTCGGGAGGGCGCGCAGAGCGAAGCCGACGGTGGTGACTACTGGCCGGCGCCGGCAGCGAGCGCTGCGTCGGTCTGCTCGAGCGTGGTCACAGCGTTGTTGAGGTAGCCCGACAGCTTGTCGAGGTGCTGGATCGTGACCGTCGCGCTCTGCGTGAAGGCCGTGTAGGTCTCGTTGAAGGTGCCGGACGCGGTGTCGGTCTGGAACCCGGAGGACACGAGGTTGTTGATGAGGGTCTGGAGGCGGTTGAGCGTGGTCTCGACCTCGCCCTTACCCGTCGTCAGGTTGACGGCGGCCTGCTTGATCTCGCTGTAGTTGACGTTGATGTTGGCCATGAGTCTTGCTCCTTCGTTGTGGTCACCGGCACCGTCGGTGCCTTCATCATGTAACCACAACGCCTCGCGGGAGCACATGGGGAGCACTCCCCATGCAGTCCCCACCCAGGGACGACGCCGCTCAGGCGACGGGGAACTCGGGCGCGATCGGCAGCTGCACGCGCGACAGCGCACCGCGGTTCGCGTAGATTCCGCGCCCCTGCGGGAAGTCCTTGCGCGCGAGCCTGGGGAAGGTCGTCCGGAGGACGAGGTCGCCCTCCATCTGCTCCGGCTGCAGCAGGATGCCCCGCCTGGCGCTCTTGATCTCGCCCATGAGCGGCCAGGACGACGACCAGCCCGACACCTCGTTCTCGGCGATCACGAGATGGTCGCTGCGTTTGATGGCCTTGATGAGCTCCACGAGCGGCGGGTCGGCGATGCCGTTGAGGTAGTCCGACAGCGTCTCGATGACGACGACCGTCCGGCCGGTCACCGTCTCGGCCGCGATCGCCGCGGACAGCGCCTTCGCCTGCTCGGCGATCGTCTCGGGGGTGACGGCCGACTCGTCGAAGCGCAGCTCCCGCAGCAGTTCCGAGCGTTTGGAGCCGAAGTAGACGAAGCGCGTCGTCGGATCGAAGCGTCGCATGGCGCCGACCAGGGATGCGACGGCGTTCGTCCGACCGCTGCCGGGAGGGCCGCCGACGAGGAACGCGCCGGACGGGTCGAACCCGATCGGTGCGAGGTCGGCGTCGCCGATGCCGAGCACGGGGCGGTCGCCGACGCGCTCGGGCAGCTCGCGCGCCTCGATCTCCTTCGGCAGCGCGCCGATCGGCGGGGCCGTGATCGTGGCTCCCGCGCGCGACATCGCCTCCGCGAGCCGGACCGTCGCGACCGACTGGTCCGAGAGCACCGGCGAACCACCGAGGATCGCGACCTGGACCTCGAGACCGTCGACGATCGCCCGGCCGGCGGGCGACTCGGGGCCGAGGATGTCCTTCGGCACGCCGAGGAGCTGGTAGCCGGTCTCGTCCGCGAGGCGCAGCACCACGCGTCGCTGCACACCGGAGCTGATGTTCGTCGGGACGGAGCCCGGGCGGTCGGCCGAGAACGCGATGTTCACGCCGAGCTGGCGGCCGTCGGTGATGAGCTGCTGGAACAGCGTGTACCACGAGGACAGGCCGAGCGTCGTCTCGTACTCCTGCCGGAAGGACTGGAAGCCGTCGACGAGCAACAGGATGCGGCGCTCGTCGTTGCGACCCGAGACGCGGCGGTAGTCGGTGATGGAGGACGCGTTCGCCTCGGCGTACCGGACGCTGCGCTCGTCGACGATCTCCTTGATCCGGCGGAGCAGTCGGATGACGCGCTCCTGGTCGTCGCCGGGGATGATCGAGCCGACGTGCGGCAAGGCCTCCAGCATGCGGAGGCTGCCCGCGCCGAAGTCGAGGCCGTACACCTCGACCGGACCGCCACGCGGCGTGATGCCCGCCGCGGTGGCGAGGGTCCGCAGGACGGTGCTCTTGCCCGAGCCGCCGGTGCCGAACACGGCGATGTGGCCGTCGACGTCCGGCCGGAAGTAGACCGGGCGCTGCTCCTGCGAGTCCGGGAGGTCGGCGACACCGATGAGCAGTTCGGCGTCGGACCGCTGACGGAGCTTGCTGAGGTCGTAGACGGGCGCCAGCTCGTCGAGCCAGGGCCGTCGCGGCGCCGGGATGGACGCCCGGTCGGCTGCGGCGATGATGCTCGCGACGAGCCGCTGCTGGTCGGTGGGGCCGAGGTCGCGCTCCTCCTCGGCGTCGGCCGCGCGGGGCTCCTCCCAGCGCGTCTCGCCGCCGAACCGCAGCTCGCGGACCTCGATGTCGGAGCGCTTGGGCTCGTCGCTCGTCCAGCCGCCCGCATAGCCGGACTGGAAGATGCTCAGGCGCCCGGGACCGGTCTTCGCGATGCCGCGGCCGGGGACGCCCGGGTCGAAGTGCGCCGCGTCCTTGACGCCGACCACGTCCTGGCTGTCGGACTCGTCGGCCATGCGCAGCGCGACGCGGAGGTTGGTGTTCGCGCGCAGGTTGTCCTTGATGACACCGGCGGGTCGCTGGGTCGCCATGATGAGGTGGATCCCGAGGGAACGACCGCGCTGGGCGATGTCGACGACGCCGTCGACGAACTCCGGGACCTCGCCGACGAGCGCCGCGAACTCGTCGATGACGAGGACGAGGGCGGGCGGCGAGTCCGGGTCGCCGCGCTTCTCGAGCTCGAGGAGGTCCTTGGCCTTCTTCCGGTTGAGCAGGTGCTCGCGGAAGTGCAGCTCGGCGCGGAGGCTCGTGAGCGCCCGCCGGACGAGGTGCGGGCTGAGGTCGGTGACGAGTCCGACGCAGTGCGGGAGCGTCACGCAGTCCGCGAAGGCCGAACCGCCCTTGTAGTCGACGAAGAGGAACGAGACGCGGTCGGGGCTGTACTCGGCCGCCATCCCGAGCACCCAGGCCTGCAGGAACTCGCTCTTACCGGCACCCGTCGTCCCGCCCACGAGGGCGTGGGGGCCCTGGGCGCGGAGGTCGAGGTGCATGGCGTCGACACCGCCCGATCCGACGGTCGCGCGCAGCTGGCCGGCCCGGCGGGGCTTCGGCGGGAGCCCGGGCGTGCGGTCGTGGATCGAGGAGTTCTGCCGCCAGCGGTCGACCACGGCGTCGCTCGAGGTCGTGAGCTCCGGCCCGAGCAGCGTCACCATCGACACCGACCGCGGGAGGTCGCTCGAGTCCTCGACGAGGGCGCCGGCGTCGATCACGGACGCCATGCGTCGCGCGTAGTCGAGGGCCGTCACCGGGTCGACGAACTCCGGGCGGGCGTCGTCGACGGAGTACCCGAGGCGGACCATGCCGACCGTCGCCGGTGCGTCGACGCCGGCCCCGGCCTCCGGGACCTGCAGGAAGGTGCGGCAGGCGGCGGGGAGCGAGACGACGTCGTCGGCGATCCAGATCGGGAAGACCCCCGCGTCCGCCGCGATCTCGGCGAGCTGGACGAGGCGTGCGCGGTCGACGCCGACGTCGTCGGAGATGAGCAGGACGATCGCGGGGATCGGGGACTTCGTGCCGGTGTCGTTGGAACTCTTCGTCCCGATCTCCGCGCCGCGCTCCTGGGCCGCCTGCTTCTCGGAGATGGCTCCGCGTCGGGCGTCGCCGGCCCGGGCCGCCTGCAGGCGGGTCTGGACGAGCTCCTCGATCGCGGCCAGCAGCAGGTTGCCGCTCGACACGCTGTCGGCGAGGTGACCGACGTCGAGCGGGCTGTTCGGCGAGGACGCGTGCGGGAGCCACTTGACCCACGAGAGGGCGTTCGACCACGCGGGCGAGACGATCGCCGAGACGACGACCTCGGCCGGCGAGTGGAGGGCGGTGAGCTGGACGAGGATGCCGTTCACCGCGCCCCCGGCCGTCTGCGGTGAACCGGCGATGCCGAGCGCGCCGGCGTCGTAGAGGTTGTCGATGATCGGCACGTCGGCGACGGTCGCGTACTGGTCCTTGAGCTTCTCGAGTCGTTCCTGGAACTCCGGCAGGAAGCTGTCGCGGGCCTTCGCCGAGACCTCGTTGCGCGACGGCATCGTGCCGACGCCGAGCCGGAGGTTCAGGAAGGACCAGTGCTCGGGGCGCCTGGTCCACAGCAGCGGCCCCCGTGTGAGCGCGTGCTTGAGCGCCTCGGAGGTGGACGGTGCCTCACGCATGCGGACGTCGTGCTCGATCTCCCGCTCGGCCGCGAGCTGCTTGCCGAGGGACTCGAGCCGCTCGTCGAAGATCTTGATCTGCTGCTTGAGCTTGCGCTTGTTGCGCCCGCGACCGGTGAAGTAGTTGCCGATGAGCATGAGCGGCGTCATGGCGATGAAGATCAGTGACAGCGGGTTCTTCGTGAAGAAGTACATCGCGCCACCGAGGAGCATGGGCGTGAGCATGCCGAGGAGCGGGAACGGCTGGTTCTCGCGCTCGGTCGGCGGCTCGGGAGCGGGGAAGGTCTCCCCCGCGTAGCGCTGTTCGACGCGCGGCGAGCGGTTGAAGTACACCGGCCCGGCCTTCGGGACGACACCCGCGCGACCGACGGTCCCGGCGAAGCCGATCTCGACCTCGGTGTCGCCGATGAGCACGCGCTCCGGCTCGATGACCTTGAGTCGAGGCACGATGCCGCCGTCGACGACGATGCCGTTGGCCGCGCCGAGGTCGACGAGTTCGATCTCGCCGCCGACCTCGAGGCGTGCGTGCCGCTTCGAGACGAGCGGGTCGTCGAGGACGATGTCGCAGCTCGCCTCGCGTCCGATGGTCCAGCTGCCGGCCGGCAGGGTGAACTCACGGCCGGCGTCGTCGCCGGAGAGGACCCGCACGACGGCGACGGCGGGCGCCTGGCCGGTGCGCGCCGCGGAGTAGTACACCCCCGCGTCGGCGAGCTCGATGACGGCACCCGAACCGACCCACGCCTCGCCGATGGGGGCCTCGGGCGGGAGCGGCAGGGTCTCGGTCGAGCCCGGCAGGCGCGCGTGCAGCGTGAAGTCGGCGTTCGCGGAGTCCGGCCCCTGCGGGTCGACGCGCGCGATGGTCGACGCGACCTCCGCGATGCTCGCCGCCGCGTCCGTCGTCACGACGATGTCGGCGGACGACCCCGACGGCCTGGTCAACGTCAGCTTGATGCGCATGCAGGATCCCCTTGGAAGTGCGGGCCGCTCGACGCGACCTCGATCAGCCTAGCGACGGCATAGCGGCTATCCGGCCTCGATGTCGGAGCCGCGCTCTGGCTCAGTCGGTCAGGGTCGGCTCGGACGATCCGCTCGGCGTCCGTCGACGGTCGACGGTACCGGTGCCGGATCGAAGAATGCGACGCCGGCGCGGCCGACGGTCGCAGTCAGTCCAGGTCCGGGACGATGACGCGTCGACCGTGACGGTCCTGGACCCGTCGTCCGTGGGCGAGCCGGTACTCGATGCCGCTCCGCCCGTACCAGGGGTCGGCCGGCGGGCGTGCCGCCCTCGGCCGTCGCCCAGTCGCTCGAGCGACGCACCCACGGACGGACGCGATCCGTCGTCCTCCGGGACGCCGGTCACCTCGACAGGCTCGAACGGCAGCGGTCCGGGCAGGCAGCTCGGTCGCTCCCACTGCTGGTCAGGCGCTGGTCACGGGCGGCGCTGCCACAGCCTCGACCGCACGTCGTAGTCGACGGTCGTCGACCGTGAGCTCCGGCAGCGAGAAGTCGTTGCGGTTCGCGGCGATCGGCCATGCGCGGCCAGAGCGTGCGCGGGCGGCCTCGACCGCACGCGTCGCCTTCGAGGCGGACCCTGCCGGTTCGCCGATCAGGCCAGACGACCGTCCGGGATACGGCTGCCGGTGCCGGCGTCCGGTTCGGCGTGCACCGGCGAGCACCAGCGACGACCGACGACCAGGAGTCGACGAGGCGCGACGCGGACCGGTCACGGCGCACCATGAACCCGTCGCGGTCATCCGTCCTCCGAATCATTGTCGTCTGAAGGCGTTCGAGCCGTTCCGTCGCGATGGAGGCGCGGGCGCAGGGAGCTCCGAAAGTCGGATCCACCGCGCTGCTCGTCGAGCGCATCCAGCAGGTCGTCCTGCATCCAGTCGTCGCACCAGGCCTGCAGGTCGGTGCCGTTCAGCCCGTCGGGTCCGGCACGCGGCGAGCGGACCCTCCGGCGTGTCGTGCTCGAGCTCCCATGACGAGTCTGCGCGGTCTGACAGCCGGACTGCGTCGCACGGACTCGCGTCACCGCCGGCCTCGAGCTCCTCGAGCAGCGTCGTGCGTGTTCGACCGAACCCGCCGTCGACGGCGTGTCGCCGCCCCATCCGATCAACTGCGCCGACGCGCGTAGCCTCTGCTCGCGATGTCTCGATGACCGCGCCGGCGAGCGCCGCCGACCACGCTTGCCGAGCCCTGGGATCGGGATGCATCCCGACGCCGGTCTCGACGACGTCGATCGCGTCGACTGACCGCCTCGATCGTGACGCGTGCCGCCTCGCCGAGGTCGCTCACCGGTCCGCGCAGCCGTCGAGCATCGCCCTGCAGCACGGCGATCACGCTCGGCCGCGTCCACGTGGACTGGACAGCGTCCTCGAGCTGGCCGCTGCGCCGAGGAGCGCATCCTGGTACTGCGGTCACGACGGCTTCCAACGCTTCGGCATCGCCTGACGGATCGCTCGCTGCGATCCCGAGGATCTCGGCGAGCGACCTCCGGCGAGCACGTTCGCGTAGACGCGCGGCTCGTCGCTGATGCCGAAGAACGCTCGACGTCGTGGGTCGGACGGTCCTGGCCGGGTCTCTGGCGCAACAGCGGGTGCCTCGACGAGCCCCGGGCATCTGCGGCGCCAGCGCGTCGGACGAGCTCGACGCGACGCGAGTCTGCTGACGTTCTCACCCTTGAAGTGACGTCGTTGCCGGCGAGCTGTTGCCATCGATCGTCCTCGGTGGCAGCGGCTCGCCGCATCGAGCCCAGATGCGTCGGGCTGAGGTCGACGTACGGTCCCAGGCTCGGACCTGTCGCGGCGCCCGGGGCCCGCCCGGTGGCGTACTGCGTGCCCGCCCAGAGACCGGCGCGGAGCCCTGCGAACTCGTCGTACGTGCGACCAGTCCCGCGTCCGTCCAGTACCAGTAGTTCGACCCGGGTCGTCCGAGGCGTACGCCCTCGTCCGGATGACATGGTGTCGTCCGGTACGGTCATCCTCGAGTCAGCCAGTCGAGCGCCTCGTCCGGGATACTGCCCGAGGGTGCTCGAAGCACGCGCGCCGGCCAGGTCGCACGACGCCGGTAGCCCGGAGTAGCCCGGTCTGCTCCTCCTCGAGCGAGACGCCAGCGTCGTGCCGCCCGGGCAGCGGTGAGCCGTCCTGCCAGATCGTGGTAGTTCCCACGCTCCGTCCTGGAATCGATCATGTCGGCGAGCGCGAGGCGTCGTCGTGACACCGATCGGGGCGTTCGCTCGGATCGCCGAAGAGGAAACCGATCGCCAGCAGGGTCACCGCCGACCGCCGTGCTGGCGTTCGCCATCATCTCCTCGGCGAACTCCTGCCCCGTCAGCGGCGGTCCACCGTTGCGAGCCGACGGACAAGCCGCCACGCACGCTCTGCGCGAGCGCGAGAGCCGCGGCAGCCGGGATGCTCCCATCCAGCCACTCGCCCACGGCCGAGCTCGTCGATGAGGCTGACGACGTTCTCGCCGCCCATGGCGAGGTTCATCTGCGCCATGACCTGACGGGTTCGTTGCCGTACAGGTCGTACAGCGACTGGAGGCTGCGACGACAGTTCGGCCTCGGAGACGTCGCCGGAGCCGATCTCGGTTCCCGAGCTCGGCCATGCCCTGCGCGATCGCGGTCGGCGTCAGCGACGCCGGACGTCGGTGATGCCGATCGCGGCGAGTGCCTGGCGCTGCTGCCGATCCCACGTGGTCGCCGTCCGGGCGGGGACAGCGCGAGAGACCAGCGCGTGCTGTCGGCCAGGCGTCGCGCTCCTCGGCCAAGCGCGTCGAGGCGCCGCTGCGGGCTCAGCGTGAGATCGCCCATCGGCCGCCTGGTCCTGCAGCTGGTCGGCGCTGGGCCTGCTCGCGTGGGCTCGGGCCACCCTGCGGGGTCCAGCGTACTGGCTGGTTCGCGGTGACCTGGTTCGCCTCGAACATCGTCTCCGTGTCACCGATCGCCGCACGCGTGGCTTGATGCCGGCCACGGTCGTCGTAGTACGTCGCCGATGGCCGTCACGAGCCGCCGCTCAGCGGCGGTGGTGACCGCGTCGATCGTCGCCACCGGCGTCGTCGAGGGAGGCCATCCACGTGGCCGCGGCGTCGCCCGCTCCAGACCTCGCGTCGGTGATGCCCGCCCTGCGCGTTGAGTCGCGACCGTGCGTGCCTCGGTCGAGGGCCGTCTCCGTCGTCTGGATGGTCGGTCGCGGTGGTGCCGAGCGCACCCGACGTCGATCAGTCCCGGGATCATCCGCTAGTCCAGTTCGCCATCAGCCCTGTGCCTCCTTCCGCGATCGCTGCCTCCGTCTCCTGCCACGTGCGCTGCGGCGTCTCACTTGCGACCTGACGCGGCGTCCATGATCTGACTCCGCCGGCGAGCGATGATCGTGCACGGACACCCACATCGCGAAGCTCTCGGCGGCACCGACGTCACTCGAGCTGCTGCAGCTGCCGCGCAGAAGTCGAGCGGCGACGTTCGGTCGGAAGGCCGGATCCGCTCGGTGTCCAGTCCGGCGCGGCGATCGGCCAGGATCTGGCTCCGCCGTCGACGACGAGCTGGTTGCTCGGCTCATCAGTTCCCCTTCGGTCGTCACGGCACCGGCGACCTGCACCGACAGTCACCGGACAGCTGGTTCCGGCGCGTACGTCGTATCAGCGTATCCGAGAGCACGGACGACGCGACGATGGGGAGCACTCCCCATGCGCGACAGTGGGCTCAGCCCGCGACCACGCCGGATCGGGAACTCGCCGATCCCGATCGTCGAACCGGCCTCCACGACGTAGGCCTCGCCCGGTTGGCACACGGTGACGGCGCCGGACGCGTCCGTGATCGTCGTGCCGTTCGTGGAGTGCAGGTCCGTCACGCGGAGCGACCGCCGACCGGGTACGACCACGGTGTGCGTCTTCGAGACGGACATGCGCGGGTCGACGAGTGCACGCAGCTCGGCGTCGGGCTGTTCCGGCCGCGCCGCAGGGGTTGCGCCCGAGCAGGATCGGCCCGCTGAGCGGGATCCGCTCGCCGCCGGGGAGCTCGAGGGCGAAGTCCCCCGCACGCAGCGACGACGAGACGACCGTGGCTCCCACATCCTCCGCCTGGACCGCGACGCCGTCGGTCGGCCGGACCGGTTCGGGCGTGGCCGGTCGGGGAGCCGCCGGAGCACCGGCGATCAAGCCGGGCGGGACGGTGATCTGCAGCTCCGGCGGCACCGAGGACGTCGACGCCGCGGGAGCGTGCGTGTGGGCGGGGGCCGATCGGAGGCTCACGGAACTGTGGCGGGGATGCGGGAGTTGCGGACGCTGGAGGTGCAGCGACAACCGACGCGACCACGGGAGCCGGTTCAGACGGGGCCGGCATGCGGCTCGGCCGCCGGAACCTCCGAGGAAGCCTGAGCCTCGGTCCACGGCTCGGAAGCTGCTCCCGTGAGCCGGAGGTTCTGACACCGGAGTCGACGCGGCGGACGTTCTGGGCGGGGATCTCCGCAGGGTGCGCCGGTGCCGGGGCCTGCTCCTCGACGGCCGCTGGCACCCAGCTCTGGATGGCCGGTGCCCCTGTGACCGGCGCACGTCGCCGGTGCCGTCTCGGGGACGGCCGGCTCGCTTCCGGTCGACACCGCTGCGCGCGGAGCCAGGACGGTGCGAGCGCCGTGCACGCGCAGGGTGGCGGACGCGCCGGGATCGGCACTCGGAGACGAGCTCGGCGAGCGCGCTGCAGGAAGCTCGAGGAACGGCTCCTGCCCGAGCAACGAGCGCTGACGCCGACGCTTCTGGACGCCGTGCTGCATGATGAACGTCGCGGCGGCCGTTCCCCGTGCGGACGGGGCGGTCGTGATCGCGAACGCGAGCAGCGGAGCCGGATCGTCGACCGAGACGACCCGCAGGCGGATGTCCGCGCTCGTCCCACCGTCGATCGCGACGTAATGCCTGGTCTGCTGCGCATCCTCACCGGAGGCGGCGACCGCACGTTGGACGAGCGCGACGACGTCGTCAGCGGTCCCCGCGAGGTCGAGATCCAGACCGGTGTCGGTCAGGTCGGGTGATCTCATCGGTGGTTCCTCCCCAAGCGCCGTCGGCCGACGACGGCAACGGATCGATTATCGCCTACGCCGTCGCCCTCGTGGGGAGGGTCGAGCAGCGCACCGCGCGGGCGGGCCCGGGGTGGACGTCGCATCGGCTCACCGCGCGTCGTGCTCCCACGGCCAGCGCGGGGTCGGACGCCGCCCGGTCGACGACGTGGCGACGGCGGCGGCCGCGAGGACGATGACGAGCGCCAGCACACCGACGGTGACCGAGAACGGCCCGGTCAGTGTCGTCACGGCGAAGGCGGCGGCGTCCGCTCCGTCCCGGCTGGCGATCGCGTCGAACACGCCGCCGCTCACGCCGTACGCGAGCCAGGCGAGGAGCCCTGCGAGGACCGCGGAGCCGACCGAGACGCGCAGCGGGGTGCGGCGCGTCTCACGGATGATCCCCCAGAGGACCACGATCGTTGCGACCACGACCATGAGCGGACCGGTCAGTGGGCCGGCGTCCGGGTCGGTCACGACGTCGAGGTCTGCCAGCAGGCTGATGAACCCGAAGGCGCAGACGACGAGTGCCACGTAGGTGACCGCTGCGAACGGGGCGATCCACCAGGGACCGCGTGCTCCGTCCGCGTCACCGGTCATGCTCAGCGGGCGGTCGTCGGTCCGGCTTCGAGGACGCGCTCGTACTCGGCACGCGCCTCGAGGTTCGCCTCGCGCACCTTGCGGCCGCGGGCGGCGATCCAGCCACCGAACCAGACGGGGATCTCGCGGGCGACGACGAAGGCGAGGACCGGCCCGAACGTGAAGGCGACTCCGGTGACCTCGGCGAGGATCTCGTCGATGCTGAGCGTCCAAGCGCGCTCCTGGATCAGGAACCCACCGACCCACGCGAGGAAGACGACCAGGCCGATGATGAAACCGCCGAGCACCCAGTGCACCCAGCCGGAACGGTTCACGATGGTCGCGGTCACGACCCAGGCCAGGAAGAAGCCTGCGGCGGCCATGAGGAACGGCCAGCTGGTGGCGATCTGGATGAGGTTCTCGACGAACGTACCGTCGCCTTCCAGCACCAGCTGGAGGCCCGCGACGGCCGCCGCGTAGAGGCCGGCGAAGATGATGGTGCCGAGGAGACCGATGAGGATGCCGAAGCCGCGGTTGCCGCGGACCTCCGGCTCGGAGGGTGCCTGGACGTACAGCGGGAAGGCCTGCTGCTGTTCGGTCTCGGCGGCGGTGGCGGTCTCGGTCGCGCCGGAGCGGGCGACCGGCTCGTAGGCCGCGGCGGGGTACGGGTGGGCACCGGTGTCGGCCTGCCGGGTGGCCGCCGTCGACGTCGGGGTGCCGGCGGTGTCGTCGTCGTCGAAGTCGATGTTCGAGTACGCGCGCTGCGGCGTGTGCGGCTGGTACGGACGCGTCTCGCGCACCCCGGCGTCCGAGGCCGTGTCGGCGCGGTCTGCGACCCGACGGTCGTCGACGACCGGGTCCGCGCCGACGCCGTCCGCCGTGGTGATGGTGTCCTGCTGCACGGTGTCCTCGGAGAGGATGTCCCGCTCAGCCACGGGCCGCTCGGCCGCGGGCTGCTCGGACGCGGTCGTGGGACGCGCGGAGCCAGACGCGGTCTGGGCAGCCGCCGGAGTGCTCGGGTCGGTCGGCGATCCGGGCTCGGGGTTCTGGGTGCTCATCGCGTACTCCTTCGGCGGAAGCCAGTTCAGGAGCGCCCTCACGGCACTCCGCTCGCCACGGTAGCAAGCCGGGGCACGGATGCTCGGCAACCTCGCCGGGACTCGCTCACTCCCGTCGACCCGATTCAGGTCTGATTCATATCCGGAGGAAACGGTCTCCTCAGCTCCGCGCGGTTGAGTGGGAGTTCTAACAGACATCTGTCGGATCACTGCCGATCCCGCGACGCCGAGCCCCCACGGCGCATCCCCCGGAAAGGCCCCATGCCCGAGCAACTCCCCCACGCCCGTCACGCCGACGCCCGTTCCCCGTTCGGTCGGCTCTCCGCTCGCTACCGCGCCCTCCCCCTGCGCGGGCGACGCGTGGTCGCCGGTACCGCTGCCGGAGCCGTCCTGCTCCTCGCCACCGCGGTCATCACCCCGATCGCGCTGCAGCAGTCCGACACGACCGCATCCGCACCGGCCGCGCAGGCGGTGGACGACACGACGTCCACGGTCCCGGCCTCCACGGTCAACGCCACGGCGGTCACCGCGATCTCCGCGACGACCGGTTCCGTCGCGGGTGGCAGCACCCTCACCGTGAGCGGTGTCGACGTCGACGGCGTGACCCGCGTCGTCTTCGGTGAGCAGGAAGCCCGGATCCTGTCGGCGACGAGCACCGAGGTGACCGTCGCCGTACCGGCAGCCACCGGCTTCTCCCCCGCCGACGTCGGTATCGCCGTCTACGCGGACGAGCTCCGGGTCGACGGTGACGCGCTGAGCTACAGCTACGACATCACGAGCCCCGTCGACGCGCAGATGGCCTACGTGTTCACGCACTGGAACGACTACAACCTGGCTGAATACGGCTCACTGGTCGACACCGACTGCGCGAACTTCGCCAGCCAGAGTCTGCTGGAACGCGGGTGGACGATGGACGAGGACTGGTGGGCCGAGGGGACCGGCGACGACTTCGACTTCTCGAAGGCCTGGGTCAGCTCGACGTTCTTCATGAACTACGTCGAGGAGCACCCCGAGCTCGCCACCGCCCTGGACGACACCCAGCGCGAACCAGGTCAAGGTCGGCGACATCGTGCAGTTCGACTGGGACAACAGCGGCGACCGCGACCACACGGGCATCGTGTCGAAGGTCGAGACCACCGACGCCGGCACCCAGGTGTACTACGCGGGGCACACCGACGACACCGACTACCGCACCGTCGACGAGGCGATCACCGTCATCCACCCCGGCGCCTCCGTCTACTACTGGAGCATCGCCTAGCCCGCCCGCTCGGTTCACAACTCAGGACGTCATCGGCATGTCGGCCCCGCTCACACTCGTTCGAGCGGGACGCGCCGGACCCGTCCTGAATTGCGAACGGGACGCCGGGGTCAGGCGGGGAAGAGCGTGGAGACGATCGCCTGGGTCCAGCCGCTGATGTTCGTGTTCGACCAGCGCGTGGCGATCCAGGTACCGTCCCGCACGAAGTGACGTTCGCCGTACGTACCGGCGTCCTCCGAGACCTCGGTGAAGCACATCGTTCCGCCGGTCTCCTCGGAGCAGGTGAAGCCTGCCTCGTTCATCCGCGCGATCACCGACGCCTGGGTCGCAGCGTCGATGGAGAGGACGATTGGTGGTGATGCCGACGTCGCCGCCACCGCTCGCCTTCACCAGGGCACAGTTCAGACGGTCGGTGTTCGACGAGATCACTGCCACGAGGGCGCTGTCGTTCGAACCGAAGAAGTCGGTGGCGAGTTCCGGCAGTGACCATTCCGGGTTCAAGGCGAGGAAGCCGTCTGCGGTGAGTGAGTCGATGTAGCCGGCGGGGAAGAGCTGCGTGCATTCGGTCGGACGCACCGGTGCGGCAGGGGTCTCAGCGGTGTCCGTCGTGGTCGGAGCAGGAGTGGAGCCGGCGGTCGCCGTCGCACTCGGTGTACGGGTCGAGTCGGCGGCGGGCGTGCCGCCCGGGCCGACGACCAGGAGCCCGATGACGACGATGAGCGCGATCGCCAGCACGCCGGCGAGCACGCTCAAGCCGATCACGACCGGATTGCGCTTCCGCTTGGGTGCCGGAGCGCCGTAGCGGACGTCTGGCTGCACCGGGGTCGCGTCCGGCTCCAGCGGCTGGAACTGGCCGGTGGGCTGCTCGGGCTGATCACTCATCGGACCAGCATGTCGTGCAGAGACCCGCCACACAACTCACCGATGCCCGATTCGTTCGCCCATTCCGGGGCGAACGGGCATTCGCTCGCCCAGGAATGGGCGAACGAACGACGGAGGGCCCGTCCCGATCGAGAAACGATCGGGAC
>NZ_JCACOF010000006.1:0-33126 GCF_059073635.1 Plantibacter sp. | reverse complement strand
GGCGGGCGTGGCAGAGGGCGGGGTGGTCGAGCTCATGGGAACGGTCCTTGCATCGGGTCAACGCGACCCGCAGCGGCATCGGATCATCGACGAGCAGGTGACGGACCCGCGAACCGGGCCAAGCACAGTCTGGCGGGGGAGGGGCGGGGGTCATCAGTCCCAGAATGGGTCACGCGCCCGAGTTGTGGGAGGGTGGCGGAAGGTGGATCGACGAGCCCGGCATCTCCCGGCCAGCATCGACCACTCCGACTTGACCCGATGGAGAGTGACCTCCGCATGGCTGAACCGCCACCCGCAGCCGATCCCGGGGGAGACCCACCCGCGCCGCTGAAGTTCACACGAACGACGGCGGGACAGTTGCTGATCGCGTGCTCGATCATCGCGGCGATCGGTGCGATCGTCGTCGTCAGCGTTGTCGTCGGCGGATCGCGTCCTCCAGCAGCCGTGCAATCGGACAGCCAGTCCTCGATGCAGTCGCCGCCAGCTGACGCTCCTTCGCTGCAGGCTGCGGATGATCCGATAGAACAAGCACGCGAGGTGGTTGGCGGCTCGTACTCCTACGAACGAGTGCAGCAGGCGACTGCCGCGGCGCTGGTCGCAACCGGTACGCCGGTCACGACCGACAACTTCTCCAGAGCCTGGAGTTCGGTCCTCGCCGTCACCGACAAGCTCGGTATCGAGCCGATGGAGGTCATGTTGTGCGTGCCAGAGCTCGCTTCCTCCGAATCGGGCCTCACCTTTCCAGAGGTCGCTGCGCTCTGTGCCAGTGAGATCTATCTCGGCAAGCGGTGACGAGGGCGGCCGACCACCGACTCTGAGCGGACCCGCTGGCGTTGGCGTCCTCGCGAGCTGACCCCTGCGCCGCACCGTCATGAGGCGCGCGATCAGCGGCGGAGTAGCTGGTCTCACGGACAACGCGTGTGGCTTATGTCACCAGTGCATTGACGTCACTTCACCCTGCGCCTAGCGTCGATGAGATGTTCGGCATCGGCCGATCCGCAGCGGGGGAGGAGCCTGATGAGGAAGCCCTGGTACATCTTCACGGCCGGCCGTGGCAGGTGCGCCATCGTGCTCGTGTGGCTCGTCCAGGACGGTTCTCTGGCAGGAGGTCCCGCTGCCGATGCGTCGAGCGCGGCTCTACGCGGTGATCGTCATCGTCGTCGGGCCTGGGGTCCAACATGCTCCGGGATCGTCTCCTCGCGAAGGGTCGGGTCGACGAGTCGGCTGGTCTTGAGCGTGACCTGATCCGTCACCGCCCGGGCCGGGAGCTTCAACGATCTCCTGCTCGTCTGCCTCGGGCTCGGCGGAATCTTCCTGCTCAGCGGCAACACCATCGCCGGGCTCGGCTGCATCGGCCTGGTCATCATCGCGATCGTCAGCGTCGAGACGCGGGTGGCGCATGCTCAGACGTCGTCAGCCCGCGAACCCGTTGAGACCACGGGATCCGCGACCACCTCGACCTTGAACCCCGCCTCGTTCTCGAGCCAGCCCGCGTAGTGCTGCTCGCCACCGGCGTGCGGATAGCGGTCCTGGTACAGCGGCCGCCAGCCGTGCTCGGGGCCCGCCGCCATGATCGCGTCGACAGCCTCCCGCGTGCCGCCGCGGAACGCGAGATGGTTCACGCCCGGCCGTCGCCGATCGTGCGACTCCGCACTGAGGTTCGGCGACGCCGTCAGCGTGACGTAGGTGTCGCCGGCCTCCCAGGACTCGCCGCCCGGCCATTCGCTCTCCTGGGAGAACCCGACACGCAGACAGCAGCCAGGCCCAGCCCGCACGCTCCGCCTCCACGTCCGCGAGCCACACCTCGACGTGATGCAACCCGGGCCCGACCAGCGCCGACGGACGCTCCCGCTGCAGCGCATCAGCTCCGTCCTGCAGCCGCTCCAGCGTCCCCGCCACCGCGACCCGCGCGAGCGCATGCGGCCGCGCGAGCACGTCGATGTTGCGCGCGATCCGCACGTCCTCGAGCGGCACCAGCACCAGCCGCGGGTCGGCCCGCGGCGCCGTGTACCTCGGGAACAACGCCAGCAGCTCCCCGCCCACGATGAGCGACGCCGCCAGGTGGTAGTCGTTCACCCGATGCGCGCGATGGAACCGCACCCCCGCCGTCGCCTCGACCACCCCGAGCGCGACATCCGGCGCGAAGCCCGCGTGGGCGGCGATCCACGACTCGTCCGCGAGCTCGACCGCCGACACCGACGACCGGCCCGCGAGCGGGTGATCCACCGACATCGCCACGTCGAACGGCTCGCTCAACAGCGTCGTCACCGACAGCTGCTCCGACGGCCACGGCTCGTCATGGTCCATCCGGTGCGCGATGACGAGGTCGTACTGATCGACGAGCTCGGCGAACTCCGGTTGCGCGACATCGTGCTCGCCGAACACCAGCGACGGTCCGCCATCAGCGTCCTCCAGCAACCCCGGCAGCAACGCCTGCCCGGCACTCTGGAACGCCGCCACCCGCACCCGTGCGCCGGTGTCGCCGCCGTACTCGCGCACCGTCTCGGCCGCACGGTCGATCAGCGTGTGCACCGTCCCCGCCATCTCGGCCAGCGCCATGCCCGCCTCGGTCAGGCGGATCTCGCGCCCCACCCGATACGTCAGCGCGACGCCGAGCTCGCGATGCAGGGCGGCCAGCTGCTGCGAGATCGCCGGCGCCGTCACATGCAGGTGCCGCGCGACCGCCGCGATCGTGCCGCGCTCGGCCAGTTCGCGCATGATCCGCATCTGAGAGAGATTCATCAGCTCAAGCTAACTGGTCACGTGGAAACCCTCAATATTCATGACGGATCGATCTGACTACGTTGGTCACCAGGACAGCGCAACGACGCCCGTCCGCGACAGCCGGCACCACCGGCCGCCGCCGCTCCCGCAGGAAGGAACGCCGTTGCTCGCCCTCTGGAAACGACCCGACACCGCCGGTTTCGAACTCGTCGAGCGCGCGATGCCGGCCATGGGTTCCGACGACGTCCTCATCCGCGTCCACCGCACCGGCATCTGCGGCACCGACCTCCACATCGAGTCGTGGGACCCGTGGGCGGCCGGCGCGGTCGACGCCCCGCTCGTGCCCGGCCACGAGTTCTCCGGCGAGGTCGTCGAGGTCGGCAGCCGCGTCGAGGGGATCCCCGTCGGCGCAGCGGTCTCCGGTGAGGGGCACCTCGTCTGCGGCACGTGCCGCAACTGCCGCTCCGGCCGCCGCCACCTCTGCCGCCACACGCGCGGCCTCGGCGTCAACCTCGACGGCGCCTTCGCCGAGTACGTCGTCCTGCCGGCCACCAACGTGTGGGTCCACGGCGACCAGGTCACCCCCGACCTCGGCGCCCTCTTCGACCCCCTCGGCAACGCCGTCCACACCGCCCTCAGCTTCCCGATCCTCGGCGAAGACGTCCTCATCACCGGCTGCGGCCCCATCGGGCTCATGGCCATCGCCGTCTGCCGGGTCGCCGGGGCGCGCAACATCGTCGCGACCGACGTCGTCGCCGACCGCCTCGAGAAGGCCCTCGCCGTCGGGGCGGACCGCGTGGTCGACGTCTCGAAGGAGCGGGTCGCCGACGCCCAGGCCGAGCTCGGCATGCTCGAGGGCTTCGACATCGGCCTCGAGATGTCGGGACAGGCCGCCGCCGCCAGCGAGCTCATCGAGAACCTCAACACCGGCGGCAAGGTCGCGCTCCTCGGTCTGCCCTCGACCAACATCGAGATCGACTGGACCAAGGTCATCACCCGCATGATCACCATCAAGGGCATCTACGGCCGCGAGATGTTCGACACCTGGCACCACGCGAGCGCGATGGTCGACCACAGCCCCGAGCTCCGCAACGCCCTCGAGTCGCTCGTCACCGCCCGCTTCCCGCTCGCCTCCTGGCAGGACGCGTTCGACACCGCGCGCGGGGGAGCGGCGGGCAAGGTGCTCATCGACTGGACCGACACCCGCGACGTCGTCATCACCGGCGTCGTCGACGAACAGGCACCGGTCGCCGCCCACGCCGCGACCGCCGCCTGAGCGACCGCCACACTCAGCTCAACCGCCCACTCGACCCCGAGGAGACGACATGTACGGCACCATCAAGACGCAGCTGCGCGACCAGCTCGACCGCATCGAGGCCGACGACCTCACGAAGCGCGAGTTCGCGATCACGTCCCGCCAGGGCAGTCACGTGACGATCGACGGCCGCGAGGTGCGGAACTTCTGCGCCAACAACTACCTCGGCCTCGCCAACGAGCCGTCGATCGTCGATGCGGCCAAGCTGGCGCTCGACGAGTGGGGCTACGGGCTCGCGAGCGTCCGCTTCATCTGCGGCACGCAGCAGATCCACCGCGACCTCGAGCAGGAGCTGAGCGCCTTCCTCGGCACGGAGGACACCATCCTGTTCTCCTCCTGCTTCGACGCGAACGGAGCCGTCTTCGGTGCGCTGTTCGGCGAGCACGACGCGATCATCTCCGACGCGCTCAACCACGCGTCGCTCATCGACGGCATCCGCCTGAGCAAGGCCCGCCGCCTGCGCTATCGCAACCGCAACATGGCCGACCTCGAGCAGCAGCTCATGAACGCCGCCGACGCGCGTCGCACCGTGATCGTCACCGACGGCGTGTTCTCGATGGACGGCTTCTACGCGCCCTTGGACGAGATCTGCGACCTCGCCGACCGCTACGGCGCGCTCGTCCTCGTCGACGACTCGCACGCCGTCGGCTTCGTCGGCCCGGGCGGTCGCGGGACGCCGGAGTTGTTCGGCGTGCAGGACCGCGTCGACATCCTCACCGGCACCCTCGGCAAGGCGCTCGGTGGTGCGTCGGGCGGGTATGTGAGCGCGAAGCAGGAGATCGTCGACGTGCTGCGGCAGTCGGGCCGGCCGTACCTGTTCTCGAACAGCCTGGCGCCGTCGCTCGTCGCCGGAGCGCGTCGGGCCGTCGAGCTCGCGGCGGAGGGTGACGAGCTGCGCGAGGGACTGTTCCGCAAGGCGGACCTGTTCCGTGCCCGCATGACCGAGGAGGGCTTCCGGCTGCTGGAAGGCTCGCACCCGATCATCCCGGTGATGTTCGACGACGAGCAGCAGGCGGTGCAGGTCGCGGCGCGGATGTTGGAGCAGGGCATCTACGTGATCCCGTTCAGCTTCCCCGTGGTGCCCCGCGGCGAGGCCCGCATCCGCGTGCAGATCAGTGCCGCGCACAGCGAGCAGGACATCGAGGACTGCGTCGCGGCGTTCGTGGCGGCGCGGGGGTAGGTGCGGCGGCTACTCAGCGAGGTGATCGGCGTCGCTGAGGGCGGCCGTCGATCGAAGTCGCATGCTCAGCACGTGCCGCACCGACCCGTCTGCCCCGAGGTCGTCGTCCACGCGTCGCATGCCGATCTTCTCCGCCACGCGCGACGACGCCCGGTTGTCGGGGTGGACGATCGCGACGAGCTCTGACGAGTCCGTGTGCTCCTGGGCGAAGTCCCGACTGGCGGCGGCGGCCTCGGTCGCGAACCCTCGACCCTGCCAGGCGGGGCTCACGTGGTACCCGACCTCGAGCTTCAGCTCGCCGTTGACCCGCTGCCAGGTCAGGCCGCAGTCACCGACGAAGTCGCCGTCGTGGGTCTCGATGATCCACAGTCCGAGGCCGTACGGACGCGTAGTTGTCCTGGTTCCAGGCGATCCACGCCGCGGCCTGCTCGCGGGTCTTCGGTGACGGGTAGAACTCCATGACCGCAGGGTCGCCGAGGAGCTTCGCCATCTCGTCGAGGTCCGCCGGTGTCATGCGCCGGAACCGCAGGCGCTCCGTGTCGTGGGGGAGCGCCATCAGCCGCGCCGCATGCTGCGCGCAGCGAACCCGTCGAGCGCTGCCAGAACGGGAGGCGCAGTCCAGAGACGGTTCCGCTGTCGCGACGAGCCGACCGTGAGGATGCCACGGTCGACGAGGGTGTCGAGGGTGTTGAAGACCGTGCGATCTGAGGCGTCGAGATGTTCGCGCACGAGTCGACTGTTCATCACCGGATGCTCCAGTGCCAGTGCCGTGATGCGATGCGCGGCCGAATCGGCGCGGATGTCGCGCAAGGCCTGCTGCCATGCGGCTCGGATGGTCTCGATCTCCTCCACCAATGTCCGTCCGTTGGCGATCGCGAGGAACGCACCGTCGGCGAAGACGTGGACGATCGGCTCGACGTCGCCCTGCCGATAGCTGGTGAGTGCAGCGAAGTAGTCGTCGCGCTGCTGCAGGATGCCGGCTGAGATGGGCACAGTGACCCCGCTGGTCAGTCCGACTCGCCGGAGGGCGGCCTGCACCAGCGCTCGACCGGTGCGCCCGTTGCCGTCAGGGAACGGGTGGATGGTCTCGAATTGCGCGTGAGCGACGGCGATCGCAGCGAGCGGGAGGGGTGCCGGTCGGAGGGAGTAGGCGATGAAGTCGTCCATCGCCGCTGCGACACGGTCATGGTGCGGCGGAACGAAGTCTGCTTCATGCGGACCGAAGTTGCCGCCCCCGATCCAGACCTGCTCGTCGCGATATCGGCCGGTGATCTCCGGTGCCGATGTGCCGAGGAGCTGCTCCTGCATGGCGATGATCGTCGTGTTGGAGAGCTCGTCCGATGCCGCGAGTGCTGCCTCGAGAGCTCGGACATTGGCGACGATGAGCGGTGCGTTCCCGGTATCGCGCTCGTCCAACTCGGCCTCGGCGATCGCCTTCGCGCTGCTCGTCAGGTTCTCGATCTGCGAGCTCGACGCCGATTCGCTCCGCAGCAGGATCGACGAGAAGGGCGCGGTGACGTGACCGACCTCGCTGTCGAAACGGATGATCCGTTCCTGCGCTTCGCCCAGCAGCTCCACGAGACCATCCGACAAGCGGATGTCGAGGTCCGCGATCGGCGGCGGGACCGCGGCGTCGTATGGCTGTGCGAGGAGCAGCCGCTCGCGCTTCGGCAACGCGTCGGGAGCGATACGCGACCGCCAGGGCCGCTGTTCATACGTGACAGCGGTCGTCATCGTCCCCTCCTGTTTCCCGGCCGAAGTTGCAGTTACGACAGCCGTTAGTGAAGTTTAGGCGCTTATCCTTCACTAAGGAACCTTCGGGGTGCGGTTTGGACGCCGATGTCAGCGGTTTGACTCTCCCGTAGGGGGAGGCGTGATGCTTGAAGCATGTTGCACATCGGAGAGTTCGCAGGCATGACCGGGTTGAGCGTGAAGGCGCTCCGCCACTACGACGAGAAGGGCGTCCTGGTTCCGGCCGACGTCGATCCCGACTCCGGCTACCGCCGCTACGGCGAGGAGCAGGTGCGCGCGGGCGTGATCGTGAAGGCCCTCCGCGATGCCGGCGTTCCCCTCGCCGCGGTGGGCGTCTCCGTCGCCGGCGCCGACCCGTCGACCGCTCTCGACGTGCACCACCGCCTGGTCCTGGAGCAGCGGGAGCAGGAGGACCACGCGTTCGCGCAGGCCCGCTCGGTCGTCGCGTCGCTCGCGGCACCGGTCGAGATCGTCGAACGCGCGCTCCCGCCCCAGCCCTATGTCGGCCGGGTGCTCACCGTGCCGCGCGGCGACGAGGACGCCGTGACGGACGACGACGCGAACGAGCAGTTCTCGCAGCTCTACGTCGCCCTGCAGGAGGCCGGGGTCGGCCCGACGGGCACGTTCTGGACCGCGCTCCGACCGGGCGAGCAGGGGGCGGTCGAGATCGTCTGCTGCTGGCCGACCTCGTCGCAGCTCGAACCGACGTGGGGTGGTGACGAGACCACGGTCGACGTGCTGCCCGAGCGGACCGAGCTCGCCGCGGTCTGGCGATCCGAACCGGGCGTCGAGCTCCCGGAGGGATCGACCCACCCCGCGGTGGTCGCCCTGTTCGACGCGATCGCGGAGCGGGGGATCACGATGCCGACCACCGAGCTCCGGCAGCGGGTGCTCGGCCAGACCGCCGACGAGTACACGGTCGAGGTGTCGATCACCCTGCCGTGAGGTCGCTGGTCCCATCGCGCTTCCCGGGGGCGTGTCAGGCCGGGTCGTTAGGCTGGAGTCGTGGCCAACAGCAAAGATTTCGACGCCCGTTACGAGCTCCGTGAGTTCCCGTTCGCGAACGGGGCCGACGGTGAACCGACCCCGGAGAGCCTCGCGGCCCTCGACGCCATCGGATTCGGCTTCCACGAGTCCACCCCCAAGCCGGAGGCGCGCAAGCGCAAGGTGAACGAACTCATCGCCGACGAAGCGGTGCTGCTCGGCGCCTACGTCCGCAAGCCGCAGCCCGGTTCGGTCGACGAGACCTGGCCCGCGGGCACCTTCTCCTGGTTCCCGAAGGCGCTCAGCTGGGGCGACGGCACCAGCATCAACACGCAGGCGATCTCCGACGTCACGGTCCGCCCGACCGAACGACGCCGCGGCATCCTGCGCCGCATGATGACGCAGGCTCTCGAGCGCGGCGTCGCCGACGGCTATGCGATCGCGGCCCTCACCGCCAGCGAGGGCACGATCTACCGTCGGTTCGGATTCGGCTCCGCGATCCGTGAGCGCAACGTCGTCGTGAAGCGCGCGAAGGCACTGCCGTTCCTCGCGCCGACGAGCGGCATCGTGTCCGTCGTCACGCCCGAGTACCTGGTCGACGGCGTCGCACGTCAGGTGTTCGACCGCTTCGACGAGCGTTCGATCGGGTCCATGGTCCGCAACACCGGATCCTGGCCGCTGGTCCTCGGCACGCTGGGTCGCGACGGTGAACCGGCGAAGGACACCCGTGCCGCCGTGCACCGTCCCGCCGACGGCGAGGAGGTCGACGGCTACGTCACGTGGCGCATGGTCGAGCAGCCCGGCGGTCAGACCGGTATCGAGATCATCGACCTCGTCTACGCGACCGACGCGGCCTACCTGTCGCTGTGGGAGTTCCTGCTCTCCATCGACCTCAACGACGTCGTGAAGTACAACCGCGCCCGCCTCGACGACCCGATCGTCTCGGCCCTCGGCGACAACCGCGCCTACGACATCGAGCACGAAGAGGACCACGTGTGGCTGCGCGTCCTCGACCTCCCGGCCGTCCTCGCGTCGCGTCCGTTCGCGGTCGACGGCTCGTTGACGATCGCCGTGACCGACGCGCTCGGCTACGCGGCGGGCACCTTCCGCCTCGAGGTGACCGGTGGTCGTGGCACCGCCACGAAGCTGAGCGACGAGACCGACGCTGCCGGCGCCGACCTCGCGCTCGACGTCGCCGACCTCGGTTCGCTCCTGCTCGGCGCGGTCTCCCCGGTGTCGCTCGCCGCAGCCGGTGTGCTGCAGGCGGCCGACCCTGCTGCGCCGCTCCTGCTGCGATCGATGCTCCAGACGCCGCGCGCGCCGCACGGGATCACCTTCTTCTAGGCGGTCCCGAGCAGCGACCCGCGGACGTCGCGCCGTCGCGGATCAGTCGCGTTGCTCGATGAGGGTGAGTTGCGTGCCGTCCGGGTCGATGAGGAATCCGGCCCGGAGTCCCCAATCCTGCATCCGGACCGGATGCAGGCGAGGCGCGCCGACGGTCGCCTCGGGGACTCCTGAACGTCGGATGGCGTCGTAGAGTTCGTCGACGTCGGCCACACGCAGGCAGCACATGAAGTTACTCGATGCCGGGTCGAGGTCGGGTGCCGGGAAGAACTCGAGCTGCAGACCACCGCGGACGAGGATCAACCAGCCCTCGTCTCGGAACGTGCGCTCGAACCCGAACGCCGAGTAGAACGTCTCCGTCGCGTCGAAGTTGCGAGACGGCAGGTTCGGTGTCGCGCGGTCGTGTCGTGTCGAGGTCATGGAGTCGATGATCGCAGCGTGTCGGCCGGCTGGGAAGATCAGGCCTGCGTGGCCGGTGTCGCGAGTCGTTCGCGGAGGAAGGCGACCACGCGCTTGCGGGCTTCGAACGCCGGGTGGCCGTCGCGCTCGCGGACCTCGCCCGTGAGGACCGAGTGGGCGGTCTTCGCGAAGCCGGCTGCGTTGCCGGGGGAGGAGTCGAGTTCGATGACTTCGAACGCGTCGCCGAGCTTGGCCGCGATGGTGGCGAAGCGCTCCCGCGGGACGGCCCGATCCTCGCTGAAGCGGAGGCCGAGTGCGCAGACCGAGCCCTGAGCCGCACGGGCTGCGACGGCGTCGAACTCGGCGGCGGACATCCCGGGGTCGATGCGGCGGGCCCGGCTGACGGGGAACGGCGTGGACGGCTGGCTCATGACGGAGGCGAGGACGTGCTCGTCGACGGCAGCCGCGAGCGCGAATCCGCCGGTGAAGCACATGCCGATGACGCCGACGCCAGGGCCCGGCGTGCGGGCCGCGAGGTCGGCGGCCAGTGCCCGGACGTGGTCGGCGATCGGGCCGGTGGGCACCGGTCGCGAACGCCTTGAACTCGGCGGAGACGCAGACCTTGCTGACGCTCGCGAGCGTGTAGCCGAGGGTCCCCTCGTGTCCGGGCGTCCCGAACGGTGACGGGATCGCGACGGTGAAGCCCTCCGCGACGAGGTGCTCCGCCAACCCGAGGACCTCGGGCGTGAGTCCGGGCAGCTCGGGGATGAGGACGACGCCCGGCCCGGACCCCTTCTCGAAGCGGTCGTGCGTGACGCCGCCGCCGGTGAACGGGGTCCGCACCCAGCCGGTGAGGTCTGCGCGCGGAGCGGTGTCGGTGGTCGCATCGTCGGTCATGGGGTGAGCGTAGTCCTGGTCGCTGCGTCCGATCTGCTGGATCGTGGCACGTCCCGCCTGGGAAGCCACCCGCCGTTCACCTCCCGGTCACCGCCGCTCCTCCACCCGGCCACCCCACGCCGATGGGATGGGACACGATCCCCGTCCCTTCGTGCCCTGGAGACCCATGCCCCGCCTCAACCGCGTGTTGACGATGACCGCCGCGTGCGCCATCGGTGCAACCGCCCTCATCGCGACGCCCGCCGCCGCCATCGCCGCCCCAGCGCCGGGGCTCCAGATCAACGAGGTCGAGTCCTCCGGGGGCGTCCCCGGCGACTGGATCGAGTTCACCAACACCGCGTCGACCGCGGTCACGCTCGACGGCTGGGTCGTGAAGGACAACAAGGACGACAGCAACTACGCGTTCCCGGCCGGCACCGTCGTCGAGCCCGGTGCGTTCCTCGTCGTCGACGAGGACCAGCTCGGGTTCGGCCTCGGCAAGGAGGACTCGGTCCGCCTGTTCGACCCGACCGCCGCGATCGCCGACGAGTACTCGTGGACCGCACACGCGCCGGTCACCTACGGCGTCACCGCCGACCGCGCCGGCTGGGCCGAGACCACCGAGTCGACGAAGGGCGCCGCGAACGTCTTCACCGCACCCGAGGTTCCCGAGACCGACGGTGAGATCCGCATCAACGAGATCGACTCGCAGCCATCCGACTGGGTCGAGTTCTTCAACCCCGGCACGACGGCGCTCGACATCTCGCGCTACGAGATCCGCGACAACTCCGACGACCACCGCTGGCAGTTCCTGCCCGGCACGTCGATCGCTCCCGGCGAGTTCCTCGTGGTCGACGAAGCGACGATCGGCCTGGTCGGCGGCACCGAGACGCAGGGCGCGTTCCGCGACCCGATCGGCATCGGCAGCGCCGACGAGATCCGCCTGTTCGACGCGACCGGCACGCTCATCGACCGCTCGGGAACGTGGAGCGGCCACGCGGCCATCGACGGTGACTTCATCGCCGCGACGCTCGCCCGCTGCCCCGACGGTGAAGGCGACTTCACGCTCGCACGCATCACCAAGGGTGCCGCGAACGACTGCGTCCTCCCGAACGTCGCGATCAACGAGGTCGAGTCGAACAAGGACGCGACCGACTGGGTCGAGATCGTCAACCTCGAGGCGACCGCGCTGGACATCTCCGGCTGGACGCTCATGGACAACGACCCGGTGGGCCACGCCGCCGACACGACCCCGCTGCCCGCGGGCACGATCCTCGAGCCCGGCGCCTACTTCGTCTTCGACCAGAACGTGAACTTCGCGTTCGGGCTCGGCAACGGCGACACCACCACCGTGCGGAACGCCGCCGGCGCGACGGTCGCCGAGTACACCTACGCGGCCCACGCGGACGGCGTCTTCGCGCGCTGCCCCGACGGCACGGGCGAGTTCGTCGACACCGCCGTCTCCACCAAGGGCCTGCGCAACGCCTGCGGCAACCCGGTGCGCATCAACGAGGTCGAGTCCGACGGCGGATCGCCCGACGACTGGATCGAGCTCGTCAACCCGACGACCGCCGCGCTCGACGTCTCCGGCATCGTCGTGAAGGACGACGACGACACCCACGCCTACGCCATCCCCACCGGCACGAGCATCGCGGCCGGCGGCTACCTCGTCATCGAGCGCGCAGCCCTCGGCTTCGGTCTCGGCGGCGGCGACACGGTCCGTCTGTTCGAGGGCGACGCACTGCTCGACTCGACCACCTGGGGCGAGGGACACCCGGCGAACACCTGGGGACGCTGCCCCGACGCGACCGGCGCCTTCGCTGCGACGGCCGAGGCCACCAAGGGCACGGCCAACGTCTGCGCCGGTGAGATCCCGGTCGGTCCGTGGCCCGGTTCGCCCGACGTGACGGTGCTCGACACCACGCCGATGTTCCTCGAGGACAGCTCAGGACTCGACACCCAGGTCACCGCCGACGGCGCGTTCCTCTGGGCGGTCGACAACGGCACCGGCTCGTTCTGGAAGCTCGCGATCGCCGCCGACGGTTCGGTCTCGTTCGTCGACGGTTGGGAGAACGGCAAGCGCGCCCGCTTCCAGAAGGACGCGTCGAACCCCTCCGCAGCCGGCCCCGACACCGAGGGCATCACCGTCGACGGCGCAGGTTCCGTCTATGTCGGTGTCGAGCGCGACAACAGCGTGAAGGGCACGACGCTCAACGCCGTGCTCAAGGTCGACCCGAACGCGCCCGGCCCCGACGTCGTCGCCTCCCAGGAGTGGGACCTCACGGCCCTGCTGCCGACGGTCGGTGCGAACCTCGGTGTCGAGGCCGTCGAGTGGGTGGCCGACGGCGACCTCGCCGGCAAGCTCTTCGACGACAACACGAAGGCGACGTACGACCCGGCGAACTACGCGGGCCACGGTGACGGACTGTTCTTCGTCGGCGTCGAGGACACCGGCGACGTGTACGCGTTCGCACTGAACGCCGACGGCTCGGCCACGCTGATCTCGACGATCGACCCGGGCCTCCCGGCGGTCATGGCGCTCGACTACGACACGACGCTCGGCGTGCTGTGGGCCGTGTGCGACGACGGCTGCGCGGGCACCGGTGCGCAGATCACGCTGAACGGGACCGAGCAGCCGGGGATCGCTCAGGTCGAGCGTCCGGCGGGACTGCCCAACCTCAACAACGAGGGCTTCGCGACCGCGCCGGCCTCGCTGTCGGTCGACGGCAAGCGTCCCGTGTACTGGTTCGCCGACGGCTACGCCTCCGAGGCCCTGCGTCTCGGGTCGCTGCCCGGCACGACCACGCCGCCCGTGACGCCCGCCGACCGGTGGCGTCACGCCGCTGCCCGGGACGAGCCTCACCGAGGCCAACCGCGGTGCGATCACGCTGGCGGACACCGTGCGGCGGGGCGAGACCGTGACGGTCGGCCTCGAGGACCGCTTCGCCGACGACGGCCGTCGAGGTGTGGCTGTACTCGACGCCGGCGCGGATCGCCACCGGCACGACGAACGCCGCCGGTGACCTGCTGGCGACGATCCCGGCCGACGCGACGCTGGGCGACCACCGGGTCGCGGTCTACGCGGCGGACGGCTCGCTCATCGGTTGGACCGAGGTGCGGATCGTCGCGGCCGACGGGACGAGCGTCGACGGTTCGGCGTCGGGTGGGGCGCTCGCGACGACCGGTACCGAGCTGCCGTTCGGCACGATCGGTGCGGGGGTCCTGCTGGTCCTCCTCGGTGGAGTCCTCGTCGCGATGCGTGCGCGTCGCCGGGCGGCCTGACCGACTGAACGGTCCGACGGCCCCGGGAGCACACAGCTCCCGGGGCCGTCGCGTCACCGGTCGGGCCTGGTGGTCCAGCGCGGTGCGTGACGTGAGCGCGGGTCTGGCGCGTGGGCGCGGGTCTCCGGAGGGGTGCGCTCGCGTGTGTGGGTGCGTCCGCCGGGAGGTGCACACTCGCGCCGAGTGGGCGCACTCACGCGGCGCACCGCCTAGCGAGTTCGGTCCGGTGTCAGCGCGGTGCGCTGGGGCTGAGCGCGGGTCTGGCGCGTGGGCGCGGGTCTCCGGAGGGGTGCGCTCGCGTGTGTGGGGTGCGCCCACGCTGGGTCGGGAGCACTCGCGTCAGCGCACCGCGCTGGCAGCAGGCAGAGGACGCAGGTCGGGCCCGGGTGCGATGCTGGGTGGATGGACGAGCACGGGAGGACCGAGGGTGGCGTGACCGTCGGTCGGGCGGCGGCCGAGATCGGCGTCAGCGTGCGGACGCTGCACCACTGGGACGAGCTCGGCGTCGCGCAGCCGTCCGGAAGGAACCAGAGCGGCTACCGCTCGTACCTGCCCGTCGACATCGCCCGCCTCCGCCGGGTCGTGCTCCTGCGCGACCTCGGGGTCCCGCTCGCTCGCATCCCCACCCTCCTCAGCGCGCCGGCCGCCGAACGACGGGCGGAGCTCACGCAGCGTCGGCACGAACTCGACGACACCATCAAACGACTCGAAGCCGTCGCCCGGTCCGTCGACCGCCTGCTCGAAGCCGACGAGGTCGGCGTGCTCGTCCCCGAGGACGAGCGCGAAGCGGTGTTCGGCGACGACTGGAACCCCACGATGGCCGAGACCGCCCGCGCCCGCTGGGGCGACTCCGCGCAGTGGGCCGAGTACGCCGAGCGGTCCGCGACCCGCACGCCGGACGACTGGCGGGCGCTGGTCGGGCCCATGCGCGACCTGGTCGACGAACTCGCCGAGGCCAAGCGCGCCGGTGTCGTCGCCGGAAGCGAGACGGCGAACACCCTCGCCGAACGGCATCGCGCCGCCCTCAGCGAGTACTTCCACTGCACGCCGTCCATGCACGTGATCATCGGTCGCCTCGCCCTCACGGAGCCCGGCATGGCCGACACCTACGACCGGATCGAGCCCGGCCTCGCCGCGTGGCTCTCACAGGTCATCGACGCGAACGCGCGCAGCCACGGCGTGGACCCCGAGACCGCCGTCTGGGAGTGAGAGCGATCCGCCTCAGCCCAGCTCGCGGAGTGCCACCTCGATGATCGTCGCGCTCGGAACGTGCAGCGCCTCGGCGGCGGTCGTCCCCGTCGCCGACAGGTACGCGTCGACGAGACGGTTGCCCGCTGCATACCCGGCACCCATCGGCAGACCGACCGGCTCGCCCCCGTATCGCAGCGCGGCTTCGTCACCGTGCACCCACGAGACGAAGTGCTGCATCCCTCCGACGTCGAGACCCTCGACGACCCGGTCGAACACCGCGTCGTCGTCGAGGTGCGCGACACCGATCGGCGTGTAGCCGGACGGTCCGTACATCTGCCGGGCGAACGCGTCCGCGAGCCCCTCCGACACCACCTGCTCACCGACCACGACGGTCGCCGGATCCCACACCACCCCACCCGGCGCGTATCGCAGGTTGTGGTTGAGTTCGTGGACGGCGGCCGCCTCGAGGCGCGCGAGGTTCTCCTCCGTCGGCCAGAGGATGAGGGAGATGAACCCGGTCGCGCTGCCGTTGCCGATGAACCCGCGGATCGACTCCATGAAGTAGGTGTCGTCGGGGTCGCCGAGGACGAGCAGGACGGTGATGTCGGGGACGACAAGGGTCGGGACCGCGTCGAGCTGGGTGGCGACCGCCGCGTCGAGCGCCCGTGAGATCCGTCCCCACGCGTCCGCCGCGACGAGTCGGTCGAGGGCGTCGACGACCCGATCCCGGCTCCGATCGATCGGGAACCCCGAGCCCATCGAGTGCATGGCGAGCAGGTCGACCTCGCCCGGGAAGTACCGGTACATGTCGGCGACGGGCTCGAGCATGGCGCGGAGTCGCGCGGGTCGTTCGGCTTCCGGCGCGTCGAGGACGGAACGCATGCCGCTGGCGGTGTCGAGGATCGTGATCGTCATGGTGACGACGCTAAAGCCTCACGCCGCGTGAGGGTCAAGTGCCCTACCCCGGGAAGCTGCCAGCGCGGTGCGCTGACGCGAGTGTGGTGTACCCGGCGTGACCGCTGCACAACCGGCCTGCCCGCTGCGCAACCGGCGTGACCGCGCCCCGCGCGCGTGAGCGCGACCCTCCGGAGACCCGCGCTCACGCGTCAGGCCCGCGGTCGCGTCAGCGCACCGCGCTGGCCCAAGGCGACGGCGGGCGGAGGAGCGGGCTACCGGGAGCGCAGCACCTCGAGCGCCTGGGGCGAGAGCGGTGACCCGGCGCGCTTCGCGGCGTACAGCGCGGCGCCGATCGCCGGACCCAAGAGCGGGGTCCGGAGTTCGTACCGGGCGGGCAGCGCCGCGATGGCCTGCTCGAAACCCGACCGCACCGGCTCAGCGGAGAACACCCCGCCCGAGTACGACACCGGAACGACCTCGTCGCCGCTGAAACCGAGCTCCACGCGGGTCGCCTCGACGATCTCCGCCAGCTCCCCGCTCGCGTCGGCCAGGATCCGCGCCGCGACCTCGTCGCCCTGCTCGGCAGCAGCGACGACCGTCTTCGCGAGATCCGCGATCCGGCCACGCTGACCCTTCCAGCGGTTCATGACGACGTCGATCACATCGAGGTCGCTCGTGATCCCGACCCTCGCCCGCACGAGGTCGACGAGCGGACCGCGCGGCAGGCGACCATCGCTCATCCGCGTGAAGGCGTTCAAGCCCCGGGCGGCGATCCAGTACGCCGACCCTTCGTCGCCGAACAGTTCGCTCCACCCGCCGACCCGGTGCCCGCGGCCACGGCGCTCGCCGTACGTCATGGAGCCCGTGCCGCTGATGACGTTGATGCCGTCGACGGCGCCGAGCGATCCGGCCCACCCGCACACCATGTCGTTGTCGCAGGAGAACCGGTCATGACCGAGCACGTCGCGCGGCAGCGCATCGAGGTGGGCGATGTCGGAACTCACCTCGCCGTACCCGGGCAGACCGAAGAAGGCCTGATCGATGTCGGCGGTCGTGACACCCGCCTGCCGGCACACCTCCGAGACGCCCTCGGTGAGGATGCGACCGACCAGCTCGATCCCCTCGTCGAAGTAGTAGCAGCTCGCCGTCCTCGCTTCCGCGAGCACCCGTCCGGCGTCGTCGAGCAGCACGAAGGCCGTCTTCGACCCGCCACCGTCGACGCCGAGGTACCGCGCCACGACTACTGCTCCTGCAGCTGAGCGGCGACACTCCGAGCGTCGTCGACGCCGTCGAACTCGTGGATCCGGACGCCCTGCACGACGCGGTTCACCGTGCCGCTCGGGAACGGGTTGTCCGGGGTCGCACCGAGCTGGAGCGAGTACGACAGGCCGAGCAGCTGGGCGACGAGCACGTAGCCGATCGCGAGCTGCGCGTCGTCGAGGCCGGCGAGCTCGGGCAGCACCCAGTCGTACGCCGTGGCGTCGGCGACCGGCTCGGAGGAGATCGCGATCACGCGTTCCGGCGACAGCGTCGCGCGCAGTTCGGCGACGATGTCGAGGTCGTACCGCCGCGTGTACGGATCGGACGACAGGTAGACGACGACGAGCGTGCTGTCGTCGACGACCGCCTTCGGTCCGTGACGGAACCCGAGCGCCGAGTCGTAGTAGGTGACGATCCGTCCGGCGGTCAGCTCGAGCAGCTTGAGCGCCGACTCGCGGGCCAGACCGGTGAGCGGGCCGCTGCCGATGTAGACGACGCGTTCGCACCCCTCGTTGGCGAGCGCGCGGATGTCCACCTCGCGCTGGTCGAGGATCGTCGTCGCGCCGGCCGCGAGCGCCTGCACCGCGGCGTCGTCAGCGCCGCCGAGGATGAGGAGGACCGAGAGCAGCATCGAGCTGAAGCTCGACGTCATCGCGAAGCCCTCGTCGTTCGACCGCAGGGGCATGAGGACGGTGAGCGACGAGGCGCGGTCGTGGTGGCGTCGGTACAGCTCGCCGGTCTCGTCGCACGTGATCACCAGGTGGTGCACCTCGGCGAGCGACTGGTCGGCGAGTTCCGTCGCGGCCACGCTCTCCGGGCTGTTGCCGGAGCGCGCGAACGACACGAGGAGCAGCGGGACGTCCTCGGCGAACGACTCCTGCGGGTTGGAGACGATGTCGGTGGTCGCGACCGCGTCGATCCGGCGACGGAGCGTCCGGGTCAGGGCCGGTGCCGCGATCTCGCCGATGAAGGCCGAGGTCCCCGCCCCGGTCAGGACGATGCGCAGCTCGGGTCGTGCCAGGAGCGGTGCGAGGAACGCGTCGATCTCCTCGCGGCGGGCGGCGATCCCCGTCGACGCCTCGAGCCAGACGTCGGGCTGCTGGGTGATCTCGCGGACGGTGGCTTCCGAACCGACGATGGTGGTGATGGACACGGGTTGCTCCTGGGGTGGGTCGAGGTGATGAGGGGGAGTTGCGAGGTATCGATGTTGGTTGAGCGTTCGACGCGCGCGCGGCGATGGACGTGATCCTGCCACGCCGGGATCGGTGCCTACCCCTTGAGGCCTGAGAAGGTCATGGTCGCCACGAACTGCTTCTGGGCGAAGAGGAAGAACACGATCAGCGGGAGCGTGGCGACGACGTTGCCGGCCATGAGGAGCGCCCAGTCGGTGCGGCGCGCGCCCTGGAAGTTCGTGATGCCGAGCTGCAGCGTGAAGGCCTGGTCGTTGTTGATCGCGATGAGCGGCCAGACGAGGTCGTTCCACGAGCCCAACAGGGTGAAGATCGCGAGCGTCGCCAGCGCGGGCTTCGCGAGCGGCAGGATCACCCGGAAGAACACCTGGAGGCGGGTGCAGCCGTCGATGAGCGCGGCCTCCTCGAGCTCCGCCGGCAGTGACAGGAAGAACTGCCGCATGAGGAAGATGCCGAACGCGGACGCCAGCCACGGCACGATCGCCGCCCCGAGGCTGTCGATGAGCCCGATCCGGGAGAACAGGATGTAGGTCGGGATCATGAGCAGCTGCGTCGGGATCATGATCGTCGCGACGATCATGAGGAAGCCCATCGTCTTGCCGCGGAACTTCAACCGCGCGAACCCGTAGCCGGCGAGCGAGCAGAGCACGAGGTGGGACAGGACCGCGACCGTCGACACGATGACCGTGTTGCCGAGCCAGAGCAGGATGTTCGACTCGGAGAAGAGCTTCGCGAACCCGTCGAAGGTGATGTGCGAGGGGAGGATGCGGGGCGGATAGGTGTTGATCTCCGACTCCGGCGTCACCGAGGTGATGAACATCTGCACGAACGGGATCGCGAAGATGATCGCGATCGGGGCGAGCACGAGGTGCCAGGGGCTGAACCGCCGACGCGTGCGTCGTTCGGCGGGCGGAGCGGTCACGGACGGCTTGCCGGTGGCGGCGTCGCCGCGTGGTGGGGTGGTCAGGACGGTCATCAGAATGCCTCCACGTTGGAACGGCGGGAGTACAGGACGACACCGATCGTGGCGATGAGTGTCACCACGAACAGCCCGTAGGCGACCGCGGAGCCGTACCCGAACTGCAACTGCTTGAACGCCGCGTCCCAGAGGTAGAACACGATCGTCTGGGTGGCGCCGAGCGGGCCGCCCCTGGTGGTGGTGTACACGAGGTCGAACAGCTGGATCGCCTGGATGAACTGCCAGATGGCGACGAACACGGTGACCGGCCCGAGCTGCGGGAAGGTGATGCGCCAGAACGACTGCCAGGCGTTCGCACCGTCGATCCGTGCGGCCTCGAGCAGTTCGGCGGGGATGTCCTGCAGGGCCGCCAGGTAGATGACGGTCGTGAAGGCTGCCTGCCCCCAGAGCGACATGATCGTGATGACGACCATCGCCTGCCCCTGGTCTTCGAGCCAGCCCTGCGCCGGGAGTCCGAGGAACCGGAACACGGTGTTGAGGAGCCCGAACTGCGGGTTGAAGAGGTAGGTCGTGAGGATGCCGGTCGCGGCGGCGGAGGCGACGAAGGGGACGAAGATCGCCGTGCGGTAGACGCCGATGAAGCGGATCCGGCGGTTGAGCGCGACGGCGAGGAAGAGTCCGAGGCCGAGCGACGCCGGGACGAAGAGGAGCGTGTAGACGACCGTGTGGACGACGGCCGCCTGCAGCTCGTCGTTGCCGATCATGCTGGCGTAGTTCTCCAGCCCCACCTGCTCCGGCTCGCTGAACCCGTCCCACTTCTGGAGCGACAGGAAGAACGCCCAGATCGCGGGGAAGATCGACAGGCCCAGCACGATGAGCATCGCCGGGGCGACGAAGCCCCAGCCGGTGAGGCTGTCGCGGAACCGTCGTCCGGAACGGCGGGGCCGGGCCGGAGCGCGCTCGGCACGCTCCGGCTTCGGCTCCGTCGATGGACGTGTGTCGCGTCCGGCGACCGTGGACATCAGTCCTCCGCCAGGGCGTCGTCGGCGGTCTTCGCGGCATCCTCGAGCGCTTGCTTCGGATCGCCCTGGCCCTGCAGCACCGAGGAGATCGCCTTGCCGATGGCCTCCGAGAGGCCGACGTAGCCGGGCACCGTCGGACGGGCCTGCTTGGCGTTCACGCCGTTCTCGGCCATCACGTCGAGGCCGGGCAGCTGAGCCACCTGCGCCTGGAACTCGGGGGTGTCGATCTCGCTCGAGCGCAGCGGGAGGTTGCCGTAGGCGACGTTCCACTTGAGGTCCTGCTCCGAGTCCGTGAGCCACTTCGTGAACTCGTACGCCCAGTACTCGCGGTTCTTGTCCTTGTGGTCGAAGAGCGCCCAGACGTCGGGGCCGGAGACGGTCTGGTGGTCGCCGTCGGTGCCGGGGAGGACGGTGACGCCGTACTTCGTGCCCTTCGTCTGCAGCGTCGACAGCTGCCACGGGCCAGAGGTGATCATGCCGATGCGGTCGCTGGCGAACAGGTCGCCGAACTTCGTGTCGGTCTGGTCGAGGTAGACGCTCTTGTCCTCGACCGCCATGTCGCGGAGGAAGGTCAGTGCGTCGACGCCCGCATCCGAGGCGAACTCGGCCGTCTTGGCGTCGTCGGAGATGATCGATCCACCGTTCTGCCAGAGGTGCGGCCAGAACTGCCAGGTCGTCTCCTCGCTGCCCGACACCGAGTACGCGTAGCCGTAGGTGTTCGTCGCCGGGTCGGTGAGCTGCTTCGACGCCTCGCGGAAGTCGTCCCAGGTCCAGTCGGCCGTGGGGTAGTCGACGCCGGCCGCATCGAACACGGTCGTGTTGTAGAGGAGGGAGATGTTGTCGACCACGGCGGGGAAGCCGATCGTCTTCTCGCCGGTCGGCTGCACCGTCTTGCGGGCCGCCTCGGAGAACTCGTCCCACTTCACGTCGGGCTCGGCCACCTGGTCGGTGATGTCGAGGGTGCGGCCGGACGCCTCGAGTCGGCTCGCCCAGGATCCGAAGGCGTACGAGACGTCGGGGTAGTTGCCGCCCGCGAAGCTCGCGGAGAGCTTCTGCAGGAGGTCCTCCGTGGACGGCGCGCCCGAGGACACGTCGATGGTCACGTTGGGGTGCAGCTTCTCGAAGTCGTCGACGAGACCGGTGAGGATCTGCTGGGCGGCGTCGGCCTGCCCGGTCCAGAAGGTGAGTTTCACCTTCGCGTCCTTGTCGAGCGTCGTGGCACCGGAGGATCCGCCGGCGCACCCGGAGAGCGCGAGCGCTCCGACGGCGAGGACGGCGGTCGCGGTGATGAGGCGACGTGCGCGGCGGGCGTGCGGTGAGGTGGAAGCGTGGATCGTGGAACGGGGTGGGAACATCGGTGGTCGTCTCCTGTGTCGATCGTTCGGGAAGGAATCGGTTCGGCGGTGCTTCGGGTCGGTCAGATGCGGTCGGCGGGGATGATCTCCCGGAGCGGCTCCGGCAGCAGCTCGCCGTGCGCGGCGACGAGGTCGTTGCACAGCTCCCAGATCTGCTCGGGCGTGAGGGTGGACGAGGCGTTCGGGTCCATGAGGACCGCCTGCCGGATGAGCGTCGGGTTGCCGGTGCGGGCCGCCTCGATCGTGAGCTCCGCGACGGAGACGTACGGGCGGTTGAGCGCGGCGCACTGCACGGGCAGGGCGCCCATGGGCTGCGGGGCGATGCCGTTCCCGTCGACCTGGACCGGGACCTCGACGACGGCACCCTGCGGCAGGTTGTCGATGAGGCCGCGGTTGACGACGTTCCCGTGGATGAGTCGCGGGGTGTCGGTCACGAGCGAGTGGATGAGCTGCGGTGCGTACTCGCTCGCCTCGTCCTCGAGCGTCAGCGGGGTCCCGGCCGCGAGGGCGGCCTTCGTCGCCTCGAACTCCGCGACGTTCTCCTCGCTGATGCCGAGGTACTCGAGCGGCTGGAGGCGGAAACGCTCGACCTGCTCGGGGGAGCGGAGGAACCACGACAGGTACTCGGAGGAGTGCTCGCTCGTCTCGGTCGGGTAGTAGCCGATGCGGCGGAACATCTCGACGCGAACGCGGCGGCTGAGCTCCGGGTCCTCGCGGATGCGGTCGCGCAGGGCCGGGTAGAGGTCGCGGCCCTCGTGGGTCCACTCGAGCAACCACGACTGGTGGTTGACGCCGGCGGCGCGGTAGCTCGTGCCCTCGATCGGCACGCCGACGAGCTCGCAGAGGTCGTTCACCGTCCAGAACACGCTGTGGCAGAGGCCGATCGCGCTGATGTCGGGGGCGACGACCGACGCCCACCAGATGTTCATCGCCATCGGGTTGGTGTAGTTCAGGAGGTGGGCGTCGGGGCAGATCTCCCGCATGTCGGCGGTCAGCGCCGAGAGCAGCGGGAAGGTGCGGAGGGCGCGGAAGACGCCGCCGACACCGGTGGTGTCGCCGATGGTCTGCAGGAGACCGCGGGCCGCTGGGATCTCGAGGTCGGAGACGGTCGCGCGGATGCCGCCGACCTGGACCATGTTGATCACGAAGTCCGCGCCGGCGAGGGCGCGACGACGGTCGGATTCCGCCGAGATCGTCGCTCGGCCGTCGAGGCGTTCGTCGACGTGGCGGGCGGTGCCCTCGGCCACCGCGAGGCGTTCGGGGTCGATGTCGTGCAGGACGATCTCGAGGCCGGCGAGGTCGCGGTAGCGGAGGAGGTCGGCGATGAGTTGGCGGGTGAAGACGACGCTGCCCGCCCCGATGAAAGTCACTCGTGTCATGGAGTGATCATCGACTACAGTGATCGAACCGAGCAAGAACTTGATCGGAAATCGATTGAAATGATCACTTTCGCTGAGCAGAGCCGTCGGCGACGAGGGAGGGGTTCGCCGTGGGAGGACCGACCGCAGCCGAGCTCTCGCGACACGCTCCGTCCGGGAAACGCAGTCAGCGGATGCGCGCCATCCTCGCGCTCCTCGCGGCGGAGGACGCCGTCGTCTCGATCGACGACCTCACGACCCGGCTCGACGTCTCGGCCCCGACGATCCGTCGCGACCTCGCCGACCTCGACGACCTGGGCCTCGTCCTCCGGACGCACGGTGGCGCTCGGGCGGTGGAGTCGCGCGACGAAGTGCCCGTGCGGTTCCGCGACACGCAGTTCCGTGAGGCCAAGCGTCGGATCGCCTTGCGCGCGGCGGAGATGATCCCCGCGGGACCGTACGCGATCGCCCTGAGCGGTGGCACCACCACGGCGGCGGTCGCCAAGGAGTTGAGCAACCGGGCGGAACTGACGATCGTGACGAACTCGCTCACCACGGCGACCGAGATCGCCTCCCGGCCGAACCTGCAGGTGATCATGACGGGAGGCCTGGTGCGCTCCTCGTCGTTCGAGGCGGTGGGGGCGCTCGCCGAGAACACCTTCAGCGCGATCAACGTGGGTACCGCGATCCTCGGGACCGACGGCATCAGTGCGCAGGGTGGAGCGACGACGCACGACGAGCGTGAGGCGCGGACGAACCTGGCGATGGTGCTACACGCGCAGCGGGTCATCGTGGTCGCCGACGGTTCGAAGGTCGGGCGGGTCACGCTCGCGCGCATGGCCGAGTTGGGGCAGATCCACGACCTCGTGACCGACTCCTCCGCCGACCCCGACGAGCTCGAGCGCCTGCGGCCGCGACTCGCGGCAGCTCGATCCCGCTGCGGCTGCCACGTGCGCTCGCCGCGTGAGCGCTCTCGAGGGGCGCGCTCCGGTGTGGGGTGCGCCCCCGAGTGGGCCACTCCGTCAGCGCACCGCGCCGACCTCAACCCACAGATGTCGCGGGCACGGGCGGCATTGTTCTAGTACCATTGCAAACATGTTGTTCCGCGTCGATCCCACCTCCGCGGTCTCGCTCGCCGAGCAGATCGCGGTGCAGGTGCGCTCCGGCATCGCGACGGGCGCGCTGGCGCCGGGGGAGCGCCTCCCGCCTGCCCGCGACCTCGCCCGCGCACTGCAGATCAACATGCACACGGTCCTCCGCGCCTACGGAGAGCTCCGCGACGACGGGCTCATCGGGATGCGACAGGGCCGCGGCGCGTGGGTGAACGAGGATGCAGCACCGGGCCTCGTCCGGGTCAACGAACTCGTCGCCCAGCTCGTCACCGAGGCGCGCAAGTTCGGGATCTCGCCGACGGACCTCAGCCGGATGATCGAACGCACCTGACGGGCTCCGGCGCCCACCTCGCGACCACGTCGGTCGACGACCCGACGATCAGACCACCTCAGCAGCTCAGGGGGAGCACATGCACGACACCACCACCACACCGCCACCGGCAGCACCTGCGCGCGGACGGATCCTGCTCGCCGGCCTCGCCATGGCCGTCCCGGCGATCGCGATCGCACTCACCCGGCTCGTCTGGGGCGATGCGATCCCCGTCGACGTCGCCTCGCACTGGTCGGGCACCGGGGCACCGGACGACTCCCTGCCGGCCGCGGGCGTCTTCCTCGTGACGCTGATCATCGCGTCCGTCGCCGCGATCGCAGCCATCATCCTGCTCGCCCTGCCGAAGCCGGACATGCGCACCAAGCGCATGATCATCCTCTTCATCGGCATCGCCGCCGGGTCGGCCGCGTCCGTGTGGATCATCCCCACCTGGCTCACTGTGCAGGCGGGATCGGTCGACGGTGCCGTCCTCGGCTGGTGGGTCGTCCCGCTCGCCGCGTGCTCGCTCTGGGGCGTGATCCCCGCCGTGATCCTGCCGGCTCAGCCGCTGCTCGCCGGTGCAGCTGCACGACCGGCGCCGATGGACCTCGGCGAGACCGAGGTCGGTGCCTGGAGCCGGAGCGTCACGGCCCTGCTGTTCCTCTGGCTCACCCTCGCCCTCGTCGCGATCGGCGCCGTCGCCTACACGCCGATCCTGCTGGGCGGCGAGTCGGGCGTCGCGATGTTCGGTCTGTCGATCCTCGCCCTCGCGACCCTCCTCTGCGCCTCGTTCATCCGGCTCCGCGTGAGCGTCGACTGGCGCGGCCTCCGCGTCGTCTCGCTCTTCGGCATCCCGATGAAGCGCATCCCCCTCGACCAGGTCGACGTCGTCGAGGCCACCGACATCCGCCCGATGGACTGGGGCGGCTGGGGCTACCGGATCATGCCCGGCCGCTCGGCCGTCGTGCTGCGCTCCGGCCCCGGACTCGTCGTCACGAGCACCTCGGGCAAGCAGTTCGCGATCACGATCGACGACCCCGAGGAACCCGCCGCGCTCTTGCAGGCACTCGCCGCCCGCGCCGGCTCGCGCGTCTGACGTTGCACCGCGTGACGAACCGGACGTCCAACCTGTCCTGACGCCGTACGGTGAATCCATGAGCGAAGCACCCCTGGCCACGGAGCCGACCACGACCGCGCTGCCCTCGACCACGATCGGGGTCGGCGACACCGCCGCGCAGGTCGGCGCCATCGGGTACGGCGCGATGTCCATCGCCGGCACCTATGGGGCGATCGCCGACGCCGATGTGACCACGATCCTCGACGCCACCCAGGCGAGTGGGGTGAACCTCATCGACACCGCGAACGTCTACGGCGACGGTCGGAGCGAGGAACTCCTCGGCCGGTACCTGACCGGGCGCCGCGACGACGTCTTCCTCGCGTCCAAGGTGGGCATCGTCACCGGCGGCGGCATCGGCAAACGAGGGATCCGTGGCGACCGCGCCCACCTCCACGAGCAGATCGACGGGACGCTCACCCGCCTCGGCACCGACCACCTCGACCTCTACTACCAGCACCGCGTCGACCCCGACATCCCGATCGAGGAGACGGTGGGGGCGCTCGCCGAACTGGTCGCCGCCGGCAAGGTGCTCCGCATCGGTCTGTCCGAGGCGACGGGCGACGAACTCCGCCGCGCGCACGGCGTGCACCCGATCGCCGCGATCCAGTCCGAGTGGAGCATCGTGAGCCGCGACATCGAGACCTACGTCGTCCCGACGGCGGCGGAGCTCGGCGTGACGGTCGTCGCGTTCTCGCCGCTGTCGCGCGGGCTGTTCACCGAGGACTTCACGGCCGAGACGGTGCCGCTCGGGGGGACGCGAGCGAACTTCCCGCGCTTCCAGCCCGAGCACCTCGCGGCGAACCTCGAACTGGCGGCCCGCTTCCGCACCCTCGCCCACCGCATCGGGACGACCGCGGAGGCGCTCGCGCTCGCCTGGGTGCACGACCGAGGACAACAGCTCGGCGCGCGGGTCGTCTCGATCCCCGGCACCCGGAGCGTCGCGCACCTGCACGCGAACCTCGAGGCGTTCCAGGTGGAGCTGACGGACGAGATCCGAGCCGAGATCGACACCTACGCCGACCAGGTGAGCGGTCCGCGGGCCGCCGACCCGAACTGGGTGTCGGGCGGTCGCGAGGGGCTCATCTGATCGGGACCGAGCTCGAGCACGGTTCCGGTCAGGCGGTCAGCAGCCGATGGCTGGTTTGCCGGGGCGGCAGGGTTTGTCGACGCCCACGGTCGAGTTGCGGACGATCTGGACCGTGTGGGGTTCTTCGGTCGGGATCGACAGGGTTCCGACGACGGGAAGCCACCCGCTGTCGCCGATGCGGTATTCGGCGGCGTACTCGACTTCGACGGTGATGGTCTTGGTCCCGACCGTCGTGTAGCGGTGGCTGGTCGGGGTCTTGGAGAACTCCGCGAGTCCGAGGGCAGCCCACGAGGATCCGCCGGTCCGGGTGGTGGTCGTGTCGCCGTCGCTGTAGTCGAAGGTGAATCCGACGGGGATGAAGTTCACCTCCGCGACCTGGCCCAAGAGGGTGCCGGTGCGGGTGTGGCCGGAAGCAGCTGCGATGACGTTGGTGTGGAGCCCGCGGACACCCCAGGCGGCGGGTTCGGTCGTGACGGTGGGGGCGGCGGGGGCGAAGCTGGCGACGTCGCGGATCGTGACGGGGGCCGCCGGTGCTGCTTCGAGGTCGGTGCCGAGATCGCCGGGGGTGAAGGTGTAACACTCGTCCGGCCGCATGAGGCTGCAGACCGTCCGCTCACCGTTGGGCCCGTCGGTCACCCCGGGCGGCAGCTCGGCCGAGCCGCCGCCACCGTCGTCGCCTCCGCCCGTTCCGCCGCCGGAGCCACCGCCTCCACCCGAACCAGGGCTGCTCGACGCTGCCGCCGATGTCGACCGAGCCGTTGCCGATGCAAGCAGCCATTCCATGATCGCATCGCTGCGGTGCGCGACTCGCGGCCGCTCGCAGGTGACAGGAGCGAGCGCACAGTGATCAGTCGCGCCAGCGCGACAGTAGCCATAGCGAGCGTTCTCAGTCTTGCGCATGATGCTCTCCTTCCGCGACACGCTTCGTGTTCGATGAGGACGAAGTCGGACTTGCCGCGTTCGCCGCCGAGCCGATGTCTGAATGCCCATGTTGCGGGTCGAGGGCGGTCAGGTTGACGACTGAGGTTGCCGCTCGCAGTCCAGAACATCGACAGCCGGTGAGATCGCATGCACGCTCGAGCCGATCGCAATCACACCGACGGCGTCGGGCTGAGGCGTACCACTCTGCGAGCTCGACGTCGCGACGAGAGTCGGCTGCGCCTACAGGTGTCTTTAGCCCTGCAGTAGCGCAGTTCGATGAGGCCTGCGGTGCTCGACTCGGCCAGACGTGGCGCGACGACGATGACGTCGATTCGATCAACGGTCGACGCCCCCTTCGACGAGGATCGTGTTCGAGATGTCGCAGGAACTCCTGATAGGTCTCCGTCACCGCAGCCAGGGCCTGTTCCTCGTTCTCGAAGACCGGCGGAGTGCTGCTCGGAGGGGGAGCCGGTTCGACTTCCGTGCACGCGGTGAGCGCGAGGAGTCCCGACCGCTAGTGCGAGTGTGGAGAAGGTTCGAGGTGAGGAGATCGTTGACATCCCTCGACGCTACGGGCGGTCGAAGAGGCCGCCCGGGTTATCCACAGTGCAGATATGCCTACACCGACATATGTCGCGCATGAGGCCGTTGTGCCAGCGCGGTGCGCTGGCGTGAGCGCACCCCAGGGTAGGTGAGCGCGGGTCTCCGGAGGGGCGCGCTCACGTGAGGGACCCGCGCTCGCGTCAGCGCACCGCGCTGGCGTCAGGCCCAGGCCCAGGCGCCGGGGTCAGGAGCGGCCGAGCCACCAGGCGGGGGAGGCCGCGATGACGGTGCGGGCCGCGGCGTCGATGTCGTCGAGGTCGCCGGACCGGAGCCACTCCTCGATCGCCGCGACGGTGCCGGCGCCGGCGTAGGCCACGAGCATGCGCACGTGTCGCTCCGGCGTGATGCCGTCCTCGCGGGGTGGGGCGATGTGCGGGTGCCGGTCGAGGTGGTGCGCGAGCGCCTGCTCGATCCGCTCGGTGAGCGCGTCACGCAGGGGTCCGATGAGCCGGGGGTGCATGGCGTTGCGGTAGATCGTCGCGTGCTCGGCGACGTGACGCAGGAGGTCGCGTTCGGACTCGTCGAAGACGCTCAGCGTCGAGTCGCTGTGCGCCGGCAGATCGGCGTGCGCCTGGAGCGTCTCATCCAGTTCCTCGCCGAGCACGTCGGCGAGCAGGTGGACGGGCGTCGCGGCGTGACGGTAGAAGGTGTCGCGGGTGATCCCCGCCACCCGGGACACCTCCGCCACGGTCACCTGATCGATGCGCTTCGCCGCCGCGAGGGTGTGGATCGCGTCGCGGAGGGCACTGCGGGTTCGTGCCTGACGAGGGTCCATGCGTTCACTCTAGTGAGGCCCGACCAGGCGGCTCGTGCCGTAAGTTGCACCCCGGCTCGGAGAGTGCAATACTGCACTTCGTGATGCAGAGTGCAACTTCGACGAATCGACTGTCCGACCGGATGGCCGCCACCGCCGCGCGCCTGACGACCGTGTCGCGTCGGCTCACGGCCGCACAGGGGCTCAACGGCTTCACGATCGAGGAACTCTGCGAGGAGGTCGGCGTCTCGCGTCGCACCTTCTTCAACTACTTCCCGAGCAAGGAGGACGCCGTCCTCGGCATCGACGAGACCGAGGAGACCGAGCGGTTCGCCACCGAGTTCCTCGCCCTCGGCTCGCGGGGGTGGCGCGCCGTGCTCGACGACTTCATGCTCATCGCGGCCGGCCACGCGGAGCGGTCCGGGTTCGGTCTGGCCGAGCACGTCGACTTCCACGCCGCCCTCGAGCGCGAACCGAAGTTGCTGGTCCGGTTCATGGGCCTCAACCGTGAGCGCGAGCAACTGCTCGTCGAGCTCATCGCCGTGCGGGAAGGCGTCCCGGCAGACGACCCGCGTGCCCGCGCCTGCGCCGACCTCTTCGGGATGGCGATCAAGACGACGATGGCGCGCGTCTTCGGCAGCGGCGTCGCCGACATCGGCCAGGGCGGGGAGTTCGACATCGTCGGCTCCATCCGCGACTGCCTCGCGACGTATCGCACCATCCTCGAGCCCGACGACCCCGAATCCGCCGACGCCGGACCCACCGCCGCCGCGCCTCAGCATCCCCACACGAACCCCACTCCCCGAAAGGACCTCCAGTGACCGCCGCCACCGCCGCACCCACCGAGGGCCCGATGCTGCTCACCAAGCGCCGCATCTGGATCATCTTCGCCGCCCTCATCGCGGGCATGCTGCTCTCCAGCCTCGACCAGACGATCGTCTCCACCGCCATGCCGACGATCGTCGGACAGCTGGGCGGCGTCGACCACCAGGTCTGGCTCACCACCGCCTACCTCCTGGCGACCACGATCGTCATGCCCGTCTACGGCAAGTTCGGTGACGTCCTCGGTCGTCGTCGCCTCTTCCTCGTCGCGATCGCCCTGTTCACGATCGCCTCCGTCGGTTGTGCGTTCGCGGGTGACTTCACGCAGCTCATCGTCTGGCGAGCCGTCCAGGGCCTCGGTGGCGGTGGCCTCATGATCCTGTCGCAGGCGATCATCGCCGACATCGTGCCCGCCTCCGAGCGCGGCAAGTACCTCGGCCCGCTCGGCGCCGTCTTCGGTCTCTCCGCCGTCGGTGGCCCGCTCCTCGGTGGCTTCTTCGTCGACCACCTCACCTGGCAGTGGGCGTTCTACATCAACATCCCCGTCGGCATCGCCGCCTTCGCGATCGCGTTCTTCACGCTGAAGCTGCCGAACAAGAAGGCGACCGCGCCGATCGACCTCCTCGGCGTGATCTTCCTCTCGGCGTTCACCACCTGCCTCATCTTCTTCACCGACTTCGGTGGCGACGCTGCGCACGGTTGGGGTGCCATCGAGACCTGGATGTTCGGCATCGGCATGCTGCTCGCCGCGCTGCTCTTCGTCATCACCGAGGCGCGCGCCAAGGACCCGATCATCCCGCTGTCGCTCTTCAAGAACCCGACGTTCATCAACGCGACCGCGATCGGCCTCACGCTCGGCCTCGGCATGTTCTCGGCGATCGGCTTCGTGCCGACGTTCCTCCAGATGTCGTCCGGCACCTCGGCAGCCGCATCGGGCCTGCTCATGATCCCGATGATGGTCGGCCTCATCGGTACCTCGATCGTCTCGGGGAACCTGATCACCAGGACCGGTCGCTACCGGATGTTCCCGGTCATCGGCACGCTCGTCACCGCCGCCTCGATGGTCGCGTTCACGACGCTCACGGCGGACACCCCGATCTGGCTGATCTGCGTCTTCCTGTTCTTCTTCGGCGCCGGTCTCGGCCTGATCATGCAGGTCGTCGTGCTCGTCGCCCAGAACTCGGTGGACGCGTCGATGGTCGGAACCGCGACCAGCACGAACAACTACTTCCGCGAGGTCGGTGCGTCGCTCGGTGTCGCCGTGTTCGGCACGATCTTCACCACGCGCCTCACGGCCAACCTGAAGGACGTGTTCGCGAGTTCGGGTGCCAGCGCGGGGGACGCTTCCAATGCGGCGGCGACGATCGACCCGCAGACGCTCAGCCAGCTTCCGCCGGGCATCCGCGACGGTGTCGTGACCGCCTATGCCGACGCTCTCGCCCCGGTGTTCTGGTACCTGCTGCCGTTCATCGGCGCGGCCTTCCTGCTGTCGTTGTTCCTCAAGCAGATCCCGCTGTCCGACGTCGCCGGGCTCGTCGCCCGCGGCGAGGCGGTCGGCGGGGACGAGGCGGAGTCACTCGAGGCCGCAGCGCGCGGCAAGGTGCCTGCCTCGACCACCGGGGCACCCGCGTTCGACCGGGCCTCGGGTGGCGACGGTGAACTGGCGGACGCTGATCGCGAGCAGTCGCCGCGGTAGGACTCGGCCGCTGCCTGACGCCGGCCCTGGGACACGTCGTCCCGGGGCCGGCGTCGTCATGCTGAGGGCTGCCTGAAACTATCTGACATGTGACTGATAGATGCGTATGCTGGGGGTGCTCGCCAGAGCCGGTGAGCAGAACGGAGCGGCATCATGTCGAATGCATCAATCCAGGGCCGGTTCGCCGGCAAGGTCGCGATCGTCACCGGGGGCGTGTCCGGCATCGGGGCGAAGATCACCGAACGGCTGGTCGCCGAGGGCGCCTCGGTCGTCGTCGCGGACATCAATGCCGAGCTCATCGCGGGTGCCGCCGAGACCTTCGGCGATCGCGTGTGGGGTCGGCGCACCGACGTGACCGACGAGGCTGACTTCTCCGCGCTGGTCGCCGAGACCGTCGAACGCTTCGGCACGCTCGACACGCTCTTCAACGTCGCCGGTGGATCGCGCGCCGGGACGATCACCGACATCTCCTTCGAGGACTGGGACTTCACGGTCCGACTGAACCTCTACAGCGCCTTCAACGGCACCCGGCTCGCCGCCCGTCAGTTCCTCGCCGAGGGCAAGGCCGGGTCGATCGTCAACATCGCTTCGCTCAACTCGCTCGTCCCCATGCACTTCGGCGTCGGCTACACGGCGTCGAAGGCCGGCGCGGTCATGTTGACCAAGCAGGCGGCGCTCGAGCTCGGTGAGCATGGCATCCGGGTGAACGCCGTGTCGCCGGGTCTCGTCGCGACGCCGTTGACGAAGTCGCTGACCGACATCCCCGGTGTGCAGGCCGCGTACGACGAGCGCATCCCGCTCCGACGTGCCGCTGCGCCGGAGGAGATCGCCGCAGCCGCCCTGTTCCTCGCGAGCGACGACGCGTCGTACATCTCGGGCGACAATCTCGTCGTCGACGGTGCCTGGCAGACCACCGGCTATCCGGACCTGCGACCGTTCATGAGCTGATCAGGTGGGGCCGACGGCTAGCCCTTCGGCGAGACGACCTTGATGCGGGAGTGACCCGAGGGGCCGCCGGTCGACTCGATGTGGGTCTTGAACGCCTCGAGCGCCCCACGGACGACCCGTCCGGCGAGCCCGAGCGCCGCAGCGGTCCGCTCCACCGCGGACACCGGCTTCCAGTGCACCGTGACGTCCACGCGGGTCTGCTGCTTGTCGATCGCGTCGAAGGTGGCGTCGCCACTGAACCAGACGTCGCCCTCGATGGTGCGCCAGACCAGACGCTCCTCGGGGAGCTGCTCCAGGATCTCGACGAGGAACTGCCGCGAGAGCTTGCTGATCGCGACGGTCCAGCGACTGTAGACCTCGCCGGTCAGCTTCACCTCGCGGACAGCCGGCAAGAACTCCGGGTACGACTCGAAGTCGACCCACTGCTTGTAGACGGCGGCGATGGGGAGGTCGACGATGATGCTGTGCTGGACGGTCGAGACCCCGTCCTCCGCCGTACGGGTTCGCTTCGCCGTCTCTTCGTCCCCGGGCTCGAACGATCCGTCGTCGGGGGCGGAGTCGGTGCTTCCTCGTCGCTTCATTTGTCCTTCTTGTCCTTGTTCTTGCCGTTGTTGCCGTTGTTCCCCTTGTTCCCGGAATCGTCCCCGCCTCCGTCGTCTTCGACCGGTGCAGCGGGTTCGGCCGGCTCGACCGAGCTGGGTTCCGGGG
>NZ_JCACOF010000005.1:0-267286 GCF_059073635.1 Plantibacter sp. | reverse complement strand
GGGCGACACGCCCGGGATGCAAGCGGAATTTGCCACGATCCCGAGACACACGTAGAGTAATCACTCGTCACCCCAAAGGTGCGGGAAGCGGAAGAGCTTCTCGGCCTCAAGCGGGGACAATCCCCAGCCAAAAGCGAGAACATTTCGATGTTACCGTTTCAAGTCTCGGTTGGATGACTTCCTCCTGGTGTCACTCGTGCTCAGCATGACTCTGTTCGCAGAGCGGCTGAAACGCCGAGTTGACAACAAGCCGGGAAGATGTAAGATAGAGAAGTTGCCCTGCAGGGCGGTCGTGATGGCCAAAGGCAGGAGCATCCGATCCTTGAGAACTCAACAGCGTGCACAATGTCAAATGCCAAAAACCTCGTGCAATTGATGCCTTCCTTTTCGGTTGGTTGATGTTGTAAGAGATTCCTTTGGAAAACATTTAAACAAAACAAAGCAAGTCAGTAATGATTTGTTCTGTCAGTTTCAAACTTGCATCGTGTTCACCTATTCCGGTGGCATGGTGCGCGAAATGTGCCGGTCACTTCGGTGGTCGTGCAATTCAACATTTACGGAGAGTTTGATCCTGGCTCAGGACGAACGCTGGCGGCGTGCTTAACACATGCAAGTCGAACGATGAAGCCCAGCTTGCTGGGTGGATTAGTGGCGAACGGGTGAGTAACACGTGAGTAACCTGCCCTTGACTCTGGGATAAGCGTTGGAAACGACGTCTAATACCGGATACGAGCTTCCACCGCATGGTGAGTTGCTGGAAAGAATTTTGGTCAAGGATGGACTCGCGGCCTATCAGCTTGTTGGTGAGGTAATGGCTCACCAAGGCGACGACGGGTAGCCGGCCTGAGAGGGTGACCGGCCACACTGGGACTGAGACACGGCCCAGACTCCTACGGGAGGCAGCAGTGGGGAATATTGCACAATGGGCGAAAGCCTGATGCAGCAACGCCGCGTGAGGGACGACGGCCTTCGGGTTGTAAACCTCTTTTAGCAGGGAAGAAGCGAAAGTGACGGTACCTGCAGAAAAAGCACCGGCTAACTACGTGCCAGCAGCCGCGGTAATACGTAGGGTGCAAGCGTTGTCCGGAATTATTGGGCGTAAAGAGCTCGTAGGCGGTTTGTCGCGTCTGCTGTGAAATCCCGAGGCTCAACCTCGGGTCTGCAGTGGGTACGGGCAGACTAGAGTGCGGTAGGGGAGATTGGAATTCCTGGTGTAGCGGTGGAATGCGCAGATATCAGGAGGAACACCGATGGCGAAGGCAGATCTCTGGGCCGCTACTGACGCTGAGGAGCGAAAGGGTGGGGAGCAAACAGGCTTAGATACCCTGGTAGTCCACCCCGTAAACGTTGGGCGCTAGATGTGGGGACCATTCCACGGTTTCCGTGTCGTAGCTAACGCATTAAGCGCCCCGCCTGGGGAGTACGGCCGCAAGGCTAAAACTCAAAGGAATTGACGGGGGCCCGCACAAGCGGCGGAGCATGCGGATTAATTCGATGCAACGCGAAGAACCTTACCAAGGCTTGACATATACGAGAACGGGCCAGAAATGGTCAACTCTTTGGACACTCGTAAACAGGTGGTGCATGGTTGTCGTCAGCTCGTGTCGTGAGATGTTGGGTTAAGTCCCGCAACGAGCGCAACCCTCGTTCTATGTTGCCAGCACGTAATGGTGGGAACTCATGGGATACTGCCGGGGTCAACTCGGAGGAAGGTGGGGACGACGTCAAATCATCATGCCCCTTATGTCTTGGGCTTCACGCATGCTACAATGGCCAGTACAAAGGGCTGCAATACCGTAAGGTGGAGCGAATCCCAAAAAGCTGGTCCCAGTTCGGATTGAGGTCTGCAACTCGACCTCATGAAGTCGGAGTCGCTAGTAATCGCAGATCAGCAACGCTGCGGTGAATACGTTCCCGGGCCTTGTACACACCGCCCGTCAAGTCATGAAAGTCGGTAACACCCGAAGCCAGTGGCCTAACCGCAAGGATGGAGCTGTCTAAGGTGGGATCGGTAATTAGGACTAAGTCGTAACAAGGTAGCCGTACCGGAAGGTGCGGCTGGATCACCTCCTTTCTAAGGAGCATGTGCAACGCTCGTCTGTATACAGCGAGGTTTACGTTGCCAAGTCACACTGAGACGAATGTTCTCGGGTGGCGCTCATGGGTGGAACATTGACATTGATGCAGACGTGAGAGTCTGCCAGCAAGTACGTCTTCTTCGGGAGATTGGAACGGTGGCCGGCTGGAGGGTTTGCATATGCACGCTGTTGGGTCCTGAGGGACCGGATCTTCTCCGCTTCGGTGGAGGAAGGACGAACCTCAGGGCCTCTTTTGCTTGACATCAATGGTCAAGGAGAGAGGTACCGCCCGTACTTTGAGAACTACACAGTGGACGCGAGCATCTTAGATTCATGACCCTTCGGGGTTGTGGATCACAAAGATCAAAACATGCTTCTTCGGAAGTGATGTTGATCATTGGTCAATCTGCATCAGGTAACTGGTGCCGATCGATTCAAACTCATGTGATTTCAAATTTCTAAGAGCAAACGGTGGATGCCTTGGCATCTGGAGCCGAAGAAGGACGTAGTAATCTGCGATAAGCCTCGGGGAGCTGATAAACGAGCTGTGATCCGAGGATTTCCGAATGGGGAAACCCCGCCAGGCCCCTTGTGGTGATCTGGTGACTCCCGCCTGAATATATAGGGCGGGTAGAGGGAACGGGGGGAAGTGAAACATCTCAGTACCCCCAGGAAGAGAAAACAACAGTGATTCCGTCAGTAGTGGCGAGCGAAATCGGAAGAGGCTAAACCGGGCATGTGTGATAGCTATCAGGCGTTGCATGTCCGGGGTTGTGGGACTTCTCACTCCGAACTGATATTCGGGGAGCATTAGAACGTGGTATAGACGAATGGGATTGAAAGCCCAGCCAGAGACGGTGCCAGCCCGGTAGTCGAAATGCTGCAATCGTGCGAGGAGTATCCCAAGTAGCACGGGGCCCGAGAAATCCCGTGTGAATCTGTCAGGACCACCTGATAAGCCTAAATACTCCCAGATGACCGATAGCGGACAAGTACCGTGAGGGAAAGGTGAAAAGTACCCCGGGAGGGGAGTGAAATAGTACCTGAAACCGTTTGCTTACAAACCGTTGGAGCACCCTTGTTGGTGTGACAGCGTGCCTTTTGAAGAATGAGCCTGCGAGTTAGCGATATGTGGCGAGGTTAACCCGTGTGGGGTAGCCGTAGCGAAAGCGAGTCTGAATAGGGCGATTCAGTCGCATGTCCTAGACCCGAAGCGAAGTGATCTATCCATGGCCAGGTTGAAGCGACGGTAAGACGTCGTGGAGGACCGAACCCACTTAGGTTGAAAACTGAGGGGATGAGCTGTGGATAGGGGTGAAAGGCCAATCAAACTTCGTGATAGCTGGTTCTCTCCGAAATGCATTTAGGTGCAGCGTTGCGTGTTTCTTGCCGGAGGTAGAGCTACTGGATGGCCGATGGGGCCCAAAAGCTTACTGACGTCAGCCAAACTCCGAATGCCGGTAAGTGAGAGCGCAGCAGTGAGACGGTGGGGGATAAGCTTCATCGTCGAGAGGGAAACAACCCAGACCACCAACTAAGGTCCCAAAGCGCGTGCTAAGTGGGAAAGGATGTGGAGTTGCACAGACAACCAGGAGGTTGGCTTAGAAGCAGCCACCCTTGAAAGAGTGCGTAATAGCTCACTGGTCAAGTGATTCCGCGCCGACAATGTAACGGGGCTCAAGCACGCCACCGAAGTTGTGGCATTGATATTTTTGGTAGGCCTTCGTGGTCCAGCCGTATTGATGGGTAGGAGAGCGTCGTGTGGCGAGTGAAGCGGCGGTGTAAACCAGCCGTGGACGCTACACGAGTGAGAATGCAGGCATGAGTAGCGAAAGACATGTGAGAAACATGTCCTCCGAAAGACCAAGGGTTCCAGGGTCAAGCTAATCTTCCCTGGGTAAGTCGGGACCTAAGGCGAGGCCGACAGGCGTAGTCGATGGACAACGGGTTGATATTCCCGTACCCGCGAAGAACCGCCCAAGACAATCCAGTGGTGCTAAGAGTCCTAACCCGGACGACTGATTCCCTTCGGGGATGATGGGTCCGGTCTAACGCTCGACCCCATGCTGGTGCGTTTAGCGTATTAACAGGTGTGACGCAGGAAGGTAGCCTATGCCGGGCGATGGTTGTCCCGGTGTAAGTGCGTAGGCTGAGAGATAGGCAAATCCGTCTCTCGTGAAGGCTGAGACACGATACGGACCCGTAAGGGATAGTAGGTGATCCTATGCTGCCAAGAAAAGCATCGACGCGAGGTTCTAGTGGCCCGTACCCCAAACCGACTCAGGTGGTCAGGTAGAGAATACTAAGGAGATCGAGAGAATCGTGGTTAAGGAACTCGGCAAAATGCCCCCGTAACTTCGGGAGAAGGGGGGCCTGAGGCGTATTAGGACTTGCTCCGAAAGCGTTTGAAGGCCGCAGAGACCAGTGGGAAGCGACTGTTTACTAAAAACACAGGTCCGTGCCAAGTCGCAAGACGATGTATACGGACTGACGCCTGCCCGGTGCTGGAAGGTTAAGAGGAACGGTTAGCCGCAAGGCGAAGCTGAGAATTTAAGCCCCAGTAAACGGCGGTGGTAACTATAACCATCCTAAGGTAGCGAAATTCCTTGTCGGGTAAGTTCCGACCTGCACGAATGGCGTAACGACTTCCCAGCTGTCTCAACCGCGAACTCGGCGAAATTGCATTACGAGTAAAGATGCTCGTTACGCGCAGCAGGACGGAAAGACCCCGTGACCTTTACTACAGCTTGGTATTGGTGTTCGGTGTGGCTTGTGTAGGATAGGTGGGAGACTTTGAAGCTTGGACGCTAGTTCAGGTGGAGTCATTGTTGAAATACCACTCTGGTCACTCTGGATATCTAACTTCGAACCGTAATCCGGTTCAGGGACAGTGCCTGGTGGGTAGTTTAACTGGGGCGGTTGCCTCCCAAAAAGTAACGGAGGCGCCCAAAGGTTCCCTCAACCTGGTTGGCAATCAGGTGTCGAGTGTAAGTGCACAAGGGAGCTTGACTGTGAGACTGACAAGTCGAGCAGGGACGAAAGTCGGGACTAGTGATCCGGCAGTGGCTTGTGGAAGCGCTGTCGCTCAACGGATAAAAGGTACCTCGGGGATAACAGGCTGATCTTGCCCAAGAGTCCATATCGACGGCATGGTTTGGCACCTCGATGTCGGCTCGTCGCATCCTGGGGCTGGAGTAGGTCCCAAGGGTTGGGCTGTTCGCCCATTAAAGCGGTACGCGAGCTGGGTTTAGAACGTCGTGAGACAGTTCGGTCCCTATCCGCTGCGCGCGCAGGAAATTTGAAAGGATCTGACCCTAGTACGAGAGGACCGGGTTGGACGAACCTCTGGTGTGTCAGTTGTTCCGCCAGGAGCACCGCTGATTAGCTACGTTCGGGATGGATAACCGCTGAAAGCATCTAAGCGGGAAGCCGGCCTTAAGATGAGATTTCCATGCCTTCGGGCGAGAGGCTCCCAGCCAGACTACTGGGTTGATAGGCCGGATGTGGAAGAGAGGACGAAAGACTCTCGGAGCTGACCGGTACTAATAAGCCGATAATTTGATAACACTTTCTTTGTTTGAATACGAAGATGCTACGCGTCCACTGAGTGGTTCTCGATGTACGGTCGAGAACCCGCAAACAACACCACTGTGTTCGCACAGCGTGTTGGTTTGCTTGTTCACTTTGATACATCAATAGTGTTTCGGCGGCCATAGCGAGAGGGAAACGCCCGGTCACATTCCGAACCCGGAAGCTAAGACTCTTTGCGCCGATGGTACTGCAGGGGGGACCCTGTGGGAGAGTAGGACACCGCCGGACTTCTTCGTTGAAATGGCCACCCAAGGTTCTTGGGTGGCCATTTTGCGTTAACACGCGCAGCGCGTTAACGCGCAGCGCGTTGAGTGGTAGAAACACGAATTTGCAAAACGCCTGGTCACAGCGTACGCTTGACCCTTGGTGTGGACGCTCCATGTCCACATCGTGTCCACGATCCCCCACCGCTCACGCAGACCGGGATCGCGCACGCCGACAAGAGATCTTGGGCAGGGCAGTCGCCCTGCGGTAATGAAGGAGAAACTACTATGGCAGCAGTGTGCCAGGTGACAGGAGCCGTTCCCGGCTTCGGTCACAACATCTCGCACTCGCACCGTCGCACGAAGCGCCGCTTCGACCCGAACGTGCAGAAGAAGACCTACTACGTGCCCTCGCTGCGTCGTAACGTCACCCTCAAGGTGTCCGCCAAGGGCATCAAGGTGATCGACGCCCGTGGCATCGAATCCGTCGTCAAGGACATTCTCGCTCGTGGGGTGAAGATCTAATGGCTAAGCAGCAGGACGTCCGTCCAATCATCAAGCTCCGTTCGACGGCTGGTACCGGTTACACGTACGTGACCAAGAAGAACCGTCGCAACAACCCAGACCGTCTCGTGCTCAAGAAGTACGACCCCGTAGTGCGCAAGCACGTTGAATTCCGAGAGGAGCGCTAAACATGGCTAAGAAGAGCAAGATCGCCCGTAACGAGCAGCGCAAGGTTATCGTCGACCGCTACGCCACGAAGCGCGCCGAGCTGAAGAAGGCTCTCGTCGACCCCGCCGGGACCGACGAGTCGCGTGAAGCAGCTCGCCTCGGCCTCCAGAAGCTTCCTCGCAACGCTTCGCCGGTTCGCCTCCGCAACCGCGACGCGATCGACGGTCGCCCGCGAGGCAACCTCTCGAAGTTCGGCATCAGCCGCGTTCGCTTCCGCGACATGGCGCACAAGGGCGAACTGCCCGGCGTCCGCAAGTCGAGCTGGTAACACCCGCTCAGTCGGAGCTCACATTCCGCTGACACAGCATCGCAACACCGAAAGGGCCGTCCGCATCGCGGGCGGCCCTTTCGCGTTGTCGGCGACAGCTGCAAGGATCGAACGATTCCCACACCCACCGAGGAGGCGCTGCTGGACGTCCGCACGCAACGAGCCATCGCCCTCCTGGTCGCCGGCTGCTTCTTCATGGAGAACCTCGACGGGACCATCCTCACCACAGCCGCACCGAGCATCGCCCGCGACCTCGGGACCTCGTCGACGGCCGTGGGGCTCGCGGTCACCGCGTTCCTGCTCACGGTCGCTGTCCTCATCCCCGTCAGCGGCTGGCTGACGGACCGGTTCGGTGCCAAGCGCATCTTCGCGCTGGCGATCGCGGTGTTCACGATCGCCTCCGTCCTGTGTGCGTTGAGCTCGAGCCTGCCGATGCTCGTCGGCTTCCGGGTGCTCCAGGGTGTCGGCGGGGCGTTGATGGTGCCGGTCGGCCGCTTGGCCGTGCTCCGGGTGACGCCCAAGGAGCGGTTGATCCAGGCCATCGCCCTCCTGACGTGGCCCGCCCTCGCCGCCCCGATCATCGCGCCGTTCCTCGGTGGGGTGATCACCCAGTACGCCTCCTGGCACTGGATCTTCCTCATCAACGTGCCGATCGGTGTCGTCGCCTTCATCGTGGCGCTCCGCATCGTCCCCGACTTCGCCGCCGACGAGGTGCCTCCGCTCGACTGGCTCGGCCTGTCGCTCGCCTGCGTCGGGCTCGCGTCGCTCCTCGTGGCGGCGTCCCTGGTGTCCGGCGCCGGGTTCGACGCCCGGTGGTTCATCGGGTCGCTCGTGGCAGGTGTCGTCCTGCTCGCCCTCGCGATCCGGCACCTGTTCCGTGCCCCCCACCCATTCGTCGACCTCCGCTCGCTGCGCATCGAGACCTTCCGTCTGGCCAACGCCGGCGGCAGCGTCTACCGGCTCACCATCAGCGCCGTCCCCTTCCTCCTGCCGCTGCTCTTCCAGGACGCATTCGGCTGGACGCCCGTCCAGGCCGGTTCGATGGTGCTCTTCCTCTTCGCCGGCAACCTCGCGATCAAGCCGGCGACGACCTGGATGCTGCGGCGGTTCGGATTCCGTCTGGTGCTCGTGTCGTCGAACCTGATCGGAGTCCTGTGCATGGCCGGGATGGCGTTCCTCACCGCTGACACGTCGATCGTGCTCATGGCACTGCTGCTCTTCCTCAGCGGGGTCGCCCGGTCGATCGGCTTCACGGCGTACAACACCATCACCTTCGCCGACGTCGAACCCGCTGCGATGTCTCGCGCCAACACCCTCAACTCGACCCTGCAACAGGTCGCGAGCGGCTTCGGTGTCGCCGTCGGGGCGATCCTGCTGACGACCGGATTCTCCCTCGAGGACGGGGTCGGTGGCGGCCAGCTGCTGCCGTATCAGTTCGCGTTCCTCGCGATCGCCGTCCTGACCCTCTTCCCGACGATCGAGGCGTGGTTGCTGTCGCGAGCTGCCGGGCACAGCGTCATCGGGGTCCGCTGAGCGGCCACACCGACGGCTCCCAGCTGGGAAACGACCGACACGCAGGCCCGATTGTCCGCGTAGAGCGGAGAAATCCGCGAAATCTCGCGGATTGCTGCTACATTCGAGGCGGTCACACCGACCAGTTGGTGCCGTATCAGCGACACCTTCGCTACCAACACATCAGCTGTACGTTGCAGCAACGTCCGAGGAGGACCCTCACAATGGCAAATTTGAACAAGACCGAACTCGTCGCCGCCATCGCCGCATCGACCGGCCAGAGCCAGGCGACCGTCGGCAGCGTTGTCGACGCGCTGTTCACCACCGTCGCTGAGACCGTCGCCACGGGCGGCAAGGTCTCGATCCCGGGTTGGATCGCCTTCGAGCAGACCGACACCGCCGCTCGCACGGGCCGCAACCCGCAGACCGGCGCCGAGATCCAGATCCCGGCCGGCAAGCGCGTCAAGGTGACCGCCGGCTCGAAGCTCAAGGCTTCCGTCAAGTAAGTCGTCGCGGGCGTCGAGCCCGCACGGACTCGGACCGCGGAGACACTCCGCCGGTTCAGACCACACAGCAGGGCGTCGCGAGAGCGACGCCCTGCTGTCGTTCGTCCGGGTGCCGTCCGGGGCGCGGCGAGGTGTCGGCGGCTCGGCCTAGCATTGCTGTCATGCGGATCCTCCACACCTCGGACTGGCACCTCGGCCGTTCGCTGCACGGGGTCGACCTGCTCCCCTTCCAACGCGACTTCCTGGCGCACCTCGAGCAGACGGTCGTGGACCACGAGGTCGACGTCCTCCTCGTCGCCGGCGACATCTACGACCGCGCCATCCCGCCGGTCGAGGCGGTGACGCTGCTGTCGGAGTCGCTCGGGCGGCTGGCGGGCCGCACCCGCGTCATCCTCGCCCCGGGCAACCACGATTCGGCCATCCGGCTCGGTTTCGGCGCCGCCATGCTGCGCGACGGGATCGACATCCGAGCCGACCTCGCGCGGGTCGGCGAACCGGTCCTGGTGGACGACGAACACGGGCCCGTCGCCTTCTACCCACTGCCCTACCTCGACCCCGACACCGCACGAGGGGTGCTCGCCCCGGACGACCAGCCGCTCGCGCGGTCGCACGCCGCCGTCATGGGTGCAGCCCTCGCGAGCGTCCGAGCCGATCTCGCGCAGCGTCGCGAGCACGGAGCGGTCCGATCGGTCGTGGCTGCGCACGCCTTCGTCATCGGTGGTCTCGCGAGCGACAGCGAACGCGACATCCGGATCGGCGGGGTCGATGCGGTGCCCGCCCAGCTGTTCGACGACTTCGACTACGTCGCGCTCGGCCACCTCCACGGTGCGCAGCGCGTCGGGGCCGCGACGGGCGTCGAACGCATGCGGTACTCCGGGTCGCCGCTCGCCTACTCCTTCTCCGAACGCAACCAGGTGAAGTCGAGCGTGCTGGTCGACCTCGCCGCCGACGGCTCCGTGCACCTGGAGCTGCTGCCGGCGCCGGTGCCGCGTCGGCTCGTCGACGTCACCGGAACCCTCGCAGAGCTGCAGGGCCCCGCGGGAGACGACGCCGTCGACGCCTGGGTGCGCGCCACGGTCACCGACGACGTCCGGCCACCGGAGCTGTACGCGACGCTGACCCGGCGCTTCCCGCACCTGCTCGTCTGGTCGCACGCGCCGGCGAACCGCTCCGAGGAGGCTCGCGCCGCAGCCGTCACGGCGGTCTCCGACCCGGTCGAGGTCACCGCCGAGTTCATCGAGTACGCGACGGGTGCACCGGCGACCACTCGCGAGCGGGAGCTCATCGCGGCGGCGAACGAGGCAGCACTCGCCGCGGAGGTGAGTGCCTGATGCGCCTGCACCGACTCACGCTGCAGGCCATCGGGCCGTACGCCGGTGAGCACACCATCGACTTCGTCGAACTCGGGCGGGCTGGTCTGTTCCTCCTGGAGGGACCGACCGGCGCCGGCAAGTCCACGATCATCGACGCCATCGTGTTCGGGCTGTACGGCGAACTCGCCGGTACCGGGGCCAGCAAGGACCGCCTCCACTCGCACCACGCGCAGCCCGGGACGGAACCGTTCGTGGAACTCGTCTTCGAGACCGGATCCGGCGTGTACCGGGTGCGGCGGACGCCGGCCTACCAGCGGCCGAAGCAGCGCGGTGCCGGCTTCACACCGCAGCAGGCGAGCGCCACCCTCGTCCGCCTGACCGATCCCGACGCACTGGCCGGAGAGACCCTGTCGACCCGCGCGCAGGAGATCGGTCCTGAGATCAGCCGGATCGTCGGTCTCACCCGGGAGCAGTTCGTCCAGACCATCGTCCTCCCGCAGGGCGAGTTCGCGAAGTTCCTCGCCGCCGGCGGTGAGGAGCGCAGCGAGCTCCTCCGGTCCCTGTTCGGGACGGAGCACTACGAGCGGGTCGCCAAGCACCTCGTCGAGCAGCGTCGGCAGGCCCAACGCGACATCGAAGGCGCACGAGAGGCGCTGGGCCGCGCGATCGCCCGGTTCGCGGGAGCGGCCGAACTCGACGACGCACGGGAACTCGTCGCGGGCAAGGGAGCGGACACCCCGGCCGGGATGGACGTCCCAGCGGCGGTCGATGCCGACTCAGGTGCTCCCGCGACTGCCGGTGAGCCGTCGGCTGCGGAGCCCGACCCAGATCCCGACGTCGCGACCCTCGCGGTCCCGCTCGAAGCCGATTCCGAAGACCTCGTCGGTGACGCCACGCGTATCGTCGCCGTCCTCGAGCGCCACGCCGCCGCCGACGCCTCGACCGCTGGCGAGGCGCGGGTCGCCCTGGAGGGCGCTCGCACCGAACACGCCGCGGCCCAGACGCTGCTCGCGTCCATCGAACGTCGCGCGGAGCTGCTGACCGAGCGCGAGCTGCTCTCGGTGGACGACGAACCGGTCGCGCGGCTCTCCGAACGGATCGCGGCAGCGGCTCGGGCGGACACCGTCGCGTCCGCGCTCGCCGGAGCGGCCACGGCATCGGCGGCGCTCCAGGATGCCATCGCGTCGCTCGCCGCGATGGAGGAGCAGGCCGACGAGGCGATCGTCGCACTCGACGACGCGTCCGTCGCCGCGCGCCGCGAATCCCTCACCGTCGAGCGGGCGTCGATGGCGGCCGTGCTCGTCCTCGAAGCCGCCGACGCCGACCGCGAACGCGCGCTCACAGCACTCACCGAGGAGCTCGCGACCGTCGACGAACGGCTCGCCGAGCTCGCTGCGGAACAGACCCGGCGGGACGCCCGCCGGGCAGCGCTCAGCTCGGCACCGGAGCGCGCCTCGCGTGCGGCCACCGAGTCGGCCAGGGCCGCCCGGTCCGTCGAGCGCGTGGCTGAACGCCGTGCGGTGCTGGATCGGGTGGACGCGGCCGACGAACGCCTCGAGGGGCTCGCCGACGAGGTCACCGAGGCCGCCACGGCCGCGAAGGCGGCGATCGACGTCGAGACGTCGCTGCGCCTCCGGAGGATCGAGGGCATGGCGGGTGAACTCGCCACCGGCTTGCGGGACGGCGAGCCGTGCAGCGTCTGCGGTTCGCTGAGCCATCCGGCGCCCGCGGTGCTCGACGGAGACCACCCCGACGCGGACGCGGTCGAAGCGGCATCCGTCGCGCGGGCCGATGCCGAGGCGACGATGCAGTCGGCGCAGAACGCCCGGGACATCGCCCGGGCGGAGCGTCGTCGCCTCGTCGAGCAGTTCCTCGCGCTGGCCGACGACCCGGGCGACGTGGCTGCAACCGGCTCGTCCGACGCTTCGACGGCGACGACCGGCTTCGACCCGGTCGCTGCGCGGGCGGCCGTCGATGCGGCCGCTGCGGAGGCCGACCGGCAGTACGCGGAGGCCGTGGTCACCGCCGAGCAGGCGGACGCCGAGGTCGCGGAGGCCGGGCGCCTCGCGGACGAGCACCTGGCCGGCGTGGTCGCGGTGTCGGAACGCACCGCCACTCGGGCGACACTGACCGAGCGGCTCGCCGCCGCGCAGCGCGCCCACGAGCAGGCCCGCGCCGAGGTGGCCGGTGTCCTCGCCGGTCGAGCGGCTTCACTTGCCGAGCTCGACGCGATGCTCGAGGCCGAGCTCTCCTCGCTGTCCCTGCTCGCGGCGGCACGAGCGACCGTCGCTGACCGGCGCCTGCGTGACGCCGAGCGCGCGGTCGAGCTGGAGGCGGCACTCGAGCGGGCCGGGTTCGCCGACCGCGCGGCCGCGGAAGCCGCAGCCATGAACGGGGTCGAACGGGCGAGCGCCGAGGCGCGGGTGGCCGACCACCTGCGTCACACGACCGCGAACGCGGAAGCACTCGCGAGCCCGGCCATCGCCGGAGTCGCCGGTACCGCCGCCCCCGACGTCGAAGCGACGGCCCGACGACTGGCCGACGCCGAGGCGGCGGCAGGCACCGCGACCGCAGCGGCCGCCGTCTCCGCACGACGAGCGACCAACGCGGCGGCGGCCTGCACGGCGCTCGCCGAGGCGGCCGACGAGAACGCCGACGCGGTCCGCGAGGCCGCGGCCGTCGTCCGCCTCGCCGACGTGGTGTCGGCCACGGGCAGCGAGAACAGCACGAAGGTCACCCTCGGCACCTACGTCCTCCTGCGCCGCTTCGAGGATGTCGTGGCGGCGGCGAACGCGCGCCTGGAGTCGATGTCAGGCGGGCGCTACGAGCTCGTCCGCAGCGACGTCAAGGAAGGACCCTCCCGCAGCCAGCGCGTCGGGTTGTCGCTCACGGTCCACGATCACCGGACCGACCGGCGTCGCGATCCGAAGTCGCTGTCCGGTGGCGAGACGTTCTACGCCTCGCTCTGCCTCGCACTCGGGCTGGCGGACGTCGTGACGGGCGAGGCCGGCGGTGTCGAGCTCGGCACGCTCTTCGTCGACGAAGGGTTCGGCAGCCTCGACCCCGAGACGCTCGACACCGTGATGGCCGAGCTCGGTCGGCTCTCGGCCGGCGGCCGCGTCGTCGGCGTCGTCAGCCACGTCGAGGAGATGAAGCAGCGCATCGGCGAACGCATCGAGGTGCGGCGGCTGGAAGACGGCTCCTCGACCCTGCTCGTCCGGGCGTGAGCGGCGCCCTTCGACAGGCTCAGGGACCGGAGCGCCGGCTGAGCCCGCTGCGGTCGGGGTTCCCAGCAGCGCCGCGTAGGCTTGCAGCGTGAATCGTGTCGTCCGCCTCGCGGGTCCTGCCCTCCTGCTCCTCGTGGCTGTGGCGACCCTCCTCGCGGGTCTGGCCTTCGGCGGTGGAGCGGATGCGCAACTCCTGGGCGACCCCGGCGCCGTCGTGCGGTGGGGGCTCCCGATCGCACAACTGCTCGTCAACCTGAGCGCCGCCGTCACCATCGGCGCGTTGCTCATGGCCTGCTGGGCGCTCAGCCCGGACCGGCGCGAGTACGGCGCGGCGCTCGACGTCGCCGCAGCCGGCGCCGCGGTCTTCACCGTCGCGTCCGGCGTGACGGGCTTCTTCACCTTCCTGAACGTCACGCAGGTGCCGCTCACCTTCGACGACGCGTTCGGCGCGAAGCTCAGCCTCTTCTTCACCGGGATCGAGTCGGGCCAGGCCTGGCTGCAGACGACCCTCATCGCCGCGGCCGTGACGGTGCTCTGCTTCGCCGTCCGCAACCACACGGTGCTCGTGTTCGTCTTCGGGCTGTCCCTCGTGTCGCTGCTGCCGATGGCCCAGCAGGGTCACTCCGCCGAGGCGAGCGGGCACAACGCCGCCGTCACCGCGCTCGGCCTGCACCTCGTGTTCGCCGCCATCTGGCTCGGCGGTCTGCTCACGCTGGTCTTCATCCGCAAGACCCTCGAAGACGGCCGGCTCGCCCCCGTGCTCATGCGGTACTCGACCGTGGCACTCGTGTCCTTCGTCGTCGTGGCCGTCTCCGGATACGTGAGCGCCGAGCTGCGCATCGGCTCGCTCGACCGCCTGGGCACCCCGTACGGCATCCTCGTCCTCGTCAAGGTCTTCGCACTGCTGGCGCTCGGCCTGTTCGGTGCGCTGCAGCGTCGGGTGCTCATCGGCCGCATCGAGCGGTCCGCCGCTGCACGTGCGGACACCCCCGCGGGCCGCACGGGCACCTTCTGGTGGCTGGTCGCCCTCGAGCTCGGGTTCATGGGCATCGCCTCCGGTGCCGCCGCAGCCCTCGCGAAGACGGCCCCGCCGGTCGACCAGACCGTGCCGACCGCGCCGACACCCGCGGTGCTGCTCACCGGGGAGGAACTGCCGCCGGAACTGACCTTCGCGCGGTACTTCACCGAGTGGAACATCGACCTGCTGTGGTTGCTCGCCTGTGCCTTCGGCATCTTCTTCTACATCGCGGGTGTCGTCCGCCTCCACCGCCGTGGCGACTCCTGGCCGATCCTGCGCACCGTCAGCTGGGTGCTCGGGCTGCTCGTGCTCTTCTACCTCACCTGCGGTGGCATCAACGTCTACCAGCCGTACCTCTTCAGCGTGCACATGCTCGGGCACATGGGCCTCACCATGCTCGTCCCCGTGCTCCTCGTCCCCGGAGCGCCTGTCACACTGCTCGCGCGGGCGGTGCGGAAGCGCTCGGACGACTCCCGAGGGGGTCGGGAGTGGGTGCTCCTGGCCGTGCACTCGAAGTTCGCGGGGATCATCTCGAACCCGATCGTCACCGCGGTGCTCTTCGCCGGATCACTCTGGGTGTTCTACTACACGCCGCTGTTCCGCTGGTCGATGGAGGACCACATCGGCCACGAGTGGATGGTCGTGCACTTCCTCATCACCGGCTACCTCTTCGTGCAGTCGCTCATCGGCATCGACCCGGTCCCGTATCGCCTGCCGTACCCGATGCGGCTCCTGCTGCTCTTCGCGACGATGGCGTTCCACGCGTTCTTCGGGCTGGCGATCATCTCCTCGACCGGGCTGTTCCTCGCCGACTGGTTCGGGGCGATGGGACGCACGTGGGGGCAGGCACCGCTCCTCGACCAGCAGACGGGCGGCGGGATCGCCTGGAGCGTCGGCGAGATCCCGACCCTGGCGCTCGCCGTCGCCGTCGCGATCTCGTGGAGCAAGAGCGACGCGAAGGACCAGAAGCGACTCGATCGCAACGCGGACCGCACGAACGACGCGGAGCTCAACGAGTACAACGAGCGTCTCGCGCGCATGGCGGCCAACGACACCCGCTCCTAGCCCGCGAACTGTCACTCCGGAACAGTGTGAGGGGTGTCGGACTGTGTCGAAGTGACAGTTCGCGGGCTTCAGCGGAGGTCGATGTAGAGGGAGCCGTCGTCGCGGATCGTCACGAATGCCGACAGCGTGAACGGGACGTCCTCGTCGAGGGTCGAGACCGTGCCGTCGAACAGCGACTTCACGTCGACGACGAGGTGCGCGGCTCCGGCCGTCGCCGGCATCTGCCAACCGGTGTCGCCCGGCTGGACCGCCACCACGGGGTAGGCCGCGATGGACCACACCGGTAGGTCGTCCACGCGATCGCGGATCACCATGCCGAACGGGCACCCGGTGGGCTGGAGGACCTGTTGCGTGGCGCAGTTGTCGAGGTAGCCGTCGATCTGCGTCTGGACCTCCCCGACGAAGTCCGAGGTGGCACTCGCGGTCACCTCGGCGTCGACGACGCTCGCGACCTCGGTCGTCGTCGCCGTCTCCACTGACGCCGCCAGGTAGGTGGTGTCGACGTCGAAGTCGACGCTGCCCGGCGTGAAGGTGAGGAGCGGGATGGTGGAGGTGAAGGCCCCCTCGGTCCCCTCCGCGACGCGGCGGGTGTCGAGCTCGAAACCGTTCGCCCGGAACCCGGTCGTGTGCGCTACCGTCAGCTGGACGACGCTCAACGGGCTCGTCTCGAAGCGCCACGACGGGAACAATCCGAAGGTGCGCTCGCCGCTCGTGATCGAGAACACCGTGCTGTGCGGCTGCCCCGCGAGTCGGTACGAGAAGGTCACCTGGTGGACGCCCGACGCGGTCGTGACGTCGGAGACGAGGCGCACGTTCTCGATGGTGCCGAGCGCCTCGCTCCGGAGCAGGGCGTCCGAGCTCTCGGCGGGCAGGCCCGCGTCGGCGAGTTCGGCGGAGCTCAGGGCGACTCCGGGCAACGCGAGCGCGGTCGCGGCGTCGTCGTCTGCGAGGGCGTCCAGGTAGCCGCGCGCGAAGGAACCGGCGCCGTAGACGTCGCGGGCGACGGCCGACCAGGCGGAGACGATGGCCGCGACGAGCAGCGCCGCGATGCAGAGCCACAGCACGACGGCGCGGACGAGCGCACCGCGCACCGTTCCCGGGCGTCGCAGCTCCCCACGTGTCGCGACATGGCTCATCCTGACATCCTAGGCGGGCACCTCGCGTAGGATTGGAGGGCGAAAACGGGAGGGAACCGAAGCATCATGAGCGTAGCCCTCTCCGCCGAGCAGCAAGCCGTCTTCGACCGCATCGAGAGCACCCGCGAGCACCTGTTCGTGACGGGTCGAGCGGGCACCGGGAAGTCGACGCTCCTCAACCACCTCGCCTGGAACACCTCGAAGCAGCTGGCCATCTGCGCCCCGACGGGTGTCGCCGCGCTGAACGTCGGCGGCCAGACGATCCACTCGTTGTTCCGCCTGCCGATCGGGCTCATCGCCGACCACACGATCGACCAGAACGATCAGACCCGCAAGCTGCTCAACTCCATCGACACCCTCGTCGTCGATGAGGTCTCCATGGTGAGCGCCGACCTCATGGACGCCATGGACCGGAGTCTCCGGCAGGCCCGGCAGCGGCCGCGCGAGCCGTTCGGCGGCGTGCAGATCGTGCTCTTCGGCGACCCGTACCAGCTCGCTCCGGTGCCCGGCAGCCTCGAGGAACGGGCGTACATCGCCGACACCTACCGCTCGTTCTGGTTCTTCGACGCCAAGGTGTGGTCCGAGACGCCGCTGCAGCTCGTCGAGCTCACGGAGATCCACCGCCAGCACGAGGCCGAGTTCAAGTACCTCCTCAACGGCGTCCGGCATGGCCAGGTCACCGCCGAGATGGCCGGCCGGCTGAACGGCATGGGCGCCAGGACCCCTCCCGAGGACGGCGTCATCACCCTCGCGAGCCGCAACGACACCGTCGACCGCATCAACAAGGCGGCGCTCGCCAAGCTCGACGGCAAGCCGCTCACCGCCAACGCGGAGGTCTCGGGCGACTTCGGCGGGCGGGCGTTCCCCGCCGACGAGGCGCTCGACCTCAAGGTCGGTGCGCAGGTCATGTTCCTCCGCAACGACAGCGAGCGTCGCTGGGTGAACGGCACGCTCGGGACCGTGGTGAAGATCGACTCCACCGTCTGGGTCGAGGTCGACGGCGAGCAGTTCGAGGTCGAGCCGGCGACGTGGGAGAAGTACAAGTACTCCTACTCCTCGGTGACGAAGCAGCTGAAGCGCGACATCGTGGCCGAGTTCACGCAGTTCCCGCTGCGGCTCGCGTGGGCGGTCACCATCCACAAGTCGCAGGGCAAGACCTACGACCGCGCGATCGTCGACCTCGGCAGCCGCGCGTTCAGCCCGGGGCAGAGCTACGTCGCACTCAGCCGCATCTCGACGCTCGACGGTCTCTACCTCTCCCGGCCGCTGCGCCCGAGCGACATCATCGTCGACACCGACGTGAAGCGGTTCATGTCGGGGCAGTAGCGTCCGTTCGCCCATTGTTGGGCGAATCGGCGCTCCGTCGCCCGAAAAGGGGCGAACGAACGGGGTCGATGACCCTACGATTGTCGGTTATGACGCATCCCATGCAGCAGGGCTGGCCGCAGCCCGGTCCGATCACCGCCTGGCGCACGCTCGAGCTGAACGCCAGCAAGCCGCCGTTCGCCGGATACTGGGGGTTCATCCCACTCGTCGTGCGCATCGACGGCTTCGAGCACCGCCCGACCTGGGGACCGTCGCAGTTCACGGTTCCGGCCGACCGGCCCGTGCAGGTCTCGTGCTCGATGGCGTGGCTGTGGGAGTTCGGCCGTGCCGACTACCTGCTGCAGCCCGGCGAGGCGCCGACGCTCGACTACATCGCGCCGGCGCAGCAGTGGGTCTCAGGCTCGCTCGCTCCGAGGGGTCAGGCGGTCATCAAGGGACGCGGCGCGCAGATCGCGGTGTACGCCGTGCTGGCAGTGGTCTTCATCGCGATACTCGGCATCCTGCCGCTCGCGTACCTCATGACCTGAGCGCCCGTCGACGCTTCGCGCTGACCAGCCTGGTCGTGGGTTGAGGAGACGTCAGGTGCGGTCGACGGCCCGGAGCAGGATCGCGCCGAGCTCGGCCGGCTTCGTGAACTGCGGCCAGTGGCCCGTCGGGAGGTCGACGAACTCGACGTCCTGCAGCCGCGCCAGTTCCGCGACGTACGGGTGGCCCTGTTCCATCAGGCCGCGGAGCATCTCAGACGAGAACTCGCACGCGACCACCGTCGCCGGGACGGACAGGCGGCGGTCGTCGTCCGAGAGCTGCTGTCGGTCGACGGCGACGCCCTTCGGTTGCGGGACGGCCCTGGCCCGGAATTGCTCGCGGAGCCCCTCGTCCAGGTCGACGAGGTCCTCCGCGTCGAACACCGTCCAGTCGGGCAGTGGGATATCGGAACCCGACGAGGGGAGTTCCTCGTTGATGCACGCGCCGTCGGCGAGCGGACCCGAGTCGACGTACACGGCGCGGACGACGCGGTCAGGGCGGGCGTCGATCGCGGCGGAGATGATGGCGCCGCCGCCCGAATGCCCGACGAGCACGACGGGCTCGGTGCCGGCGTCGATCTCGGCGACCACGGCGTCGACGTGGTCGCGGAGGCCGATGCCGGCGCGGTCAGCAGTGACGCTTTCGAGGCCGGGGAGGGTGAGCGGTCGGACCCGGTGGCCGGCTGCCTCGAGCGGGGGTGTGACCGCACTCCACGAGGATGCGTCGAGCCAGAAGCCGGGTACGAGGATGACGTCCATGCCCGAGATGCTACGCCCGGCAGGCGAGCGGCGGGAGGGGCGTTTCGCAGACCGCACGGCACCCGGCCGAGGCCTGGCGGACAGGTCAGGCGACGGCGGTCGCTGCGGCCTTCGCGGTCGCGAGGTCGCGGAAGAGGTCGGTGTTGAAGCGGTACGCCACCATGACCTCGTCGATCACGCGGGCCTGCTCCTCGTCGTCCCACGGGACGGCGTCGAGCTGCTCGCGGTAGGTGTCCTTGAACTCGCGCGGCTTCGCGATGTCGCCGAAGAGGTAGAAGCCGACGCCGTTGGTGTCGAAGCCGAACTGGCGCTGCATGAGCGTGCGGATGATCTGCCCGCCCGAGAGGTCGCCGAGGTACCGGGTGTAGTGGTGCGCGACGAAGCCGCCGGGCCAGACGGCGCCGACCTCGTTGATCCGTGCCACGTACCGGGCGGTAGTGGGCAGCGGCGTGATCTGTTCGCGCCAGTCCGGACCGATCAGGAACTCGAGGTCCTGCACGATGGCGGGGAGCCGCGTCAGCTTGTCGCTGATGAACGGAGCGGCGACGGCATCGGCGCGCATGCGGTCGGCTGCGGCCTCGAGGGCCTCGTAGATGAAGAAGTGCTGCGCGACGAGGGCGATGTAGTCCTCCTTCGAACCCTTCCCGGTCATGAGGTCGCTCATGAAGTCCGCCCCCTCGCTGGAGGAGTGGCCGGAGGATGTGCGCTCGCGCAGGGCCTGGGAGAAGGGGATCACAGTGCTCATGTCGGACTCCGCGTCGGCTGGTTCGGTAAGGGTTGCCTAAGTGTAACGGGCAGGGCTCGTGAACGGGAGGGTGGATCTGTCGCTGTGGAGGGAATCAGTGGCTGCTGTGCAGGGAACCGTGCGGGACCGCGAACGCACCGGCGTTGGTCTGGGCCAGTGCCGGTGTGGTGATCGCCGCCACGACCGCTGCCCCGGCGAGCAGGGTGAGCACGTACCGTCCGGTGCTCGGCTCGCGACGTCGCCGACGGCTCGCTCGCGTCAGCAGGGCGTCGAGCTCGAGTTCGTCCGGCGCCGTCGAGGCGAGGGTGACCCGCCGGAGTCGCCGTGCGAGCACCCCGGCGACGATGAGCAGCAGGACCGTGGACGAGAGGGTCGGCAGGAACGGCGGCACGGTCGTGACACCGAGGGAGGCGAGTCCGTACAGCGCCACCCAGACGACGACCGTGCCCACCGTGCCGGCGAAGGACGCTCGGAGGCCCGGCACCCGGTCGCGGACGAGGACCACGACGGACCACAGCAGTGCGGCGACGCCCAGGGTGACGAGCGGGATCGCGCCCACGGGGGAGGACCCGGCGCCGGTCGCGATCAGCACGAGACCGGCGCCGAGCGCGCACATCGCGAGCAGGCTGTTCGAGATCGACGTCGTACCGGTGCGGACCGCGGTGTCGCCTCCCGCTCGGACGTCCTGACGCTCGACGGAGACCGACATGTCAGGCCGTCGCCACCCGGTGCGTGCGCTTGTCCGCAGCCAGTCCGGCACCGAGCAGCACCACGGCGCTCGCGAGGTGGAGGAAGTGGTCGGCCGTGTTGAGCGCGAGGATGTTGAGCGCGGAGCCCACGATGAAGAATCCGACGACACCGAGCAGGAGGTAGAAACCACCGATCACCGTGTTGACGGTCTTGGCCGCGACGACGTTCGAGAGCCCGGCGATGAGCAGTGCCGCGCCGATGAGGACGTGCGCGATGTTGTGCAGCGGGTTGACCTCGAAGACCCCGAGCAGGAGACCGCCCTCGGTGGTGAGGAACGGCAGGCCGCCCGCGACGATCCCGCCGAGGAGTCCGACGACCACGTAGACCGCGCCGAAGACGGCGGCGAGGAGCCGGTTGGGTGAATGACGCATGGGAATGCCTCCTGATCCTTCGTGCCGCGAATCGTCTCGGGGCGTTGAGGAGTTCGGAGGTGCGGGCGTCGACGGTTTGGTCACCTGAGGCGGTCATCGGCGGTCGACGGCCGAGGGGCGGCCGTCGCTCAGTCGTGCGGGCGTGGCTCCACGCCCAGACGGGCGCACGCGGCGTCGTAGAGGGCGACGACCTCGCGTCGGATCTCGCCGCGCTCGGTGATGGTGCCGGCGGGCCAGGGCACCCGCCCACCCGCGGCGGTGCCGTCGACCGTCCAGGTCCACTCGCCACCCGTCCCGTCCAGCGCGATCATGGTGGCGGCTTCGGCTGCCGGTTCCAGGAAGGCGCGCACGATGAGCACGTTGTCGTCGGGGTGGTCGCCGTTCATGTGTGCCAGGACGGCGTCGACGGTGGTCTGGGGGAAGGCGTTCGAGGTCACCTCTCCAGGGAACACCATCGACGGGCCCCGCACCAGGTCCGCCGTCCGAGTGACCGGCACGCGGCGTGCGACCGCAGCTCTCAGCCGCGCCCGGTTACAATCGGGAACAGTCTGCAGCTCCGCAGACCGCTCATCAGGGGGATGACTTGACTGCAACAGCTCCGAGGCGCCGGCGTCTCGCCGCACTCCTTACCGCGGCGACCCTCGCGACGGTGCTCGTCGGATGCTCGGGCCCCTCGGTGTCCGACACCGACTTCCCCGACCAGGTCAGCGGCACGCTCGCGGGCGACACGACCGACGCCATCACGGCGGCGGTCGAGGCCGCCGTCACCCAGTCCGGATCCTCCGGTGCCATCGTCGGCGTCTGGGCGCCGTGGGCCGGGAGCTTCACGGCCGGCGTCGGCACGACCGAGCCGGGTGGCAAGACCAAGATGGACCCGTCCATGGTCTACCGCATCGGCGACACCACGCGCCCGATGACCTGCACCGTGCTCCTCGAACTCGTCGACGAGGGCAAGATCAAGCTCACCGACCAGGTCCACAAGACCCTCCCGCAGGTCCAGGGCATCGAGGGCATCACCTACCAGCAGCTGTGCAACGGCACGTCGGGACTCGGCACCTACACGCCCGCGCTCAACGCGCAGTTCGTCACCAACCCGACCCGCAACTGGTCGATGGCCGAGATCCTCGCGAACGGCCTCGCGAGCGGTACGCGGACGGCTCCGGGGGCGCTCTTCGGTTCGAGTGACACCGGCTACATCCTGCTCGGCATGGCGCTCGAGGAGCTGACCGGTCAGTCCTGGCAGTCCCTGTACGACCACTACGTCTTCTCGCCGCTCGGCATGTCGAAGTCCAGCTTCCCCGACGCCTCCACCGTCGAGCTTCCGGGGTCGCACCCCAAGGGGTACCTGACGCCGCGCATCGCGGACGGCACCTACCAGTGCGACGCACCGACGGACGAGACCGAGCTGTCGCCCTCGATGGTGTGGACCGCCGGTGGCGTCGTCTCCTCGGTCGACGATCTGCGGAAGTTCACGCAGTCCTTCGCGTCCGGCTCGCTGCTGAACGACAGCACCTACAAGAAGCAGTGGAAGGACCCCGTCTCGTTGGGCGAGGCTGAGCCGACCTGGAAGAGCTTCGGTGTGGGTGGGTTGCAGATCGGTCCGTTCCGCGGGCAGGCCGGCGCTATCCCCGGCTCGCTCTCGGCGGCCTTCTCCGACCCGGCCTCCGGACTGACGGTCGTCGTCATGCTCAACAACTCGACGCTCGGTGCGGGCTTCGCGCAGACGCTCGCCATGCAGCTCGCCTCGATCGGTGCGAAGGCGGCACCGGCGAGCGGGCAGAAGGCCCCCGAGATCGCACTCCCGTGGTCCGAGCAGCAGATGGCGGAGCAGCTCGCCGCCTCGGCGATGGTCTGCGCCCCGCCGGTCGCCCCCGCCGGGTAACGGAGGCATCGGCACGGCGCCGCCAGCGGACGGTGGCGGCGGATCGCGGCACGATGACGCTTTCGCGAGGGCGCTGGGCCGTGCCGCTTCCTAGAGTGAACCCATGACGACGAACACCCCCGACGACGACACCATCGTCCCGGACACGAAGAACTGGACCTGGGTCCTCGAGCGCGCCTGTCCCGAGTGCGGGATGGACACGTCGCGGTTCGGGTTCCGGGACCTCCCCGGGTTGATCCTGGCGAACGCCGCCGCGTGGCCGGCGGTGCTGGAGCGTGCCGACGTCCGGGAGCGGCCCGACCCGCAGACCTGGTCGCCGCTCGAGTACGCGGCCCACGTGCGCGACGTGTTCCGCATCTTCGACGTCCGGCTGCGGCTCGTCCTCGACGAGGACGATCCCGCGTTCGAGAACTGGGACCAGGATGCGACGGCTCTCGAGGAGCGCTACGGCGAGCAGGACCCGAAGCGGGTCTCGGCGGAGCTGGTCGAGGCCGCGACGGTGCTCGCCGCAGCGTTCGAGCGGGTACCGGACGAGGCGCTCACGCGGACGGGTCGACGGAGCGACGGCGCGCGCTTCACGACCGAGACCCTCGGCCGCTACTTCATCCACGACCCGGTGCACCATCTCTGGGATGTGACGAGCGCGCGGTCGTGAGCGTCGTCCGGGCCTGCTGACGACCGCTACTGCGCCCGCGCGCGGAACGCGATCGTGTTGACGCGGTTGCTGCAGCGGACGGAGCAGTAGCGTTTCGAACCGTTGCGGGACAGGTCGACGAGCAGGCCGTCGCAATCCTCGGCGGCGCAGAGCCGCAGGCGGTCCCAGGCGTCGGACCGGACGACGTCGACGAGTGCCATGGCGATCTCGGTCTGGACGCGGTCGACGAGCGGTGCGTCGAACTCGGTGGCGTGGAGGTGCCAGTCGAAGCCGTCGTGGCGGCGCAGCTGGGGGAGCGCGGCGGACTCCCGGAGCATCGCGTTGATCTCGGTGACGGCGCGGTCGCGGGTGTCCGGGGCGTCCGCGTCGGAGGCCCAGAGTGCGTGGATCCGTTCCCGGAGCCTGGCCACCGCGGCCCGCTCGGGCTCATCGCCGTCGACCCGACCCGAGTACCGACTGACCCGCAGGAGCTCGACGAGTTGCGGCGGTGTCGCGAGCTCGTCGAGTCCGCTCCGGGACGCCGATGCGCGGGTGTTCACGAGCAGCGCGGCGAAGAGCAGCGCATCCTCGGTGTCAGGGGCAAAATGCAAGTTGACTCCTTACTCTCTCCGAGAGTAGCTTCATCTCAGCCGGGCGTCCACCTCTTCTGCCGGCCCCACTCGCGGCAGCTGGAGACACCCATGAAGCACACGTCCTCGACCACGGTCGGTCTGCTCGTCGCGGTACTCGCCGCGGTCGCGTTCGGCACCTCCGGAGCGTTCATCAAACCGGTGCTCGCATCGGGGTGGAGTCCCGCTGCCGCGGTCACCGTCCGTGCCCTGATCGGTGGCCTGGTACTCGCCCCGTTCGCCCTCATCGCGCTCCGCGGTCGCTGGGACGCGGTCTGGCGTGGACGCTGGCGACTGCTCGGCATGGGCCTCATCGGGGTGGCGGCGACGCAGCTCGTCTACTTCGCGGCGCTGCAGACCATCGCCGTCGGGACCGCGATCCTCGTCGAGTACATGGCACCGCTGCTGCTCGTCGCCGTCGCATGGGTGCTGACCCGACGTCGTCCTGCGACGGTCGTGCTCGTCGGCTCCGTCGTGTCGCTCGTCGGGCTCGTGCTCGTCGTCGCTCCGAGCGGTGGCTCGACGCTCGACCCGGTCGGCCTGCTGTTCGCCATCCTCGCGATGGTGGGCTGCGCCGCGTACTACGTCATCTCGGCGCGGCCGGCGAAGGGGCTGCCTCCGGTGGCGTTCGCCGCCATCGGTCTGCTCATCGGGGCGCTCAGTCTGTGGCTCGCGGGGCTCGTCGGCGTGCCCTTCACGACCTCCGACGCCGACGTCACGGTGCTCGGCACCGACGTCGTGTGGTGGGTGCCGCTCCTGTTCGTCGGGGTGGTGTCGACGGCCGTCGCCTATGCGGCGAGCATCACCGCGAGTCAGATGCTCGGCTCCCGACTGGCCTCCTTCGCGGGCCTCCTCGAGGTGGTCGCGGCGACCGGGTTCGCCTGGATCCTCCTGGGGGAGCAGCTGTCGCTCGCGCAGCTCCTCGGTGGAGTCTGCATCCTGCTCGGGATCGGCTTCGTGCGCTCCGAGCGGGCTCCCGCCGTGCCGATCCCCGTCGCGGTGCAGTGACGGGGTCAGCGGTGTGAGACAGGGACGGCGGCGTCGAGGTCGGCGAGGATCGCCATGACCGCCGCCCGCCCGGCCCGGTTCGCGCCGACCGTCGACGCTGAGGGGCCGTACCCGATGAGGTGCACCCGCGGCTCGTCGGCCGCCCTGGTGCCGTCGATCCGGATACCGCCCCCGGGCAGTCGGATGCCGAGCGGTGCGAGGTGGTCGAGCGCCGCTCGGAACCCGGTGGCCCAGAGGATGGCGTCGACCGGGAGGAACGAGTCGTCGGCGAGGACGACCCCGTGCTCCTCGATGCGGCGGAACATCGGCTGACGCACCAGGACGCCGCGCGCCTCGGCCGCTCGCGCCCACGGCGTCCAGTGCATCCCCGTCACGGAGATCACGCTGCCCGGTGGGAGGCCTTGGCGCACGCGTTCCTCGACGCCCTTGATCGCCTCCACCCGGGCGGCGGTGTCGAAGTCGTCCTCCACCCACTCCGGTTCGCGTCGTGTCATCCACACCGTCTCCGCCACCCGCGAGATCTCCTCGAGCAGCTGGATGGCCGAGATGCCGGCACCGACGACGACGACGCGTTGGCCGCGGAACTCGTCAGCGGAGACGTAGTCGGCCACGTGCAGCTGGCGTCCGGCGAAGCGTTCCCGTCCCGGGTACGCGGGCCAGAACGGTTTCGTCCAGGTGCCCGTCGCGTTCACGACCGCCCGCGCCCGGAACACGGCGGCGGGGGAGTCGGTGCCAGAAGAGTCAGTGCCTGAGGAGTCGGCGCTCGCCGCGGTCTCGACGAGGAGTCGACCGTGCGGGTCGTCGTCCTCGCGGCGGACGGCGCGGACCTGCACCGGGCGGCGGACCGCGAGGGCGAAACGCTCCTCGAACGCCGCGAAGTACGGCGGGATGACGTCGACACTCGGCGAGGCGGGATCGAGCTCGGGCTTCGGCATGCCGGGCAGGTCGTAGATCCCGTTGACGGTCGACATGGTGAGCGACCGCCATCGGTGCTGCCAGGCGCCGCCCGGGGCGTCGTTCGCGTCGAGGACGACGAAGGTGCGTGCTGCGGTCGCGGCCTCGGTGGTGCCCAGCGGGACGAATCCGCGGCGATGCAGGTGGTACGCGGCCGACAGTCCGGCTTGACCCGCGCCGATCACGACGACGTCGACGGTCTCCGGAGTGCTCACGTGCTCTGCAACGTCGTCGACCGCTCCGGCATTTCCGACGGCGTCCGAGCTCGGGTCCGCGATTCAGCCGTGAGCCAGGACCTGCACGCCGATGACGAGGACACCCAGGAGCACGAGGGCCGCGAGCGCGATGAGCTGTTGCCAGACGGACAGCCGGGCGCGCCGGACGGCGACCCACCCGCTGAGCCCGAGCGTGACGAGGTAGACGATCGCGGACACGCGGAGGGACGTCTCGAGTTCCATGACGTCGAACACGGCGAGCACGAGCAGGATGGTGGGGGTCGCGACGGTGAGGAGCGAGCCCCACGCGATCCGGAGCATGGAGTGCCACCCGCGCTCGTCGGGGAACGCACCGTGGGCGGCGAGGTGCGCGATCATCTCGGCGACCAGGCCGGCGAGGGTGATGCCGACCACGCCGATGACGAGCGAGAAGAGCGCATCCGGCGCGTCGTGGTGCTCCACGTTCGCCGCCAGCACGAGGACGATCGCGAGGCCGGTGAAGGTCGCGTAGACGCGCTCCTTGAGGTACTTCGCGACCGTCTCGACGTCGCCGGGCGGCAGCCCGCGTCCCGCCGGACCGTGTGCGTCCCGCTGCCGTCCACGTCGTCGATCCGCCCAGGTTCCGCCGTCCGTCATGGTCCAGAGCGTAGCCGCCGTCGCGGGATAGAGTGCCGGGTATGAGCGAAACGATCATCACCGTCGAGGGCCGCTTCGACTACCACCACCCGGCTGAGCGTGGGACCGTCCTCATCTCGGCGGGGTTCCAGGGGCCGGAACGTGAGCCCGTCGTCTCCCGGACCACCGCGCTGCACCGGGCGCTCAGCCAGACGGCGGAGCAGTTCCGCGCGCAGTCGGCCGTGACCTGGTGGTCGGCCGACCGGCTGCGGGTGTGGAGTGAGCGACCGTGGAACAAGGACGGGAAGCAGCTGCCGCTCGTGCACCATGCGTCGGTCGCGCTCGAGGTGAAGTTCGCCGACCTCCAGGCGCTGGCCCGCTGGGCCGAGGAGATCGCGGTCCAGGACGGCGTCACGGTGACGGGTGTCACGTGGGCGCTCACCGAGGCGACGAAGCACCGCATCACGGCCGAGGCCCAGCACAACGCCGTCCGCGACGCCGTGGACCGCGCGACCGCCTACGCGCGGAGCCTCGGGCTGGGCACCGTGCGGCCTGTTGCGCTGGCCGATCCCGGCATGCTGGGTGACGAGACCCGCACCTCGGGGACCCAGACCGCGGCGCCGATGATGCGCGGGGCCGCCGCACCCGCCGGCGACACCGGCCTCGACCTGAAGCCGGAGGACATCACCGTGTCCTCCCGGGTGCACGCCCGCTTCGCCGCTTCCTGACCTGACGATCAGCTCGGCGCGATGCTCGGCTGCACCTCGGGTGCGCGACCGCGCCGAGCTGAGAGCACGGCGCCGATTCCGGCACCGACCACGCAGGCGATGCCGAGCCACTGCGGTGTCGTGAGCTCCTGACCGAGCACGAGGAGTCCGGCGATCGCGGCGATGGCCGGCGCGGACGCGAGCAGGATCGAGAAGGTCGCGGCGCTGAGTCGGCGGAGGGCGACGAACTCCAGCGCGTACGGCACGGCCGACGAGAGCGCGGCGACACCCAGCCCGAGCAGGAGGATGACGGGATCGAACAGGGCGGTGCCGGCGGTCGTCGCGGCGAGCGGGATGGTCACGAGGGCGCCGATGGCGGCGGCGATCGCCAGACCGTTCAAGCCGGGGAACTCCGTCCCCGTCCGCGCCGACAGCAGGATGTAGCCGATCCAGAGGGCGCCGGCGGCGAGCGCGAGGACGACGCCGAGCGGATCGAGTGCGGCCGTCGGTCCGCTGTGGAGGAGCACCCCGCCGAGGAGGAGGACGCCGACGAGGGCGACGCCCGCCCAGAGCGCACTCGTCCATCGACGACCCGCGATGACGCTGAGCGCCAGCGGGCCGAGGATCTCGAGGGTCACCGCCGGGCCGAGCGGGATGCGGTCCAGTGCCAGGTAGAAGCAGACGTTCATCGCGGCGAGGACGAGCCCGAAGCCGACCGCCGATCCCCAGGCGCTCCTCGGGTGTCCGCGAAGGGCCGGGCGGGCGACGGCCAGCAGGATGAGCGCGGCGAACACGAGCCGCAGCGTCACCATGCCGATCGGACCGACCTGCGGGAACAGCGTGACCGCGATCGACGCGCCGAGCTCCTGGCAGACGAGTCCGGCCAGGACGAGGAGGGCGCCGGTCGCCGCCTGGCTCGGTCGCGGTCTGCGGATCACTGCACCACGCTAGCGCGCCCGGTCGCCGAGCCTCACCGGCCCGAGCTTGTCGAGGTGCCGCCCCAGCCGGGCTCGCCGGTGCGGCATCATGAGGGCATGAGGATCGACGAACTCGCGTACCTTCGGGCGCTCGCCGAAGACGGTCACGTCCCGTACGCCGCTGAGGCGCTCGGTATCTCCCAGTCGACGCTCACGCGGGCGATCGGTCGGCTCGAGGCGGACGCCGGGGTCGAGTTGTTCGATCGCCACCGCAGCCGGCTCGAACTCAACCGCTACGGCGAGATCCTCCTCGTGCACGCGCTCCGGGCGCAGACCGAGCTCGACAACGCGCAGTCGCGGATCGACGAGCTCCGCGACCCCTCGGCCGGACTCGTGTCCATCGCCTACGTCTCGTCCCTCGGTGGCTGGCTCATTCCGCGCATCGTGAGCGAGTACCGCCAGCTGCTGCCGGACATCCGGTTCGTCCTCGACGGCGGGAAGGCCGACAGCGTGCTGGACGCGCTCCGCTCCGGCTCGGCCGACGTCGCCTTCCTCAGCCCGGAACCGCGGGATCCGGACATCGAGTGGCGTCCGCTCACCTCCGAGCGGCTCGCGCTCGGCGTGCCGGTCGGGCATGTGTTCGCCGATCGGACGTCGTTGGCGGCGTCCGACCTCGAGCAGACGGAGTTCCTCGCGATGACGACGGACTCGGGGCTCCGGCAGATCGCGGACGCGTACTTCGCGAGGCATGGCGTCGTGCCCCGCGTGACGATGGAGGTGTCCGAGCTGTCGACGCTCCGCGGTCTCGTGCGTGCCGGTGTCGGGATCGCGGTCCTCCCCGATTCCACGAGTATGGAGGGCGTCGTGCTCGTCCCGCTCGACGACGAGGCGGTCCGGGTGATCGGTGTCGCCACCAGCCGTGCCCGGGCGGTGTCGCCGGCCGTCGAGCAGTTCGTGCGGTTCGTCCGCGAGGAGTGGGTGAGCGCGCGGATCCACTGAGTCGCCCAAACCTGCACGACATCGACCGGGATCCGAACCGTTTCGGGCAGTTGACGGGCCCGCCGCTCAGTGCTCGTGGGTGGTGCTCCATGGCGTGAAGGCGTCCGGGTAGTGCGCCCACGCCGCCGGCCCGGCGAGGAGTTCCTCGTCCGTCAGGGTGCAGGCGTGCAGGGCGGCGGTGATGGCGACCTCGTCGAGGTCGATCCCGGTGACGACGAGCTCCTGGCCGAGCGGTGCGCCGGGGTCGTTCGTCTCGAACGAGGTGGGTTCAAGATCGATCATCGAGCCGATGTGCTGCAGGACGCCGACGCGGGAGGCGCGCGTCGCGAGGACGAGGAACCCCGCCGTACGGATGACCTGGCCGAACCGCCCCGCCTCGATCGGTCCGTCGAAGCACGCGAGGAGTCGTTCCGGGTGCATCGGTCGGGGGCTGTCGAACCGCAGGGTGGTCACGCGCTCGTGATCCACCCACGGCCGGTGCTCGCCGTTCAGCATCGCGATCCACCCGGGGGACGTGCTGAAGCGGTCCAGTTCGAACGGGGAGTCGCGGTAGCGCGCGAGCGGCTCACGGTTGCTCGCGGTCGCCGGAGTGCCGGGCGTGACGCGCGGTCGGGCTGCGACCGGTTCGACCATCCGCGTCAGCGCCGTCGGGTTCAGGTGGCTGAGGAGCGCGAGGAGCACCGCGAGCCGCTCGTGAGTGACGCCACGTCGGCCGGCGACGGCGATGGTGTCCGCGTACTCGAGCTGCTCCACGGTGATCATCGACCGCGCGGTGTACGCCGTGTCGCCGTCCTCGTCGTGGGTGACGTACTCGTCGTCCTGGAGGTCGTGCAGGAGATGGGCTGCGTCGACGACGGTCACGACGGCGTCCAGGACGGCCGTGTCGCGGTGCCCGAGGACGGCGGAGACCGCGTCGACCGGGCGGACCGTGCTCCCGCAATCGAGGACGAGGTGCCGGGGAGCGAGCGGGTGTCGCGCGACGGCGTCGATCGCGTCGTCGATGTCAGGGTGGGCACTCTCGGCGTCGTCTTGCCGCTCGATCGTGACGAGCGCCGCGGACCTTCCGGCGACCTGTCGGGCGACGGTGCGACGCTCCGGCGGACAGGTGCCGAGGACGAGCGTCACGGTCAGCGGGATGCGAGGCGTGGTCACGGCGGGTTCTCCTGGTCGATGGGTGCTACAGTGCGTTCTGTTGAGAATCGTTCTCAACAAGGTAGCACGCATCGTGATCACCAGGAGGTCGCCATGAAGGTCCGCGCATCACTCAAGTCGCTCAAGGACAAGCCGGGGTCGCAGATCGTCCGCCGCCGTGGCCGGGTGTTCGTCATCAACAAGCAGAACCCGCGGTGGAAGGGTCGCCAGGGCTGAGCGTCAGCCGCGCACCACGTTCACGACGATCGTGACGACACCCAGTGCGGCGATCACGTACGCCCAGAAGCGGACGGGGATGAAGAAGAGTGTGGAGCTCGGGCGACTGTAGAGCTGCTCGCCGGTCTGCGGGTGGCGCACGGGCACGGCCTCCTGCTTCACGGTGATGCCGTGCTCGTTGACGTACGGCTGCGCGAGCTGCTGCCACACGACGACCGGCCGCGGCGCATCCAGCTTCGCCAGCGCGAACTTCCCGAAGGCCCAGCACGCGACGGCGCCGAGCAGGAATCCGATGCCGACGAACACCCCGGACTGCGCCGATCCGCCGTCGGGCGAGACGATCGCCTTGATGAGGAAGCCGGCGCCGACGGAGAGCCCGAAGATCAGGAAGACGACGATGCCCCAACGGGTCCAGATGATCATGTGTGCTCCTCTTCGGGTGTCGGTCGCGACGCGCAGCTGATCACGCGGCACCCGCGCGACCGTCGGCTCGTCCATCACGGTACCGAGGTCGGCTGTCCACCCGCGATGGGGAGCGGTGCCCATCGCGGCGGACCTGACGAACCGCTGGAGGTGCGCTGAGAGCGCGAACACGCCGCGCATCGACGGATACGCTGCTCTCAGCGAGACGTGCGGACGTCGCCAGGTGGGAGCCGGTGGGGCTGGTGGGTAACGACGACGAGAAGACACGGGTCGCGACGATCTTCGATGTGGCGCGTCTGGCCGGAGTCTCACACCAGACCGTCTCGCGGGTGCTCAACGATCTGCCGAACGTGCGCCCCGCGACGCGGCAACGGGTCGAGCAGGCGATCGCCCAACTGCGGTACACGCCCTCGCAGGCCGCACGGTCACTCGTCACCCGCCGTTCACGCACGATCGGTCTGATCACGACCGGTGGGCCGGACTACGGGCCGTCGAGCACGGCGCTCGGCTTCAACGAGGCTGCACGGGATGCCCGGTATGCCGTGAGCATGGCGAGCATGCTGGAGTCGGATCCGGCGTCGCTGCGGCAGGCCGTCGAGTTGCTGCTGCGGCAGAACGTCGAGGCGATCGTGCTCATCGCGGCGCATCGTGGGGCGCTCGACGCGGTGCGCGGGATCGAGCTCGGGGTGCCGCTCGTCGCGGTCGAGTCGAGTCGTCGGGACGGGTTCCACCGTGTCTCGATCGACCAGTACCAGGGGGCGCGGATCCTCGTCGACCACCTCGTCGGGTTGGGGCATCGCCGCATCGTCGCATCTCGCGGGTCCGGCGGATTCGGTGGACGCGTTGGAGCGGGTGCGGGGGTGGCGTGACGCGCTGTCCGAGCACGGGCTCGTCGCCCGGGAGCCGTTGGTGGGCGACTGGACGCCGGCGAGCGGGTTCCGGCTCGGGCGGGAGCTCGTGGCGGAGCCTCGGTGTCGGAGACGATGACGACGGGCGGTCCGGCGAGCGGGTCGGTGAGGCTGTTCACGGCCGTGTTCGCGGCGAACGACCAGATGGCGCTCGGGGTGATCCACGCGTTGTCGGAGCGGGGCCTGCGGGTGCCGGGTGATGTGAGCGTCGTCGGGTTCGATGACATCCCGGAGGCTGAGCACTTCGCGCCGCCGCTGACGACGATGCGGCAGGACTTCCCGGCGCTCGGGCGGACGATCATGTCGACGCTGCTCGAGGTGCTGAGCGATGCGGACTCCGTCGGCGTGGTGCGTTCGGTGCCGCAGCTCATCGTGCGGGAGTCGACGGCGGCGCCGAGCGCCTGAGCTGGGCTCGATCCCGTTCCTCGGCCCGGCGCCCCGCACCCGAGGCAGCAGCCACGGTCCTCGAGGCAGTGTCCCAGGTCCCTGGGTCGGTGTCCTCGGTCCCTGAGTCGGTGTCCTCGGTCCCTGAGCTTGTCGAAGGGCGGGTGGTCGCTCGTGTGCCCTTCGACAGGCTCAGGGACCGGGATGGCTGGGTTGTCGAATACAGCGCCGGTCGCAGAGCGTGTCCGAGGCAGGGTGGTTCCCGTCTCGGTCCCTGAGCTTGTCGAAGGGCAGGTGGGTTGGTTCCTCGTGGGCCCTTCGACAGGCTCAGGGGGCGAGGTGGTTGGGTTGTCGAGGACGGCGACGTTCACCGAGCTTGTCGAGGCAGGGTGGTTCGCGTCTTGGTCCCTGAGCTTGTCGAAGGGCAGGTTCAACGGTTGTTCGTGGGCCCTTCGACAGGCTCAGGGACCGGGGTGGCTGGGTTGTCGAGGACGGCGTCGGTCGCTGAGCGTGTCCGAGGCAGGGTGGGTTCCCGTCTCGGTCCCTGAGCTTGTCGAAGGGTGGTTCTCGTGTCGGTCCCTGAGCTTGTCGGAGGGCAGGCGGGTGTGCAGGCAGAGGGGTGCCCCGGGTTCAGGCGGCGAGGTGGAGGCGTCCGCCTCGGATGGGGGTTTGGTGTCGGTCGATGTGGCTGGGTGGGATGAACCAGGGGATGCCGTTTTGGATGGTGATGGTCCAGTGGTCGTCGTGGATGCGGTGGTGGTGGAAGGGGCAGAGGAGTATGCCGTTGTCGAGGTTGGTGGGGCCGCCTTGTGACCACCATCGTGATGTGGTGGGCTTCGGTGAAGGATGGTGGGTGGGTGCAGCCGGTCCAGGCGCAGCCGCCGTCGCGTTCGGCGAGGGCGAGTTTCTGTCCGCGGGTGAACAGTCGGGTGCTGGTGCCGAGGTCGAGGACTTGGGATGGTCCGCTGAGGATCATGGGGATGAGGTTGGCGTCGGCGGCGAGGCGGCGGAGGGCGCCGGGGCCGATGGGTTCGTCGATGCCGTCGATGGTGGCGGCGCCGAGGCCGGTTTCGAGGGTGTCGTGGTCGGTGCGGATGATGACGGTGACGGGGGTGAGTTCGGTGGCGGCGCTGCTGCAGCCGGCCAGGTGTCGGAAGGTCTCGGTGAGGGCGATGGCGCGTCGCCGGTCGGTGGGGATGAGCGTGGGTCCGTCGGGCATGGGGTGACCGGATCCGTCGGGTTGGTCGGCGGGGTCGGCCGTGTCGGGGTGGATGAAGTGGGGTTTGCGGGTGGTGGCGCCGATGAGGGCGTCGAGGCCGGCGCGGATGAAGGCGGCGCTTTCGGGGGCGAGTTCGGCGCGGAGGAGGGTCATGCCGGTGGGGAGTTCGTGGATGGTGCAGCGTTCTGCTCGGCGGAGGAGTTCGTCGCGGGGTTCGCGGCCGTCTTGGTCGAGGCGGGTGCGGACGAGTTTCGCGATGCGGGTGACGTCTTGCAGGGGCGCGTGGGCGGCGTGCTCGATGGCGATGACCGACGCCGCCTGCGAGTTCGACCCTGGTGCAGATGCGGCCGGCGTTGCGGAGCTCCCGGACGATGACCGCGGCACCGTCGACGCTCAGGGGTGCCGCGTGGGCTGCCGAGGGCAGCCGACGCGTCACCATCCGTGGTGGCCGACGAGGATGACCCGCTGGGTCCGTCGGCCTGGGTCGGTTGTGGCGTCGGAACCGGCGTGCCGGTTCGAGGGCGGCAGCGACCGCGGGGAACGGGCATTCCTCCAGCTCGCCGAGCAGCCCGCGCGGCTGCGTGATGGCGGCACCGACCTCCGCGATCGCTGCGCCGCGGGCGCGTGCCACCCGCCACCGCTCGGACACCATGACGCCCGGGTTCGCGTAACCAGCGGCGCGCACGAGCGTGCCGTCGCGGCGAGTAGGCGACGGGCGCAACGCGATCGCGCCGGTGACGCGGGCGGCGAGGACCTCGACCGCATGCTGCACGGCACCGAGCTCGTCGAGGACCCGGAGGACCGCCTCGTCGTTCATGTTCTCGAGCTGCTCCGCGACACCGGAGCCTGGACGGATCGCATCGAGCGCGCCCTGCCAGACCGCATCGAACCCGGCCGCGGCGGCGGCGAGCGGGTTCGGTGCGGTGCTGGTCATGGGTCCATCCAAACACGGACCACTGACATTCGAACGCGCACCGAATCAGCCCCTGATCTGGGTATTTATCCGACAGTTGATGCTTCGCTCGGGGCGCCCTTCGACAAGCTCAGGGACCGGCCGTGACGCGGTCGCCGAGCCGGTCGAGGTGCGGTGGGGGAGGTTGCTCGTGGGCCCTTCGACAGGCTCAGGGAACGAGTCTCCGCAGTCGTCGAGGTGCGGTCCGGGAAGGGCCCCACGCGAACACCTTCCCCGACCGCAGCGCCAGGCCCGCGCGTAGGATCACCGCATGCGTTCATCGGCGATCGACACGGTTCTGGCGTTCATGCGTGCGTTCCGCGAGCAGGATCGGGCTGCCGCCGAGGCGCTCATGCACGCGGACTTCGTCTTCACGAGCCCACAGGACGACCACCTCGATCGCGCTGCCTGGCTCGAACGCTGCTTCCCGAGCGCCGACCACTTCGACACCCCGGGGGTGACGCTCCAGATCGTCGAGACCGACGGCATCGTCCTCCACCGCTACGAGTACGTCGTGCACGGGAAGACGTACCGCAATATGGAGGCGACTCGCGTCGTCGACGGCACTGTCCGGGAGGTCGAGGTCTACTTCGGCGGCGCCGTCTGAGCGGCTGCAGCGCGAGCGCCCGTCGCCGGTTCTCCGAGAAGGCCGCCCGGCACATTTCTGGAGCCCGACCGCGTCACCCGCGACCGGCCACCCGGCGACGAATCGCACCAGGGCGCGTCTGGCAGAATTGAGTCATGCGCATCAGTTCTCGTCGAACGACCCTGGCCGCTGCTCTCACGGTCGCTGCCATCGCCCTCACCGGTTGCTCCACCGGCTCCTCGTCGGACGCGGGTCGATCCTCCGCCTCGCCGACGCCGTCGGTGTCGCAGCCGCCGAGCACGCCGCTCCAGGAGCAGACGCTCACCGACGACGTCGACGGTACGAAGGTGACCGCCCTCGCGATGGTCGACGACTTCCCCGCGCCTGCAGGCACCACCGACGGCCTGCGTCCGATGCTCGTGCAGGTCCGACTCGAAGCCGGCGACGAGTACGGCGGCAGCGTCTTCCCGTACCGGGTCTCCGTCACCACCCGCGCCGTCAACCTCGACTACGTGACGCTCGGCCTCGGAACGCCCGAAGAGCTGAAGGCCCCGATGGCGTCCGCCGGCTACTCGCTCCTCCAGGCGACACCGGCCGGTGAGACGGCGACCGGCTGGATCGGCGCCTGGGTGCGCACCGATGAGACCGAGTTCGACCTCGTCTACGACCGCCCCGAGGGCAAGGTCATCGGCGGCAGTAAGAGCGGCGAGGTCGTGCCGCCGAGCCGCGACATCGTCCCGCTGATCCCTCAGGACTAGCCGCCTGCGGGAGGGCGTCCCGGCGATGTCCGCGCGGAGACCCCGCCCGTCAGGTGTCGTCGAATCTCCCGTCAACCCCGGGTGGATCCGCTGATATTCGGTACGCTGATGGCATAGCATTCGCCGACGAAGGAGATCCCGCATGCCCGTGCCCTCAGCCAACCCGCCCGTCGAGCGTCGTTCACTCCGCGAGGTCGCCGTCGAGCGCATCCGCACGGCCATCTTCGACGGCACCCTCGAGCCCGGCGAGCACCTCAACGACGGCGAACTGCAGTCCTGGCTCGGGATCTCCCGCACGCCGATCCGCGAGGCCCTCAACGACCTCGCCCGCGTCGGCCTCATCGAGATGGCCGCACAGCGGTACACCCGCGTCGCCCTGCCCGACCCGGCGCAGCGCACCGAGGTCATGCAGACGCTGGGCGCGATGCTCGGCGGTGTCGTCCGCGTCACCGTCCCCGGCCTCGGCGCGACGCAGAAGAAGGCGCTCGTCCGCTCGATCAACCAGGTGATCGTGGTCGTCGAGCAGCGCGACATCGCCGAGCACGGGCGACTCAGCTGGGAGCTCTTCGACGCGTTCATCGCCGCCTGCCCGAACGCCACGCTCGTCGCGGCGACGAAGGACATCATCGACGGCCTCACCTACCGGTCCTCTGCGACGCGCACCGAGGAGAACACCGACTGGGCTGCCAAGGAGCAGGGCTACCCGGCGCTCCGCGAGGCGGTCGAGGCCGGCGACGCGATCGCCGCCGAGCTGGCCGTCGAGAACATCTTCCGCCTCTCCGCGCAGCTGTAACCGGTCGGCCCTTCGACACGCGGATCCCGAGCGTGTCGAAGGGCAGGGACCGATTTCGGTCACCGAGCCTGACCTCCGGTCACCGAGCCTGTCGAGGTGCCAGCATCGCCCGCCCGGCGAACCCGAGGAGCACGACCACCGTGCCCACGATGACCGACGTCGGCGGCAGCGTGAACATGAGCACGACGCAACCGACGGCGCCGAACACGCTCACCGCCCGCGGGTACCGTCGGTGCTCGCGCGTCTGGCGGTACGCCGCGACGTTGGCGACCACGTAGTAGAGCAGGACGCCGAACGAGGAGAACCCGATCGCGCTCCGGAGGTCGACGAGCAGGACGAGGACGATGACGACCGCCCCGACGAGCAGCTCCGCGCGGTAGGGGGTCGCGAAGCGCGGGTGCACCGCGTCGAGGACGCGCGGCAGGTCGCCGGTCCTCGCCATCGCGAAGGCGGTCCGGCCGATGCCCGCGAACACCGCGAGGAGCGCCCCCAGACAGGCCGCCGCCGCACCGAGTCGCACCAGCGTCGCAGCCCACGGCCACCCGTTCGTCTCCACCACCGCGGCCAACGGTCGCGCACTGGACGCGAGGCCGTCCGCGCCGAGCGTGAGCAACGACACGACGGCGACGGCCACGTAGACGACCACGGCGACGACGAAGGCGATCCCGATGGCGCGGGGGATCGTCTTGGCCGGGTCGCGGACCTCCTCGCCCAGGGTCGCGATCCGCGCGTACCCGGCGAAGGCGAAGAACAGCAGCCCCGCCGACTGCAGCACGGCGAGCGGGCTGGCGTCGAACCCGAGCGACGCGACCCCGGTCGAACCGGCCTCCGGCCCGACGACGCCTGAACCGACGACCACGGCGAGCACCAGGAGGACGGCCACCACGATCACCCGGGTCGCGGTCGCGGTGCGGGTGACCCCGAGACAGTTGGTCAGGACCACCGCGGCGACCGCGACCGCGGCGACCGGACGACTCCACTCGGCCGGTGCCGCATACGCGGCGAAAGCGACCGCCATGGCTGCCGCGCTCGCGGTCTTGCCCACCACGAAGCTCCATCCGGCGGCGAAGCCCCACCACGGCCCGATGAGTTCGCGGCCGTAGAGGTAGGTGCCGCCAGCCGAGGGGAGTTGCGCGGCGAGTTGCGCGGAGGACATCGCGTTGCAGCAGGCGACGACCGCGGCGATCACGAGCCCGATGAGGAGTCCCGCGCCGGCGACCTGCGCCGCCGGCTGGAACACCGCGAAGACCCCGGCGCCCATCATCGAGCCCAGGCCGATGAACACCGCGGCGCTCGTGCCCAGGCGTCGCTGCAGTCGGGGGTCGCTCACCCGATCACGGTAGCGCCGTCAGGTGAACAGTGGGGTGCTCCGGTCACCGACCCCTGCGGACGACGGTCTGCCGCAGGACGCGCAGCAGCCCCAGGAAGCCGAGGAACCCGATGAACGCCGCGATGAGATCGAACACCCGTAGGCCGCCGGGGAGGACCGGGCCGGCACCGGTGACGACGAGGACCACGGCGATCACCAGGGCGGCGATCGAGATCAGGGTTCCGACGATCTCAGCGGTCACGCCTTCCACGAGCCCCTTCGCCGGTTCGTCGGCGAAGCCCTTCAGCGTCACGCCGACGGTCCCGTCCTCGAGTCCGGACAGCAGCGAGTCCAGTCGACGTGGGAGGTTGCGGGCCAACGCGGCGGTGACGGCGGCCTGCGCCTGCAGGGTGACCGCGGTCTGCCGGATGGACTGCGAGCGGCGGAGGAGACGCGGGACCATCGGGAGGGCCTGTTCGAACATGTCGAAGTCGGGGTCGAGCGCTTTGAGGCACCCTTCGAGGGTCGCGAAGCTGCGGAACGCGGCGGCGAGGTCGCCGGGGAGCGCGATGTGATGCTGCCGGATGACGTCGAGGAGTCGGCTGAAGATCGAGCCGTCGCCACCGGGGCGGTGACGCTCGGTCGTGATGACGATGCCCACGTCGTGGCGCAGGGCGTCGAGGTCGGCGTCCTCAGGCAGGTCGACGATGAGCAGGAGGGCGTCGGTCGCCGCGATGTCGTCCTCGCTGACGGTCGCGAGCATGACCGCGGTGAGTCGCTGCCGCTGGCTGCGCTCGATGACGCCGACGGCCCCGAAGTCGATCAGCCCGAGCGATCCGTCCTCGCGGAGGATGACGTTGCCCGGGTGGAGGTCGGCGTGGAAGACGCCGTGCACGAGGATCTGTTCGAGCACGACCTCCATGAGGCCGGTCGCGAGGGTCTCGCGTTCCTCCTTCGGGATGGTCGCGATGCGGTCCCGTGCTCGGCTGAGCGGCAACCCGTCGACGAGGTCCATGGTGAGCAGGCGGGCGCCGGAGGCCGCCGGGTAGACGCGTGGCACCGTGATCCGGACGCCCTCGTCGCGCTCCTCGCGACGCTTCAAGGTGCTGCGGATCATCTCCACGTTGCGGGCTTCGATCCGGTAGTCGAGTTCTTCGAGCAGCGTCGAGGTGAAGGCCCGCGCGACGGAGGCGAGGCGGAGGTCCTGCCCGAACTTGGTGTGCGTCTCAGCGCGCTCGGCGAGGCGGACGACGATGTCGGCGTCGGCCTCGACCTGCACCCGGGCGGCCGGTCGCTGGACTTTCACGACCACGGGGGTACCGTCGAGCAGCTCGGCGGTGTGCACCTGCGCGACGGACGCGGCCGCGAGCGGTTCGGAGTCGATCGACGCGAACACGGTGTCGATGGGAGCACCGAGTTCCGTCTCGATGACGACCTGGACCTCGTGCCAGGGCAGCGTGGTCGCTTCGGACTGCAGCGACGCGAGGGCGCTGAGGTACGGCTCGGGCACCAGGTCGCGTCTCGTCGAGAGCACCTGTCCGAGCTTCACGAAGGTGACGCCGGAGTCGTTGATCGTGGCGATGATCGCGTTGGCGCGCTGCTCACTCGTGGTGAGTTCGAGCTGGACGCGGGATCGGCCGTGCACGAGCCAGCCCGCGCCGTGCCGCGACGCGATGGTGAGGATCTGCAGGTATCGCCTCGTCCGTCGCCGTCGTTTGATCGCCGAGCGGACGACGTCGATCGGGTTCATCAGCGGCCGGGTCGGGATGATGACCTCGATGGCGACGAGGACACCGAGCCCGAGCGCGAAGATCCAACCGATCGCGAGGAGCGCCACGGCGATCGCTGCGAAGGCCGCTCGAGCATCTCCGGCCTCACCAGGCTGGACCAGGCCGGTCTGTTGCAGCAGCCAGTTCACGAACGGTGGGCCGGTGACGAACACGACGAGCCCGACGAGGATGCTGCGCGGCCATCCGACCGGGGCGTCGAGCACCCGCCGCGCGGCGAATCCGAGGAGCAGTGCCGACACGACCGCCAGGACGATGGTGAGTGCGTCAGTCAGCATCCGGCATCCCCTCGTGGGTCGAGCGGTCGTCTCGCCCCGCCCGCCAGCGTATCCGGCCCGGCTGAGCGAGCGCGAGCGCTGATGCGCTCGGCGAGAGTGCGCAAGACGCTCTCAAACGCGGCCTGAGCGGACATCTTCTGCACTCTCGGTGGGTGGGCCGTCACCCGAGGGCGTCGCGTTGTCGGATGAGTTCCTGCAGTTGCTCGTCACGGCGGTCGGCGTCCGCCCTGACCATCGCGCGGAGTGATGCGTCGTAGACCGATGCCGCCTGCTCCGTCGTGGTCCCGAGCACTGCCGCGATGCGCTCCAACGCCTCGTCGTCCGACACCGCGCTCCCGACCACCTCGGCGATCGCGGGCCAGGACCGCCGGGCGCCGACTCGCAGCTGCTCTGCTTCGATCTGTCGATCGAACGCTCGGCGCTCGCTCGCGGGGTCGGCCCGGTGGCGGTTCTGCTTGGCGACCTGACGCGCGACCATGCTCAGCGGTCAGCTCGACCCGGAGCGGCTCGGCGAGGCGGAGCCCGAGTTCGACGACCACGACGTGGAGGTCGTACGGCGGCCGGGCTCCAGTGAGGTCGGGTCGGACTGCAGCTGCAGTTGCACCGGGACTCGGGCGTACTCCCCGGGGTCGAGCGGGACCGCGCGATCTGCTGGCGGAACTCATCCAGCCGAAGGAGAATTCGGTCTCCGCCTGGTGCGGTGAGCGCCCCGACGGCACGGAATCCCTCGTTCTCGGGCGTCCATCTGGTGGCGCCCGCGTTGACGATGTCGATCGACGAGCTCGCTCGGGTCCTGCTGACCTCCTCCACGAACGACGGCCAGCGCAGCACCAAGCCCTGTCGCCGCTCGGCCCGGCTCGGGCGCACGACCAACGTGTCCGGGTGCACGCGCACCACCGGAGGCTGCTCTCCCGGATGCACCTGTGCCACGCGCCAGGTGCCGGTGGTCCGCGTCGACCGGCGAACCGAGATACACCGCACCGCTCTCCAACCGGCGGAGCACCCGCCAACCAGCCGGCGGTGCCCCGGCGGTGGTCTCGTCGACGCCGCAGGCCAGTTCGTCCGCCAGCTCCGAGAGTGTCGTGCCGTCGCCGGTGAGTGCGTCGCCGTCGACCTCGAGGTCCCCGATCCGCGGTGCGTCGTCCATGGAAGCCATGCCCGATGGTCTCACGCGACCGCCGCCACCGGCTCGGCCTCCGCGTCACCCCGCGGCGAAGGCCGACCGGCGTCCCACGATCGTGAGCAGCAGCGCAGCGAGTCCGAGGGCGATCATGACCACCGGGAGGATCAGCCCGTCGAAGGTGCCGAGGAGGAGAGCCCCGAGGACACCGCCGGCGAAGATCGCGAGGTTGAACGCGACGGGCAGGAAGGAGTTCGCGACGTCCGAGTGCTCGCGTCCCGATCGGGTGAGCGCCGACTGCAGCTGGGCGGAGGAGCCACCGAACGCCAGCCCCCACAGGACAGTCGCAATGAGGACGGCGACGATCGACGCGTGGCCGAGCAGGAGCAGCGCGCCCGCCACGACGAACGTCGCGACGCTCCCGTGGAGCAGCGCGCGCGGAGCCCGATCGATGAGCGCCGCCGTGAGACCGATGCCCGCGATGGATGCGACACCGTAGACGAGCAGCACGAGATCGGCCCCGAGCCCCGTGCCCGAAGCCCGAAGGAACGGCGCGATGTAGGTGTAGACGGTGTTGTGAGCCAGCATCCAGACGACGATCACCGCCAGGACGACCGCGACACCGGGCAGGACGAGCACCCGCCGAAGCGGGAGCCGTGCCGAGCGAGGCTGCCCTGCCGCGTCGGGTACGAACACAGCGATGGACACGAGCACGACGAGCGCGAGCACCGTGAGTCCTCCGAACGCCCAGCGCCAGTCGAACGCGGTGCCCAGCCAGGCGCCGAGCGGTGTCCCGAGTGCCAGCCCGGCGGGTGCTCCGACGGACACGATCGACAGTGCGAGGCCTCCACGGTCGGGCGGGCTGATGCGACGCCCGTAGGCGGCGAGCATGCCCCAGATCACCCCGCAGAACGCACCGGCGACGAACCGCGACACCAGCGCGACGACGACGTCCCCCGCGACCGCGGTCGCGGTGTTCGCGAGGATCAGCCCGACGATCGCGCCGAGGAGGAGTGGCTTGCGACGCATGCCACGGGTGAGGGCGAGCGCCGGGACCGTCACGATCACGGTCCCGAGCGCCCATACGCTGATGAACTGACCGATCAGGCCCTCGCTCGTGTCGAGATCCCGGGCGATGACCGGGAGGAGCCCGGCCGGCATCGTCTCCGCGGCCACGAGGACGAACCCCATCGCGGCGAGGGCCGCCAGTGCGAACCAGGGCATCCGGGTGGGCGTCCCGGCTACGGGGAGGGTCGACGCCCCGACCGGCGCGTCCGGCGTCGAGGTGATCGGTGCTGCGGGGCTCACAGCGTCAGCAGCACCTTGATCGCACGGCGCTCGTCCATCGCCCGGTACCCCTCGGCGGCGTCCTCGAGCGGCAGCGTGAGGTCGAAGACCTTCCCCGGGTCGATCCTCCGCTCCCAGATCATCCGGATGAGCTCGGGGAGGAACCGTCGCACCGGCGCCGGCCCACCGTGGAGGTGCACCTCGGCGAAGAAGAGCTCGTCGAGCGGCAGCGAGACACCCTCGTGGGCGACGCCGACGAAGCCGACGTGGCCGCCACCGCGAGTGGAGCGGATCGCCTGCAGCATGGACTCCTCGGTGCCGACCGCCTCGATGACGCTGTGCGCGCCGAGACCGCCGGTCAGCTCCTTGATCCGTGCGACACCCGCCGCACCGCGCTCCTCGACGATGTCGGTCGCACCGAACTCACGGGCGAGCGCCTGCCGGTCGGCGTGACGCGACATCGCGATGATGCGTTCCGCCCCGAGCTCCCGGGCCGCGAGGACGCCCATGAGCCCGACGGCCCCGTCACCGACGACCACGACCGTCTTCCCCGGCCCCACCTCGGCGGCGACCGCGGCGAACCAGCCCGTCCCGAGCACGTCGGACGCGGCGAGCAGCGAGGGGATGAGCTCCGCGTCCGGCTGCCCGGGCGTCGCCACGAGTGTGCCGTCGGCGTGGGGGATGCGTGCGAGCTGAGCCTGCGTGCCCGCGGCGACCGACACGAACTCGGCGTGCACGCACTTCGACTGGTACCCCGCCTGACAGATCTCACAGGTGTTGTCGGAGGTCACGAAGGAGCCCACGACGAAGTCGCCGACGGCGACCGTCCGCACGTCCTCGCCGACCTGCTCGACGACACCGACGTACTCGTGCCCCATGTTCGTGTGGTCGACGGGCTCGACCCCGCGGTACGGCCACAGGTCGGACCCGCAGATGCAGGTCGCTGTGAGCCGGATGACGGCGTCGGTCGGGTCGACGATGGTGGGGTCCGGTCGGTCCTCGACCCGGACGTCGCCGGGCGAGTGCATGACGACTGCGCGCATGTGTGCTCCTTCTGTCGGGTGGTGCAGGCGACCAGTCAACGCCCCGCCCGACCCGGGAGGGAGTCCCGCCTGAGAGGTGTACCGAGAGGGCACCTGTCGGCTCGCTTCGAGGACGTATCGTCGGAGGCATGGACGATCGAGCAGACGTACGCGAGTTCCTCATGACGCGTCGGGCACGGCTGACCCCGGAACTCGCCGGCCTCACCGCGGGCCCCAACCGACGGGTGGCCGGGCTGCGGCGTTCCGAGGTGGCGGCGCTCGCCGGGGTCAGTGTCGAGTACTACGCGAAGCTGGAGCGCGGGGCGATCGCCGGAGCGTCGTCGACCGTCCTCGACGCCATCGCCCGGGCGCTCCAGCTCGACGAGGCGGAACGCACCCACCTGTTCGACCTCGCCCGCGCGGCCGACGGTGTCCCGCTCTCCGGTCGGCCGCGTCGCCGGGCGGCCAAGAACCCCGCGACCCGGCCGAGCCTGCACTGGATGCTCGACGCGATCACCGACGGCATCGCCTTCGTCCGCAACACCCACCAGGACCTGCTCGCGACCAACGAGCTCGGGCGCGCGTTCTACTCGCCCGTCATCGGCGACGGCGGGCGCACCCCGAACCTCGCCCGGTTCCAGTTCCTCGACCCGGCCTCCCGGGACTTCTACCCCGACTGGGACGTCTTCGCCGAGATGTGCGTGTCGGTCATGCGTGCCGAGGCCGGCCGGGACCCGCACGACAAGGGACTGCACGACCTCGTCGGTGAGCTGTCGACCCGGAGCGACGCCTTCCGCACCCTCTGGGGAGCGCACAACGTGCGCACCCACGGCACGGGAACGAAGCGGTTCAACCACCCGATCGTCGGCGAGATGACCTTCGCCTACGAGGAGCTCGCGATCACGGCCGACCCAGGCCACGTCGTGCTCGTCTACACGGCGGAGCCCGGCTCACCGTCCGCCGAGCGTCTGCAGTTGCTCGCGAACTGGGCGGCGTCCCAGCGGGAGGCGGAGCAGCGTGACGCTGCGGCGGTCACGAACGAGCCCGACACCAGCGAGGCCGGACGGGCAGGGGGTCGCTGATGGCGCGCATCCTCGTGACCGGTGCCGCCGTCGGCCTGGGGCTCGGTGCCGCGACCGAGCTGGTCGAGCACGGGCACGAGGTGCTCGTCCATGCCCGGAGCCTCGCCCGAGCCGACGAGGTCCGGCTGCTCGACGAGCCCTCCGCGCACCTCGTCACCGGTGACCTCGCCACCCTCGACGGCGTCCAGGAGCTCGCGGAGCAGGTCGCAGCTGCCGGTCCCGTGGACGCGATCATCCACAACGCCGGCGTCCTCGACGGAGCGGCCGTCCTACCGGTCAACGTGGTCGCGCCCTACCTGCTGAGCGCCCTCGTCCCCGCGCGGCGACTCGTGTTCCTCAGCAGCAGCATGCACCGCGGCGGTACCGCGACGCTCGACGGTCTCGACTGGTCGGGTTCCACGAGGACGGCGAGCTACTCCGACAGCAAACTCCTCGTGACCGTCCTCGCGGCGGCCATCGCGCGAGTGCGTCCCGGGGTGTTCAGCAACGCGGTCGACCCGGGGTGGGTGCCGACACGGATGGGCGGCCCGAACGCGCCCGACGACCTGGAACTCGGGCACCGGACCCAGGTGGCGCTCGCCGAAGGGCGTGGCGCCGACACCTCCGGCTACTGGCACCACCAGCGACGCGAGGAGCCGCACCGCGCGGTCCGCGACGAGGCGTTCCAGGACGAGCTGCTGCTCGCCCTCGCCGAGCACACGGGCGTCTCGCTGCTGCCGTGATCTCCGAACTCAGGTGTCGATGCGGTGGTCCTGGATCGACTCGTAGGTGACGCGGAGCGACTCCGCCGCGGCGTCGTAGCGACGCTGGGCGACGCGGATGAAGAGCAGGTCGACGAGCGCGAGCTGGGCGATGCGCGAGGACATCGCACCCGAGCGGTATCGGCTCTCCCTCGCCTGCGTCGCGAGGACGAGGTCGCAGCGGCTGGCGATGGGGGAGTCGGGGAAGTTCGTGATGCACACGGTCGTCGCGCCGGCGGCCCGCGCGAGCTGCATCGCCTGCTCGGTCTCGACCGTGAGCCCGGAGTGCGAGATGCCGATGGCGACCCCACCGGGCCCGAGGAGGGCGGCCGAGGGCAGTGCGAGGTGGGCGTCGACGAAGGTGTTGGCCGGCATGCCGATCCGGTAGAGCTTCTGGTGGAGGTCCTGCGCCGTGAGGTTCGAGGACCCGAAGCCGATGATGTCGATCCGTGGGGCGACGAGGAGGGCGTCGACGACCGCGTCCAGGGCGTCGCGGTCGAGCGAGCGGGCGGTGAGCTCGATCGCCTGCACCTCCTGGTACGCGACCTTCGCGACGACCGTCTCCACCGAGTCGTCCGGGTCGATGTCGGCGTCGTCGACCTCGAACCGGTCACGCTCCGCCTGCTCGCGACTCGTGGAGGTCGCGACGGCCACCCGGAACTCCCGGTAGCCGGTGTACCCGATGGTCTGGCAGAACCGCGCGACGGTCGCCTGCGAGGTGCCGCAGGCCTTCGCGAGTTCGGTGATGGTCAACTCGACGACGAGCGAGGGGGTGCCGATGATGGTCTCGGCGACGCGCGTCTCGGCGGCGCTCAGACGAGGGATCGCCTGGCGGAGCACGAGCAGCGCGTCAGTGGACATCCGGTGCGGCCCCCGTCGGGTCTTCGACGGCGTGCGCTGCGATGGCCGCGCTGAGGGAGCCGTCGCCACCACGGAGGCGGGCGACTGCTTCATCTGCGGCGATGCCGGTCACGAGGACGAGGATAGCGGCCTTCACCCAGCCGTCCACGGATGCGAGCGTCTTCGCGGCCGTGGCGGCGTCGACGTCGGTCGCCAGCATGACCGTGCGTTCCGCCCGCGCCCGCAGCTTCTCGTTCGTGGTGAGGAGGTCGACCATGAGGTTCCGGTACGTCTTCCCGAGCCGCACCATCGTGATCGTCGACAGCATGTTGAGCACGAGCTTCTGCGCCGTCCCCGCCTTCAGCCGGGTCGATCCGGTGAGGAGCTCCGGACCGACGACCGCCTCGATGCCGATGTCCGCGTCCCGGGCGAGTGGGGAGCCGGCGTTGCACGACAGGCCGATGGTGATCGCACCGATCGAGCGCGCGTACTCGAGGGCGCCCAGGACGTAGGGCGTGCGACCGGATGCGGAGACACCCACGACGGCGTCGTCCGCGGTGATCGACAGCGATTCCAGATCCGCCCGACCGAGGTCGTCGCGGTCCTCGGCGTTCTCCACCGCCTGCTGGATGGCGCCCGGACCACCCGCGATGAGTCCGACGATGAGGCCGGGGTCGGTCCCGAACGTGGGTGGCGCCTCACTCGCGTCGAGGATGCCCATCCGTCCGGCGGTCCCGGCGCCCAGGTAGACGAGTCGTCCGCCCCGGCGGAGGCGCTCGACGATCGCTTCGACGGCCTCGGCGATCTCGGGTTCGACGGCCGCGATGGCGTCGGGGACGGAACGGTTGTCCTCGTTCATCGCGGCGACGAGTTCCCGCGTGGAGAGGGCGTCGAGGTCGGGGTGTCGCTCGTTCACCTGCTCCGTCGAGAGGGTGGCGAGCTCCGCGCGGATGGTGTCGCGGTCGGAGGTCAGCCCTGCGGTGATCGGCCCAGGCCCTTCGACAGGCTCAGGGACCGGTGGTGAGGCGCTCTCAGACTGCGTGGACATCGTCGCGCACGACCCTTCCGTCGTAGGAGATCGCGGTGTCGAGTGCGACGAGCCTGGCTCCGTCGAGCGCGTCACCGCGGGGTGCGACGAGGTCGACGCCGACCTCGTGCATGGCCGTCGCGAGATGTGCGGCGACGTAGGGGTGGGAGGCGATCCCGCCGACGACGCACACGGCGCCCGTGCCGGCGGCGGCGGCGCTCACGGCGAGGTGGGCGCAGGCGGCGTCGACGATGTCCGCGGCGACGGCGTCGCCCTCCTCGGCTCGGATGATGACCGTGGGCGCGAAGGTGCCGAGTTGGCGGGCCGGTGCTCCGGTGCTGGAGACCCAGCGGGGGAGCGCGGGGATCGACCCGATGAGCGCCTCGGCGTCGGCGAGCAACGTGGTCGCGGGGCCGCGCCCGTCGAAGGCACGCATGCACGCCTCGAGGCCCTGCTGCCCGATCCATCGACCGCTGCCCTCGTCTCCGAGCCAGGGACCCCACCCGTCGATCTGCTTCACGGAGCCGTCGGCGTCGACGTCGAACACGACGGATCCGGTGCCGGCGATGAGTACCGTGCCGGGACCACCGGCGAAGGCGCCGGCGTGGGCTGCCAGGGCGTCGTTCACGACGGCGATCGTCGCTCCGAGCGCCAGGCGAAGCTCGGCGGTGAACGCGGCGACCTCGTGCGGTGCCGCCTCCACCCCGGCGGCGCCGATACCCGACGTGCTGCACCTCGGCGAGGAGGTCCGCCGGAAGGTGCGCGACCGTCTCGAGGACTGCGCGGGCGGACAGCTCCGCACCCTCGTGGTCGGCGAGGCCCGGTGCACCGTGGCCGCGGGCCTCCGCGAGGACGGTCAGGTCGTCGCCGGATCCGCTCGTGATACGGGCGCGGCAGGAGGTCTTCCCGAGATCGATGGCGAGGACGGGTGCTGCGAGGTGGTTCATGATCCGTTCCGGTGGTGCTGGTCGTACTGATGGCGCATCGGCGCCGCGGTGGAGGCCGCGGTGAGGAGTTCGGTGACCCGGTCGGCGGACGCCCGGGAGGCCGCGAGCGTGTCGATCACCGGCAGGGGCAGGACGGCGTCCTCGGAGATCGGCAGCCCGACGCTCACGACGACGGCGTCCGGGCGGACCAGCGCGACGCGGTCCACCGCGAGCCGCTGCGGGGTGTCGTCGCCGAGGCGGTCCGCGAGGAGGACGACCCCGTCGTCGGCGGGGATCGTCGCGAGCAGGAGGGTCAGCTCGTCGGAGGCGGGCGCCTCGGCGTGCTGGATCCGGTGTCCGGAGGCTCGGGCCGGCAGCGAGCCGGGTGACGTCGAACCGTTCGGCGAGTGACTCGGCGAACGGATCGTGGGCCGAGGCGACGGCGAACGTCGGTCGGTCGCGGAGGTCGACGAGGGTGATCGCCGAGGCCGTCGATGGCGACCTCGCCCCGGACGCGCACGACCCGCCGGATGGCGTCGGAGAAGCGCCCTTCGACAAGCTCAGGGACCGGGGAAGGGCTGACGGACCGCGCGAGCCACGCCACACGGGCGGCCGCGCGCTCGACGATCGCTCGATCGAGCTCGCCGTCGGCGACTGCGGCGCAGACCGCCTCGAACACCTCGAGGTAGTCGTCCTCGTCGGTCGTCGCGCCCTGCTTCGGCCCGAGGTTGGACGGGTTGCCGATGCAGAGCAGGTCGACCCCGGCCTCGAGGGCGAGGACCGCCCCGCGTCCTGAGCCGGTGGTGGACCGGATGGCGGCCATGTCGAGCGCGTCGGAGATGATCACGCCGTCGAAGCCGCTTTCGCGCAGCCGACGGAGGGGGATCGGGTTGAGCGTCGCCGGGGCGTCACCGAACGCCGGGACGACGATGTGGGCGGTCATGACACTCGCGACGCCGGCGGCGATCGCCGCGTCGAACGGTGGCAGGTGCTCGGCTTCGAGCTCCGCCAGGTCCAGGTCGATGCGGGGCAGATCCAGGTGCGAGTCGCTCGCCGTGTCGCCGTGGCCGGGGTAGTGCTTGACACACGCGGCGACCCCGCCGGCCTGCAATCCGTCGACCATCGCGGCGACGTGGCGGGAGACGAGCTCGGCGGTGGGGCCGAACGAGCGCACCCCGATCACCGGGTTCGCTGGGTTGGTGTTCACATCGGCGACGGGCGCGAGGGCGACGTTCGCCCCGGCGGCGTGGAGCCGCTCGGCGAGTGCCGCACCCACCGCGCGCGTCGTCTCGACGTCGTCGAGTGCACCGAGCTGCGCATGCCCGGGCAGGGTGGAGCCCGTCTGCGCCTCGAGGCGGGAGACGTTGCCGCCCTCCTCGTCGACGCCGATGAGGATCTCGGGCCGGTGGTCGCGGAGTTCGGCCGACAGCGCCGCGACCTCCGCGGGGTCCGAGGAGAGGTTCTGCCCGAAGTACACGACGCCCGCGAGGCCGCCGTCCAGCTCGCGCAGCAGCCAGTCCGGGGCGGTCCGGCCGAGGAAGCCCGGCCAGAGGACGCCCCGGACGAGCCGCGCGACGTCGGGGTCGATCATCCCTTCACCGCTCCGGACACCAGTCCGCCCGAGAGGCGGCGCTGCACGAGGATGAAGAAGATCATGACCGGGATCGTGATGATGGTCGACGCCGCCATGACCGAACCCCAGTCGTTGGAGTTCAGGCCGAAGAACTGCTTGAGGCCGATGGCCACCGTGTAGTTCTCCGTCGAGCCGCCGAGCAGGGTCATCGCGAAGATGAACTCGTTCCAGGCCGTGATGAAGCTGAACACGCTCGTCGCGACGAGGCCGGGGGCCACGAGCGGGAGCATGATCGAGCGGAACATGCGCCACCAGCTGGCGCCGTCGAGGAACGCCGCCTCTTCGAGCTCCACGGGCACCGCCGCGACGAAGCCGCGCAGCATCCAGATGCCGAACGGCAGTGCGAGCGCGACGTACACGATGATGAGCCCGAGCAGCGTGTTGAGCAGCTGCAGGTCGCGGATCTGCACGAACAGCGGGATCACGAGCGCCTCGAGCGGCACCATCTGCACGACGAGGATCATGAGCAGCACCGCGGTGCGGAACTTGAACCGGAAGCGGGCGACCGCGACCGACGCCAGGAGCGCGACGGCGGCGGAGATGAGCACCGTCGCACCGGCGACGATCGCGGAGTTGCGGAGGAAGACCGCGAACCCGCCGTCGGTCAGCACCGACTCGAAGTTCGTGAACGACAACTCCTTCGGGAAGAAGGACTGGCCGCCGCTCGACGCCTGCGCGTCGAACGCGCTCGACAGCATCCAGTACGCCGGGAACAGCGTGAACACGAGCAGGAGGGTGACGAGGATCGCCTTGACGGTGTTCGAGCGGATCTTCCGACCGCTCGCCTTCCGGTGCATCGGGACCTGCGGCTTGGTGGACCGGTCGGTGCCCGGTCCTTCAGCCGGTCGACGGGCGGCGGTGGGGGCGGGAGCGTGGGTGGTCACAGTTCGTCCTCCTTCATGAGGGCGCGGATGTAGACGATCGTGATGCCGAGCAGGACGAGCGTCAACAGCACCGCGATCGCGGAGCCGAAGCCGTAGCGGTTCTGCCCGAAGGACTCCACGTACGACCACACGCCGAGGTTCAACACCTCGCGGTTCGAGCCGGAACCACCCGGCATGAGGTAGATCTGCGCGAACACCTTGAAGTCCCAGATGGTCGACAGGATGATCACGACCGAGAACACCTGGCGCAGCGACGGGAAGGTGATCTGGAAGAAGCGACGGAACGCGCCCGCCCCGTCCATCTCGGCGGCTTCCAGCATCTCCTTGGACACGCCGAGCAGGCCGGCGAGGACGGTGATGGCCACGAACGGGAAGCCGTGGTGGATCACGTTCAGCAGCGCGATGCCGTAGAACGTGAACTGGTTCGTGAACCAGTTGAAGGGCTCGTCCATGAGCCCGAGCCCCATGAGCGTCTGGTTGACGATGCCGCGGTCGGCGTCGAAGATCCAGACCCAGACGTAGGTGCCGGTGACGGCGGGCATCGCCCAGGCGACCATGATGGCGCTGCCGACGATGGTGCGCCAGAAGGAGCCGAGGTTCGCCATGAGCAGGGCGACGAGGGTGCCGAGGACGACCGTACCGATGACGGCGGCCGCGGCGAAGAAGACGGTGTTCGGGAGGACGACGGTCCAGAGGGTCGGGTCGGCGAAGACCTCGGCGTAGTTGGCGCCGCCGTTGAAGTTGGTGTCGCCGCTGACGATCTCGCGCAGGCCGTAGTCCTGCAGGGAGAACAGGACGACGCGGATGAGCGGCCAGAGGAGGAGCACGGCGAGGATGAGGAGCGCCGGCGCGAGCAGCAGCCAGGGGCGGGTGCGCATCAGGAGGCGCAGCCGCTTGGGGGAGGGGCCCCCGGCCACCCGCGAAGCGGGGGCTTCGCGGGTGACCGTGGGCGGGGTGAGGGTCGACACGATCGGCTACTTGCCGTTCATGATGTCGTCCATCTCCTTGGCGGCATCGGTCGTCGCCTGGTCGACCGACTTGCTTCCGGAGAGGATGGCCTGGATCATCGCGTTGGTGGTCTTCTTCGCCTGCACCGCACCGAACTTCGGGGTCACGGGGAGGGAAGCGCCGCCGTCGACGAACTGCTCGGCGAAGGGCTTCACCAGCGGGTCGTCGCTCTCGGTCGAGTCACTGAGGAGCGAGGTCTGGCCGGGGAAGTAGCCGGTCTGCTCGGCCCACTCGGAGGCGAACTTGCCGGTGGTCATCATCTCGATGAACTGGAACGCGAGGTCCTTGTTCTTCGAGGTGTTGAACATGCTGAGGTGCGAACCGCCGAGCACGGAGGGCGACATGCCGCCGTCTTCACCCGGGATCGGGATGGCGGCGAACTTGCCCTCGAGCTCCGGGTTCTTCTGGACGATCGTCGCCGGGGTCCAGGAGCCCATGATCGCCATGGCGACCTTGTCCTGCACGAAGTTGTCGAGGACGTCCGTCTCCTTCCAGGTGGTGGCACCTGAGGAGGAGAGGTCGTACTTGGTGGCCAGGTCGGTCCAGAACTGGATGCCCTTGCGTGAGTCGTCGCTCGCGAGCCCCGACTTCCAGGTGTCGCCGTCGAGCTCGGAGACCTCGCCGCCGGCGCCCCAGACCCAGGGGTACGCCGTGAACTCGGCGTCACCGGGGACGGGGAACGGGATCATGTCGGGCTTGGCGGCCTTGATCGCGGTGCCGGCGTCGATGATCTCCTGCCAGGTGGTCGGCGCCTTGAGGCCGAGCTCCTCGAAGACGTCGGTGCGGTAGACGATCGAGCGGACGCCGGCGTACCACGGCATGCCGTAGAGCTCGCCGTCGTACGTACCGGAGTCGGCGAGGCCCTTGACGAGGTCGTCCTTCAGGCCGGCCTTGTCGACGTAGTCGCCGATGGGGGCGAGGGCGCCGGCATCGGCGAACTCGGCCGTCCAGGTGGTGCCCGTCTCGGCGACGTCGGGGGTGGTGTTCCCGGCGATCGACGTCACGAAGCGGTCGTGGGCGTCGGCCCACTGCACGTACTCGACCTTGAGGGTGGCGCCGGTCTCCTTCTTGAAGGCCGAGCCGACCTCCTTGAAGAAGGCCTCGGAGTCGGGGTTGGTGCCCTGCATGATCCAGACGGTGAGCGTCTGGCCGTCTGCCGAGACGTCGCCTGAGCCGGAACCGCCACCGGCACAGGCGGTGAGGCCGAGTGCCGCGGTGGCGAGGACGGCCAGCGGAAGGGTGCGCTTGCGCATGGTGCTGCTCCTCGATTCTGGGATCGGGAGTCCGAGCCGTCGTTGGCCCGGGATCCGGAGTGACCGGGAAACCGCGGTCGATCCCTGCTGTTTTCAGTGGGTGTGGAAACAGTATTCAATAAGTACAGGAAGCTTGCAAATATTTTCCAGCACTGCAACACGGTCGTTACCTGCGTGACGGACGTGTTTCACGAAGCTGCGAGAACCGTGAGTGCGAGGCGGCGGTCGGGCATCGCCGCCGTCAGGCCGTGCGGAGGATGATCACGCGCATCGTCGCGGCGGCCCGCTCGCCGTCCTGCGCCTCGATCGCCGACGCGAGGTCCGTGTGCAACGCCGCGTCGTGGTGGTCGATGCCGTCGCCGGGCAGCTGGTCCACACGATCCCGGAGGGCCTCGTCGACGGCGTCGCCGACCCGGTCGAGGATCGGGTTCGCCGCCGCGCGCCGGATGAGGCGATGCAGCAGGAGGTCGGCCTCGAGGAACGCGATCGGATCCTGGCGAACCGCGGCCGCGCGGAGCGCCTCACTCGTCACGCGGAGCTCGCGGGCGTCGTCGTCGCTGCGTCGCTCGGCCGCGAGCCGTGCCGACTCCGGCTCGGTCGCGGTGCGGAGTTCGCGGATCGCGAGGAGGGTGGACTCCCGTCGTCCGCTCGCCAACGCCCAGCGGAGCACCCGAGGCTGCAACCAGTCCCAGCTCGACGACGGCTGCACGGTGTGGCCGACGTGCGCCTTGCTGGCGAGGAGTCCCATGCCGGAGAGCACGCGGGTCGCCTCCCGGACCACGGACCGCGAGTGCCCAGAGCGGTCGACCAGCTCGTCCACCGTGCACACCGTGCCGGCGGGCAGTCCGCCGTCGACGATGTCGGTGCCGATCCGGTCGAGCGTCCGTTCGAAGGCCGATGTCCCCGGTGCGCGACTCACGCCCGTGCTGACGGACGGGTGGGGGAGATCACGAGCTCATCGATCCGCACGTGTGGCGGGCCGTCGAGGATGAACCGCACGGCGCGGCCGATGTCCTCGGGTGTCAGCATCGTCTCGCGCGCCGACGCGTCCGGCACCTGCGGCCGCATGGAGAGGAACGGGGTGTCGACGTCGCCCGGGCAGAGGTGGGTGGCGCCGACGCCGCGGAGTCCCTCCTCCTCGTTGAGGGTCGCGCAGAGCGAGGCGAGCGCGGTCTTGCTCGCGCTGTAGGCGACGCCACCCTTCGTCGAGAAGCGCCAACCGGCGAAGGAGGAGATGACGATGATCCGTCCCTGTGCGTCACGGATGGTGGGCAGTGCGAGATCGATCGTCCGGGCGACCGAGGTGAGGTTGGTGTCGACGATCGCGGCGAACTCCGTCATCGACTGGTCGTCCCACCGACGCCGTGGTGCGTTCAGGCCCGCCGCGGTGACGAGGTCGTCGACCGGGCCGAGCTCGGCGACGATGCGTTCGTGGGCTCGGGTGAGCGAAGCGGGGTCCGTCGCGTCGGCCTCCGCGGCGACGGCCACACCGCCGGCGGAGGTGACGGCCTCGACGGTCTCGAGGAGCGCCTCGCGGCGTCGCCCCGTCACGGCGACGCGCCAGCCCGCCTCAGCGGCAGACACCGCCACGGCCTGCCCCATGCCGCTGCCGCCACCCGTCACCCAGAGCACTCGATCCGTCATGACGCCAGTGTATCGAGCTGATCGATCATAAGTATGTTTTACTCGCCTGGTGCGCACGCTGCCGTCGACACCGGGTCGACGCGTCGACGGACGCGCTCAAACGACGGGAGACACCGATGCTGCTGGACCTGACGGATCGACGGGTGATCGTGACCGGAGGTGCTCGCGGAATCGGGCTCGCCCTCGTGGAGTCCTTCCTCGCCGAGGGGTCCCGCGTCGCGGTGCTCGACCTCGACGTCTCCTCCCTGGACGCGCTCGTGGCGTCCCACCACGGCGACCTCGTCGCCATCGCATGCGACGTGCGTTCCGAGGAATCGGTGTCGAGCGCGGTCGCGGCGGCTGCCGCCGGGCTCGGAGGGATCGACGTCCTCGTGAACAACGCCGGGGTCAACGTGCAGTCGCTGCTCGAGGAGACGAGCGACGCCGCGTGGACGAGGTGCTTCGACGTCAACGTCGGCGGCGTCTTCCGGGTGTCGAAGGCGGTCATCCCGTATCTGAAGGAACAGCGTTCCGGGCGCATCATCAACGCCGCGAGCTTCGCGGCGGTCATCCCGAGCGTCGGCAGCGCGGCCTACGCGGCGTCGAAGTCCGCGGTGGTGCAGCTCACCAGGGTCCTCGCGAGCGAGCTGGGGCCGTGGGGCATCACGGTGAACGCCTACGCCCCCGGCATGGTGCCGACGGCGATGAACGGTTTCGCCGAGCTCCCGACGGCGCAGCAGGACGAACTCCTCGACACGCTCTCGGTGCGCCGATGGGAGGAACCGGAGGACGTCGCGAACGTCGTCCGGTTCCTCGCGAGCGACCAGGCGGGCTACGTCACCGGTGCGCTGATCGACGTCAGCGGCGGCAAGTTCGCGACCCAGTTCCCAGCCCGCGCTCGCCCCTGATCAGGCTCTGGACCCGACGGGATCCGGGCGGTGGACCGACCGGATTCGCGGGCGATGGAAGCGACGGATGTCGGACCGACGCGCCCGGGAACGACGTTCCCAGGCCCAGATTCGCAGCCAGCGCGAAGGGCGCTTACGATACCGTGGACGGCACATCCGGAGGCCCGCTGCGCGGGTCGTCGGACGGCCGTCGAGTGGGCTGACCGGGGCAGGTCCACACCCGCAGGATCGTCGGGATCACCATCTGGAGCAGAGGAGTTCGGTCAGCCGTGGCTTCACGAGTGCACGAGTCGGAACGTCGCCGTTCGCGCGATGCGCGTCGAGGGCGCCACCGTGCCTCCGCCCAGATCGAACCCTTCACCCGCGGGTTCAGCGCCCTCGGTGAGCTGGCCGCGTCGGGCGCGCAGGTCAGCCTCCGGATCAACGACATCACCACCGGCGAGATGCTCATGTCGGCCGACGACCACGTCGTCGTGCCCACTGCCTCGATCGGCAAGGTCCTCCTCCTCATCGAGGTCGCGGCCCGCCTGGGCGACGCCGACTTCAGCGGGCTCACCATCCTCGACCGCGAGCCACTCGACGCCGTCGCCGACTCCGGGATCTGGCAGCACCTGCAGGCGCCGTCCCTCCCGGTCGCCGACCTCGCGGCCCTCGTCGGCGCGACGAGCGACAACCTCGCCACGAACGTCCTGCTCCGCCACATCGGTCTCGACGCCGTCCGCCACCGTGCCGAGGAGATCGGGCTGAAGCGCACGGCCCTCCTCGACATCGTCCGCGACCACCGCGGCCCCGACAACGCACCGCAGCTCTCCGTCGGTTCCGCCCGCGAACTCGCCTGGCTGTTCCAGGCACTCGCGACGGGCGAGATCGTCGACGCGACCACGAGCCGCCGGGTCCTGGCCTGGTTGTCGCTCAACACCGACCTCTCGCTCGTCGCCTCGGGCTTCGGGCTCGACCCATTGGCCCACCGTGAGCCCGACCACGGCATCCAGCTCTTCAACAAGACCGGTTCCGGGGTCGGCGTGCGAGCCGAGGCGGGTATCCTCCGCGGCCCGAACGGCGCCGTGAGCTACGCCGTGTGCACGAGCTACGACGACACGGAGCTCGGCACGCGCCTCGGGGTGGTCGACGCCGTTCGGATCCTCGGCCAGGACCTCCTCGAGTACGTGCACTGAGCCGGTCTCACTCCTCCGGTCCCAGGTTGACCGGTCCCTGAGCGTGTCGAAGGGCTCACCTCCGCCGGTCCCTGAGCCTGTCGAAGGGCGTCTCCGTGGGCACTTCGACAAGCTCAGTGACCGGGATGGCTGATCGTGTGCTGCCGGTCCCAGTTGTCATCGGTCCCTGAGCTTGTCGAAGGGCAGGATCCCCTGTCGGAGGGCTCCTCAGTCGATGAGCCCCGCCGCCGCCAGGCGCTCGAGCACGTCGCGTCCCGCAGGTGGGCAGCGGTCGAGTGACTCCGTGCCCACCCAGTGGACCGCGCTCACCTCGGCGGAGGGCGTCGGTGTCTCGTGCGTCTCGGCCGCGAAGACGTGCATCCGCACGAGCCGGCCGTCGGGCTCGCCGTGCGCCTGCGTGACCACCGTGAACAACGGCGACACCCGCGCCGGATCGATCTCGACCGCGACCTCCTCGCGTGCCTCCCGGACGGCGGCCTCGGCGGGCGTCTCGCCCGCGTCGATCTTCCCGCCCGGCATGTAGAGGACGTCGCGGCCGCGAGCCGTCACCATGAGCACCCGCCGTCCGCGGACGATCGCGACCGCGGACACGAGGATGTCGGGGAGCGCGCTGCCCGAGCTCTCGGGTGCGCGGCTCACCGGTCGGCCGGGCTCTCGGTGTCGAGTGCGGGCCGCACCCGATCGGCGAACCCGTCGACGGCGAGTTCCACGGCGTCCTTGAGCTCGTCCGTGCTGAGGATCACGAAGTGACCCGGCACCGGGAGGAGCACGTTCGTCGCTCCGGGCAGCACGCTGCTGGACGGCACGTGCGGGTCGAAGGTGCTGTAGATCGAGACGATGTCGGCGTTGACGTCGTGCGGGGCGCCGAGCGCGACGATGGTCTCGTCCGTCGGGAGGAAGGCGCGGAGGCTCGGGTCGACGACGTACTTCGCGAGCACCGACCCGGAGAACGGCGAGCAGATCGCGACGACCCCGAGCAGGCCCAGCCGCTCGCGTTCGGTGAGGAGCAGCTCCTTTCCGACGAGGCCTCCCTTGCTGTGCGCGACGATGACGCACCCGGCGGCGGGCTTCGGCAACCGCCCGAGCGCGCGGGCGAAGCGGGCCGCCGTGTCGCGGATGGGTTTGCGGTTGTATCCGAGGCCGCGGGCGATGCGGATCCGGTAGCCGTCGGCGTTCAGGCGGTCGGCGACCGGCTTCAGGAACGCCCAGGTCTCGTACACGCCGGGGATGAGGACGACGACGGGGCGACTCGCGTCGCCTCGGGCGTACTCCCTCGGGATTCGGCCGCTGAAGAAGGCCCGCGTGTGCCAGACGACGGAGTGGACCCAGTCGACGGCGACGATCCCGGCGATGGTCAGCGCGCCAGGCCGCTCGGCGACCGGCGGGGCATCGGCGAGCGTGACGTCCTCGGCTTCCGCCACCGACTCCTCGTCCATCCGCACCCCCTCGTCCATCTTGCCACCGCCTCCGGTGCCCGCCGCGCGAGCCCAGTGAACATCAGGGATCGCGGGTTACCCTGTGTTGACAAGGCGACGGCGCGCTGCAAGCATGAGTCCGTTCGTCGAACCCCTATGCGCGAGGTGCACCTTCATGACTGATCCGAACTCCGGCCAGCCGAACGACCCATACGGTCAGAGCCAGAACCCCCAGCAGCCGGCCTACGGCGAATCGCAGGTTCCGCCGGCTCCGCAGTACGGCGAACAGGCTCCGCAGTACGGCCAGCCCTCGCCCTACGGTGAGCAGTCGGGCCAGCAGGCTCCGCAGTACGGCGAGCAGCCGAAGTACGGTCAGCCGCAGGCGCCCTACGGCGAGCAGCAGAACCCCTACGGCCAGCCGCAGGCACCCTACGGGCAGCAGCAGAACCCCTACGGCCAGCCCGCCGCTCCGTACGGACAGCCCCAGGCGCCGTACGGCTACGCGCAGCCGACCGGCCCGAAGACGAACGTCATGGCGATCATCTCGCTCATCGCCCCGTTCGTCGGGTTCGGCGTCGTCGGCCTCGTGCTCGGCATCATCGCGCTCGGTCAGATCAAGCGCACCGGTGAGCAGGGCCGCGGCCTGGCCCTCGCCGGCACCATCGTGAGCGGCGTCTCGGTCCTCGCCGGCATCGTCGTCATCATCTTCTACATCCTCATCTTCGCCGGCGTCGATCGGCGCCGCGAGCTCGTACGACTACAACTACGACTACTGATCCACGGCCTGCTCCGCAGGCGGATCACGACGGGCATCGGCATCGCGCCGGTGCCCGTTCGTCGTTCCAGCGCCCTTCCCGCCCCGGTCCCTGGGCGGTGACCCTCCTCCCGTACCTGAGTAGCACCCCTCTCCGGTCCCGACTGAGCCTGTCGGGTCGAAGGGCGGTGCGTGACCCGTTCCCTGAGCGGCAACCCTCTCCGGTCCCTGAGCTGCGCCGCACTGAGCCTGTCGAAGTGTCGAAGGGCACACGAGGAACGTCCATGGTCGGGTCGCGTGTTCGCGCACCTCGACAGGCTCGGTGACCGGGGTTCGGCTCGGTGACCGGAGCCACCCGACGCGAGAGCCCGGTGCCGTCGGAAGCCTAGGAGGCGGAGGCGGCCGAGTCGGTGTCGGCGACCGGCGCGACGACCGCCGGTGTCTGCGGGACGTCGATGCCGAAGAGCGTCTGCAGCGCCGTCGTGTACGCGGCCTGCTCGCCGTTGCGGGCGAGGTTCCGTGCGCGCACCGTCGGTTCGTGCAGCAGCACTCCGGCGAGGTGACGCAGTGCGCGGGCGGTCGAACCGTCGTCGTCGCCGCGAGCGGTCGCACGGGCGACCTCGGCCTCGACGAGTGCGTGCACGTGGCTGCGGAGTGCGACGACGGCGGGCTCGAGGCTGCGCTCCTCGCCGACCGCGGCGAACTTCTGTGCGGCGCGGCTGACGATGGAGCGCGCGACCTCGGTGGCCTGCAGCTCCTCGAGCGGCGCGTGGATGCGGATGGTCTCGAGGTCGAGCAGGACGACACCGGAGACGGTGGAGACGTCGGGGTCGACGTTGCGCGGCAGGCCGAGGTCGATGACGAGCTGTGCCGACGCGTGCGGCACCGGGCACTCGGCGGCGGCTTCGGTGATGACGTCGTGGACGAGCGCGGAGACCCCGGTGGGCTCGGGTGCGGCCGGTGCGTCGGACGCGGTGACCAGCGAGAGCGTCGGTGCGTCCGTGGCAGCCGCGGCTCGCGCACGGTGGTCGGCGGCGACGGCCGTGCGACCCGCGCGGAGCAGTTCGGCGTCGACCACGTGGCCCTCGGCGGTGGTGCAGGTGACGATGATGTCGACCTCGCCGGTGGTGCGGGCGAGGTCGTCGTGTCCGATCCAGCCGATCTCGTGCGAGCGCGCGAACTTCTCGGCGCGGCCGGACGGCGAGTACACGAGGACGTCGGTGACGCCGCGGTCGCGGAGGGCGGCGAGGCTCGCGCCGGCGTACGCACCGGTGCCGACGAGCAACACGCGCTGCGTGGCCCAGTCGTCGATGCGGCTCTCCGCGAGGTCGAGGGCGAGGCGCACGATGGAGCGACCGGCGCGCCCGAGCGGCGTGCGGTTCTTGATGCCACGGGAGGTCTGGGACGCGCGCTGGAACAGGCGCTCCAGTTCGGAACTGGTGGTGCCACCGGCGCGAGCGGCCTCGAGGGAGCGCCGCACCTGGCCGGCGATCTCGCCCTCACCGACGACGACGGACTCGAGTCCGGCCGACACGGCGAAGAGGTGCTCGGCTGCCGCGGTGCCGACGCTGAGGTCGAACACCTCCCGCAGCTGCTCGGCGGGGATGCCGGTGGTCTCGCTGACGGCCTCCGCAGCGGCCTCGAAGGCGACGGATGCGGCGGCGGTGACGGGCTCGTCGAGGTCGATGTACGCCTCGAACCGGTTGCAGGTGGCCACGACGACGGCACCCGAGACGCACTCGTGGTGCTCGACCAGGCGCGCGGCAACGCCCTCGGCACCGACTGAGAGTCGTTCGAGGAGGTCGAAGGTGGCGTTCTTATGGCTCGCCGTCACACACATGAGCACCCGATGAGTCTACCCGAGCGGGCACGTCGGCCTCTCCGGGAAGCCACCCAGGTGACCCTCACCCGGTCGCACGCGTCCCCCTCCCTCTCAGGGCGGAGATGGGAGGATGGAGGGGTGAGTCTCCCACCCGAACACCCCCTCGTCACCGGCGTGACCCAGTCGTCGCCGCTCATCACCGCGTACCGCGGCACCCGTCCCGAGCGGACGCCCGTCTGGTTCATGCGTCAGGCCGGCCGGTCGCTGCCCGAGTACCGCGAGTTGCGGATCGGGACGGCCATGCTCGACGCCTGCCTCGACCCGGCGATGGCGAGCGAGATCACCCTCCAGCCCATCCGACGGCACGGGACGGACGCGGCCATCTTCTTCAGCGACATCGTGGTGCCGCTGAAGCAGGCCGGGGTCGCGGTCGAGATCGTGCCGGGCCGTGGTCCCGTCATGGGGTCGGCGGTTCGGACGGCCGCCGAGGTCGACGCGCTCGTCGCGCTCGACCCGGCCGTCCTCGACGACACGCTTGCACCGATCCGCGAGGGCGTCGCGCTCACCGTCGCCGGGCTCGCGGGGATCGGCGACGGCCGCACGCCGCTCATCGGCTTCGCGGGTGCGCCGTTCACGCTCGCCGCCTATCTCGTCGAGGGCGGACCGTCGAAGGACCACCTCGCCGCCCGCACCCTCATGCACGCCGACCCGGAGTCGTGGGCGAAGCTCATGGCCTGGTGCGCGGACGTCACCGGTCGCTTCCTCCGCGCCCAGGTGCTCGCCGGTGCGTCGGCCGCGCAGCTCTTCGACTCGTGGGCGGGGGCGCTCTCCCTCGAGGACTACGAGCGTCACGTCGCCCCGGCCTCCCGGGCCGCGCTCGCGCACGTCGCCGACCTCCCGGTCCCGAAGGTGCACTTCGGCGTCGGGACGGGCGAGCTGCTCGGTGCGATGCACCGGGTCGGCGCCGACGTGGTCGGGATCGACTACCGGCTGGCGCTCGACGAGGGCATCCGACGTCTCGGTGGCGGCGTCCCCGTGCAGGGCAACATCGACCCGGCACTGCTCGCAGCCCCATGGCCGGTCCTCGAGGCGCACGTCCTCGACATCCTCCAGCGCGGGACGGCGGCGCCGTCGCACGTCCTCAACCTCGGCCACGGGGTCCCGCCCGAGACCGACCCGGACGTCCTGACCCGCATCGTCGCCCTCGCCCACGATTGGCAGCCCGCATGAGTCTCGAGCCGAAGCGTCTCGTCGTCATCGGCGGTGGTGTGGCCGGACTCGTCGGCGCGGTCGACTGCGCCAAGGTCGGCATCTCGGTGACGGTCGTCGACGCGCAGGAGTCGTTCGGTGGCGCGCTCGCGGCCGCCGAGGTCGCAGGTCTCCGCGTCGACGTCGGTGCCGAGAGCTTCGCGACGCGCGGTGGCTCGGTCGCCGAGCTCATCGAGCAGCTGGGCCTGACCGACCGCGTCGTGCGTCCCAACCGGGCCGGGGCCTGGTTGCACGTCGCCAAGCCCGGACAGCCGCAGCGGAGTGTCCCGCTCCCCAAGGCGGGGCTGCTGGGCATCCCGACGAACCCCCTCGCCGACGACGTCCGTCGGGTCATCGGCTGGAAGGGTGCCCTGCGCGCCTACCTCGACCGCATCCGCCCGCCGCTCACGATCGGCACCGAGCACAACCTCGGTGCGCTCGTCCGGAAGCGCATGGGCGCGGCCGTCCACGACCTCCTCGTCGCACCGGTCACCTCGGGCGTCTACTCGGCCGCTCCAGACGACCTCGACGTCGACCGCGCGGCTCCCGGGCTGAACGCCGCGCTGACCCGCACCGGGGCGCTGTCCCTCGCCGTCGCGGCTCTCCGGGAGAACGCGCCCGCCGGTGCCGCGGTCGGTGGCCTCGACGGTGGCATGACCGTCCTCGTCGACGGCTTGACCGCCGAGCTCGAGCGGTGGGGGTCGACGCTCATCACCGGCGTCGCCGTCACGGCGATCTCCCGGAACCCGTTCGACATCGACGTGGACGGACCGGGTGTCGGCCTCGGCGACGCCGGCCTCCCGCGGATGAGCGAGCGTCCCGCGGCCGCCGGCGCGTCGAAGGCCCCCTGGTACGTCGCCCTGACCGACGGCCGGGTGCTCGAGGCCGATCTGGTCCTCATCGCGACGCCCGAGCAGCCGGCCCGCAACCTGCTGGCCGACGTCGGGCCGGCGCTCCGCGACCTCCCCGCCGCCGGCGACGACGCGGGCGACCCGGTCCTGCCGGCGCCGATCGAGCTCGTGACGATCGTGCTCGACGAACCGGCACTCGACGCCGCACCGCGTGGCTCCGGGCTGCTCGTCGCACCCGGCTCGACGCTCCACGCCAAGGCGCTCACCCATGCGACGGCGAAGTGGGCCTGGCTCGCCGACCGCGCGAAGGAGCAGGGCGAGCACCGCCACGTCGTCCGCCTGTCCTTCGGTCGTCAGGGCGAAGCCGACGCGACGAGCGCGTTGACCGACGAGGAGCTGCTCTCGACGGCGTTGCACGACGCGTCCGCGATGCTCGGCGTCCAGCTCGACCCGGGCAGCGTCCGCGGCTTCCACCGCATCTCCTGGACGGGGACGCAGCCGACCGCCGCCCGCGGCCAGCGCGAACGCTCGACGGCCATCCGGGAAGCAGTGGCCGAGGTGCCCGACCTCGCGGTCACGGGTGCCTGGTTGTCGGGCACGGGGCTCGCCTCGGTGGTGCCCGACGCCCACGAGGCGGCGGCACGACTCCGCCATCAGGCGCTGCAGCGGTAGACACGCCCATATGCCCGACCCGGCATCTTTTCCTGTCAACCCCCGACCGGATGGTGGCGTCGGAGTGACACCCGACTACGCTGGTCCCGTTGGATGCAGCATCACAGCACCACTCGAACAGACGGAGGCGCCATGAAGGGCAAGGTCATGTTCGTCGTCGGTGGGCTCACGGGCTACGTGCTCGGTACCCGCGCCGGACGCGAACGCTACGAGCAGATCAAGACGCAGTGGGTCAAGCTGTGGAACGCGAAGCCGGTGCGCGCGCAGCGCGGCAAGGTCGAGGACTTCGCCAAGGCACGCATCAGCGAGGTCCCCGCGGCTCTGTGGAGCGGCGTCAGCGCCGTCGCGAAGGTCGTCAGCCAGCAGGGCTCGACGCCCGGCCAGAAGCTCGACACTTCGACAGGCTCAGTGCACCGCAAGGCTGAGTCGAAGACCGAAGACACCGTCCAGGACGTGTCCGAGACGGTCAAGGACGCACGCACGGCCTCCGGCACCTCGACGTCGTCGGCCTCGAAGCCCGCAGTGCGCAAGCCTGCCGCGCCCAAGACGACGGCACCGAAGCCCAAGAGCGGCGAGTAGCACCGACGATGCCGTTCATGAGTGACCGCAACCGCTCGGAGCCGCGCTACGACAAGCGCGACGAATCCCTCCTGACCCTCGTCGGCCAGCTGCCCGGGGTCGTCTCGAACCTGGTCAAGGCCGAGATCGCCAACCTCAAGACGCAGCTGGCCCACAAGGGCAAGTACGCGGGCATCGGAGCGGCGTTCGTCGCCGGTGCCGCGGTGTTCCTGTTCTTCGCGGTCGGCGTGCTCGTCGCCGTGCTGATCCTCGCGCTCGCGCTCGTCATGCCCTCGTGGCTGGCGGCGCTCTGCGTCTTCGTGCTCTTCGTCCTCGTCGCGGCGGTCCTCGTGCTCATCGCGCTGCGGTACTTCAAGAAGATCAACGAGGACCCGAGCCCGATGGACAACGTGAAGGAAGACATCAAGGCAGTGAAGGGACTCGGCGAGTATGACCGTTGACCAGTTCCCGGGGGCGACGCCCTCGCCCGAGCAGGCTCGCGCCGAGCTCGTCGCCACGCTGAACGCGATCGAGGACAAGCTCAACGTCCCGAAGCAGGTGCACCGCGCCAAGCGTCGTGCCATCGTGCAGATCGCGACCGTCAAGGTCGAACGCCCGGCGGTCTTCTACGCCGGTGTCGCGGGCCTCGCCGGTGCGGCCGGGCTGGCCGTGTGGGGCATCGTCCGCGCCATCGCGCGCTGACGCGTCCCGCCGCCGGTCAGTCCCTCGGGGTGGCCACGCGCGTCATCGGGACGTGCACGATGTCGTCCTCCACGTAGTCGGGGCCGCTGATCTCGAATCCGAACCGGCCGTACCAGTCGGCGAGGCGTTTCTGGGCGCCCATGCGGAGTTCCCGATGCCCGTGGTCGGCGACGGCGCGGCGGATCAGTTCCGCGGCGAGACCCCGCCCGCGGGCGGTGAACGCGGTGGCCACCCGTCCGATCTCCGAGTGCTCGGCCTCGGTCAGGATCCGGATCGTCGCGAGCACCTCGTCGCCCTCCTGCGCCCAGGCGATGAGGGTCCCGTCCTCGATGTCGCGTCCGTCGAGATCGGCGAAGAGCGCCGTCTGCTCGACGACGAAGACGTCGACGCGGATCTTCAGCACGCGGTAGAGCGTCACCGGATCCATCTCGGCCGCTCTGGCGACGTGGTACTCGACGGGAGGCTGCTCGCTGATCATCACCCGACTGTATCGGCGGTGAGGCTGGGCTCGGTGTCAATCGTGACCTGCCCCTTTTGCCCAATCGACCGAACTGGGTGAGGATAGGACTATGACTCACCCGGCCTCTGCCGAGGCATCGCACCACCCGACCGACTCAGCCACCCCGACTGGCCCCTCAGGATTCACCCTCTGGGCTGTCCTGCGCCGCGAGCCGGCGAGTGCGCTGCCGCTCGGCGAAGAGCATGTCTCCGAACTCGAAGCATCCATCGCGCTCGTCGAAGCCCAGGGCGTGACCCTGCGCGGCATCTACGACGTCTCCGGCCTCCGCGCCGACGCCGACCTCATGCTGTGGCTCCACGGCGACACCGCCGAGGGCCTGCAGGCCGGCCTCCGGGAGCTGCGCCGCACCGCCATCCTCGGTTCGCTGGCGCCCACCTGGAACGCCATGGGCGTCCACCGCGACGCCGAGTTCAACCGGCAGCACGTCCCCGGGTTCCTCCGCGGCATCGAGCCGAAGGGCTGGCTCTGCCTGTACCCCTTCGTGCGCAGCTACGAGTGGTACCTCCTGCCGGAGGAGGAGCGTCGCAAGATGCTCGCCGAGCACGGCCGTCAGGGCGCGGCGTTCACGGGTGTGCTCGCCAACACCGTCGCCTCCTTCGCCCTCGGCGACTACGAGTGGCTCCTGCCGCTCGAGGCCGACGACGTCGTCGAACTCGTCGACCTCATGCGCGACCTGCGCAACACCGAAGCGCGCCGCCACGTGCGCGAAGAGGTGCCGTTCTTCACGGGCCGCCGTATCACGCCCGCCGAGGCATTGGAGGTGGTGCGCTGATGGCCGCCATGAACCTGGGGAGCACCGGAGCCGAGGCCCCCGAGCGCATCGTCCGCGGCGCGACCGACGCTGCAGCGGCCGGTCCTGAGCACGTCTCCGAGCCGACGGACTACGACGCCATCCTCCTCGCCGGCTTCGGCGGGCCTGAGGGCCAGGACGACGTCATCCCGTTCCTCCGCAACGTCACGCGCGGGCGCGGGATCCCCGAGGAGCGTCTCGAAGAGGTCGCGCACCACTACCGCCACTTCGGCGGCGTCAGCCCGATCAACGACCAGAACCGTGCGCTCAAGGCGGCCCTGGAGCTCGAACTCGCCTCACGTGGCATCGACCTCCCGGTCCTCTGGGGCAACCGCAACTGGGACCCGTACCTGCGCGACGCGCTGACCGAGGCGCACGAGCGCGGCTTCACGAAGCTCATCGCGATCGCCACGAGCGCCTACTCCTCGTACTCGAGCTGTCGGCAGTACCGCGAGGACTTCGCGATCGCCGTCGACGAGACGAACCTCCAGGGCGAGATCCAGATCGACAAGGTGCGTCAGTTCTTCGACCACCCCGGCTTCGTGACCCCGTTCATCGACGGTGTCCGTGACGCGATCGCCGAGTACCTGCGCGAACAGCCCGAGCTCTCCGCCGAGACGGAGATCGAGGTGCTCTTCGCGACGCACTCGATCCCCACCGGCGACGCCGCGCGCTCCGGCCCCGACTTCCGCGGCTTCGGCGACCACGGCGCGTACGAGGCCCAGCACCTCGCGGTGGCCGAGGTCGTCATGGCGAACGCCATCGACCAGCTCCGTGAGGCCGGTGTCCTCGGTGGCGCGGTCGGCAGCGGTGTCTCGGTGCCGTGGCAGCTCGTCTACCAGTCCCGCTCGGGCCCGCCGAGCATGCCGTGGCTCGAGCCCGACATCAACGACGCGATCGCCGAGCTGCCCGCCGCCGGCCGCAAGGCGATCGTCATCGTGCCGCTCGGCTTCGTGAGCGACCACATGGAGGTCATGTGGGACCTCGACAACGAGGCCATCGAGACGGCCGGCGAGCACGGCCTGGCCGCCGTCCGCGTCCCGACGCCTGGCACCGCCGCCGCCTACGTCAAGGGACTCGTCGACCTCGTCCTCGAGCGCCGCGACGGCACGCCCGTCGAGGAACGACCGCACATGACCGACCTCGGCCCCTGGTACGACGTCTGCCGCCCCGGGTGCTGCGAGAACGCCCGGCTGGGCTTCAAACCGGCGTTCTCGGGGATCGCCCCATGACCCTTCGCATCGGAACCCGCGGCAGCGCCCTGGCGCTGGCGCAGACCGGTCATGTGGCCGACGCCCTCACGGCGGCCACCGGTGAGGACGTCGAGATCGTCACCGTCACGACGCAGGGCGACACGAGTCGCGAGTCGCTCTCGACCATCGGCGGGACGGGTGTGTTCGTCAACGCGCTCCGCGACGCCCTGCTCGACGGCGCGTGCGATCTCGTCGTGCACTCCTTGAAGGACCTGCCGACGGCTCCGGCCGAGGGCTTCACGATCGCCGCCATGCCGATGCGCGAGGATCCGCGCGACGCCCTGTGCGCCTCGGACGACCGCTCGCTCGACGACCTGCCGCAGGGTGCCAGGATCGGCACCGGCTCACCGCGTCGGATCGCCCAGCTGAAGCGCATCCGGCCCGACCTCGAGGTCGTCGACATCCGCGGCAACATCGACACCCGCCTGCGCCGCATCGACGACGACCTCGACGCCGTCGTCCTCGCGGCCGCCGGTCTCACCCGCCTCGGACGCCTCGACGCCGTGACCGGGCTCTTCGACCTCGACACCTGGCCGACCGCGCCGGGGCAGGGGGCGCTCGCGATCGAGTGCCTCGACGACGACGAATCGTCCATCGCCGGTTCCATCGCGTTGCTCGACCACGCGCCGAGCCGCTGGCAGGCCACGGCGGAACGGGCCGTGCTCCGTCGGCTCGAGGCCGGTTGCTCGGCCCCCGTCGGCGCGGCAGCCTGGCTCGACGACGAGGACCTCGTCCTGCAGGCCGCCGTCTACTCGCTCGACGGCACCGAGATGATCCACCTGGAGAGCCGCGCGGAGGGCTTCTCCGGCGACGGACACGGACGCGAGCTGCTCCAGGCGGCCGACGCACTCGGTGTCTCGCTCGCAGACGAGCTCATCGAGGCCGGCGCAGCCGACCTCGCCCCGCTGGGAGGCGCTGCGTGAAGGACTGGACGAAGTCGAACACCGTTCCCACCGCCACCAAGCCGCTCGGCGGGTGGCGCGTCCTCGTGCCGCGCGGCGGTCCGTGGGGCGACTCGGTCGCCGGGACGGTCCGTGGCAAGGGCGGGTCGCCCGTCGTCGCCCCGATGATCAACTTCGCCAGCACCGACGACCCGGAGACCCTCGGGGCCGCGCTCGCGGCGCTCGAGGCGGGCGAGTTCGACTGGCTGACCGTGACGAGCGCGACCACGGTCGACGTGCTGTCCTCGCAGCGGATCCGGATCCCCGAGACGACGAGGGTCGCCGCCGTCGGCGAGACGACCGCTGCCGCGCTCACCGCCGTCGGCTACAGCGTCGACCTCGTGCCGGCGAAGGACAACTCCGCCAAGGGCATGGTGCAGGAGCTCACGGCGCTCGAACCGCACCCGAAGCGCATCCTCACGCTCCGCTCGGCCATCGCCAAGCCGCTCCTCACGGAGGGCCTGATCGCCGCCGGACACGACGTCCAGTCCGTCGTGGCCTACCGCACGGTCGGTGTCCCGGTGGCCGAGAAGATCGTCGCCGACGTCGCCAGCGGCCGGGTGCGTGCCATCCTCGTCACCTCGGGCAGCGTGGCGGAGCAGGTCCGTTCGCAGTTCCCCGAGATCCCCGAGAGCACCGTCATCGCGGCGATCGGACCCCGCACGGCTCGTGACGCCCGAGGCTACGGGCTCCGGGTCGACGTCGTGGCGGAGCAGCAGACGGTCGACTCGCTGATCGAGGCGATCGTGTCCGTGGCGCTCAGCCGGAACCGCGACGAGGACGCCGGCGACGGGATCCGCTGACCGGCTTCACGCCCTGCGCGAACCGGGAGGGCGCGTCGGCAGCGGCGCGTAGGCTGGACGGGTGAGCATTCCCGAGACCCGTCCCCGTCGTCTCCGGCAGCAGCCGGCCATCCGTCGCCTCGTCAGCGAGACGCGACTCGACCCGGCGGAGCTGGTGCTCCCCATGTTCGTGCGGGAGGGCGTCTCCGAGCCGGTCGAGATCTCCTCGATGCCGGGTGTCCGGCAGCACACCGTCGACAGCGCCAAGCGCGCCGCGGCTGAGGCGGCCGCGGCCGGCATCGGTGGGGTCATGCTCTTCGGCGTCCCGGCCGAGCGCGACGCCGTGGGTTCCGGCGCGACCGACCCCGACGGCATCCTCAACGTCGCGACCCGCGCGCTCGTCGCCGAGGTGGGCGACGCCCTGGTCGTGCAGACCGACCTCTGCCTCGACGAGTTCACCGATCACGGACACTGCGGTGTCCTCGACGACCGCGGGCGCGTCGACAACGACCGCACGCTCGACCGCTACCGCGACATGGCGCTGGCCCAGGCGGAGTCCGGCTCGGCCCTCCTCGGCCTCTCGGGCATGATGGACGGCCAGGTCGCCGCCGTGCGCGAGACGCTCGACGCCGCCGGGTTCGACGACACGATCATCCTCGCCTACTCGGCGAAGTTCGCGTCCGCGCTCTACGGCCCCTTCCGCGAGGCCGTCGACTCGCAGCTGCAGGGCGATCGCCGCACCTACCAGCTCGACCCCGCCAACCGTCGTGAGGGTCTGCGCGAGGCGCTCATCGACGAGGCAGAGGGCGCCGACATCGTCATGGTGAAGCCCGCAGGGAGCTTCCTCGACGTCCTGGCCGACGTGGCGGACACGGTGTCGATCCCGGTCTGGGCGTACCAGGTGTCCGGCGAGTACGCGATGATCGAGGCCGCCGCCCGGCAGGGCTGGATCGACCGCCGACGCGCGATCGAGGAGTCGGTGCTGTCCATCAAGCGCGCCGGAGCCGAGGCCGTCCTGAGCTACTGGGCCGTCGAACTCGCCGGTTGGTTGGATGAGGCGCGCGGTCTGCGTGCAGGAGGAACCCGATGAACGACGCAGCATTCGCCAGAGCCCAGCGGTCGATCCCCGGTGGGGTGAACTCGCCCGTCCGTGCCTTCCGCTCCGTCGGCGGCACGCCGCGGTTCATGGTGTCCGCGACCGGCCCCTACATCACCGACTCCGAGGGCGTGCAGTACGTCGACCTCGTGAGCGCGTGGGGCCCCGCGCTCCTCGGACACGCGCACCCGCAGGTCGTCGAGGCCGTGCAGGCCGCTGCGGCCCGCGGCCTCTCCTTCGGCGCGTCCACCCCGGCCGAGACCGAGCTCGCGGAGCTCGTCAAGGAGCGCGTCCAGGCGTCCGGTGTCGCGCCGATCGAGAAGCTGCGCATGGTCTCCACCGGCACCGAGGCGACCATGACGGCCATCCGCCTCGCGCGCGGTGCCACCGGTCGCAGCCTCATCGTGAAGTTCGCCGGGCACTACCACGGCCACTCCGACGGCCTGCTCGCCGAAGCGGGGTCGGGCGTCGCGACCCTCGCCCTGCCGGGGTCCGCCGGGGTCACTCCCGAGACGGCCGCCCAGACGATCGTCGTCCCGTACAACGACCGGTCGGCACTCCGCGAGGTCTTCGCCGAGCGTGGCCAGGACATCGCCGCGATCATCATGGAGGCGGCCTCCGCCAACATGGGCGTCGTCCCGCCGGCTCCCGGGTTCAACGCGAGCGTCGTGAAGCTCGCGCACGAGTACGGCGCGCTGGTCATCATCGACGAGGTGCTCACCGGGTTCCGCGTCTCCTCCGCCGGTTGGTGGGGGCTCGACAACCGCGGACTCGCCGCCGTCGCGCCCGGCACGGAGCCCGTCCCGGGTGCCGAGGCCTGGGAGGCCGGCAACCACGCCGTCGCGAACTCGACCGGTGCCATCAGCATCCCCGTCGGCGTGTACCAGCCCGACCTCTTCACCTTCGGCAAGGTCATCGGCGGCGGCATGCCCCTCGCTGCGCTGGGTGGGCGCGCCGAGCTCATGGACCTGCTCGCACCGACCGGCCCGGTCTACCAGGCCGGGACGCTCTCGGGGAACCCGGTGGCCCTCGCCGCCGGCATCGAGACGCTGCGCCTCGCCGACCAGGACGTCTACCGTCGGGTCGACGCGGCGGCCGCGATCGTGTCCGAGGCGACCTCGAACGCGCTCACGGAGGCCGGGGTCGCGCACACCGTGCAACGCGCCGGGAACCTGTTCTCCTTCGCCTTCAGCGAGACGGCACCGACCGATTACGCCGCGGTCCTGCGGCAGGACGCCTTCCGCTACCCGGCGTTCTTCCACCGCATGCTCGACGCGGGGGTGTCGCTCCCGCCGAGCGTGTACGAGGCCTGGTTCGTCTCCGCGGCGCACGACGACGAGGCGATCGGGCGTATCGTCGACGCCCTGCCCGCAGCGGCCCGTGCGGCTGCGGCGGCCATCCGCTGAGTCGGACGGTCGCTCCGCAGGCGACGTCGGACGCTGCACAGACCATGCGTTACCGCTTTGTGAACTTCCGGCAACGCGAACGTCGGTGGGGGTTGGCAGACTAGAGGCATGGCCTCCTTGCGTCTGCACCCCGACCGACTGGAGATCGAGCTGTCCGCGTACGACAAGGCGCTCTCGCTGCGTCGGAGCAACGTCGTCGTGCCACGGTCGAGCATCCGTTCCGCCACCATCACCGACGACCCGTGGATCTGGGTCCGGGGCATCCGTGCGCCGGGCACCGCGATCCCGTTGACGCTCGCCATCGGCCAGTGGAAGTTCCACGGTGGTATGGACTTCCTGGTGATCAAGGGCACCAAACCGTCGGTCGTCATCGATCTCGAAGACGCGGAGTACTCGCGGCTCATCATCACGACCCGTCGCAGCGCCGAGCTCATCGCCGCCCTCGACCTGCACTAGGACGAGCTGCCGGACGCACGGCGGTCTCGGCCGGATCCGGATCGTGGGCGAGGACGCGGTGCGCCGCGCATCCTGGCGCTGATCAGGGCCGTACGCAATCATTTGCCTCGAACAGGGCACAAAACGACGTCTGACCGGTATTCTGGGCCCGCTCGAACCTCCGTAGATCCGCCTGTTCGAAAGGACCACAGCCATGTCGACTCCTCCTCCCGGTGAATACCCCGGCCAGCCGCCGCAGGCTCCCCAGGCGCCGCAGCCCCCGAAGGACCAGTACGGCGCGGCTCCCGCGTACTCCGGCGGCGCAGCTCCCTCCGGCGACGCGACCGCCGGCAAGACGCTCGGCATCGTCGGCCTGATCCTCGCGTTCCTCGCCCCGCCGATCGGCCTCATCCTCAGCATCGTCGCCCTGGTGCAGTCGAAGAACGCGGGAGTCAAGAACACGCTGGCGAAGGTCGGCCTCATCCTGTCGATCGTCTTCATCGTCATCGCGATCATCGCGACCATCGCGGGTATCGCGATCGGTGCTGCGGCGTTCAACGAGGCGTGCGCCTCCCTCGGGAGCGGTGTCCACACCGACGGCACGACCACCATCACCTGCCCGTAGCCCGGTGACATCCGGGCGATTGGGGAGTTGTCCCCATCGCCTGTCGGGTATCTAACCCACTACTGTTGGCTCGCGCCCGTGGCGCATCTACCATCCTCGAGAGGAACCATCATGACCAACGCACCCCAGTACAACGCCCCGCAGCAGCCGGGCGGCGCCCTGCCCGCCGACTACCCGGGCAAGACGCTCGGCCTCGTCGGCCTCATCCTCGCGATCGTCGTGCCGCTCGTCGGCCTGATCATCAGCCTCGTCGCGCAGAAGCAGTCGAAGGACGCCGGCTACCCGAACCAGCTCGCCAAGATCGGTGTCATCATCGGCATCATCCTCGTCGTGCTCGGCATCATCGGCGGCATCTTCTACGCCGTCGCGCTCGGCTCGGTCATGTCGACCGCCGGCTACTGAGTCTCAGCAGTCCCGTCGGCAGCGGCCGGTCGCCTTCGGGCACCGGCCGCTGTCGCGTTCCTGGAGCGCTGGGCGGTGTCCCTGTCTCAGGAGTCGGCGGGTGTGTCGCCCGGGTGGGCGTGCGCCGCGCCGCAACTCTCCTGAGTTCGGTCGTGCCGGTTCGGTAGTGTCCCTGTCTCAGGAGTCGGCCGGTGTGTCGCCCGGGTGGGCGTGCGCCGCGCCGCGGTTCTCCTGAGTTGGGGACGGCCGGGCCTGTTCCTTGGGTCCGATCAGGCGCGGACGTCGACGACGATCCGGCCGTGGACGGAGCCTGCGAGGACCCGCTCCGCCGCATCCGTCGCCTCGGTGAGGGAGACCGTCTCGGTCAGGGTGTCGAGCACGTCGAGGTCGAGCGCGGTGGTCACGCGCTCCCAGGCGGCCTGCCGCAGGGGGAGCGGTGCCTCGACGGAGTTCACGCCCGCGAGCGTGACCCCGCGGAGGATGAACGGCATGACCGACGTCGGGAGGTCGGACCCGCCGGCGAGCCCACAGGCGGCGACCGTCCCGCCGTACTCGACCTGCGACAGGACCGTCGCGAGCGTCTGACCGCCGACGGAGTCGACGGCTCCCGCCCAGCGCTGGCTGCCGAGTGGGCGGCCGGCCTCGGCGAACTCGGCACGGTCGACGATCGACGTCGCTCCGAGCCGCCGCAGGGCGTCACCCAGCTCGTCGACCCGCCCGGTCGAGGCGGTGACCTCGAAGCCGGCGGCGGCCAGCAGTGCGATCGCGATGCTTCCGACCCCGCCACCCGCTCCCGTGACGAGCACGGGGAGCCCGCCGACGCGGACGGCACCGGAGGTCGCGCTGCCGTGCTCGAGCGCGAGCACGGCGAGGGCCGCGGTGTACCCGGCGGTGCCGATCGCGGCGGCCTGTGCGCTCGAGACGTGGTCGGGGACGCGGACGAGCGCGTCGGACCGCACCTTCGCACGCTCGGACAGCCCGCCGTACCGGGTCTCGCTCAGGCCGTCGCCGAACAGGGCCACGCGGTCGCCGGCGCTCCACGCGGGATCACTCGACGCCGCGACGACGCCCACGAGGTCGATGCCCGCGACCATCGGGAACGACCGCACGACGCCCGGCTTCCCGGTGAGGACGAGGGCGTCCTTGTAGTTGATGCTCGAGTACTCGACGTCGACGGTGACGGCGGCGTCGGGCAGCGAGGCGTCGGGGAGGTCGCGGAGGTCGACCGTCCGGGTGGGTTTGCCACCCTCGTGCTCGACCTGCTCGACGAGGTATGCGCGGCCCATGGTGCTCCTGTCTCCGGTGCGGTGACCGGTCGGTGGCTGTCCGTCGAGCCTACGCCTCGCCGGCGAGAGGCTGGCTGGCTTGAGCCGTCGCGCGCGCCGTGCCTAGGTGACGTCGCGGCGCCAGGTCGTGGCGTAGCCGATGAGCGCGACGACGACCCCGATGCCGAGGAGGACGAGTCCGCCCTGCCACCAGGTCAGCGCGTCCTGCTGAGCGGACATCATCGAGTAGAAGCTCGGTCCGACGAGCGCGTCCGTCGCAGCACCCGGCAGGAACCGGCCGATGGACGCGGTGACCTCGGAGAATGAGGAGGCCAGGCGCAGCAGCGGCTCGACGAACTGCGTGAAGGCCAGCACGACGATGATCGCGCCCACCTGGCTCGGCAGCACCGCCCCGAGACCGACGCCGATCGCACCCCACAGGGCCATCGCGAGCACCGCACGGCCGATGAGCGCCCAGGTGTCGGGGTCGGTCAGCATCGGATCGATGCCGCTGATGGCCAGGGCGCCGCCGCCGAGACCGACGGACGCGACCAGCGCGATCACGCCGTACAGCGCGCCGACCCCGGTCAGTGCCAGGACCTTGCCGACGAGGACGTGGCCGCGGTTCGGGTTGGCGAGGAACGTCGGCGTCAGGCTCTGATGCCGGAACTCGCCGGTCGTGGCGAGCGCACCGAGCAGGACGGGGAAGACGTACCCGATGCTCGTCGCGAAGCCGTAGATGAGACCGGGTTGGGTGAGCATCTCGCTCGTCGCCTGCGCCCCGGCCCCGCTGGACTCGGCCGCGCCCGGGATGTTGGCGAAGAGGAGCGCCGCCCCGGCCGCGGCGAACCCGACGTACACGAACAGGATGAGCGCGAGGCCCCACCACACGCGGGTGGTGAACACCTTGAGGAACTCGGAGCGGATGGCTGCCAGTAGTGAGGTCATGCGTGGTCCTCCCCACCGCTGACGAGCGCGAGGAACGAATCCTCGAGCCCTGATCGATGCCGCGACAACGCACTGAGCGGAATGCCGGCGGCGAGCGCGACCCGGCCGATGTCGATCGCCTCCACATCGTGCACGACGAGCCCCGCGCGGGCCTGGTCGAAGGTGTACCCCGCGGCGGTCAGCGCCGTGGCGAGCCGCTCGTGCTCCGGGGAGTTCACGACGACGCGCAGGGTGTCGGCGGCGTCGAGGCTCGCGAGCGTGCCCACGTGCGCAAGCCGTCCCTTCGCGATGATCACGACCTCGTCGACGGACTGCTGCACCTCGCTGAGCAGGTGCGAGCTGATGAGGACGGTCCGACCCTCGGCCGCGAGTGCGGTGAGGAAGCCGCGGATCCACTTGATCCCCTCGGGGTCGAGCCCGTTGATCGGTTCGTCGAGGACGAGCACACCGGGGTCGCCGAGGAGCGCGGTCGCGAGACCGAGCCGCTGGCGCATGCCGAGCGAGTACCCGGCGACGCGTCGGTCTGCGACCTCGAGCAGGCCGACCTGCGCGAGCACGACGTCCACCCGGCTCGCCGGCAGACGCGCTGCCGAGGCGTGCACGCGCAGATGGTTCCGGGCGGTGCGGCCGGGGACGAAGCTCGCCGCCTCGAGAGCCGCTCCGACGGTCGCTGCTGGGACCGGCAGCTTGGCGTAGGGGACACCGCCGAAGGTCGCCCTCCCCGACGTCGGTTGCACGAGGCCGAGCAGCATGCGCAGGGTCGTCGTCTTCCCGGCGCCGTTCGGGCCGAGGAAGCCGGTGACCTTGCCCGGTTCCACGTGGAACGTCAAGTCGTCGACCGCCTGCACCGCCCCGAAGGATTTCGAGAGTCCATCGAACTCGATCGTCACGCCAGCGGTCATCCGGTGCCTCCCCAGGGGCGCGGCCGGATCCGCGCCTCGTCCTGCAACGCTATCGGGGCCGACACCGGTTGCGCATCGGCCGCTCGGGGGAGATCCCGGTGAAGGCGCCGGTGGCCCCGTCTCAGGAGATGCCCGGCGTGGCCGGCGCGCATCGGGGCGGCGCGCCGCACCTCTCCTGAGACAGGGACGGCGGAGTCGAGGAGGAGGTCGGCTGCTACAGCCCGAGGGAGTCGAGCGACGCGCGGACGGCAGCGGCCGAGTCGGCGAACTGCTGTTCCTCGCGGGGCGACATCGCGACCTCGACCACCGAGCGCACGCCCGAACGGTCGACGATGCTCGGCACCGACAGGGCGACCCCGCTGACGCCGTGGTACCCGTCGAGCACGGTGCTCACCGGCAGGATCGCGTGCTCGTCGCCGAGGATGGCCTCGACGATGCGTGCACCCGGAGAGCCCGATCGCGTAGTTCGTCGCGCCCTTGCCCTCGATGACGCGATAGGCGGCCGTCCGGACGTCGGTCGCGATCTCGTCGAGCTGCTGCTCCGTGAAGCGCGAGCCGTCGGGCAGCTCCCAGTCGAGGATCGGGACGGGGCCGATGGTCGCCTGCGACCACAGCGGCAGTTCGCTGTCGCCGTGCTCGCCGACGATGAGTGCGTGCACCGCCGAGGTCGCGACACCCGCGCGCTCAGCGAGCAACCAGCGCAGCCGGGAGGTGTCGAGGACGGTGCCGGAGGAGAAGACGCGTTCGCGCGGCAGCCCCGTGATCTGCTGGGCGGCGACGGTGAGGACGTCGCACGGGTTCGTGACGAGCATGTAGACGGCGTCCGGTGCGTGCTCGACGAGTTTCGGGAGCAGCTGCTCGAGGATGCGGATGTTCGTGCCAGCGAGGTCGAGTCGGGTCTGGCCGGGTTCCTGCTTCGCGCCGGCCGTGATCACGACGACGTCCGCATCGGCGACGACCGAGATGTCGTCACCGCCCGTGATGCTGCTCGACCCGGTGAACTGCGTCCCGTGGGCGAGGTCGAGGACCTCGGCCGAGGCCCGCTTGCCGTCGATGTCGTAGAGCGCCACCCGCCGGGCGCTGCCGCGGATGAGCGAGGCGTAGGCGAGGGACGAACCGACGCTCCCCGCCCCGATGATGGCCAGTTTCGACTTCGTGCGAGCACCCATGGCTCCATCTTGGCAGGGGCGGATGTGCGCGGTCAGGGCGCGGCACGACAGGTGTCGGGTTGTCTCGATGTCGAGGTATCCGCCCTTCGACAGGCTCAGGGACCGGACCGCCGCACCCTCCGGTCACTGAGCCGCACCTATCGGTCACTGAGCTTGTCGAAGTGCCTCAGCCAACCACCGGTTCCGCGACTCGATGAGCCGTCGCAGGTGCCGGGTGAGCGCGACGTGTTCGGCCACGACCCCGAGCGGACCGAACGGCGCCGAGAACGTGACGTCGTCGAGCATGATGGTCCGCGCCGTCCCCATCGGGCGCTCGAGCGGTTCGAAGAGGTGGACGTGGCGGAACGTCCGGAACGGACCGGACACCTGTTCATCGGTGAACCGGTGGGGTTCCTCGAACGCGGTGATCCGACTCGTCATCGTCCACGGCACACCGAAGTGCTTCGCCCGCCAGGTGACGGTCTCACCGAGGCCGATCAGCCCGGAGGTCACGCCGCCGACCGCCCGTTCACCGGTGTCCGCCATCGAGCCGAGGTGGGCGTCGATCGACCGCGAGAGGTCGAAGGCCTGCTGCATCGTCCCGGCGAGCTCGGTGCGGAGGCGGAAGTGGGCGGTCATGACGGTGGCGGCTCAGGCGGGCCGGCCGGTGCGAGCATCGGTGGAGACGTCGGCCCCGGTGTGCACGGCGCATCGCGGGCCGCCGTCGGGCCCGTCCGCGTGCGCCTCGCACACGACCAACTGCGTCTTGCAGGAGGGGTCCGCGCAGTTCTGCAGGTGCTTCGTCGACGCGTCGCAGACGACGCAGTGCCCGATGACGGCCGCATGATCACTGAACTCGAGCGAGCCCCGCTTGTCGAACACGTACAGGGATCCCTCCCACAGGCCGTCGTCGCCGAACTGCTCGCCGTACCGGACGATGCCGCCGTCGAGCTGGTACACCTCGCCGAAGCCGCGAGAGCGCATGAGTCCCGAGAGCACCTCGCAGCGGATGCCGCCCGTGCAGTAGGTGACGACCGGCTTGTCCTTCAGGTGGTCGTACTTGCCGCTGTCGAGTTCGGCGACGAAGTCCCGGGTGGTCGCGACGTCGGGCACGACCGCACCGGCGAACCGCCCGATCTCGGCCTCGAAGGCGTTCCGGCCGTCGAAGAACACGACGTCGTCGCCGCGCTCCGCGACGAGCTCGTGCAGTTCCGTCGGCTGCAGGTGCACCCCGCCGCCGGTGACGCCGTGCTCGTCCACCACGAGCTCACCGGGGGCGCCGAAGGACACGATCTCCTCGCGCACCTTCACGCTGAGCTTCGGGAAGTCGCTACTCCGACGCCAGGGCGCGGGTCGGTGCCTGGCCGTGCGCACGGGGTCGTCCTCGTCGAAGCCGGAGCCGTCGCTCCACTTCACGTCGAGGTCGCGGAACGCGGGGTGCTCCTTCGTCTTCCGGACGTAGAGCTTGCAGGCGTCGAGCTCGCCGCCGACGGTGCCGTTGATGCCGTCCTTCGAGATGAGGATGCGGCCACGGAGACCGAGTGACTCGCAGAGGTCGCGCTGCCACAGCCGGATCGCCTCCGGGTCCGCCAGGGGAGCGAACGCGTAGTACAGGAGGATCTTCGGGTCGGCCACCGCTCAATCGTACGTGGCGCCGACCGCGGATCGTCGGGCCGGTCCAGCGGACACGGACGTTCCGGCCCCTCGCTTGTCGAAGGGCCACAACCGCCGCCGTCCGCGCAGGCGCCAGGCCTAGGGTGGACGCAGACCTCGAAGGAGATGGCTATGCGCACTGCAGTGATCGTCGACGCGATCCGGACGCCGTCCGGCCGGGGCAAACCGGGCGGTGCGCTGAACGCCGTGCACCCGACGGACCTCCTCGCCGGCACGATCCGTGCGCTCGTGGAGCGGACCGGCATCGATCCCGCGGTCGTCGAGGACGTCTACGCCGGCTGCGTCACCCAGTCCGGCGAGCAGGGGCAGAACATCGCGCGGAACGCGGCGCTCGCCGCAGGCCTCCCGCAGGAGACGCCCGGCACCACCATCGACCGGCAGTGCGGCTCCAGCCAGCAGGCCACCACCTTCGCCGCGCAGAGCGTCATGTCGGCCGGCAACGACGTCGTCATCGCCTGCGGTGTCGAATCGATGAGTCGGGCGCCGATGGGCTCCAACGTGCAGGGGGCAGACCCCTTCGGCTCCGCCCTCCGAGCCCGCTTCCCCGATGGCCTCGTCGGCCAGGGTGTCTCCGCCGAACTCATCGCCGCCCGCTGGAACCTCAGCCGCGAGGAGCTCGACGCCTTCGCCGCCCGCTCCCACGAGCGCGCCGCCGCGACCTGGGCGTCCGGCGGGTTCGACGGCGAGGTCGTCGCCGTCACCCTCCCCGACGGTTCCGTCGTCACGACCGACGAGACGGTCCGTGCCGGGACGACCCCCGAGGCGCTCGCCGGACTCCCCGCCGTCTTCCGCGACGAGCGGCTCGCGGCGCGCTTCCCCGAGATCGCCTGGCGGATCACCCCGGGGAACGCCTCACCGCTCACCGACGGCGCCTCCGCCGCGCTCATCATGAGCGAGGTCCGGGCGCTCGAGCTGGGGCTGACGCCGCGTGCGCGCTTCGTCTCCTTCGCCGCGGTCGGGAGCGACCCGATCGAGATGCTCACCGGCATCCTCCCCGCCACCCGCCGCATCCTGGAGCGCAGCGGGCTCGGCATCGACGACATCGACGCGTTCGAGGTCAACGAGGCGTTCGCGTCCGTCCCGCTCGCGTGGCAACGCGAGTTCGGGGTGGACGACGACCGGCTCAATCCGCGGGGTGGGGCGATCGCCCTCGGGCACCCGCTCGGCGCCTCCGGGACGAAGCTCCTCGCCACCCTCCTCGGCCAGCTCGAGGCGACCGGCGGCCGCTACGGGCTGCAGACGATGTGCGAGGGCGGCGGTATGGCCAACGCGACGATCATCGAGCGCCTCTGATGGGCGCGCCCACCACGTGAAGGGAACCACGCACATGGATGTGACCGGCAGTTCGGCGATCGTCACCGGCGGCGCCTCGGGACTCGGATTCGCGACCGCGACGCGGCTGGCCGGTGCCGGCGCGCGCGTCGTGCTCGTCGACCTCCCCGGTTCACCCGGGGCGGAGCGGGCCGAGGAGCTCGGCGGGTTCGCGACCTTCGTGCCCGCCGACGTCACCGACGGTGAGCAGGTGCAGGCGGCGGTCGAAGCGGCGGTGTCGCGTGGACCGCTGCGGGTCGTCGTGAACTGCGCCGGCATCGCACCACCGGCGAAGGTGCTCGGCCGCGACGGCCCGGCGGACCTCGGTGCCTTCGAACGCGTCCTGCGCGTCAACGTCCTCGGCACCTTCAACGTCATCCGGCTGACCGCCGACGCGATGCAGCACAACGATCCGGACGGTGATCCCGTCGACGGCGCAGGAGACCGCGGCGTCATCATCAACACCGCGTCCGTCGCCGCCTTCGACGGACAGATCGGCCAGCCCGCCTACGCCGCGTCCAAGGGGGCGGTGCACTCGATGACGCTGCCGATCGCCCGCGAGCTGGCGCGTTTCGGGATCCGGGTCGTGACGATCGCGCCCGGCATCATGGAGACGCCCATGCTCGCCGGACTGCCCGAGGCGGCGCAGGAGTCGCTCGGGCACCAGGTGCCGTACCCGGCCCGCCTCGGCCGCCCCGACGAGTACGCCGCGCTCGCGCTGCACATCGTCGAGAACGGCTACCTCAACGGTGAGACGATCCGCCTCGACGGCGCGATCCGGATGGCGCCGAAATGACCGGCTCTCCGATGCCGACGAACCCATCCACCGACCAGGGAGCCACTCCGTGACCAGCGACGACACCATCCTCTTCGAGGTGAGCGACGGCCTCGCGCACCTCACGCTCAACCGGCCCGCGAGCCTCAACGCGATCGACGACCGTGCGGCCAGACGGTGGCGCGACCTCGCCCTCGAGATCGCGGAGCGCGACGACGTCCGGGCGGTCCTGTTCGACGCCAACGGTCCGGCGTTCTGCGCGGGTGGCGACGTCCTCGCGATGTCGCGGATGGGTGACGGCAGCGCAGGGATCGACGGGCGCCTTCGTCACCGAGCTCGCCGACATCATCCACGAGGGCCACCGGACGCTGCAGTCGGTCGCGAAGCCGATCGTCGCCGCCGTCCAGGGGGCTGTCGCGGGCGGTGGGCTGGGGTTCATGCTCGTCGCCGACGTGATCATCGCGTCCGACCGGGCGAAGTTCGTCAGCAAGTACGCCGACATCGGCCTCACTCCGGACTGCGGCGTGAGCACCCTGCTGCCCGAGGCGGTCGGGATGCGTCGGGCGCTCGAGCTCACCCTCGGCCCGCGGATGCTGAGCGCCGAGGAGGCGCTCGACTGGGGGCTCGTGACCGAGGTGGTCCCCGCCGAGCAGCTCGACGCCCGTGCACGCGAGGTGGCCGCGTTCTGGTTGGCCGGAGCCACGGCCGCGTTCGGTCAGGCGCGGCGGCTGCTGCGCGAGAGCGTCGGCCGCGGCTACCAGGACGCCCTCGACGACGAAGCCCGCACGATCGGCGCGGCGATCGAGACGCCCGAGTCGGTCGCGCGCGTCGCGGCGTTCGCCGCCGCGTCGGCGAAGCGCGCCGCCGCGTCGACCACCACCACCCCGAAGGAGCCCACCGCATGACCACCCTCGCCGGCAAGACCATCCTCATGTCGGGCGGCAGCCGCGGCATCGGCCTCGCGATCGCCCTGCGTGCGGCCCGCGACGGCGCGAACGTCGCGATCCTCGCCAAGACCGACACCCCCGATCCCCGCCTCGAGGGGACGATCCACACCGCAGCGGACGCGATCCGCGAGGCCGGTGGGCAGGCGCTCCCGATCCTCGGCGACGTCCGGAACGACGACGACATCACCCGGGCCGTGTTCGAGACGGCCGGTGAGTTCGGCGGCATCGACATCGTCGTCAACAACGCGAGCGTCATCAGCCTCGCGCGGACCCTCGACCTCGATGCGAAGCGGTACGACCTCATGCAGGACGTGAACGTGCGTGGCACGTTCATGCTGTCGCGGGCGGCCATCCCCATGCTGAAGGACGCGGAGAACCCGCACATCCTGTCGCTGTCGCCGCCGCTCAACCTCGACCCGAAGTGGCTCGGCGCGCACACCGGCTACACGCTCGCGAAGTACGGCATGTCGATGGTGACGCTCGGTCTCGCGGCCGAGTTCGGACGCGACGGCATCGCCGCGAACACGCTCTGGCCGAAGACGACGATCAAGACGGCGGCGGTCGGCAACATCCTCGGCGGCGAGGCCCTCCTGGCGAAGAGTCGCACCCCGGAGATCTACGCCGACGCGGCCTACGAGGTCCTGACGGCGTCGGCGCGTGAGCTCACGGGTCGGTCGCTCATCGTGGAGGACGTCCTCGCGGAGGCCGGGGTCACCGACCTCGCGAAGTACTCGCCGGGCGTCGACGAGTCGGAGCTCTACCCCGACATCTTCCTGTAGCGGCCGGCCCGCCCTGTCCGCTGACGGCAGAACGCGGGCTCCCCGAGCCTGGCCGAGCCGCGCCTACAGTGAGAGCACGCGGTCACGGAGCCCGCGCCCGCAGCCGGAAGGAGTCGCCATGTTGTACCGCGAAGCCCTCGGCGCGGCCCTGCGCACGCGTCGACTCGAACAGGGGCGCACCCTGCAGGACGTCGCGACCGCCGCAGCCGTCTCGACGCCCTACCTGTCGGAGATCGAACGCGGCCGGAAGGACGCCTCCTCCGAGGTGGTGGTGACCATCGCCGACGCGCTCCGCACCCGCCTCGACGCGCTCATGTTCGACATCGCCGACCGCTTCGAGACCGCGGCGGCTCCGATCGTCGTCGAGCTGCCCCTCGCCGAGGACGCGCTCGCCGACGCGACGATCACCCCGCTGCGCCCCGCTGCCGACCCGCAGCTGCTCGCCGCCTGACCCCGACCGTCGGCGATCGTCCGGACACGCTGGTTCGTCCCGTCCGGTGACGGCCAGCCGCTCGCTCGGCCCACCGCTCGCTCCGTCAGCCGCGGGCGAGTGCCTCGAAGGTCTCGTGGAGGAGCGGCTCGGCCGTCTCCCACGTCGTGTCCGCGTCCCAGGCACCGAGGTCGGTGACCTCGGTGTGGCGGCCGGCCTGGTGCTTCGGCTCGGGATCGCCCGGGAGCCGCAGTCGCTGGGTGAACCCTCCGGTCGTCCGGTCGAAGTCGAGCACGTGGAAGGCGACGTTCCGGTTCCAGTCCTCGGACGGCCACGAGATGAAGTTCACGCGCACCCGCTCCGCGGACAGCGGCCCTTCGGCGACGTAACTGCCGGGGTGGTCCTCGCCCGGCGACAGGATGCGGTACGCACCGTTCGAGCAGTAGAGCAGCAGGGCCGGCACGAACGGCTTCTCCGCGAACAGTTCGGTGTAGTGGAGCGCCTCGGCTCGGATCACGTCGCCGAACAGGTGCGGGGTCTGCGGTGCCCCAGGGGTGTGCATCGGCACGGTCGTCTCCTTCGGTTCGTGAGGGGTCGGTACGCGTGTCACTCTGTCCGTGGCCGCCGTATGCGCGGTGTACGCGGGCTGGGTGGATGCGGAGAACGAAGCTGGTATTCCACGGTGCCAGGAGAACAGCGCGACAGCAGGACCGTTCCACGCGAAATGTCCTGTTCCCGGGCGGTTCTCCTGCTGCGGCGCCACGGACCCGCGGGCGTAGGCTGGAGGACGCGACGCCCCGCAGCACACTCGGACGGGCCGCACCCGAAAGGAACACCCGTGATCCAGCACCACTTGCGCGTCCACCGCAGTGACGAGAACCTCGCCCGCGAAGGACAGCTCGCCTGGCAGCTCGCCCGCGTCGCGACCGATCCGGTGGAGGTGACGCCCGAGGTCGTCGACATGATCATCAACCGCGTGATCGACAACGCCGCCGTCGCAGCCGCCTCGCTCACGCGCCGGCCCGTCTCCTCGGCTCGCGCCCAGGCGCTCAGCCACCCCGTCAGCACCGGCGGCGACGGTGCCACCGTGTTCGGGCCCGACCTCGCCCGCCGCGTCTCCCCGGAATGGGCGGCCTGGGCCAACGGCGTCGCCGTGCGCGAGCTCGACTTCCACGACACCTTCCTCGCCGCCGAGTACTCGCACCCGGGCGACAACATCCCGCCCATCGTCGCGGTGGCCCAGCACGTCGGCTGCACGGGCGCCGACCTCGTCCGCGGGATCGCGACCGGCTACGAGATCCAGATCGACCTCGCGAAGGCGATCAGCCTGCACCGACACAAGATCGACCACGTCGCACACCTCGGCCCGAGCGCCGCGGCCGGCATCGGCACGATGCTCGGCCTCGATCAGGCCACCATCCACCAGGCGATCGGCCAGGCACTCCACACCACGACGGCCACCCGCCAGTCGCGCAAGGGCGAGATCTCCACCTGGAAGGCGCACGCTCCCGCGTTCGCCGGCAAGATGGCGGTCGAGGCCGTCGACCGGGCGATGCGCGGCGAGACCAGCCCGTCGCCGATCTACGAGGGCGAGGACGGCGTGGTCGCCTGGCTGCTCGACGGCCCCGACGCCTCGTACGACGTCCCGTTGCCCGGCGCCGGTGAGCCGAAGCTCGCGATCCTCGACTCCTTCACGAAGGAGCACTCGGCGGAGTACCAGGCGCAGGCGTGGATCGACCTCGCCCGCAAGCTGCACCACGAGCACCCGGAAGTCCTCGCCCCCGGAGCCGTGGACCGCATCGTCCTCCACACCTCGCACCACACGCACTACGTCATCGGCTCCGGCGCGAACGACCCGCAGAAGTACGACCCGACGGCGTCGCGCGAGACGCTCGACCACTCCATCCCCTACATCGTCGCGGTGGCGCTGCAGGACGGCGCGTGGCACCACGTCGACTCCTACCGTCCCGAGCGCGCCACCCGCGCCGACACCGTCGAGCTGTGGCACCGGATCTCGACGGCGGAGGACGCTGAGTGGACGCGCCGCTACCACTCGCTGGACCCGGCGGAACAGGCGTTCGGCGGGCGCATCGAGATCACGCTCACGGACGGGTCGACCATCGTCGACGAGATCGCCGTCGCCGACGCCCACCCGCTCGGCGCCCGGCCGTTCGCGCGCGCCGACTACGTCCACAAGTTCCGCACGCTCGCCGCCGACGTCCTCGACCCGGAGGAGATCGAGCGTTTCCTCGCGCTCGCCGAACGTCTCCCGGAACTCGACGCCGACGAGGTCAAGCAGCTGAGCATCCAGGCCGCCTCCGGGGTCCTCGCCTCGGCACCCCACCCGACCGGCCTGTTCTGATGCCGGCCGACCTCCAGAAGGGACTGCGCTGATGCTGTACAGCGAGACCACGCCGGCCGAGAAGCGCCGGCTGTTCCGCGAGCGACTCGCCACCGGTGAGCTGCTGCGCTTCCCGGGCGCGTTCAACCCGCTCTCGGCGAGGCTCATCGAACAGAAGGGCTTCGACGGCGTCTACATCTCCGGCGCGGTGCTCTCCGCCGACCTCGGGCTGCCCGACATCGGACTGACGACCCTCACCGAGGTCGCCGGTCGCGCCAAGCAGATCGCCCGGATGACCGAGCTGCCCGCGATCGTCGACGCCGACACCGGCTTCGGGGAGCCGATGAACGTCGCACGCACCGTCCAGGAGATCGAGGACGCCGGGCTCGCCGGGCTCCACATCGAGGACCAGGTCAACCCGAAGCGCTGCGGCCACCTCGACGGCAAGCAGGTCGTCGACACCTCCACTGCGCTCGGCCGGATCCGTGCCGCCGTGGACGCCCGGCGAGACCCGAACCTGCTCATCATGGCGCGCACCGACATCGCCGCCGTCGACGGGCTCGACGCCGCGATCGACCGGGCCAAGCAGCTCGTCGACGCCGGAGCCGACGCGATCTTCCCCGAGGCGATGCGGTCGCTCGAGGAGTTCGCCGCCGTCCGCGACGCGGTCGACGTGCCGATCCTCGCCAACATGACGGAGTTCGGCAAGAGCGAGCTGTTCACGACTCAGCAGCTCGCCGATGTGGGCGTGAACCTCGTCATCTGGCCGGTGTCGCTCCTCCGCATCGCGATGGGCGCCGCCGGTCGCGCGCTCGACACGCTGAACGACGAGGGCTCGCTCACGAGCAAGCTCGGTGAGATGCAGCACCGTGCCGACCTCTACGAACTGATCGACTACGAGGGCTACAACCGCTTCGACACCTCGGTCTTCAACTTCACCATCGACCGGTAGGCGTCCCCGCACCGGTGAACACCACCTGGGTCTCCGCTCCCCGAGCTTGTCGAGGGGCGAGCCGGGTGCCAAGCTCGACCGACGCGCGCAGGACGCGCGCAGGCAGTACGCAAAGGAGCAACGCATGACCGAAGCGACCAGCGACATCAAGAAGGGTCTCGCCGGCGTCGTCGTCGACGTGACGAGCGTCTCGAAGGTGAACCCGGAGACGAACTCCCTGCTCTACCGCGGGTATCCGGTCCAGGAACTCGCCGAGCACTGCAGCTTCGAGCAGGTCGCGTACCTGCTCTGGAACGGTGAACTGCCCACGGACGCCGAACTCGCGGAGTTCACGGCGTTGGAGCGGGGCCAGCGCGCGCTCGACGACAACGTCAAGGCGGCCATCGACCTCCTCCCGACCGAGAGCCACCCGATGGACGCCCTCCGCACGGCCGTCAGCGTGATCGGCGCGAACGACCCGACCGCCGAGACCAACACCCCCGAGGCCAACGCGGTGAAGGCCGCGAGCCTGTACGCGAAGCTGCCGGCGATCGTCGCCTACGACCAGCGCCGCCGCCACGGCCTCGAGCTCGTCCCGCCGCGCGACGACCTCGGCTACAGCGCGAACTTCCTCTTCATGACCTTCGGCGAAGAGGCCGATCCGGTCGTCGTCGAGGCGTTCGACGTCTCGATGATCCTCTACGCGGAGCACTCCTTCAACGCGTCGACGTTCACCGCCCGGGTCATCACCTCGACCCTCAGCGACCTGTACTCGGCGGTCACCGGTGCGATCGGCGCGCTCAAGGGCGCCCTGCACGGTGGGGCGAACGAGGCCGTCATGCACGTCTTCGACGAGATCGGGACGGCTGACCAGGCCAGCGCCTGGCTCGACGCGGCGCTCGCCGAGAAGCGCAAGATCATGGGCTTCGGACACCGGGTCTACAAGAACGGCGACTCGCGCGTGCCGACGATGCTCAAGGCGCTCGAGCGGCTCGCCGAGCACTACGGCAAGCCCGAGATCCTCGAGCTGTACACGACGCTCGAAGCGGACATGGTCGCGCGGAAGAACATCAAGCCGAACCTCGACTACCCCTCGGGCCCGGCGTACAACCTGATCGGGTTCGACACGGCCACGTTCACGCCGCTGTTCGTCGCCGCTCGGATCGTCGGGTGGACGGCGCACATCGCCGAGCAGCTGGCGTCGAACGCGCTCATCCGTCCGCTGTCCGAGTACGTCGGGCCAGACGAGCGGCACGTGCCGACCGACTGAGGACGAGTTCTCCACAGATTCGGCGGCAGCCCCCACGGCGATATTCCAGATGAGTAGCCTCGGTCCTCGTGACTGCTCTGATCCGTGCTCCGCGCTCCCTACTCCGGCGCTCCACGCTCTCGGCCCTGGCCGCCGCGACCATCCTGCTCACCGCGGTGGGACTCCCGGGTCCGGCGTCCGCTGCTCCGCCCGTCGGGTCCATCGCGGACCCGCAGGAGCACGACGACGCACCCGGTGACGCGTTCGGCACCGGGGATGCCCCCGGTGCGTCGGACGCCGTGGCCCCTTCGGCAGGCACGTCGAGGGTGATCGGCAAGCTCGTCCTGCAGAACCGTTCCAGCGGATCCTCGGCGTACGTCGGGCTCTCCTCGCCGGAGTCGGGTCGCAACGTCCAGCGGCTGTACTCGTCCTCGGTGGGCGGAGCAGCGTCGCTCGCGGGGACGTATTCCCTCCCTGCCGTCGGTGCGGCCGGGCCGATCACCGGCACGGGAACGTCCTCGACGCTCTGCCTGACGCCCGCCGGCGACGGCTCCCGCGCGCTCGTCGCAGCCCGGACGTGCACCGGTTCCCCGTCGCAGGACTTCGAGTGGCGGTACGTCTCGAACACGTGGGTGGCCGGCTACGCCCTGTACCCGGTGTCGAGTCCGTACTCCTTGGGCGGGACGGACAACGACACCTTCGTCGAGCTCACGATGGACGCGCTCACCGATGTCGTCGTGGAGTCGCAGCTGGCCCCGATCGAGCCGTTCGAACTGCGGACCCCGGCGATCGGCGCCACGGTGGACACGCCGACCCCCACGTTCAGCGGTATCGGGCAGCCCGGATCGTCCATCTCGATCCGCACCGACGCGCAGGCCCTGCTCGCGAGCACGAACGTCCCCCTGGACTCGACCTCCTGGTCGGTTCCGTCGATCCAGCTCGAGCCCGGCCGCTACACGGGAACCGCGACCCAGAGCGGGACCGGGTCGGATGTCCAGGTGCGTTTCGACTTCACGGTCCCGTCGCCGCTCGCGCCCGGCGCCTCGATCCCCACGCCGACGCTCGCCCCCGGTCAGTCCGTGGAGGTGGCGGCGACGTTCAACGCCGATGCCGGTGGTCAGCGTATCGACGTCTACCACCCGGTGTACACGCGGATCACCGCGGTCGACCACCCGGCCTTCACGCTCGACGCGTTGGGCTTCGGGGGTGTCTTGCCGGTCGGCACGACCACGCTGAGGTTCACGCTGCGGGCGAACGACGACGCTCCCGTCGGCGAGGCCACGGGCGGCAAGGTCACCTACGGTTCCTCCCGCATCACGATCGCCGACTTCACGGCGAACATCGTCCGGGCGCCGGACGAGCCGATCGCCCCCTCTGGTGGTCGAGTCGCCGAGGCGCGGCGAGACGATCAGTGAGACGACCCCAGTGTTCCGTGGGACCGGCGAGCCGGGGTCGCGCATCGAGATCCGTGGCGCGTGGGGCGACGTCCTCGGCTCAGTGGAGCGGGTCGACGCGAGCGGTGCTTGGTCGATCACCTGGAACAAGAGCCTCCTGCCGAGCCGGTATGCCGGAGGCACCGTGAAGCAGTTCGTGGACGGGGTGCCGACGCACACCTTCGTCTACGACTTCACGATCGTCCAGCCCCGACTCGTCGTCACCTCGCCGAGAGTCGGCGACACCCTCACCGGCACCAGGCCGGTGTTCACCGGTGCGGCGAACCCCGGGGCGCGGGTGCAGATCACGGGCGCGTGGGGCACCGACCTCGGCTCCGCGATCGCCGACCCGCGGACCGGGGAGTGGACCATCACCTGGCCGCGTGACTATCTCCCGGCGCGCTACTTCCGGCGGCACGGTGACCGAGACCGTCGGCGGCAAGGTCATCGCCTCGTCCGGGTACGACTTCACCCTCACCCAGTGAGCTGACCATCGGGCCGCCTGGCCCGGTGTCACTGCACCGGGCCGGCGGCTCCTGCCTCCCCCTACCGAGCCTCCGAAGGAGCACCCATGTCCAAGCAACCCACCCTCCTCGCCGCCGCGGGCCTCGCCGTCATCGCCCTCGCCGGATGCACCGACGCGGATGCGACGTCGACGACGAGCGCGTCACCGACGGCTGCCGCCGAATCCACCACCGGTTCCGAGTACACGATCCCCGACGTCACCGGTGAGTGCGTCGACGGCACGGCGACCATCGTCGACGACAGCTCGAACGTGACCATCGACGGCGACTGCGAGAACGTCGTCGTGGAGGCCTCCAACAGCATCGTGACCGTGACGGGAGCCGTCGTGAACCTCTCGTTCAACAGCTCCATCACCCTCGTGAACGTCTCGACCGTCGACAACGTCACGTTCGTCGAGGGAGCCAACGGCAACAAGGTCGCGACCTCGTCGGCGCCGGTGGTCACCGACAGTGGGGAGGGCAACACCGTCGCCGCTGACTGACCGTCGGCGATCCGGTCCAGGTGTGTCGGACGCCACACGTCGCCAGGCGTCCCAGGACCCGGGTGTTGTCGAGTCGGGACAACCATGGTGTACGACGCCGCGCCGGCGGGATACGGTCGCATCCGTGCACCTCATCTTCCGCACCATCGCCATGTTCCTGCAGTCCCGCCGTCGAGCCCGCCGAGGCGAGCGCCTCGACACCTGGGACGTCGGTCGGATCCGGTTGCGCGTGCTGCCGACCGACCTCGACGTCCTCGGCCACATGAACAACGGTGTCTACCTGTCGATCTTCGACCTCGGCCGGTTCGACCTCCTGATCCGGAACGGACTCTGGGATCGCTTCAAGCACCTGGGCTGGTACCCGGTGGTGTCGAGCGAGAGCATCACCTTCCGGAAGTCGCTGCAGCCCTGGCAGCGTTTCGCCGTCGAGACCCGGGTCACGGGCTATGACGACAAGGGTGTGTTCATCGAACACCGGGTGGTCGTGGGCGGGGAGATCTACACCCAGGCCCTCGTGCGAGGTCGGTTCCTCAAGCGCTCGGGCGGCGTGGTGGCGCTCTCGGAGCTCATCGAGCTCACCGGCCCGGCTCCAACCGACCTCCCTGCGTGGCAGGCGCAGTGGGCGAGGGATGTCGCCCTGCCGCCCACGAAGGCGTCGGCTCCGAGCGACTGGTGAACCGGAAGAGTCGGTCGACATACTGGATTAAGCAACTGGAATACTTGTAGGCTGACCGCGTTCGTTCGCGAACGCTCCGCCGGTGCGTCCGGACGGCTCTCCCTCGGGTCGTCTCGGGCGCACCCTTGCGAAAGGTCGCCCATCGCCCATGAAACTCCCCATCCCCATCGCCATCGTGAGTCTGCTCGGCATGACGGTGAGTCTGCTCACCGGTCCGGCCGCCCGAGCCGCCGGGCCGGCGCCTGACACGACCCCGGCGGTGTCCTCGGTCGAGGGCAGGTTCGTCGGCCAGGCGTTCCCCTCCGGTTCGGACGCCTTCTTCGCGGTCGGTGGCTCGACGGACGTCCTGAACCCGGCCAGGGTGACGCTGCACGCCACGCTCGACCAGGCGCTCGCCGCATCCGGCCGCTGGACGTTCCCGTCGGTGGACGCGTCCGGTCCGGTCACGACCACGGTCGGAGGCGTCACGAGGTGCCTCCAGCCTGATCCGTCGCAGGCCTACAAGTACGTGTACCCGGCGGTCTGCACCGGCTCGACCGCGCAGCAATGGGGCTGGGAGGAGTTCGCGAACGACCGTGTCAGCGGATACGGCCTCGTCTCGAACGGCGGAGCAGGTGGCTTCCTCCGTCAGTTCGACGGCAGGCTGGCCGTGGGCGGCTTCGGCTCGGTCGTGGATGCCGACCGGGTCACCCCGGAGGGACTCGATCCCGTCCCCGTCGCCATCCCGGTCACCCTCGAAGCGCCGACGCCCGGTTCCGTCGTCCGGGAGCCACGTCCCGTGTTCAGCGGGCGAGGCACGCCCGATGCGGTCGTCGAGGTCCTCGACTCGTCCGGCGGACCACTCGCCACGGCGACCGTCACCGCAGCGGGCACCTGGTCTGCCCGTTCCGACCCGCGATCTCGCGCCCGGAGCGCAGTCCGGCACCGTTCGTCAACGCTCTGACGACTCGACCGCGAACTGGTCGCTGACCTACCGCGTCGTCACAGCGGTGACGGTCCGAACGCCCGCACTCGACGCCACGGTGGACGATCCGCGTCCGGTGTTCTCCGGTCTCGGAGAACCGGGCGCGCGGGTGACCGTCCTCGACGACGCGACGGGTGTGACACTGGTCGACGTCGAGGTGGATGACACCGGCGCCTGGAGTCAGCAGTCACTCCGGACGCTCGAGCCGCGCGCGTACACCGCGACCGCGACGCAGGTCTTCGGGGAACAGCGCACCACGGCACCGCTCCGGTTCACCTATCGGGAGCCCGCGCCCGAGCCGGGCCCGGTCGAGGACGTCACCCTGCTCTCGCCCGCCATCGGGGAGACCGTCGAGACCGCAGACCCGGTGTTCAGCGGTCGTGGAGAGCCGGGCGCGACCATCCGGGTGATCGGTGCCTGGGGTACGGAGATCGCTGCAGCCGAGGTCGGAGACGACCGTCGCTGGGTGGCGCCGATCAACAAGAGCCTGACCCCCGGTCGGTACAGCGGCGGCTCCGTGCGCCAGGAGATCGACGGCGTCGAGCAGTCTCGCGCGCCGTACGACTTCACCGTGGCCGCCCGCGCGGGCGTCGCACCGCTCGTCGTGGAGTCGCCCGCGAGCGGTGGCGTCATCTCCTCGTCGGTGCCCGAGTTCAGCGGCACGGCACAGCCTGGCGCGAGGCTCGAGATCTGGAGCGCCTGGGGCGATCTCGTCGGCACCACCGAGGCCGTCGCTGCGAGTGGACGCTGGACGATCAGCTGGAACAAGTCGCTGCTCCCCGCCCGGTACGCGGGTGGCACCGTCCGACAGATCGTCGGCGGCGTCGAGACGCACCGCTCCGTCTACGACTTCACCGTCGCATCCGTCCTCAGGGTGACGTCGCCGAGGATCGGCGACACCCTCACCGGTACGCGGCCGGTGTTCACCGGCACGGCGACACCGCTGGCCGACATCGAGATCATCGGAGCCTGGGGCACCCGACTCGGGACGACGAAGGCCGATTCCTCGGGCTCGTGGACCGTCGAATGGAGTCGGGACTACCTCCCGGGCCGCTACCAGGGCGGACGCGTCGAGCAACGCGTGAACGGAACGTTCATCGATCAGGCCGGGTATGACTTCCGCCTGGTGCGATAGCGGATCGGCGGCGGTCGGGGCGTCTTCGCGATCCTCGACCGTCGTCGGCGTCGCCGGATGTCGGTGGTCACCACGTAGGGTGACCACCATGTCCGCCTCCACATCGTTCGCCGCTCCATCGCTGTCGTCCGTCGAGGCCGCGCTGCAGCCGACCGGACCGGTGCCGCGCGAGGCGGAACCGATGCGGACGGTGTACCGCCCGAGCGGTCCACTCGACGTCCACAGCACCCTGCGCCTCATCGCCCGGGGAGGCGACGGCCCCTGCTACCGCCGCACGCCTGGCGGGGTCTGGCTGACGGCACGCACCCCACAGGGCGGCGCGACCCTGTACGTCTCGACGGTCCGCGACGGCGAGGTCGAGGCGGCCGCCTGGGGTCCGGGTGCCGAGTGGATGATCGCCGGAGTGCCGGAGCTGCTCGGTCGGGACGACGACTGGTCGGAACTCGACGTGAGCCGGAGCCCGCTCCTCACCGAGGTGTCCCGGCGGAACCCGGGACTGCGGTTGAGCCGCAACCGGCTCGTGTTCGAGATGCTCGTGCCGTCGATCCTCGAGCAGAAGGTGACCGCACTCGAAGCGTGGCGTGCGTGGCGGTTGCTCGTGCGCCGACATGGCGATGCCGCCCCCGGTCCAGCACCGGAGGGCATGGTCGTCGCGCCGTCCGCCGAGACCTGGCGGATGATCCCGAGCTGGGAGTGGCATACGGCGGGTGTCGGGCCGCAGCGCTCGGAGACGGTCGTGCGGTCGTCACGACTCGCCTCCGCGATCGAGCGGACGATCGACGAGCACCCCGACGACGCGTCGCGGCGCCTCCAGAGCCTGCCGGGCATCGGCGTGTGGACGGCCGCCGAGGTGACGCTCCGAGCTCACGGCGATCCCGACGCCGTGAGTGTCGGCGACTACCACCTCGCGGCCTCGGTGGGTCAGGCGCTCACCGGCTCACCCGTGGACGACGACGGCATGCTCGAGCTGCTCGCTCCTTGGGCTGGTCACCGGCAGCGGGTGCTGCGGCTCATCGGCCGGAGTGGCATCCACAAGCCACGTCGTGGCCCGAAGATCACCATCCAGGACCACCGCCACCACTGAGCGCGGCGACGCGTTCTGCGGCGTGCAGGTCAGGCGTCCAGGACGGCCATCGCGGCGTTGTGCCCTCCGAGTCCGCTGACCGCGCCACCGCGTCGGGCCCCGGCGCCGCAGAGCAGGACGCGCGGGTGCGCCGTCGCGACCCCCCACCGCTCGGCCGCTGTCGTCCGTGGGGCGTCGTCCTCCAGGAACGGCCACGACAGCGGGCCGTGGAAGATGTTCCCGCCCGGCATCGCCAGCGAGCGCTCGAGGTCGAGCGTCGTCCGCGTCTCGATGCAGGGCCGCCCCTCGGCGTCGAGCAGCAGCAGGTCCTCGATGGGTTCCGCGATCACCGAGTCCAACGATCGCAGTACCGCGGCCTGCAGTGCGTCGCGGAAGGCGTCGTGGCCGCCGGGGATCGCGTCCGCAGCGACCGCGAGCCGATGCGGCACATGGAGCCCGAACACGGTGAGCGTCTGCGCCCCCGAGGCCTGCAGCTCCGGCGAGAGGATGCTGGGGTCGCTCAGCGTGTGGCAGTAGATCTCGCAGGGTAGCGGGTCGGGGATCCGGCCGGCCTCCGCCTCGAGGTAGGCGTGCTCCAGCTGCGCCCAGCCCTCGTTGATGTGGAAGGTGCCGCCGAAGGCTGCCGCCGGATCGACGGCCGGGTCGAGGAGCTCGGGGAGCCGCCGCAGCAACAGGTTCACCTTCACCTGGGCGCCCTCGGGATGCGGGACACCGTCCTCCGGCGCTGGCGCCGTGCCGAGGATCGCGTCGGCATCACTCCACTGCACCGGCGTCCCCCGCGCTGCCGACCACGCGGCGTACGCGGCCGCGGCCGCCCGTTGCTCCGCCGCCGGGTCGAGGAGGCGCTCCAGCACCGCCGGAGCCGCACCCGACAGGATCCACTCGCCGCGGACGACGACCCCGGGACGAGGCCGGAACCGGTCCAGCGTCGCCATCGGTTCGGTCGCCTCGAGCTCCGCTTCCGCGGCGAGGTCCACGTAGGCGACGAGCCCGTGCTCCGGCTGGATGGACGTCACCTCGGCGAGCGTCCGGATCTCGGCACCGGCCTCCTCGGCCGCGCGGCGCAGCGCGTCCGTGACCGCGCCCATGCCGCCGACCGGGACGTCCCAGTCGCCGGTCCCGCCGCCGATCAGGTGGTAGAGGAAGCAGATGTTCTGCTGCAAGGTCGGGTCGTCGGCGCGGGCGAAGGTGCCGATGAGCGCATCCGTGAAGACGACACCGCGGACGAGGTCGGAACGCGCGGCGTCCTCGATGGCACGGCCGATCGGCTCATCGAACACCGCCGACCAGATCGACGCGACCTCCGCGGCCGGCACCCCGAGGTCCGCGGCGGCGGCGATCGCCGCGTCACGCGCATCGGAACGGCTGCGGAGCGGCTCGAGCACCGTCGGCCAGAGCACCGAGGCCAGGTGACCGATCCGACGGTGCAGTTCGGCGATGCCCGCGGCGTCCTCCGGATACCCGATCGACGCGAACGACGCGACGGTGGCGTCGTCGTCACGGTTGTCGATCAGGAGCCCCGTGCCCGGGTTCGTCGGGGTCGGGCGTGTACGAGGAGAAGCGGCGCCGGACGAGCCGGACGTCGAGCCCGAGGTCGTCGATGATCTGCTGGGGCAGCAGGCTGACGAGGTACGAGTACCGGGACAGACGTGCGTCCACGCCGGGGAACGGACGTTCCGAGACGGCTGCTCCACCCGTATGGTCGAGGCGCTCGAGGAGGAGGACGCGCTTGCCCGCGCGTGCGAGGTAGGCGGCGGCGGTGAGGCCGTTGTGCCCGCCGCCGACGATGACGGCGTCGTACTGCTCGACGGAGTGCATGACCACACCCTATTCGCAGGCGCACTTCGACAGGCTCAGTGACCGGGGGTGGGGTGCTCAGTGACCGGGGAGGCTGCACCAGCGACGTGGTCCTCCGGTCCCTGAGCTTGTCGAAGGGCGGTGACCGACCGGGGTGCTCAGCCGCCGGGCGTGTACTCGCGAGCCTCAGCTGGGATCACCGGATCGGAGCATAGGCTGAGCAGCATGGCGAACGTTGCGAACGAGGGTCCCACCGAACCGGTCGGACTCGCGGATCGTGCGATCGCCCTCGCGTCGAAATGGGTCGACGAAGGGGCGGAAGCTCCGACCGATCCCGCCGCCGAGCGGCTCGCCGGCGTGCTGCGCGATCCCAACGGTCTCGAATTCACCGTCGGGTTCGTCGACGGCGTCATGCGCCCGGAGGACCCGCTCGTCGCCGGGAACGCCCTCGCCGCCCTCGCCGGTCGGACGCCGCGGTTCCTGCCCTGGTACGAGCAGGCCGCCGTCCGCACGGGCGGTCTGGTCGGTCCGGTCCTGCCCTGGGTCGTCGTCCCCGCCGCACGCCGCGTCCTCCGGGGCATGGTCGGCCACCTCATCGTCGACAGCCGTCCTCGTGAGCTCGGCAACGCGATCGCGAAGCTGCGCGCCGACGGTTCACGGCTCAACCTGAACCTCCTCGGGGAGGCCGTCCTCGGCGAGGGCGAGGCGGCGAAACGGCTCGCCGGCACCCGCGAGCTCCTGCAACGCCCCGACGTCGACTACGTGTCCATCAAGGTCTCGTCGATCGCCAGCCAACTCTCCATGTGGTCGTTCGAGCAGGTCGTCGACCGCATCGTCCGTCGCCTCGCGCCGCTCTACGAGGAGGGGCTCGCGACCGGCACCTTCATCAACCTCGACATGGAGGAGTACCGCGACCTCGACCTCACCATCGCGGTCTTCACCCGACTCCTCGACCAGCCGCAGCTGCTGCAGTACCAGGCCGGCATCGTCATCCAGGCCTACCTGCCCGACGCCCTCGAGGCGATGATGCAGCTCACCGCCTGGTCGAAGCAGCGCGTGGCCGCCGGTGGCGCGCCCATCAAGGTGCGGCTGGTGAAAGGCGCGAACCTCGCGATGGAGCGGGTCGACGCGGCGATCCACGGCTGGCCGCTCGCGACGACCGGATCGAAGCGCGAGACCGACACCAACTACAAGCGCGTGCTCGACTGGGCGCTCACGCCGGCGCACACGGACGTCGTGCGGGTCGGGGTCGCCGGGCACAACCTCTTCGACATCGCCTACGCATGGCTCCTCGCGGGCGACCGCGGTGTCCGCGAGCGGGTGGACTTCGAGATGCTGCTGGGGATGGCGACCGGTCAGGTCGAAGCCATCAAGCGGGACGTCGGGACGGTGCTGCTGTACACGCCCGTCGTGAACCCGAAGGAGTTCGACGTCGCGATCTCCTACCTCGTCCGCCGTCTGGAGGAGAACGCCAGCGAGGAGAACTTCATGTCGGCGGTGTTCGAGCTCGCCGAGAAGCCGACCCTGTTCGCGCGCGAGCGACGCCGGTTCCTCGCGTCGGTCGACGCCCTCGGAGAGACCGCCGGGCAGGTGCCCACCCCCAACCGGACGCAGGACCGCGCCGCGGAGGGCCCGGAGGCACCGCTGCCTGACAACGACGGGGACGACCGCTTCCGCGATCCCGCACAGGCGCCCGACGCGGGACTCACGCAGCAGGTCCTCGGGCTGGAACGCGGATCGAGCGGTGGCGAGGACCGCTTCCACGCCGATCCGTCCTCGGCGTACGTCGAGACGGCGGTCTTCTCCCGCTCGGAGCGCGGTGGTGTCGTCGACGGCGCCCCGGGCTTCGAGAACGCCGCCGACACCGACCCCTCGCTCGCGGCGAACCGGGTGTGGGGAGCGTCGATCCTGGCGCGCGTCCCGCAGTCGACCCTCGGTGGCGCAGCGGTCGCGGCCGCGGCCATCGACGACCCACGCGTCCTCGAACGCACGATCACGATGGTCCGCGCCGCCGGTGAGCGATGGGGAGCCCGCCCCGCCGCCGAACGGGCCGCCGTCCTGCACGCTGCAGCTCGGGTCCTCGCCTCCCGTCGGGCAGACCTCATCGAGGTCATGGCGAGCGAGACCGGCAAGACGATCGCCGAGGCCGATCCCGAGGTGAGCGAGGCCGTCGACTTCGCGCACTACTACGCGGCCAACGCGCCCCTGCTCGAGAGTGTGCACGGCGCGAGCTTCGTCCCCTCCGCGCTCACGGTCGTGACGCCGCCCTGGAACTTCCCCGTCGCCATCCCGGCCGGAGGCGTCCTCGCGGCGCTCGCCGCCGGCAGCGGCGTGATCATCAAGCCCGCTCCACAGGCGAAGCGGTGCGCAGCCGTGGTCGTCGAGGCACTGTGGGACGCCGGGGTGCCGCGCGACCTCCTCGTGCTCGCCGATGTGGCGGAGGGCGACCTCGGACGTCGGCTCGTGTCCCATCCGGCCGTCGACCGGGTGATCCTGACCGGCTCCTTCGAAACGGCGCAGCTGTTCCGTGGGTGGCGTGCCGACCTGCCGCTGCTGGCGGAGACGAGCGGGAAGAACGCGATCATCGTCACGCCCAGTGCCGACCTCGACCTCGCCGTCGCCGACATCGTGAAGAGCGCCTTCGGGCACGCGGGGCAGAAGTGCTCGGCCGCGTCGCTCGTGATCCTCGTCGGCTCGGTGGCACGGTCCGACCGCTTCCTGCGACAGCTCGAGGACGCCGTCCGCTCGCTCCGGGTCGGCTGGCCGTCCGATGCGCGGACGCAGATGGGGCCGATCGTCGAGCCGGCGGGGGAGAAGCTCCTCGCCGGGCTCACCGAGCTGCGCCTCGGCGAGAAGTGGCTCGTCGAGCCGAAGCTGCTCGACGACTCCTCGGTCAACTTCGGCCAGCCGAGCGAGCGCCTCTGGTCGCCGGGGGTCCGCACCGGTGTCCAGCCGGGCTCGCCCTTCCACGTGACCGAGTACTTCGGGCCGGTCCTCGGTGTCATGCAGGCCGCGAACCTCACCGAGGCGATCGCCCTGCAGAACGCGACCCCCTACGGACTGACCGCGGGCCTGCACACCCTCGACCCGGTCGATCTCGGGGAATGGCTCGACACCGTCGAGGCGGGCAACCTGTACGTCAACCGGGGCATCACCGGTGCGATCGTGCAGCGCCAGCCCTTCGGCGGGTGGAAGCGTTCGTCGGTCGGGACCGGCACGAAGGCCGGCGGCCCCAACTACCTGTTCGGGCTCGGCGAGTGGCGACCGGATCCGGGATCGGCGAGCCGCAGCCTGCACCTCCGCGGGCTCGACACCCGCATCGTGAAGCTCATCGAGGCGGCCCAGCCGTCGCTCACCTACGAGGCCTTCGACGTGCTGCGACGGTCGGCGCTCAGTGACGCGATCGCGTGGGGGAACGAGTTCGGCGAGGTGAAGGACGTCTCGCAGCTCGGCGTGGAACGGAACCTCCTGCGCTACCGGCCGGTTCCGGTCGCGGTACGCGTCGCGTCGGGGGCCGACCTGGGCGATGCGCTGCGGGTCCTCATCGCCGCGGTGCGGTCGCGGTCGCGGTTCACCGTCAGCCTCGGTGGGCGGCTGCCGCGCGAGGTCCGCGACTGGTTGTCCGAGCTGAGCATCCCCGTCTCGCTGGAGACCGACGAGCAGTGGCTGACCCGGATGGCGGCCCGCGGGTCGATCGACACGGGCGAGCTGGGCCAGGAGCCGCCGGTCGCGACCCGGGTGCGGATCGTCGGTCCGCGTCCCGAGACGGTCGCGGAAGCGGAACCCGGAACGGAGGCCTCCGAGCCTGAGCCGCTCGCGAAGCGACTCGCAGAGGCGCTCGGCGGCGATCCCGAGATCGCGATCTGGGCGGGACCGGTCACGCAGGCCGGACGGGTGGAGCTGCTGCCCTTCCTCCGCGAACAGGCGATCTCGATCACCGCGCACCGGTTCGGCAACCCCGACCCCTGGTCCCAGAGCGTCATCTGAGCCCGGCGGCTCAGGCGCGGAGCGCGGCCTCCACGAGCGCCACGGCGTCCTCCGGCGAGACACCGAGGTCTCGGATGCGGTCCGCGTAGGCCGCCGCTGCCAGCTGCGCCTGCCGGTCGATCGCGTCGCCGTGCGCTGACACGAACGTCCCCGCGCGCCCCCGGGTCTCGATGACCCCGTCGGTCTCGAGCAGCCGGTACGCCTTGGCGACGGTGTTCGGTGCGATCCCCAGCTCGTCGGCCAGCCCGCGCACCGTCGGGAGCTTCGCCCCGGTCGCCAGTCGTCCGTCGCGGACGGCCTCGATCACCTGCGTCCGCAGCTGCTCGAACACACTGGTCCCCGCCTGAATCGTCCACTCCATCCGCCCATCCTGCCCGCGAACGGTCACGAATGGCGACTTCAAACGAGCCGCACTGTGCGTTGGTGACAGTTCGCGGGCCGGGGGAGGGGTCAGTCGATGTGGCGGTGGATGAGGCGGGTGAGGACGATCGCACTGCGGGTGTGGTCGACGTTGGGGGCGATCCGCACCTTCTCCAGGGCGTCCTCGAGGGCTGGGATGTTCCTGGCCCGCATGTGCACGATGGCGTCGGCGCTCCCGGTGACGGTGCCGGCGTCGACGACCTCCGGGACGCCCGACAGGATCCGCAGCAGCTCGTTGGGGGACACGGTGCCGCGGCAGAAGAGTTCGACGTAGGCTTCTGTCTGCATGCCGTCGACCGTGGGGTCGACCTGGATCGTGAACGACTGGATGACCCCGTCGGCGACGAGGCGGTCGACGCGTCGCTTCACCGCTGAGGCCGACAAGCCCACGACCGTGCCGATGTCGCCGTAGCCGGCGCGTGAGTTCTGTCGGAGCAGGTCGATGATGCCGCGGTCGAGGTTGTCCATGAGACTCAGTGTAAGCGCAATCATTGCGCGAAAAGCTGCCACTTCGCAGCATTCCTGCGCCAAACTCCGTGAAAACGCTGCGAATCGCATGCGATGATGAACGTGGCGTGCCCCCGGGCCCCTGGACCTCGTCCGCCGACCCTCGCTCGTTTGGAGGCCGACGTGTCGTCGACGCTCAACCACCCCACCCCCACCCCGCAGGACGCCACGACCGGCACCCGCGTCGCGAACCGGCGCCGGTACCTCATGTGCCGGCCGGACCGCTTCACCGTCAGCTACCGGATCAACCCCTGGATGAACCCGGACGACCCGACCGACACCTCGCTCGCGGTGTCGCAGTGGGATCAGCTGCACCAGGCCTACCTCGATCTCGGCCACCGGATCGACCTCATCGACCCGCTCGACGGCCTGCCGGACATGGTGTTCGCGGCGAACGGCGGCTTCACGCTCGACGGTATCGCCTACGGGGCGAAGTTCACCTACGAGGAGCGCATCCCCGAGGGGCCGGCCTACATGGACTGGTTCGAGGCGAACGGCTTCCGCGTCGAGCGCCCCGAGTTCGTGAACGAGGGCGAGGGAGACATCATGCTCGTCGGCGACACCATCCTCGCCGGGACCGGCTTCCGCACCGATCCCCGCAGCCACGACGAGGTGCGTCGGATCTTCGACCGCGAGGTCGTGACCCTCAACCTCGTGAACCCGAGTTTCTACCACCTCGACACCGCGATCGCCGTGCTCGACCCGGTGGCTCCCGCCGACGGCTCACCCGCGAACATCGCCTACCTGCCGACCGCGTTCGACGAGGCGAGCAACCGCATCCTCGAGCAGCGCTACCCCGACGCGATCCACGTGAGCACCGAGGACGCAGCCGTCCTGGGCCTCAACTCGATCTCGAACGGTCGCGAGGTCGTCATCGCCGCCCGCGCCGTCGGGTTCGAGCGTCAACTGCGCGAGCGCGGCTACACGCCGATCGGCGTCGACCTGTCCGAGCTGCTCCTCGGCGGTGGCGGCGTGAAGTGCTGCACGCTGGAGCTGCGCGGGTAGCCCTTCGACGAGCTCAGGGCCGGTCGGGGCGTGCGGCTCAGGGACCGAGGTCGGTGTCGAGGGGTTGCGGGTGCCAGTGGGGCGGCGTATACCTGCACTGACCGCTTGAACCTGAGGAAGGGCACCCATGGACGCCGGAGAACGACGTGACCACGAACGCGCCAACGCAGGGCGCTCCGGCACCCTGAGCGATGCGACGGGGTTCTGGGTCGTGATCGCCTTCGCCCTGTTCGCCGGCGGCATGTGGGCGTTCGGCGAGGCGTTCCGCACGGACGTCCTGCAGGCCGTCTGGTTCATGGGTGGCATCCTCATGATCGCGCTCGCCATCTTCATCCCGGCGCACTTCGCCAGCAACAACTGACCCCCAGCCGGACGTTCGCCGACCGTTTCCTGAGCGTCCGGCCGTCCGGTCGGAGGCCGCCGATACGGTCCTGTTCAGCGCGCTACGCTGGCTGAGCAGACACGAGGACGGCACATGGATTCCACGGTGGTCATCATTCCCACCTACAACGAACGCGAGAACCTGGAGAGGATCGTCGCGCGCGTCCGTGTCGCCGCACCATCCGTCGAGGTGCTCGTGGTCGACGACAACTCACCCGACGGCACCGGAGCGATCGCCGACCGGCTCGCCGCCGAGGACGACGCGGTGCACGTGCTGCATCGCACCGGCAAGGAAGGGCTCGGCGCCGCCTACAAGGCCGGCTTCGCCTGGGCGCTCGGGCGCGGATTCGGCAACGTGGTCGAGATGGACGCCGACGGATCCCATGCCCCCGAGCAGTTGCCGGCGCTCCTCGCGGCCACCGCGGAGGCGGACGTCGTCCTCGGGTCGCGCTGGGTCCCGGGCGGCACCGTCGTCAACTGGCCCAAGCATCGCGAGGCCATCTCGCGGGTCGGCAGTGCCTACGCCCGGTTCGCGCTCCGGCTCCCCGCCCGCGACGTGACCGGCGGCTACCGCGTGTTCAGCGCTGACGCACTGCGGCGGCTGCAGCTCGACGAGGTCCACAGCCACGGCTACGGCTTCCAGGTCGACATGCTCTGGCACGCGAACCGCGCCGGTCTGCGGATCGTCGAAGTGCCGATCACCTTCACCGAGCGGACGCTCGGGGCCTCCAAGATGACGAGCGGCATCGTCGTCGAAGCCATGCTCCGCGTCACCTGGTGGGGCGTCTGCGAACTGACGGACCGCATCATCGGGCGTCGTCCGGCAGCGTCACGGGCGGCCGCCGGCTCCTGATTCGCGGCGGCGCCCGTCGGCGGGCGCCCCGTCAGCTGCGGCGCGGCCCCGAGGAGATGACCGGAGCCGAGCCGATGAGGTCCTCGTCGTCGACCGCGTCGACGAGGAACGCGGCGACGTCGCAGCGAGGGATCCGGAGCGAGCTCGGCCAGCTTCCCGGCGGTGACGACACGACCGGGCGTCGGGCGTCGCTGGCCGAGAGCACGGTCGGGTGCACGATGGTCCAGTCGAGCTCCGAGCGGCGGAGGAACGCGTCCGCCTGCTCGTGATCGGCGTAGACGGTGCCGAGTCGGAGGAAGTGCGTCGCCCACCGCAGGCCGGCGGGGACGCTCCGGACCGACTCGCCGGCACCGAGCGCGGAGAGGAGGACGATTCGACGGAGGCCACGCGAGCGCATCGCATCCGTCACGACCCGGACGGCGTTCGAGATGAGGTCGGGAGGGCTGACCTGGCGCGCCCACGGCCAGTCGGACGAACCGATGTTGCTGAGGGCGATGATCACGGCCTGCGCGCCACGCATGGCCTCTTCGACGTCCTCGCTCCGCAGGGGAGACCCCTGGACGACCGTCAGGCGGTCGCCGGGGACGACGGCGGCGGGGTCTCGGACGAGCGCGGTGACCGAGTGGCCGCGGCGGAGAGCCTCGCTGATGATGAGTCGCCCGGTGCGGCCGCTCCCACCGATCACGAGGAGCTGTGCCACCGTCGCCTCCAGATCGTCGAACACCGGCCCGACGGCGCAAGTGCTGCGACCGTCGGGACGGTTCCATCGTTCCCGAAGGAGCGACGGAGGACATCGGGGACAACCCGTGGAGTGCGGCGGTGACCGCGTTCGGTCGGGAGGTCAGGCCTTCGCGGCCGCCGGCTTCCGGGCCGGAGCCTTCCGAGCGGTCGGTGCCGCGGGCTTCGCGGTGGCCGGCCGGCCGGCGCTCAGCGACGACTGCTCCGGCATCGGCTGCAGCGTCGTGAACCGCGACAGCTGGGTCACGTGGTGCGGCTGCAGCTCCTCGAGCGACGCGACACCCAGCAGCTTCATCGTGCGCACGATCTCGCCCGAGAGGATCTGGATCGCGCGGTCGACGCCCTCGCGCCCGCCGGCCATGAGCCCGTAGAGGTACGCGCGGCCGATGAAGGTGAAGCGCGCACCGAGCGCGACGGACGCCACGATGTCGGCGCCGTTCATGATGCCGGTGTCGAGGTGCACCTCGGCGTCCTTGCCCACCTCGCGCACGACGCTCGGCAGGAGGTGGAACGGGATCGGCGCGCGGTCGAGCTGGCGGCCGCCGTGGTTGGAGAGCTGGACGGCGTCCGCACCGAGGTCGACGGCGAGCTTCGCATCGGCGACCGACTGGACGCCCTTGACGATGAGCTTGCCCTTCCACTGCTCGCGGATGTACTTGACCTCGTCAGGACCGACGGTCGGGTCGAACATCGTGTCGATGAGCGCCGCGACGGTTCCCGACCAGCGGTCGAGGCTCGCGAAGGCCAACGGCTCCGTGGTGAGGAAGTTGATCCACCATGCCGGGCGGGGGAGCGCGTCCACGATGGTCTTCGGGGTGAGCGACGGCGGGATCGTCATGCCGTTGCGGACGTCGCGCAGGCGGGCGCCGCCGACGGGGGTGTCGACCGTCACGACGAGGGTGTCGTAGCCGGCTGCTGCCGCGCGGTCGACGAGCGCCATCGACCGCTCGCGCTCGCTCCACATGTAGAGCTGGAACCAGTTGCGGCCACCGGGTGCCGCCGCCTTGACGTCCTCGATCGAGGTCGTGCCCATGGTCGACAGGGTGAAGGGGATGCCCGCGGCCGCTGCGGCGGAGGCTCCCGCGCGCTCGCCCTCGGTCTGCATCATGCGGGTGAAGCCGGTGGGAGCGATGCCGAAGGGGAACGCGACGCGCTCGCCGAGGACGTCCCAGCCGGTGTCGACGTTCGCGACGTTCTTCAGGACGGCCGGGTGGAACTCGATGTCCTGGAACGCCTGCCGTGCCCGGGCCAGCGAGATCTCGCCCTCGGCGGCGCCGTCGGTGTAGTCGAAGGGCGCCGTCGGCGTGACCTTCTTCGCGATCGTGCGCAGGTCGCTGATGGTGGTGGCGGCCGCCAGGCGTCGCCGACGGGCGTTGAACTCCGGCTTCTTGAACTGCATGAGCGGCAGGAGGTCGTGGGGCTTGGGGATGCGGCGTTCAACCATGGTCTGTCTCTTCTTTCCGCGAACTGTCGCTTGAGGTGGGTGTCGAGGGGTGCGGACTGTCGTCTTCTGACAGTTCGCGAGCCTGGTAGTAGTTGGTGATGTGGGAGCGGACGGACTGGCGGGCCAGCTCGGCGTCGGCGTGGCGGATCGCCTCCACGATGCCCCGGTGCTCGGCGCGCAGGCGGTCGGCGGTGGCTGACCACGACGCCAGTTGTGGGACACCGGCCAGGACGTAGCGCTCGATGGAGTCGCGGAGGCCCGACATCGTGGCGACGAGGACCTGGTTGCCCTCCGCCTCGGCGAGCGACAGGTGGAACTGCGCGTCGAGGGCGAGGAACTCGGCCTCCGTGAGGGTGGGCTGGTCCATCGCGTCGAGCAGGGACTCGGGGTGCGTGAGATCGGGGACGGCCGCTTCGGCACGCGACGCCAGACTGTGGACGACCGCGGTCTCGATCACGAGCCTGGTGTCGACCACGTCCTGGACGGCGAAGCCCTGCGCGGCGACCTGGAGCCGCATGAGGGTGGCCATGCCACCGGACGGCGTGGCGACGATGATCGCGCCGGCGGTGGGGCCGGATCCCGTGTGGGTGCGGATGAGCCCCAGGACCTCGAGGACGCGGATCGCCTCGCGGACACTGGACCGACCGACGCCGAGGTCGATCGCGAGCTGACGTTCGCCGGGCAGGCGGTCGCCGGGGGTGAGGACACCGCTGAGGAGGTCCGACTCGATGCGGGCGAGCACGACCTCCCAGGCCCTGGGCTCCGCCGCTGCGGTGGCGGGCTGCGTCGCCGTGGCCGCTGCCGGCGCGGCCGTCGCTGGTGCGTTCATCGATCCTCCTTCGACACTGCGGTGTGGTCAGACCACAAACCCTACCTCTTGAACCGATTCAACGCGAGCCCCAACCACAGATTTTTCTGCGCTGGGACATCGACGGACGTCGACGCCCGTCTCAGGTGCGGAGGACGATGTTCTCCGGCTCCTCGTCGGCCAACAGGTGTTCGATCTGTCGACGCAGGAGACGCGCCATCCGCGGCAGCATGGCGCTCGTCGCGCCCCCGATGTGCGGGGAGACGAGCACGTTCGGCAGAGACCAGAGCGGGTGGTCGGCGGGCAGCGGTTCAGGGTCGGTCACGTCGAGCGCGAGTCGGATGCGACCGCTCGTCGCGTGCTCCACGAGTGCGTCGGTGTCGGCGACCGGGCCGCGGGCGACGTTCACGACGAGGGCGTCGTCGGGCAGAGCCGCCAGGAAGTCGTCTCCGATCAAGCCGCGGGTGCCGTCGGTGAGCGGGACGACGACGATGACGATCTCAGCGTGCGGCAGGAGTCCGGGCAGTTCGTCGATGCCGTGGATCGGCCCCCGCTCGTCCTCCCGCGCGCTCGACGCGACCCGGGTGACCTCGACCTCGAACGGGAGCAGCCGCTCCTCGATGGCCGCACCGACCCCGCCGTACCCGATGAGGAGCACGCGGCGGTCGGCGAGGCTCGGGCGCTGGCTCTGCAGCCACTCGCCCGTCCGCTCGGCGCGCACGAAGTCCGGGATGCCCCGCTGCGAGGCGAGGATGAGTCCCACCGTGAGCTCCGCGGTCGAGGCCTCGTGCACGGTCGCCGCGTTGGCGAGGGTGATGCCGGCCGGGAGGAGGTCCGCGAGGCCGTCGTAGCCGATCGACTGCACCTGGACGAGCTTCGGCGTCACCGCGGCGACGTTCGCGAGCGGCTTGTTCGAGCCGAGGTAGACGGGCACGACGAGGTCGATGTGCTCGACCGGCGGTTCGGTGCGCAGATCCCATTCGACGAACTCGACGCCCTCGGGGAGGGGGCCTTGCGACAGCACCTCCTCGCGCAGGTCGGCGGGCAGGCTGACGATGAGTGGAGAAGCGGTCATGCTGCGACGCTACCGGCTGACGGACGTGGAGCCGGCAGGCTTGCGCGGCTCGTAGTGGGTCGGCTCGAAGGAACGGGCGACGAGGGCGCGCAGGGTCTCGAGGTCGCCGTCGATGATCCCCACCGCCCTGGCCTGGACGAGGACGTTCCCCAACGCCGTCGCTTCGACCGGGCCGGCGATGACGGGGATCCCCGCTCGGTCGGCCGTCAGCTGGCACAGGAGCGTGTTCTGCGATCCGCCGCCGACGACGTGGATCGCGCGCACCTGGACCCCGGACAGCTCGGAGGCCGTGTGGACCGCATCCGCGAACGCCTGCGCCAGGCTCTCGATGATGCACCGGACGAACTCGGCACGGGACTGCGGGACCGCCCGCCCGTGCTCGATGAGGAACTCGGCGATGCGCGCCGGCAGGTCGCCGGGGGCGAGGAACCGGGGGTCGTTCGCATCGAACACCGAGACGGGTGCGTCGACCGCGGCGGCCTGGGCGATGAGCCCGGGCAGGTCGATCGTCTCGCCACCGCGCTCCCAGGTGCGCACCGATTCGCTCAGGAGCCAGAGTCCCATCACGTTGTGCAGGAAGCGGGTGCGTCCGTCGACGCCGCCCTCGTTCGTGAAGTTCGCCGCTCGACTCGCCTCGGTGAGGACCGGGCGTTCGAGCTCGACCCCGACGAGTCCCCAGGTGCCGCACGAGATGTAGGCGGCGTCCGGGGTCGTCATCGGGACGGCGACGACCGCCGAGGCCGTGTCGTGTGAACCGATGGCGGTGACGGGTGTGGACGAGGGCAGGCCGACCTCGGCGGCGACCGCTTCGAGGAGCGTCCCGATGCGATCGCCCGGCTGGACGATGGGCGGGAGGACGGCCGCCGGGATGCCGAGTCGGGTGAGGAGTCCGGCGTCCCACCTGGTCGGTTCGCCGGCGCGGACGAGGCCGGTGGTCGACGCGTTGGTGGCCTCGGCGACGCGGGCACCGGTCAGCCAGTGCGCGATGAGGTCGGGCACCAGGAGCGCGGTGTCGGCGACGTCGAGCATGCCGGCGTCGCGCTCGGTCGCGAGCTGGTAGACGGTGTTGAACGGCAGGAACTGCAGGCCGTTCACGCGGTAGAGGTCGGCGAAGGGGACCGTTCCGTGGACCGCCTCGACACCTGCCGCCGTCCGTTCGTCGCGGTAGTGGAACGGTGCGCCGAGGAGGCGCCCCTGCCGGAGGAGGCCGTAGTCGACCGCCCACGAGTCGATGCCGATGCTCGCGAGGTGTGGCTCCTGCTTCGCTGCGCCCGACAGCCCCGCGATGATCGAGCGGTACAGCTCGAGGATGTTCCAGTGCAGGCCGTCCGGCGTGCGGACGGGCGTGTTCGGGAACCGGGCGACCGGCACGAGGCGCAGCTCGCCGGGGCCGACGTGGCCGAGCATGACCCGCCCGCTCGTGGCCCCGAGGTCGACCGCCGCGACGGTGCCGCTCCGGCCTGCCGCACTCATCGCAGGAAGGCTGCGGCCACGCCCGCGTCGACGGGGATGTGCAGTCCGGTCGTGTGGCTGAAGTCGCTCGTGCAGATCGCGAAGACCGCGTTCGCGACGTTCTCGGGGACGACCTCGCGCTTGAGGATGGTGCGCTGCGCGTAGAACTTGCCGAGGTCCTGCTCGTCGATGCCGTACGTCTTCGCGCGGTTCGCGCCCCAGCCCGAGGCGAAGATGCCGGAGCCGCGGACGACGCCGTCGGGGTTGATGCCGTTCACCTTCACACCGTACTCGCCGAGCTCTGCCGCGAGCAGGCGGACCTGGTGGGCCTGGTCGGCCTTCGTCGCGGAGTAGGCGATGTTGTTCGGGCCCGCGAACACGGAGTTCTTCGACGAGATGTAGACGATGTCGCCGCCCAGCTTCTGGTCGATGAGCACGCGTGCGGCGGCCTTCGAGACGAGGAACGAGCCCTTCGCCATGACGTTGTGCTGGAGGTCCCAATCGGCCTCGGTGGTCTCGAGGAGCGACTTCGACAGCGAGAGGCCCGCGTTGTTGACGACGAGGTCGAGCCCACCGAAGGCGAGGACGGTCTCGTCGATCGCGGCTTGGACGGCGGCTTCGTTCGAGACGTCGGCGGCGATCCCGATGGCGACGTCCGTGTTGCCGAGCTCGGCCGCCGCCGCCTGCGCCTTCTCCAGCGAGAGGTCGGCGATCGCGACGACCGCGCCCTCCGCGACGAGACGCGTGGCGATGGCCTTGCCGATGCCGGATGCGGCACCGGTGACGAGCGCGATCCGGGTCGCGAGCGGCTTCGGCTTCGGCATCCGTTGCAGCTTCGCCTCCTCGAGTGCCCAGTACTCGATCGCGAACTTCTCGGCCTCGTCGATCGGCGCGTACGTGGAGAGTCCCTCGGCCCCGCGCATGACGTTGATGGCGTTGACGTAGAACTCGCCGGCGACGCGGGCGGTCTGCTTGTCCTTGCCGAAGCTGAACATGCCGACGCCGGGGACGAGGACGATGAGGGGGTCGGCGCCGCGGATCGCCGGGCTGTCGGCCGTGGCGTGGCGGTCGTAGTAGGCCTGGTAGTCCTCGCGGTAGGCCTCGTGCAGGGTGCCGAGGCGCTCGATGACCTCCTCGACGCTCGCCGTGGCGGGCAGGTCGACCGTGAGTGGCTTCACCTTGGTGCGGAGGAAGTGGTCGGGGCAGCTCGTGCCCAGTGCGGTGAGACGCGGGTGCTCCGCCGAGGCCAGGAAGTCGAGGACCTCGGGGCTGTCGGTGAAGTGGCCGACGACGGGGCGGTCGGCGGAGGCGAGCCCGCGGATGGTGGGCGCGAGGGCCGCCGCCTTCGCACGACGCTCGGCCTCGGGCAGGGCTGCGTAGCCGTCGAGCGGCGGACCGAAGGGCTCGGGGCGGGAGTTCGTCTCGATGTAGGCGGCCGCGGTGTCGATGATCCACAGCGAGTTCGCCTCGGCCTCGTCGGAGGTGTCGCCCCAGGCGGTGATGCCGTGCCCGCCGAGGATGGTGCCGATGGCCTGCGGGTTGTCGGCCTTGATGGCAGCGATGTCGAGGCCGAGCTGGAAGCCGGGGCGACGCCACGGGACCCACACGACCTTGTCGCCGAAGATCTTCGCGGTGAGTTCGGGGCCGTCGGCGGCGGTCGCGATGGCGATGCCGGAGTCGGGGTGCAGGTGGTCGACGTGGGCCGCGTCGACGAGGCCGTGCATGGCGGTGTCGATCGACGGGGCCGCGCCACCCTTGCCGTGCAGGGTGTAGTCGAAGGCGGCGACCATCTCGTCCTCGCGGTCGAGGCCGGGGTAGACGTCCTGCAGGGCGCGCATGCGGTCGAGGCGGAGGACCGCGAGACCCTCGGGCTTCAGCGTGCCGAGGTCGCCGCCGGAGCCCTTGACCCAGAGGAGCTCGACCGGCTCGCCCGTGACGGGGTCGATCTCGGTGCCCTTGGCCGAGGTGTTGCCGCCGGCGTAGTTGGTGTTCTTCGGGTCGCTCCCGAGGCGGTTGCTGCGGGCGATGAGCTCGGCAGCGGTTGGGTTCACGGACATTCGCACTCCTTCGTCGGGGCACGTCCGTGCCCGGTGTTCAATCGTGTTAAGTATGACAAGAAGTCACAGATGTCGCAATGGCGGATGTCCCGATCTCAGGAGAACCTCGGCGCGTTGCGGTCGGCGCGGAGCGACGCGCGCGGTGACTCCTGAGAACGGGACGTGCGGGGCCGGGTGCTCAGAGGAGTTCGACGGCGTCGCGGTAGGCGTCGAGCGCGGGGTCGGCGGGGTCGAGTTCCGTGACGAGGAGGTCGACGTCCGCCAGGGCGAAGCCGACTGCCATCGCGCGCTGTCCCAGCTTCGAGGACGCGGCGACGAGGATCGTCTCGTCGGAGGCGCGGGCGAACGCCTGCTTGACCTGCGCTTCTTCGAGGGTGACCTCCGAGCTGCCGACGGTCGGGTCGATGGCGGCGGCCGACAGGAAGAAGCGCCGGTAGAGCACCGACGACGCCGCTTGGCAGGCGATGGGGCCGATGAAGCTGTCGGTCCGCGACTCGGCTTGGCCGCCGACGAGGATCGCGGTGACCTCGCGGTTCGCGCCGGCGAGGATGAAGTTCGGGTAGGAGTTGGTCGCCACCGTGAGGGTCGACTCGCCGAGCAGTCGACTGATGCCGCCGGCCGTGCTGGAGGCGTCGATCGCGATCGCGCCGTCCGTCGGGATGAGCGACCGGAGCTTCTCGACGATGGCGCCCTTCTCGCGGACACCCGTCGCGGACCGTTCGGTGAAGGTCCTCGGTCGCAGGGTCGGGATGGCGCCACCCCGGACGCGCCGCACCAGGCCGAGCTGCTCGAGGTCGGCGAGGTCGCGTCGCACGGTCATCGAGGACACGTCGAGCTCCGCAGCCGCGTCGTCGAGGCGGATGCTGCCGTCACGTTCGAGGATCGCCGTCAGTCGGGTCCGTCGTTCCTCGGCGCCGAGCGTGCCGGTCGTGGCCATGTCGCCCCCTGTCCATCGGTGTCGGACGTGTCCGTTCGTGTCCCTCTCAACAGGATGTCACAGCGAGGGGAGGACACCGGTCTGGTTCACAATTCAGGAGGCGTCCGGCGCGTCGGTCGAGCGACGCGGCGTGGCGTGCGCGGCGCGCCGCGAGCGTCCTGAGTTACGGACCGCCGTGCATCACGAGCGCACGGGTGATTCAGGAGGCGGCGTCGATGAGCGTCTCGGCGGCGCGACGAGCGTGCAACGCGGCCTCGGGGGAGCCCGTGATGGCGGCGGTGGTCTGGGCGCCCTCGGCGAGGATCGCGAGCTGGGGGGCGAGCGATGCCGGAGCGCCGGCGTCGGCGACGAGGCCGGCGACGTAGTCCTGGAAGGACGCCTTGTGTTCGCGGGTGATGGTGGCGACCGCCGGCGAGACGCCCCCGAGCTCCCCGAAGGCGTTGATGAACCCGCAGCCGCGGAACGAGTCGTCACTGAACCAGCCGGCCAGGTAGTCGTAGATCGCGAGGAGTCGGTCGCGGGGCGTCTCGGCGTCGTCCACGAGCGCGCTGACGCCGGTGGTCCAGAGCTCGTGCCGGCGCTCCATGACCGCGAGGACGATGTCCTCCTTGCTCGGGAACGCCGAGTACAGGCGCTTCAACGACACGCCGGCCGCCGAACGCAGTTCGTCCATGCCGACGGACTGGATGCCCTTCGCGTAGTACAGGCGGTCGGCGGCGTCGACGATGATGTCGCGCACGGAGGCCGGTGTCGCGGGTGCGGCCGCCGGGCTCGGCGACGCGATCGTCATCGTCTGTTCGCTGGTCATTCCATCAGTGTACTTGCATTGAGAACGATCGTTCCCTATGCTGATGGACACCGAAGAGAACGATCGTTCTCAAATCGGGGCGTGGAACCGGGCGACGAGTCCGGACGCCGAAGACGAAAGGAATCGAACCATGTCGTTCATCACCGTCGGAACCGAGAACAGCACCTCCGTGGAGCTCTACGTCGAGGATCACGGCAGCGGCCAGCCCGTCGTCCTCATCCACGGCTACCCCCTCGACGGCTCCTCGTGGGAGAAGCAGACCGCGGCGCTCCTCGACGCCGGCTACCGCGTCATCACCTACGACCGCCGCGGCTTCGGCAAGTCCTCCAAGCCCACCGAGGGCTACGACTACGACACCTTCGCCGCCGACCTCAAGGCCGTCGTCGACGGGCTCGACCTCAACGACGCGGTCCTCGTCGGCTTCTCGATGGGCACCGGCGAGGTCGGCCGCTACCTCGGCACCTACGGCTCGGAGCGCATCGCGAAGGCCGTCTTCCTCGGATCGCTCGAGCCCTACCTGCTCCAGACCGACGACAACCCGACGGGTGTCCCGCAGGACGTGTTCGACGGGCTCCTCGCCGCCGTCACCGACGACCGCTACGCGTTCTTCACCAGCTTCTTCGAGAACTTCTTCAACACGGACGAGAACCTCGGCTCGCGCCTGAGCGAGGAGGCGCTGCGGGCCAACACGCAGCTCGCCTACAACGCGTCGCCGTACGCCTCGGTCGCTGCGCAGCCGACCTGGCTGACCGACTTCCGGGCCGACGTCGCGAAGATCGACGTCCCGTCGCTCATCGTGCACGGCACCGGCGACCGCGTCCTGCCGATCGACTCCACCGGTCGCGTGTTCGCCAAGGCGCTGCCCTCCGCCGAGTACGTCGAGATCGAGGGCGCGCCGCACGGCATGCTCTGGACCCACTACCGGGAGGTCAACGAGCAGCTGCTCGCCTTCCTCGCGAAGTAGTCGGCTCGGTCGGCTCGCAATTCAGGTCCGTTCCGGCGCGTCGGCGAACTCGGCCGGCGCGCCCGGGGTGACACGCCGCGCGCGTCCTGAGTTGTGAACGTCCGGATGTGGATGAAGCCCCGCGACCGGGATGGTCGCGGGGCTTCCTCGTGCTCGGGTGTGCCTACGCGCCCCAGCTCGCCTGGGTCCCGCCGACGCGCTCCTCGGCGATCTGCTGCTGGTAGCCCGAGGCCAGGTAGGCGCCGAACGGGTCGGCCGGCAGACCGCGGCTCTCGCGCCAGGCGGCGAGCGGTCCGCGGACGTCGGTGTAGAACGCGTCCATGAGGATGCCGTTCGCGCCGAGGACGTCACCGGCCTCCTGCGCCGCGGTCAGTGCGTCGCGGTCGACGAGCAGTGCGCGCGCGGTCATCTCCTGCACGTTCAGCACCGAGCGGATCTGACCGGGGATCTTGTCCTCCACGTTGTGGCACTGGTCGAGCATGAACGCGACCGGCGAGTCGTCGTCGAGGCCGCCGCCGCGGACGACCTCGTAGAGGATCCGGAACAGCTGGAACGGGTCGGCTGCACCGACGATGAGGTCGTCGTCGGCGTAGAAGCGCGAGTTGAAGTCGAACGAGCCGAGTTTCCCGAGGCGCAGGAGCTGGGCGACGATGAACTCGATGTTCGTGCCAGGCGCGTGGTGGCCGGTGTCGAGGCAGACGAGGGCCTGGTCGCCGAGCTGGGCCACCTGGGCGTAGGACGTTCCCCAGTCGGGGACATCGGTGTGATAGAACGCCGGCTCGAAGAACTTGTACTCGAGCACGAGTCGCTGCTCCTCGCCGAGGCGGGCGTAGATCTGCTGGAGCGAGTCGGCCAGGCGGTCCTGCCGGCCGCGGATGTCCTGCTGGCCCGGGTAGTTACTGCCGTCGGCGAGCCAGATCTTGAGGTCCTGCGAGCCGGTCGCGTGCATGACGTCGATGCAGGCGAAGTGGTGGTCGATCGCCTTCTGACGGATCGCCGGGTTGCTGTGGGTCAGGCTGCCGAACTTGTAGTCCTCATCCTGGAAGGTGTTCGAGTTGATCGTGCCGAGCGCGACGCCGTGGTCCTCGGCGTAGCGACGGAGTGCGCTGAAGTCGTCCACGAGGTCCCACGGGATGTGGAGTGCGACCTTCGGCGCGAGGGCCGTGAACTCGTGCACCTTGGCGGCGTCGGCGATCTTCTCCTCCGGCGTCCGCGGGGTGCCGGGCGTCGTGAACACCTTGAAGCGGGTGCCGGAGTTGCCGAACGCCCAGGAGGGGAGTTCGATGGCCTGCTTCTCGAGCAGCGGGGTGATGGTGTCGAAACTGGTCATGGTCACTTCTCTGTGCGTGTTCCGGTGGTCTGGGGCGCGCTCACGGCGCTGGTTGCAGCATACGTGAATCGTTTCAACGTCGCTACTCGTGGAGGGCGGCGAGCTGATCTTCGAGGTGGAACACCTCGGCGAGCTGGAGGAAGCCCTGGTCCGGCGGGAGGTCGAGGTCGACGAAGAACTCACCCATCTCCGCCTGCCAGCGCGCGTTGACCTCGGTCTCGGCCATGCCGGCCTGGGCCGCCTCGAGCGATTCCGTCTCGAAGTACCCGATGAGGAGGCCGTCGTCGCGGACGAAGAGGGAGTAGTTGTGCCAGCCGGTGTCGGCGAGGGCCTGCAGCATGTCCGGCCAGACGGCGGCATGTCGGTCGCGGTACTCCGCGAGGCGTTCGGGTTTGACCTGGAGCTGGAAGCACACGCGGTGCAGGGGTCGGGCACTCGTCATCGAGGCGTACCTTTCGGTTCGGTTCACGGATACTCTGAATCGATTCAGAGGATCGCAAGCAGCGTATCCGGGCGATCGGCCGCGGGTCAACGGACCGACTGCCCGGATGTCTGAACGTCTGGACAGGGTGCATCGACCGTTCGACGGTCAGGGCGCGCCCGTCGTTCGCGCCGATCACCCCTGGACACCTCGGAGCGAAGTCCCTAGCGTGGATCGCATGGCTGCCGATGACGCGCCACCCGATGCACCCACGATCGACGGTTCCGACGGTTCGGAGGAGACGACCGTCGCATCGGAGAGCCCGCGCTGGCGTCGCGACGTCGCGGTGTTCCTGTCCGGCCAGACGGTCTCGCTGTTCGGCTCGATGCTCGTGCAGTACGCGATCATGTGGCACCTCACGCTCGAGACGAAGTCCGGTGTCGTGCTCGCGTTCGCCGCCGTCGCGGGGTTCCTGCCGCAGGCGATCGTGTCGATCTTCGGCGGGGTGTGGGCCGACCGCATGAACCGCAAACTGCTCATCATCGCGGCCGACGGCTCGATCGCCATCACGACCCTCGCGCTCGCGATCTTCCTCATCAACGGCGCCGCCGACCTCTGGCTCATCTTCCTCACGCTCGCGATCCGCTCGGTCGGCGCGGGCATCCAGATGCCGGCGGTCTCCGCGCTCATCCCGCAGATCACGCCGACCGACAAGCTCATGCGGGTCAACGGCATCAACGGATCCATCCAGTCGGCCATGATGCTCGTCGCCCCGGCTGCGGCCGGCGCGCTGTACGCGAGTGCGTCGCTCGTCGCGATCTTCTTCGTCGACGTCGTCACGGCCGCGATCGGGATCGGGCTGCTGCTGCTCGTACCGGTGCGGACGCTCGTGCGGTCGGGCGAGCGCCCCGGCTACTTCGCCGACCTCACCGAGGGCGTGCGCTACGTCTGGCACCACGGCTTCGTGCGCTGGCTGCTCATCCTCTTCGCGATCGTGTTCCTGCTGATCGTCGCGCCGTCCTACCTCACGCCGCTCATGATCGCCCGCTCCTTCGGCGACGAGGTCTGGATGCTCACCGTGAACGAACTCGCCTTCAGCGTCGGCATGGTCGGCGGCGGAGCGATCATCGCGATCTGGGGCGGCACCAAGAACCGCGTGCTCCTCATCGTCGGGTCCTCGGTGGTGTTCGGGGCGCTGTCCATCGGGCTCGGACTCTCGACCAACCTCTGGGTCTTCTTCGGCTTCATGTTCCTGCTCGGGATCGCGGTGCCGTTCTTCTCGACGACGTCGATGACGCTGCTGCAGGAGCGCGTCCAACCGGAGCGGCAGGGTCGCGTGTTCGGGTTCGTCGGCATCGTCATGGCGGTGTCGATGCCGCTCGGGATGATCGTGTTCGGACCGCTCGCCGACGTCGTGTCCGTCGAACTGCTCCTCGTCGTCGCCGGCGTGCTCACCTTCGTGGTGCTCGCCGTCGCCGTGCTCGTACCGTCCGGGCGACGGGCGATGGCCGAGGTGACGAAGCAGCCGTGATCCGCTCCGGTCGTCCGATCAGGGGAGCTGCGCCGAGTAGCCCTCGCGGTAGGTGGGGTAACGGTAGGTGAATCCGGTGTCGCGGAGGGCGGCTGCCATGATGCGCTTGCCGCGGTGCGGCTCTTCCGGCGTGCGACCGGCGTCGTCGAGCGCCGGGGGAGCGACGCCGAGTCGATCGGCGAGGAAGTCGGCCACCGTCGACAGCAGGACCGGCTCCTCGTCGATGCCCGCCACGACCGGCGGGAGTGATGCCGCCGACAGGTCGAGCAGGTGCACGATCACGCCCGCGGCGTCGTCGCGGTGGATGCGATTGGTCCAGCCGGAGGGCCGGGTGACACGGCCGTCGCGGACCTGGTCGACGAACATCGTGGACGTCGGACCGTAGAGGCCGCCGAAGCGGATGGCGCTCGCCTCGGGCACGGCGGCGAGGACGGCCTCCTCCGCGGCGAGCAGGGCGCGTGCGGTGCCGGTGGTCGGGACGGCCGGCGTGGTGTCGTCGATCGTCTCCCCGCCGTCCTCGCCCCACACCGCGGTCGACGACACGAACAGGATGCGAGGCGGGGTGCCGGGGAGTGCGGCGACCGCGCTCACGAGATGCCCGACACCGTCGCGGTAGAGGGCGTCATAGGCCTCGACCGAGCGTGCCCGCGGCGCAAGGGCCACCACGATCGCCGTCGTGTCCGCAGGAAGGTCGGGGGCGGAGGTCGTGAGGTCGCGGAGCTGGAGGGTGAAGCGCCCCTCGACCGACTCGCGCGCCGGGTTCGGCTCAGGGATCGGGTTCGACTCGGGCGCCGTGCGCTTCACGCCGACGACGTCCTCGCCTCGGGCCAGGAGCCTCCCGGCGACGTCCGAGCCGAGCTGTCCGAGTCCCACGATCACGACGGTCATCGCTCCACCGTACCCGGCGCCAGGGGTGAGAATGGTGGGATGAGTGCTGCGGGGGAGTTCATCGACGCGGCGCTCCAATACGAGGGCGACGGCTACCGCGCAGCGGACGTCGCCGAGCGGCTCGGCGACGGGCTCCGGTCCTACGGTTCCTCCGTCGGGGCCGTGCGCGGCACGGTGCGCGACGCCCTCCGGAAGTTCCGCGGACTGGAGCACGACGAGCTGGCAGCCCTCGCCTCGGAGCTGTGGGCCGTGCCGGTCTTCGAGCGTCGGCTCGCCGCGATCGTCCTCCTGCAGTCGAGCGTCCCGGTGCTCAGGCACACCGACCTGACGAGGATCGAAGGCTTCGTCCGCGCCGGTCGGGTGCCCGAGCTCGCCGACCCGCTGGCCACCGACGTCATCGGACCGCTCCTGGAACGCCTCGACGGGACGGCCCGAGCCAAGGCCGAGACCGTCCTCGACCGGTGGATGCAGGACGAGCCCTGGTTGCGACGGGCGGCACTGCTCGCCCCGATCCGCGAGCTCGGTGCGGGTGGTGGCGATGTCGATCGCGCCACCCGTCGGCTGGCCGTCGCCCTGGACGGGTTGCAGCGGCCGGCGCCGATCGCCGTGGTCGAGCCCGCTGTGGAGCGTCTTCGCGCCGTGCTCTGATCCGTCCGGTCGCGACTGCCCGTCGACAGGCTCAGGGACCGGGTTCGGCTCAGGGACCGGGTCGGCTCAGGGGCCGGTCGGCTCAGGGACCGACGGCGCCTCACACCTGGCGGAAGTCGATCCCCAGCAGGCTCGCCGCAGCCCGGTAGTCCGCCGCCCGGTGTCCGAGCGACAGCGACCAGTGGTGACCGATACCGGTCGCGCTCCACTCGTCCACCCAGACACCCGGGTCACGCCCGAAGTCGACACGGCTCGTCGTGTTGCCGATCGCGAGCAGCGGGCCGGGGACGACCTCGCCCTCCGACGCGACGAAGGCGAGCGAGCCGTCGCGGTCCTGCCCCAACCCGAGCAGCGTGACCGGCCCGTGCCGCACGTCGAACTCGACGCTCACACCCCAGCCGCGCTTGCCGTGATAGACCCCGAGCCCGCGCAGCAGCGGGTCGCGGGAGCTGACGGCGAGGTGCGCCGGACCGTCGTGCCCCATCTCGACGACCTCGTCCTCGAAGTCCAGCGCCTGGATCTCGCAGAACGACCCACCGGCGCCGACGACCTGGGTCGCGAGCTGTGCGACCGTGGTCCGCAGCTCGTACTCGCCGGTCGTGGGGATGCCGCGAGCGGTGAGGAGGGACGCGCCGAGGATCATGCCGGCGCCGAGTCGCTCGTGCTGTTCGCCGTCGCGACCGCGGTGGTAGTAGGCGAGGCTGTCGAGCGCGAACTCGTCGACGAGCCGGTCGAGCCCGACCGACACCTTCGCTCCCCACGCGAAGTCGTCCTCGACCACCGTGTCGTCGAGGGTGAAGATCTCCCTGGCGAGGGCCATGCGGTCGGCGACCTCGGCGTCGGTCACCTCGTCGACGAGGACGCGGAGGTCGTCGAACTCCAGGACCTCGACGTGCGAGCCGAAGGTGGTCGGCAGCAGGGTGAGGTCGGTGGAGACGTCGAGCATGCCGGGGTAGACGTGGCCCATGAGGCCGTGGCGGGCGTGACGGAGGGCTGCGCGGACGTGCGCCGCCCGGATCCACTGCGAGATCCGGTCCCACGCCGACTCCTGACGCAGCCAGCCCGACACCGAGCGGAACGGGATGCCCGCCCGACGGAAGACGTTGCCGACCTCGGGTACCGGGCACTGCCCGCAGTAGGCGAGCCAGGCACCGGTGTCGAAGCTCGCGTGGTCCATCCGCTCGGTCGGCTGCAGGTCGATGACGAGGACCGGGGTGTTCGCGCGCTGGGCGATCGGCAGGACCATCGAGGAGGTGAGGTAGGTGGTGAGGAACAGGACGATGAGGTCGCAGTCGCCCTGTCGGAGCTGTTCCGCCGCGGCGTCGCCCTCCTGCGCGTCCGAGATGAAGCCGACGTCGACGACCTCGGCGTCCATCTGCTGGAAGCGTTCCGAGACGTACCGGGCCGACGCCTGGAGCTGGGGGAGCAACTCCGGGAACTGCGGCCAGTAGGTGCCGAGGCCGCCGGCGACGAGGCCGATGCGGGGCTTCCGCCGTGCCTTCGGGGTGAGGAGCGGGTGGACGGCTGCTGCAGTGTGGGTCATCGTCGATCCTTGGTGGGTGCGGGTACGGGGGTATTTAATCGATTAAATACTGGTGACGACTGTACCCGGGCGTCACCGCCGCGTCCAGCCTCGCCGCTGCTCAGGCCGGCAGGGGAGCGGACTCGCGGACGACGAGATGCGGCTCGAGCGTCCGGGTGACGTGCTCGTGCGCAGCGCGGTCGGCGCCCAGCTCGGCCAGGAGGATCTCGACGGCCACGCGCCCGAGTTCGTCCTTCGGCTGCTCGACCGTGGTGAGCGGCACCCGCCCGTCGGCCGCGAGCGCGAGATCGCCGTAACCGACCACGGACACCTCGTCGGGCACCGCCAGACCACCGTCGTTCAGCCCCCTGATGACGCCGAGCGCGAGCTGGTCGTTCGTGCAGAACACGCCGGTCGGACGCGGTGTCTCTGCCGCGATCCGACGGCCCGCGATGCGCCCCGAGTCGACGGTCATCTCGTCCACGGTGACCTCGCGGAGGTCGTCGGGGTCGAGACCGGCCGCGATGAACGCGTTCCGGGCACCCTCGCGTCGGTCGGCGCACTGCGGGATCGCCAGGTCGCCGTTCACGAGCACGATCGACCCGTCGGACGCCGGGGCGGGACTGGCGAGCAGGTGGGCGACCGCCAGCTCCCCGCCGTGCACGTCGTCGATCGCGACGGAGCAGCCGGTGCCCTCGGGGGCGGTGCGGTCCATGAGCACGAGGCGGCTGCCGACCCGTCGCAGCTGGGCCAGTCGGGAGGCGTCGGCCGTCAGCGGAGCGACGAGCGCACCGGCCGCCCGGTGCTCGGCGAGCATCTCGAAGTGCCGGAGTTCGAGGTCCGGATCGTCATGGCTCACGCAGAGCGCGACCGTGTAGCCGTGCTCGGCTGCGGCCTCGGTGACCCCGCGGGCGATCGCCGAGTAGAACGGGTTCGCGATGTCGGGGATGACGAGACCGATGAGGCGGTTGGTGCCCTGCCGCAGGGTGGCGGCGGCACGGTTGGGGACGAAGTCGAGTTCCTCGATCGCGGCGAGGACGCGCTCGCGGGTGGCGGGGGCGACGATCTCGGGGCGGTTGAGCGTGTTGGAGACGGTCGCGTTCGAGACGCCGGCGAGTCTGGCGACGGCGGCGAACCCGATGTCGTGCTTCGCCATGCTGCCCTCCGATTCCACTCCGAGCGTACCCGGCGCGACCCTCGTCCCGTTCTCAGGACTCCTTCGGTGTGGTGGGGCGATCTCCACCCGACACGCCGCGGAAGTCCTGAGAACGGGACGGAGGCGACCGCTACGGGAGGGTGTGGCCCGCGGCGGTGAAGAGGCGGTACCACTCCTCGCGCGACAGCGTCACGTCGGAACCTGCGGCCGCTTCCTGGACGCGCGACGGCTTGGTGGTGCCGAGCACGACCTGGATGTTCGCGGGGTGCCGGGTGATCCACGCGGTCGCGATGCCGGACGGCGTCACGCCGTGTGCGGCTGCGAGCTCGTCGAGCACGTCGTTCAGCTCCGCGTAGTGCTCGCGGTCGCCGATGAAGACGCCCGTGAAGAAGCCGGCCTGGAACGGCGACCACGCCTGCAGGGTCATGCCGGTCAGGCGGCTGTAGTCGAGCATCCCGTTGTCGCGGTCGATCGACTGGTCGAGGCCGGCCATGTTCGCGGCGACGCCCGACGCGATGATCGGGGCGTGGGTGATGCTCAGCTGCACCTGGTTGACGATGAGCGGCTGCTCGACGGAGCCCTTCAGCAGCTCGACCTGCGCCGGCGTGTGGTTCGAGACGCCGAAGTTCCGGACCTTGCCTGCGGCCTGCAGGGTGTCGAACGCCGACGCGACCTCCTCCGGCTCGACGAGGCTGTCGGGGCGGTGCAGGAGCAGGAGGTCGAGGTAGTCCGTCTTCAGGGCGGCGAGGGACTCGTCGACGGTGCGGAGGATGTGCTCCTCCGAGAAGTCGAAGAAGCCCTTGCGGATGCCGACCTTCGACTGGATGAGCACCTGCTCGCGCTCGGCGGCGGTGAGGGTGACGGCGTCGCCGAAGCGACGCTCGCACCCGTGACGCTCCGAGCCGTAGATGTCGGCGTGGTCGAACACGGTGACGCCGGCGTCTCGTGCGGTGTGGAACAGGGTGCGGATGGCCTCGTCGTCGAGGGCCTCGATCCGCATGAGGCCGAGGACGATGCTGGACGCGGTCAGGTCGGTCTGGGGCAGGGGGATGGTCTTCATCCGACCATCCTGGCCGAACCCGCCGGTGGTCTGCCTAGGATTGACGACATGTTCGTGTTGTCGTTGCTGCTCATCGTCCTCACGATCATCGCGCTCATCGACGTGGTGGGGCAGCCCGAGCCCGTCGTGCGCAACCTGCCCAAGATCGTGTGGGTGCTGCTCATCGTCTTCATCCCGCTCATCGGCGTCGCCCTGTGGTTCCTGCTCGGCAAGGACTGGTCGACGAGCCGGATCAAGCTCCCCGAACGCCGGGGCCGGAAGCAGTCGCGGACGTCCGGCTCGTGGGGTTCGGGTCGAGGGTCCTCGTCGACCGCGACGCCCTCGCCGTCGCAGCCCGACCGCGCCGTCAGCAGCACGGAGGAGCAGCTCGCCGCCCTCGAGCGCGAGATCCAGGCCGCCGAGGACGCCGAGCGTATCCGCAAGCTCGAGCTGGAGATGAAGCGCGCCGATCCCGACGCCGACGACAAACTGCCCTGACTCAGGAGTCCGTCGGCGCGTCGACCGGGTATGGTCGCGGCACGCCGAGGAGTTCCTGAGACAGGGCAGTCGGGTGTGACTGGGTGACTCCTAGAAGTCGTACTTGTCGATGTTCGACGCGTCGAAGGTGGTCGGCGGGCCGACGATGACGGTGCCGTCGGCGCCGACCTCGCGCTCACCGAGGTCGCCGGCCTCGAAGGTGTCGCCCTCCTTGCCGGTGATCGTGCCCTCCGCCAGTGCCTTGCCGGCGAACGCTGCGACGTAGCCGAGCTGAGCCGGGTCCCACAGCGCGAACGCGGTGACGGTGCCGTCCTTCACGAACGGACGCATCTCGTTCGGGAGGCCGAGGCCGGTCAGTGCGACCTTGCCCTTGTACTCCGAGGTGGAGAGGTAGCGGGCGGTCGCGGCGATGCCGACCGTCGTGGGCGAGATGATGCCCTTGAGGTTCGGGTGCGCCTGGAGCAGACCCTGGGCCTCCTGGAACGACTTCGTGTCGTCGTCGTCACCGTAGACCTTGGCGACGAGCTTGATGTCCTTGTAGTCCGGGTTGGAGGCGAGCTCCTCCTCCATGTACTTGATCCACTCGTTCTGGTTCGTCGCGTTGGCCGTGGCCGAGAGGATCGCGATCTCGCCCGAGCCGCCGATCTGCTCCGAGATGAGCTTCGTCTGGATCAGGGCGACGTCCTTGGCGACGACCTGGGAGATGAAGACGTCGCGGCAGTCCTTGCTGGTGTCGGAGTCGAACGCGACGATCTTCGCGCCGCCGTCACGGGCCTCCTTGAGGGCGGGGCAGACGGCGTCGGGGTCGTTCGCCGCGATGACGATGACGTTCGTGCCGGCCTGGGTCTCGGCGTTGATGAACGACACCTGGCTGGACGCGCTCGCCTCGAGCGGGCCGACGACCTCGGTGGCGCTGAAGCCGGCCGCCTTCGCGCCGTCCTTGCCGCCGCCGAGCACGACGTCCGTGTACGGGTTGTTGAGCTGCTTGGGGATGAAGGTGATGCTCTCCGCGGCACCGCCGCCACCACCTGATCCCGCGGAGTCGCCGGTGGCGCACCCCGTCGCGATGAGGGCGAGGGAGGCTGCTGCGGCGATGAGGGCCGCTGCGCGACGGGCCGAACGGCCTGCTGCGCGGTTTCGAATCGACTGCATTGTCTGTTCCTTTCTGGATACGCCTGGTGCTGTGGCGTGGGGTGCCCCGAGGGCTGCGCCGATCGGGAGATCAGTGCTGGGGCAGGCTGCGTCGGATCCGTCGGTGGTGGTTCCACTGCTTGACGGATTCGAAGATACTGGGGCCGACCACCGAGGCGATCAGCAGGGTCCCGGTCACGATGATGAGGACGACGTCGGAGACGCGGCCGAGTCGGAGCGCGTAGTTGATGGTGCCGATGAGCAGCACACCCGCGACGACACCCGGGATGGACCCCTTGCCGCCGAAGATCGAGACGCCGCCGAGGAGCACGGCCGCGATGACGGCGAGTTCGAGCCCGGAGGCGTTGTCGCTGCGGGCGCTCGAGTAGCGGAGCGTCCAGAACACCCCCGCGAGGGCGGAGACACCGCCGGTCGCGACGTAGAGCCAGAACTTCGAGCGGGCGACCTTGATGCCGACGAAGCTCGCGGCCTCCGTGCTGTACCCGAGCGCGTACAGCCCGCGGCCGAAGGGGGTCAGGTGCAGGACGACCCCGAAGGCGAGCACGACGACGAGGACCCCGACCATGACCACGGGGATGCCGGTCGAGCCGATCTTCGACGTGAAGAACGCGGTGAGCTCGGGCGGGAAGTTGGCGACCGCGTTGTCGCCGATGACGACGAGCGCGAGGCCGCGGAACAGCGCGAGCGTGCCGATCGTCACCGCGAGCGACGGGAGTCCGACCACCGCGATGAGGAAGCCGTTGAACGCGCCGGCGACGACTCCGACGAGCAGCCCGATGAGGAGGACGACCCCGATGTCCATCCCGCCGCCGGCCCACAGCACACCGATGACGGCGCTCGTGAGGCCCGCGGTGCTTGCGACGGACAGGTCGATCTCGCCCGTGATGATGACGAGCGTCATCGGCATCGCGATGAGGAGGATCGGGATGACGTCGAGGAGGAGGAAGCCCACGGTGACGGGGGAGGCGAACCGCGGGATGAGCAGGCAGGCGCCGATGACGACGACGAGCAGCGCGTAGATCATGATCGCGTCGCGACCGAGGAGGATGCGCGAGGCACCGGTGCGGCCCTTCGGTTCGGCCACGAGCACGCCGGTGGTGTCGGTGCCGAGCGGGCCGGAGCCCTTGGTGAACGGAGCCTTCGGGGCTGCCGGGGTCTTCAGATCAGACATCGCGTGCCTCGCTCATTCGCAGTTTCTTGGCCGTACGGAGGCTGGCGACGCGGTCGATGATGATCGCGGCCAGGATGAGGATGCCCACGATCGCCTGTTGCCAGAACTTGTCGACGCGCAGGGCGGTGAGGGCGCTCGTGATGGTGGTGAGGAGGATCGCGCCGATCGCGGCCCCGGCGACCGAGCCGCTGCCGCCGAAGATCGCGACACCACCGACCACGGCCGCCGCGACGACGTCGAGCTCCATACCGGACCCGGTGGTCGCGCCGACCGAGTTGAAGCGCGAGGCGTAGAGCACGCCGGCGAGTCCGGCGAGCAGGCCGTTCGCCAGGAAGGCGAGGAAGACGCGGCGGCCGACCGGGATGCCGAACAGCTTCGCGGCGTCGGGGTCCGACCCGATCGCGTAGAGGTCGCGGCCGGATCGGGCGCCGGCCATGTAGACGGCGACGACGACCACGACGAGGATCGCGATGAGGGTGATGACCGGGAAGCCGAGGACGGTGTCGACGGACAGGTTCCCGAACGCGTCGGGTCGGTCGTCCGCGAAGTACTGCGTGCCACCGGCCCACGCGTTGTTCAGGCCTCGGTAGATGTAGAGCGTGCCCAGGGTGATGACGAGGGCGGGGACCTTCGCGATCGTGACGAGCGCACCGTTGATCGCGCCGAGCACCGCACCGAGCAGCATGGCGATGGCGAACACCGCGATGATCGGCAGTTGGGGCATCGTCGCGAACATCGTGCCGGTCGCGAAGGCCACGAGCCCCAGGATCGAGCCGACGGACAGGTCGACGTTGCGGGTGATGATGACGAGCGCCTGACCGACGGCGAGGATGATCATGATCGTCGCGTTGAGGAGGAGGTCCTTCACCCCCTGTGCCGACAGGAACAGCGGGTTCGCGAGGTAGGTCACGAGCACGAGCACGACGAGGGCGACGGTGACCGGGAGCTCCCGGAGTCGCACGATCGACGCGATCGGGTTCGTCGTGCGCTCGGTCGCGACGGTGACGGGGCCGCCGCCTCCCGGCTTGGTGGTGGTGTCGGTCATCGTGCGCCTTCCAGGGAACCGGTGGCCGCGTGCATCACGGTCTCCGGGGTCGCTTCTTCGCGGGTGAGCTCGGCGGTGATCCGGCCCTCGTGCATGACGAGGACGCGGTCGGCCATGCCGAGGACCTCGGGCAGTTCGGAGGAGATCATGAGGATCGCGATGCCGCGGCCGGCGAGTTCGGAGATGAGGCGGTGCACCTCGCTCTTCGTGCCGACGTCGATGCCGCGGGTGGGCTCGTCGACGATGAGGAAGGTCGGCTCGGTGGCGAGCCACTTCGCGAGGACGACCTTCTGCTGGTTGCCGCCGGAGAGGGTGGAGACCGCGTACTCCTGCGAGCCGGTCTTCACCTGGAGGCGGGCCGACCACTCCTCGGCCGCCTCGCGTTCGCGGCGGCCGGAGATGATCCCGAACCGCGCGAGCCGGTGGCGGAGGGTGAGGGTCGCGTTGCGGGCGACCGACAGGTCCATCACGAGCCCCTGCTTGCGACGGTCCTCCGGGACGAAGCCCATGCCGGCGTCGATCGCGGCCTGCGGGTCGCCGGCCTTCACCGGCTTGCCGTCGAGCGTGACGCGTCCGGTGTCGTAGGGGTCGATGCCGAAGACGGCGCGGGCGACCTCGGTGCGCCCGGCGCCGACGAGTCCCGCGAGGGCGACGATCTCACCCGAGCGCACCGTGAACGAGATGTCGGAGAAGACGCCGGCGCGCGACAGCCCGTCGACGGTGAGGACCGCGTCGCCGATCTCCGCGTCCTGCTTGGGGAAGAGGGCGGCGATGTCGCGACCGACCATCTGCCGGACGATCGCGTCGACGGAGGTCTCGTTCGTGACGTGCGTGGCGATGTAGCGGCCGTCGCGCATGACCGTGATGCGGTCGCACAGCGCGAAGACCTCCTCGAAGCGGTGGGAGATGAACATGATGCCGGCGCCCGCGTCGCGCAGGGAGCGGGCGACCTGGAAGAGGCGGTCGACCTCGACGCCGGAGAGCGCGGCGGTCGGTTCGTCCATGATGAGGACCTTGGCGTCGAGCGAGATGGCCTTCGCGATCTCGATGATCTGCTGGTCGGCGATCGACAGGCCCTCGGCGACGCGGTCGGGGTCGATCTGGACGCCGAGGCGGTCGAACAGGGCGCGGGCGGCCTTCCGCATGGCGCCAGTGCTGATGAGTCCGAGGCCGTTCTTCGGCTGGCGGCCGATGAAGATGTTCTCGGCGACGGTGAGGTCGGGGAACAGGGTCGGCTCCTGGTAGATCACGGAGATGCCCGCGGCCTTGCTGTCGGCGACCCCGCGGAAGGCGACGGGCTTCCCGGCGAGGGTGAAGTCGCCGGCATCTGGGGTGTAGAGCCCGGCGAGGATCTTCACGAGCGTGGACTTCCCGGCGCCGTTCTCGCCGACGAGCGCGTGGATCTCGCCGGCCTCGATCTGGATGGTGCCGTCGGCCAGGGCGACGACGGGGCCGAAGGTCTTGGCGGCTCCGATGAGGGAGAGCGCCGGCTGGGCGCTGCGCCCGGCAGGTTCGGTGCGCGCCGGTTGCGCTGGATGGTCGATCGTCATTGAGGGTCCGTTCCTCCACGGTGAGGGGCTCGCTCCCGGCGGGATGTGAATCGATTCAGGGTCGGGAGCACCTGCACTGTATGGCCGTCGGATCGCGGGCGGCAAGGCGAAGCGGTCGTTCCTGACAGGACCTTCAGAAACGGCGCCCCGGTCGGCTCGCCTAGGCTGTGGATGCTCGATGGCGAAGGAGGACGACCGTGCGGATCCTCGTCGTCGATGACGAACGCGAGATGGCTGGCCTCCTGTCCCGCGGTCTCGGGTCGGACGGCCACGACGTGACGACGGCGTTCGACGGCCCGACCGCGCTGGACCTCGCGCGGCAGGCGATCGCGCCGGTGTCCGGTGGCGACGCGGGCTTCCAGGTCGCGGTGGTCGACGTCATGCTCCCCGGGCTCTCCGGATTCGCCGTCTGCCGCGAGCTCAAAGGCCTCGACCCGACGCTCGCGGTGATCCTGCTCACGGCGCGCGACGCCGTGGACGACCGGGTCCGTGGGCTCGACGCCGGAGCCGACGACTACATGATCAAGCCGTTCGCCTTCGCCGAGCTCGCCGCCCGGATCCGCGCGGTCCGGCGTCGGGACGCGCTCACCGTGCAGCCCCGCTTGGACGTCGGTGGGCTGACGCTCGACCTGCACCGGCACCGGGCGCGCGTCGGCGACCACGACGTGCCGCTGAGCGGGACCGAGTTCGACGTCCTCCGGGTGCTCGCGACCGATCCGGGCGTCGTCGTCTCCCGGGCGGCCATGCTGCGGGAGGTCTGGGAGACCTTCGACAACATCGACCCGAACGTCGTCGACCAGTACATCAGCCGCCTCCGTCGCAAACTCGACCTGGCGGAGGCGGGCGTCCGCATCGTGACGAGCCGCGGCGTGGGGTTCTCGCTCGTCGCCGCAGGGAGCTGAGGGCGTGTCGTCGGACCGTCGCCGGTCGACGCGGCACCACGGCATCCGCACGCGGATCGCCGGGGGCAGTCTGCTCATCGCCGTCGTCGTGTCGCTCTTCGCCGGGCTCGCGATCAACGCCCAGCTGGAGCGCATCGTCCGCGACGGCACCGTCCAGGCGCTCCGCAGTGACGGCGCACAATACGTGTTCGCGCTGCAGGCGAGACCCGACGACCCGCTCCAGGGGCCCGGCCTCGGCACCCGCATCGCGGTCATCGCCCCCGACGGCTCCATCCCGGTCTTCAGCCTGCCGACGACGCTCGCCGCGCAACTCCCGGCGCTCGCCGCGACGCGGGAGGTCACCACCGTCGACGCCGGTTCAGCCACCTACATCCTGTTGTCACAGCCCGTGACCGTCGGTGGCGACACCTGGTACGTCATCGCCGGACGCGACGAGGCCGAGGAGACGACCGTCCTCGTCCAGATGCGCCTCCTCCTCGTCGGGTCCTTCGCGCTCCTCGTCCTCGGTGTCGCGGCCGGCGGGTGGATCCTGACGACGGTGTCGCTCCGGCCCGTCACGCAGGCTCCGGGTGAGCGCGCAGAGCCTCAGCGAACGGTCGACGGACGAGGTGCTGCCGGTCGGCCGCGCGGACGACGAGATCGCGCAGCTCGCGATCACCCTCAACGACCTGATCGAGCGGCTGCGGGCCTCGGCGGACCGCGAACGGCAACTCGTGTCCGACGCGAGTCACGAGCTCCGCACGCCGCTCGCGATCCTCCGCACCCAGCTCGAACTCGCGCGCCTCGAGGACTCGTCGCGTGAGCAACTGCTCGCCGACATCGAGGGGGCGGAGCGCAGTGCGACGCGGCTGTCGGCGCTCGTCACCTCGCTGCTCGAGCTGTCCCGCATCGAGGCGGCGACGCCGGAGGAGCGGACGAGCGCGGCCAGGTTGGAGGCCGACGTGCTCGAGGCGGTCGAGCGCGCGCGGTTCCGGGTCGCCTCGGACGACGCGCTGGCCGGGATCGAGGTCGAATACGTGAGCGCGATCGCTGAGAGCGGGCCGGGGGAGGGTGCGGCGGTGTACGCCGTGCGCGCCGACGATGTCGGTCGGGTCGTCGACAACCTCGCGGGGAACGCGCTGCAGGCCTTCACCGAGCGCGGGGGCGCTCCGCGCCGGGTGTCGGTCATGCTCGACGACGACGGCGGTCAGCTCACGCTCCGGGTGTCGGACAACGCCGGAGGACTCGACCCGGCCTTCGAACCGCGGGCGCTCGAGCGGTTCAGCCGGTCGGACGCGACGCGGTCCTCCGGGCACGGTTCCGGGCTCGGGCTCGCGATCGTCGCCGCCATCGCGCGCAACGCGGGTGGGGCGATCGTGCTGCACAACCGACCCGGCCACGGTCTCGAGGTCGTCGTCACCCTGCCCGCCGCGTCGGCCCTGCCGGTCGATCCCGCCTGATCGTCGCCCCGTTCTCAGGAGTCGCCCGGTGTGTCGGGGTGCGGGCGGGGGCGCCGCGCCGGGGAACTCCTGAGTTGGGGACGGCGGCGGGCGGGTGACCCGTTCTCAGGACTCGCCCGGTGTGTCGGGGTGGGGTGGGTGCGGCGCGCCGGGGGAGTCCTGAGTTGGGGACGGCGGCGGGCGGGTGACAGCGGGCTGCGCGGGCGCGCGAAGGCGCTGCGTGCAACAATGAGCCAGCCCGTCCGGCGTCGCCTGGCGGGTCCGACAGGCGAAGGGGAGCCGTGAGCGCGAGCGTGAAGGACGTCGCGGCGAGAGCCGGCGTCTCGGTCGGGACCGTCTCCAACGTGCTGAACCGCCCCGAGAAGGTCTCGCCCGTCACCGTCGACCGCGTCCACGCGGCGATCGACGAGCTCGGCTTCGTGCGGAACGACGCGGCCCGTCAGCTCCGGGCCGGCCGCAGCCGCAGTGTCGGCCTCGTCGTGCTCGACGTCGGCAACCCGTTCTTCACCGACGTCGCCCGCGGTGCCGAGGACCGGGCCGATGCGGAGGGGTGGTCGGTCCTGCTCGGAAACAGCGACGAGAGCATCGACCGCGAGCGCGCCTACCTCGACCTCTTCGAGGAGCAGCGGGTCGCCGGCGTCCTCATCACTCCGCTCGGCGACGACCTCACCCGGCTCAGCCGGCTGCGCGACCGCGGGACGCCGACGGTCCTCGTCGATCGGCAGACCGATGACACGAGCTTCTCATCGGTCGCCGTCGACGACGTCGCGGGCGGGCGGCTCGCGGTCGAGCACCTCATCGGACTCGGTCGGCGTCGTATCGCGGTCGTGGGTGGTCCGTCCTCGCTCCGGCAGGTCGTCGACCGGCTCGCCGGTGCGCGTCAGGCGGTCGATGCAGCCGCGGCCGGTGGTGCCGAGGTCACCCTCGAGGTCGTGGAGACCACCGCGTTGACGGTGCTGCAGGGCCGTTCCGCGGGCGAGACCATCCGGAACCGTCCTCGTGACGAGTGGCCCGACGCGGTGTTCGCGGCCAACGACCTCCTCGCGATGGGGGTCCTGCAGGCGTTCAGCATGCTCGGTTCGGTGCGCGTGCCGGACGACATCGCCCTGATCGGGTACGACGACATCGACTTCGCGTCGGCGGCGGTCGTCCCGCTGTCGTCGATCCGTCAGCCGAGCGCACTCATCGGCCACACCGCCGTCGAGCTCCTGCTCCGTGAGGCGGACGCGGGCGCTCGACGCGTGCCCGAGCAGATCGTCTTCCAGCCGGAACTCGTCGTCCGGCAGTCGACGGTCGGCGTCGACCCGGCCTGAGTCTGGTGCCGTCCTGCGTCATGCCAGGTGGTCGGGGACCCACGGGTCGATGAGGTGGAGGCCGACACCGGCGAAGTCGCGCGTGTTCCGCGTCGCGAGAGCGGCGTCGGAGGATCTCGCGATGGCCGCGATGATCGCATCCTGAGGTCCGATGGGGTTGCCGGAGCGGCGTCGCGTCGTCATGAGCTCCGCGTAGTCGAGCGCGGCTTCCGCAGAGAAGGGGAGGACGCGTCCTGCGAAGTCGGCGTCGAGCACGGTCGCCACGGCCCCGACGAGCGCCGATCGGCGAGCGCCTGCAGGGAGGCGCAGGGCTCCTTCGAGGAGCTCGGCAGCGGTCATCGCGGTGAGGTGGAGGTCGGCCTCGTCCTGCCGGTCGAGCCACCGGGCAACCGTGGGGTCGGGCCGTGGCCTGAACAGTTCGGAGACGACGTTCGTGTCGAGGATGATCACCTCGGGGCCGGGTCGTCCGCGTCGGCGCTCGCGGCATCGTCGAACGGATTCGGTCGGGTGGTCGTGGTGCGGTCGGGCAGTTCGATGACGAGTTCACCGTCGAGGTGGAGGTCGACGAAGCGCTGATGGATACGCTCCGCCAGCCCCGGTCGGTCGCTGTCGGCGGCCGAGGCGGCGCGGAGATCCTCAGCCGTCGTCGTCCTGACGGCCGCAGCGAGGATCGCCCGGATCTCCGCCTCCATCGATCGTCCGTGCAAGGCGCCGAGCTGTTGCAGACCGCGTTTCGTGTCCTCGTCGAGATTCCGGACGGTCACCGTGGGCATGTCGTCACCTCTCGTGGGAATGGAGTGCTAGCACGATGCTAGCAAATCGGTGATTCGTGCTTCATCGGTCCTCCACAGGCCGCGCCAAGCGGAGGATCCTCTCAGGGACGTCCACGTAGGGTGGCCGTTTCGCCTCCCTCGGATCGGGCAACCGGTCGACCGCGGTCATCGAGGGGCGGCTCTGCCGAGGCGATGCTGCACCCACCGAGCATGAACCGAGCGCGCCCCCGACGCGACCGAGACCCAGGACGGTACCCCGTACATGACCAGCACCACCCCTGCGCGCGCCCTCGAGCGCCGCGACCCGAACACTCCGGCCGTGACCCCCTCGACACCCACCCGGACCGGCGGCCGCCACGTGGCCCTCAGCCCACGAGCCGCCCGTCGCGCGGCTCGACTCGAGGACGCCAGCTGGACCGCCTCCGCCGAGGAGGAGCGACGTCACGTCGACCTCGTGCCCACCAAGCGGCCCTCGGCCCCACGCGCCAAGAGCTCGTTCGCGAAGCGCGCCAAGCCGTTCGCCACGTTCGGCGTGATGACGCTCGCCACCGGGCTCTTCGTGTCGGTGTCGCTGCCGGCGGCCGCTGCGGGCGTCGACGTCGATGCGGCGACCGGTGGCGCGATCCCGTCTGCAGCGACGATGCAGTCGGTGTCGTACTCCGTGCCGTCGACCGCAGCCGATGTGCCCTTCGTGCGCGACGGCTACGGCGCAACCAGCCAGGAGGAGGTCGACGCCGCCTCGGCCGCCGCTGCAGCTGCCGCAGCCGAGGCGGCCGCGAGTGCATCCGCCGCCTCCTCGTCGTCCGCGTCGGCTTCGGCGGGACGCACCTACGCGGCTCCAGCCGTCGCCCGATCCGGCGAGGCGATCCTCGCCTACGCGGCGCAGTTCGTCGGCGTCGTCCCCTACGGCAACGGCAACGACCCGTCCGACAGCTTCGCCTGCGACGGCTACGTGCAGTACGTCTTCGCGGCGTTCGGTGTGTCCCTGCCTCGCGGCGCCGGTGCGCAGGCCGCGTCGGGCGTGCAGATCTCGGCGTCGGAGGCCGTCGCCGGTGACCTGCTCTACTGGCCGGAAGGTCACATCGCGATCTACGACGGCGCGGGCGGCATGTACGACTCTCCCGACTGGGGTCGCTACGTCCAGCACCGTCTGTCGATCTGGGGCGACCCGGTCTACATCCGCATCCCGTAGACGGTTTCCCCGTCCACAACTCCTGCTCGACCGGCCCTCGGTCGGCAGCTCGGCCCGGTTCGGGCTGCCGTGTCTTCGGTGTGAGCCCGTCGGGCAGGAGTTGTGCGCAGGCCGCTCGGGGATAGCGTGGACAGATGACCGAGTTGCACGCGAGCCCGACCTCCGACGCGCCAGGTGCGGAGTCCTCTGCGACCCCACCGCCGGCGGACGCACGTGCCTTCGAGACCTCCCTCGGCACGATCCTCGGTCGGGTCGACGGCGCGGTGGTTCGGGCTCGCGGCATCCCGTACGCCCGCGCGGGACGCTTCGAGGTGCCGGTGCCGACCGGTCTTCCCGTCGGCGCCGACGGCGATCCGGTGCCGTTCCGGGCCTTCGAGCGGGCGCCGGCCTCACCGCAGCGTTCCTCCCGGGTGCTCGAGGCCGTCCTCGAGGGTGCCGGTGAGGGGATGGTCGACTCGGAGGACTGTCAGGCGCTCTCGATCACGGTCCCTGCCGACATGCGCCCGGACGAGTCGCTGCCGGTGATGGTGTGGATCCACGGCGGGGCCTACGTCACGGGTGCCGGCGACCTCGACGTCTACGATCCGATCAGCCTGGTCGTCGAGCAGCGGGTCATCGTGGTGTCGGTCACGTACCGGCTCGGGATCCTCGGCTTCCTCGGTGACGGCGAGACGCTGCCGGCGAACCTCGGCCTGCTGGACCTCGTCCTCGCGCTCCGGTGGGTCCACGAGCACATCGCTGCGTTCGGCGGCGACCCGGGGTCGGTCACGCTCTTCGGGCAGTCGGCGGGCGGCGATGCGATCGCGCACCTCATGATCAGCGACGGCACCGCGGGGCTCTTCCAGCGCGCCATCGTCCAGAGCGCGCCGCTCGGCATCAGCAGTGGTCGGGCGAAGATGGCGAGCGCGATGATGCGGGCGGCCGGCAGCCCGACGCGGGACACCCCGGTGGTCGAGTTGCTCGCGCTCGAAGAGCAGGTGGAGCGGGCGGCGCGACGGTTCGGACTGCGTGGCGGCATGGCGTTCGGCACCCAGTACGGTCACGCGCCGCTCCCGGCGGAGGCCGACCGCGACGCCGCCTGGCGTGAGGCGGCGTCGCGCATCGACGTGCTCATCGGCTCGACGACGGAGGAGACTCGGCTGTACGTGCCGCTCATCCCGGCCTTCGCCCGCATGACCTCGATGCCGCTCGTCGGTGATCCGATCCGGCGGGCGCTCGTCGGCGCGACGACGCACGTGACCTACACGCGCGACGCCCGGAAGTTCGTCGAACGCCATCGGGCGTCCGGCGGTCGGGCCACGCGGTACGAGCTCAGCTGGGCGCCGCCCGGCAGTCCCTACGGGGCGTCGCACGTGACGGACCTGCCTCTGCTCCTCGGCACCGAACGGTCGTGGAGCCGGACGGCGCTCATCGGCTCGGCGACGTGGGCCGAGGTCGACCGTCGTGGCCGCTTCCTGCGTCAGATGTGGGCCGATTTCGCGCGTGACGGGGTTCTGGCCGCAGACGCGACCGCGGGCCTGAGCGACGTGGTCACGCTCGACCGCTGAGCGTGCGGCGGGTGCCTACTCCTGGAGGGCCTTCACCGAGGGGAGCAGCTCCACGTAGCTGGCGTAGTAGATGACGCCGTCCCGGTAGGTCACGACGGGCAGGTAGTCGGGGTCGTTCACGTCGGGAGCCTGGAGTGTGTCGGCGACGCGGCGTGTCGATCTCGGTCCACCCGGCACTGATGAGCGACTGCTGCTGCGCGTCCCACTCGGCGCTGGTCGTGGCTCCCTGCGCGTACCAGACGCGGATGTCGCCGCCGGAGCGGGTCCAGTAGCAACCGAGGCCGCCGGCGTCGATGATCGACTGCATCGTGTCGTCGAGGACGAAGATGTCGGGGTTCAGGACCAGCCCGTCCTCCGCGAGGCTCGCGTACTCCTCGTCCGTCAGGACGGTTTCGCAGGTCGCGTCGCTCATGGGCTCAGAGGTCGCCGAGGGTGTGGCCGTCGGCGTCGGCGCCGCGGTGGTCGCGGAGGGCGACGACGTCTGCCGCCGGGGTGCCCGCCGAACAGCCGGCGAGGGTGAGGAGGATGACGGCGAGGGCGGGGATGGTGGAGCGCTTCATGATCGTCAGTGTGTCAGACGACTTACACGGTCGGAATCGGGGCCGGCCCGGGTTGCGTGGCCGACGGGTCGTGGGCTACTCGTCGACGACCAGTGTCAGGCACGCGCGGGCGTGCGCTCGTGCTTCGGCCGGCGTCGGCGCAGCGGACAAGCCGAGCAGCCTGCGTCGATGCGGTTCGCCGAGGAGCAGGGTGTAGAGCTGTTCCGCCCGCTCGCCGACGTGGTCGGCGAGGAACGCGATCGAGCGGGCCGGGCCGGCGGCGTAGAAGCCGGCGGCGACCTCGGGGAAGCGCGGAGACTCCGCGATCACGAGCCGGTGCAGCGCGATCGAGACGTCCGAGTGCAGCGCGATGACGAGTCGTGTCGCCGCGTCCTCGAGGGGTTCGGCTTCGGAGCCTGGCTCGTCGGCCGCGAGGAGATACCCGTGCTGCCGTTCGACCGCCGCCGTCAGCATGCCGGCGAGATCGCCGAACCAGGTGTAGATCGTCCGCTTCGTCACGCCCGCGTCGGCGGCGATCGCCTCGATCGTCGTCCCGCCGTACCCGTGCTCGGTGAACCGGCGGATGGCGGCGTCGAGGATCGCGTCGCGCCGTCGGTCACGTTCGGCTGCCGTCGGGCGACCACGTCTCGATTCCATGCTCTAATGATACGGTAACGTCTCATTAAAGGGAGAGGGTGGAGATGACGAAGATCCTGCATGTCGCGATCGTCGACGATTGGGAGGCCAGTCGGCCGTTCGGCGAGTACGAGGTGTCGACTCGAGCCGTGCCGTTCGTCGACGCCGGCTTCGTCCATGCGACGACCGCTGACCGACTGCCCGAGGTGCTCGAGCGGGTGTACGGGTCGCTCCAGCTGCCGCTCGTGCTCATCGTGCTCGACGTGGAGGAGCTGCAGGCGGCGGGCCTCCAGGTCACCTGGGCTCCGACGCCGCGCGTCATCGCCCCGCTCCCGACCGCCGGCCCGGCGATCACCGCCGAGCTCCCGCTTGAGCGCGACGCGGCCGGCGCGTGGCAGGTGCCCGCGGCGCTCGCCGAGCTGTTGGGCTGAGTCCGGCGACCACAACTCCTGCAGACGGTTCGCCGTCGACCGTGGTGGCGGCGCCTGGTGCGCATGTCGAACTGCGGACAGGCGGTCGGCAGGAGTTGTGATCCCTTGGGCTACCCGAGGGAGGGCTTGATGTCCTTGACGATCGACTCCAGGACGCGCGCGTTGAACTCGACGCCGAGTTGGTTCGGGACGGTGACGAGGACGGTGTCGGCGGCCTGCACGGCTGCGTCCTTCGCGAGCTCTGCGGCGATGACGTCGGGCTCGCCGATGAAGCTGCGGCCGAAGCGCGCGAGTCCGCCGTCGAGGTGTCCGACCTGGTCCTTCGAGTCGGCCTGGGCGCGCAGCCCGAAGTAGCGGCGCGTCTCGTCGTCGATGAGCGGCAGGATGCTGCGGCTCACGGAGACCCGCGGCTGCCACTCGTGACCGGCTTCGGACCAGGCGTCACGGAACATCTGGATCTGCTCCGCCTGCAGTTCGTCGAACGGCACCCCGGTGTCCTCGGTGAGGAGCGTCGACGACATGAGGTTCATGCCCTGCTCCGCCGTCCACACCGCGGTGGACCGCGAGCCGGCGCCCCACCAGATGCGCTCGCCGAGCTCCGGCGACTGCGGCTGGATCGCGAGCAGTCCGTTGGTCCCCGTCATCTGCGGGTTGGCGCGAGCCACACCCGCGCCGGCGATGGCCGCACGGAACACCTCGGTGTGCGAGCGGGCGATGTCCGCGTCGGTCTCATCGTCGCCCGGCACGTAGCCGAACGACTCCGACCCGCGGAGCGCCGTCTCGGGTGATCCCCGGCTCACGCCGAGCTGCAGTCGGCCGTCGCTGATGAGGTCGGTGGCCGCCGCCTCCTCGGCCATGTAGAGCGGGTTCTCGTAGCGCATGTCGATGACACCGGTGCCGAGTTCGATCGTCGAGGTCTTCGCCGCCATCGCCGCCAGGAGCGGGAACGGCGACGCGAGCTGTCGGGCGAAGTGGTGCACGCGCACGTACGCGCCGTCGACACCGACCTCCTCCGCCGCGACCGCGAGGTCGATGCTCTGCAGCAGTGCGTCACGCCCGGTGCGCACGCTCGAGCCCGGAACGTCTTGCCAGTGTCCGAAGGACAGGAACCCGATCTTCTTCACGCTGACTACAGCGTCGCGCGAGGTGGTTCTATTCCTCTGAATGGATCGCAGGTCACCGTCCCCGGCCGTGGACCGGCGTCGCAGTCACCGGCGGCTCGCCGACCTCGGCGACCGTGTGGCCACTGCACGCCGTCTTCGTCACGCTGGCCCGCTCGATGCGCGCCACGGTGAACCACCGCATCGCGTCGCGCATCCGACACCATCCGACGAGGTACCACTGACCGTTCGTCGAGGCGAACAGCACGGGCTCGACGTCGCGCGTGGTCGTGCTCCCGGCCCGCGAGGTGTACCGGATGCGGACGACCCGCTGCTCGGCCATCGCCTCCTCGAGTGCCGATCGGACGACGCGCGAAGCGGTCGGGGGTACATCGACCCAGATGCGACCGGCCAGTGCGTCGGCTCGTGCGCGGGTCCTGGGGTCGAGGACGTCCAGGATCTTCTGCACTCCGGCGGCTGCCAGATCCGCGTACGGGGCGTCGGGTGCCGCGGACACCGCCGACATGAGCGCCACCGCCTGCACCGGGGACAGGCTGACCGGTGGCAGTGTCGCCCCGACGGCCAACCCGTATCCGCCGCCTGGTCCCGGGCGTGACCAGATGGGCGCGCCGCTGCGCTCGAGTGCCTGGAGATCCCGCTTCACGGTGCGCACGGAGACGCCGAAGTCCCTCGCCAGCCGCTCCGCCGAGATCCCTCGCGATCCACCCCGACGCAGCGTCTCGGACAGGGCGTGGAGTCGCTCGGCCCGCTTCATCGGCTCGACGAGTTTCGAGATTCATGACAGAAATAGTGACACACACCTGCCTGGAGCGCGCTTCAGGCTGGAGTCATGAACACACAGAACGACACCCCGACCATCATCCTCATCGCCGGCCACTGGCTGGGCGCCTGGGCCTGGGACGACGTCATCGACCATCTCGACCCCGACCGCTCGCGCACCGTCGCGATCACCCTGCCCGGCCTCGACGGCGCCGATCCCGACCGGTCCAGCAGGACCCTCGACGACCAAGTGGCCGCGATCACGGAGGTCCTCGCCCGGCGGGACGTCTCCGCGGACCACCCGGCCGTCATCGTCGCGCACAGCGGCGCCAACGCTCCCGTCACCCTGCTCCTCGACCGGCATCCGGAGCTCGTCCGCCGGGTGGTGTGGGTCGACTCAGGTCCGGTGGCGCCAGGAACCGTCTTCGCGCCGGACCTGCCGGACGACGTCGACGAGCTTCCGCTCCCGGCGTTCGACGTCCTCGCGCAGCAGGCGAGCCTCGACGGCTTGAGCGCCGAGGTCCTCGACCGGTTCCGCGCCCGGGCGGTCCCCGAGCCGGCGCCCGTCCTCCGACAGGCTGTCGAGCTGACCAACGACGCCCGCGCCGCCGTCCCGACCACCCTGGTGTGCTGCTCGATCCCCAGCGCGCAGGTGCTGGACCTGGCCCGAGGCGGACACCCCATGTTCGCCGAGGTCGCGGGGCTCGCGACCGTCGAGGTCGTCGACCTCCCGACAGGTCACTGGCCGATGTGGAGCCGTGCCGGCGAGCTCGCGGAGGTGATCCGCTCAGCGGCGCTCACCCCGCGACCGAACGGTCGAGACCGATCCGACGCTGGAACCCGCCGCGTCGCCTAGCGGACGCCCGCCTCGGCTTCGGCCAACGCCCGCACCTCGGCGACCTCGCGGATCTCGTCGGCACCGATGTTCGCCCCGAAGAGCTCGTGTCCGGGTTCGAGGACGACGCCCGCGCGCAGCGGTCCGATCTCGACGGGGTCGAACCCGAGGGCGTCCACCACGGCCGAGACGGCTGCCCGGTCCGCGGGGGCGTCGCCGGCGATCGCGATGCCCTTGCGGCCCGGCGTGCCGGCCGGACGCGGTTCCCCGTCGAGGTCGTGGTACCCCATGTGGTTGAACGCCTTCACGACCCGTGACTCCGGCAGGAAGGCGGCGACCAGCTCGCTCGTCGAGGTCTCCGGCGCGCTGAGGTCGTCGCGATGTCCGTCGACCTCCCACCAGTAGTTCATGGCGTCGATGACGAGCTTGCCGCGCAGCTCGTCGACGGGCACCGACCGGTGCTTGCCGAGGGGCAGCGCGAGGATGACGAGGTCGGCCTGGGCCGCCGCCTCGGCGGCGGTCGTGGCGACGGCACCCGGCGCGAGGACGTCGATCGTCAGGGCGATCCGGGCGGCGTCGCGCGATCCGCTGATGAGCACCCGGTATCCGGCGGCGACCGCGAGTCGTGCCAGGACCGTGCCGACCTTGCCGGCGCCGAGGATGCCGATGGTGATGCCCTGCGACGGAGTCGGCTCGTCGGCGGATCGGTCGGTTCCGGAAGCGGTGTCGGACATGGGTCTCCTTCGTGGACGGTGCGGCCGCACGTGGTCGCCTGGGTCAACCGGGGGTCGTCCGTCGCTATTCCGACACCGATCGCGCGGGCCGCGCAACCCCTCCTGCCCGATCGCCCGCTCGACGTACCGTTGCCGCATGACTGACGCAGAACAGACCGATGCAACGACCCCTGACGCCACGACCTCCGGTGCACCCGAGACGATCGGCGCCACCGAGGAGACCCTCGGAGCACGAGGCGACGACAGCTCGACGAGCGCGAGCAAGGACCCCGAGGACTGGGTCACCGGCGACGAGCCGATGACCGGCCCGCAGCGCAGCTACCTCGACACCCTGGCGCGCGAGGCCGGCGAAGAGCTTCCCGCCGACCTGACGAAGGCGCAGGCCTCCGAACACATCGACCGGCTGCAGAACGCCACCGGTCGCGGTCAGTCCGGATCCTGAGCGCCGCCGCCACCGTGACCGATCCCAGGACGGCACCGCTCCATCACGAGGTGGTCGTCATCGGTGGCGGCAACGCCGGTCTCTCCGTCGCCGGGAGGCTCCGGCGATACGGCGTCGACGACGTCGCGGTCATCGAACCGCGGGAGCACCACCGGTACCAGCCGATGTTCTCGCACGTCGCTGGCGGGACCGCGTCCGCGTCGGTCGCCACGAGGCCACAGCACGCCGTGACGCCGAAGGGCGTGACCTGGATCCAGGACCGGGTCCGGTCCATCGACCCGGTCGCGAAGACGGTGACGCTGGAATCCGGCACCGCCGTCGAGTACGACCAGCTCATCGTCGCTCCGGGCATCCAACAGGACTGGGACGCCGTGCCCGGTCTGACGGAGGCGATGGCGTCGCCGGTCGGGATCTCCAACTACACCTTCGAGTACGCGCAGAAGGCCTCGCGCGTGCTCCGGTCGGTCCGCTCCGGCACCGTCGTGTTCACGCAGCCCGCCGGCCCCGCGAGCTGCTCGGGTGCCGCGCAGAAGCCGATGTACCTCGCGTGCGACTACTGGCGGCAGACGGGCGTCCTCGACGACATCCGTGTGGTGCTGGTCGTGCCCACACCCACGATGTTCGGCATGCCGATGATCGACGCCGAACTCGACCGCAAGGTCGCCGAGTACGGCATCGACGTGCGGTTCTCGCGCGAGCTCGTCGCGGTGGATCCGGAGCGGAGCGTGGTGACCATCGCGCAGACCGACCCGCAGGACGGCCCGGATCGCGGGCAGGACGGCGTGACGGGCGGACTCCGGGAGGAGATCCCCTACGACGTCCTCCACGCCGTGCCGCCGCAGTCCGCACCGGACTGGCTCGCGGCCACGGCGCTCGCCGACCCCGGCAACCCGGGTGGGTTCGTCGAGGTCGACTCACTGACCCTGCGGCATCCGCGGTTCCCCGACGTCTGGGCGCTCGGAGACGCCGCCGCGGTGATGAGTTCGAAGTCCGGCGGAGCTCTCCGGCAACAGACGAAGACCCTCGCGAAGAACCTCGTCGCCGTGCGGTCCGGTCAGGAGCCGAGCACGGTCTACAACGGCTACTCGGTGTGCCCGTTCACGGTCTCCCGCGGGACGGTGGTGTTCGCCGAGTTCGACGACCGCTACCGCCCGAAGCCCTCGATCCCGTTCTGGAACGGACTCGCGAAGGAGCGTCGATTCACGTTCATCGCCGACCGCTACGTCCTGCCCTGGGTGTACTGGAACCTCATTCTGCAGGGTCGGGCGTGAGCTCCAGCTCGCGAACTGTCACCAACCGCTAGTCCAGCGCCCCGTCACTGTGCTGGAGTGACAGTTCGCGGGCTTTGGCGGGTGGCGGTTCGGATCCGGTAGAGGGACGTGCTGGCCGTGATGTAGAGGGTGCGGCCGTCGGGGTCGCCGAAGCAGACGTTCGCGGTGCGCTCCGGGACCGGGATGCGCAGGATGGTCGCGCCGGACGGGTCGAACACCTCGACGCCGTCGCCCGCCGACGACCAGACGTTGCCGTCGACGTCGATCCGGAAGCCGTCGGACGCGGGTACCGCGGTGCTCGCGAAGGTGCGACCGGGGGTGTCGCCGGCGACGACCGAGACGCCGTCTGCTGCGACGTCGTAGGCCGCGATCCGGCGGGCGGCGGTGGCGGTGTCGGACACGTACAGGATCGACTCGTCGGGTGAGAACGCGAGCCCGTTCGGGTGCACCATCGCCGTGATCACCGGCTCGATCGCTCCGGTGTCCGGCTCGAAGCGGAAGACGTAGCACCCGCCGTACTCCTGCTCGCCGGGGTGGCCCTCCTCTCCGCTGGCGTCGATGCCGTAGGGCGGGTCGGTGAACCAGATCGAGCCGTCGGAGTGCACGACGACGTCGTTCGGGGAGTTGAAACGGCCGCCGGCCCAGCGGTCGACGAGCGTGACCGGGCCGTCCGGCCCCTCGATCTCGACCGCGCGGCGCCCGTGACTGCACTGCACGACCCGGCCCTCGCGGTCGATCGTGCGGCCGTTCGTGTACTCGGCGCCGTCGCGGAACACGGCCGTCTCACCGGTCGCGGTGTCGAACTCGAGGATGCGGTCGTTCGGGATGTCGCTCCAGCGCACGCGGCCGGTCTCCGCGATCCACGCGGGCCCCTCGCTCCAGATCGCGCCCGTGTACAGGTGCTCGAGTACGGCTCCTTCGGCGAGCAGCGGTGAAGGATCGGTCATGGTGACGTCGTCGTCGGTCATGACGCCCAGCCTATTCGGCAGGTGCCGGTCTACGCCGGGTCGATGGGGGAGGAGCCGAGGTTGCGGGCGCTCGGTCGGGTGACGGGCGGCTCGACGATCGACTCCAGGAAGGCCCACGCGTCCATGCGCCAGCGGTCACCGGCGACGTCGATCGCCTCGATCCGGAACGGTGGCGTGAGGATCGCGTCCCAGTCGATCGAGTCGAGGACGCGTCGCGGGATCATCTCGTCGACGTACGGTGCCTCGCGCTCCGGGTCCGGCGCGACCTCCGGTGCCTCGTCGTCGACGAGGACCTCGAGCCGGTCGATCATCGCGTCGTCGAACGCCTGCATGCGGGTCACGAGCGTCTGGAGTTCGTCGGGTTCGAGACCGGCGACGAGTTCGAGCAGATAGGCGCGCCCCGGATACGCCTCCGCGGGCACGTCGACGATGTTGTACCGGCCGTCGTCGGAGATCCACATACGTCAACGCTAGCCCGTCGCGGCTGGAGGCCTGCGGTGAGGTGCATCGATTCGTCGTTCGAGTCGCCGTCGCGCGACGACGATTCGCCGCATCTCAGGCGGTCGGCACCTGGCTCGGGTGGACGGGCAGCTGCGCGGCCGGCCGGACGAGCGCCGTCGGGCCGGGATCGGTGAACCCGAACTGCTCGTAGAGGCCGTGCGCGTCGCTCGTGAAGAGTGTCCACCGGAAGTGCGCGCCGGGACCGTCGTCGATCATCGCCTGCACGATCCGCTTGCCCAGTCCGTGGCCGCGGTGGGCCTCGAGGACCACCACGTCGGCGAGGTAGGCGAAGCCGACGCCGTCGGACACCGCTCGTGCGAAGCCGACCTGCTCACCGGTCTCGTCGTCATAGGCGCCGACAACCCGCCAGGCGTCGTCGATCTGCGCCTCGACGTCGGTTCGGCTGCGCCACTTGGCCCAGTAGACGGCTCGCAACGCGCCCCAGACCATGTCGCGGTCGATGCGGTCCTTCGAGTCGTCGATGCGGTAGCCCATCGGCCCACTGTAGGACGGTCGGTGCCGGGCCGTGGAGAGCCAGTCCGGCCTCGGCGGCCCGCTCGTCATCGGGCGACACGACGGAATAGTCGAGCCGTCTGCGGGCTTAGCGTGAGGAGAAGTACCAGCGATGCACCGAACCTCTGGAGGATCATCAGATGACTCACGCCCGCACCACCCTCGGAACGTCCGACCTGTCCGTCTTCCCGCTGAACCTCGGCGGCAACGTGTTCGGTTGGACCGCCGACCGGCAGACCTCGTTCGACATCCTCGACGCCTACGTCGCGGGTGGCGGTAACTTCATCGACACCGCCGACGGTTACTCCGCGTGGGTACCCGGCAACACCGGCGGTGACTCCGAGCGACTCATCGGCGAGTGGCAGGAACTCCGCGGCAACCGCGACGAGCTCGTCATCGCGACGAAGGTCAGCCAGCACCCCGACTTCCAGGGGCTCGCGGCCGACAACATCCTGAAGGCCGCCGACGCCTCACTCGAGCGCCTCCGCACCGACCACATCGACCTCTACTACGCGCACTTCGACGACGAGTCCGTGCCGTTGGAGGAGACGGTGACCGCGCTGTCGTCGCTCGTCGACGCCGGCAAGGTCCGCCACCTCGGCATCTCCAACTACTCCGCAGCGCGCATCGCCGAGTGGTTCGAGATCGTCGAGGCCAAGGGGCTCCACCGCCCGATCGCCCTCCAGCCGCACTACAACCTCGTCGAGCGCGACTTCGAGGGTGAGCTGCGCACGATCGCCGAGCGCGAGCAGCTCGCGGTGCTGCCGTACTTCTCGCTCGCCAAGGGCTTCCTGACGGGCAAGTACCGCGAGGGGTCGAGCGTCGACAGCGTCCGCGCCGAGGGAGCCCAGGCCTACCTGGCCGACCACGCCGCGCTCCTGCCGGTCCTCGACGAGGTCGCCGCCGCCCACGGCGTCTCGGTCGCGACGGTCTCGCTCGCGTGGCTCCGCTCGCAGCCGACCGTCGCCGCTCCCATCGCGAGTGCCCGCACGGTCGAGCAGCTGCCCGACCTCCTCGCCTCCGCGACGCTCGAGCTCTCCGCCGACGAGCTGGCCGCCCTCACCGCCGCCTCGGTCGCGTAGGGCTCGCTTCACCCCGCCGGTCCCTGAGCGACCTCCTTCGGTCCCTGAGTGACCTCCTTCGGTCCCTGAGCGACCTCCTTCGGTCCCTGAGCTTGTCGAAGGGCGCACCTCGACAAGCTGCCGGTGGCCGGTGGGGTGGCTCGGTGGCCGGTGGGGCGTCCTCTCCGCGCTCCGAAACACCCCGGCAACATGTGTCCCGGTAGAGTCGGCCCATGGGTGACCTGTTCAACGGCTATGGCGGCACGCTCGCCCCGCGCAAGACTCCGGGCGGCGTTCCCGCCTTCGACGAGATGTTCGGCGAGGCGGCGGAACACGCGGGTGGTGCGACCGCCAGGCGGGCGTATCAGGAGATCTACAGCTCCCTCGCACGGATGACCCAGGAGGAGCTCCGAGGCCGCACCGACGCCCTCGCCAGCTCCTACCTCGCGCAGGGCGTGACCTTCGACTTCGCCGGCGAGGAGCGTCCGTTCCCGCTCGACGCGGTCCCGCGGGTGATCGAGCAGCAGGAGTGGACGCAGGTCGAGGCCGGCATCAAGCAGCGTGTCAAGGCGCTCGAGGCCTTCCTCGCCGACGTCTACGGCCCGCAGCTCGCCGTACGCGACGGCGTCATCCCCGCGAAGCTCATCTCCTCGTCGTCGCACTTCCACCGGCAGGCCTACGGGATCCAGGCGGCGAACGGCGTCCGCATCCAGGTCTCCGGTATCGACCTCATCCGCGACGAGCACGGTCAGATGCGTGTCCTCGAGGACAACGTCCGGGTCCCGTCCGGCGTCAGCTACGTCATCTCCAACCGTCGTGTGATGGCGCAGACGCTCCCCGAGCTGTTCGTGTCGATGCGCGTCCGTCCGGTCGGCGACTACCCCAACAAGCTCCTGCAGGCGCTGCGTGCGTCGGCCCCGCCCGGCGTCGAGGACCCGAACGTCGTCGTCCTCACCCCCGGCGTGTACAACTCCGCGTACTTCGAGCACACGCTGCTCGCGCGGCTCATGGGCGTCGAGCTCGTCGAGGGCCGCGACCTCTTCTGCTCCGGCGGCAAGGTCTTCATGCGCACGACCGCCGGGCCCACGCGCGTCGACGTCATCTACCGCCGTGTCGACGACGAGTTCCTCGACCCGCTGTCGTTCCGCGCCGACTCCATGCTCGGTTCGCCCGGGCTCATGCTCGCCGCGCGCCTCGGCAACGTGACCATCGCGAACGCGGTCGGGAACGGTGTCGCCGACGACAAGCTCGTCTACACGTACCTGCCCGACCTCATCAAGTACTACCTCGCCGAGGACGCGATCCTCCCGAACGTCGACACCTGGCGTCTCGAGGACCCGCTCGCCCTCGAGGAAGTGCTCGACCGCCTGGACGAGCTCGTCATCAAGCCCGTCGACGGCTCCGGCGGCAAGGGCCTCGTCGTGGGTCCGGACGCGTCGAAGGAGGAGCTCGCGACCCTCAAGACGAAGCTGCAGGAGGACCCGCGCGGCTGGATCGCGCAGCCGGTCGTCATGCTCTCCACCATCCCGACGCTCGTCGAGGACGGCATGCGTCCCCGCCACGCCGACCTGCGACCGTTCGCGGTGAACGACGGCAACGACGTCTGGGTGCTGCCCGGCGGCCTGACGCGCGTCGCCCTGCCGGAGGGGCAGCTGGTCGTGAACTCCAGCCAGGGCGGCGGCTCGAAGGACACCTGGGTCGTCGGACGTCCGTTCGATCCCAACGCGGCGCCCGAGGCGTCCTCGCACGACATCCAGGGTCTCGTCGCCGAGCAGGCCACGACCGAGACGACGTCGATCCCGATCATCTACGACCACGGCACGACCCCCGAGCACTCGCCCCAGGACCGTCCGGCCGGCAACCAGGACCAGCAGGAGCAACAGCAGCAGACGCTCGCCGAGCCCGCTGCCGACGGGTCGACGCAGGAGGACGCATCATGCTGAGCCGCATCGCCGAGAGCCTCTTCTGGATCGGCCGCTACATCGAACGCAGTGACGGTACCGCGCGCATCCTCGACGTCCACCTGCAGCTGCTGCTCGAGGATCCGTGGATCGACGAGGACACCGCCTGCCGGTCGCTGCTGTCCGTCATGGGCAGCGACGCGCCTGCCGACCAGGAGCTCACCCGCCAGGACGTCCTCGCGCAGCTCGCCGTCGACCGCACGCACCCGGCGTCGATCGCCTACTCGCTCGGCGCCGCCCGCGAGAACGCCCGGCGCGCCCGCGAGATCGTGTCGACCGAGCTCTGGGAGTGCCTCAACACGACCCGTGCCCGGATGCCGCGTCGCGTCGCGAGCGACAAGGTGCACGAGTTCTTCGGGTGGGTGCGCGAGCGTTCGGCCCTCGCCGTCGGCATCGTCGACTCCGCCACGAGTCGTGACGACGCCTGGCGCTTCTTCACCCTCGGTCGCAGCCTCGAACGCGCCGACATGACGGCCCGACTCCTGGCGACGCGGTCGCTCACCGAGGCGAGCGGTCCGTCCTGGACGACGATCCTCCGCTCCTGCGGCGCCTACGAGGCCTACCTGCGCACGTACCGCGGCATGCCGAGCGCGAAGAACGCGGCCGAGTTCCTCCTGCTCGACCAGCTCTTCCCCCGGTCGGTCATGTTCTCCATCAGTCGGGCCGAGGAGTGCATGCGCGACCTCGAACCGCGCCGAGGCCGCGTCGGGACGGTTGATTCCGCCCAGCGCCTGCTCGGTCAGATCCGCAGCGACCTCGAGTACCGGCCCATCCAGGACACGCTCGTCGACCTCCCCGGTCGGATGGACGCCGTGCAGAACGTCACCAGCCAGGTGTCGGAGGCGATCCGCGAACGCTACTTCCCCACTCATGCGGTGCCCGCGTGGATCGGAGAGAACTCATGACCCGGCTCCACATCAAGCACAGCACGGGCTTCTCCTACGGCGGCAAGGTCAACGCCTCGTACAACGAGGCGCGCATGCTGCCGGTGACGACCGAGGACCAGTACGTCCTGTACTCGCACATCGACATCCAGCCGGGGGCGTCGCAGTCGACGTACACCGACTACTGGGGCATGAAGGTCTCGGCGTTCGAGGTGCTGACGCCGCACGAGGAGCTCTCGCTCACGGCGACGAGCCTCGTCGAGGTCCGGCCGCGTAAGCACGAGCCGCACCCGACCGGCTGGGAGCAGCTCGACATCGCGACCCAGGCCGCTGTGACGCGGGTGGAGCACCTGGAACAGACCCGCCGCACGACCCCGCCGGACGATCTCGTCGAGCTCGCCCGGACCATCGCCGACCGCTACGAGAGCCCGTGCGAGGCCGCGATGGCCATCAGCCGGGAGATCGGCGAGCAGATGGACTACGTGCAGGGCGTCACGAGTGTGTACTCGACCGCTGCCGAGGCGTGGGCGAACCGCAAGGGCGTCTGTCAGGACATCACGCACATCGTCCTCGGAGCGCTGCGCTCGGTGGGGATCCCGGCCCGCTACGTGTCGGGGTACCTGCACCCGAAGCCGCATGCGGCGATCGGCGAGACGGTGACGGGGGAGTCGCACGCGTGGGTCGAGTGGTTCTGCGGTGACTGGCGTGGATTCGACCCGACCAACATGGTCGACGTGGGCGAGCGTCACGTCCTCATCGGGCGGGGTCGTGACTACGGTGACGTCTCCCCACTCCGTGGTGTGTACGCGGGCCCCTACCGCTCGAAGCTCTTCGTGAAGGTCGAGATCACCCGAGAGGCCTGACCCGACGTGGGGCTGCGTGCTGCCAGCGCGGTGCGCTGACGCGAGCGCGGGTCATGCGCGTGAGCGCGGGTCTCCGGAGGGTCGCGCCCGCGCGTGCGGCCCGCGGTCACGCCCGATCAGGCGTTCTCACGTCAGCGCACCGCGCTGGGGCCGATTCGAGCGCGGTTCACGTCAGCGCACCGCGTTGGCACGAGTCCGTAGAGGCGACACCCGTAGGATCATCGGCATGCAGACCGAGATGATCGTCCCGGCCCGCCGCCCGATGAAGCTGATCCCCGCGGTGTTGCTGGCGGCGTCGGCGTTCTGTCTGTTCGGCCTGATGCAGCCGCTCGCCGGCTACCCGCTCCTCGTCGCCGCGCTCGTCGACCGCGATCCTCATCGACCGCGACCTCGCGAAGGACCTGTTCCTCATCGCCATCGGGATCGGCATCGTGTCGACCACGTCGGTGGAGGCCGACGTCTCCTGGCCGAGCTTCTTCCGGATCGGCACCGTGCTGCTGCTGGCGGTCGGTGTCCCGTTCCTCATCGACCGCTTCGTGTACCGGCGGAAGGCGATCACGTTCCCCTGGCGGAGTCGCGAGAAGAAGACGAAGGGCGAGATCGCCTACCTCTTCGCCGTCCCGCTCCTCGGTTGGGCGATCCTGCCGTTCTACTTCATCCGATCCGGCGCCTACGAGAACTGGCCGGTGATCAGCGACGCCGGGGAACTCGGCCGGTTCTTCGTCGGCGTCAACGCGGTCGGCACGTGGGATGAACTGTTCTTCATCTGCACCTGCTTCGCCCTGCTGCGACGGCACTTCCCGGTCTGGCAGGCGAACCTGCTGCAGGCCGTCATCTTCGTCTCGTTCCTCTGGGAACTCGGTTACCGCTCGTGGGGTCCGCTCCTGACGTTCCCGTTCGCGCTGCTGCAGGGCTACCTGTTCTCGAAGACGCGGTCGCTCGGCTACATCCTCGCGGTGCACCTGCTGTTCGACGCGATCGTCTTCCTCGCGATCGTGCACGCGCACCATCGCGACTGGATCCCGATCTTCTGGTACTGAGCGATGTGTCCGCCCGCCAGCGCGGTGCGCTGACGCGAATGTCGGTGTCCCGGGCCCAGCGCGGTGCGCTGACGCGAGCGGCGGTGTTCAGGCTTCAGCGCGGGTCTGGCGGGTGACCGCGGGTCTCCAGAGGGGCGCGCTCACGCCACAGACCCGCGCTCACGCGAGCGCACCGCGCTGGCAGCAACCCGGACGGGAGTCAGGGGGCGGCGGGCTTCGTCGCCGCTCCGTCGAGCCAGAGTTCGGTCGACTCGTCGCGGTGCACCCCGTCGGTGCCGACGTGCTTCTCGCTGATCGTCGGACCGTTCTTGATGACGTGGACGAGCGCCATCCCATGACCCCGGCCGAGCTCGTAGTCCGTCTTCAGCCACTCGAGGATCTCGCCGGCCTTGGTCGACGCGTCGAAGCCGCGGGCGTGCGCCTCGTCGACGAGCTCGCGCGGGGTCTTACCGGTCTTCGCCTCGGCGGCATCGAGATAGGCCTGGAACGACATGACGGCTCCTTCGTCGATCGGGTGTCAGCGCCATCGTAGCCAGCGACGGCACCGAGCGACAGGCCCCGCAGCGCGCCATGCGGCCTCCCTCCAGGGTGGGCGGCGGCGACGCCAATAGGGTGAGGGGATGGACCGCCCCAGCAGGACCCCCGCCGGATTCGCCGCGACCGTCGGCATCGACCTCCTCGCCGTCATCGTGTTCGTCCTCATCGGCCGCGCCAGCCACGGCGAAGGCATCCTCGGACTCCTCGTGACGCTGTGGCCGTTCGCCGTCGGGCTCCTCGTCGGACACGTCCTCGCGCTCGTCCTCGGTCAGCGCGAGACCCGCTCCGTCCGCTGGGCCGGCGTCGTCGTCTGGGTGTCGACCGTCGTCGTCGGGATGGTGCTGCGCGCGGTCTCCGGCCAGGGCGTCCAACTCAGCTTCGTCATCGTGACCGTCCTCGTCCTCGCCGCTCTCCTCCTGGGGTGGCGTTTCGTCGCGTGGCTCATCGCCCGCCGACGCCGATGACGCCGCCGACACCGACACCGACGATCACATGAGCGCCGAGCGCTGGGGGCGCTGGTACTTCGCCGTGCAGGCCCTCGCCGGTGCAGCATGGTGGGTGTCGGTGTTCCTCGTCCCGCCCGTCCGTGCGGCGACGCTCGGCAGCCTCGACCCCGTCGTCATGGCCGTGCTCGACGTCCCACTCTTCGTCGTCGCCTCGGCGCTCGCCGCATGCGCCATCCGATGGGCGGCGATCCTCGCGACCGGATGGACGCTGCTGGTCACCGTGTCACTGGGGATCTTCGCGGCCGTGACCCAGGAGGCGGGGATCGGCGCCCTGCTGATGGTCGGCGCCGCGGTCGGCTCGGTCACGGCACTCGCGCTCGTCCTCACCGGCGGGATCCCGAGAGCATGGATCGCCATCGGGCCGTTCGCGTTCCGCCCAGCCGATGCGTCGGCGTCGACCGGTTCGCAACTCGTGAGGACCGCCGTCGAGATCGTCGCGTTCTGGGGCGTCTTCCTCGCGGTGATCCCCGCCGTCCTGCGGTTCTTCGAGCTGCGATGGCGGGTCGCGATCGCCCTGCCGCCGGGTGCGGAGCAGTTCGCCGTCATCGCCGGCATCGTCGTCGTGGTGCTCGGGAGCGTCGTCGGGCTCTGGTCCGCAGCCGCGATGGCGACGACCGGGGGTGGGACGCCGCTGCCCGCCGCGATGCCGAACCGACTCGTCATCGCCGGGCCGTATCGCTTCGTCCGCAATCCGATGGCCGTCGGCAGCATCGTCCAAGGCGTCGGCGTCGGACTCCTGCTGTCGTCCTGGATCGTGGTCGTCTACGCGGTCTTCGGTGCCGTCGTCTGGAACGTCCTGGTCCGGCCGGTCGAAGAGGCCGACCTCGAGGCGCGCTTCGGCGAGCCGTACCGCCGCTACCGCGAGGACCTGCGGTGCTGGGTCCCGAGCCTCCGTCCGGTGGCGGCTCGTTCGTAACTCCTGCTGCCGGTGACGACCGGCCGCGTCGCCCGCCGCCCCGCCCGCCCGGGAGCCCCGGCGGTCGCAGGATGCAGGAGTTGTGAACGCCGAGCGGGTCGGAGCGGAGGACCGTCTAGCGGCGGGAGCCGGTGAGGGTCGTCGACTCGTCGACCGGCGACGATTCGGGACGCGACTCCGAACGCGGCTCGGGCGCCTTCGCGCGCGACTTCGGCTTCGGCAGCGGGATCGGCGAGGTGAGCGCGATCTGCTCCGAGAAGTCCTCCGGCGTGACCGGTGAGACGACGCCGTCGTGGGTGAACTGCAGGCGCCAGCGGGAGTCGGGCGCCACGCGCAGGCGGAGGTGATGACGGAACACCCCGTAGGCGAGGCCGGTGGCGCAGGCGGCGAACCCGGCGAGTGCGCCCAGGCCGAGCGCCCAGCGCGGCCCGAAGGTGTTCGCCACCCACCCGACGATGGGCGCGCCGATCGGGGTGCCACCCATGAGGATCGCCATGTACAGCGCCATCACCCGGCCACGGACGGCGGCCTCGGTGCTCGTCTGCACGAGTCCGTTCGCGGTGGTCAGGAGCGTCACCGTCGAGAAGCCGACGAGGATCAGCACGGCGGCGAACGACCAGTAGCTCGGCATGAACGCGGCCGTGAGCGCAGCGACCCCGAAGAGCCCGGCCGCGCCGACGATCATCCGCATCTGGGCCTGCGCCCGCCGCGCCGCGAGGAGTGCCCCGGTCAGGGAACCGATCGCGAGCACCGACGAGAGGATGCCGTACTCGCCCGCGCCCTTGCCGAACTCGACGGCCATGGTCGAGGCGAAGATCGGGAAGTTCATGCCGAACGCGCCCATGATGAACACGATCACGAAGACGACCATGAGGTCCGGCCGCCCGCGGACGTAGCGGAAGCCCTCGACGAACTGTCCTCGAGCCCGCGGTGGGCGCGGCGCGCGACGGAGCTTGCCGGTGCGCAGGGCCAACAGGGCGCCGATGACGCCGAGGAAGGTGAAGGCGTTCACGACGAACACCCACCCGGAGCCGATCGCGACGATGAGGAGACCGGCGATGGCGGGGCCGACCATGCGCGCCGCGTTGAAGGACGCCGAGTTGAGCGCGACGGCGTTCGACATGTTGTGCTCGTCGACGAGCTCGGAGACGAAGGTCTGGCGGGCCGGGCCGTCGACGGCGTTGATGATGCCGAGGGCCAGCGCGAAGAGGTACATGTGCCACAGCTCGGCGTGACCGAAGATGAGCAGGGCGCCGAGCGCTGCGGCCAGGAGCATGAGGCTCGACTGGGTGAGGATGAGGATCTTCCGCTTGTCGAAGCGGTCGGCGATGAGACCGGTGATCGGCACGAGGACGAGCTGCGGCCCGAACTGCAGGGCCATGGTGGCGCCGACGGCCACGGCGTCGTTGTCGGTGAGGTCGGTCAGCACGACCCAGTTCTGGGTGGTGGCCTGCATCCAGGCGCCGACGTTCGACACGAGGGCGCCGATGAACCAGATGCGGTAGTTGACGCTGGACAGGGAACGGAACATTGCACTCACTGGGTGGCGAGTCTCCTCATGATCTCGGCTGCGCGGGCGAGGGTGTCGCGTTCGTCCGGGGTGAGCGCGCGCAGCTGCTGGGTGATCCACGCGTCGCGTTTCCGGACGGTCTCGGTGACGGTGGTGTGGCCCGCTTCGGTGAGGGCGATGGTGACCTTCCGGCGGTCGGCCGCGTCGGTTTCTCGGGTGACGTACCCGGCCTCTTCGAGGCAGTTGACGGTGCGATTCATGGATGGCGCGGACACGCGGTCGCGTTCGGCCAGTGCCCGCAGGGTTGCGGAGCCCTCTTTGTAGAGCCCTCCGAGGACGGAGAACTGCGGATCGCTGAGGTCGTCGACCGACTTCTCCCCGCGCAGTCGTCTCGCGAGCCGGAAGGTGCCCATCCGGAGTTCGGACGCCTGCTCGGCGATCGTCAGTGCCCTGGTCTTCGTCGCTGCTCCGCTTGCCACGATTCATTAGCCTAGCAAATTAGCCACCCTAAGTAAACCCGCGAACTGTCACCAACCGACAGTGCACGGGGTGCAGGACTGACCGTTGGTGACAGTTCGCGGGCTGGGGTGCGGTCAGAGCCAGCGGCGCGCTCGGAAGATGGCGTAGAGAGTGCCGGAGAGGACGAGCATCGCTCCGATCGCGACCGGGTAGCCGAACTGCCAGTGGAGCTCCGGCATGTCGTCGAAGTTCATGCCGTAGACGGTGCCGATGAGTGTCGGGGCGAAGAGGATCGCCGCCCAGGAGGAGATCCGCTTGATCTCCTCGTTCTGCGCCAGCGCCGTCTCGCTCATCCGACGCGACTCCTCGTTCTGCGCGAGGCTCGCCTCCGAGAGGCGTCGCATCTCCTCGTTCTGCTGTTGCGTCATGAGCGTCGCGTGCACCGTCAGCGCGTTCCGGAGCAGGTGACGGAAGGAGTCGACGCGCTCCGCGATCCGGAGGGTGTGGTCGAGCACGTCGCGGAAGCCGTTGCGCAGCTCCTCGTCGAGACCGTACTTGTCGGCGCCCTGCAGCAGGCCGTGGAGCATGGCCCGCAGGGGCGTGGTCGCGCGCTGGAACGCGATGACCTGGCGCAGCAGCTCGTAGATGCGACGCGAGACGTCCGCAGCGTCGCCGAAGAGCTCGTCCTCGATCTCGTCGATGTCGTTCTCGAGCCCCGCGACGACGGGACCGTAGCCGTCGACGACCTGGTCGAGCACGGCGTGCAGGACGGCGTCGGGGCCGAGCGCGAGGATGTCGGGCCGGGCTTCGAGTCGCCGCCGGACCTGGCCGAGGTCGGGCTTCTCCGCGTGGCGGACCGTGACGACGAACCCGGGTCCGACGAACAGGTGCACCTCGCCGAACTCGACCCGCTCCTCCTCGTCCAGGTAGCGGGCGGGACGCAGGACGACGAACAGCGTGTCGCCGTAACGTTCGAGCTTCGCCCGCTGATGGCCCTTCAGGGCGTCCTCGACGGCGAGCGGATGCAGGTCGAACTCCTGAGCGACGGAGCGGATCTCCGACGGTTCCGGGCGGTACAGGCCGATCCAGGCCATGCCGCGCTGTTCGTTGAGGAGCTCGTACGTCGCGTCGAGCGATCGCGGGCTCGCCGAGCGCCGTCCGGTCACGTAGATGCCGTTGTCGATGAGTGCCATGAGGTCTCCGTCCATCGATCGACGGGAACGTGCGGCGGCCGCGCGGGTGCAGGCGATCGCGGTGGATCGCACCCGGGGAGGTGTGAGTGAGGGCGCCTCGGCACCGGCGGTGGCAGCGCCTACCGGGTGAGGGAGGCGAGGCGGTTCGTCGATGCGATGGCGCGGATACTGTCACCAGCCATGGCCGCTCACCTCGCTTCCGTCGAAACCTGCCGGCCCGCCGTTCGGGCCTCGTTCACCGTACGCCTGCCCTCCGGGAACTGCAAACGGACTCGCCACGCCGCCGGGCCGAGGGCCTACGCTGGCGGGATGAGCGAGCAGACCCCGCCACCCGTCGACGACGCGAACCGCCCCGTCGAGCCGCGACCGTATGCGACCGAGACGATCGTCGACGACGACGGCGTCACGGTCTACGTCTACCTGTGGGAGGTGCCGAACCCTCGGGCCGTCGTGCACATCGCCCATGGAGCGGGGGAGCACGCCCTCCGCTACGGGCGCCTCGCCGCACGGCTCAACGACGCGGGGTACACGGTCGCGGCCGACGACCACCGCGGCCATGGTCGCACGGGGCTCGAGCACCTCGGCCTCGGCAAGCTCGGCCCGCGGACGACCCGGGGTGCGATCGACTCCGTCGCCGCCGTCGGCCGGTACCTGCGGACCCGCTTCCCCGAGTCGCGGCTCGCCTTGCTCGGGCACAGCTGGGGCTCGCTCATGGCGCAGAAGGTCGTCGCCGAACACGATCTGTACGAGCTCCTCATCCTCTCGGGCACCTCGCTCGCGATGCCCGGCGTCATCAACGCCGGCGACCTCAACAAGCGCTGGCGGAAGACCGGGAAGACCGGTCTCGAGTGGCTCAACCGCGACCCGGCCGCCTGGGCCGCATTCGCCGCCGACGAGCGCAACTTCGACATCGGCGTCACCCCGGTGTGGAACCCGATCCAGGCGTTCGCCTTCCTCGGTCGCCCGCCGAAGCGTCTGCCGCGCAAGCTGCCCGTACTGATTCTGGGCGGATCCGACGACTCCCTCGGTGGTGTCCGTGGCCTGACCCTCCTCCGCGACGCGTACGTGAAGCGGTCGAAGCTGACGGACGTGACGCTCGTCATCTACCCCGAGGCGCGGCACGAGATCTTCAACGAGCTGAACCGCGAGGACGTCGAGCGCGACGTCGTGGAGTGGCTCGACAAGCGCACCTGAGCCGCCCCGGCCCGGCAGCGCCCGCCCCGGCCTGAGCGCCCGCCCGGTCCGTGAGCGCCCGCTCCGGTCCCTGAGCCTGTCGACGGGCAGCGAACGCCACCACCCGGTGACAAGCTCAGAGGCCGCGGGGTACAGTCGCGGCACCCACACTCGACGCAGAGGAGACCCGGTGACCTCGGACGGACCCACCTACAGCCACCGCAGACGGAACTCGGCGGAGCGCATCGCGCGGTCGCTCGCGGGAGCGAGCACGGTCCCGTACTGGCTCGACAGCCCTGATCGGCCGTCGCCGGAGCCTCGACTCGTCGGCCAGGTCACGGCGGATCTCCTGGTCGTCGGTGGCGGCTATTCCGGACTCTGGACGGCGCTCATCGCCAAGGAGGCCGACCCCTCGCGTGACGTCGTGCTCATCGAGGGCAAGGAGGTCGGCTGGGCGGCGAGTGGCCGGAACGGCGGCTTCTTCGAGGAGAGCCTCACCCACGGCGTCGACAACGGCGAGCGCCACTTCGCCGACGAACTGCCGGAGCTCGATCGCCTGGCGGACGAGAACTTCGACGAGTTCGTCGCCACGCTCGACCGCCTCGGGATCGACGCCGAGTTCGAGCACACGGGTGTGCTCACGGTCGCGACCGAGCCGCACCAGGTGGACGCGCTGCGCGAGGTGTCGGGGGACGGTGTGTTCCTCGATCGCGAGGCTGTCCAGGCACTCGTGCATTCGCCGGTGTACCTGGCTGGTCAGCGCGAGTGGAAGAGCACCGCGCTCGTCCACCCGGCGAAGCTCGCCTGGGGTCTGAAGCGCGCGTGCATCGAGCTCGGCGTGCGGGTCTTCGAGCACACCCCGGCGACCCGGCTGCGGCGCTCGGGCGACGGCGTCGCGGTGACCACGAAGCAGGGCGGGGTACAGGCTCGGCAGGTCGCGCTCGCCACCAACGGCTTCCCGTCGCTCCTCAAGCGCACGGAGCTCCTGACGATCCCCGTGTACGACTACGTGCTCATGACCGAGCCGCTCTCCCCGGAGCAGCTCGAGAGCATCGGGTGGACCGACCGCTTCGGCATCGCCGATTCGAGTCGTGAGTTCCACTACTCCCGCCGGTCAGCCGACGACCGCATCCTCTACGGCGGCTTCGACGCGGTCTACCACCGGGGTGGCAGGATCCGACCGGAGCACGATCAGCGCCGCGAGACGTTCGAGACCCTCGCCGACCACTTCTTCACGACCTACCCGCAACTCGACGTCCGGTTCACCCACGCGTGGGGCGGCATGATCGACATGTGTTCGCGGCTCTCGGCGTTCCAGGGCACGGCCCTCGGCGGACGCGTCGCCTACAGCGCCGGGTTCACCGGGCTCGGGGTCGGCGCGACGCGCTTCGGGGCGAAGGTCATGCTCGATCTCCTGAGTGGTGAGTCGACCGAGCTGACCCGCCTGAAGATGGTCCGGTCCAAACCGATCCCCATCCCGCCGGAGCCCATCGCGAACCCCGCGATCCAGACCGTCCGCCGCGCGGTCGCCCGTTCCGACGCGAACGAGGGCCGCGACGGCCTGCTCCTGAAGGTCATGGACCGCTTCGGCATCGGCTTCGACTCCTGACCTGGTTCGACGCCCCTTCCGGGGAATCCGGACGCCGTCCAGGAATAGGCTGGGGGCATGCATGGTGAGTACAAGGTCCCGGGTGGCAAGCTCGTCGTCGTCGATCTCGAGGTGGTCGACGACCGCATCGCGGACTTCCGCCTCGCCGGTGACTTCTTCCTCGAACCCGACGACGCGCTCGCGCTGATCGACCGCGCCGTCACCGGGCTCCCCGCCACCACGGACGCCGCAGGTCTCGCCGCCGCCATCCGCGGCGCCCTGCCGGAGGACGCCGTGCTCCTCGGGTTCACGCCCGAGGCGGTCGCGACGGCCATTCGCCGCTCCCTCGCGAAGGCGACGGGCTGGGGCGACTACGACTGGCAGCTCATCCATGAGGGCTCGGTGTCGCCGCAACTCCACCTCGCGCTCGACGAGGTGCTGACGAACGAGGTCGGCGAGGGCCGCCGCGGTCCGACGCTCCGCATCTGGGAGTGGGACCAGTCGGCGGTCGTCATCGGCAGCTTCCAGTCGCTCAAGAACGAGGTCGACCTCGACAACGCGAAGGCGAACGGCTTCGAGGTCGTCCGCCGCGTCTCCGGCGGTGGCGCGATGATGATGCAGCGCGGTGGCATCATCACCTACTCGCTCTACGTCCCGGCCGAGCTCGTGAACGGCATGACCTTCGCCGACTCCTACGCCTACCTCGACGACTGGGTGCTCGTCGCCCTCCGTTCGCTCGGCATCGAGGCGACGTACCAGCCGCTCAACGACATCACGAGCCCGTCGGGCAAGATCGGCGGTGCCGCGCAGAAGCGGCTCGGGAACGGCGCCGTGCTGCACCACGTCACGATGAGCTACGACATGGACGGCGAGCTCATGACGCAGGTGCTCCGCATCGGGCGCGAGAAGCTCAGCGACAAGGGCACCACCTCGGCCGCCAAACGCGTCGACCCGCTCCGCAGCCAGACCGGGCTCTCGCGGGCCGAGATCATCGATCGCATGAAGGACACCTTCGTCGAGATCACCGGCGCGACCCCTGGCCATGTCACGGATGCCGAGCGCGCCGCCGCCGAGCAGCTCGTCACCGACAAGTTCGCCACCGACGCCTGGCTCACCCGCGTCCCGTAGCCTGCCGCAGCCCGCGAACTGTCACCAGTGGCGGGTGTGCGGCTGCATCACCCACCGTTGGTGACAGCTCGCGGGCTAGGGTGGGGGGACGATGACAGCGCAGAACGAGACACCCGACCCGTCGACCCCCGCCACGCAGGCGTCCCTCGAGCAGCGGCTCGCCGACGCGGTGGCCGCCGAGAGCGAGACCCGGGTCGTCGAACGCTGCGTGTCCCTCCTCGCCGGTCGCTACGAGGGTGAGGACTTCCTCCGCGTCGTCGGCGGACACCACGCCGAGGGCATCCTCGGCGGAGCGCCCGCGCTGTACTGGCCCGAGCTCTGGGGCACCCGCGCCCTGCTGCACGTGTGGGACGACTCGGCGACCGCGCCCGTCATCGGAGCACTCGGCAACCAGGCCTGGCGCGTCCGCGAGATGGCCGCGCGCGTCTGCGCCGAACGCCGCATCGGCGACGTCGCCGCGATCGCACCACTGCTGAGCGACGACCACGCCCGTGTGCGCGCTGCCGGAGCCCGGGCGCTCGCCGTCGTCGGTGGTGAGGACGCCAAGCCGCTCCTCGAGGCGCTCCTCCGCGACCCCGACCGCGAGGTCCGTCGCGCCGCGCAGCAGTCCGCGAAAGCGCTCGCCGCCCGCCGCTGAGCTCGCGAAGGGGCTCGAACGGTGGGTCCCGGACGCTCGACACCAGCCATTCGGGACCCGTCGCGGGCCGGACTAGTGGGTGCCGGCCTCGAGCAGGATGATCACGATCCCGAACAGGGCCGTCGCGACGCCGCCGAGGAGACACCACCACCAGCGTGACCCGCGCACCACGAACGCCGCGCACCCGAGCACGAAGAGCATCAGCGTCGACACCTGCAACGCCAGGATCACGGCGTGCTCATGGCTGAGCACGCCGGCGACGCCGAACACGAGCGGGATCGTCGGAAGGACGGCGGACAGGAGCATCCCGGACGACTCCTGGAACCCGTGCCTGATCGACGCGCCGAGCGTCACCAACGCCTCGTGCCGGTCGTCGCCGTGGTGCGCGAGGGCGGCCGAGTAGACGTGCGCGAGCCAGAACACGATGAGGGTCAGCGCACTCGTGATGAGCACCTGCTCGACGTCGTCCTCCTCGTACACACTCGACGCGCCGACGAGGCCGGCGTAGACGACGGTGCCGTAGATCGCGCTCGACGAGGTGAGGCGTCGCAACGGTGACGGTTTCGGCTGCATGATCCAGAGGATAGCGGGCGCTGCGGCCCGGCGTCCCCGGTTCAGTCGCCGAGGTTGCGCTCGCCGCGTTCGTAGACCGAGGCCGCTGGCCCGACGATGTTGGTGTCGGGCGTGCCGACGACCTCGTGGTCCTTGTTGTCGTAGTCGAAGCGGTGCAGCACATGCCGCATCGCCTCGACCCTGGCGCGCTTCTTGTCGTTGCTCTTGACGATCGTCCACGGCGCGTCGGCCGTGTCCGTCGCCTCGAGCATCGCCTCCTTCGCGCGGGTGTAGTCGCCCCACTTGTCGAGTGAGGCGAGGTCCATCGGGGAGAGCTTCCACTGCCGGACCGGGTCGACCTGGCGGATCGCGAAGCGCGTGCGCTGCTCGTCGGCGGAGACGGAGAACCAGAACTTCACGAGGTCGACGCCGTCGCCGACGAGCATCTGCTCGAACAGCGGGGCCTGGCGCATGAACTCGTCGTACTGCGCCGGGGTGCAGAACCCCATCACGCGTTCGACGCCCGCGCGGTTGTACCAGGACCGGTCGAACAGCACGATCTCGCCGGCGGCCGGCAGGTGCTGGACGTAGCGCTGGAAGTACCACTGCGTGGACTCGCGGGTGGTGGGCTTCTCGAGCGCGACGACGCGGGCGCCGCGCGGGTTGAGGTGCTCCGTGAAGCGCTTGATCGTGCCGCCCTTGCCGGCCGCGTCGCGTCCCTCGAACACGACGACCAGCCGACGGTCGTTCGCCTTGATCCAGTTCTGCAGCTTCAGCAGCTCGATCTGGAGCAGTCGCTTGTCGCTCTCGTACTGCTCTCGCGACATGCGCTCGGCGTACGGGTAGCCCTCGCGCCACGTGTCGATGTGGCTGCCGGAGGCGTCGAGCAGGATGGGGTCGTCGTCGTCGACGTCGACCACCTGGTAGCCGTCGACCTGGTCGAGCGCGGGCGGCGGGGCGTAGTGCGAGACGAGCTGCTGCATGGTCGGGACGCTAGTCCCCGCGCGTAACCGTCAGGTGGCCGGTGGGTGACGCGCTGGTGGCGGTTCACAACTCAGGACGCGTCCGGCGTGTCAGCGCCGAGGACGGGCCTCCGATCGCGACGCGCCGGAGTGCCCCTGAGTTGTGAACGGTGGCTAGCCGGCGGAGCGGGTGAGGAGGTCCTGACGCTCGGGGTGCGCGTCGAACCACTCGCCCACGTACCAGCACATCGGCACGATGCGCCGCTTGCTGTGCTGCTCGACGTCGTCGACCGCGTAGGCGACGAGGTCACCCGCGTACCCCTTGCCGCGGAAGGGCGGCGTGGTGAAGGTGCGGGGGAACGAGATCGAGTCGCCGGAGATCCGGTAGTCGACGACGCTCACCAGCTGGCCGTCGACGTGCATGGTGTAGCGCTGGGCATCGGTCTCGTTGGCGAACTCCGTGGTCATACGCGGTACAACGCGCGGGGCCGATCGTTCCTTCCCGGGTGTGCGGGCTGCTGGCTGCCAGAATAGGCACATGTCCCTCGCCGCAGCAGCCGATGAAGTGCCGCTGCGATGGACCCCGGACGGCCCCGACCTCGTCCTCGAGGGCGACAACCTCGACGTCGTGGCGCAGCTGCCCGACGAGTCGTTCACGCTCATCTACCTCGACCCGCCGTTCAACACCGGGCGGGTGCAACGTCGTCACTCCTCGACCTCGGTGCGGACGGCCGAGACGGGGGTGAACCGTTTCGCCGGATTCAAGGGGCAGGCGTACGAGCGCATCCGCGGCGACCTCCGACGTTTCGACGACGCCTTCGACGACTACTGGGGCTTCCTCGAGCCGCGTCTCGTCGAGGCCTGGCGCGTCCTGGCCGCCGACGGCACCCTCTACCTCCACCTCGACTACCGCGAGGCGCACTACGCCAAGGTGCTCCTCGACGCCCTCTTCGGCCGGGAGTGCTTCCTCAACGAGATCATCTGGGCCTACGACTACGGCGCGAAGGCGCAGAGCCGCTGGCCGACGAAGCACGACACGATCCTCGTCTACGTGAAGGACCCGAAGGGGTACCACTTCGACAACGCGACCGTCGATCGCGAGCCCTACATGGCGCCCGGGCTCGTCACCGCGGAGAAGGCGGCGCGCGGCAAGCTGCCCACCGACGTCTGGTGGCACACGATCGTCTCCCCGACCGGTCGCGAGAAGACCGGGTACCCGACCCAGAAGCCGGAGGGCATCCTGCGTCGTATCGTGCAGGCGTCCTCCCGCGAGGGCGACTGGGTGCTCGACTTCTTCGCCGGCAGCGGCACGACGGGGGCGGTCGCGAAGGCGCTCGGCCGTCGTTACGTCCTCGTCGACGAGAACCCGCAGGCGCTCGAGATCATCCGCGCCCGCCTCTCCTAGCCCGCGAACTGTCAGTTCAGCACAGTCGCTGCGCCCGGGACTGTCGTCTGGTGACAGTTCGCGGGCTGGCGGGGAGGGTCAGACGGAGGCGCGCGGGACGAGGCGGGTCGGCATCATCGTGACGCGCTCGACCGGCTCGCCCGCGAGGCGACGGACCAGCACCCTCGCCATCTCGGCGCCGAGGTCGACGGGCGACTGCGCGATCGTCGTGAGCGGCGGTGCGGCGGTCTCGCCGTAGCGGTCGTCGTCGTAGCCCACGACGGCGATGTCGCCGGGGATCGTCAGGCCGGCCTCGCGGATGACGGAGTACGCGCCGGCGGCCATCTGGTCGTTCGCGGCGAAGAGCCCGTCGATGGGCACGCCGCGGGCGAGGAGACGCCGCATCGCGGCAGCGCCGTCGGCCGGGGAGAAGTCGCCCACCTCGACGAGGTCGTGTGGAAGACCCGCGAGCTCGAGCTCCGCACGCCACCCCGCGAGTCGGTCGACCCCACCCGGCATGTCCTGACGGCCCGCGATCGTCGCGATCCGCGTCCGGCCGGCCTCGATGAGGTGGCGGGCCGCGGTCCTCGCGCCCTCGACGTTGTCGACGTCGACGTACGTGCTGTCGACGACGTCGGCACCCATGGGGCGACCGCCGAACACGATCGGGAGCTCCCGGCCGAGTCGGGTGTACGAGTGGTCGCCACTGTGGTGCGACACGACGAGCGCGCCGTCGACGTTGCCGCCGAGCAGGTAGCGACGGGTCTTCTCGGAGTTCGCCTCACTCGCGATGAGGAGGTTGAGCGTGTAGTCGGTCTCCGCCAGTTCGAGCGCGACGCCCTGCACGACCGACGCGAAGAAGGGGTCCGAGAACACCCGGGCGGTCGACTCCGGAACGACGAGCGCGATGACCTGGGTTCGGCGGGAGGCCAGGGACCGGGCGGCGCGGTTCGGGACGTAGTCGAGCGCGGCGATGGCCTCGTTCACGACGGCGACGACCTCGGCCGTGACCTTCGGTGAGCCGTTGACGACGCGCGACACGGTCGCGCGGGAGACGCCTGCGCGGGCCGCGACCATCTCGAGCGTGGGGGCTCCTTGACCGGACTGCATCATCGTCCCCTTCCGAGCGGGTGAGCGTGTCGAGTGCAGTGTATCGCCGGGCGTCTGGACGTCCGTGGCCGGTGCCGCTCCTCAGGAGGTGACCGGCGTGTCGCGTCCCCTCGATCGCGACACGCCGGAGTGTTCCTGCGTCAGGGAAGCTCCGCCACGGCGGGCACCACACGCGAGGCGGCGATGCGGCGCGCGTAGGCGAGTCCGCTGTCCTTGATCGTGCGCTCCTGCGTGTCGTAATCGACCCGCACGATGCCGAACCGCTTGTCGTAGCCGTACGCCCACTCGAAGTTGTCGAGCAGCGACCAGACGAAGTAGCCGCGCACGTCGGCACCGTCGGCGATCGCGAGTTCCACCTGGTCGATGTGGTCCTGGATGAAGGCGTCGCGGTCGACGTCGTGGATGCGGCCGTCCTCTGCGACGACGTCGTCGTAGGCCGCACCGTTCTCGGTCACGTACAGCGGCGGCAGCGTCGGGTACTCGCGGCCGAGCCGGACGAGCAGGGTGCGGAGGCCGGCGGGGTGCACCTCCCAGTCCATCGCGGTGCGCGGGAGTCCGCGGCTCGGGAAGGAGATGTCGGGCGAGGCGAGCCAGGGCGAACCGGCCTCGCGCTCGGTCGCGCCGGAGTGGCCGCCGTCGGCGCCGGAGTCGTCGGGGTGACCCGACACGAGGTCGTCGTGGTAGTGGTTGACGCCGAGGAAGTCGATCGGGGCGGAGATGGTCTCGAGGTCGCCGTCGTGGACGAGCGTGTCGAGGCCGAGGCCCTCGAGGTCGTGGGCGACGTCGGCCGGGTACGCACCGAGGACGATCGGTTCGAGGAAGATGCGGTTCATGATCCCGTCGACGCGGCGGGCGGCGTCGACGTCGGCCGGGTCGGTGGGGTCCGCCGGGATCGCGTTCGTGAGGTTGAGGGTGATGCCGATCTGCTCGGCACCGAGCTCGCGGAGGCGCGTGGCGGCCAGGCCGTGGGCGAGGTGCTGGTGGTGGATGGCGGCGAGCGCGGCGGCCTCGTCGCGGCGGCCGGGTGCGTGCACGCCGACGGCGTAGCCGAGCAGGGAGGAGCAGAACGGTTCGTTGAAGGTCGTCCAGTGCTGGACGCGGTCGCCGAGCGCCTCGTAGGTGGCCTCGGCGTAGTCGACGAAGCGCAGGGCGGTGTCGCGGTTCGTCCAGCCGCCCTGCTCCTCGAGCGCCTGCGGGAGGTCCCAGTGGTACAGGGTGAGCCAGGGGAGGATGCCGGCGTCGAGGAGCTGGTCGACGAGACGGCTGTAGAAGTCGAGGCCGGCGGGGTTGACGTCGCGGTCGCCCGGCTTGATGCGCGCCCAGCTCGTGGAGAAGCGGTAGGCGTCGAGGCCCAGCTCGGACATGATCGCGACGTCGCCGGCGGTGCGGTGGTAGTGGTCGACGGCGACCTCGAGGTCGTCACCGTTGGCGATCGCGCCGGGCACCCGGGCGAAGGCGTCCCAGATGGAGTCCTCCTTGCCGTCCTCGTGCGCTGCTCCCTCGACCTGGGCGGCCGCGGTGGCGGAACCCCAGAGGAACGGCGGCAGGATCAGGGCCGGACGGGTGGTGGGCTGGGGGGCGTGCGTCATCGAAGCTCCTCGTGGCTGGGTGCACGCCCATGCTATCGCCTGCTGAGAGCGCTCTCATGCTGGTCTGATGTGTGGGTGGGGTGTGGCGCCAGCGCGGTGCGCTGACGCGAGCGCGGGTCTGCGGCGTGAGCGCGCCCCTCCGGAGGGGCGCGCTCACGCGCTGGGGCCGCGGTGACGCCGATTCGACAGCGGTCACGTCAGCGCGCGCTGGCACCCGGATGACCCTTCAGCGCGGTGCGCTGGCGGCGGTCACCCCGCGCTCACGTCAGCGCGGTGCGCTGGCAAACCGACGAACGACGGTCAGCGACGGGCGGACGGATCGACGACGCGGTTGCTCGCGGTGTCGGGTGACAGCTGCGACCCCGCCAGCTCGGCGGCACGCTGGGCGGCGAGCGACAACTCGTCCTCGGCGTCCTCCGCGGCCTGGGCGTCGGTGCGCTCCTGCAGCGCGGACTTCGCCCGCAGCGGCGGCGCCTTGAGGAACCAGCTCAGCACGAACGCGACGGCGACCACCGCGAAGCTCACCCAGAACACGGTCACGGTCGCATCCGCGAACCCCGTGAGGAACGGCGCGGCCAGGTCGTGGTTCGCACCGACGAGGAACGAGGTGTCGCCGTCGAGCGCGGAACCGGCCGAGCCGCTGTTCTCCTGCGCCCGCTGCAGCACCTTGAGGATGCCCTCGTTCGCCGGGTCCGACAGCACGGCCGGGTCCTGCGCCGCAGCCCGGACCCGCTCGCTGAGCGTCGGGTCGGCGAACGCCGCCGCGATGGTCGTCGGGATCCGCGTGTAGAGCACGGAGAAGATCACGGCCGTGCCCAGCGTTCCACCGATCTGACGGAAGAAGGTCGACGAGCTCGTCGCCACCCCGATGTCGCGTGCCTCGACGGCGTTCTGGCTCGCGATCGTCAGCGTCTGCATCAGCTGGCCGAGTCCGAGGCCGACGAGCAGCATGCCGCCCATCATCCACCAGACCGGCTTGTCGGCCGTCGCGAAGCTGAAGTAGAAGAAGCCGCTCAGGAGCAGGAAGGTCCCGACGATCGGGAACGCCTTGTACTTGCCGGTCCGCGCGATGATCTGGCCGCTCGCGATCGACGAGATCATGAGGCCGAGGATCATCGGCAGCATCAGCAGGCCGGACTCGGTCGGCGTCGCGCCCTCGACGAGCTGCAGGAACAGCGGCACCGTCATCATCGCGCCGAACATGCCGAACCCGACGAGCACGCCGAGGATGGTGGCGACCCGGAAGGTCGAGTTCTTGAAGAGCTTCAACGGGATGAGCGCATCGTCGCCCATGGCCCGCTCGACGAGGATGAACCCGATGATGCCGGCGACCCCGATGGCGTAGCAGGCGATGGACCCGGCCGAGGCCCAGCCCCAGATGCGGCCCTGCTCGGCGACGAGCAGCAGCGGCACGACGGCGAGGACGACCGTGGCGGCACCCCACCAGTCGATGCGGACGCTGTGGCGCGTGTGCGGGATGTGCAGGAAACGGAGGACGATCGCGAGCGCGATGACACCGATCGGCAGGTTGATGAGGAACACCCAGCGCCAGCCGGTGATGAACAGCAGCTCGGGGGCACCGGCGAACAGGCCGCCGATGAGCGGGCCGATGACGCTCGAGACGCCGAAGACCGCGAGGAAGTACCCCTGGTACTTGGCGCGCTCGCGCGGGGCCAGCATGTCGCCCATGATCGTCAGCGGCAGGGCCATGAGGCCACCGGCGCCGAGGCCCTGGATGGCACGGAAGATCGCCAGCTCGTACATCGAACCGGACATGCCGGCGAGGAGCGAGCCGATGAGGAAGATCGAGATCGCGATGATGAACAGCGGGCGGCGGCCGAAGATGTCGGACAGCTTGCCGTAGATCGGCGTCGAGACGGTCGAGGTGATCAGGTACGCGGTGGTGACCCACGCCTGGAGGGCCATGCCGTCGAGGTCGTCGGCGATCGTGCGCATCGAGGTGCCGACGATGGTCTGGTCGAGTGCGGAGAGGAACATCCCGGCCATGAGGCCGAAGATGATGAAGAGGATCTGCCGGTGACTGAGGACGGGGGCGGATCCCGACGGCTCGGTCGAGGCGGGGGAACTGGATGACATGCGGTCTCGTTCGACTCTGGGCGCGCCGGTTTGCAGGCGCACCGACGTTGGGGATTTTGCGTAGTGTGCAAACTTACACCCGGCGCAAGTTCCGCGGCAACCGCTTCGGTCAGGGCGTGGTGGTCGGCGCTGCGTCGAGGTTCGCGTCGAGCGCCGCGAGGTAGTCCAGGGTGGCCGTGAGTGCCACGTGGGCGTCGTCGAGGTCGAGGTGGAACTGGTACTCGTGGGGGAGTGCCGGCTCGTGGTCCGCGGCCCAGAACAGCTTCGTGACGTCGACGCCGGCGTCCTCGAGGGCGCTGCTCATCGGGACCGACTGCAACCAGGTGAGCGCGTCGCCGTTCCCGCCGGTGATGAAGGTCGGCGGGAAGTCGGCGGTGACGAAGTCGATCGTCGACATGAGCGCGCCGGTCGACGTCTCCGACCAGTCCTTCGTACCCGCGTAGGCCCAGAGGGCGGTCTGGAGGCCCCAGGCGCCGATGCCGTCGAGCTCGGCCATCGACGGCAGGTCGTAGACCCCGCAGTTGAGGATCGTCCCGACGAGCTGGTCGGCGTCGATACCAGGGGTCATGCCCGACAGCGTCGCGTAGTCGGGGTTGGTCGTGAGGACGGCGAGCTGGCTGGCGAGCTGCGATCCCGCTGAGTCGCCCGCGAGCACGAGGCGATCCGGGTTCCCGTTCCACTCGGCGGCGTGCTCCGAGATGTACGCGAGGGCGTCGTTGAGTTGGTTCACGGCCGTCGGATAGACGGCCTCGGGAGCGATCGTGTAGTTGACCGCGATCGTCGTGTACCCCGCTGCTGCGAGGATGCGGAGGTAGGGCTCGACGTTGCCCTTCTCGCCGGAGATCCAGGCGCCGCCGTGGATCCAGACGATCGTGGTCAGCGGTTCGGTGCCGTCCGCTGGGGTGAAGACGTCGAGGGTGGTGTCCACCTGTGGTCGGCCGCCGCTCGGTGCCGCGTACGCGATGTCGCGGAACTCCGTGAGCTTCGTGTCGGGGACGTACGGTTCCATCTCGGCGACCGTCGCAGCACCGCCGCGTTCGAACACCGAGCGGATGAGGAGCGCGGACGGCCACGGGGTGATGGCCGCGATGACCGCGACGACGAGGCCGAGACCGATCACGACGGCGGCCGCGGTCAGGAGCCGACGGAATCGCGGGCGCTTCCGGTGCGTCGGCGCGTGGTGTGCTGGCGTCCCTGCGGTCATGGTCGGGCCCCTCGTCCGGTGTGCAAGCCTGTCGACAGTGTGGCAGAGGCGCATGCGCCGTGTCGCGGTTAGGCTCGACGTGTGACCGCAGCCCACCAGCCCTCCCACCGACGCCCGGTTTCGCGGCGCGTCCGACGCAACCGCGTGATCGCGTTGAGCGTCCTGGCCGCCGCGCTCGCGATCCTGCTCGTGGTGCTCGTCGTGAACATCGCCGGCGGCGCCACGCCCACCCCGGCCGCCGCCACGAAGACGCCGAGCGCGACCCCGTCCGTCACCCCGACGCCGACCCCCACGCCGACGCCGACGGAGACGGTTCCGGTCGCGCCCCCAGCCCCGCCGGCGTTCGACAAGGCCGCCTACTCGATCGACGACCCGCTGAGCCCGTGGGTGGTCGTCAACAAGACCCGGCCGCTGAACCCGGTCGACTACACACCACCGGACCTCGTGTCCGTCCCCGTCGCCCACACGTGGGACCCGCTGTTGCGTGCCGAGGCCGCCGCCGCGATCGTGCAGCTGTTCGACACCGCCTCGGCAGAGGCCGGCCTGTCGCTCGCTTCGAACAGCGCGTACCGCAGCTACTCGAGCCAGGTGTCGGTGTACAACAGTGAACCCGACGACTCGACGACCGCGCGCCCCGGCTACAGCGAGCACCAGACCGGCTGGACGATGGACATCGGTGCCGAGAGCGGCAACTGCTCGCTCAACACCTGCTTCGGCGACACGGCGGAGGGGCAGTGGCTCGCCGCGAACGCCTACCGCTTCGGGTTCCTCCTGCGGTACCCGGCCGACAAGGTCGACGTCACCGGCTTCTCGTTCGAGCCATGGCACTACCGCTACATCGGCGTGCCGCTCGCGACCGAGATGCACAACACGGGCGTGACGACGCTCGAGGAGTTCTTCGGGCTCCCGGCGGCTCCCGGGTACCTGAACTAGCCCTTCGACAGGCTCAGGGACCGGGGCGGAGCGGGCTCAGGGACCGGGGGTCGGCTCGTCCCTAGGCGACAGGCCCGGATGCAGGCGACGGGCTCGGCGAGCGTGTGTCCGCTCACCGAGCCCGTCGAGGCGTCGGCTGCCTAGGCGCCGAGGGCGGCGTCGACGATCTGCTTCGCCTCCGCCTGGACGAGCTTGAGGTGCTCCGCGCCCTTGAACGACTCGGCGTAGATCTTGTAGACGTCCTCGGTGCCGGACGGACGCGCGGCGAACCACGCGTGCTCGGTCACGACCTTGACGCCGCCGATGGCCGCGTCGTTGCCCGGCGCGTGACTGAGCTTCGCGACGATCGGGTCGCCGGCGAGCTCGGTCGCCGTGATGGCGTCGCCGTCGAGCTTGCCGAGCCGCGCCTTCTGTTCCTTCGAGGCGGCGGCGTCGACGCGCTCGTACACGGGGTCGCCGAAGCGCTCGGTCAGCTCCCGGTAGAGCACCGAAGGGGTCTTGCCCGTCACGGCGAGGATCTCGGCGGCGAGCAGGCAGAGGAGGATGCCGTCCTTGTCGGTGGTCCACACCGAGCCGTCGAAGCGGAGGAAGCTCGCGCCGGCGCTCTCCTCGCCACCGAAGCCGACCGAGCCGTCGACGAGACCGGGAACGAACCACTTGAAGCCGACCGGGACCTCCCAGAGGCGGCGTCCGAGGGACTCGGCCACGCGGTCGACGACCGACGACGACACGAGGGTCTTGCCCACGGCTGCGTCCTCGCGCCAACCCGGCCGGTTCGCGTAGAGGTAGTCGATCGCGACGGCGAGGTAATGGTTGGGGTTCATGAGCCCGGCGTCGGGCGTGACGATGCCGTGGCGGTCCGCGTCGGCGTCATTGCCGGTGAGGAGGTCGAACTCGTCGCGTCGTGCGACGAGCGCCGCCATGGCGGAGGGCGACGACGGGTCCATGCGGATCTTGCCGTCCCAGTCGAGCGTCATGAACGCCCAGGCCGGGTCGACGTGCGGGTTCACGACGGTGAGGTCGATCTCGTAGCGGTCGGCGATCGCCTGCCAGTAGTGGACGCTCGCACCGCCGAGGGGGTCGGCACCGATGCGGATCCCGCTGCGCTTGATGGCGTCGAGGTTGATGATGTGCTTCAGGTCGTCGACGTAGTTGCCGCGGAAGTCGTACGTCTCGACGGCAGACGGTTCCGCCATCTTGACGTCGTGCAGCCCACCGGCGATGAGCTCGTTGGCGCGGTTCGCGATCCAGGAGGTCGCGTCGGAGTCGGCAGGTCCGCCGTGCGGGGGGTTGTACTTGAAGCCGCCGTCGGCCGGCGGGTTGTGGCTGGGCGTGACGACGATGCCGTCCGCCTGGTCGCCGTTGCCCTCGGCGTTGTACTTGAGGATCGCGTGGCTGAGCGCCGGGGTCGGCACGAAGTCGTCGAACTCGTCGACCAGGACGCGCACACCGTTGGCGACCAGGACCTCGAGGGCCGTCGTCTGCGCCGGCCCGCTGAGCGCGTGGGTGTCGGAGCCGATGAAGAGCGGCCCGGTGATCCCCTGGCTCGCGCGGTACTCGACGATCGCCTGCGTGGTGGCGGCGATGTGGTCCTGGTTGAACGCGGTGTTCAGCGAGGAGCCGCGGTGGCCGGAGGTGCCGAACACCACCCGCTGCTCGGGGATCGAGACGTCCGGCTTCAGCGTGTAGTACGCGTCGATGAGCGACGGGACGTCGATCAGATCTGCTTCGGTGGCGGGGGTACCTGCGCGATCGTTCATCGCACCAGTCTGGCAGGAACGACCGATGTCAGGAAGGCGCTTGACCCGTGGCGAGTGGCGATTCCCAGCGGAGGTCGGGGAAGCGCGCGAAGTCGCGATCGAGCGTGACGAAGGTGGCCCGGTGTTCGATCGCGAGTGCGGCGTGGGCCGCGTCCGAGACGAGGTTGCCTTGGGCCTCGACCGCTGCACAGAGCGAGGTGAAGACCGTCCAGAACGACGGGCCAGGGCGGACGACCTGAACGCCGGGCTCGTCGCGGAGTCGCTGCATCTGCTCGAGCGCGACGGAGATCGGAGTGGGGTCGACGAAGATCCGACGCTGGGTCACGATCCGGATGTACCCCGCGAGCACGGCTTCGCTGACGCCCAGGGGCTCTCTCGATCGGACGGCATCTTCCAACCAGGTTGCGAGCGTGCGGTGGTGTTGTGAATCGGGTCGGAACGCGCCGATGAGGACGTTGGTGTCGACCACCTTCACTCGAAACCGTCCATGATGTCCTCGAGTTGCGCGTTGTTCGTGAGGTCGATTCCTGGGCGGGGTCCTCCCTGGCCGTACGGCACGACCTTGTAGGGCTCCCGCTCGGGCGGTGCGGCCGCTGCGGCCAGCTTCGCGCGCAGGGCCTCTTCGATGTAGGCGGTCACGGTCTTCCCCTCCTGCGAGGCGTGCTCGCGGACGGCCTCGTAGAACTCGTCGGCGAGTCGGATGGTCGTTCGCATGAGCCGAGCCTACGAAGGCGTATGTCGGTATGTCAACGACGCTACCCGGTTCCCTCGGCGCAGGGGCGGGCCGACACAGATCTGTGGAGAGGTCGCTGCTCCGGGTGCCTGTGGAGGGCCGTCGACTAGCGCGTGGCGAGGAGCGCCGCGGCCGAGGCGGAAGCGGAGGCGGTCGTGGAGGTGCTCGTCGTGGATGCGCCCGCCCCGGCGCCCGCGGCGTCCGGCACGGAGGTGCGCTGGTGGGACGACCCGGGCGTCGTCAGGTCGGCGACCGCGTAGGCCTGACCCGTGACGATGCGCTGGATGGCGTAGAGGCTCTCGGTGGCCGGCCCGAGGTACTTGCCCCGGTCGTCGGCGTTGCTCGACCCGACCGCGTTGTGTCCCTCGACGGCGCCGAGGTGGTCGCCGTCGCCGAGCGTCAGCCCGTCCGAGCCGAAGGTGGTCGCGCCCCAGGAGCTCGTCGCTGGGTCGGCTCGACCGGACAGGAGCTGGCCGAGACCGGCGAGGGTGTCGGCGCTCGCTTGGGAGGCGTAGACGCGGCCGGCCGGGACGTGCAGATCGTCGATCCCGATCTCCGTCGGGATGCCGGCCGAACCGAGCATGACGAAGTCGTCGACGTGATAGTCGCCGGACGCCAACGCGAGCGAGGCCGTCGCCGTGCCGTAGGAGTGCGCCACGACGCTCAACCGGGAGACGACGCCGTGAGCGGAACGGACGGCGTCGTATCCGGCGAGCACCCCGGCGAGCAGGGGAGCCCCCTCGATGGCCCGGTCGTTCGACGGCACCTCGAGTGCGCTCGGGCTGTGTCCGCCGATCCAGAGGATGACCGCACTGTCGGCTGCGGCGGTCTGGATGCGCTTCGCCCCGCGCAGGTAGTCGTCGAGTTCGAGGGCGCTGCTGTTCATCCCGGGGACGAGCACCGTGACGTAGGCGGCGGTGTCCACGTCTCCGACGGCGACCGCGACCCGCGGGGGTCCGGAGCCGCCCGCCTGCAACGTGATCAGGTACTCCGGCTGGAGGCGGGCGGCGATCGCGTCCGGTGCGTACCGGTCGGCGAGCAGCTTGATCGCGTCCAGGCGCGACAGGGTCGTGGCGAGGGCCGCCGAGTCCGCCTGCCCGTCGACCTGGTCGCTGCTCACCGTCAGCGAGCGGTAGCTCGCCTCGGTGTCGGCGAGGAGGCCGGCGAGCCGGGAGACGTTGGCCGTCGCCCGGTCCGTGTAGGCGACGCCCTCGAGGTTGCCGATGACCGCCGGGTAACCGGTGATGAGCAGTGCGCGGTATCCAGGAGCGAGCTCGGTCCACAGCTGCGCGACCTGCGATGAGGACATCGTCGTGAGGGTCGTCGCCGCCGCGGCGAGATCCCCGGCGTAGGCGGTGGTGAAGGCGGCGGCCGTCATCGTCGGGACGGAGGAGGCCGCCGGTGCGAAGTCGGCGGCGGAGATCGCGGACGCACCGGCGGTCGAGGTCTGCGTCACCGTGACCACGCCGGCCAGGATCGCGGCGATCGCGACGGTCATGACGAGCGACTTGACGAGGGTCGCGCGGGCCGCCGAGATCGGCCGGTGCACCCAGGTCGGCAGCGACAACGACGGGAGGCTCCAGGAGGAGCCGAGGCTGAACGCGGCCTCGCTGCCGCTCGCCAGGTTCAGTCGGGGAGTGGACCGCGGGGCGGCGTCGGTGAAGACACTCGTCACGTCACTCCTGTTCCTGTCTCAGCCCGTCGGGTGGAGCCTCGCGCGACATGGATCACGCATCGAGATCGGGGAGACGAACGGCCGTGAACTCGCTTCCCGAGACGAGCGGCAGCGCTCAATACACCCTTGTATCCATTGTGGCGGGTAGTGGCGTGATTTGAATAGCTCAAAACGGGGGGTATCGGGGCCGAAATGACCCGATCTTCCTGGAAATCACCCGAATGTGACCTGGATGGGAGTCAACGGTCGTCCAAGGGCGTGTCGCGAACCACACGGTACGCTCGGAGGCATGCCAGCCGCACCCGCCGACGACGCCCTCCGGAGCTACAGTTTCCTCGGTCCGAGCGGGACCTTCACCGAGGTGGCGCTCGGCCAGGTCGAGGAGGCCAGGGGCCAGATCTGGAAGCCCGTGTCGAACGTCGGCGAGGCGCTCGGCGACGTCCTCGAGGGCCGCAGCACAGCCGCGGTCATCGCCATCGAGAACTCGGTCGACGGAGGGGTGTCCGTGGCGCAGGATGCACTCGCCACGATGCCCGGTCTCCGCATCGTCGGCGAGGTGCTCGTGCCGGTGAACTTCGTGCTCGTCGCCCGCCCCGGAACCCGCCTCGAGGACGTCTCGGTCGTGAACGCGCACCCCGTCGCCTACGGGCAGTGCCACCTCTGGCTCGACGCCAAGCTGCCCTCGCACGGACACATCCCGGCGTCGAGCAACGTCGCCGCCGCGGCCTCGCTCCTCGACGGCACCTCCACCGCCGACGCCGCGGTCGCCCCGCCCGGCATCGTGAACCACTACGACCTCGACGTCCTCGCGGAGAACATCGGCGACAACCCGAACGCCGTGACCCGCTTCGTCGTCGTCAGTCGCTCACGGGAGATCCCGGCCAGGACGGGCGCCGACAAGACGAGCCTCATCGTCGAGCTGCCGAACGACGAGTCCGGCTCGCTGCTCGGCATGCTCGAGCAGTTCTCCACGCGAGGCGTGAACCTGAGCCTCATCGAGTCGCGGCCCATCGGCGACGCGCTCGGCCGGTACCGCTTCGTGATCGACGCCCTCGGACACATCGAGGACGAGCGGATGGCCGACGCCCTGCTGGGGCTCCGACGCTTCAGCCCGAATGTGATCTTCCTGGGCTCGTACCCGAGCGCCGATCGCACCGCCGTCGACTACCACTCCCGGTACAACGACGAGGTGTTCATCGAGGCCCGCGACTGGTTGCGCGGGCTGCTCTCGGCGGAGCCGCTCGACGACTGAGCTGTCACGTTCGCGCGTAACTCCTGCTGTCGGTCCGTGTCCGAGCTCGGGGACGGGGTGTCAGCGGGATTCGCGGCCGGGTGCAGGAGTTGTGGACGCCGACCGCGCGTCAACGGTGCTTCAGCTGACGATGTCGACACCGTGACCGCGGAGGCGCCGCTGGTCGGCGGTGAGCGAGGCGATGAGCCGCTCGTTCGTCCCGCGGATGTGGCGCGCGACGAGGTCCGCCGCGCGCTCGGGGTCGCGCGCCGCGACCGCGTCGAGGATGGCGCGGTGCTCCGTGGCGGCCTGCTCTCGGGCCTCGGGCGTCCGTACCTCGAGCCAGCGGGTGCGGGCGAGCCGGACCATCGCGCCGTGCACCCCTTCGGCGAGCAGGTGGTTCGCGGACAGCGCCGCGAGCTCCTCGTGGAAGTCGCCGCCGACGCGGAGCACCGTGTGCTCGTCGTCGGGGCGGGGTTCGTCGAGCAGGGTGCGGATCGCGGCGAGCTGCGCTTCGGTCGCGCGTTCGGCGGCGAGCCGGACGCCGGCGGTCTCGAGCGCCTCACGGACCTCGGCGATGAGGCCGATCTCCTCGAGGTCGATGGGGGCGACGATCCAGCCGCGGCCGTCGCGACGCGCCAGTCCCTCGGCCTCGAGCCGGGTGAGTGCGGCGCGCACGGGCGTCCGTGACGCCGCGAAGCGTTGCTCGAGCCCCCGCTCGGTGAGCGGCTGCCCGGGCGCGAGGTCGAGGGTCAGGATCGCCCCGCGGAGGCGCTCGTAGAGCTGCGTGGTCTGCGTCGGAGTGCTCATCCGTGTTCCCGATCCGGCCGGTGGCGATTGGTATACCAAAATGGTGTACCGTCATGCTAGCAGTGGGAGACGCCCAGCGCAGGAAGCGGCACGATGACCGGAACGACACCAGCCCCCGTGGCCCCGGCGACCGCTCGCGGGGCGCGTCCACCGATGCCGAACGCCGGTCGGGCCTGGACCGTCCTCGGGCTCGGCGTCGCCGCGCAGACCGCCGGCACGCTCTTCGTCAGCACCCCGGCGTTCCTCATCCCGCTCCTGCACGCCGAGCGGGGCATGTCGCTCGCCGAGGCCGGCGTCCTGGCCGCTGCCCCCACGCTCGGCATGGTGCTGACGCTCATCGCCTGGGGCTGGCTGGCCGACCGTGTCGGCGAGCGCATCGTCATCGCCGGCGGCCTCGCCCTCACCGCGCTGGCCGCTGCCGGGGCGATCGCCGCGGACGGCCTCATCCCCTCGCTCGGCTACGGTCCACTCGGCATCCTGCTCCTCCTCGGTGGTGCCGCCTCCGCGAGCACGAACTCGGCGAGCGGCCGGATCGTCGTCGGCTGGTTCCCGAAGGACCGCCGCGGCCTCGCGATGGGGATCCGCCAGATGTCACAGCCGCTCGGCGTCACGGCGGCCGCGGTGACGGTGCCGTCCGTGGCGGCGGCGTCGGGCATCTCCGCCGCACTCCTGATCTCGCTCGTCGCGACGGGTGTCCTCGCCGTGGCCTGCACCGTCGGACTCCGGAATCCGCCACGGACCGTCGTGCCGAAGCCGGTCTCGACGGAGACGACGCCGAACCCCGTGGCCGCGCGACCACGCAACCCCTACCGAGGCGACGGCTTCCTCTGGCGCATCCACGCGGTGTCGATCCTGCTCGTGGTGCCGCAGTTCACGCTCACGACCTTCGCGCTCGTCTGGCTCGTCACCGATCAGGGCTGGAACGCGCTCGCGGCGGGCGTGCTCGTCGGTGTCGCGCAGTTCGTCGGAGCGATCGGTCGGATCGGCGTCGGGGTGTTGAGCGACCGGGTCGGCAGCCGGGTGCGACCGCTGCGCTGGGTGGCGGTGTCGGCGGTCGTCGTCATGTTGCTCCTCGCCGGCGTCGGGCTGCTGCAGTGGCCCGTGGCTGTCGCCGTCGCGCTCGTCGTCGCCAGTGCCGTGACGGTCGCCGACAACGGGCTGGCCTTCACCTCGGTCGCCGAGATGGCCGGCCCCGCCTGGGCCGGGCGGGCGCTGGGAGCGCAGAACACCGGCCAGTTCATCGCCGCGTCGGTCGTCGGTCCGGCGGTCGGTGCGCTCATCGGCTTGGTCGGCTATCCGCTCGCCTTCCTCGCGGTCGCGGTGCTCCCGGCCCTCGCGATCCCGATCATCCCGAGCGAGGCCGCGGAGCACGACCACCTCTAGGTCGTCGTCCCACTGGTCCGGCCGGCTCGTCTAGTCGACGTTTGACGGATATCTATCGCGGCTGCCAGGCTTGCCGAGGCCCCACGACGGCCCGTGTACCTCCCCGCCGGCGAGTCGCGCTCCACTGCCTCCGACCACCGTCGAGCGACAGCCGGAGACGCCTGGTCGGCCGATCAGAAAGCACCACAGTGACCGGCACCACCACGTCCACCGACCCCGTCCACGCCGTCGCGGAGGCCGCCCTGCGGCGCAACGCGGGCGAACCCGAGTTCCACCAGGCGCTCCTCGAAGTCCTCGAGTCCATCCGCCCGGCGCTCGACGAACACCCCGAGTACCTCGAGGCGGGCATCCTCGAACGTCTCGTCGAACCCGAGCGGCAGGTCGTCTTCCGTGTGCCGTGGACCGACGACCGCAACCGGGTGCAGGTGAACCGCGGATTCCGCGTCCAGTTCAACTCGGCGCTCGGCCCGTACAAGGGCGGGTTGCGCTTCCACCCGAGCGTGAACCTGTCGATCGTGAAGTTCCTCGGGTTCGAGCAGATCTTCAAGAACGCCCTCACCGCGCAGGGCATCGGCGGCGCGAAGGGCGGCAGCGACTTCGACCCGCACGGGCGGTCGGACGCCGAGATCATGCGCTTCTGCCAGAGCTTCATGAACGAGCTCTACCGCCACCTCGGCGAGCACACCGACGTCCCGGCCGGCGACATCGGCGTCGGCGCGCGCGAGATCGGCTTCCTCTTCGGCCAGTACCGGAAGATCACCAACCGTCACGAGTCGGGCATGTTCACCGGCAAGGGTGTCGGCTGGGGCGGCGCCGAGGTGCGTACCGAGGCGACCGGGTACGGGACGGTGTTCTTCGTGGACGAGATGCTCGCCGTCGACGGCCGCGGGGTCGAGGGCAAGCGCGTCATCGTGTCGGGTTCCGGGAACGTCGCGACCTACGCGATCGAGAAGGTCCACCAGCTCGGCGGGACCGCCGTCACCGCGTCGGACTCCTCCGGATACGTGGTCGACGACGCCGGCATCGACCTCGAGCTCCTCAAGCAGATCAAGGAGGTCGAGCGCGGCCGGATCTCCGAGTACGCCGCCCGCCGTCAGGGCGCCCACTTCGTCGCCGGCGGCAGCGTCTGGGACGTCCCGGGGGAGATCGCGCTGCCGAGTGCGACGCAGAACGAGCTGCACGAACGCGACGCGATCGCCCTCGTGAAGCACGGCGTCATCGCGGTCGCGGAGGGCGCGAACATGCCGTCGACGCCCGAGGCCGTGCGGGTGTTCCAGCAGGCCGGCGTCCTCTTCGGCCCGGGGAAGGCGGCGAACGCCGGTGGCGTGGCGACCTCGGCGCTCGAGATGAGCCAGAACGCTGCCAGGCAGCGGTGGTCCTTCGACGACAGCGAGGTGAAATTGCGCGGCATCATGCACGGCGTGCACCGCGCCGCCTACGAGGCCGCCGAGCGCTACGGCCGGCCGGGCGACTACGTCGTCGGGGCGAACACCGCCGCGTTCGTGAAGGTCGCGGACGCGATGCTCGCCCAGGGCGTCATCTAGTCCCGCCCTCGTCCCCGACTCAGGAGTGCTCCGGCGCGTCGACCGCTGACGGGCCCGGCGCGCCGCGCACCTCCTGAGTCGGGGACGCGGAATCCGCCGGCGAAGGACACGGCGGGTGTCGGATTGCGACGGGGTGGTCGGCTCCTGGACGGCGAGTGACTAGCCTCGAAGGGTGACCGACCCCCGCCCCGCAACCACCGTCATCGTCGGTGCCGGCCTCTTCGGCTTGGCGACCGCCGTCCACCTCGCCCGCGCCGGGCGACGGGTGACGGTCCTCGAGTCGGGCACCGCCGCCGGAGCGACGACCGCGGCGGGAGCGGGCTTCGTCGGCCTGTGGGCGGCGGGCTACGCCTGGTACTGGGACGAGTCGGAACTCGCCCTCGAGCAGGCGGGCCTCGACTTCTACCGCGGGCTCGACGCGGCCGGATACGACATCGGGCTGCGGAACACGGGCAACGTGTGGCTCGCGCTCACCGAGCAGGCCGTGCTCGATCACCTGCTGCCGTTCGCCGAGCACCCGCTCCGACCCGAGGACGCCCGCCTGCTCACCGCCGTCGAGACCGCTGAGCTCGTTCCAGGTCTCGACCCTGAGGCCATCGTCGGGGCGTTCATCCATCCCGACGGCATCCAGATCAGCGCGCCCGACGCCGGACTCGCGCTCGCGGCGCTCGCCCGGGCCGAGGGCGTCGAGATCGTCGAGCACACGCCCGTCGTCGATCTCCTCGCCGAGGGCGGCCGAGCCGTCGGCGTGCTGACCGCCACCGGCGAGCGCGTCCTCGGCGACGAGGTCGTCCTCGCCGCAGGGTCCTGGACGAACGGACTCCTCGCCGCCACGGACCGCGTGCTGCCGTTCGCACGCGTGATCGCGAGCCGCCTGACCACCGCCCCGTTCGGCCTCGGCGAGGTGCCGACCCTCATGATCCCGGAACTCGACGGACTGTGGATCCGGGAACACCTCGGCGGTCTCACCTATGGCAACGGCGTCGGCTACGAGGCGCTCGCGGTGCATGACAGCCCGGCCGACCGTCGCCCGGACCGCCCCGACCTCGTCGAGGCGATGCGGGAGCACCTGTCGCCGATCATCGCCGAGCTCGTCCCGGCCGCCGCGCCCGTCGTCGACGACGCCGAAGCCGTGCAGGGGATCGTGTCGTACACCGCGGACCGCCGCTTCATCGCGGGGCCCGTCCCGGAGCTCGACGGGCTGTACGTCGTGGCCGGCGACAACGAGTCCGGCGTCACGCACGGCCCCGGACTCGGCCGGATGCTCGCCGAACTGATGGTCACGGGTGAGAGCCCCTTCGTCGACGCGTCGCGATACGCGCCCGGTCGATTCCCGTCCCGTCCGTTCGCCGACGAGGCCGCCGTGGCCGCCGCGATGCCGGCTCGTCGGGCGGTCGACGCGCGCGCCACCGCAGCGACGCGCGCGACCACGGAGTCGGGCCTGCCTGCGGAGTCGGGCCGATGACCGCGCCGGGTCCGGCAGCGGACGCGACGCCGACCGCGCTGCCGGCGCGCGCCGAGGTCGTGGTCATCGGTGCCGGGATCGTCGGTGCGGCGGCTGCGCGCTCGCTGGCCGAGCAGGGCCGGGACGTGCTGCTCCTCGAGCGGTACCCGCGCGGTCACGAGCACGGCTCCTCACATGGCGCGACCCGCATCTTCCGTCAGGGCTACGACGCCGACGACTACGTCTCCCTGACCTCGGAGGCGCTCGCGGCCTGGCGGGCGCTCGAGTCGGCGAGCGGACGGACGCTGCTCGACCTCACCGGCGCGCTCGACCACGGCCGACCCGAGATGCTCTCGGCGATCGAGGCGGCGATGACCCGAGGCGGGATCGCGTCGGAGCGCCTCACCCCGGAGCAGGCGAGCGACCGCTGGCCCGGACTGCGGTTCGACCGCGAGGTCCTCCACCACGCGACCGGCGGGCGACTGTACTCCGCCGAGGCGATCGAAGCCCTGCTCGACCTCGCCGAGGTGGCCGGAGCGACCCTGCGCTTCGGCGTGCGGGTGACGGGCGTCGAACCGGCCGAGTCGAACGATCCGACCGCGGGTGTCGACGGCGCCGTCGTCCGCACCGAGCTGGGCGACGTCGTCGCGGACCACGTGGTCGTCGCGGCCGGCTCCTGGACGCCCGACCTCGTCGGCGACCTCGCTCGCAGCGTCGGTCGTCCGCTGCCCGAGATCGTCGTGACGCAGGTCCAGCCCGCGCATTTCCCGAGCGAACTGGGCGCCGACGCCTGGCCGAGTTTCGTCCACTATCCCGCCGAGGGGTCGAGCGTGTACGGCCTGCTGACGCCGGGCGAGGGGGTCAAGGTCGGGCTGCACGGCGGTGCCGTCCACGTCCACCCCGACGAACGCGACGGCCTCGCCGAACCCGTGGAACTCGCGCGGCTCACCGCCTACGTCGCCGAATGGGTGCCCGGCGTCGACGCGTCCGCACCCCATACCATCAGCTGCCTCTACGATCTGAGCCCCAGCGAGGATTTCGTGATCGACCGGATCGACAGCATCATCGTCACGACGGGATTCTCCGGTCACGGGTTCAAGTTCGGCCCGGTGCTGGGACGCCTCATCGCCGAGCTCGTCGACGGAGCCGAACCGCACCCGAGGTTCGCGCTCGCCGCCCACGCGGTCCCCGTCGCGCCATCAGCATCAGCACCCCCGCAGTCACCCGAAGGAACCGCTCCATGAACCGATCCGCCAGATTCGCCACGGTCGCCATCGGCCTCGGTGTCGTCGCCGCCCTCACCGGTTGCACGGCCCAGGGCGGGACCACCACGACCACCGCGCTCGTCATCGGCACGACCGATCAGATCGTCTCGCTCGACCCGGCCGGTGCCTGGGATCGCGGCTCCTTCACGCCGCAGAACCAGATCTACCAGCACCTCCTCAGCTACGACGAGGGCGACGTCGTCCCCGCCCCCGACGCGGCGGAATCGTGCGACTTCACCGACGAGACCACCTACGTCTGCACGGTCAAGGAGGGGCTGACCTTCTCCAACGGCCACGCGCTCACGGCCGAGGACGTCGTCTACTCCTTCACCCGCGTCCGTGAGATCGCCGCCGACAACGGTCCGTCGCCGCTGCTCGCGAACCTCGACAGCGTCGAGGAGGGTGACGACAACCAGGTCGTCTTCCACCTCACGGTGCCGAACGACCAGACCTGGCCCTACGTGCTCACGAGCATGGCCGGGCCGATCGTCGACGAAGAGGTCTTCCCGGCGGACAAGCTGCTGAGCGACGACGACGTGATCGGCTCCGGCCCCTACGCCGTCGACAGCTACCAGGCGGGCGGGCTGCTCTCCCTCGAGGCGAACTCGCGCTACTCCGGGACCCGCGCGAAGACGCAGCACGTCGTGCTCAAGCCGTACACGACGGCGTCGAACCTGCGGCTCGACCTGGAGAAGGGCGACGTCGACATCGCCTACCGCTCGCTGACCGCGACGGACGTCGCCGACCTCCGGAGCGACTCCGACCTGCAGGTCGTCGAGGGGCCGGGCGGTTCGGTGCGGTTCCTCACGTTCAACCTGAACACCCAGCCGGGCGCGAACGACGCGCAGAAGCTCGCCATCCGGCAGGCGGTCGCGTCGCTCGTCGATCGTGAGGAGATCGCCGACCAGGTCTACAAGGGCACCTACGCGCCGGCCTACTCGGTCGTCCTCGACGGGCAGACGGGTGCGACGCCCGCGTTCCAGACCGCGTACGGTGACGCGCCGGACCCGGCGAAGGCCGCGGCGATCCTCGCGGCCGCGGGCGTCAGCACCCCGGTCGCCCTGCCGATCCAGTACACGAGCGACCACTACGGCCCCGACTCCGACCAGGAGTACGCGCTCATCAAGTCGCAGCTGGAGACGTCCGGCCTGTTCACCGTCGACCTGCAGTCGACGGAGTGGACGAGCTACGTGAAGGAGCTGAACCCGGAGTCGGGTTACCCGGCGTACCAGCTCGGGTTCTTCCCGGACTACCCGGACCCCGACAACTTCCTGCGATCGGCGTACTCGACGACCGGCGCGTCCGTCGCCAACGGGTACTCGGACCCGGCCGTCGACGCGCTCATCGACACCGAGGCGACGGCGACCGACCCGGCGGCGCGCATCGCGGCGATCGAGCAGATCCAGGCGCTGACCGCGACCGCGGCTCCGATCATCCCGCTGCTCCAGGGCACCGAGACGGTCCTCGCCCAGAAGAACGTGACGGGCCTCGAGGACACGCTCGACGCCACCTACACCTTCCGCTTCGCGGTCCTCGACCGAACGAAGTAGCCGTCGCCGCCGGGGTGTGCGCCAGCGCGGTGCGCTGGCGTGAGCGCGGGTCTGTGACGTGAGCGCGCCCCTCCGGAGACCCGCGCTCGCGTGCGCGGGGAGCGCTCACGCCGGGTGTGCGTCATTCACGCGGGCGCACCGCGCCGGCACCCGGTGGGGAGGTCTCAGGTCAGCGCGGTGCGCTGGCGCGAGACCTGCCGAATCGGCGTGGGCGCGGGTCTGGGAGGTGAGCGCACCCCTCTGGAGACCCGCGCTCGCGGCTGCGGGGCGCGCTCGCGTCAGCGCACCGCGCTGGCATCCATCACAAGTGGGGGAGGACCTGGGCGAGCGCGATCGTGGCGTCGCCGGTCAGGGACAGGGTGCCGGCCTCGAGTCGGAGGGTGTCGTGCCGCTGGAGCGCACCAGGGCCGAGACCTGGCCCCTCCGCCGACAGCAGTCCATCGAGGAACACGACGAACGTGGTGGCTCCCGGCGGCGTGGTGACGAGCCTCGACCCGTCGACGACGCCGACCTCGAGCGATCCACGGAACCGGTCCCGCGACACCATCAGGTTGAGATCGAGCGTCGGCCCGACCACGCCCCGCGACGACACCGCTGAGGCCCCGTCGAAGGCGGCGACCTGCCACCGGTCCAACTCGACCGGCTCACCGTCGATCACGAGTCCGAGTCCGCCCGCCGACAACGCCATCAGTTGTCGGTCGACACCCGGGAACGACGAGAAGACGACGTCCGACGTCGACCGTCGCGATGCTCAGCGTCCAACCCGGCCCGGTCGGCGCGTCCCCGCGCCCGTCCCTGGTCGCGGTCCCGTCACCGCCGTTTCCAGCCTCGACCGGTTCCGCCGCGATCTCCGCCGCCGTCCCCAGCCCGTTCCGCCACCGGTAGCTCCGATGCCCGGACGCGGGCAACCAGCACGACGGCACGCTCGTCAGCCTCGCCGCTCATCGCCGTCTCACCGATCGTGACGCGCTCGCCGCGCTGCCGGACGCCGACCGTCAACGGCACACCGGGCCGGTAGGCGAGGTGCGAGACCGAGGGCGCGTCGAGCACCTGCAGGTCCGCGAGACCACCCACGCGAAGCGATCCGACGGCGTCGACACCGTGCTCGCGGCCGACCGCCACCGCGGCCCCTCGCGTCGCCGCCCACACCGCCTCGGCGATCGTCAGCCGCATCTGCAGCACGGCGGTCGCCACGCAGTACGCCATCGACGTCGTGTACGAGGTGCCCGGGTTGCAATTGGTCGCGAGCGCGATCGAAGCACCGGCGTCGATGAGTGCGCGCGCCGGCGGGAACGGTTCGCGCGTGGACAGGTCGCAGGCGGGCAGCAGGGTGGCGACCGTCGACGAACCCGCCAGGAGGTCGACGTCGGCGTCAGAGAGGTGGTTGCAGTGGTCGACACTCGCCGCCTCCAACTCGACCGCGAGGCGCACCCCGCCGCTCTCGCCGAGCTGGTTCCCGTGCACCCGGACACCCAAGCCAGCGGCGCGACCGGCGAGCAGCACCTCGCGCGACTCCTCGACGTCGAAGGCGCCGACCTCGCAGAACGCGTCGATGTAGGACGCGAACGGAGCCACCGCCGCGAGCATCGGCCCGGTCACGAGGTCGAGGTAGTCGCGGCGGTCGACACCGGCCGGCACGAGATGGGCTCCGAGGAAGGTGACGACGTCGGCGACCTCGGCCGCCGCCCGAGCGGATCGCGCCTCGCCCTCCACGTCGAGCGCGTAGCCGGTCTTCGCCTCGAGGAACGTCGTCCCCTGCGCGAGCGCCTCCGCCCGCAACCGCCGCGCACCCGTGACGAGCTGCTCCTCGGAAGCCGCCCGGGTGGCCGCCACGGTCGTCGCGATCCCGCCCGCCGCATACCGGCCGCCGGCCATGCGCGCCTCGAACTCCGCCGAGCGGTCGCCCGCGAACACGAGATGCGTGTGCGTGTCGACCCAACCCGGGAGCACGGCGCGCCCGCCCACGTCGGTCCGCGCGTCGGCGTCGGGCGCGTCGACCGCTGCGCCGAGCCACGCGATCCGGCCGTCCTCGATGATGAGCGCCGCATCGGTGATCCGGTTGCCGTCGACGTCGCCCGGCCCGGAGCCCGCGTTGGTCGTGAGCTCGGCGATGCCGGTGATGAGTTCGCTGGTCATGGCTGCATCTCCTGCGAGTGGTGATCAGGTGTCGGGGACGAGGTGGCTGTCCGGGGCGTCTCCGTCGATGCTGCCAGCTGGGCGAGCGCCACCGCGAGGAGCTGTTCCGGCGTCGGCTCCCGTGACGTCGCGAGCAGCCGGCCTCGCTCCGCCACGAGCCGTCCGCCGACGACGACCCGCTCGACGTCGGACGCGGTCGCGACGAGGGCGAGTTGTGCCGGGTCGGTGCCGGTCGTGCGGAGGCTCGACGTCGACACCTCGACGAGGTCGAGCGGGTCGCCGACATCCAGCGTGTGCCGCCCGAGTCCGAGCGAACGGTATCCGTTGTCGGTGCCCGCCTCGAGGAGCTCGGCGGGCGAGAACCGGCCGCGTCTGCCGGAGGCGAGCCGTTCCCCGGCTTCGAGGCCACGCAGTTCGAGCAGCGGGTCGACCACCGCGTTCTGGTCGGAGCCGACGGCGATCCGGGCCCCCGCGTCCGCGAGGCGGCGGGCCGGTCCGATGCCGTCGCCGAGGTCGGCCTCGGTCGTCGGGCACATCACGACGGTCGCGCCGGACCGCCCGATCGCCGTGACGTCCGCGTCGGTCAGGTGCGTCGCGTGGACGAGGCTGATGCGTGGGGCGAGCGCACCGAGCGCGGCGAGCACGCCCGTCGGCGTCCTGCCCGTCTTCGCGAGCGTGTCGACGTTCTCCTGCGGTTGCTCCGACAGGTGGACGTGCAGCGGGACGTCGTCGGGCAGGCCGGCGAGGATCGTGCGCATGGCGTCGACGGGCACGGCGCGCACGGAGTGCAGCGCGGCACCGAGCGTGACGAGCCCGGTGGCGCCGACCGAGCCGGAGAGCGCGTCGCGCAGTCGATGCCAGCGGGCGAGCCAGCCGGACGCGTCGCCGTCGCCGAACGCGAGCTGTTCGGTGAGCAGCGGAGCGGCGGGACCCCCGGCGGGCCCGAGGCCACTCGCGAGGTAGGCCGTGTCGAGGAGGGTGAGCCGGATGCCGACGTCGGCGGCGGCTCCGGCGACCGCCAGTTCCATCGCGTGGGCGGTCGGGTACGGGGTGCCGTCGGCCTGGTGGTGCACGTAGTGGAACTCGCCGACCGCCGTCCAGCCGCAGACGAGCATCTCGCCGAACACGGCGCGAGCGACCCGGCCGTAGTGGTCCGGGTCGAGGCTGGCGGCCGCCGCGTACATCGCCTCGCGCCACTGCCAGAAGTCGCCGCCGTCGGCGTGGGTGCGTCCGCGGAGCAGACGGTGGAACGCGTGGGAGTGGGCGTTCCCCATGCCGGGGACGACCGTTCCGAGGCGTCGGTCGCCCGCTTCCGGCTCGACGCCCCGCTCGACGGCGGTGATCCGTCCGGAGTCGTCGGCCGTGAAGCGCACGCGGCCGGTCGGGCGACCGTCGATGATCGCCGTCGCGGCCCAGATGGGAGGCCGCACGTCCGCCGCGCCGGCGTCGACGCTCGCGACCGTCACAGGACGCTCCGGAGCAGGGTCTCGAGCGCCTCGACACCGGCGACGCAGTCGTCCGCCTCGGCGAACTCCTCCGGCGAGTGCGAGACGCCCGTCGGGTTCCGCACGAAGACCATCGCCGTCGGCACGGCTCCGTTCAGGACACCGGCGTCGTGACCGGCACCCGTCGGCAGCAGGGGGACCCCGCCGAGCGTGCCCGCCAGCCGCGCGGCGAGCTCGGGGTCGAACTCGACGACGCCCGACCACGACTCCTCGACCAGCTCAGCTGTACAGCCGGAACCGGCGACGGCCTCTTGCACCCGGCTCTCGATGTCCGCGACGAGGGCGCGCGTGCCGGCGTCGGTGGCGGCGCGGGCGTCCACCCAGGCGTCGACCTCGGAGGCGATGACGTTGGTGCCGCCCGGCACGATGCGCATGCGGCCGACGGTGGCGCGGGCGTCGTCCGTCGCGAGGGCTGCCTGCTCGACCGCGAGGACGGCCCGTGCCGCGGCGACCACGGGATCACGGCGCTCGCGCATGCCGGTCGCGCCGGCGTGGTTCCCCTGACCGCTCACGCGGAGTCGCCAGCGGCCGTGGGCGAGGATCGACGAGGCGACGGCGGTGGGCGAGCCGAGGTCGATGAGGCCGCGACCCTGTTCCACGTGCAACTCGATGAAGAGTCCGATGCGGCCGAGCGCCTCGTCGTCGCGGCCGAGGTGCTCGGGAGCGAGCCCGGCGGCCGCTGCGGCCTCCGCCACGGTGACCCCGTCGGCGTCCGTCAGCGCTCGGGCGGCGTCCGCGGTGATCGCACCGGACAGGAGCCGGGATCCGAGGCAGGCGACCCCGAACCGGGACCCCTCCTCCTCGGCGAACACCACGACGGCGACGGGACGCGACGGTTGGAACCCGGTGGCCTGCAGACGCGCGACGGCGTCCAGCGCTGAGACGACGCCGAGCGGCCCGTCGAAGGCGCCGCCGCCCGGGACGGAGTCGAGGTGGCTGCCGGTGACGACCGCGTCGGGCCCAGGCGCGCCCCACCACGCCCACAGGTTGCCGTTCCGGTCCGTCTCGACGTCGAGCCCGAGTCGGGCGGCGCGAGCGGTGAACCACTCGCGCAGCTCGAACTCGGCCGGCGTCCAGACGTGCCGGGAGTACCCGCCGCGTGCCGGATCGACCCCGACGCCGGTGATCTCGTCGAGCCCGGCGAGCCGACCGTGGGCGATCAGGCCGTCGGTCACTCGCCCTCCCACATCGGCACCCGCAGGCCGCGTTCGCGGGCGACCTCGGCCGCCCGCTCATAGCCGGCGTCGACGTGACGCATGACGCCGGTGCCCGGGTCGTTGACGAGCACGCGCGCGATCTTCTCGGCGGCGAGCGGCGTCCCGTCGGCGACGATCACCTGACCGGCGTGGATGGACCGGCCGATGCCGACCCCGCCGCCGTGGTGGATCGACACCCAGGTCGCGCCGGACGCCGTGTTGAGCAGGGCGTTGAGCAGCGGCCAGTCGGCGATCGCGTCGGAGCCGTCGGCCATGGCCTCCGTCTCGCGGTACGGCGAGGCGACGGAACCGGAGTCGAGGTGGTCGCGGCCGATGACCACGGGCGCGCTCAGCTCACCCGAGGCGACCATCTCGTTGAACTTCAGGCCGGCGAGGTGGCGCTCCTGGTAGCCGAGCCAGCAGATGCGGGCGGGCAGCCCCTCGAAGGCGATCTTCTCGCCGGCCGAGGTGATCCAGCGGCGCAGCTTCTCGTCCTCGGGGAACAGTTCGAGGATGGCGCGGTCGGTCGCGGCGATGTCCGCCGGGTCGCCGGACAGGGCCGCCCAGCGGAACGGGCCCTTGCCCTCGGCGAAGAGCGGCCGGATGTAGGCGGGCACGAAGCCGGGGAAGTCGAAGGCGCGCTCGCAACCGCCGAGTTTCGCCTCGGCGCGGATGGAGTTGCCGTAGTCGAAGACCTCGGCGCCGGCGTCCTGGAAGTCGACCATCGCCTGCACCTGCTTCGCCATGGCGAGTCGCGAGCGGCGCGTGAAGTCGACCGGGTCGGCCGCCGCCTCGGTCTGCCAGTCGGCGAGCGCCGTGTCCTCGGGCAGGTAGGCGAGCGGGTCGTGAGCGCTCGTCTGGTCGGTGACGATGTCGATGGCGACACCGCGCCGCAGCAGTTCGGGGAAGACGGTCGCGGCGTTGCCGACGAGACCGACCGACAGCGGGCGCCGTTCGGCCTTGGCGGCGAGCACGCGTTCGACGGCGTCGTCGAGGTCGTCCGTCATCTCGTCGAGGTAGCGGTGCTCGACGCGTCGCTCCAGTCGGCTCGGGTCGACGTCGACGATGAGCACGACGCCCTCGTTGAGCGTCACGGCGAGCGGCTGTGCCCCGCCCATGCCGCCGGCGCCGCCGGTGAGGGTCAGCGTCCCGGCGAGGGTGCCGCCGAACCGCTTGTCGGCGATGGCGGCGAAGGTCTCGTAGGTGCCCTGGAGGATGCCCTGCGTGCCGATGTAGATCCACGAGCCGGCGGTCATCTGCCCGTACATGGTGAGACCCTCGGCCTCGAGCTTGCGGAACTCGGGCCACGTCGCCCAGTCGCCGACGAGGTTGGAGTTCGCGATGAGCACGCGCGGTGCCCACTCGTGCGTGCGGAAGACGCCGACGGGCTTGCCGGACTGCACGAGCAGGGTCTCGTCGGCCTCCAGTCCTTCGAGCGTGCGGACGATCGCGTCGTACGCCTCCCAGTTGCGCGCGGCCTTCCCGGTGCCGCCGTAGACGACGAGGTCCTCGGGGTGCTCGGCGACCTCGGGGTCGAGGTTGTTCATGAGCATCCGGAGCGGGCCCTCGGTCTGCCAGCTCTTGGCGGTGAGGGTGGTGCCGCGAGCGGCACGGATGGTCCGGGTGGTGGTCGGCATGTCGGTCATGTGATCAGTCCACTCCTCCCGGGGCCCGCGCGGCGAGAGCGACCGGGCTGTGGCTGTCTGGTCCGCCAGACATCCGGGTGTTTCGGGTCGCTGTTCGTCCGTCAGCGCGGTGCGCTGACGTCACCATGCACGCATCGGCGTCACTGCGGGTCATCGACGTGAGCGCGCCCCTCCGGAGACCCGCGCTCACGTCGATGACCCGCGCTCACGCCAGCGCACCGCGCTGGCACCCCACTCAAACCGAGCCAGGATGGGGGACGCATGGTGGCTACGGGAGCTTGACGAGCAACCCGCCGCGGTGCGCGTCGAACGCGACCATGGTCGCCATGCCGAACGCGTCGCCGTCGAGCTCCAGGTCCTGGGCCTCGTCGACCCGCACGGTCAGGGCCTCAGCACGCAGGTTCGTCACGGTGTTCCCACCCCGGCCCTCGGTGAAACGGATCATCCGTCGCCCCACGGCAGTCCGCCGCAGGACCCGGTTCTCCCACGTCACCTTCCGCCACACGAGCAGCCAGCCGAAGGCACCCTTCGGTTGCAGCACCGCGACGTCGAGGAACCCGTCGTCGAGTTCGGCGTCCGGCATGAGCTGCACCCCGCCCTGCAGCGTGCCGCAGTTCCCGACGAGCACCGAGCTCACGGTCGCCGCATGCTGACGGTGCCCGCGCAACTGGTAGTGGATGCGGAACGGCGCGGCCGTGGCGATCGAGCGGAGACCGGACTCGACGTAGGCGAGCCAGCCGAGCGACTTCTTGAGGTCGGGGTTCGCGGTGGCGATCATCATCGCGTCGATGCCCATGCCGGCCATCACGACGAACGCGTGCTCCTCCTCCGACCCGTCGGCACGGGTGATCATGGCGACGCCGATGTCGATCGCGCGCGTGTCGCCCGTGAACGCCGTCCCGATCGCGGCCAGCTGGTCGCCGAGCGGCAGCTTCAGGTTCCTCGCGAGCAGGTTGCCGGTCCCCGAGGGGATGAGGGTCAGCGGCACACCGCTCCCGCGCAGGCCTTCTGCGACGGCCCGCACGGTCCCGTCGCCGCCGGCCACGAGCACCACCTGAGCACCGTCGAGGACCGCGCGCCGCGCCTGACCGACACCGGGGTCGTCGACACTCGTCTCGTACAGGTGCGGAGCCGCCCATCCCGCCTCCTGCGACCGTGCCTCCAACGCGCTCCGCAGCCGGGTGGCGTCGACCTTCACCGGGTTGTACACGAGCGCGGCGTGCGGGGGAGTCGGCATGGCCCAACGGTACTGTCCCGGGGCCTCGTCACCGACCTCGATCGCTAGACTTGCCGGGTGATCGATCCCGTACTCCTCCGCGAACAGCCAGAAGTCCTCCGAGCGTCGCAGCAGAAGCGAGGGTCCTCCGTCGACCTCGTCGACCAGGCGATCGACGCCGACACCGCACGCCGCGCTGCGATCACCGGGTTCGAGGAACTCCGTGCCGAGCAGAACGCGTTCGGCAAGCAGGTCGCCAAGGCCCCCAAGGAGGAGAAGGCCGCACTCGTCGCCCAGGCGCAGCAGCTCGCCGCCCGCGTCAAGGAGGCCCAGCAGGTCGCGACCGAGGCCGAGGCCTACTTCGCCGACGTCGCCGGTCGCATCCAGAACCCGGTGCTCGACGGCGTGCCCGCCGGCGGCGAGGCCGACTTCATCACGCTCCGCGAGGTCGGCGAACGCCCCTCGTTCGACTTCACCCCGCGCGACCACCTCGAGCTCGGCGAACTCCTCGGCGCCATCGACATGCAGCGCGGCACCAAGGTCAGCGGCTCGCGCTTCTACTTCCTCCGCGGCATCGGCGCCCGCCTCGAGATCGCCCTCATGAACCTCGCGCTCGACCGCGCGATCGAGGCCGGCTTCGTCCCGCTCATCACGCCGACGCTCGTGCGCCCCGAGATCATGAAGGGCACCGGCTTCCTCGGCGAGCACGCCGACGAGGTCTACCAGATCGCCGGTGAAGACCTCTTCCTCACCGGCACGAGCGAGGTGGCGCTCGCCGGGTACCACTCCGACGAGATCCTCGACCTCGAGGAGGGCGCGCTCCGCTACGCCGGCTGGTCGACCTGCTACCGCAAGGAGGCCGGGTCCTACGGGCGCGACACCCGCGGCATCATCCGGGTGCACCAGTTCAACAAGCTCGAGATGTTCGTCTACACCAAGCCGGAGGACGCCGCCGCCGAGCACGAGCGCCTGCTGTCGTACCAGGAGGCGATGCTGCAGTCGCTCGGCCTCAGCTACCGGGTCATCGACACGGCCGCCGGCGACCTCGGGTCGAGCGCGGCACGCAAGTTCGACGTCGAGGCCTGGGTGCCGACGCAGGACGCGTACCGCGAGCTCACCAGCACCTCGAACTGCACCACCTACCAGGCGCGTCGCCTCGACACCCGGTACCGCGGGGAGTCGGGCAAGACCACGCCGGTCGCGACGCTCAACGGAACGCTCGCGACCACCCGCTGGATCGTCGCGATCCTCGAGACGCACCAGCAGGAGGACGGCAGCGTCGTCATCCCCGAGGTGCTGCGTCCGTACCTGGGCGGCATCGAGGTCGCGAGGCCGATCCGATGACGGACGAGACGACCACCACCGCGACCCCGTTGCTCATCGCCCTCGACATCGACGGCACCGTGCTGCACGAGGACGGTTCGCTCAGCCTGTCGGTCGCCGACGAGGTGCGCCGCGTGGTCTCGCTCGGCCACATCGTCACGTTGGCCACCGGTCGCAGCTGGGAGAGCACGCGCCCGGTGCTCGAGGAGCTCGAGCTGACGCCGCAGTACGTCGTCTGCGCGAACGGTGCGCTCATCATGAAGCGCGACGAGTCGAAGCCCGACTCCTACGAGCGCTTCTTCATGGAGACCTTCGACCCGACCGAGGTCCTCGGGCTCATCCAGCCGCACCTCTCCGAGGGCAGCTACATGGTCGAATACCCCGACGGCTTCCGCAAGTACACGGTCGGCATGGAGGACTGGAACCTCGAGAACGCGATCGAGGTGCCGTTCGAGGAGCTCGTCACGAGCCCCGTGACGCGCGTCGTCGTCGTCTCACCGAGCCACGACGAGGAGGAGTTCCTCCGCATCGTCGACAAGATCGGGCTCAGCCAGGTGAGCTACGCGATCGGCTGGACGGCATGGCTCGACATCGCGCCGAAGGGCGTCAACAAGGCGACCGCGCTGGAGCGTGTCCGGGAGTGGCTGGGGCTCGAGCGCTCGCAGATGGTCGCCGTCGGCGACGGCCGCAACGACGTCGACATGCTCGGCTGGGCCGCCGCCGGAGGGCGCGGTGTCGCCATGGGCCAGGCGCCCGAGGAGGTCCTCGCGGTCGCGTCGGAGGTCACCGGCACGGTCACCGACGACGGTCTCTCTCAGCTCCTGAGGAGCATTTCGGGTTAGCATCGTCCAAAGCTCCGTGCCGATACGCCGTTTCCGGTGGGCACGGGGCGTCGGTGCGCGCCTGCTCCAGGGGTCGCCGGACGACTCGCCGCAGCCCGGTCTCCTGGGTTCCGGCCACCCCTGTTCCTGAGACGAGAGCGAGATCCATGACCCGCAACGCCGACGCGTCCAAACCGCGCGCCGCCGTCCGTCACGGCAGACTCCGCAAGTCGAACCCGTTCGTCACCGTCGCGAAGATCGTCGCCGCGACGGCCGCCGTCGTCGGCGTGAGCGGCATCGCGGTCGCCGGTGTGGCCGCGCTCGACCTCGCCAACAGCGTCAAGCCCGTCGCCCACCTCGACAACGAGACGCCGGGTGCGCCGCCGCCCAACATCGGCGCGATCGAGGGCGGCGTCAACCTGCTCCTCGTCGGTAGCGACTCCGGCGACGGCAATGCGGCGTACGGCGACCGCGAGGAGAACCTCAACGACGTCACGATCCTCATGCACATCTCGGCAGACCACTCGAGCGCGACCGTGGTCAGCTTCCCGCGCGACATGTACGTGCAGATCGGCGACTGCGCCGACGGCGGCAACGGTCGCGACAAGATGAACACCGCCCTCATGTACGGCGGGGCCGACGGCGGGCTCGCCTGCGCGGTCTCCACGGTCGAGGGCATCACCGGCCTCTCCATCCCGTTCGCCGCGCAGATCGGCTTCGACGGCGTCATCTCGATGTCGAACGCGGTCGGCGGCGTGCCGGTGTGTGTCACCGAGCCCCTCAACGACGCCTGGAGCGGCATCAACCTCGACGTCGGCACCCACGACCTCTCGGGCGCGTCCGCCCTCGCCTTCCTCCGCTCACGTCACGGCGTCGGCGACGGCAGCGACCTCTCGCGGATCTCGAACCAGCAGGTGTTCCTCTCCTCGCTCGTCCGCACGCTGAAGAGCAGCGACACGCTCTCCGACCCGATCAAGCTCTACTCGATCGCCCGCGCCGCGCTGAAGAACGTGACCCTGTCGAGCAGCCTGAACAACATCGACACGATGGTGTCGATCGCCGCAGCGCTCAAGGACATCCCGCTCGACCGCGTCGCGTTCGTCCAGACGCCGACGGCCACGGTCGAGGGCGGAGTCGAGGCGACGTCCGATGCCGACGTCCTGTGGACGGCGCTGCAGAGCGACCAGGCCGTCGCCCTGTCCGCCACCGGCAAGTACGTCGTGACCGACCCGAACGCGCCGGTCACGCCAGACCCGGCGACCACCGACGCGGCTGCCGATCCCGCTGCCACGGCGGACCCGGCAGCGCCCGCGGACCCGTCCGCCGCCGGCCCCGTCGCCTTGCCCGACACGATCACGGGCCAGAACGCCGCGCAGAACACCTGCACGGCCGGTCGTCCGGAGGAAGACCAGTAGTCACCGCGTGATCGGATGGGGCCGCTTCGTCGCTGGCCCCATCCGATACACTCGATCCTGGTCGTCAGCTGCGTCATCGCGGGCGATCGACCATCAGGAGGGCTGTCCGAGCGGCCGATGGAGCCAGTCTTGAAAACTGGTGGGCAGAAATGTCTCGTGGGTTCGAATCCCACGCCCTCCGCACGTTCTTCAGATGGCTGGTTGGGCCTGGCGGCGCAACGCTGGCGCGTTGCGGGGTTCGAATCCCACGCCCTCCGCACTGCTTTCACCGCCCCGAGAGACTCCCGCGCCTCGGAGCCCACGGCTCCGGGCTGTGCGCTTCACATGAACCCGTGGTTGAATCGACGAATGCCCCCGCATTCGACCGACATCGACGAGCCCGCCGGCGACGCCGCGGCACGCCGAACGGCAGCTCGTGGGCCCCGCCCGAAGAAGCTCGCGACCATCGCCCGCCACGGACGACTCAAGCGGTCGAACCCGATCGCGACCGCCCTGAAGATCGTCGCCTCGACGCTCGCGGTCGCGCTGGTCAGCGGTGGCATCGTCGCCGGCATCGCCCTCTGGGACGTCGCCGCGACCGTGAAACCCGGCGTCGCGCTCGTCGACTCGCAGGGTGAGGCGGTCACCGATCTGCCCGCGATCGGAGCGTATCCCGGTGGCGTCAACCTCCTGATCGTCGGCAGCGACTCGCGCGCCGGTCAGGATCCCGTCTTCGGTGATGCCGAAGAGGAGACAGGCAACCTCAACGACGTCACGATGCTCGTGCACATCTCCGAGGACCACAGCAACGCGACCGTCGTCAGCTTCCCGCGCGACATGTTCGTCCCGATCCCGTCCTGCCCCGACCCGTCCGGTGGCTCGTTCGACTCGATGAGCCGGCAGAAGATCAACACCTCGCTCAGCTACGGCGGGCTCGCCTGCACGGCGCTGACGGTGTCGCAGCTCACGGGGCTCGAGATCCCGTTCGCCGCAGAGGTCCAGTTCAGTGGCGTGATGGCGATGTCGACCGCGCTCGGCGGGGTGACGGTGTGCGTCGCCGACCCGATCGAGGACGAGTACACGAACACCTTCCTCTCGGCGGGCGAGCACACGCTCGAGGGGTACGAGGCACTGCAGTTCCTCCGCACCAGGCACGGTGTCGGCGACGGCAGCGACCTCAGTCGCATCAGCAACCAGCAGGTGTTCCTGTCGGCGATGATGCAGCAGGTCAAGAGCGCCGAGACACTGACCAATCCTGGAATCCTGTACTCCCTGGCCAAAGCGGCGGCGAAGAACATGCAGCTGTCCGACAGCCTGACGAGCCTCGACACGATGATCGCGATCGCCATGACGCTGCGTGAGGTCGACCTCGCGAACATCGCCTTCGTGCAGTACCCCAACGCCGCCGTGGAGGGTGGGGTCGAGCCGATCGACGATGCGGCGGCCGCGCTCTTCGAGGCGCTCGGCAACGATCAGCCCATCCAGCTCTCGGGCGCGACCGGCGCCGGTGCGGTGGCGAACCCGACCGACCCGACCGCGGTCGACCCGGCCGAGGGTGCGGATGCCGGTGGCCGACCCTGCCGCGACGGCCCCGCCTGCCGATGCGACCGACCCCTCCGCCGGTGGTGCAGTGGTCCTCCCGTCGTCCGTGACGGGCCAGACCGCCGACCAGCGCACCTGCTCCCGCGGTCGTACCCTCGACGACCAGTAGGCGTCCCGGTCCGTCAGCGGCCCGGTCCCAGACCTGGTCCGGTCCCTGGCTGCGCCGAACTGAGCCCGTCGAGTGTCGAAGGGCGTCTCGGACCCGGGTTCGGACCCGGGGATTCGTCACCACGCCCATCACCGGTTATGCTGGTCGTCGTGCGTCCGCTTGCGAGCGCACATGGAGACGTCGCATAGTTCGGCCTAGTGCACCACCCTGCTAAGGTGGAGTCCCCGTAAGGGGACCGCGGGTTCAAATCCCGCCGTCTCCGCACTGGATCTCAGCTCGAAACCCTCGGTTCGCCGGGGGTTTCTGCGTTGCACGATGTCTGCCGGAAACGCCAGCGCGGTGCGCTGACGTCACCGCGCCCCGCACGCGTGAGCGCGCCCCTCCGGAGACCCGCGCCCGCGTCTGTGACCCGCGCTCACGTCAGCGCACCGCGCTGGGGAGTCCACCAGGTGTCGGACGGGGTGGTCAGGCGGAGCGACGGAGCTCGCCGTGGTGGCGGAGTTCGCGGAGGATGCTGAACGAGCCGGCGTAGTGCTCTTCGGTGAGCGTGTTGAGCGCGGCGAGCGTCCCGCGGTCGAGTCCGGAACGGACGGCGATCGACTGCAGTTCGCGGCGTGAGATCGGGAAGTCCACGGTCCTGAGGAGGGTCTTCAAGTCGGTGCAGGCCGCTGTTTCTGGCGGCTCCGCTGTGTCGGGGTAAGGTCTGGCATCCATGTCCACATTGTCGGTATCGACCCCCGAAAAGGCGACAGTCGGACTCCGTTCTGGCGCAAGAGGGCGCTAGCCTGACGTGAAATGATGCGAGGGAGCGGCACCGTGCCCGATGACCGCGACACCGGAACGCCGGCCCCGACTGGCCTCGCCTCCGCCGCCGTCGAGTTGCTGCGCGTCCCCCTCAGCGGCTTCGTGGCGGAGCGCAAACGCCTGGCCGTCGCAGCGCGCGACGACGGGGACGACGACCTGGCGACGGCGATCCTCGCGCTCCGCAAACCGTCGGTCGCCGCCTGGGCGCTCAACGTGTTGACGGCGCACCGCCCGGACCTGCTCAGCGAACTGGAACAACTCGGCTCCGCGCTCGGCGACGCTCAACGCTCCGGCGACGCCACAGCGCTCCGCACGCTCGGCACCGAACGTCGCTCGCTGATCGCGACGCTCGTCACCGCCACCGTCGAGGCCGCAGCAGCGGAGGGGGCGTCCCTCTCCGGAGCGGTGATCGAGACCGTCCGCCAGAGTCTGCAAGCGGCGAGTGCCGACGCCGATCTCGCCGCGCAGGTGTCGTCCGGGCGGCTGACCGACGCCCCGACCTCGAGCGGAGCGGGGTGGGGTGGTGTGGTCGGCGGTGCCAGGATCCCCCAGTGGGCGCTCCACCGCCGACGGCTCCCTCGGGACGTGGGGCGACGGAGACGGCGACCATTCCGACGAGGACGACGACCGACGCCGACGCCTTCGGGCCCGGCTGGAGGCGGCCGAGCGCGACGAGGAGGCAGCGTCCAGCGCGAGTGAGGAGGCGACCGCCTTCCTGGACGAGTCGGCGGTCCGGCGATCGGGACTGCAGCGTGACCGCGAGGACCTCGCACGGCGGCTCGAGGAGCTCGACGCGGACATCGCCGACGCCGATCGCGAGTGGGCCCGACGCCAGACGAGAGGCTGACCGGGCGCAGCGTGCGAGCGACGCAGCACACGAGGACGTCGAGCGTCTGCGGAGCGCGCTCGAGGACTGAGTCACCGAGCCGATCGAGTCACCGCGGTGCCGAAGCCCGCCGCGACGGATCGCTGCTCGAACGTTCCGGCGCACGCACCATGCGGCGCGCGCCTAGACTCACCGTGTGGGTGAAGTGCGACAACCGGAAGCATCGCGGCGGCGACGGACACAGCAGCTGGAAGCGGAGCGTTTCGAAGGCATGCCGATCCTCGCTGACGTCCCGCAGCACGATCGGCTGAGCCTCGTCGCCCCCGATCTCGCGTGCACGATCTGCACCGCGACCCTCGAGCTCGGCGACCGCGTGCTCCGCTGCCCCGCCGGTCACAGCTTCGACATCGCCCGGCAGGGGTACGCCTCGCTCGTCGTCGGCGGTCGGACGCCGAAGACCGGCGACACGCAGGAGATGGTCGCGGCCCGCGCAGCGTTCCTCGAGGCCGAGCACTACGAGCCGATCGCCGACCACGTCGCCACGACCCTGCCGCTCGCGCGCTTCCTCCCGGACGGCTCGGTCGACGACGACAGCGCCCCGCTCGTCGTGGACATCGCCGGCGGGACCGGCTACTACCTGGGCCGGATCCTCGACGCCCGGCCGGCCTGGCGCGGGTTCGGGTTCGACCTGTCGCCGCTCGCTGCTCGTCGCGCCGCCCGCGCGCACGGACGAGCGGCAGCCGCCACGGCCGACGCCTGGGCACCCTTCCCGCTGCCGGACCGCCTCGGTCGACCACCTGTTGAGCATCTTCGGCCCACGCAACGGTCCCGAGATGCGTCGGGTGCTCCGCCCGGACGGCCTGCTCACCGTCGTGACGCCGCAACCCGGTCACCTGGCCGAGCTGCGCGACCGGCTCGGCATGATCGGGATCGCCGAGCGCAAGGACGCCCGCCTCGACGCGCAGCTCGACGGGTTCGAGCTCCGCTCCCGCGACACGCTCGACTACGCCGTCGAGTTGATGCCGGAAGAGGTGCGCGACGAGGTCCGCATGGGGCCGAGCGCCCACCACCTCGACGACGACGTCTTCGAGCAGGCGATCGCCGACCTGCCCGGCTACACGACGGTCACGGTCGCCGTCACGCTCAGCGTCTTCGCGCCCGCCTGACGTCGCCCGCCCGACGCCGGGCCAGCCCGACACCGGCACCACGGGACCGGCGTCGGGGCGTCGGTGGTGCGTCGATACGATGGAGGGCACTCATCGAAAGGCGCTCATGACGATCACCGCTGCCGCAGACGGCTCCGCCCTCGGCAACCCCGGACCCGCCGGCTGGGCCTGGTATGTCGACGACGATTGCTGGGCAGCCGGGGGATGGCCGCACGGCACGAACAACATGGGCGAGCTGCGCGCCGTCCTCGAACTGTTCCGCGCCACCGAGCACCTCGACGAGGACCTCCACATCCTCTGCGACAGCAAGTACGTCATCGACTCGATCACGAAGTGGATGCCGGGCTGGAAGAAGAAGGGCTGGAAGAAGGGCGACGGCAAGCCCGTCATGAACCTCGAGCTCATGCAGGAGATCGACGCCGCCATCGCCGGGCGGCGCTACCGGTTCGAGTGGGTGAAGGGGCACGTCGGTCACCGACTCAACGAGGCCGCCGACATCCGCGCCCGCACGGCGGCTGAGGCCTTCCAGCGCAAGACGCCGGTGCCGGAGGGACCCGGTTGGACCGGCGCCGGAGCTGCGGAGACCCCGTCGACCCCCGAGGCTGATGCCGACGCTGAAGACGCTCCCGAGACGACCGAGCCGGAGCTGTTCGCCGACCTCGAGGTCGAGGAGGAACGCACCGCCCCCGTGTTCGACGCGGAGGACGACGGCGCGCTGTTCTCGCTCGACGTCGAACCGACGTGGCACCAGCTCACCCTCGACCTCACGTCCGACGAGCACGAGCGCCTGGTCCGTCGCGCCCGCGAGGCCGGGACGAGCGTCCAGGAGTTCCTCCGCGGCCTCATCTGACGTCGCTTCCGAGTTCACAACTCAGGACGAGCGCGGCGTTTCCCGCGTGACACGCCGCGGCAGGAGGGCGCCGCGCCGAGCGCATCCTGAATTGCGAACCGGACGGGGCGCGCGCAGGGGCAGGCGACCGGGTCAGCGGGCGGCGGACTCCGGCGCGTCGTCGTCCTCGGGCACGGCGAAGCCGTAGCTCGCGTCCACGAGGATCGGCAGGTGGTCCGAGATGCCGCGGCGGAGCGTCTGCACCCGGTCGATCTTGAGGCCCACGGACGTCGCGAAGTCGAAGTGCCCACGGAACATCTTGTAGCGGGTGTAGGTGCTGCGGTCACTGAGGCTCAGGTCGTAGCCGCTCTCCTGCATCTTGGTGCCGAGGCCCTTCTGGAAGAGCGGGTAGTTGTAGTCGCCGACCATGAGCGTCGGGACGTCGCCCATCGCGTGCAGCTGCTCGTGCGCGGCCTTGATCTGGTGCCGACGCAGTGAGTTGAGCGCGGTGAGCGGGGCCGCGTGGAACGAGGCGACGATGAGTTCGCGCCCGGCCTCGACGTCGGTGAGGCGGGTGCCGATGAGGCGCTCGTGCGCCGGCGCGAGCACCATGTCGTGCAGCGACTTCTTCAGCGCGAACGTCTGCGTCGACTCGGCGGTGAACCGGTCGCGGCGGTAGTAGATCGCGAGGCCGAGCCGGTTGCGGTGGGTGCTGTCGGCGAGGTGCAGGCCGCCGAGCTCGGCGGGCAGCTGCAGGGTGTCGGCCTCCTGCAACGCGAGGACGTCCGGGCCGAACTCTTCGGTGAGTGCGACGAGCTCGCCGCTGGCCTTGTTCTTGCGGAGGTTGTAGCTGATGACCTTCATCCCAGCCTCACATTCTGTTGGCAGAGCCCAAGCCTACGGTCCTTCCCGTCGCCCGGTGCTCTGGAGGGGTCCGGACGACGGTGCGTCGCCGGTTGCCCACGGTCAGCTCGACGAGTCGACGACCGTGAGCCGTTGGGTGGCACGGGTGAGCGCGACGTACCGGAGCGACAGGGCCGCGTGTCCTGTCCCGCCCAGCGCGTCGGGCTGCACGAGGACGACGCTGTCGAACTCGAGGCCCTTGCTCTCACGCGCGGTGCCGGTCCACACCCGCGCGCGATCGGCTCCGGCGTCGGCGAGGAGGGTGTCGATCTCCGCCAGGAGCGCGCGGGGTGCGATGACGCCCGCGATACCGGCGTGTGCGGTGATCGCGTCGACGGCGGCGCGGACCGCCGTCGGGGCCAGCGCGGCGGGTTCGACCGTGAGCTGCACGGGCTCCTCCTCGCCGCGTCGGATCGACACGGGCGCCGGGGAGTCCGGGTCGAGTTCGAGCCGGACGGGATCGGCGAGCGCCATGATCTGCTCGGGCGTCCGGTAGTTGACGGTGAGCAGCTCCTCGGTCCAGCGCGGGAGCTGGGGGCCGAGCAGCTCCTGCCAGCTGGAGCGGGTGGCGGAGGTGCTCTGCTGGTTGATGTCGCCGACGAGCGTCATCGAGCGGTTGGGACCGCGTCGCAGGACGGCCCGCAGCAGCATGGGGGTGAGCTCCTGCGCCTCGTCGATGATGACGTGCCCGTAGACCCAGGTGCGGTCGCTCGCGGCGCGTTCCGCGGGGCTGCGGTCGTCCTCCACGGTCTGGCGGTCGGCGAGGTCCTGGGCGGAACGGAGGTAGTCGTCGTCCTGGGCCTCGTCGTCGATGCTGATGTCACCGATCATCTCGAGCACACTGCGCGCGTACTCGACGTCGTGCCGGCGCTCGTAGGCGGCGCGGCGCTGGCGTTCCAGCTCGGGACGCTGGTCCTCGCCGATGAGCTCGGCGGCCTCGTCGACGAGGGCGATGTCGCCGGGCGTGAGCCGGGCCGCCCAGTCGGTCTCACCTGCGCCGTCCGTTCCGGCGACGGGTTCGCGGAGCAGGAGGCGACGCTCCTCCTCGGTGTGGTCGGGCGCGACGCGAGCGAGCAGCTCGGGATCGGTGAAGAGGCGGTCGATGATCTCGGCCGGCTCGAGGATCGGCCACATCGTGTCGAGCAGCTCCTCGACCTCGGGCTCCTCGCTCAGCTCCTGTCGACGCTCGTCGGCGTCCTCGCCCGTGCGGGGCTCGAAGCCGTCGCGCTTCGCCTCGAGCCCGATGAGGTGCGTCAGCACGGCGCGGTCGAACCGCAGCTTCGCCTCGTTGTGCGGCGTGCCCGAGCGCTCGATGCCGGCCTTGATCCGGCGCAGGACGCCCGGCGTGACGCGGAGCGGGCCGTCACCGGCGATGCGGATCGTGACCGGCTCGTCGAGCGGCACCTGGCGCTCGCGGACGGCCCGGGCGACGACGTCGGCCATCCGCAGTCGACCCTTGAGTTCGGCGGCCTCGAGCGAGTCCTCCGCGTGTGCGTCGAGTCCGGGCACGAGGGTCGCGGGCGTGACGAGGACGACGGCGGTCTCGCCGAGCGACGGCAGCACGCGGCTGATGTAGTCGAGGAAGGTCGAGTTCGGCCCGACGATGAGCACGACACTGCGCATGAGCCGCTCGCGGTGCTCGTAGAGGAGGTACGCGGCGCGGTGGAGCGCGACGGCGGTCTTCCCGGTGCCCGGACCGCCCTGGACGAGGAGCGTGCCGGGGAGCGGCGCGCGGATGATCGCGTCCTGCTCGGCCTGGATGGTGTCGACGATGTCCGCCATGTGCTTGGTCCGGGCGCGACCGAGGGCCGCCAGCAGCGCACCGGACTCGCCGATGCCGCTCGGCTCGTCGTCGCTGAGCATGGTCGTGTCGAGGACCTCGTCGTGCACTTCCGTGACGCGGCGACCGGCCGTGCCGATGCGGCGGCGCAGCCGGAGGCCTTCGGGGCGGAGTGGCGTCGCGGTGTAGAACGGGCGCGAGGCCGGTGCGCGCCAGTCCAACAGGAGCTGGTCGCCGCTCTCCGGGTCGCGCAGGCCGATGCGCCCGATGTGGTGGCGTTCGTCGGTCTCGCGTTCGAGGAGGCCGAAGAGGAGTCCGTAGCTGGACGAACGCAGCTCGACCATCCGCTGGCGGTGGTGGGCGACCAGGGCGTCGCGTTCCGAGAAGCTCGAGTCGTCGTCGCCGTCGAAGGCGCGGAGGGCGAGTTCGGAGCGTCGTTCCTCGAGGTCCGACTGCGACCGGATCACGTCGTGCAGCCGATCGAGATGGTCCTGTTCCTCGGCGATCGCGTCGTTCTGCACGGTGCTCCTTCTGGGTGTGGCGCGGTCCGTGTTCCGGGTTCACTGCGAGGACCGCACGAATACGGTAGTCGCTTTCCGGGCCCCTCACCGCCCTTGAGCGTGAGCTCCCAGAGAGCTGGAGGCTGCCGTCGGGGCGAGGGGTCGGGCATCGAGCGCGGGCTGGTCGGTAGGCTGACGGGCATGAGCACACCGGACGGATCCAAGCCGCAGCCCTCTGCGCCGCAGCAGGCGTACTCGCAGCAGTCGGTTCCGCCGCAGTCGTACCCGCAACAGCAGCTCCAGCCGCAGCAGTACGGGGTGCAGCCGTACGCCCAGCAGGCGCCCTACCCGCAGCAGCAGCCCTACCCGCCGCAGTACGGCATGCAGCCGTACGCGCAGCCGTATGCGCCCGTGTACCCCGCGCCGTACCCGTACCCGGCGTCGCCGCCGAAGGGTCTCAGCATCTCCAGCATGGTCATCGGCCTGGTGTCGCTGTTCTTCGGGTTCACCTTCGTGCTCCCGGTCGTCGGATTCGTCCTCGGCCTCATGGGGCTCCGCCGCGAGCCCGCCGGTCGCGCGATGGCCATCACGGGCGTCGTGCTCAACGGGCTGTTCCTGCTCGGCTGGGCGGCGCTCGTGCTGCTCTGGGTGTTCGTCATGGGTGGCCTGCTCGCCGGCGTCGGCAGCGCGGCCTCCACCGGCATCGCCGCCTAGTCGCCGGTCAACCGCCGAGCCGCCGGTCAGCCGGCCGGGACGACCGTGCTGACCATCGACAGCACCACGGCGCCGTCGACGTCTTCGCGTTCCAGCCAGACGGCGATGTTCGAGAACTCGCCCAATGACGCCACGTGGGTGCCGCCGCAGGCGATGACCGCGGGGCCGCCCGGGAGCTCGCAGTGCCAGCTGCGCCGATCCGTGAGCAGCTCGCCCTCGCGATCGATCCGGACGGCGGCGCCGCTGTCCAACCAACCGTCGAGCGTGTTCCGGATGCGTGACCCGAGCGCGTCGAGGTCGTCGAGGGCGGCCGGGTCGAACCCCTTCCGCCGGAGCGACTTGCCGATGCGGTAACGGTCGGTCGACGCGTTCGGAGCGATCCGCGACGACTCGCAGGCGAGCGCGTCGAAATCCGGAGCCCCGAGGGCGTCGGGGACGACCTCCTTGCGCCAGGCGTCGGCGAGCGCGGCGTTCAGGGCGAGTGATGCGAGGTGGCAACCGGTGTGTCCGGCGGAGAGCGCGTGTCGGGTGGACGCGTCCACCTCGACGCGGGCCGTCTCGCCCTCGACGGCGCTCGGGGTCGCCTCGGCGGAGACCAGGTGGGCGACGAGGAAGGCCCACCCCTCGGTGCCCTTCTTCACGGGGATGTCGGCGCCGAGGTACAACTGAGTGCCGTCGGTCGCGGCGACGACGCAGTCGGTCACGGCGACCTCCACGGCACTCGTGCCCGCACCGAAGGTGATGGTCGCCGTGTCGGCGGGCTGGTCGGGCCACGCGGCGTCGACCGGGTGGCAGGCCGTCTCGTCGAGCACGACGGCGAGGTGGTCGCCGACGGGTTCGACGTGCAGCACCGTGCCCGTCGAGACGAGGGCTCCGGAGGGATAGGTGACGCGCGTGTCCGTGACGGGGAGGCTCATGTCCCCACGCTATCGCGACCGGCCCGGGCGCCCGTCGGCGGCTGTCAACCCCGGGAGACCGTGGAGGATCACGACGTAGAGTCCGAGGACACGGAGCGCGACGCGTTCCGCGGAGAGGAGTGCATCATGACGGATCAGCAGGACCAGCGTTCAAGCGACGACCTCGCGACCGGTGCGGCCGGAGCGGACCAGGAAGCCTGGGAGGGTGCCGACATCGACACCGCAGAGCTCGTGAGCTCCGACCAGACGACCGCCGGACCGGGCTCGGACGGGTCGAGTCAGACCGTCGACGGCACCGGCTCGGAGGACGCGGCTCCCGACGAGGAGCAGGCGACCGAGGAGGCCGTCGAGACCCCGGAGCCCTCGACCGAGCTCGACGCACCGCTGGCCGAGGGCGAGGGTGGCGACGCCGACGGTTCGGCCGACCACCAGCCCGACTCCGGGCCGGCCTCCGAGGCCACCGACGACGCCCGCGAGGTCTACGACACCGCACCCGACTGAGTCGGACACCACACGACCGACGGGCCGTCCTCCGATCCATTCGGACGACGGCCCGTCGCGCGCTCGCGGACGCCGTGCTCGGGCGGAGACGGCGGCTCAGATCGGCAGGAGCGACCAGACCACGGCGAGGGCGATCAGGCCAGCGACGCCCGCGATCGCCAGCGCGTTCAGCAGGCGGTGCTCGACCATGATGGCGACGTACTCGCGGAGGAACGCGCTCGGCACGTAGTAGGCGGCCGTCGGGGAGCCGATGACCTGCGCGTCGCTCCCGATCGAACGTGCGAGGAGCGCCGCGCGGAGGACGTGGTAGTTGTTCGTCACCACGATCGTCTCGCCGTCCCGCCCGGCCGACTGCTGCAGGTCCCGGGAGAGCAACAGGTTCTCGCGCGTGCTCGTGGACGCGGTCTCCGGGAGCACGTCCGTCGGGTCCGCGCCGTTCGCGACGAGGTACTCGGCCATGGCCGTCCCCTCCGGGCGCGGTTCGTCGTCGCCCTGGCCGCCGGACGGGATCAGGATCGGTCGCGTCGTCCCCGGTGCTGTCGCCCGGTAGATGCGGAGTGCCAGGTCCAGGCGACTGCGCAGTAACGGCGGGACCTCGCCGTGGATGAGGCCGGAACCGAGGACGACGAGGGCGTCGGGCGTCCGGGTGTGACGGTAGCGGCTGTAGACGAGTGAGTACACGCCGAAGGCCGCGAAGGTCGCCGCCGCGTAGAAGCACGCGAACCCGAGCAGGAGACCCAGCGCGACGAGGACGATCGTCAGCCAGGAGGGCAGGGACTGCGGGTGCGCTCCGAGGACCAGCAGCACGGCCAGCACGGGCAGGACGAGGATCGCGACCCCGGCGAACAGCGAGAGCAGGTTGCCCAGGCTGCGTCCTTCGAGCCGGAGCATCGTGATGCCGTTGCCGATGAGGAGGACCCCGAGCACGCCCACCAGCAGGACCGTGCCGAACGCGGCGAGGAGCACGGTGAACGGCGTCGTGCGGGACGCCTCCGAGAGGAGCGCCACCAGCCCGCAGGCGATCGCGGAGACCAGGAAGACCCCGTTGCGCAGGCGGCGGGCGTCGCGGCGTCGGCTCGCGACGTAGAGCACCGCGAAGACGGCGGCCGGGAACAACATGATCATGCCCTCATCCTGCCCGACCGATCGTCCTGTACCGGTCGTTCGGATGGGGCGTGCGGGCAGCGCGTCCGGGGTGCTATGACCGCGGCGGCTTCGGCGTCATCGCCTTGAGTGTCGCCTCCTCGGCGTCGATCGCCGCCAGGACCGCGGCGACCGCCGGTTCCTGGTAGCGACCCTCGGCGCGCGCCGAGAGGAGCGCCTCGCGTTCCGCCGCGATCATCTGGCGGCGGAGCCGGGCGAACGCGACCGTGCGGAGTTCCGAGCCGTCACCCGTGTACTGCTCGAGGGCGTTGGCCACGAAGCTCGCATTGGTCCGCAGACGGTTGAGCACCTGTTCCTCGTCCGCCTCGGTCGTCAGTTCGTCGAGGCGGTCCAGGCCGGCCGTCTGGACCTCCGCCATGAGCATCAGTTGTTCGACGCGCTCCTGGCTGTGGTTCGGCGGCGGGAGGTGCAGTGCGCGGATGATCCGGGGGAGCGCGAGCCCCGAGAGGAGCGTGCCGACCACGACGACGAACGCCAGGAACTGCAGGAACTCGCGCGACGGGGTGTCCTCGGGCAGCAGGAACACGGCCGCCAGGGTCACCACGCCACGGACGCCGGCTGCGGAGACGGCTATCCCGTTGCCCCACGACCAGCTCCGCTCACGGAGCCGTCTCGGCCCGAGCCGGTAGATCGCCGTGACCGTCATCTCCCACACGAACCGCGAGACGATGAGCGCCGCGAGGACCCCGATGCTGATGAACACGGTCGGCCAGAGCCCAGGACCGGTCTGGATCGCGCCCTCGAGGATGCCGGCCAGGTTGAGCCCGATGAACAGGAAGACGGCGTTCTCGAGGAGGAACTGGATGGTGCGCCAGTTGAGCGACTCGGCGATGCGCGCCTCGGCCGACTGCACGATGGGCGCCCGGTAGCCGAGCAGTAGCCCGGCGGTGACGACCGCGAGCACACCCGAACCGTGGATCGCCTGCGCCAGGAGGAACGCCAGGAACGGGGTGATGAGGGAGAGGCAGGTGTCGAGGACTGGGGCGCGCAGGCGTCGGCGGACCTCGGACAGCACCCAGCCGACCGCGAGACCGACGCCGACGCCGGCGACGACCTCGATGACGAACTCGCCGGCGATCATGACCGGGTTGACGACGCTCGTGATGGCGAGGATCGAGGCGTTGAGTGCCACGAGTGCGGTGGCGTCGTTGAGCAGGCTCTCGCCCTCGAGGATCGTCAGCACGCGGCGCGGGAGCCCGAGTCGTCCGGCGATCGCGCTCACGGCGACGGCGTCGGTCGGAGCGATGACCGCTGCGAACGCGAACGCCGCCGCGAGGGTGATCGACGGGATGAGGAGCCAGCTGGCGAACCCGACCGACACGACGGTGAACGCGACCGCACCCACCGAGAGCAGGATGATGCCGTCGTTACGGGCACGGATGTCGATGAGGGAGATCCGGATCGCCGACGCGAAGAGCAGCGGCGGCAACAGTCCGTAGAGGATCAGGTCGGGTTCGATCTCGACGGTCGGGACGGCGGGGATGAACGACGCGACGCCGCCGACGAGCACCAGGGCCACCGGGGCGGAGACGCCCGCTCGGCCGGACAGGCCGGAGACGATGACGGTGACGACGACGAACACGACGATCCACGAGATGAGCGCGACGGGATCCATGTGGGGATTCTCCCACCTGGGAGGCCGTGGTCGTCCGTACGATCGTCCGAACTCCGGAGCGGCCGGGATCGGCGCCGGTTCCGGACGCACGACGCCCCCGCATGGTCAAGCCGTGCGGGGGCGTCGGTTGGAACGGCGAGGGAGCTCAGCCGCGGCGGTTGGCCGTGCTGCTGGAGCCGCGCTGCTCCGCACCGGTCTCCCGGGTGCGGAGACCGAAGCGGTAGGTGAGCTTCTCGGTGGAGTGACCGCGGCCGTGGACGGCGGTGCCCGCGGAACGGTTGGAGGACGCTGGGGTCCGAGTCTGAGTGATGGACATGGTGGTTCTCGATTCTGGTGTTGCGGATGATGGATGGGCCGGTTCCAGAGGGGGAATGCGATGACGATCGGTGCAGGTCGCATGGATGGAGCGACGAGACCGTCCGGTATGCAGCTGCGCCGAGATTCGGCTGCGCTGGTCGGCTGGGGCCGTCCGGTGGATCGTTCTTCGCCGCTCTGGAGGGCGGCTGGTGGTGTCGTGTCGGGAGCATCGGCGTATCCGTGGAGGTGTGGACTCTGCACACGGAAGCCGGTTGTGACATCGGCACTCGAGGAACGAACGTACGCGACCAAGCTGAGAACGACCTGGGAATGCCTGGCGTCAGTGCTTGCGCGGGTCGATGCCCGAGGTTGGACCCGAGCATCGACCGGCGGTGTCGCAGAGCTTCGGGCCACCGCACCTAGGGGAGGGGTGGCCGTATCTCCCGCGCACCCGAAGGGATATCGGGCTCGGGAGGCCGGAGGGTGATCGCGGGGGACGATCGGTTACCGGTGGAGGCGTTGGAAGAACTCCAACACAATATATATTAACAGCTCAGCGTTGCGTGTTGCTGTGGGATTGCTGGGAGTGCTCAGTCGGTCGCAAGGAGGCGCAGGATCCGCGCGGTCTCGGCCGCGACCGCGCTGCGACCGGCCCGGACGTAGGTGCGGGGGTCGACGAGCTTCGGCTGCTCGTCGAGGACGTCGCGCACCGCCCGGGTGAACAAGCCGTTGAGGTGCGTCGAGAGGTTGATCTTCGTCATCCCGGAACGGACCGCCGCGCGGAGCTCGTCGTCGGGGAGCCCGGAGGAGCCGTGCAGCACGAGCGGGACGGGCACCTCGCGGCGGAGCTGCGCGATCAGCGCGTGGTCGACGGCGGCCTCCCGGCTCGTCATCGCGTGCGAGGTGCCGACGGCCACGGCCAGGGCGTCGACGCCGGTCGCTGCGACGAACGCGACGGCCTCTGCGGGCACCGTGCGTGCGCCCGGAGCGTGGACGCCGTCCTTCCCGCCGACCTCGCCGAGCTCCGCTTCGACGGCCACGCCGCGCGCGTGGCAGAAGTCCACGATCTCCTTCGTCGCGCGGACGTTCTCGTCGTACGGCAGGGTCGAGGCGTCGTACATCACGCTGTCCACGCCGAGCTCGACACCCTCGCGCACGAGCTCGGCCGACTCCACGTGGTCGAGGTGGACGAGGACCGGGACCGTCGCTGCACGGGCGATGGCCAGCGAGGCGAGTGTGATGGGGGCGAGCGACCCGTGGTACCGCACGCAGTTCTCGCTGATCTGCAGGATGACCGGCAGCCCGGCCTCCTCGGCGCCGGCGACGATCGCCTCCGCGTGCTCGAGGAGGACCACGTTGCACGCCGCGATGCCGGCGTTCGAGGCCGAGGCGTTGGCGAGGAGCGCGGTGAAGTCGAGGGCGGTGGTCATTCGGTTGCTCCAATGGGGTCGGGTGCGGCGGGTGCGTCGAGGAATCGGTGGAAGGCGGCGAGGTCGATCGCGCCGGCGATCGGTTCGAGCACGGCCGCCGCGCCTGCGGCCGCCGCCGTGCGGAGTGCCTCGGGAAGTGTGGCTCCCGCGCGGAGTGCTGCGACCAGGCCGGCCGTGGCGGCATCGCCGGCGCCGGTCGGGTTGCCGCTGACGCCGGGGACGGCCGGGACCTCGTGGGCACCATCGGCGTCGCCGGCGGTGAGGCCGTCGGCCCCACGGGAGATGACGACCGCGCGGGCCCCGAGCGCGAGGAGTGCTGCGCGAGCGGATGCGAGGTCGGCCGCGCCAGTCGCCTCGAGGGCCTCGTCGAGGTTGGGTTTGAGGATCGTCGCACCGGCGCGGGCCGCGGCGAGGAGCGCCGTGCCGCTGACGTCGACGATCACGGGGACGCCGGCGTCGTGGCCGGTTCGGACGAGGGCTTCGACGACGGTGTCGGGCGTGGCCGGCGGGAGCGAGCCCGAGATGACGAGTGCGCTCGCGTCCTGGAGGGCGCGTCGGAGCTCGGTCGTCAGGGTGGTCCACTCCTCGGGCGTCACGACCGGACCGGCCTCGGCGAAGAGGGTCGGATGGTGGATGCCGTCGACGACCGCGACCGTCGAGCGTGTCTCGGCGCGGAGCTCCACGACCCGGGTGGGGAGGTCGTCGGCCGCGAGGGCGTCCGCGAGCCAGGTGCCGGAGGCGCCACCGAGGGGGAGCACCTGCAGGGTCGGGACGCTGAGCGACTCGAGGACGCGAGCGACGTTCACGCCCTTCCCTCCGGCACGCCGCACGACGGACTGGACGCGTTGCGTGACCCCGAGCTGCTGCTCGGCGACCGTGTAGGTGATGTCGACGGCCGGGTTCGGCGTCACGACCACGACGCGACGCGGTGCGGGGGTGGTCGTCATCGGGCTGCCACCAGTCGGCGAGCGAGGATCCCCGCACCGACCGTGGCCGCCTCGTCGCCGTGACGAGCGGGCAGGAGCTGCGGGACGCGGACCACGTCGAGCCGCTCGCGGAGTCCGTGCTCGAGTGGCTCGAAGAGGGCGGCTCCGGCGAGGGCGAGCCCACCGCCGATCACGATGGCGGTGGGTGCGGCGACGACGGTGATGCCGGCGAGGGCCTCGGCGAGTGCATCGACGGCGTCGTTCCAGATGACGATGGCGGCCGCGTCCCCGCGAGCGACGGCGTCGGCGACGGTCTTCGCGTCGCGGGTGCCCGCGCGTCGTGCGATGCCGCCCGCCGAGGCGAGTTCCTCGACCCGGAGCCCGCGGTGCGGGCCGTCCTGGATCACGCGCTGGCCGATCTCGCCGGCCCAGCCGCCGCCGGCGAAGGGGATGCCGTCGATGACGAGCGCCGAGGCCAGACCGGTTCCGACCGGTACGAACGCGATCGTGCCCGTGACGTCGGCTGCAGCGCCCGAGACCGCCTCCGCCAGCGCCCCGGCGCGGACGTCCTGCCCGAAGGCGAGCGGCACCTCGAGCGCGGGACGGAGGAGCTCGGGGAAGGCGAGGTCGCGCCAACCGAGGTTGACCGCGTGGATGCAGACGCCGTGCTCCTCGTCGACGACGCCGGGCACGACCACCCCGACGGCCGCTGGGGCTGCGACGCGGCTCGCGGCGGCGACGAGTCCGAGGACGATGTCGCGAGTCAGGACACCCGAGGTGTCGCCCGAAGGCGTCGCCTCGCGCCAGCGCCCGAGGACCGTGCCGTCGGCATCCGTCAATGCGGCTTTGATCCCGGTCCCGCCGACGTCGATGCCGAGGACCGCCCGCTCGGTCACGGCGTCAGGATGACGGAGCGCGTGAGCGAACGGGGGTGGTCGGCGTCGAGGCCGCGGGCCTCAGCCAACGCGACCGCGAAGCGCTGGGCGACGACGAGCCCGGCGATGGGGTCGAGGTCGTGCTGCACGAAGGTCGCTCCGGTGGCCGCGACGTCCTCCGGCAGGCCGGCGGGCGTCGGACCGAGGGACCAGACGAGTCGGCCGGGCTGCGCGATCGCGATAGGACCGTGGCGGTAGTCCATGGCGGGGTAGGACTCCGCCCAGAACTGTGCCGCCTCCCGGGTCTTGAGCGCGGCCTCGAAGGTGAGGCCCACGGCGTGCCCGAGTCCGATGAAGGAGACCTGGTCGGCGGCGAGGTACTCGTCGATCGGGATCTGCAGCGCCCGCTCGGCTTCCACGGCGAGTGCCTCGACGTCGTGTCCGAGCGAGCCGCGGAGGAGCGCGAGCGTCGTCGTGGCGAAGCGGGTCTGGACCACGGAACGCTCGTCGGCGAAGGGGAGGGCGATGACGTGTGCCGCCGGAACGGTCGCGGGGGAGTCGTCGACCGCGGTGATGAGGACGGTGGTGACCGAGTCGCCCACCGCCTCCAGCAGGTGCACGATCTCCGTGGTCGTGCCGGAGCGTGAGATGGCGACGATGCGGTCGTAGTCGCGGATGCCGGGGAACTCCGAGCCCGCGAACGCGTCCGTGATGCCGAGCCCCGCCTGTTCGCGCAGCACGGCGTAGCTCATCGCGATGAACCAGCTGGTGCCGCACCCGACCACCGCGACGCGCTCACCTGGCTGCGGCAGTACGGCGGCGGCCTCCGGCACGAGGGCGGCGGCGGTGCGCCAGGATTCGGGCTGCGACGCCAGTTCGGCGGCGACGAAGGTCTCGGGCATGACGTGCCTTTCACGTGAGGGGACGCGATCGCAGCGTGGCGATGCGTTGCCGCAACCATACCGGATCGAATCTGATCGATACCAGTGCAAATCGTCAGAATCAATCAGACAGGACGCTGGCTGGGCGCCCATATGATGGTCACAGTACGCCCGACCCGACCGGAAAAGCAGGACAGATGACGCAGCAACAGCGACTCAACGCCCTGCTCGAGCTCGTGAGCGAACGCGGCAACGTGACGATCGCCGAGATCGGCGAAGCGCTCGGCATCTCCGCGGCCACCGCCCGCCGCGACCTGACGGCGCTCGCCGAACAGCGACTCGTCACGCGGACCCACGGCGGTGCCGCCGCCCTCGGCACCGGCTACGAGCTGCCGCTGCAGTACAAGATCGCCCGCCAGGCCGACGCCAAGATGGCCATCGCGAAGGCCACGGCCGCCCTGATCAACGTCGGCGACGCCGTCGGACTCAACGGCGGCACCACCACGAGTGAGGTCGCGCGCGTGATCGGGCGGAGTGAGCACCTCGTCCGTTCGGACGGCGACGCCTCGGTCACGATCGTGACGAACGCGCTCAACATCGCCTTCGAACTGTCCGTGCGCTCGCACGTGAAGATCGTCGTGACGGGTGGCGTCGCACGACGCCAGTCCTATGAACTCGTGGGATCGCTCGTCGCGGGGGCGCTCGCCGAGATCGCCCTCGACGTCGCGATCCTGGGCGTCGACGGCCTGAGCGCGCAGTTCGGCGCCACCACCCTCCACGAGGGTGAGGCCTCGGTGAGCCAGGAGTTCGTCAAGGTCGCGAAGCGGGTCATCGTGGTCGCCGACAGCACCAAGATGACGAAGGCGACCTTCGCCCGCATCTGCCCGCTCGACCGCATCGACGTGCTCGTCACCGACCAGCCGGTGGATCCGACGCTCGCCGACGCCCTGGCCGCGGCCGGCGTCGAGCTCATCATCGCCGCCTGAGTCCTCACCTTCCGGTCGCTGAGCCGCCCCCTCCCGGTCGCTGAGCGGCCCTTCCCGGTCACTGAGCCTGTCGAAGTGCCCCACCCTCCCGCTCGTTGAGCCCCCTCTCGGCCGCTGAGCCATCCCCTCCCGGTCACTGAGCCTGTCGAAGTGCGACCCCGCTCCCCATGTTTCCGCGCGGTAAAACCTCTCCACATCGGCCACCCCGCACTTGCGTCAGCGCTGTGATCGCCTATTGTCATTTCATGATCGTTTTGGCATCATATGAATCAACTTCACGCAAGGAAGCGGATGTGATCGAGTGAGCACTGCACCAGCCACCACCCCAGAAGGCCTCCGGGTCGCCGTCATCGGCACCGGCCAGCGGGCCTACATCGCCGAACACGTCGCCACGAGCCCCACGTCCGCATCGGTCGTCGCGGCGGTCGACACCACCGAGATCGGTCGCGGTCGGGCACGGCAGCTGTTCGGCGACGACATCGAGGTGTTCGACTCCCACGAGGCGCTCATCGCGCAGGGCGGTGTCGACGCGGCGATCGTGACGACGCCCGACTGGACCCACAAGGAGATCGCGGTCGACCTGCTGCGCGCCGGCATCGCGGTCTACCTGGAGAAGCCGCTCGCGATCACGCTCGACGACGCCGACGCGGTCCTCCAGGCCGCCTACGAGTCGCGGACGCCGCTCTACGTCGGTCACAACTTCCGGCATGCGGCCGTCGTCCGGCTCATGCACGAGGTCATCGAGCGCGGCGAGATCGGCGCGGTCAAGTCCGTCTGGGTGCGTCACTTCGTCGGCAACGGCGGCGACTACTACTTCAAGGACTGGCACGCCGACCGCTCGCGCGTGAACACCCTGCTCCTGCAGAAGGCGAGCCACGACATCGACGTCGTCCACTTCCTCGCCGGCGCGTACACGCAGCGCGTCGTCGCGATGGGCGACCTCGCGGTCTACGGCGACATCGACGATCACGAGGACCGCAGCGGCCAGACCATGGCCGACTGGTTCTCCTACGACAACTGGCCGCCCGAGGCGCAGCGCGGCCTGAACCCCGTGGTCGACGTCGAGGACGTCTCGATGATGCTCATGACCCTCGAGCACGGGATCACCGCCAGTTACGAGCAATGCCACTTCACCCCCGATTACTGGCGGAACTACACCGTCATCGGGACGCACGGCCGGCTCGAGAACATCGGCGACACCGCCGGTGGCACCGTCAAGGTCTGGAACCGTCGTCGCACCTGGAGCACCGAGGGCGACGTCGAGTACCCGATCGCGGGCGTCGAGGAGGGGCACGCCGACGCCGATCTCGACACGATGAACGAGTTCCTCGCCTTCGTCGCCGACGGCACCCCGACCACCTTGTCGCCGGTCGCCGCACGCCAGGCCGTCGCCGCCGGTGCCCTCGCCGCACACTCCCTCCGCAACGGTTCGATCCCGCTCGACGTCCCGCCACTCGACCCCGCACTCGTCGAGTACTTCTCCTCCCTCACCGCCAGCACCGCACCGCACTCCCTCGACGCCGCCGCCCGGTAGCGCACCTCGAAAGGACTCCAGTCATGCCTTCGCCGTTCATGAACCGCAACGCCGCACCCGGTGGTCGCAACCGACGCCGTGCCATCCTCAGCGGCATCGGCCTCCTCGCCGCCGCCGCGCTCACCGCCGGCTGCAGCACCGGTGGCGGTGGCGCCACCGGTGGCGAGTACGCCGCCGCCCCGAAGGACCTCAAGGCCGAGATCACCTACGGTGTCTGGGATCAGGCCCAGGTCGAGGCGATCGACGCCAACATCGAGGCCTTCAACAAGGTCTACCCCGACATCACCGTCAACGTGAACGTCACCCCCTGGGCCTCGTACTGGTCGAAGCTCCAGACGCAGGCCTCGAGCGACACCCTGCCCGACCTCTTCTGGTTGAACGGGCCGAACTTCCAGGTCTACGCGGCGAACGGCAAGATCGAGCCGATCACCGGCGCCGTGAAGGCGGGCGACATCGACCCGAAGAACTACCCCGAGGCCCTGAACGAGCTGTACTCGCTCGACGACACCCAGTACGGCGTGCCGAAGGACTTCGACACCGTCGGCGTCTGGGTCAACACGGCGCTCTTCGAGCAGGCCGGCGTCGCCCTGCCCGCCGACGACTGGACCTGGGACGACTTCGACACCGCCGCGCAGACGATCTCGACGAACCTCAAGGACCAGGGCGTCTACGGTGCGGCCGGCGGTATGGACGGACAGACCACCTACTACAACACGATCCTGCAGGCCGGCGGCGAGGTCATCAACGCCGACCAGACCGAGTCCGAGTACGACAGCCCCGAGGCCCAGGAAGGGCTCCAGTTCTGGACCGACCTCATCGCGAACGGCTCCTCGCCCAGCATGCAACAGCTGACGGACACGCCGGCCGACCAGTGGTTCACCTCGGGCAAGGTCGCCATGTACTGGGGCGGCAGCTGGCTGCGACCCCTCGTCGGTGAGTCCGATGTCGCCGCCACCACGCAGGCCTTCCCGCTGCCCACCGGCAAGGAGCAGGCGACGGTCATCCACGGCGTCTCGAACGTCGTCGCGGCGGCGAGCAAGAACAAGCAGGCCGCTCAGGCACTGCAGGTGTTCCTGGCGAGCGAGGAGGCCCAGCAGCAGCAGGGCGATCTCGGCGCCGTCATCCCCGCCTTCACCGGCACGCAGCAGTCCTTCGTCGACTCCTACCCGACGATGAACCTGCAGGTCTTCCTCGACGCCCTCGACTACGCCAAGCCGCTGCCGGTGTCGGAGAACACCGCCGCGTGGAACGCGCTCGAGGTCGAGCTCCTGCCCGACGCGTTCAGCGGCGACAAGCCCGTCGCCGATGTGGCGAAGGACATCGCCGAGCAGATGAACGCAGCGCTGGCCAAGAAGTGACCGGTCAGACCGTGCTGCGCACCCCGTCGGCGCCGCTCTCCTCACGGAGAGTGGCCCGGCGGGGTGCCGCCCGCGGCGAGGGTGCCTGGCCGTGGGTCTTCGTCCTCCCGCTCCTCACCGGCATCGGCGTCTTCTTCATCTGGCCGATGATCCAGACCGCCTACTACTCGTTCACCGAGTGGGGCGTCTTCGGCGGAACCACCTTCACGGGTGTCGAGAACTACGTCCGGTTGTTCGCCGACCCGCGGCTCTACGCCTCCCTCGGCAACACGCTGATCTACACGGCGGTGGTCCTCCTCGGCATTCCGATCGCCGTCTACCTCGCGAGCCTGTTGAACCTCCCCGGCCTGCGGTTCGCGAGTTTCTACCGGGTGCTGTTCTTCCTGCCGTACGTCGCGATGCCGACCGCCGTGGCCATCGTCTGGCGGATCATCTTCAACGGTGACTTCGGCATCCTCAACTACACGCTGTCGCTCGTCGGCATCGACGGCCCCTACTGGATCAGCACGCCGGGCACCGCGATGTTCGCCGTGGCGATCGTCGGCCTCTGGTCGTCGCTCGGCTTCTCGATGATCATCCTGGCGTCCGGACTCAAGAACATCGCACCGGAGCTCTACGAGGCGGCCGAGCTCGACGGCGCCACCCGGTGGCGGCAGTTCCGCTCGATCACGGTGCCGCTGCTCACTCCGAGCATCTTCTTCGTCACGATCATCACGGTCATCTCGAGCTTCCAGCTCTTCGACCTGCTGTACGCGATCCTCGGCAGCACCAACCCGGTGCTCCCGAAGAGCATGTCGCTCGTCTACTTCTTCTACGACCAGGGCTTCGTCCAGAACGACAAGGGGTACGCGGCGGCGATCGCGATCGTGATCTTCCTGATCATCGGACTCGTGACGCTCCTCCAGTTCCGGCTCCAGAAACGATGGGTGAACAATGACTGAGCAACTCACGGCCACAGCACCGCTCACCACCCGTGCCGTCACCGTTCCGGGTTCGGGTCGTCCGTCCGCTGCGTCCGCGCGACGCCGCGAGGCCGGTCGCCCCGGCCAGCGTCGCGGGTCGCACGTCGTCGCCCACATCGTGCTCGGCGTCGGTGGCCTCATCATGGCGTTCCCGTTCATCTGGCAGATCATCATGTCGCTGTCGACGAACGCGGAGGTGCAGAGCGTGGTCCCCACGTTCTGGCCGGCCGAACTGCAGTGGCAGAACTACGCCGCTGTGTTCGAGCGCCTCCCGTTCCTCGACCAGCTGCGCACGTCGATCGTCATCACCGTGATCAGGACGCTCGCGCAGATCGTCCTCTGCACGATGGCGGGGTACGCGTTCGCGCGGATGCGGTTCCGCGGGCGCGCGGTGCTGCTCGCCGTGACGCTGTCGATCCTCATGGTGCCGTCGCAGGCGTATCTCATCTCGCAGTACCAGATCGTGCAGGGCTTCGGTTGGCTGAACACCACGCTCGGCATCGTCGCACCGGGCCTGTTCAGCGCGTTCGGCACGTTCCTCATGCGGACGGCGTTCCTGAACCTGCCGACGGAGCTCGAGGAGGCGGCGCGGATCGACGGCGCCGGGCCCTTCCAGATCTTCTGGAAGATCATGCTGCCGCTCGCGAGGCCCAGCATCAGCGTCCTCGCGATCACGACCGTGCTCTGGTCGTGGAACGAACTGCTCTGGCCGCTCGTGGTCTCCACGTACGCGAACTCGATGCCGCTCGCCGCCGGTCTCGCGACGCTCTCGAGCGACAAGACGACGGACTACCCGGTGATGATGGCCGCGTCGATCCTCGCGATGGCACCGGTACTCATCCTGTTCATCGTGCTCCAGCGCCGGGTGATCGACGGGCTGGCGTTCTCCGGGCTGAAGTAGCCCCTCGACAAGTGGTTCCTGCGCCTTCGACAGGCTCAGGAACCGGCTTGTCGACGGGTGTGACCGGCGGGGCGTCACGCCTCGCCGGTGCTCCACCAGGAGGCGATCGGCGTCCCGTTCACGACGTGGTCGCCGATCGCCCTGGCCTTGAAGCGGGACGGGTTGTGCGAAGCGATCGTGCGGGCGTTCCGCCAGTGCCGGTCGAGCGCCCGGTGCGTCTCCACGGCGCTCGCGCCGCCCACGTCGAACAGGGCGGTCGCGGCGTCGAGCACGGCGGGCAGGATCACCAGCTGCGCGCGCGCCGTCGCGAGTTCGACGGCGGCGATCCGTTCCTGGACGAGATCCGGTTCGGCACCGAGGATCGCCGCGCTCGAACGCTCCAGCGCGGTCGTCGCGGCGGCCAGGGCGGCGTCGGCAGCGAACGACTTCGCCGACAGCTCACCCACGACCTCCTGCACGATCGGGTCGGCCTGGGCGGTCGACGCCGCACCGTGGCTGTAGGTCCTGGTCCGCGTGCGGACGAACGCGCCGGCGTCGTCGACGATGGCGCGGCCGATGCCCGTCACCGCCGCCAGCAGGACCAACTGCACGAACGCGCCGCCGTGCGAGGGGCGTTCCGGCTCGCGCCGGGTCACCGCCGACGCGTCGACGGCGACCTCCGTGAAGACGGTGGTGCCGCTGCCCGTCAGTCGTTGTCCGAACCCGGTCCAATCGTCGATCCGATCGACACCCGTGGCGTCCGTCTCCACCAGCACCGAGACGAACTCGCCGTCCTGTTCGGCGGCGACCCCGACGAGGTCGGCGAACAGGGTGCCCGTGCTGTAGAACTTGGTGCCGTTCAGTCGGAGACCGCCCGGCGTCTCGGTGAGTCGGGTGGCGAGGGATCCCACCTTCGCGGTCGACCGCTCGTGGCTCGCGTTGCCGACGATGGCTCCGTCGGCCAGCCGGGCGAGGCGCGCCTCGCGGTCCGCGGACGCCGGCGCGTGCAGAGTGCGGTCGATGTAGGAGAAGTGGGAGCGGAACAGTTGCGCGAGGTTCGGGTCGCGTCTGGCCAGCTCGGCGAGCAGCTCGAACAGCTCGCCGTGCGTGGCCTCCTCGCCGCCGTACCGTCGCGGCAGCGTCACGCGGGTGAAGCCTGCTTGACGCAGTGCCTCCACCTCGGCATACGGCAGCCGGCGCTCACGCTCCCGTTCGGCGGCGTCCCGCCCGAGCTCGTCGAAGAGCGGCGCGAAGCGCTGCGCCAGGTCCCGGTCGATCGTCGCCGTCTCGCTCATGCCTGCTCTCCATCCGCCGGAACGGGCTCGGTCTCGTGTCGCGCCCCCGGAGCCTGCCACTCGGGCAGGGTGCCGTTGAGCTCGAACTGCCCGAGTGCCGCCGAACGCTGCACGGCGGGATTGTGGGAGGCGATCGTCCGGACGTTCCGCCAGTGCCGGTCCAGCGCGGTCGACCGGCCGACGGCGGAGGCACCACCGACCTCGAACAGGCGGCTGAGGGCATCGAGGACGAGCGGGAGGACGACCTGCTGGACGCGGAAGACCTCCAGGAGTGCCGAGCGCGCGGCGTCGGGATCGGATGGTCGGTTCATCCAGGGTCCGAGCGGACGCGAGGACGAGCGCGCGGGCCGTGTGCACGACGCTGCTCAGCTGGCCCACGATCGACTGCACGAGCGGATCCTCGCGTGGCAGGTGCTCGCCCGCGTGGCCGACGGTCCGTCGCCTGGCGCGCACGTAGTCGACGGTGTCCTCGAGGGCACGTTGCGCGATGCCCGCCACCACACCGAGCAGGATGAGCTGTTGGAGGGCGCCCGTCCGGTGCCACCCCGCCGCGTCGCCGCTGTGGACGACGAGGTCGCGCGGGTCCACCGGCACGCGGTCGAAGGTGGTCGTCCCGCTTCCGGTCAACGGTTGTCCGAAGCCGTCCCAGTCGTCCACCGAGCGGGTGCCAGGATCGTGCGCGGAGACGGTCACGGCGACGCGGTCGGTCCCGTCGAGCGCGGACAGGTAGATCCAGTCGGCGTAGATGCTGCCGGTCGTGTAGTACTTCGTGCCGGTCACCGTGAGGAGTTCGCCGTCGCGGTCGAGGACGGTCTCGAGGTGCGCGGTCGCGTGCCGCTCCGACTGCGCGTTCCCGACGAGGTCGCCGACGCTCAGCCGGGCGAACCAGTGCTCCCGATAGGCGGTGTCGGGCGAGGCGAGCAGCGCCTCGACGAACAGGATGTGTCCCCGCCAGACGTGCCCGAGGCTCGAGTCCGCCGCCGAGAGCGTGATGAGCCGCGCGAACAGCTGCTCGAGCGTGAGCCCGCCGCCGCCGGACGCGACCGGGACTCTGGCAGCGGCGAAGCCCAGGTGCTTGAGCTCGGCGACCTCGTCGAACAGGAGGCGCCGGTCGGTCTCGCGCGACACGGCGCCGCCGCGGATGGAGGAGAGGAACGAGTCGAAGTCGTCGGCGCTCATCGGTGCAGCACCCGCTTCGCCAGCACGTTGCCGAGCAACTGGGCGAGCTGCACGAGCAGGACGAGCGTGACGACCACGAGTCCGACGACGATCCAGTCGAACCGCTGGTAACCGTAGGTCATGGCGAGGTCGCCGAGGCCGCCGCCGCCGAGCACACCGGCCACGGCCGTCGCATCGACGAGGGCGACGAGGATGTAGGTCAGTCCGAGGATGAGTGGGCCGAGCGCCTCGGGCACGACGATCGTGAACAGCACCCGCACGGGGCTCGCCCCCATGGCCGCGCCTGCCTCGATGGCACCCGGTGAGACGGCGACGAGGTTCGACTCGGAGACGCGACCGATGGCGACGCTCGCGACGAGGATGAGCGGGATCGTCGCCGGAAGCGGTCCGAGGCCGGTGCCGAACACGAGCCGCGTGAGCGGGATGAGCGCGATCGCGACGATGAGGAAGGGCACCGGTCGGATGACGTTGATGACGAAGTTGAGAACGCCGAACACGACGCGGTTCTGCAGGAGGTTTCCGGGCCGGCTCGCGTAGAGCAGGAGGCCCAGCAGGATCCCGATGACCGTCGCGACGGCGAAGGAGACGGAGACCATGAGGCCGGTCTCCCCGATGGCCTTGAGCAGACGCGGGAAGAACGCGTCGGGATCGAAGTCACGCATGGGTGTGCTCCTTCAGCGTGGTGGGGTCCTCGGCGAGCGGTTCATGCCCTTCGACAGGCTCAGGGACCGGAGCAGGCTCAGGGACCGGCGTGGGCTCAGGGACCGGAGCAGGCTCAGGGACCTGCGCGAGTTCAGGGGCCCGCGAGGTCGGCGCAGGGTCGATCGCGGTGACGGTCGCCGTGGCGCGGAGCCCCGCGATGGCGGCGTCCACGCGGTCGTCCGGTCCGAGCAGCTCGACCGTGAGACTGCCGAACAGTCGCCCCTGGAGTTCGTCGACGCCGCCGAACACGACGTTGAAGTCGATGTCGTTGTCGCGTGCGACCCGCGAGAGGAACGGGTGGTTGGTGTCGCGGTCCTCGACGTGCAGCTGGACCAGGCGCCCGTGGTGCACGGCCCGGATCTTCGCGAGCACCTCGTCGGAGGGGATGTGGTGGAGCACCGACGAGACGAAGCGTCGCGCGGTCGCGGTGCGTGGTGCCGAGAACACCTCGTACACACTGCCCTGCTCCACCACCTCGCCACTCTCCATGACGGCGACCCGGTCGGCGAGTTCGCGGATGACGTCGATCTCGTGGGTGACGAGCAGGATCGTGACGCCGTACTCCTCGTTCACCCGCCGGAGGAGCTCGAGGACCTCGCCGGTCGTCTGCGGGTCGAGGGCGCTGGTCGCCTCGTCGGAGATGAGGATCTCGGGGCGGGTGGCGAGGGCGCGGGCGATGCCGACCCGCTGCTTCTGCCCGCCGGAGAGCTGCGACGGGTAGGCGAGGGCCTTGTCGCTCAGCCCGACGAACGCGAGCAGCTCTTCGACGCGGTCGAGGATCTCGGCGTCCGGCACCTTCGCGAGTTTGAGCGGGTAGGCGATGTTCTTGTAGACGGTCCGGGACTCCAGGAGGTTGAACTGCTGGAAGATCATGCCGATCCGCTGACGGGCGGCGTAGAGCGCCTGCCCGGCGAGTGCGGAGATCTCGAGGCCCTCGACGACCACCCGCCCGCTCGTCGGCCGCTCGAGGGCGTTGACGGTGCGCAGGAGGGTCGACTTCCCGGCGCCGGAGTATCCGACGATGCCGAAGATCTCACCCCGCTCGACCGTCAGGTCGACGTGGCGCAGCGCCTCGAAGGCGCGGCCCTTCACCTCGAACGTCTTGCTGACGTCCTCGAAGACGATTGCTGTGTTCATCACCTGCTCCTCTCGCGGGAGGGCCGTCCGGGAGACCCCGGACGGCCACTGCGTGGTGGCGGCCGGTCATCGCGGGAGGCGATGACCGGCCGCCGTCGTCCTACTCGGCTTCGGCTTGGAGCTCGGCGAGCTTGTCGCGGAGGTCCTTCACCGGGACCTTCACGAGGATCGAGTTCCCGGCGAACTCGTCGTCGAGCGCCTCGGCGACGCGCGGGTCGGCGTAGGTGTCCTCGAGGATCTTCCAGGCCGGGTTGTCCTTGTCCTCTGCGCGGGTGGCGATGACGTTGACGTAGGGCAGGTTCTTCTCGGAGAGCGAGTCGTCGAGGAAGAGCGCGTCGTCCTTCGTGATGCCCTGGCTCGGGTCGAAGTAGGAGGTCCCGACGACGACGGCCGCGAGGGACGGGTCGTCGAACTGCTGCGGGATGCTCGTCGCGGGCAGTGGCACGAACTGGAGGTTCTTGTCGTTCGCGGTGACGTCCTCGACGGTCGGGAAGTTCCCCGCGTCCGCTGCGATCTCGATGAGTCCGGCCGCAGCCAGGATGTTCAGGGCACGGCCGCCGTTGGACGGGTCGTCCGGGATCGCGATGCGCGCGCCGTCGGCGAGGTCCTTGACGTCGGTGAGCGTCTTCGAGAAGATCGCCCCACTGCGTGATGACGGTCGAGAACACCGGCGTCAGATCGGCGTCGTTCTCCGCGTTGAAGGCCGAGAGGTAGAGGATGTGCTGGAAGGCGTTCGCGTCGACGGTGCCGGCGACGAGTTCGGTGTTCGGGAGGACCCAGTCCTTCACGTTCACCCACTCGACGTCGAGGCCCTTCTCGGCGGCGACCTCCTTGACGGCGTCCTGGAACTGCGTGTCCTCCGACACCGCGATCTTCACGCTGAGGCGCTCGGCGGGCGCACCGGAACCGGTCGCCGCGTCGGCTGCCCCGTTCTGGCCACCGACGACGACCGAGACGACGACGGCGATCGCGGCGACGGCGACGACCGCGACACCGCCGATCAGCAGGTTCCGGCGCTTCCGTTTGCCGGAGGCGATCGACGCCCGCAATTCGCTCGGTTCTGGTCCCGTGTGCTCACTCATGATGGTCCTCGGCTCTGTCTGTGGGTGCACTGGTGCGTGCACGGAGCCAGTTTCCACAGGCATGCGGAGGGACGCCCGTTGCGTTACCGCGGACCGTCACCGTTCGAGATGAAACGTAAACGCGCTGCACGGGCGGGCGATCGTCCCTACACTGCGGCGCGTCGACCGGCGCTCCGCACCTCCCGGGCACTTCGACAGGCTCAGTGACCGGGGCCGGGGCTCAATGATCGGGGCGCCCCGCGCGCCTCTACCGGTCCCTGAGCCTGTCGAAGGGTGGGGTCAGGCGGGGTGGACGACGTTGCTCCGGCGGCGGGCGAGGCGTCGGCCCGCGAGCTGATCGAAGATCGGGCAGTCGGGTGAGGGGATCGGCGACCCGTGGTGGGTCGGTGCTCCGGCCAGAGGGGTCTGTTCCGGAGGAGAGGACGCCGCCCGCGCGTCGAACCCGTGGGTGAGCGTCGTGAAGATCGGGGACGCGGAGCGCGGCGGGCGCGCGGACGAGCTGGGCACGGGGTCCTCTCGGGAGTCGGCGGCGAGGGCTTCGCGATCACGGTGAGTACGTCGCGACAGCAGAACTCATATTCTAGAACATGAATGCTGAGTGTCGACCTCGCGTCGTCGGAGATCGAGGGTCACCCGACGTCGTAGCGAGCCAGAGCGTCCGCGTCCTGGGCGATCCGCGACGCGCGGCGGGCGGCGTCGAGCGCCTCGACCGGATCGTCGACCGCTGCCGCCTCCGCGAGCGCGAGCTGCCGCTGTGCCTCGGCGAGGCGCGTCCTCGCGTCGGCACCCACCCTCCCTCGGTGCGCGGAGATGACGTCGACGGCGACGCGGATGTTGCTGTCCGCGGTGAACAGCGCCCCGCGCATCGCCTCGCGTGCGTTGTCGAGGCGCTGCTGTGCGCTCCGGGCGGTCGCGAGGGCCGCGTCGAGATCGATGTCGGCGGCGCGAACCGCCTCCAGACGTCGCACCGGATCGGGCAGGACGCGGTCGCCGTCCGTGGACGTGGTCGACTCCGCCTCGAGGAGCGCGCGGTTCGCCCGCTCGACGGCAGCCGCGATGACGGCGGCCGTCTCCGCGCGTTCCACCGTCGCGCCCAAGGCCTCCGCTTCGGCGATCACCGTGCGGAGCTCCCGCCCCGCTGCGGCGAGTTCGGTCTCCGCTGCAGCGATGCCCGCGAGCGAACGCTCGACGGCGTCCAGCCGGTCCTCCGCCTGCTGCAGCTCGCGCCCCAGGGCGTGCAGTGACGCGGCGGCCGGCTGGGCGGTGTCGATCCGATCCTTCGTCTTCGCCGCATCGGCCGTCGCCTGGTCGACTGCGTCCTGCGCGGCCCGGCGGAGCACCCGGGCGTCCTCGACGGCGCTCGCCGCATAGCGATCGGCGGCCGAGGCGATCGCGAGGCCGGTGGTGGTGAGTCGTTCGCGCGCGCGGTCGATGCGTCGCTCGAGCTGGTCGAGGAGGTCGGGGGCCGAGCGCTCCGCTCCACGCCGCTCGTCGAAGCCGCGCAGTCGGGCGCTCAGCGTGCGCTCGACGTCCTCGCAGACGCTGATGATCCGCTCGTTCCAGGTGCGACGCTGCGCCTCCGTGTCGGCGATCTCGTCCTCGAGCGACTGACGGAGCCGGAACGCCTCCCCGAGCGCCGAGCGCGCCGAGGCGACGTCGGCCGCATACCCTCGGGCGGCTTCGCGTCCGAACTCCGCTTCGGCGAATCCGACCTCGTCCTCGGCCTCGCGGACCGCGTCGTCGGTGCGGACGAGGGCGATGCCCGCGCGGCGGTGGAGGTCGTCGATGGAGGCGACGGGGGTCTTCGGGTTGCGCCGACGCAGCAGGGTGACGAGCAACCAGACGATGATGCCGACGCCCCCGAACACGATCAGCGAGGGGAGCCACCACAGGTCGTCCATGGGCTCCAGTCTACGAACGCGGAACGGGCGATCGGCTGGGAAGGACGTGGCGTCGGGCGTCGGTCGTCGACGGCGTTTCGACGCCTGTCGAGCTTCCTCGGGATCGCGTTCGACGCGTCGGTCCGCGGGGCTACCCTGAACCCATGACCCGCCAGCAGCGCCTCGTGCTCACGATCGCGATCCTCTCCTCGTTCGTGGCGTTCCTCGACGGCTCGGTCGTGAACGTCGCGCTCCCCGCGATGACGAAGGAACTCGGCGGCGGCCTCATCGTGCAGCAGTGGGTGGTCGACGCCTACCTGATCACCCTCGGGTCCCTGATCCTGCTCGCGGGCTCGCTCTCCGACGCGTTCGGGCGCATCCGCATCCTCCGCATCGGGCTCATCGGCTTCGGCGTCACCTCGATCCTGTGCGCGGTCGCACCGACCGCCGAGGTCCTCATCGTCGCCCGGCTGCTCCAGGGTGGCGCGGCTGCGCTGCTCGTGCCGAGTTCGCTCGCCATCATCATCTCGACGTTCAGCGGCGTCGCGCAGGGCAAGGCGATCGGCACCTGGACGGCATGGACGGGGGCCGCGGGCATCACCGGCCCGCTGCTCGGCGGGGTGCTCGTCGACACGCTGTCCTGGCGCCTCATCTTCGCCATCAACATCATCCCGATCCTCGTCACCCTGTGGCTCATGATGCGCACCGACCGCGTACCCGAGCCCGAACACCGCCCGCGGATCGACGTCGTCGGCGCGGTGCTCGGCGCCGTCGGGCTCGGCGGTCCTGTCTTCGCGCTCATCGAGCAGGAGCGCTACAGCTGGTCGAGCCCGATGCTGCTCGTGCCGCTCATCGGCGGGGTCGTGTCCTTCGTCGCGTTCCTCTGGTGGGAGCGCCGCCACCCCGACCCGATGCTGCCGCTGTCGCTCTTCCGCGTGCGGAACTTCGGCTACGGCAACATCGCGACCGTCTTCATCTACGGCGCCCTCTCGCTCGGCTTCTTCGCCATCGCGGTCTTCATCCAGCAGACGGCGGGCTTCAGCGCCACGCTGGCCGGCATCGCGACGCTGCCGCCGACGCTCGTCATGCTCGCGTTGTCGTCCTGGTTCGGCAAGCTGGCCGGCAAGCACGGACCGCGGCTGTTCATGACGATCGGGCCGATCGTCGCCGGCGTCGGCTTCCTGCTGATGATGGGTGCGCAGCAGGACCTGAACTACTGGGTGCAGCTGTTCCCGGGCATCCTGCTCGTCGGTCTCGGCCTCGCGATCACGGTCGCGCCGCTCACCGCGGGCATCCTCGGATCGATCGACCCGGCCCATGCCGGCATCGGATCGGCGGTCAACAACGCGGTGTCGCGCGTGGCCGGCCTCGTGTCGATCGCCCTGGTCGGCATCATCGCCGGTGGCGCGCTCGGCGTCGACGGGTTCCCACGGGTGGTCCTGGCGACCGCCGTGTTCATGTTCGTCGGCGGTGTGGTGTCGTTCGTCGGCATCCGGAATCCGCGGACCGCGACCGCGCCGGAGACGACGACCTCGTCGCCGGCCTGACGCTGTCGCCTGGCGGCGAGCCCTCGGTCAGCGCGGGTCGACACCCGTGACGGCGGGCGCGGTGGTGGCCGCCCCGATCACCGCGTGGAGCATCTCGCGGAGCTGGGTGAGATGCTCGGCGTCCATCCGGAGCTCGTTCATGACCCGGTGCGGGATGGCCTCCGCCTGGGTGCGCAGCTCACGGCCGGCGGTGGTGAGTGAGACGTCGAGCACGCGTTCGTCGAGTCGGCTGCGGTCGCGTCGGACGAGCCCGGCGGTCTCGAGGCGCTTGAGGAGCGGGGACAACGTCGCCGGCTCGAGCTGCAGCGCTCCGCCGAGGTCCTTGACCGAGCGCGGGCTGTGCTGCCAGAGGGCGAGCATCACGAGGTACTGCGGATGGGTGAGACCGAGCGGTTCGAGGATCGGCCTGTAGAGCGAGATGACGCTGCGCGACGCGACGGCGAGCGCGAAGCAGACCTGGTTCTCGAGCTGGAGCAGGTCGTCGGCCGTGGCGACGGTGGTGGATTCGTTGGCGGTCACGGTCCCATCGTACCCAAATGATTAGTACACTCATCAATATGAGCGAGAAACGATCCTTCCGGGAGTCCGTGCGCGAGGCCGGTGGTCTGTACGGCTGGGTGAACGGCCGCATGTGGAAGGTGCTCGGTCCGCCGCCCCTCGGTCCGTACAACGAGGAGCCGTTGCCTCCGGCCGCGCAATCGGGGTGCCCGATCTGCGGCCACGCCATGTCGGAGCACATCGTCGACCGCACGACCGGCCCGCGCACGCAGCTGCACTGCCCGAAGGCGCCGGCCGCCTGAGGACGATCTCCATCCCGGGTGGCAGGACGTCATCCTCCAGGTGCATGCGGGCTTCCGCCACGCCTGCTGAACTGGTGATATGCCTCAGGTCAACATTTCTTCCACGCCGCCGGTCCCGTCCACCGGCGACGCCACCTCGCGTCGCTGGCACCTCATCGACGCCCTCCGCGGGTTCGCACTCGTCGGCATCCTCTTCGTCAACGTCCCCGACATCACCCGGCTCGGTAGCGACATCCCGTTCGACCAGCGACAGTCCACGCTCATGGACACCGTGCTCGAGTTCGCGGTGCAGACGCGGTTCGTCCCCATCTTCGCCTTCCTCTTCGGGCTGAGCGCGATGCTCGTGATCCAGGGCGCCCGCCGTCGCGGCACCGGCGCGCTCGTCCCGATGCTGCTGCGTCTCGGAGCGTTGCTCCTGATCGGTGTCGCGCACGGGTTCCTCTACCCGGGCGAGATCCTCCGCGAGTACGCGATCTGCGGGATCCTCATGCTCCCCCTCATGCTGTGGTTGCCGCGCTGGGCGCTGCTCGGGTCCGGCGTCGTGCTCACGATCGCCGCCTACGCGCTCACGGGCGGTGGCCTCGCGACCCTGCCCGGACTGTTCCTCGCCGGTGCGGGGGCGGCGGCGTACGGCTTGCCGAAGGTGCTCGACGCCGGGCGGCGGCCCGTGTGGATCACCTTCCTCGTGGCGGCGGCCCTCGCCGTCCCGGCCGTCGTCTGGCAGACCACCGAGCCCGGCGACCCACGGTTCACGACCGCCGGAGGGATCGCGGGCGGGATCCTCGCCGTCGTGTACGTCACCGGATTCGCGCTGCTCTGGCAGACGCCGGTGCGTCGGGTGCTCGCGGCCGTCTTCGAACCTCTCGGTCGCATGGCCCTCACCAACTACCTCGCCGCGAGCGCCGTGTTCGCGGTCGTCGGGCTGGTCGTCCCCTTCCGGGAGATCGACGACCTGGCCGCGGTGAGCGTCGCAGCGGTCGCGCTCATCGCGGTGCAGTCGGTACTCAGCCGCCTCTGGCTGCGACACTTCCGCTACGGGCCGGTCGAGTGGGTCTGGCGGATGGCCACCTGGCGTCGCGCCGTCCCGCTGCGGGGTGCTGCGCTGCCGGCCGCCTGAGCGCTGAGTCGCCCGGATCTGCACGATTTCGGCTCGGATTCGTGCAGATCCGGGCGACTCAGCGGGGCGGGAGCGAGGCGGCGGCGGCAGCGACCGCGACCGTGTCCGCTGGTTCGCGTCCGAGCAGGGTTCGGAGGTCGTCACCCGTGCCGTCGAGGAATCCGTGCCGGACGCTGGTGAAGATCGACATGAGCATGGCGGGCTGGAACGGCTTGAGCGCGGCCTCAGCCAGCGTCGACCGCTGCTCGGCGAGGGAGACGGCATGCGAAGCGGGACGGCCCAGCCGATCGGCCACCTGCGCGGCCGTGATCGGTTCGCCCACGAGGTCGTAACTGCGACCGACGTGGTCCGACGGTGACATCGCGACGACGGCCGCGGCCTCGGCGAGGTCGGCTCGTGCGACGGCGGCGAGCGCGCCGTCGCCGAACGCCGAACCGAGCGAGTCGCCCGACCACGCCAGGAGCGACCCGAACAGTTCGGCGTACAGGCCGTTCCGCAGGATCGTCCAGGCCAGGCTGCTGTGCTGCAGCCGACGCTCGGTCCACCGGTGCGCGAGCGCGAACGCGAGGTGGTCTCCGGCCGAGGTGAGGCTCGTGTACACGACGTGCTGAACCCCGTCCCGCTCGGCCGCGGTGATCGCCGTCTCGTGTCGGGCGATCACGACGTCGTCCTCGGCTTCACCCGCCGATACGAGGACGAGCGTGTCGACCCCGACGAAGGAGACGGTGTCGGGGTCGTCGAAGTCGATCCGTCGCGCGCCGTCCTGTCCGCTGCGGTTGCTCGCGAGCGGTGCAGCCCCACGGGCGGTGAGCGCATCGAGGATCGCGCTGCCGAGTTGGCCGGTGGTTCCGGTGACGAGGATCATTTCAGGGCCTTTCGGTGTTCGGACTGATGACTCGGACGAGTCTGCGTCCCCTGTTCCGGCCCCACAAGAAGGCACTTCCATGTCACTCACGCACACCGCGGTAACCGCCGACCTCGAACCCTGCGGCAAGGAGGACCACCCGGACTGCGGCATCCGGGACGTCCTCGACCGCATCGGCGACACCTGGTCGGTCCTCGTCGTCGTCGAGCTCGCGTCGGGCGACCGCCGGTTCCGCGAGCTCCAGCGGGCGATCGACGGGATCTCCCAACGCATGCTGACGCTGACCCTCCGCCGCCTCGAACGCGACGGCCTCGTCGACCGGACCGTGTACCCGACGGTTCCCGCGCAGGTGTCCTACGCGCTCACCTCGTCCGGTGCTGGGCTCTCCCACCTGATCAAGACGCTCGCCGACTGGTCGCTCGAGCAGCGGCCGGTGATCGCGGCGTCGCGTTCGGCGTACGACGCCGCCCACCCGGGGCACCGCCATCCGGTGAGCACTGTCGCGTGACGCCCGCGCGGAGTAGCGTCGGCGCATGGAGCATCCGATCGTGCATGATCCCGACGACCCGTTCGTCGAACGCGTCAGGCGGTTGTGCCTCGCCTATCCGGAGGCCGTCGAGACGTTCGGCCACGGACGCCCGCGGTTCAAGGCGGGCAAGCGCGTGTTCGTGACCGTCGGGTCGGAGATGCGCATCCCGCACAGCATCACGTTCACGCCGGCCGAGGAGGAGCGCGGCGCCTGGCTCGAGGACGACCGGTTCTGGTCGCCGAAGTACGACGGCCCGTCGGGCAAGCTCGCGTTCGACGCCGGTCTCGACGGCGACGACGGCCGCACGCTCGACGACGTCGACTGGGCACTCATCGCTGAGTTGATCGACACCTCGTACCGGCAGGTCGCCCTCCAGCGGCAGCTCCGGGCGCTCGACGCGCGCTGACCCGGGACGGGCCCGGTCGCGGCAGCATCTCGAAAGGGTCGTGCCAGACTGACGAGCGGGGGAGCGTCATCGAGACGCATCGGAAGTGGGGAGCCATGAGCGACGGGGGCGCAGCCGGGACATCACCTGAGCGCGATGACGCCGAGGCCAGCGCCACCGGATCCGTCCACGCGACCTCGACCGTGGCGACCTCGACCGACCCCGACGACGCATCCGCGGATCCCCAGGATCCTGCCCGCCGGTCGCCCCGAGTCGCGTTCCTGATCGCGTATCTCATCCGCTCCGTCGACCTCGTCGTCTCGGCCGTCCTCATCATCGCCATCGGGGGCGTCGTCACGACGCTGTTCGACATCGTCGGCACCGCCATGCGCGTCGATCAGTCGACCGGGTCGTACGGCCCCGACGCGCCGCTCGTGCTCGGCGGGCCGTCGGGGGCGGAGCTCTGGTACCAGATGCTCGGCTCGCTCGGCGGGTGGATCCTCCTCGCCGTCGGCGTCATGCTCGTGATCGTCCAACCGGTGATGGAGGTCGTCCGTCGGAGGACCCCCTCGCGCGGGCTCGCCTACGTGAGCGGCCTGACGGCGGTCATGGTCGCCGGGATCGGCTTCGGTGTCCTGGTGGTCTTCGGGATACCGCCCGTGGGGTTGATCGCCAGCGGAGCCGCTGGTGGGCTGGTGAGCAATCTCGGATCAGCACTCGCGATACTCGTCTTCGGACTCGTCGTCTACGGTGCCCCCGTGCTGATCGTCGCCGCGCTCATCATGCTCCTCTCCTTCGCCATCGGTCGGCGAGGGGTGCGGGTCGTCACTGCGGTGCTCGCCGGTCTCATCGTCGTCGCCGTCATCGTGGCGTCGACCGGTGCGTTCCGCCCGCCGCCCGCGCGTGAGGTCGCCGCGGCGCAACGGTCCGAAGCCGAGGACGGATTCACTCGGGCGCTCGCGGACATCGACGGGATCGCCGACATCGAGGTCGTCGGTCACGGCGCGACGGTGACGATGTCGCTCGATGCCGGCGTCGGGCAGGTGCTCGGCGCGGCGGACGCGGCGAAGCGTGCCGGGGAGGACCTCGAGGGCATCGCGATCGTCGTCATCCAGCGCGAGCCGGACCCGACGTCGGCCGCCCAGCAACAGGATCCACCACGGGGACCGTGGCGGGTGCAGCTCGTGCCGAGCGATCAGAGCATCGACGAGATCGCCGACGAACTGCAGCGGCTGATGCTGACGGAGCGGCTGCAGGTGTCGATCGCCGTCACGGAGGGGGCACCGCTCATCACCGTCTTCTCCATGGACGCCCTTCCCGCGGCGGTCCGGGAACTCCGCGGGATCTACCCGGACGGCGCGCACTACCGTGTGCCGGAACGCTTCTCCATGGCGGACGACCCGGCCGAGCTGAGCGTGCCGATGGTCGACGCCATCCTCGCCGTCGTCGAGGCCTACCCCGATGTCGAGATCGAGGTCAACGCCCAACCGAAGCTCTACGTGAACGACGTGACCCCGGAGGAGGCTGCAGCGATCGTCGCCATCCTGCAGGACCCGGCGCTCGCCGGAACGAGTCCGTCGGGGTACCCCGCCGACTACCAGATCCACACCTCCGGCCCCGAGGGGGACGTCTACCTGGAGGGCACCTTCGGTTGAGCCCCTGCCGGTAGCGTGAGGGGATGACCGCCGCTCAGCCCTCCCGCCTCCAGTTCGGTGCCTTCGTGATGAACACCGGCTCCCACATGCAGCACGGCCTCTGGCGCCACCCGGAGGCGAAGCAGCACACCTTCGACGACGTGAACCTCTGGGTCGACCTCGCGAAGACGCTCGAGCGGGGTCGGTTCGACACGATCTTCTTCGCCGACGTCGTCGGGGTCTACGGCGGTGCCGGAGCGTCCTTCGACGTGAACGCGCGCGAGGGCATGCAGTTGCCGAGCAACGACCCGTCGATGCTGCTGTCGGCGTTGGCGATCAGCACCGAGCACCTCGGCCTCGCGTTCACCTCGTCGATCCTGCAGGAGCACCCGTTCACCTTCGCCCGGAAGATCTCGACGATCGACCATGCGTCCGGTGGGCGGGTCGGCTGGAACATCGTCACGAGCTTCCTCGAGAACGCGGCGCGCAACTACGGGCTCGACCGCCTCGTCGAGCACGACGAGCGGTACGCGTGGGCCGAGGAGTACGTGGCGGTCGTCGGCAAGCTCTGGGAGGGGTCGTGGGACGACGGCGCACTCCTCGCCGACAAGGCCAGCGGCGTCTTCGCCGACCCCACCAAGGTGCACCGCATCGACCACGTCGGCGAACGGTACCGCGTGGAGGGCCCGCACCTGTCGTCGCCGTCGCCGCAGCGCTCGCCGCTCCTGTTCCAGGCCGGGTCGTCCGGCGCGGGGAAGGCGTTCGCCGCGAACTACGCCGAGGTGCAGTTCATGATGGCGCCCAGCATCGAGGCCGCTCGGGCGTCCGCGGAGTCGACGCGCGCGCTCGTCGCCGAGACCGGCCGCGACCCGCGCGACGTCAAGTTCTGGCAGGCGATGTCGTTCATCGTCGGCAGCACCGAGGAGGAGGCGAAGCGCATCGAGGCCGAGTACGACGAACTCCTGTCGGCCGACGCGTTCCTCGCTCACTCGAACCTCGGCACCGACCAGGCGACCGGCAAGCCGATCGACCCGGACACCCCGCTGAAGGACGTCGAGACCCAGGGCGGGCACAGCATGCTCGAGGCGCTGCAGGCCCTGTCGCCGGACCGGGAGCCGACCGTGCGCGACCTCGCCAAGCTCACCGCGAAGCTGCGGGGTCGCGTCGTCGGCACGCCGGAGCAGATCGCCGACCACCTGGCCGAGTGGCGAGCGGCCGGGATCGACGGGATCAACGTCGCCAACTGGATGATCCCGCACTCCTACGAGGTCTTCGTCGACGAGGTCATGCCGGTGCTGCAGGAGCGTGGGCTCGCCCAGCGCGAGTACGCGCCGGGCACGCTCCGCGAGAAGCTCTTCGGTGCGGAGCCCACCCTCCCGGAGACGCACCCGCTGCGCGCCTACCGCGGCGCCTTCGCCGACCGCTGACCCGCGCCCGCTCGGCAGCAGGACATCCGCCCGAGAGCAGGACGTTTCGACGCGGAATGTCCTGCTCTCGGGCGGATGTCCTGGTCTCGTGCCGCGGCGGGCTACTCCGGCTTGGCCGTGCCGACGGCCCAGACGAAGGGCGGCGGCGTTCCGTTGATGGACCAGTCGCCGACGATGCGCGTCTTGTAGATGACGGGGTTGTGCGACGCGACCGTGCGGGCGTTGCGCCAGTGGCGGTCGAGGGCGCTCGTGCGGCTGACGGCTGAGGCGCCGAGCGTGTTGAACAGCAGCGTCGCGGACCGTGGGACGAGCTCCGAGAGCACCACCTGCGCCTGGGCGGAACGGATCTCGGCCTCGATGTTCGCCTGCAGGTCGTCCGCGGAATCCCGGTCGGCGGCGGTCTCCGATGCCCGCTCGATCGCCGCGGCGACCCCGAGGACGGTCTGCTTCGCGACGAACGCGATCGACGAGATCTCGCCGACGACCGCCTGGATCTGCCCGTCGTCCTTCACGAGCGGCGCGAGACCGTGCGTGTAGACGCGGGTGCGCGCACGGATCTGCTCCCCGGCGTCGCGCTCGACCGCCGCCGCGATCCCCGCGTGCACGGCGATGAGCACGTGCTGGTAGAGCGCGGTCTGGTAGCGGAACCGGTCGGTGAAGGGGTGCAGCTGGTCGGCGTCGACGACGGCGTCCTCGAAGACGATCGTCCCCGTGCCGGTGAGCTGCTGCCCGAAGCCGTCCCAGTCGTCGGCGATCGTCACGCCCAGCTGGTTCGTGCGGACGAGCACGGTGACCTCGGTGTCGGGCTGGCCCTCGACGACGAGTCGCGCGGTGGCGTCCGTCCAGTCGGCGTAGATGCTGCCCGTCGTGTAGAACTTGCGGCCGTTCACGACGTAGCGACCGTCGCGCTCGGTGACGACCGTTCCGGAGACGCCGAGCGCGCCCGAGCCGACCTCGCTCCAGGCGTTGCCGACGATCTCACCGGCGACGAACCGCTCGAGCCAGGCGGTGCGTCGGTCGCTGGGGGCCGCGACCAGCTGGTCCTCGACGAGGGCGATGTGGCCGCGGAAGATCTGCGGGAGGTTCGAGTCCGCCGCGGCGAGCTCGATCAGGAGTTCCGTGAACTCCGGGAAGGTGAGTCCCGAACCGCCGAACTCGGCGGGGACCCGGAGCGCGCCGAAGCCGGCGGCGGCGAGCTTCCGCACCTCCTCCCGCGGGAGCCGGTGCTCGAGTTCGCGCTCCACGGCGCCGGCCTGGATCTCGGCGAACAGCGGCAGGAGCAGCTCGCGGGCGGCCGCGAAGCCGACCGGGCGGGCGGTGGTGGAGGGTGCGGAGGACATCTGGTTCCGTTCCGTTGGTGGCTGGGGCCCTTCGACAAGCTCAGGGACCGGAGGTCGTCCGGTCCCTGAGCCTGTCGAGGGGCGGGAGTGGCGCGAAGGCCTAGGTGTAGAGCGAGATCGGCTGCAGCTCGCCGTTCAGGTGGTTCGCGCCGACTTCGAGCTTCTTGTAGTCGACCGGGTCGTGGAGGGAGTGCGTGCGCACGTTCCGCCAGAACAGGTCGAGCCCCACGGAGGCCTTCGCCGAGCTGGAGCCGGTGACCTCGAAGATGCGGTTCGCGACCTCGATGCCGAGCTCGGTGGAGACGACCTTGAGCTTGGCGATCTCGATGGCGATGGCGCCGCGGTCCTCCGCGGTCACGTCCGCTCCCCGCTCGATGATGCGGTCGAAGCGGGCGTTCGTGCGGTCGGCGAGCGCCTCGACGGCGGCGATCGACGACACGAACTCGCCGACGACGCGCTGCACGAACGGGTCGTCGCGGTAGGTCTCGGCGTGGCTGAGGAACCAGGCGTTCTTCCGTGCCCGGACGAGCTCGGTGCCCTGCGCGAGCGCTCCCTCCGCGATGCCGAGGTAGAGGTTGCCGAACGCGAGCTGGATGCCGGGCGTCACGAGGGAGGAGAACGGTTCGTCGCCGACGGTGCCGAGGATGTCCGTCTGCTCGACGAGGACGTCCTCGAACCGCACGGAACCCGACGCGGAGAGCCGCTGGCCGAGCGCGTCCCAGTCGCCGAGGTAGGTGATGCCCGCGCGGTCGTGGTCGAGGACGAACTGGAAGATCGTGCCGTCGTGGTCGCCACCGCGGACGACCGCGTTGACGAGGATGACGTCGCCGGCCGAGGCGCCCGTCGAGAACCGCTTGAGTCCGTTGAGGCGGAACGCGTCGCCGTCCTGGGTGAGCGAGAGGTCGGGGTCCGTCGGGTTCACGGAGTCGCCCCAGATCCACCGGCCCTCCACGGTCTTGCGGTGCCACTCGGCCTGCGTGGCCGGGTCGGCGGTGAAGCCGATGTTGCCGGCGTTGATGTAGTGGTAGGCGAGCAGCTGGCCGATGGAGGCGTCGACGCGCGACAGGATGCGGACGACCCGGAAGGCGCTCTCCCAGTGTCCGCCACCCCCGCCGAACTCGGCGGGGTCGAGCAGGTTGACGAGGCCCGATTCGCGGAGGAGGTCGAGCTCGGTGGTGGGGTCGAGGTTCGCGCGGTCGCGTTCGAGGACGTCGACCGCGAGCTTGGCGGCGACCTCGGTGGCGACGGCGTCCCAGTGCGCGAGCTCGGCGTCGTCGGCGGTGCCGGACCAGTGCGTACGCCCTTCGGGGACCGGCTTCCCGGTCACTGAGCCTGTCGAAGTGCTGATCGTGTCGATGCTCATGCTGAGGCTCCTTCTGGGGCGTAGGCGTTGGTCTCGTCGGCGTTGTCGGTGTCGAAGAGGGAAGGTGCGGTGTCGTCGGCGGCGGACGGCTGCCCGACGTACGCACCGCGGTACCGGTGGGCCGGGTGCCACTCGGGCACGACGGGGGAGCCGGTGCCGTTCAGGCGGCCGCGGAGGGTCCCCTCCGGGTACTCGTCCCAGACCCGGCCACGGCGACGCAGCTCGGGCACGAGCAGGTCGACGACGGCCTCGAAGGTGCCGGGCGTGATGACGTAGGCGAGGTTGAAGCCGTCGGTACCGGCGACGTCGATCCAGCGCTCGATCTCGTCGGCGACCGTCGCGGCGCTGCCGACGAACACCGGCCCGATGCCGCCGATGCCGATGTAGTGGGCGATGTCGCGCGGCGTCCACTCGCGCTCCGGGTCGGCGAGCGTGAAGATCGCGAGCGCCGAGCGGGCGGCGTCGGTGTCGACGTACTTGAGCGGCTTGTCGGGGTCGAAGGAGGAGAGGTCGAGGCCGGACCAGCCGCCGTAGAGGGTGAGGGCGCCGTCGAGCGAGATGTACTGCTGGTACTCCTCGTACTTGGCCTGCGCCTCCTCGTCGGTCTCGGCGACGATCGCCGTGGCGAGGGTGAGGATCTTCACGCTGTCGCGCGGGCGTCCGAGGGCCTCGGCGCGTTCGCGGATGTCGTCGGTCGTCTTGCGGGTCAGCTCCGGGACGAGCCCGTTGATGAACACCGCCTCGCCGTGGGTGGCTGCGAACTGGCGACCGCGGGCCGAGGCGCCGGCCTGGAAGATGACCGGGGTGCGCTGCGGCGACGGTTCCGAGAGGTGGATGCCGGGGACCTGGAAGTGCTCGCCCCGGTGGTTGATGGGGTGCACCTTGGTGGGGTCGGTGTAGACGCCGTTCTCCCGGTCGATGACGACCGCGTCGTCCTCCCAGGAGCCCTCCCACAGTTTGTAGGTGACGTCGAGGAACTCCTCGCCGATGCCGTACCGGTCGTCGTGCTTGATCTGGGTGGTGAGGCCGAGGTTGCGGGCGGCGGAGTCGAGGTAGGAGGTGACGACGTTCCAGCCGACGCGACCCTTCGTGAAGTGGTCGAGCGTCGAGAAGCGGCGGGCGAGGGCGTACGGCAGCTCGTAGGTGGACGCGACGGTGACGCCGAAGCCGAGGTGCTCGGTCGCCTTCGCCATGGCCGACACCTGGATGATCGGGTCGCCGACGGGCAGCTGCGCGGAGTCGATGAGCGCGGGCGCGGAGGAGTGACGGTAGACGTCGTAGATGCCGACGACGTCCGCGATGAACAGGGCGTCGAAGGTGCCCCGCTCGAGGAGTCTGGCGAGGTCGATCCAGTAGTCGATGTCGTTGTAGCGGTGCGCCTGGTTGTCGGGGTGCTTCCACAGGCCGGGCGCCTGATGGGTCACGCAGCTCATGTCGAACGCGTTGAGGATGATGCGCTTGCTCACAGGGATACCACCGGGTCGTCTCGTCGAGGCTGGGTCCGACGGCGATCACGGCGCCGTCCAGCACGACGGTACTCGGGGGCTCGGGTGCTCGCGAGGGGCCCGAAACAGAGCGTCACATGGGCCGCTGAGGCGTCCGCTTCCTCACGGTTCCTTCCCAGAGTTACTTTACCTTACGTAAGGTAAAGTAACTTCCATGAGACCCAGTGCGCGGAACGAGATCCTCGATGCGGCCGTCCGCGTCGTCGACGCCTCCGGAGAGGCCGACATCACCTACGAGGCGGTGGCGCAGGAGGTCGGTCTGACGAAGGCCGGCCTGCGCTACCACTTCCCCTCACGGGACGCGATGATGATCGCGGTGATCGAGCACGTGGTCGCTCGCTGGCAGCGCGAGCTCGTGGAGGAGCTGGGGGCGCCGCTCGAGACGTCGACACTCGAGGAGCGTGTGCGGGCCTTCGTCGCCTTCGCCGGGGAGGGCGGGGCGAGCCAGGGCGAGTTCGTCGTCTTCGCCGAGGCGGTCAGGCGTCCCGAACTCGCCGCTCCCTGGCTCGAGTACCTCCGCACCTGGTTCGGGTTCGGTGAGGACACCGATTCGACCTCCCTCCTGCTCGTCTGGTTGGCGGCGAACGGCCTCTGGATCGCCGAGGCGACCGGCATCCTCGACGTCGGCCGCGACCAGCGCGCCGACCTCGTCTCGCGACTCCTGGCCCTCGCTGGAGGTGAAGCCCGATGAAGAAGTGGCTGATCCTCTCCGCCGCCATCCTGTTGGAGGTCACGGCGACCCTCTCGCTCCGTGGCGCCATCGAGAACCCCTGGTGGTCGATCCTCGCGGTGGCCGGATACGCGGGCGCGTTCGTCGCGCTGTCGCTCCTGCTCCGCATGGGGGTGCCGATCGGGGTGGTCTACGGCATCTGGGCGGCCGCCGGCGTCGCGCTCACCGCGGTGCTCGCGTCGCTCGTGTTCGGCGAGCAGTTCACCTTCACGATCGGGCTCGGCATCGCGATCGTGATCGCCGGCGTCGTGCTCGTGGAGACGGGCCACGCGCCGGAGTCGCCGACGCCCGCCGCGACCAACGAGGAGGTCGGCGCATGACCTGGTTGCTCCTGGCCGGCGCCATCGTCACCGAGGTCGCCGCGACGCTCTCCCTGCGCGCCTCGGAAGGCCTGCGGAAGAAGCGGTGGATCGCTCCCGTCGCCGTGTTCTACGTGACCGCCTTCGGACTGCTGACCATCGCACTCGCGAACGGGATGCCCGTCGGGATCGCCTACGGGATCTGGGCCGCCTGCGGGGTCGCCCTCACGGCCATCGGTGCGCGCGTGCTCTTCAAGGAGAAGCTGACGCCGAAGATGATCGTCGGCATCGGCCTGATCGCGGTCGGTGTCCTCGTCATCGAGCTCGGTTCCCAGGCGCACTGACCCGCGCAGGTCGTCGCCCCACACTCACTCTCCGCCCGAAAGGAAACGCGTGTTCACCATCGCTCCCGCCTCGCCCGCCGACCTCGAGGAGGCCGCGGCCGTGCTCGCGACCGCCTTCCGACAGGACACGGTCACCTCGACGCTCGTCTCCGGTTCTGACCGTGAGCGCCGGCTCGCCCTCCTCTTCGAGGCGATGCTGTGCTCGGGTGCGGCATCGAGTGGCCGCGTCGACCTCGCTCGCCGGGACGCCGACGGCGTCGTCCTCGGTGTCGCCGTCTGGGAGACGCCGGACGCCCGCCACTCCGTGCTCGACCAGGTGCGGCAGCTGCCGAGGTTCGCCCGTGCGCTGGGGCTGCGCGGCCTTCCGCGAGCCATGCGCCTGCAGCGGACTCTCGCGCTGCACCGTCCGGCCGAACCGCACTGGTACCTCGCACAGATCGGCGTCGGCGACGGCGCTCGCGGGGCCGGTGTCGGGGGTGCGCTCCTCGAGTCACGCCTGCGCACCATCGACGCCGACGGCCTCCCCGTGTACCTGGAGTCGTCGAACGAGCGCAATCGCGCGCTGTATCGGCGAAGCGGATTCCGGAGCATCGCCTCGATCACGGGGATCCCGGGCGTGACGCCGGCTGCGATGTGGCGGGAGGTCGCACGGTTCGCTCCTGCGTCGACCGTCTCGGCGTCGACGGACAGGCGGGGGTCGGCGCCCGTTGACGCTGGACTCCCGTCGCCGGCCTGACCGTGGCCTGACGGGGTGGGGACCGGTACCCATTGAAGGGATGTCGGGTCTGCGGCATCCTCGTCCTGGGCGAACCGCCCGGAATCGACAGCCTTGGGGGGCTCCTGTGGACAGCAACGTGCTCGCGATCATCGCCATTCTCGTCCTGCTCGCCATCGTCGGGCTGGGGGTGTTGAAGGGACTCGGGCGCCGGAAGATCCGGGAGGCCGGCGAGAGCAAGCAGGCCAGGATCCCCGCGACCCTGCAGGAGTTCGGTCGCTCCGTCATCCTCGGGACCGACACCGCCGGTGCGGTCGCGCTCATCGAGGGCCTGCCGAAGAGCCGGTTGAAGTCCCTGCGTCCGGGCGTCTGGGGCCTCAATCAGATCTCGAAGGAGGACGCGGTGATCGAGGTGTGGCCCGCGGGTTCCGGCGCTGAGGTGCTGGTCACCTCGCTGGAGGAGAACTTCGGGTTCCCGCAGGGGCTCGACGGCTGGCAGCGCTTCACCGGTCAATTGGAGGCCGCTGCGACGGCGCAGGGTGTCTCCGTCCAGCGTGGCGCGCGGGCCTTCCAGTACCAGCCGGCACCCGCGAACTCCCTCGACCGCGCGCACTGGGTGCTCGCGAAGGTCGTCGCGCAGTAGCGCTGCCGGTCGCTCGACGAGTCCGCTGAGGCGGTCGCCGACTCGCCGCCGCGGTCACGCCAGGCGTCGCCGGTAGACGAGCATCGCGAACCCGTACGCGACCACGAGCAGCCCGACGCACCACGCGAGCGCGATCCAGATCTCGCCGCCGACGGCCTCGGCTGCCAACAGTCGTCGGATGGTGTCGACGATCGAGGTGACGGGCTGGTGCTCGGCGAACCAGCGCACCGGGCCCGGCATGGTGTCGGTCGGGACGAACGCCGAGCTGATGAAGGGCAGGAAGATCAGCGGGTAGGCGAACGCACCCGCACCGTCGGGACTCTTCGCCGCGAGCCCGGCGATCACGGCGACCCAGGTCAGCGCGAGGGTGAACAGGGCCAGGATCCCGACGACGCCGAGCCAGGCGAGCGGACCGGCCGGGGATCGGAACCCCATCACCAGGGCGACCGCCACGACGATGACGAGCGACAGGCCGTTGGAGACCAGCGACGTGAGCACGTGCGCCCAGAGGATCGCCGATCGTGAGATCGGCATGGAGTGGAACCGCTGGAAGACACCGCTCTGCAGATCGGTGTACAAGCGGAGCGCCGTGTACGCGATGCCGGAGGCGATCGTGATGAGCAGGATGCCCGGGAGCAGGTAGGTGACGTAGGTGTCGGTGCCCGTCGCCAGGGCTCCGCCGAAGACGTAGGTGAACAGGAGCATCAGGGCGATCGGGGTGATCGTGACCGTGATGATCGTGTCGAGACTGCGCGTGATGTGCCGCATGGATCGACCCGTCAGGACACTCGTGTCGCTGAGGAGGTGCGAGCGTCGTCGGGCGACGGCGGGACGGGCTGTGGGTGCTGTGAACGTGGTCATGATTGCTCCCTGTCGGTGTCGGAGTGCGTCGTGGAGATGTCGTTCCGGGCGTCGCGATGGCCGATGATGGCGAGGAACACGTCCTCGAGGCTGGGCTGCTTCTCGACGTACTCCACCGCGGCCGGCGGCAGGAGTCGCTTGAGTTCGGACAGGGTCCCGTTCGCGATGATGCGGCCCTCGTGGAGGATGGCGATGCGGTCGGCGAGGTGCTCTGCCTCGTCGAGGTACTGGGTGGTCAGGAGGACGGTGGTGCCGTGTCCGGCCAGCTCCGTGATGACGTCCCAGACCTCGAGTCGTGCTTCCGGGTCGAGCCCCGTGGTGGGCTCGTCGAGGAAGACGACCGAGGGGTCACCCACGAGGCTCATGGCGATGTCGAGGCGGCGCCGCATCCCGCCCGAGTAGGTGCCCGCTCGTCTGGTGCCGGCATCGGTGAGGGAGAACCGCGCGAGGAGTTCGTCGGCGATCCGTTTCGGCTGCGGCAGGTGACGGAGTCGGGCGACGAGGACGAGGTTCTCGCGCCCGGAGAGGGTGTCGTCGACGGCGGCGAACTGGCCGGTCAGGCTGATCATCTCGCGGACCCGGGCGGCTTGCGAGACGACGTCGAACCCGCCGACCTGCGCGGTGCCGCCGTCTCCACGGAGCAGTGTCGAGAGGATGTTGACGACGGTGGTCTTGCCGGCGCCGTTGGAGCCGAGCAGGGCGAAGATGCTGCCGCGTTCGACGTCGAGGTCGACGCCGCGCAGGACGTCGAGTGTGCCGAAGGACTTGGTGAGTCCGCGGAGGTGGATCGCGGATGTCGGCGCAGTGGCGGGTGGTGCGGTGGTCGTGGGCATGGTGTCCGGCCTTTCGGGGTCGCTGATGGACGCGCTCGGAGGGGCGCGAGGTGCGGGTGGAGGAGCCGCCGAGGCGGTCGCGGGTGGGCGCGACGAACAGCGCTACCCAGGCGCGGTGTCGATGGTCGATGGTTGCGGCGTCGACCTGGTGCCTGTGGTGCGATCTGCGGCGGGAGGTGCGGTGTGCCCGGCTCTGCGGGTGGTCAGTGCGGTGGCGTCGGGGAGGTCAGCGAGGGTCGCTGCCGGGACCGGTGCCGTGCGCAGCGGCGTCGATCGCGCTCGTGAGGCGTGCGCGTTCCTTGAGGATCCACTCGCCGGGTGCGTAGTTGCGGATGAGTTCCTCGATGAACTCGATCGGGTCGTCGCCGACGATGCTGCGGATCGGCATGTCGTTGGCTGCGGCCTCTTCGAAGAGCTCGGTGAGGTTGTCGAGGAGCGGGAGCAGGTTCGTGCTGCGCGCGGAGGCGAAGTAGTACACGTAGTGCTCGAGCGCCTCGACGGTCGTCCGGTAGTTGGGCGGAAGCGCCCGGGTGCGTGCGCGGAACCGCTTGTATTGGCGTTTCTCCTCGATCATGCGGCTGAGGAACATGGTCAGGACCTTTCGTCTCGGAGCTGTTCGAGTCGCTCGGACAGGAAGCTCCAGGTGTTCCAGAACTCGGCGAGATAGCGCTCGCCGTCGGGGTTGAGGGCGTACACCTTGCGGGGTGGGCCCTTCTCGGAGGGGCGCTTCTCGATGCTGACGAGCCCCTTCTGCTCGATCCGGACGAGGATCGCGTAGATGGTGCCTTCGGCGATGTCGGTGAAGCCCTTGTCGCGCAGGCGGGCGGTGATCTCGTAGCCGTAGGCGGGGGAGCCGGCGAGCAGCGCCAGGACGATGCCTTCGAGCGTCCCCTTGAGCATCTCGGTCATCTGCTTCGCCATGGCACTCCTTGCTGACTACTGAGTGATACTAGGTACTGGTAGATAGTAACACTGAGTACCGGTTGCGCAAGGGGTGTTTTCGACCCAGGTTTGCGGGACCTCGTCCGGCCCCTGAGCTTGTCGAAAGCGGTGGATCTCTTCGTCCGGTCCCTGAGCTTGTCGAAGGGCCCGCCGACCGCCCGCTCGCCTACAGGTTCCCGAGGTACGCCAGGCGCTCGCCGCCGAGCTCGATCGCCAGCGCCCGCTGCCGCTTGACCCGCCGCCAGCGCACGATGAACAGCACCGTCCCGACGGCCGTGAGCACGAGGCTGACGCCGAGCATGATCGGCCCGGTCGCGCCGAGCTCCTCCGGGTCGACGGAGAGGAGGGCGCCCGCGAGGACACCGACGCCGCCGAGGCAGGTGCCGGCGTAGGCTCCGGCTGCGAACAGGCGCGACGCGGGGATCGGGCCGAGGAAGTGCTGCAGGAGCACCGGCGGGAGTCCGCGGCGGCGTTGTTCCGGGCCGCGCCGGTCGAGCCAGTCGAGGGAGAAGCTGCTGGGCGATGTGGATCTCGCGTGCCCGCGCGATGCCGCCGACGATCCACGCGACGAACGCGAGCAGTGCCGAGCCGACCACGGCGACGGCGACGAGCGCGTTCGCGTCGGACGGCAGGAGGCGGTCGATGACCCCTTCCGCGATGGCCGCCCCGAAGATCGCGAGCAGGCCGATCCCGGCGAGCCCGATGAGGATCCGGTCGCAGACCTTCCGGAGGGTGCGTGCGCCGACCGTCTCCGGGATCGGTTGCAGGTGGACGACGTCGTCGTCGTCCGCGAGCCAGGACCGCACCCGAGCCTGGTCCTGTGGCGGAATCCACGACGGCAACTCGCGTCCGTCGTCCGGGTCGCCGCGCTCCGCATCCCGATCGCCGCGCTCCGCATCCCGATTGCCGAGCGCCCCATTCCGGTTGCCAAGCTCCGCATCCCGATTGCCAAGCGCCCCATTCCGGTCACCGAGCTTGTCGAGGTGCACTCGGTCGACGATCTGCTCCGCGGCCAGCCGGGCCGGGTCGTCCGGTCGACGGAACCGGTCGTCGTCCGTGTCGTTGTCGTCGACCGCCGTCGCCTCGTCCTCGTCCGCGACGACCGACCCGTACTGCGGCGCAGGCGGCACGAGGGGAGTGGGGTTCGGGGCGTCAGGCGCCGCTGGAGCCACGTCCTGATGCGCGCGCACGACCTCCTCCACTGCGCCCTGTGCGGCCCGCATCGCTTCGTCCCGGATGCTCCGGCCGAGCGGCCCCGCGGCCTGGACCACCGCGTCGAGCAGCTTCACGTCGCCGGTGGACTCCGCCACGGCGATGCAGTCGCCGATGAACCCGCGTCGACCGATCGCGACGTCCGAGCCCTTCCCGGCGAGTGAACGCGAGATGCGTTCCCGGCCGACGTCGAGCGGATCCTGGCCGGTGTCGTCGGGGATGCCGCTGCCGGCGATGAGCGCGACGAGTGGCACGAGGTCCGACGTGGGGAGGCTGCGAAGCCAGCCGCCGTTCATGATGATGCGGGCGCGTGCGCCGGTGTCGGTCGTGAGTCGCAGGCTGAGGGCCGGCGTGGTCGCGGCGGGATTGCGGGTGAGGAGCTCGCCGCTCACGATCGAGCGGAGCGGGACCGTCTGGCCGCCGAGGAGGGCTGTGCCGCGGACGGCGTCGACACCGACCGGGCGGAAGGCGGTCCGGAGGTAGGACAGGCAGATGCCGGCGGTGAGGATGAAGAAGACCGGAATGACGATGAGCGCCGTGGGTGCGATGTCGAAGATGCCGTCGATGACGCTTCCGGTGATCCAGCCGAGGACGGTGGCGAGGATGCCCGACAGGATCAGGATGAGGACGAGGTTCGCCCTGACGGGATGGCGGCCGATCATGGTGAAGCCGTCGTTCGTCGGTCCTGGTGCTGCGCTCACATCGTCCTCTCGGCAGGTGGTCGCATCGACTGTTCCATGTCGGCGCCCGTCGTGTCGATGGGGAGCCCTTCCATGGCTGCCCGGGCCGCACCCGGTCCCTGAGTCACCTTCTCCGGTCCCTGAGCCACCTCCTCCGGTCCCTGAGCTCGACCACCTCCCGGTCCCTGAGCTTGTCGAAGGGCGTGACCCTCCCCGGCCCCGAACCCCTCGCAGCACGATTCGCGTCTTCGGCTTCCGTGTTGTAGGCTCTACTTCGGCCTGCCGAGCCGAAGTTCTCTTCTCTCAGCAAGCAATGCGCCCGTAGCTCAACGGATAGAGCATCTGACTACGGATCAGAAGGTTGGGGGTTCGAATCCCTTCGGGCGCACATTTCGAAAAGCGGTCCACTTCGGTGGGCCGCTTTTTTCGTCCCGCCTGACAGCAGGATATCGGCGCGAGAACCGGATGGAATCGCGGGAAACGTCCGGTTCTCGGGCGTTTGTCCTGTTCTCGTGCGGTGCCGACGCGGCGCTACGCCCGGCAGCTGTCCAGCGTGCCCGTGAGCGCCTGGCGGTCGGCGTCGTCGACCGTGAGGTCGTACGCCATCAGCACGAGCACGAACCGCGCCGCGTACTCGCAGTGCGACGCGGCCGCCGGCGGCATCCAATCGCCGGGGCCGGAGTCCGACTTCGAGGAGTTCGTCGCGCCGTCGACGGCCTGCAGGTTGATCGGGTCGTTCGCGAACTGCTCCCGCTGCTGCTCCGTCCACGTGTTCCCGCCGTGACGCCAACCCCACGCGAGTGGGACGACGTGGTCGATCTGGACGAGCTGACTCGACCGCTCACCGCGCTGGAAGTCGATCGTCGACCCCGTGTAGAGGTCGTGCAGCACGCCGGTGAGGACGACGCAGTCGCGGGTCCCCGGCTTGAAGGTGACGTCGACGAGATCGCGCGCCAGCACGTCGTTGCGGGTGTCGCAGCCGTTGCGGTCGATGTCGGCCCAGCGCTGACCGAACCGGTCCCGGTCGTAGCCGGTGGCGACCTGGGTCGCGGTGTCGACGTCGGCCAGCGCGTCTTCGACGGCGGTGGCCGAGACGACCAACTGCCCGGACGCGTCCACGACAGCGAAGCCGGCGGCCTCGAGCGATGCCCGCGCGCTCGGGCTGACCGCCGCGGGCGTCGGTGCGACGCGATGTCGGCGTCGGTGATCCTGGCTCGCCGAACACGATCCCGCCGTCGACCTGCGTCGCGACGAGCACCACGACGGCTGCAAGGAGCGCGACGAGCAACGCCAAGGGAGTCTTCTTCATGCTGGGTGCTCTCCTCGGGGTCTGCTCCACCAGCGTAGGGGTGGGCGCCGACACGAGGTCGCCGGACGTCAGCCCCGGTAGACGTCGCTCCGATGGCCGAGCGTGATGACGACCACGAGGAGCACACCGTCATCGATCGTGTACACGATCCGATAGTTGCCCACCCTGACTCGGAAGCCGGGGCGCCCCTGCAACGCCGTGGCGCTCGGCGGGCGTGGGTTCTCCCCGAGCAGAGCGATCGCGGCCCGGATGCGTCGCTGGTCCTGATGGTCGATCTTGCGGAGCGCCTTGATCGCGGCCGGCCGCAGCTCGATGTCGTATCGACTCATTCCCAGCCGAGGTCGGCCTTCGCCTGCGCCCACGGGATGCTGTCGCCCTCCTCGGCCATCGCCGCGTCGAAGGCACGGGCGTCCTCGGCGTCTTCGAGCGCCTCCATCATCCGGTCGTACTGTTCGGGACTGATGATGACGGCCTCCGCGCGCCCGCGACGCTCCACGAAGACGGCTTCGGTGTGGGATCGCGCGATGAGCTCGGAGAACTTCGCTCGAGCTTCGGTGACGTTGATCCGGGACATGTCGCAAGTGTACGTTTTGAGCCTCCGTCTGTACATGTGGGATGACCGCGGCTTCGGAAAACGGCTTCAGAGCAGCCTAGACAAGGTGTGCAGACGACCGAGGGCGCTCTCCACAGGGGTGCCCTTCGACAGGCTCAGGGACCGGACGTGGGCCGAGGACCGTGCGGAGGAGCGGGCCGGTCTCGGGGTGGCAGCCCTTCGACAGGCTCAGGGACCGGCGGAGGTGCGCTCAGGGACCGGTGGAGGTGCGCTCAGGGACCGGCGGAGGTGTTCTCAGGGACCGGGGGACTGCCGCTCGCGGCAGGGGCGGGATAGGGTCGAGCAGACACAGGGTGCCCCACAACGGGCGCCCGCGATCAAGGAGGATCACGTGTCAGGTAACAGAGCTGTCGCCTACAAAGCAGCGGGTGTCGTCGAGGTCATCGACATCGACTACCCCACCTTCGAACTCAAGGACGGACCGGGGGTGAACCCGGCCAACGTCGGCCGGAAAGTCCCCCACGGCGCCATCCTCAAGACCGTCGCGACCAACATCTGCGGCTCCGACCAGCACATGGTCCGCGGCCGCACCACGGCACCGCCGAACCTCGTCCTCGGACACGAGATCACCGGTGAAGTCGTCGAGGTCGGACCGGACGTCGAGTTCATCAAGGTCGGCGACATCGTCTCGGTGCCCTTCAACATCGCCTGCGGTCGCTGTCGCAACTGCAAGGAGCGCAAGACCGGCATCTGCCTCAACGTGAACCCCGACCGCCCGGGCAGTGCCTACGGCTACGTCGACATGGGTGGCTGGGTCGGCGGCCAGGCCGAGTACGTGCTCGTGCCCTACGCGGACTGGAACCTCCTGAAGTTCCCGGACCGCGACCAGGCGCTCGAGAAGATCATGGACCTCACGATGCTCTCCGACATCTTCCCGACCGGCTTCCACGGTGCGGTGACGGCGGGTGTCGGCGTCGGCTCGACCGTCTACGTGGCAGGTGCGGGTCCCGTCGGACTCGCCGCAGCGACCGGGGCCATGCTCCTCGGCGCCGCTGCGGTCATCGTCGGCGACATGAACGCCGACCGGTTGGCGCAGGCGCGGAGCTTCGGTTGCGAGACCGTCGACCTCACCAAGGGCGAGCCGGCGGAGCAGATCGAACAGATCCTCGGTGTCCCGGAGGTCGACTGCGCGGTCGACGCCGTCGGCTTCGAGGCTCGTGGCCACGGCGGTGACGCGGGTCATGAAGCCCCGGCGACCGTGCTCAACTCGCTCATGGACATCACGGCGGCCGGCGGTGCGCTCGGCATCCCCGGGCTCTACGTGACGGGTGACCCGGGCGGCATCGACGAGGCCGCGAAGAAGGGCGCGCTGTCGCTGAGTCTCGGCACCGGTTGGGCGAAGTCGCTGTCGTTCACCACCGGTCAGTGCCCGGTCATGAAGTACAACCACGGCCTGATGATGGCGATCCTGCACGACAAGGTCCACATCGCGAAGAACGTCAACGCCACCGCGATCACCCTCGAGGACGCCCCGCGCGGGTACGCCGAGTTCGATGCGGGGGCTGCGCAGAAGTTCGTCCTCAACCCGAACGGGTATCTGGACGCAGCGTAGGCGGCACTGCGACATCACCGAGAGCGCCCGTTGCGTCGTCTGGAGAGCTTCAGGACGACGGAACGGGCGCTTTCGGCTGCCCGTCGACAGGCTCAGGGACCGGGCGCCGGGGACGGATTCATGTCCTCACCGGGAGGTCCCGACTACTGAGTTTTCACCGAAACGCGTGCTGCGAGGCATCCGGTACGGCGTTGTCTGACGAACTGCTGAGTGAACCGTGAGATTCCCTCCTCTACGGTCCGTCTCTCCAATGACGCGGGAAACCGACGGGGCCATGGGGCCCGTCCCGCGACGAAGAGACCCCCACTCGCACAAGGACGACCATGCAACACTCCTTCCTCGCATCCGAATCAGATCCGGAGAGCGACTCCGACACCGGCCCGCTGCTCGGCAGTGCGAGCAGTACGGCGTCGACGGTTCCGATCCGCAGGGTCACGGTCAGCGGCGACGACCCGGCGGTCGCCCGGCAGAACTACGAGCGCGCCTACGACGGCAGCCGCTTCACCGTCACCCGCGGTTCCGAGCCGTTCTCGTTCCAGTGGGTGTCGATCGGCGACGACCGTGTCTCGCTCCGCACCGCGACGATGACCGGGCACGTCACCGGCGAGACCCCCGGCCTCACCGACTACGTGGTCTCGTGGGTCACGACCGGCGGCGGCTGGATCGTGCGTCGCGACGGCCAACGGATGGAGATCCCGCGACACCCGTTCGTCCTCCCGTTCCACCGGCCGTACACGGTGCACCTCACCCCGCATCGGCAGAACTCCGTGCTGTTCTCCGCACCGTACCTCGAGGACATCGCGACCGAGATCCACGCCGGCCCGAGTCAAGCGGTGTCCTTCGACCTCGAGGCGACGCCGACACCCGAGGCGATCGAGCGCTGGCGCGTGGCGCTGAACGCCTCCACCCCGGTGCTCACCGACGAGACGGCCCCTCCGCTGCTCCGCATGAACGCCCAGCGACCGCTCGCCCTCGCGCTGCTGCAGCTCGCACCGTGGGCGGTGGTCGACCTGCCGGAGCCGCTCCGCGAGCCCTCGATGGCGCGCACCCGCCTCGCGGTCGAATACCTGCACCACCACGCGGCGGAGCCCATCACGCCCGCCGACGCGGCGAAGGCGGCCGGGCTGCACACGAGGACGCTGCAGCTCCACTGCCGTCGCGAGCTCGGCATGTCGCCCACCGCCTACCTGCGCGACATCCGCCTCGACCGCACCCGGCGCGAGCTCGCCGACAGCTCGCCGCAGGAGACCACGGTCGGCGAGGTCGCGAAGCGGTGGGGGTTCGTCCACCTCGGCCGCTTCGCCTCCGCCTACCGGAACCGCTTCGGCGAGGGCCCGAGCCAGACCCTCCGCGCCTGATCGACGAGTCGCGAATATCCAGAAACTGAGTGCTTCGCGACGAAAACGAGATCGACCGTGAGGATCGGGCGTGACGCGCAGTCTCATAGATGTCGCCCGGAACACGGGCACCGCGACCGGACACCCGGACCGCGAAACCGCAGTACCAGCCACCGAAGGAGCAACACCATGTCGAACACCACCGACACCGCCAACCACGCAGCCACCGCCTCCACGGGCAAGAACGTCATCGCCGACGGCGTCGTCCAGAAGGTCGCCGGCATCGCAGCCCGCGAGGTCCCCGGCGTGCACGACCTCGGCGGCGGAGCAGCTCGCGCCATCGGCGCCATCCGCAACGCCATCAACGCCCAGGACCGCGGTCAGGGCGTCTCGGTCGAGGTCGGCGAGAAGCAGGTCGCCGCTGACATCGTGATCGTCGCCGAGTACCCCGTCGACCTCCAGCGCGTCGCGGACGACGTCCGTCGCAGCGTCACCGACGCGATCTCGAACGTCGTGGGTATGGACGTCACCGAGGTCAACGTCACCGTCTCCGACGTCCACATCCCGTCGGACGACGACAACGACGCTGACGAGAGCCGCGTCCAGTGACCACGACCGATCGCGGCATCCTCGTCGGTGCCGTCCTGGCACTGGCTGCCGTCGCATTCGGGTTCTGGAGCATGATCCTCGTCGCGCTGTTCATGCTGATCGGATTCGGCATCGGACGCGTGCTCGAGGGCAAGCTCGACCTGCGCGGTGTCGCCGACGCGCTCCGCGGGCGGCGGTCGTCGTGACCGCGGCGGTGACGGCCGAACAGGCCGTGCATGGTCGCAACACGATCAGCTCCCGCGCCGTGCGTCGCGTCGTGTCTGCCGTCACCGCGGAGGAACTCGGTGTGCGGGCGTCGGAGGTCTCGGTCGAGCTCTCCGACGCCCAGGGGGCCCTCACGGTCACCGCGAGCACGCCCATCCACGTGTCGCCGCTCGGCGCCGGATCCCGGACCTCGGGAACCGTCCTCGAACGCCTGGCACGCGCACAGACCAGCATCCGTGAGCGGTGCCTGGACCTGACCGGGTCGACGATCGGACGCGTCGACCTCCACATCACGGGCGCGAAGCTCGAAGAACGAAGGAGGGTGTTGTGAGCACCCCAGCCCTGTACCGCCGCGCGGTGCGTCGCGAGACCCACTCGCCGCGGTCGACGCTCGCGATCACGATCGCGATCATCCTCGCGCTCGTGCTCGCCTGGCTCGGCACCGAATCGGTCCTGGCCGCGATCGGGCAGCCGGCGCTCCTCGTCGCACCGAAGGACATCGTCACCGCGGTGCTCACCGCGGCGACCGCTCCGGCCCCGCTGCTCGTCGCCATCGGCGCGGTCGCGGCGATCATCGGCCTCGTGCTGATCGTCCTGTCGCTGGCCCCCGCCCGCCAAGGGCGTCGCGGGTCGATCGCCGACCGCACCGCGGCCGTCGTGGACGACCGCGTGATCGCGCAGTCGCTCGCCCGCGTCGCCTCGTACGCCGGTGACATCGACCCCTCGCAGGTGAGTGTCAGCGTCGGCGCCAGGAGCGCCCGCGTCGACGTCACGCCGACGAGCGGCCGACGCGTCGACCAGCGCGAGATCCAGCAGGCCGTGGACGCGGAGGTCGCGTCCTACGACTACCGGCCGGCGCTCCGCGCCAAGGTCCGCGTGAGCAGCAAGGGAACGGTGGCCTGATGAACTCCACGAATCGATTCCTCAACCGGTTCTTCATCTTCGTCGTGGGACTCGTCGTCCTCGCGGCCGGCGCGGCCCTGTCCGTGGGCGCGCTCCTGCCGGACGTGCAGCGCACGATCAGCGAGAACGCCGAGCGAGCCGTCGGACCGACGAACGACACCATCGACGCCCAGCCGTGGATCCTGTGGGTCGCGGCGGTCGTCGCCCTGCTGCTCATCCTGGTCATCCTCTGGTTCGTGTTCCGGCAGGGCCGCGGGCACACCGGAACGCTGCTGCAGGTCGACGAGCAGCGGACGAAGGACACCCCGACCGGTGGTCGCGTCCTGCTCGACGTGAAGGTCGCCGAGCAGGTCCTCGAGGAGGCGATCGGGCGCAACCCCGACGTGGTCGCCGTCGACGTCACCGGCTTCCGGATCCGCAAGCAGTCCACGCTGCGCCTCACCGCACACGCTCGTCGCGGCGCCTCGCCCGTTCAGCTGCGGCGCGACATCGAGGCGGCCATCCACGAGTGGGACGGCGTCCTCGGGACGTCCACCCCGGTGGTCATCCAGATCGTCAGCGGACTGCGCACGCGGCTCGCCAGCACGAACCGGGTCGTCTGACCCGACACCCCGCGGTGCCGCCTGCGGCACCCGAATCGACAGCAGTAGGACCGATGCACCGCCGACGCGGTGCGAGGAGGATCGCATGAGCGACGACACGAAGCACCCGGACCAGCACCACATCCCCACCCCGGCCGAGGTCCGGGCTGAGCACCCGACGGTGCTCGTGCCCGCGCATCCGGATGACGAGGTCCGCCGCATCGAATCGCACGACGGCGAGCACGTGGGCGGGACCGCTCCCGCTCCTGTGGCGGTCGCTGCCGGCGGACACGGCGGTCGCTGGACCGGAGACCGCTGAACCGGCCGTGTCCGACTCGGTCTCCGCCGAGACGCCGGCGGTGTCGGTGTCGGAGCCGGTGGCTTCGCCGGAACCGGCGGACGCACCGGTGGTCGAGCTCGACGCCGGCCGGCGACGTGAGCAGGAGGCCGACGAGCTCGCCCAGGTCATCGCCACGACGGCCGAGACGGTCCCCGGTGTGCACGCCCTCGGTTCCCCGACGGCCCGCGCCATCGACAGCGCCCGCACCCGCCTGCTCGGCCGCACCGCCGTCCCCGGCGTCAACGTCCTGGCCGACGACGACGTGCTGAACGTCGAGGTCTCACTGGTGGCCGAGTACCCGGCCGGCATCGACGAGGTCGCGGACACGGTCCGGGCCGACGTCGCGGCCGTGCTGGAGGCCCGCCACCCCGGACCGGTCGACATCGACATCACGGTCACCGACATCCACGGGCCGTTCGACCCGATCGAGCCCGATCCGGGCGAGGCGATCGACGACGCCAAGGCCGCCATCGGCAATGCGACGTCCGCGGCGGGTGCCGCGATCGGCGATGCGGCGGAGGCCGCCGGGGATGCCCTCGGCACGGCGAAGGCTGCTGCATCGGACGCGGTGGACTCGGCGCGAGCCGGAGCGGCCGACCTGGCCGACGCCGCCGGCGACGCGGTGGAGCAGCGGACCGGCCGGTCCGAGGGCGACGACGGCCGGTCGCTGGGGAACGAGCAGCCGGTCGTGGTCGCCGGTGCCGACGACGAGCTCACGGCCGACGGCGACGTCGCCGGTGAACCGATCGATGAGGTGGTGTCGGAATCCTCCGACGACGTGTCGGAGGAACTCGCCGAGGCCGCCCGCCAGCTGGCCACCGCGGCCGACTCGCTCGCGACCGTCGCTGACGAGGTGACGCACGGCGCCGACCCGAACCTCGCCGACGCTGAGCCCGTCGGGGCGGCTGACGTGATCCAGGACGCTCCAGCGGAAGAGCCTGCCGCAACGATCGCTGATGCCGACCTGGTTTCGGCCCCCGAGCAGGACGGCGGCGCCGCGGCGCCCGTCGACGGAACCCCGAGCGCGCTCGAGCCCGCCGACGAGGACACGCACGACCAGCCTGCCCCGAAGGTCGCTGACGTCGACGAGGTGGCGGACGCTCCCGCCGAGGCCACGGCCGTCCAAGCTGCGGCGCCGACGAAGGAGCAGTGACATGCCGCTCTTCAGCCGGACCACGTCGTACGGCGCCCGTCCGCGTCCGCGTGCCGTGTGGGCGGCCGCGATCACGGGAGTCGTCCTCCTCGTCCTGATCGTCGTCGGGGTGCTGATCCCGATCCTCGGGCTCATCGGTGCGGCCGACGGCGCGACGGTCGGTGCGCTCAACGTCCCGGTCGGTGGCATCGTGGTCGCGCTCCTCATCGGGTACGTCCTCGCGCTGCTGTTCCTGCTCGGGTGCGTCCGCAGCCGCAACGGCGCACTCTCCTGGGTGCTGGCCGTCGCGGCGGTGATCTCGGCGCTCCTCGTGTCGCTGTGGCCGCTGCTGGCGGTCGCCTTCGCGGGCGTCGACCAGGCATCGGACGTGGTGCCGTTCATCCAGGACCTCATCCGCCGGGTCACGGGCGGCTGAGCACAGGAGATCCGCCCGACAGCAGGAGGTCCTCCCTCAGGATCTCCTGCTGCCGCGCGGATCTCCTGTCGTCAGCTCAGGCGGCGGGTGAGGTGGACGTCGACGGTGTCGCCGATGTCCTTGCCGAGACGCTTCCGCAGCTTCGCGCTGATGGACAGCATGTGACCACCGGAGCCGGTCGGCATGAGCCCGACGTTCGGGAGGTCGACACCGTCGACGGTCGCATCGACGCGGACGGACTTGCCGGTGCCGAAGAACTCGGCCGAGCCGGGCATCTCGACGCAGGACCAGACGTCGCCCTTCACGTCGACGCCGATCGGCGCGGTGAAGCGGTGATCGAGCTCGGTCGGTTCGATGGCCATCGGTGGTGCCCCTCGTCGGTCGTGGTCGGCGGGGCCATTGTCGCGGCTGAGTCCGACCCGTGGCAAGGGCCCAAGCGTCCGCCGCACGGAGATCTCGGACCGAACGTCCGGTCCCTGAGCTTGTCGAAGGGCAGCTGGGGAGGCATGGCCCTTCGACAGGCTCAGGGACCGCTTGTCGAAGGGCCCCGGAAGCACTCGGCCCCTCGGCAGGCTCGCGGGGAGCGCCGCCGAGGGGCCGGGAACCTCAGTTCTGGGGGAAGCCGAGGTTGATGCCGCCGTGGGAGGGGTCGAGCCAGCGGGAGGTGATGGCCTTCTGCTGGGTGAAGAACCGGACGCCCTCGGCGCCGTGGGCCTTGGTGTCGCCGAACAGGGAGTCCTTCCACCCGCCGAAGGAGAACGTCGCGACCGGGACGGGGATCGGCACGTTGATGCCGATCATCCCGACCTGGATCTCGTTCTGGAACCGTCGGGCGGCGCCGCCGTCGTTGGTGAAGATCGCCGTCCCGTTCCCGAACGCACCACCGTTGATGAGCGCGACACCCTCTTCGTAGGACTGCACGCGGACGACGGCGAGGACGGGTCCGAAGATCTCCTCCGTGTACACCTTCGACGTCGTCGGGACGTTGTCGATGAGGGTCGGGCCGAGCCAGAACCCGTTCGGGTCGCCGTCGATGGGCGTGTTGCGGCCGTCGACGACGATCGTCGCGCCGTCGGCTTCGGCGATGTCGAGGTAGGACGCGACCTTGTCGCGGTGCACCTTCGTCACCAGCGGGCCCATGTCGCAGTTCCGGCGTCCGTCACCGATCCGCAGGGTCGCTGCGCGTTCGGCGATCTTGGCGATGAGCTCGTCCGCGACGGGCTCCACGGCGACGACGACCGAGATCGCCATGCACCGCTCCCCGGCGGAGCCGAAGCCGGCGTTGATGGCGGAGTCGGCGACGAGGTCGAGGTCGGCGTCGGGCAGCACGAGCATGTGGTTCTTCGCCCCGCCGAGCGCCTGGACGCGCTTGCCGTGTGCGGTGCCGGTCTCGTACACGTACTTCGCGATCGGCGTGGAACCCACGAAGGAGATCGCGCGGACGTCGGGGTGGGTGAGGAGCCCGTCGACGGCCTCCTTGTCACCGTTCAGCACCGTGAACACGCCGTCGGGGAGCCCGGCTTCCTGCCACAGCTTCGCGAGCCAGATCGCCGCGGACGGGTCCTTCTCGCTCGGCTTCAGCACGACCGTGTTCCCGGCGGCGATCGCGATCGGGAAGAACCACATCGGCACCATCGCGGGGAAGTTGAACGGCGAGATGATGCCCACGACCCCGAGCGGCTGCTTCGTGGAGTACACGTCGACACCGGTGGAGACCTGCTCGGAGAACTCGCCCTTCAGGTGGTGCGCGAGGCCGGTCGCGAACTCCACGACCTCCTGCCCGCGCGTGATCTCACCCAGCGCGTCGGAGACGACCTTGCCGTGCTCCGCGGTGATGATCTCCGCCAGCTCACCCTTCTTCGCCTCGAGCAGCTCACGGAACTTGAACACGATCTGCTGACGCTTCGCGAGCGGCAGGTCGCGCCAGGCCGGGAAGGCCGCGGCGGCGGATGCGACGGCGCGGTCGATCTCCGACTGGTTCGCGAGCGCGACGTGCTTCGTCGCGACACCGAGCGCCGGGTCGTAGACCGGGGCGGTGCGACCGGAGCTGGACGGGGCCTCGGCTCCGTCGATCCAGTGCGGGACGACCGGCAGCGAACCGGCGTCGGTGGTGGGGGTGGTGCTCGTGGCGGTGGTGGTCATGCGGAGGGCTCCTGGGCGTCGTGGGGTGCAGGGGTGCTGGGTGCTGGTCGTGCCGGGACGGGTGCCGGGAGTCCCGACACCGAGTCCCAGAACGGGTCCGGGTCGCCGCTCATGCGCGCAGCTCCCCGAGGGCGGCGTCGATGATCGCGATGCCCGAGGCGACCTCGTCGGCGGTCACGACGGCGGGCGGGACGACGTGGATGCGGTTCTCGCTGATGAACGGCAGGAGGCCGGCCTCGAGCAGGGACGACTTGAACCGACCCATCGCCGCCGCATCGAGCGGTGCGCGGGTGTCGCGGTCCTCGACGAGCTCGACCGCCCAGAACACGCCGCTGCCGCGGACCTCGCCGATGAGCTCGTGACGCTCGGCGAGGGAGCGGAGCGCGGGCCCGATGTGGTCGGCGCCGATCGCCTTGGCGTGTTCGACGACGCCCTCCTCGGCCATCGCGGTGAGCGTCGCGACGACACTCGCGGCGGCGAGCGGGTGGCCGGAGTACGTGAGCCCACCGGGGAACACCTGCTCGTCGAAGACGCGGGCGATGTGCTCGGAGACGATGACGCCACCGAGCGGCACGTAGCCGGAGTTGACGCCCTTCGCGAAGGTGATGAGGTCGGGGCGCACGTCGAACGCGTCGAACGCGAACCACTCGCCGGTGCGGGCGAAGCCGGCCATGACCTCGTCGAGGATGAGCATGATGCCGTAGCGGTCGGCGATCGCGCGGACACCCGCGAGGTAGCCGGGCGGCGGGGTCAGGATGCCGGCGGTGCCGGGGACGGTCTCGAGGAGGATCGCGGCGATCGAGCCGGGGCCTTCCGCCTGGACGGTGCGCTCGAGGTGGCGGAGGGCGCGCTCCGACTCCTCCTCCGGCGTCGTCGCCCAGAACTCGGTGCGGTAGAGGTACGGGCCGAACACGTGCACGTGGCCGCGGGCGTACTCGTTGGGGATGCGGCGCCAGTCGCCCGTCGCGACGATGGCCGCGCCCGTGTTGCCGTGGTACGAGCGGTAGGTCGAGATGACCTTGTCGCGGCCGGTGGCGATGCGCGCCATGCGGATCGCGTTCTCGTTCGCGTCGGCGCCGCCGTTGGTGAAGAAGACCTTCTCGAAGCCCTCGGGGGCGCGGTCGAGGATGAGCCGAGCCGCCTCGGCACGGGTCGCGTTCGCCGCGGCGGGCGCGATCGTGGTGAGCTGCGCCGCCTGCTCCTGGATCGCCGCGACCACCTTCGGGTGCTGGTACCCGAGGTTCACGTTGACGAGCTGGCTGGAGAAGTCGAGGTAGTGGCGTCCGTCGTGGTCCCACACGGTGCTGCCGAGCCCGCCCGCGATGGGGAGTGGCTTGAGCGTGCTCTGGGCGGACCAGGAGTGCAGGACGCGCTGGGTGTCGGCGTCGCGGACGCCGGCGTTGTCGAGGCCGGAGAGGAAGTCATTGATCACTCCTGCAGCCTGGCAATCGACGCGGCCGATGTACATGGCGGGATCGGTGATAGCTTCGGCACATGTCCACCACTTCAGTGATCGCTGGCGAGGTCGGCCGTGCGTCCTCGAACGTGTCCCTGCGCACGCTCATGGCCGAGCCGGTCTTCAAGCTCGGCCTCGTCGTCGCGGGTGACGCCGACGTCCTCGATCGCGACATCGCCTGGGTGCACAGCTCGGACCTCGGCGACCCGACACCCTGGCTGGAACCGGGCCAGCTGCTCCTCACCGACGGCATGCAGTTCACCGGCGAGATGAGCGACGAGCTCGCCGACCGCCGCGCCGACGAGTACGTCCGCCGCCTCTCCGCCCGGGGCGTGCTCGCGCTCGGGTTCGCCACCGGGATCATCCACGCCGACATCCCGCAGCGTCTCGTCGACGCGTGCGAGCGTCACGGGTTCACCCTGCTCGAGGTGGGCGAGCGGACCCCGTTCATCGGCATCATCCGGTTCGTCGCCGACGCGGTCGCGGCCGCGCGCGTGGCGTCGCTCGAATGGTCGCTCGCCGCCCAGCGTGCGGTCGCGAGGGCGGCGCTCCGACCCGACGGCCTGACGGCGATCCTCGCGGAGCTGGGGCAGCAGCTCGGCTGCTGGGTCGCGCTGTACGACGCGCTCGGCAACCGGGTCACCACGAGGACGCGCGAGCCGGTGCCGGAGGGTGTGGAGGCCGCCGTCGCCGAGGTGCTGCGCCGCGGGTCGCGGGCCGGCCTGCACCTCGCGGACGGAGCCGAGGGCGCGACGCTGCTGACGCTCGGTCGCCGGGGCGAGCTGCGGGGCATCCTCGCGGTCGGCTCCAGCGTGCCGCTCGACCACGCCGAGCACGACCTCGTCTCCAGCGTCATCGGCCTCGCGAGCATCGCCCTCGAGCAGCACAGCGCCCTCGACCTCGCACGCCGGCAGCTGCGGTCGGGGCTCCTCGAGCTGCTGCTCTCCGGGGACCGCGCCGTCGCCGAGCGCACCGCCCAGCGGCTCTGGGGGCCGCTGCCGCCCGACCCGATCCGCGTCGCCGTGGTCGACATCCCCGTGGGTGAGCTGGGCTTCCTCTCGGAACTCGACGTGCAGGCCGCGGCGCACGGCGGCAAGCTGTTCTTCGCCGAGCAGGACGAGCGGATCGTCATCGTGTCGAGCGACGCGGACACCGGACTCTGGGACGCCGTCGTCGGCCGCCACGGGCTGTCGGGCGGGGTGTCGGCGAGGACGAGCTGGGAGGGCTTGCGGGACGGGCTGGCCGAGGCCGAGCGGGCGCGCGCGTCGGCCGGGGAGACGCCGCGACTCGTGCGGTACGAGGCACTCGCCGAGCAGGGGTTGCTCGGGTTGCTGAGCGCGTCGGGCGGGTCGGTGCTGGCGAATCGGCTGCTGGAGCCGTTGGGCGGGCTCGGAGCCGAGGCTCGGGCGGTCCACGTGGAGACGGCCCGGGCGTGGTTGGAGGCGAACTGCGTGACCGATCAGGCGGCTGGCCGCCTCGGGATCCACCGGCAGACCCTCCGGGCGCGCATCACCACGCTGGAGTCGCTGCTCGACCTCGACCTCTCGCGCTTCGGCGACCGCGCCGAGCTGTGGAGCGCCCTCCAGCTCACCGACGGCTGAAGGTCCTTCGGGCCCCGGTCGCTGAGCGCACCCCGGTCACCGAGCCCACCCCGGTCACCGAGCCCACCCCGGTCACCGAGCTTGTCGAGGTGCCACCGTGGGCCCTTCGACAGGCTCAGGGAGCGGAGAGGGTGCACGGTTCGGGGTGACCGCCGCTTGCTGACGAACCCCAGCGGGGGTTCCGGTCCCCAAGCCGCACCCTGCCGTCCCGGTCCCTGAGCTGCACCATCCCGGTCCGGTCCCTGAGTCGCACTCCTCTCGGTCCCTGAGCTTGTCGAAGGGCAGCGACCGCACGACGGGACCGCACTTCGACAAGCTCAGTGACCGGAAAGCGTTCCGCGGGTGAGGAGCGCGGTGAGCGGGTGCACCGTGTCCCGGTCCTCGCGCGCACCCCATCCCGGTCCCTGAGCTTGTCGAAGGGCGGTCGACATGGGGCGGGACCGCACTTCGACAGGCTCAGTGACCGGATGGGGGCGTCAGTGACCGGTGGTGCGAGCTCAGAGACTGGATGGGGCGTCAGTGACCGTGGTGCGAGCTCGGCGACCGGGGCCGAAGCGCCTAGGCGATGCGGATGAGCTTCTTGTTGACGAACTCGTCCATCGCGGGCTTGCCCATCTCGCGGCCGGTGCCGGAGCGCTTCACGCCGCCGAAGGGCAGCTCCGCCGCGTCGCCGAGGACGAGGTTGATCCACACCATGCCGGCGTCGATCCCGTCCGCGACCCGCAGCGCCTGCTCCTGGTCGGTCGTGTAGACGTAGGAGCCGAGGCCGAACGGGGTGTCGTTCGCGAGGCGCACGGCCTCCTCCTCGGACGCGACCCGGTACAGCGACGCGACGGGTCCGAAGAACTCCTCGTGGAACGCGTCCATCTCAGGCGTCACGTCGGTGAGCACGGCCGGCGGGAAGAAGTTCCCATTCGGCTCGCCCGATGCCAGGATCGTCGCGCCCTGCGCCTTCGCGCGGCCGAGCTGCTCGCCGAGTCGCTCGGTCGCGGCGGCCGACGACAGCGGGCCGAGCTGCGTGCTCTCCGCCATCGGGTCGGCCGGCGCGTTCGCGGTGAAGACCTCGGTGAACTTCGCGGCGAAGTCGTCGAACAGCTCGTCGATGATGATGAACCGCTTGGCGGCGTTGCAGGACTGCCCGTTGTTGTCGATGCGGGCGTTGACGGCGTCCTGGACGGCGGCGTCGAGGTCGTCGGTCGACAGCAGGATGAACGGGTCGGACCCACCGAGCTCGAGCACGACCTTCTTGAGGTGCTTGCCGGCCAGCTCGGCGACGGCGGAACCGGCGCGCTCCGAACCGGTGACCGAGACGCCCTGCACGCGCGGGTCGGCGATGACCGTCGCGATCTGGTCGTTCGTGGCGAAGATGTTCACGTACACGGAATCGTGGGCGCCCAGCTCGGCTTCGGCGTCGTCGAAGATCTGCGCGATCGCCAGCGCCGACTCGGGGCACTGCGGTGCGTGCTTGAGGAGGATCGTGTTGCCGTTGACGACGTTCGGGCCGACGAACCGCGCCACCTGGTAGTACGGGAAGTTCCACGGCATGATGCCGAGCAGCACGCCGAGCGACGCACGACGGATGAACGCCGAGCCGGTGCCGTCGGACAGCTCGATCGGCTCGTCGGCGGAGAAGGCCTCGCCGTTGTCGGCGTAGTACTGGTAGATCGCGGCGGCGAAGTCGACCTCGCCGAGCGCCTGCTCGTACGTCTTGCCCATCTCGCGGACGGCGATCTCGGCCAGCTGCTCACGGCGCTCCGTGTGGAGGGCGGCGACGCGGGCGACGAGCGCAGCGCGGTCGGCGACGGGAGCGCGACGCGACCACTCCTCGTGGGCGGCGGACGCGGCGGTGATCGCCTGCTGCAGCTCCTCGTCCGTGATCGTCGGGTAGTCGCGGAGAGTCTCTCCGGTCGCGGGGTTGACGACGGCGTAGTCGCTCACTGGTGTGCTCCTTTGTCTGAGGTGCTGCTGGTGCGGTGCGGTGTCCGTTGCCGGCCGATGCGAGCTGTGCGGGTTCGACGGGAGCGGGACCACCACCTGCACCGTATCGAACCACGCTCCGCCTGTCATGGGTTGGACTGCGGCTCCTGCGTCGAAACCCGGCTCAGGAGTCGAAGCCCAGCCCGACGGCGTCCATCGTGCGGAGCCAGAGCCCGCGCTTGCCCTCGTTGCGGTCGGCTCGGGCCATCTCCGACAGCGAGATGCGCGCGCCGATGAACGCGAGCGGGTCGGGCGGGAACGGCGTCGGCTTCTTCTGGACGAAGTCCATCGTCGTGCGCTCGGTCGGCGTGCCGGCGAGGAGGTCGAGCATGACGTTCGCGCCGTACCGCGTCGCCCCGACGCCGAGGCCGGTGAACCCGGCCGCGTGCGCGACCTTGCCGCCGTGCGCGGTCTCGAAGAAGGAGAAGAACCGCCCGCAGGTGTCGATCGCGCCGCCCCACTTGTGGGAGAAGCCGAGGTCGGCGAGCTGCGGGTAGGTGTGGGCGAAGTGGGCGGCGAGCTTGAGGAACGACTCCTCGCGCTGGTCGAACCGCGGCTCGACGCGCCCGCCGTAGTTGTACACCGCGTCGTAGCCGCCGTAGAGGATGCGGGTCGACCCGTTCGCGTCGGTCGTGAGTCGCGAGTAGTGGAAGCGGTTGTCGAGGTCGGAGATGCCCTGCCGGCCCTTCCAACCCAGGCTCTCGAGCTGTTCGGCGGAGAGCGGGTTCGTCATCAGCGCGTAGTCGTAGACCGGCACCGTGTACTTCCGGGCACTCGGGATGAGTGCCTTGAAGACGTTGGTGCCGAGGGCGACGTGCTTCGCGACGACCGAGCCGTGCGTCGTCGTCAGGGTGACCGACGTCGCGTCCGACCGGATCGAGCGGACGTGCGTGTACTCGTGGATCTCCACACCCAGGTCGAGGCAGACGCGTCGCAGCTCCCACGCCAGCTTGGCCGGGTTGACGAGCGCCGCTCCGGTGGGCTCGAACAGGCCGGCCTGGAAGATCGGCGAGTGGACCTCCGCCTGCATCGCCTCGCGGTCGAGGAACCGGGCGCCGTGCTCCTCGGCACTCTCCCGCAACCAGTCGACGTGGTGTGGGGCCGTCGCCGCCTGCAGCAGCCCCGTCTCCTCCCAGTCGCAGTCCATGCCGTACCGGGCGATGGTCTCGCCGATCTCGCGCAGGTTCTCGCGCCCCAGCTCCTCCAGGCGGTCGAACTCGTGCGGCAGGCGACTCTTGCCGTTCGACGATCCGTGGGTGAGGCTCGGCTCGCAGAACCCGCCGTTGCGACCGGACGCCGCCCACGCGATGCGCCGGCCCTCGAGGAGCACGACCCGGCGGTCCGGGTCGCGCTCCTTCGCGAGCAGGGCGGTCCACAGGCCCGAGTACCCACCACCGACGATCGCCAGGTCCGTCTCGACGTCCGCCTCGAGGCGGGGGAGTGGAGCGGGCCGTGCCGGGTCGTCGAGCCAGTACGGCTCCGGTTCGGCCGAGGCCAGCTGGTCCCGCAGGCGTGCGGTGTCGGCGAGCTCTTCGGCCAGTTCGTAGGTGGTTCTCATGGTGGGTCCCCTGTGGTGCGTGGTTCGGTGCGGTCGCGTGGTGCGCGGTCAGTCGGTGCGGGCGGCGTCGGTGCGTTCGGCCTCGGCACGTGGGGTTCCGGCGGATGCCCCGCCGCTCCCGAGGCCCGCGTCGCGCTTGGTGCTCCGCTGCACGAACAGCCAGATCACGACGCCCAGTGCGAGCAGGCCGAGCGCGATGCCGAGCTCGAGGAACCCGCCGTAGCCCGTGGTGGAGAACCCGGTGGCACCGACGATGAGGATGATCGCGAGGAGCACCGACAGCACGACCGACAGCGGCACGAAGAAGCGCGGCAGGCGGATCGGGCGGACGGCGTCGGGGCGGTCCTTGCGCAGCAGGAAGAAGCCGGAGACGGCGAAGAAGTGCGTGAGGATGTAGCCGAGGTTGCCGGTCACGATGATCGCGAGCGGGTTCTGCAGCACCACGAGGATCACGACGTTCATGACGAGCATCACGTTGAGCGAGCGGAACGGCACCCCGCGACGGTTGAGCACGCCGAGGGACGGGACGGTGACGCGCTCCTTGCCCATGTTGAACAGCACGCGCGAGGCGTCGGCCACCGAGGTGGTCATGATGAGCAGCAGCGAGGCGATGAGGCAGAGCACCATGACGTCCGCAGCGCCACCGACGAGCGAGGCGAAGCTCGCGACGAAGAAGGTCGCCGGGTTGTCGGCGATCGCCGCTTCACCCGCGTAGCCGCCGAGGGTCAGCGGGATGACGAAGAAGACGCCGAGGCAGAAGAGGACGGAGGCCTTGATCGCCTTGGTCGTGTCCTTCACCGAGTCGCGGTACTCCGGGGCGAAGGTCGCGCAGACCTCGATACCGAAGGTGGTCCACGCCATGATGTACAGCCAGACGATCGCGGTGTGCAGGCCCTCGATGCCCTCGAGCTTCCAGGTGAGGTCGAGCGGTGCCCAGTCGGCGCTGAAGAGCGGGAAGACGATGAACACGAACAGGGGGATGAGCAGGATGCCCGCCGTGATGTAGACGAACGCCATCGTGACGCGGACGCCGATGACGTTGATGAGGTACATCACGCCGATGACGCCGAGCCCGATGAGGATCGGGAAGGTGATGGAGATCGGGCCGAGCTGGATCACCCAGTCCTCGTTCGGGAACCACTGGGCCTGGATGAGTGCACCGGTGACCGCGCCGTAGGTGGCGAGGTTGGTGCCCCAGGGGAGCCAGTAGCCGACGCCCGTGATCGGTGCGACCCAGGGTGCACGCGACTTCCACGCTTCGGCCGCGTAGTGCGCGATGCCGCCGGAGGAGTTCGGGAACATGGTGGCGAGCTCGGTGTAGATCCAGTTGACGCCCATGGCGAGGATCATGGAGATCGCCCACAGGACGGCGGCCCCCCAGCCGCCGAGGCCGGTGATGGAGGCGCCGAGGGTGGCGATGAGCGCGGCGGGCATGGTCATCGCCATGGCGAAGCCGTCGAACCAGCGCATCCGTTTCGGCAGGTGCGTGGTCTCGTCGGTGCTGGTGACGTGTTCGGTCGACATGGGCTCTTCTCGATTCGTGGGGGACGAGACGTCGCTGTCTCGCTGCTGGTGCACTCAATGTGCCGAAGGATTGTCGTGAACGACAAGATCAGTGATCGCTCTCAGTTGTTGTAATCGTAACTTTGACGAAACAATACTGCTTGTTCGAGGAATCGCAAGGTCCTAGGCTGATCCCACATTCTCCCGACGACATCCGCACGACGCTGTTCGGCGTCGTCGGCCCAGCCACGACACCAGGAGGTCCGGAATGACCACGTTGCCGACACCCACTCGCACCCAGCTCTTCATCGCCGGCGAGTTCACCGACGGAACCAGCTCGGAGCGCTCGGAGGTGATCAGCCCCGTCACCGGTGACGTCATCGCGTCGATCCCCGTCGCCGGCACCGCCGAACTCGACGAGGCGGTGCGACGTGCGCACGAGGCGCAGCGGGAGTGGCGGAAGCTCGGCGTGTTCAAGCGCGCGGAGATCTGTCACCGGGTCGGCGACGCGATCAACGCCCGCGTCGAGGAGCTCGCCCGCCTGCAGACGCTGGAGCAGGGCAAGCCGCTCGCCGAGTCGATCGCCGACATCGCCGAGGCCGCGCAGCTCTTCCACCTCCACGCCGAGGACGCCCTCCGCCTCTACGGCGAGACGCTGCCGTCGAGCGACATCGACAAGCGCATGTTCACCTGGCGCGCACCGGTCGGCGTCTGGGGCATCATCACGCCCTGGAACTTCCCGCTCCTCATGTTCAGCGAGTTCGTCGCCCCGGGCCTCGCGACCGGCAACGCCTGCATCGTCAAGCCGCCGAGCAACACGCCCCTCGCGGTCCTCGCGGCGATGGACTGCCTCGTCGAGGCGGGCGTCCCGGCCGGGCTCGTCAGCGTCCTCCCCGGCGACGGCGCGTTCGGTTCCGAGCTCGTCTCCCACGACGGCATCGACGCGATCGGCTTCATCGGCTCGTCCGCCACCGGGGCGAAGATCGTCCGCACCGCCGGCCTCAAGCGCTCGCTCATGGAGTGCTCCGGCAACGGCCCGATCGTCGTCCTCGAGGACGCGAACATCGAACGCGCCGCGAAGGCCGCCGTCGACTCCGCGTTCTACAGCGGCGGGCAGGTCTGCTGCGCGACCGAGCGGCTCATCGTCCACCACAACGTCCACGACGCCTTCGTCGAGGCCGCCCTCGCCTACGCGAAAGCCACCGTGCGACTCGGCAACCCCTTCGACGAGGGGATCAACCTCGGCCCGCTCAACAACGAGGGCGTCGCCGCGAAGATGGACCGCCACCTCGACGAGGCCCGCTCGCTCGGCTTCGACATCCTGCTCGGCGGCGGTCGTGCCACCGGCCACCCGACGGACCTCTACTACGACTTCACGATCGTCGACGGCGTCTCCGAGGACAGCCTGCTGTCGCGCGAGGAGTCGTTCGGTCCGGTCCTCCCCATCCTCACGGCGCAAGGACGACGACGACATCCTCCGCATCGCCAACGCCGACGCGCTCGGCCTGCAGTCCGCGGTGTTCACCGAGAGCCTGTCGAAGGCCTACCGCTTCATGGAGGAGCTCGAGACCGGTCAGGTCATCGTCAACGACTCCAACGGCTGGTGGGACATCAACATGCCGTTCGGTGGTGCGGGCGGCAAGGGCACCGGCTGGGGTCGGATCGGTGGCATGTACACGCTGCACGACATGACCGACCTCCGCACCGGCGCGATCCACGTCCGCTAGTCGGACCGATCCGCCGATCAGCGACCTCCCTCGGTCCGCTCGATCGGCGTCGCCCCGGTCGACCGCCCGCGTTCGGGTCGGTCGGTCGGCCGGGGCTCGTGGCTCGGGTGGGGCGGACACCGCACCCGGGCCGCACGGCTTCCCTCGCTACGCTTGCCAGATGACCATCCGCCCGCTGCCGGAGGAGCCACATGAACGACCTTGACGACATCGACCGTCGGCTGATCGCGATCCTGCAGCAGGACGGACGGAAGGCGTTCTCGGAGATCGCCACCGAGACCGGGCTGCCGGCGTCGTCCGTCCGCTACCGGATCCAGCGACTCGAGGACACCGGGATCCTGCAGATCGTCGGCATCGCGAACCCGCTGTCGATCGGCTTCGACCACCTGGCGCTCATCGGCATCCGCTGCGAGCCGGGGATGGCGCGCGGGGTGTGCCAGGAGCTGTCGAAGCACGCGGAGACGAGCTACGTGGTGCTCACGAGCGGCGGCTTCGACGTGATGGTCGAGGCCGTGTGCCGCGACATGGACCACTACAAGACCTTCCTCCTCGACACCCTGCAGCCGACGCCCGGGGTGCGGTCGACCGAGACCTTCTTCGTGCTCGAAGCCCACAAGCTCGCCTACGGCTGGGGCGTCGGGTAGGTCGTCGGGCCGCGCCGACCCCGCTCGTCTCCGTCCTGCTCAGAGAGGTACCTCATGACCGACCACCTGCTCGCTCCCGAACGCGGTGCTCCAGGGCGCCGACGTGGCGCTCGCCGACAACCCGCTCGCGCCCGAGGACGTCGTCTCGGGGTCGCCGCGGAGCGGGATCGTGACGCTCACGGCCGTCGGTGACACCGAGGTCGGCGTCTGGGAGCTGGGTGTCGGCGTCGTGCAGGACACCGAGATCGACGAGGTGTTCGTGGTCCTCTCCGGCGAGGCGACCGTCGACTTCGCCGACGGCACCCCGTCGCTGGAGCTCCGTGCCGGCTCCATCGGCCGACTCGCCGCCGGCGCCCGCACCACCTGGACCGTCCGCGAGACCCTCCGCAAGGTCTACGTCGCCTGACCCGCGCGACTCCCGGCGCGGCAGCAGGACATCCGCCCGACAGCAGGACGCTTCGCGCCCGCCCGTCCTGCTCTCGCGCCGATCTCCTGCGTTCCGAGCCACCCCAATAGGCTTGTCGCATGAACCTGCGCACCGTCGAGCTCGACCACACGGACCACGCCGCCCTCGACCTCTGGTGGGGTGCAGCGTCCCGCGGCTTCCTCTCGAAGCCCGACACCGACGTGGCGGTGCGTGCCGAGCGGCGTCAGCTCCTCGTCGGCAGCTCCATCCTCGGGGTCTACGACGACACCGCGGCCGAACCGCTCGTCCCCGTCGGCACGCTCGGTTCCTTCCCGACCGCACTGTCGATCCCCGGCGGCACCGTCCGCGCCCTGGCCATCACCGAGGTGACCGTCTCGACCTCCCACGAACGTCGAGGGATCGCCCGGTCACTGATGGAGAACCGACTCCACCACGCGAAGGCCACCGGTGCCGCAGTCGTCGCGCTCACCGCGAGCGAGGCGACCATCTACGGTCGCTACGGCTTCGCCCCGGCGACCTGGGAGTTCACGCACGAGGTCGACCCCAAGCGCGTCGCTTGGCGGGGTGCGCCGCCCGCCGGCCGCGTCCACACGCTCGACCCGCGCTCGCTCGCCACCGTCGCGCCCGGGCTGTTCGAGCGCTCCCGCGGCACCGGCGACATCGACCGCGGGGTCGCCTGGTGGAAGCAGGCCCTCCGTGAGGTGACCATCCGCCACTTCAGCCACGGTGAGGGTGACACGCTCGCCCTCCGCTACGACGACGCCGACGGCGAGCCGCAGGGCTACGCGCTCTACCGCGTCGGCGAGGAGTGGGGCACGATCGTCGTCGACGACCTCGTCGCCACCACCCCGGAGGCCCGCTACGCCCTCTGGCGGCACCTCACCGGGATCAGCCTCACCACGAAGGTCACCTTCCACCAGGCTCCGACGGTCGAAGCCATCCAGTGGCGACTCGTCGACCGTCGCGCCGTCAAGACCACCGCGCGAGCCGACTCGCTCTGGCTCCGGATCGTCGACGTGCCGACCGTGCTCGGCGCGCGCCGGTTCACCGTCCCTGCGGCGTCCGATCCTCGCGAGCACCTGCTCGATGTCGAGGACGCCCTCGGACTCGCCGGCGGTCGGTTCGCGCTCCGCATCGACGAGCACGGTGCCGCGGTCGCGGAACGCATCGGCGACGTGCCGGAATCGACCGACGACGACGCTGTGCGCCTCACCATCAACGAGCTGTCGGCCGTCCTCCTCGGCGGCCCGCGCGTGTCGGCGCTCGCCGAAGCAGGGCTCATCACCGGGTCATCGGAGGCGGTACGAGCGCTCGACCTCGCCTTCGCGACGGAGCAGGCGCCCTTCCTGCGGACGCACTTCTAA
>NZ_JCACOF010000004.1:0-48711 GCF_059073635.1 Plantibacter sp. | reverse complement strand
CACCCGGTCTCGGCGAGCTCGGGTCTGGTCTCGTGTCGTCGGCCGTCGGGTGTGGTCCAGGTGAGGATGCCGCCGGGGTGGTGCTCGAGGTTCCAACCCGGCAGGTGTTTCAGCCGGTGATGATGTCGGCAGAGACAGGCCAGGTTGTCGACAGCTGTCGTGCCGCCGTCCTGCCAGGCGACCGAGTGGTCGAGGTCGCAGCTCCGGGCGGCTCGTCCGCAGCCCGGAGCCCGACACGTGGTGTCTCGCAGGCGGACGGCGCGCGCCAGGTCTGCCGGTACCCGGTACTGCTCGCGCCCGACGGACACGACGGCTCCCGTTTCCGGTTGGGTGAGGATACGGGTCATGGAAGGGGCCGTGACGGCGAGTCGGGCGGCGGTGTCGGGGTCGATCGGGCCGTAGCCGTCGAGCACGCCGGGTTCGTCGGTGACGCCGAGGGTGGACAGGGCCGGGACGGTCATCTGGACGGTGGCCCGGATGCGGGCCTCGATGCCGACGGGCTCGGCGAGCAAGGGGTCGGCCCCGGCGGCGACCGCCTCCTCCGCGATCCTGGCTGCGTCGTCGAGCGGCGCGGAACCGGGCAGCCAGGTGAACGTCCCGGTCGTCTCCGGGTCGACCGGGATGGGACCGACGTCGTCGCTCACCGTGCCGGCCACGGCGAGCGACGCGAGGGCGTCGGCGCGCAGCTGCGCGAGCGTGCGGGTGTCGCCCGCGATCCGCGCCGGGACCGCGACGGCGTCGAGGCGGTTCCTGATCGCGTGCGCCAGCGGGGCGGTGGTGAACAAGTGCAGCCAGGCCATGCCGTCGGCCGCAGCTTCGAGCTCGACACGGCGGTCGGTGATCGAGCGCGTGCGTCGAGCGGTGATCGATTCGGGGTGCAGCCGCTCCCGAACGACCCTCGCGCGCTGACGCAGGCGTGCGGTCGTCGATCGGAGGGCCACGGGCAGCACCTGCTCGAGGAACACCGTGCGGCCCTCCGCCGGGACGTCGCGCAGCTGGTCGGTGATCGCGCGGGCGTGACCGCCGCTGATGGAACCCTGCGCGAGCGCCTCGAGCACGGCGGGTGCGTGGTGGACGAGCGCCTCGGCGTCGCCGACCCGCGCCTGGAGCGTCGGCTCGGACATCCTCGTGGCGATCGCGAGCGACGCGCACATCGACCGCCGCGCGAGGTCGCGGGCGTCGGTCGAGGTGGTGCTCGCGGAGACGAGCGCTGACGCGGTCGCATCGGCGTAGGAGAAGGCCTCGGCCAGCAGCTGCGCCTCCTCGGCGTCGAGCGCCGCGCGGCGGCGGGCGAGATCGACGAAGCGGTCGGTGAACGACGCCATCCGAGCAGCGAACACATCGCTCGGGTGTTCCGGGTGCTCCGGATACCCCGAGCGCTCGTGCACCTCGGGGCCCTCGAACGTGGCGGTCTCGGTCATGACTCCAGTCCAACATGGACCACTGACATTCGAGATGATCACCAGGATTCGGGCCGATCGGACCCGCCCATCACCTCGCTCTGACCCGCCCACCGCCTCGCACAGACGACCGCCGAACACCAGGGCGAGCCAGCCGTCACCGGTGGCTCGTACGATGAGCGGGTGGGTATGCGTTCGCTGCTGAGTCAGCTGGCCGGGGGAATCCGAGGAGCGGCGCCGGAGGGCGTCGACGAGCAGGCGGTCGTCCGCCTCAATGCGGAACGGCCCGTGCGCGAGGTGCTCGAGCTGGCCGGCCGGATCGGCGAGTCGATGCTGGCACTCGGAGCCGCAGCGGCCGAGGTCACCGACGCCATCCGCCGGGTGTGCCGCGCGTTCGACCTCGAATGCCAGGTCGACCTCACCTTCACCTCCATCCTCATCGCGCACGACGGCTCCGAGCTGTCGCCGGGCGTCACCGTGCTCCGCGTGGTCCGCTCGCCCTCCGCCGACTTCGACCGCCTCGCCAAGGTCGTCGTGGTCGCCGAGGGCATCACCAACCGATCCGAACCGATCATGACGGTCACCGACGTCGCCCGCGACGACGAGGCCGACCTCCGCGACGAACTGCACGCCCGCCTCGGCGCCGCCCACCGCGACCTCGACCGCATCCTCACCGCACGCCGGACCTACCGCCGCGGCTTCGTCACCGTGCTGCTGTCGACGATGGCGGCGGCCGTCGCCGTCCTCCTCGGGGGCGGCGTCGTCTCGATGCTGCTCGCCGCCGCCACCACCGCGCTCATCGACAGCGCCTTCCGCGCACTGAACGTCTGGAAGCTGCCGGTCTTCTTCCTCCAACTCACCGGGGCGGCCATCGCCACGACCGTCGCCGTCCTCATCTCGATCCTCAGCCCCTACGTCCCGGACGACCTCTCGGCCCTGCCACCCGCCCTCATCGTCGCGTCGGGCATCGTCGTCCTCCTCGCCGGCGCTTCGCTCGTCGGGGCGGCCGACGACGCGATCAACGGGTTCCCCGTCACCGCGAGCGGACGGCTCGTCGAGGTGATGCTCCTCACCATCGGGATCGTGGTCGGCATCGGTGGCGTCCTCGACCTCGCCCGGCGCCTCGGCATCTCCCTCGTCCTCTTCGACCTCCCGGTGAGCCCGTGGCCCGTCGCCGTGCAGATCGTCGGCGCGGCCGTGGCCTCCGCCGCCTGGGCGATGGCCTCGCAGGCGGCCCTCCGTGCAGCGTTCTTCGCCGGGGTCACCGGCGCGATCGCGTTCTCCGTCTTCGTGTTCGTCTCCGGCAGTGGCGTCGCGCCCGCCGCAGCCAGTGCGCTCGCCGCGCTCATCATCGGCTTCGCCGCGGAGGCGCTCGGCCCGCGGCTGCGCATCCCGGCGATCATCCTCACCATCTGTGGGATCGTGCCGCTGCTGCCCGGGCTCGCGATCTACCGCGGCATGCTCGCGCTCGTGAACGGCGAGCAGGGTTCCGAGGGGGTCGAACAGCTGCTGCAGGCGGGCCTCACCGGCCTCGCGCTCGCCGCCGGCGTCACGCTCGGCGAGATCCTCGCCCGCCGCACGGGCGTCTCCGGCCGCGTGCTGCTGCCCGGGTACATCCGGCGCTCCAAGCGCCACCCGCGCTGAGCAGCCCCGGTCACTGAGCTTGTCGAAGTGCGCCCTTCGACAGGCTCAGGGACCGGGATGGTGTTGCTCAGGGACCGGCGACTGCGGCTCAGGGACCAGCGGTTGCGACTCAGGGACCGGTAGGCGAGGCCGTCCGCTGCCGCTCCTGCGGCTTCGCCGCGGACGTCAGGAACGACGCCAGGACGACCACCGCGAGCACGACGATCATCGCGCCGCGCAGACCGAAGTGCTCCCCGAGGAATCCGAGCAGCGGCGGCCCGACGAGGAACGCGACGTAGCCGGCCGAGGCCACGGCGCCGACGGTCGTCGTCGGATCGTCGCTCTCACCCGCCGCCGAGAGGGTCACCGGGAAGCCGAGCGCCGCACCGAGCCCCCACAGCAGCACCGCGAGCCCTGCGACGAGGACACTGTCGGAGAAGACGACGAGCCCGATCCCGACCGCCGACACGAGGGCGCTCACCCGCAGCACGTTGGCCTTGCCGAAGCGGGCGAGGAGCGGTTCACCGGCGAAGCGACCGATCGTCATGGCGAGTGCGAACCCGGCGAAGACGATCGATCCGACGGCGGCCGTGGTGCCGTGCCCGTCGACCATGATGAGCGGCAACCAGTCGCCGGCGGCGCCCTCGGCGAGCGCGAGGGCGAGCACGATGAGCCCGAGGAAGATCACGCGCTGCTGCCGCCAGACCGCGAGCTGCGCACGGATCCCGGGGGAGCCGGCACCCGTGTCCGACTGTCGTCCCGTCTCGGCGGGGATCTTCGGGATCGCCCACAGCAGCGCCGCCAGCGCGACGGTCGCGACGATCAGCAGATGGATCGTCACCGGGAAGGCGATCGCCGTGAGCGCGATGCCGGCGACCGAGCCGATGACGGAACCCAGGCTGTAGCAGCCGTGGAGCACGGGCAGGATGGACCGCCCGGACAGCTGCTCGATCATCGCGCCCTCGATGTTGATCGCGATCTCGGCGAGGCCGAAGCCCAGACCGATGCCGATCAGACCGAGGAAGACACCGACGCCCTGCCCGGCACCCGCCATGAGGGCGAGGAGGGCGAGTCCGATGACGAACGCCGCTCCGCCGATGATGATCGGGCGACGCGCACCGAACCGACGGACGAGCGCTGCGGACGACAGGATGCCCGTCATCGATCCGACGGAGATGCCGAAGAGGATGAGTCCCATCTCGGCGGTGCTCGCGTGCACGAGGTCGCGGACGGCCGGCGTCCGGACGATGAAGGACGACAGGCCCACGCCGACGGTGAGCATGAAGACGAAGATCGCCCCGCGCCGCCGCCGAAGAGGGGCGGACAGCGCGGGGCGGGGGTTCGCCTGACCGGCGCGAGCACTCATGCTCCGAGCCTAGAGGCGGTGGGAGTACCGACCGACAGGAATCAGGTGATCAGCCCGACGGGTTCTCGACGGGGTCGCCGTCGGCGTCGGTCCCCGTCTCGGGGCGGTGCTCGCCTCGGACGGGCCGACGCCGGAGGATCAGCCCGACGGGTTCTCGACGGGGTCGCCCTCGGCGTCGGTCCCCGTCTCGGGGTCGACCTCCTCGGGCTTCGGCACGTCGTGCTTCACGTCGTCGTCGTGCGTGTGCGGGGGACCGGGGCGGGGGCCGTCACTCGACATCGCCACGCCATCCCTGTCCGGTCTGGCCCTCGGATTCGACGAGCTGCTTGAAGTTGCCGAGGTCCTTCTTGACCGCATGGCCGGCCACACCGACGGCTGCGCCGAGGTGCTCGAGGAGGCCCTTGGGCTCCCAGTCCAGCTGCACGGTGACACGCGTCTTGGCGTCCTCCAGGCGGTGGAAGGTGACGACGCCGGCGTGGTCCGCCTCGCCGCCGGTGCTGTTCCAGGCGACGCGCTCGTCGGGGTGCTGCTCGGTGATCTCCGCCTCGAAGGTGCGGGTCTGTCCGGCGACGGTGACCGTCCACTCCGTGAGGGTGTCGGTGACCTGCGTGATCGAGTCGACCTCGTCGAGGAACTTGGGGAAGTCCTCGAAGCGGGTCCACTGGTTGTAGGCGACGGAGACGGGAACGTCGACGTCGATGGTTTCGATGACCTGGGTCATGGGCGCCATCCTCTCTGGTTCTGCGGTACCTGCATGGGTCTCGTCCGGAAAGCCCGGACGCGACTGCGACGGTACGCGTGCAAGCTGCGATTCCGGGGGCATGGCCTCGGGCGCTGCAACCTGTTACCCTGCCCGACTCGACGCGAGCGCTCGCTCAGAGCTGGAAGCGGTACCCCATGCCGGCCTCGGTGAGCAGGTGGCGAGGGGTGGCGGGCTCCGGCTCGAGCTTCTTCCGCAGCTGCGCGATGTAGAGGCGCAGGTAGCCGGTGTCGGTCACGTGCGTCGGACCCCAGATCTCCGTGAGCAGCATCTGTCGGGTCACGAGCTTGCCGGCGTTCCGGATGAGCAGCTCGAGCACCTGCCACTCCGTCGGCGTCAGGCGGACGGTGGCCGGGGACGCACCAGGGGTCTGCTTGGTGACCTGCTTCGCGGCGAGATCGACCACGATGTCGCCGAACCGCACGGTGGGTTCGGCCTCGGCGCCGGGGACCCGCCGGGTGAGGGCGCGGATCCTGGCGAGCAGTTCGTCGATCGCGAACGGCTTCGTCACGTAGTCGTCGGCTCCGGCGTCGAGCGCCTCGACCTTGTCCGTCGATCCGGCACGACCGGACACCACGAGGATGGGCGCGTCGGTCCAGCCGCGGAGGCCCTCGATCACCTGCCGCCCGTCGAGCCCCGGCATGCCGAGGTCGAGCAGGTACAGGTCGGGGCGGTGCGTCGTCGCGGCGTTGAGCGCAGCGGTGCCGTCCTCGGCCGTGATGATCTCGTAGCCCCGGGCGGTGAGGGTGATGCGCAGGGCCCGGAGGATCTGCGGGTCGTCGTCGGCGATCAGGATCTTCATCGAGCGGTCCCCTCCTGATCACGTGCCGCCGGCAGTGACACCACCATGGTGAGGCCCCCACCCGGCGTGTCCTCCGGTTCGAGTGTGCCACCCATCCCCTCGACGAAGCCCTTCGACAGCGCGAGTCCCAGGCCGAGACCCGTGAGGTTGTCGGTGTCGCCGAGCCGCTGGAAGGGGACGAACACGTCCTCCCGCCGGTCGGGTGCGATGCCCGGGCCGTGGTCGACGATGCGGATCTCGACGGCGTCGCGGAACCCGCTCGTCGCGATCCGGACGGGGGTGTCGTCTGGGCTGAAGCGCTGCGCGTTCGTCAGGAGGTTCACGATGACGCGCTGCAGGAGGCCGGCGTCCGCGAGGACGGGTGGAAGATCGGGCGCGAGGTCGAGCTCGGCGTCGTGCGGCCCGATGCCGAGCTCGTCGAAGGCCGGCAGGATCGCGTCCTCGACGTCGATCGGCGCGACGGTCACGGCGAGGACACCGGCCTGGAGGCGACTGACGTCGAGCAGGTTCGTGACGAGGGCCGCGAGCGTGCGCAGGCTGTCGTCCGCGGTCTCGAGGAGGTCCTGGCGGTCAGCCGTGGTGAGTTCGACGTCGGTCGCGCGCAGGCCGGTGACGGCGGCGGTCGCGGCGGCGAGGGGGCGCCGGAGGTCGTGACTGACCGCCGAGAGCAGCGCGCTCCGCACCCGGTCGGTGGCGGCCAGCGGGCCGACCTCCCGGGCGGTGGCGCGCAGATCGGTGTGCTCGAGCGAGGCGTCGAGCTGCGCTGCGATGACGGCGAGCAGGCGGCGGTCGGACGCGGCGAGCACCCCGCCGTGCAGTTCGAGTACCGCGCGGGTGCCGATCGGGATGCTCGTGAAGTCGCCGCCGCGGGTCGGTTCGCCGTCGACCGCGAGGACCTGCTCACCCGCGACGAGGCGCACCCCGGCGAGCGAGAAGGACTCGCGGGTCCGGCTGACGAGCGCCTGCAGGGCACCCTCGCCGCGGAGCACGCTGCCCGCGACCGTCGCGAGCAGCTCGGACTCCGCGGCCGCGCGCCTCGCCGTGCGAGCCCGTCGCGCCGAGAGGTCGACCACCCCGCTCACGATCACCGCGATGACGACGTAGAGCACGAGCGCCACGAGGTGCGCCGGATCGTCGATGGTCACGGTGTAGAGCGGTTGGACGAAGACGAAGTCGAGCGTGACGCCCGACAGGACGGCAGCGAAGACCGCCGGCCAGAACCCGCCCACGAGCGCGACGAGCACGACGAGCAGCTGGTACGACAGCACCTCGCTCGTGATCGACTCCTCGGTGCGGGCGAGGTGGAGGAGCCAGGTGACGAGCGGCCCGCCGATGAGCGCGAGCGCGAAGCCCGCGATGTGGCGCCGTGCGCTCAGGGCGCCGCCGAGCTTCGGCAGCCGGAACCGTCCGCCCGCCGCCTCGTGGTTGACGATGTGGACGTCGATGTTGCCCGACTCGCGGATGACCGTGTTGCCGATGCCGGGCCCCGTGACCGCGGCGGACAGGCGACTGCGCCGGCTGACACCGATGACGAGCTGCGTCGCGTTCGCCGCCTTCGCGAAGTCCACGAGCGCACGCGGCACGTCGTCGCCGACCACCTGGTGGAAGGTGCCGCCGAGGGTGTCGACGAGCGCCCGCTGCTGCGCGAGCGCGCCGGGGTTCGCGGTGCGGAGGCCGTCCTGCGTCGTCACGTGCACCGCGATGAGCTCGCCACCGGAGGAACGGGCGGCGATCCGGGCGCCGCGTCGGAGCAGGGTCTCGCCCTCCGGGCCGCCGGTGAGGGCCACGACGACCCGCTCACGCGCCTCCCAGGTGCTGTCGATGCCGTGCTCGGCGCGGTAGTCGCGCAGGGCGGAGTCGACCTCGTCCGCCAGCCACAGCAGCGCCAACTCGCGCAGTGCCGTGAGGTTGCCGAGGCGGAAGTAGTTGGACAGTGCGGCGTCGATCCGCTCGGCCGGGTAGACCCGGCCGCCGGCGAGCCGGTCGCGGAGGGCCTGTGGAGCGAGGTCGATGAGTTCGATCTGGTCGGCCGCCCGCAGCACGGCGTCGGGGATCGTCTCCCGCTGCGGCGCCCCGGTGATCTGCCGGACGACGTCGTTCAGCGACTCGATGTGCTGGATGTTCACCGTCGAGAGCACGGAGACGCCGGCGGCGAGCAGGGCCTCGACGTCCTGCCAGCGCTTCTCGTTCGTGGAGCCGGGGGCGTTCGTGTGGGCCAGTTCGTCGACGAGCGCGAGTCCGGGGCGGCGTGCGAGGACGGCCTCGAGGTCCATCTCGTCGAGCGTCACGCCCCGGTGCTCGACGCCCCGACGCGGCAGCGTCTCGAGCCCCTCCGTCAGGGCGGCGGTCGCGGCCCGACCGTGGGTCTCGACGACCGCGACGACCACGTCGACGCCCTCCCCGGCGAGGCGGTGCCCCTCCTCGAGCATGGCGTAGGTCTTGCCGACCCCGGGGGCCGCGCCGAGGAGCACCCGGAGTCGTCCGCGCTGCATGGTGTTCAGTTCTCCTGGAGCATGGCGCTCCGCCTGCCGACCCCGGGGGCCGCGCTGTGTCGTCCGCGCTGCATGGTTATCCGTCCAGTCCTGCCACGGCGAGGTTGAGCTGCAGGACGTTGACCGTGGACTCCCCAAGGTAGCCGAGGTCGGGGCCCTGCGTCAGGCGCTCGACGAGGGCACGGACCTCGCCCTCGTCGAGGCCGCGCTCGGCGGCGACACGGGGCACCTGCAGCAGTGCGTAGGCCGGGCTGATGTGCGGGTCGAGGCCGGACGCGGAGGCCGTCAGCGCGTCGGCGGGGATGCTCGACGGATCGACGTCCTCGAAGGCGGCGATGGCCGCGCGGCGCTCCTCGATCGAGGCGACGAGGTCGGTGTTCTCCGGCCCGAGGTTGCTGCCGCTCGACGCGCCACCGTCGTAGCCGTCGCCGGCCGCCGACGGACGCGACTGGAACCACTGCGGCAGCGGCTTGCCGTCGGCGTCGGTGAACGACTGCCCGATGAGCGCCGAGCCGACCGTCTTGCCACCCTCGGTGACGGCGGATCCGTTCGCCTGCCAGGACATCGTCGCCTGCCCGATGCCGGTGACGATGAGGGGGTAGCCGACGCCGAGGACGACGGTGAGGGCGAGCATGGCCCTGATGGCGACCCAGTACTGGGCGATGCCGCTGCGGGATGCACTCATGATGTTCTGTCTGCTTTCGTGTGCTGGGTGGGGCTCAGAAGCCGGGGATGAGGGTGACGACGAGGTCGATCAGCTTGATCTGGGTCGTCGGCTCAGAAGCCGGGGATGAGGGTGACGACGAGGTCGATCAGCTTGATGCCGATGAACGGCGCGATCACGCCACCGAGCCCGTAGACCAACAGGTTGCGGCTGAGGACCTTCGAGGCGCTGAGCGGTCGGTACTTCACACCGCGGAGGGCCAGCGGGATCAGGATCACGATGATGATGGCGTTGAAGATGATCGCCGAGAGGATCGCCGACGCGGGGGAGTGCAGCTGCATGATGTTGAGCAGTGCGAGCCCCGGGAACACCCCGGCGAACATGGCCGGGATGATCGCGAAGTACTTGGCGACGTCGTTCGCGATCGAGAACGTCGTGAGCGCGCCACGCGTGATGAGCAGCTGCTTGCCGATCCGGACGATGTCGATGAGCTTCGTCGGGTCGGAGTCGAGGTCGACCATGTTGCCGGCCTCCTTCGCAGCGGAGGTGCCCGTGTTCATCGCGACACCGACGTCGGCCTGTGCGAGCGCCGGAGCGTCGTTCGTGCCGTCACCGGTCATCGCGACGAGGTTGCCGCCCTCCTGCTCCTTGCGGATGAGCTCGAGCTTCTGCTCGGGCGTCGCCTCGGCCAGGAAGTCGTCGACTCCGGCCTCGGCGGCGATCGCCTTCGCGGTGAGCGGGTTGTCACCCGTGATCATGACCGTGCGGATGCCCATGGCGCGCAGCTCGGCGAACCGCTCCGCGATGCCGGCCTTCACGACGTCCTTGAGGCGGACGACGCCGAGCACCCGCGCGGTGCCGCTGGTGTCGGTCTGCGCGACGACGAGCGGGGTGCCGCCGCCGGCGGACACCGCCTCGACGTGCTCCTGGAGCTCGGCGCGGGTCGCCTCGGCGAGGGGGCCGAACGACTCCACCCAGGCCAGCACGGCCGAGCCTGCGCCCTTGCGGATCTGTGCACCGTCCGGCTGGTCGAGGCCGCTCATGCGGGTCTGCGCCGTGAACGGGACGATCTCGCCTGCCACGGACCCGTCCAGGTGGATGCCCCGCTCGGCCGCGAGGTCGACGATCGACTTGCCCTCGGGCGTCGGGTCGCTGAGCGAGGACCGGGCTGCGGCCTGCGCGAGTTCCTCCGGCGTGACACCGCGGAGGGCGATGAACTCGACCGCCTGCCGGTTGCCGTAGGTGATGGTGCCGGTCTTGTCGAGCAGCAGGGTCGTGACGTCGCCGGCGGCCTCGACCGCGCGGCCGGACATCGCGAGCACGTTCCGCTGCACGAGTCGGTCCATGCCGGCGATACCGATCGCCGAGAGCAGGGCGCCGATGGTCGTCGGGATGAGGCAGACGAGCAGGGCGATGAGGACCGGGACGCTGACGGGAGCCGCCGCATAGGAGGCGATCGGGTTGAGCGTGAGCGCGACGACCACGAACACGATCGACAGGCTCGCGAGCAGGATGTTGAGCGCGATCTCGTTCGGCGTCTTCTGCCGCGCCGCACCCTCGACGAGGCCGATCATGCGGTCGACGAAGGTCTCGCCGGGCTTCGAGGTGATGCGGACGACGATGCGGTCGGACAGCACGCGGGTGCCGCCGGTGACGGCACTGCGGTCGCCGCCGGACTCGCGGACGACCGGGGCCGACTCGCCCGTGATCGCCGACTCGTCGACCGAGGCGATGCCCCAGACGATGTCGCCGTCGCCCGGGACGAGCTCGCCGGCGGTCACCACGACGACGTCGCCGAGGGTGAGGTCCGCCGAGGAGACCTGGCCGATGGCGGCGTGCTCCGCGGACGGGTCCGCCGAGGCGTCGTAGGCCGTGACCTGGTTCGCCATGGTCGAGGTGCGCGTCTTGCGGAGGCTGTCGGCCTGCGCCTTGCCGCGTCCCTCGGCGACGGACTCCGCGAGGTTCGCGAAGACGACCGTGAGCCACAGCCAGATCGCGATGCCCCAGGTGAACGACGCCGGCACGGCCGAGCCGCCGGACTCCTGCGCACCACCGAGGAACGGTTCGGCGATCGCGAGGACGGTGGTCAGTGCCGCGCCGACCTCGACGATGAACATGACCGGGTTCTTGACCATCAGCCGCGGGTCGAGTTTGCGGAAGGCGCCCGGGGTCGCGGCGAGCAGCTGCGCCGGACCGAACGCGGCCTTCGCGGGCTCGTGGTGGTGGTCCTGCTCCTGCTCGGGTTCCGCCGGGGCGGGAAGCGTGTGCGTGGTGGACATGGTTTATGACAGCCCTTCCGCCAGGGGACCCAGCGCGAGTACGGGGAAGTAGGTGAGTGCGGTGATGATCACGCGGTGTGCGTCGTGGACGTGGCTCATGACAGCCCTTCCGCCAGGGGACCTGGCGCGAGTACGGGGAGGAGGTGGGTGCGGTGATGATCACGCGGTGTGCGTCGCGGACGTGGCTCATGACAGCCCTTCCGCCAGGGGACCCAGCGCGAGTACGGGGAAGTAGGTGAGTGCGGTGATGATCACGGCGACACCGGTGAGGAGGCCGACGAACTGCGGCCGGTTGGTCGGGAGCGTTCCGGCGGTCGACGGCACCCGGTCCTGCGCGGCCAGCGAACCGGCGAGCGCGAGGACGAGCACGATCGGGACGAAGCGACCGAGGAGCATCGCGACACCGAGCGCCGTGTTGAACCACGGGGTGTTCGCCGTGAGACCGGCGAACGCGGAACCGTTGTTGTTCGACGCAGAGGTGAAGGCGTAGAGGACCTCGGAGAGGCCGTGGAGGCCCGGGTTCCAGATCGACGTCGTCTCCACATCCGAGCGGACGCCGGGGATGGCGAAGCTCAGAGCGGTGCCGGCGAGCACGAGGGTCGGCGTCACGAGGATGTACAGGCTCGCGAGCTTGATCTCCCGCGGGCCGATCTTCTTGCCGAGGTACTCCGGGGTCCGGCCGACGAGCAGTCCACCGATGAACACGGCGATGACGGCGAGCACGAGCATGCCGTACAGGCCTGAGCCGACGCCGCCGGGGGCGATCTCGCCGAGCATCATGTTGATCATCGGCATCATGCCGCCGAGTGCCGTGTAGGAGTCGTGCATCGAGTTGACGGCACCCGTCGAGGTGAGCGTCGAGGTCGAGCCGAACAGCGTCGAGGCGAAGACGCCGAAACGCTGCTCCTTGCCCTCCATCGCGCCGCCGGCCGCCATCGGTGCCGCTCCGAGGCCGCGGGCTTCGAGCGCCGTGAGGATCGAGAACGAGGCGAGGAAGATGACGCCCATGACCGCGAGGATCGTGTAGCCCTGCTTGTGGTCGCCGACCATGCGGCCGAAGGTGCGCGGCAGGGAGAACGGGATCGCGAGCATGAGGATGTTCTGGACGAGGCTCGTCCAGGCGGTCGGGTTCTCGAAGGGGTGCGCGGAGTTCGCGTTGAAGAACCCGCCGCCGTTCGTGCCGAGGAGCTTGATGGCCTCCTGCGAGGCGACCGGTCCGCCGGGGATGGTCTGCGTCGCGCCCGTGATGGTCGTGACGTCGGTGAAGCCGTTGAGGTTCTGGATGGTCCCGCCCGCGATGAGCACGACCGCCATGACGACCGAGAGCGGCAGCAGCACGCGGAGGGTGCCGCGGGTGAGGTCGACCCAGAAGTTGCCGATGGTGCCGCTGCGGCGACTCGCGAAGCCGCGGACGAGGGCGATCGCGACGGCGATGCCGACGGCGGCGGAGACGAAGTTCTGCACCGCGAGGCCCGTGAGCTGCACGGTGTAGCCCATCGTGACCTCGGGCGAGTACGACTGCCAGTTGGTGTTCGTGACGAAGGACACGGCCGTGTTGAACGACAGGCCCTCGGGGACGGCGGGGAGGCCGAGTGCGAAGGGCAGGACGGCCTGCGCACGCTGGAGGGCGTAGACGAGGAGAACGCCGACGAGCGAGAAGGCGAGCACCCCGCGGAGGTAGGCCTGCCAGGTCTGCTCGGAGCGGGCGTCGACACCGATCACGCGATAGAAGCCGCGCTCGACGGCGAAGTCCTTGCTCGAGGTGTACACCCGGGCGAGGTACTCACCGAGCGGACGGTAGAGCAGCACGAGGACCAGGACGAGGGTCGAGACCTGGAGGATCGCGAAGAGGGTCTGCATCAGAACCTCTCGGGTTTCACGAGCGCGTACACGAGGTACACGACGGCGGCGACGGCCAGGACGGCGGCGAGGAGTTCGAAGACGATCACAGTCTCTCCACTCCCCGGGCGACGAGGCCGACCAGAGCGAACACGGCGATGACGCCGAGCACGTAGACGAGGTCGAGCAAGAGGACTCCAGTGGGTGCGTGGTGCGGGTGCGTGGTGCTGCGTCCCGTTCGGGACAGCTCAGAGCCAACACCCGTCAGCGACCTCCGACGGCGGTCCTCACGGTTTCCATACGCCTTCCGCGTGGATCCTCACGACCTCCCTACGGAGTGCGTTGTGCGCGGCCGGGCTGACCCTGCGTCAGCAGGCTCATCCCGCCGGCTCGGTCACGACGGTCCGTCACTCCGGTGGAGGGCGATCCCGTCGCGGAGGGCGACGAGGTGGGTGCGGCTGCGGTCGAACGCCGCGGTGGCATCGCGATCGGCGACCGCCTGCACGATGTGCTCGTGGACGAGCTGGTCGTGGTCCGTCCCCGGCTCGCCGCTGAGGCGGAGCATCTGGATCATCGCCTCGCGGCTGCGCTCGGCGAAGGTGTCGAACAGTTCGGTGAGGATCTCGTTCCCGCTCGCGGCGACGATGCTCCGGTGGAGCGCCGTGTCGGCGTCGACCCGCCCCTCGATGGTCGCGCGATCGGTGTTCCGATGGGCCAGCGCTGCCCGGATGGCGGCCAGATCGGACGCCGTGTGGCGTTGCGCGGCGAGGGCCGCCGCTTCACACTCGATGGCGATGCGCGCCTCGATGACCGAGCCGATCGCGGTCCGCAGGACGAGCGCGTCCCAATCCTGGACCGGCGTGCGCGACCGGAGGAAGTTCCCCGATCCCTGCCGGGTCGACAGCACGCCCTGGCCGGCCAGCTGGCGGATCGCCTCGCGCATCGTCGAGCGGCCGACGCCGAGCTGCGGTGCCAGGGTCGTCTCGCCGGGCAACTTCTGGCCGATCTCCCACTCGCCGGCCTGGATGCGCTGCAGGAGCAAGCGTGCGACCTGGTCGGAGAGTGATTCACGGTGCACGGTGTCCATGGGTCGATCATAGTCCTCAGCTTGTCTGACAAGTTGTGTTAGCGTTGCCGCGTGATCCCCGCAGACTCCCGACTCTCCACACCCGCCGGCCCCGTTCCGTCCTCCGCGCCGAGCTGGAATCGCCAGCGCCACTCGCAGATGCCGTCCCACCGGTACCAGGACCTGTACTCGCGGGTGGACGTCCCGCTCCTCGACCGCACCTGGCCGTCACGGCGCCTGACCGAGGCGCCGCTCTGGGTGCCGGTGGACCTTCGCGACGGCAACCAGGCGCTCGCCGAGCCCATGGACCCCGAGCGGAAACGGGCGTTCTTCGAGCTGATGGTCACCATGGGGTACAAGGAGATCGAGGTCGGGTACCCCTCCGCCTCGCAGACCGACTACGACTTCGTCCGCTTGATCGCCGAGACCGACATCGCCCCCGAGGACGTCACGATCGTCGTCTTCACACCGGCCCGCCGCGACCTGATCGAGCGCACGGTCGAGTCGATCCGTGGGATCCGGAACCCGGTCGTCATCCACCTGTACACCGCGACGGCGCCGCTCTGGCGGGAGGTCGTCCTCGGACACGACCGCGACTCACTCCGCGCGCTCATCCTCGCCGGCGGCTCCGACGTCCTCGAGTTCGCCGGCGACCTCGACGGGGTGCGGTTCGAGTTCTCCCCGGAGGTCTTCAACCTGACGGAGCCGGACTACGCCCTCGAACTCTGCGACGCCATGACGACCCTGTGGGATGCCTCTCCGGACCGCCCGGTGATCCTCAACCTGCCCGCGACCGTCGAAGCGGCGAGCCCGAACGTCTACGCGGACCAGATCGAGTACATGCACCGGAACCTCGACCGTCGTGACGCCGTCATCCTGTCGGTCCACCCGCACAACGACCGCGGCACAGGGATCGCGTGCGCTGAGCTCGCGGTCCTCGCTGGCGCCCAACGCGTCGAAGGGTGCATCTTCGGCAACGGCGAGCGGACCGGCAACGTCGACCTCGCGACCCTGGCGCTCAACCTGCACGCGCAGGGCGTCGATCCGATGATCGACTTCTCCGACATCGACCACATCCGTCGGGTCGTGGAGCACAGCAACCGCATCGAGATCCACCCGCGCCACCCGTACGTCGGCGAGCTCGTCCACACCGCGTTCTCGGGGACGCACCAGGATGCGATCAAGAAGGGCTTCGCCGAACACCGAGCGCGGGCTGAGGCCACCGGCAGCCGCCCGGAGGACCTCCCGTGGCGGGTGCCCTACCTGCCGGTCGACCCCGCGGACCTCGGCCGGAGCTACGAGGCGGTCATCCGCGTGAACTCGCAGTCCGGCAAGGGCGGCATCGCCTACCTGCTCGAACGCGACTACGGCATCGAGATGCCCCGTCGTCTCCAGGTGGACTTCTCGCGTCGCGTCCAGCAGCAGGCGGACGAGACGGGTCGCGAACTGGACGCCGAGGCGTTGCTCGCGGCGTTCGAGCGCAGCTACCTGTCTGCGACGCCGTCTCGGGTCGAGCTGCTCGAGGTCGATGTGGCGACGACCGGCGAGACCTCGCGGACGACGATCGGTCTCCGGATCGACGGGGACCGCCATGAGGCCACCTTCGCCGACGTCGGTCCGGTCGAGGCGGCGACCCGTCTCCTCGCCGACCACGGCGTCCACGTCGAGATCGTCTCCCTGCATCAGACCTCGCTCAGTGCCGGGAGTGGCGCCGAGGCCCTGACCCTCCTGGAGATCCGCCGCGGGGCGGAGACGGTGTGGGCAGCCGGGTCGCCATCGCTCCGTGCTGGAGGCGTCGGTCCGCGCCGTCGTCAACGCTGCGAGCCGGTAGTCGCCCTGCCCTACGCTGGGAGGCTGAGGGCGTCGAGGGGATCTGGATCAGTGGAACTGCGGTGGCTGACGGCGCCCGAACACGAGGTCGCCGCGGCGATGGCGGATGAGCGTCGCTCCGGCCGGCCCAAACGGGTGCCCACCGGGCGGAGAGTGCTCTTCCACCTCTACTTCAGCCTCGTCCTCTGGTACCTGGCGATCGCGCTCGTCTCGGTCGGGGTCAGCGTCGACGAATACCACGACCGTCGCGTCGAGCCTGATGACGTCATCGGCCTGGTCGTCGCCGCGCTCGTCCTCGTCGGGCTGCTCGTCGGTGCCTGGTTCCTGTACCGCTGGTCGCGACGCCCGCCGTCGCCGAAGGCGCGTCTCGCCGGATGGCGGACCCACCTGACGGCGGTGGCCAACGGCTTCGAGGAGCAACCGAAGGGTCGGGCGATGTTCTCCTCGCTCATCACCACGACGGGGAAGTACAACAACGCCTTCATCACCGTGCCGGGACCACAGGTGCAGTCGTATCCGCGATTCGTCCGCGGGAACATCGAGTTCGGCAACCTGGTCGACGACGTGAAGCGGTCGAGGGACTGGCATTACCTCGTGGTGCGGCTGCCGGCACCCCTCCCGCACCTGCTGCTCGATGCGACGACGAACGACACCGTCCGCAGCGACCTGCCGCCGGGCGTCGACCGGGGTCTGCAGATCTCCCTCGAGGGCGACTTCGACCGGTGGTTCCGCGTCTACGCGCCGTCCGGGTACGGAGCGGACGCGCGATACGTGCTGACCCCCGACGTGATGTCGTCGCTCGTCAGCACCGCGGCGTACTACAACGTGGAGATGGTCGACGATCGGGTCGTCTTCTTCAGCAGGCCGGCCGCCGACTTCGCCTACGCCGCCCCCTGGGTCGCCATCGATGCGATCCTCACCGACCTGGTGCCGCGTCTCATCACGAGGGCCGAACGGTACCGCGACGAACGGGTGGCGGGACAGGACGCCGAGAGCGTCCTCGAGGCGGCGCGGGACGCCATGGAGGCTGAGCAGGTCTGGACCCGGAAGGAGACGGTCGTCGGCGAGGAGGGCCGTCGCCTCACGGTGCGCGCGCGCTTCCATGCGATCTGGGTGGCTGTCGGTGCGGTCAGTTGGCTCGTCACCCGCACGCTGCTCTACTTCATCCCCGCCGCCTTCGCCTTCGCGGGGTTCATGTCCGTGGTGGACGGGCGCTAGCCGCGACCGAGTCGCCCGAATCTGCTCGGATCCGCGCCGAGATCGGACAGATCCGGGCGACTCAGCGGGCAGGGTCGCGGAACATCCGGCGACGCGTTCGCGTTCGCATCGGTGTGACCCTCACCGCGACCCCTCCAGCGTCGACGATCGACACCTTCGATCGCGCACTCGCGAGCCTCGAGTGGACGATCCACGGCACCGACCGCGACCGCCTCGCCGCGGGCACACCGCTGCGGCGACCGCACACGGCGTCCGGTTTCGTCTACCTCTCCAGCGGACGCGTCCGCCTCACCGCCGCCGACGGCACCCGCGACCTCGACGCCGGCGACCTCGTCTTCTTCCCCCGCGCCCACGCCACGACGGTGGTCGCGCTCGAGGACGCCGAGCTCCTCGACGTCGCCTTCACCCCGCCGGGTCAGCGCCAACAGGTGGCGGAGACGCTGCCCGAGCACCTGTACGTCGCCGACTTCGCCGGGCAGGAGCCCTCGATGGTGGCGCTCATCGAGGGCATGGGCTGCCCGCAGGCGACTGGTCGTCCGCGGCCGGGCGACACCGTCATCTGCAGCCGCATCGCGACCACGATCGTGTCGGCCGCGCTCCGCACGTGGAACGAGGCCGGCTGCGCGCCGGATCGCTGGCTGCAGCGCATCGGCGACCCGCACATCGGCGCGGTCCTCGACGCCCTGCACGCCGAACCGGGGCGCCCGTGGACCTTCGAGACGCTCGCCCGCATCGCCATGATGTCGCGGTCGGCGTTCGCCGAGCGGTTCCGCGAGGTCGTCGGGCACACCCCGCGCGCCTACCTCACGACCGTTCGCATGGAGACGGCCAAGGGGCTCATCCTCACGGGCGACGCGTCCGTGGCCGAGCTCGCCGGCGCGCTCGGCTACGTGTCGGAAGACGGCTTCGCGCGCGCCTTCCAGCGGTACACGGGCCTGACGCCGGCCCGCTGGCGCGCCGAGGCGGCGCTCGCCGCGTAGGCGGTCGGCCGGGCAGCCTTCGGCATCACCGCGCGGTGCGCGCCGACCCGAAGACGATGCCACCGACGATCGCGGAGATCGCCGCGACCGTGAGCGCCGGGACGATGCCGACCGCGTCGACGAGCAGTCCACCCGCTCCGGCACCGACGGTGATCGCGAGCTGGAACCCTGCGACGACGAGTCCGCCACCGGACTCCATGCGGTCCGGGACGAGGCGACCCATCCAGGTGCTCAGGGTCGTCAGCCAGGCGCCGAAGCCCATGCCCCAGGTGGTGATCGCGATGGTCACGATCCAGGGCTGCCCCGGGAACAGGGTCACGAGCGCGATCGAGATGCCGATGAAGGCCGGGACGACGTAGCGCAGGGCCGCGAGGTGGCGGTCGACGAGGAGCCCGATCACGAAGTTGCCGACCACGCCGCCGAGGCCGAACGCCGCGAGGAGGACGGCCACACCCGCCGCGTCGAGGTCCGGCACCCGCTCGATCGCGAGCCGGATGTAGGTGAAGGCGATGAAGTGCCCGAGGACGGTCAGGATGTGTCCCGTGAGGCCGACGCGGATGCCGGGGACCCGGAGCGTGTCGACGAGCGACCGCAGACCACCGCTGGACGGAGCCGGCGCGACGGGTGGGAGGACGAGCCGCAGTGCGACGGCCACCACCGCGGTGATGACCGCGACACCGGCGAAGATGAGGCGCCAGTCCATGACCGAACCGAGGTAGGTGCCGACCGGGACGCCGGCGACCGTCGCGACGGTGGTGCCGGTGTTCACGAGCATGATCGCCCGACCGAGGTGGTGCGGCGCGGACAGTCGGGCGGCGATCGCGATCGACATCGCCCAGAACGCGCCGAGGGCCGCGCCGAGCAGGAGTCGGGCGATGAGCAGCATCACGAAGTCGGCGGAGATCGCGACGAGCGCGCTCGACACCGCGGCGGCGGCCGCGAGCAGGACGAGCAGGAGGCGACGGTCGAGTCGCGGGACGAGGATCCCGATCGTCGGTGCGGTGAGGAAGCCGATGAACGCCGTCGCGGTGACGGCCTGGCCGGCCTGGCCCTCGGTGATCCCGAGCGACGCGGCCATCGACGGCAGCAGGCTCGGCGGCAGGAACTCGGCGAGCACGAGCACGAAGCTCGTCGCCATCATGACGGCGACGGCCGCCCAGGCGGTCCGCGTGCGCGGGGCGTCGGACGCGGCTGCGTTCGTCGTGGGGACCGAGCCCGTTCGTGGTGCGTCGAGCTTCTCGTCTGTCGTCATGCTCTCAGCTTGCCGGAGCCGTGACCCCTCCACCCGACGCCCAGTCCACCCGACCCGACCGTCCGTCCACCCCGGCACCCGTCCCGGCGTCGCTGAGTCGCCCGTTCCTGCACGAAAGTCGCGGATATTCGTGCAGATTCGGGCGAGTCAGCGCACCTTCCTGGCAGATCGGTGAACACCGCGTCAACAAGTTGCACTGAGTGCATCGGTGCACGTAGTGTACCCACGTGTCCACCACCGCCCCCGCCGAGGATCGACGCGCCGCCCTCCGCGCGCGCCACCATCGGGCGATCCTCGACGCCGCCCGCGTCATGATCGCGGAGCAGGGCATCGCCGGCTTCAACGTCGACGTCATCGCCGAGCGCGCCGACGTCTCGCGCCGCACGGTGTTCAACCACTTCTCCTCGATCGACGACCTCGTCACCACCTCCTGCACCGAGGAGCTGGCCGTCGTGATCGAGAGCTTCCGGTCCGCCGTCAACGCCCGACCGGCAGGCCCGGGGTCGCGCGTCTCGATGTTCGAGGACGTCGCCGCAGCGCTCCGCACGACCGACATCCCCCGCGTCATCGCCTTCCTCTGGAACGCGCTCGGCGGCTTCGCACCCGACGACTCGCGCCCGCAGCAGCTGTTCCAGGCCACCTTCTCCCGCACCACCCAGGAGCTCGCCCACGAACTGGCCGAGCGCAACACCGACGTCGACGAACTCGAGGCCGGCTTCCTGGTGTCCTCCCTCATGCACGGTGTCGAAGTGCTCGCCCATCACTGGATCGCGAGTACCGGCGCCACCACGGACGATGAAGCCCGTGCCCTCTGGACCGACCTGCTGGAACGGCTCATCGCGAGCGTCCGCACCGGCTACGCGTCCACGCACTGATCCGCTTCCCGCTCCGTCCCCGCACACGTCACCAGCACCACCTCCCGAAGAATCGAGACTCCCTTGGCTGAACTGCTGTATCGCCTCGGACGCTTCTCCGCGCGTCGCGCGTGGGCCGTCCTCATCTCCTGGATCGTGATCCTCGGCATCTCGGTGGGTGCGTTCCTCGCCTTCGGCGGCACCCTCTCGAGCGCCGTCACCATCCCGGGCACACCGACCGCGAAGGTCACCGACCAGCTCGAGGAGTCGTTCCCGAGCGCCTCCGGCGGCACCGGGGCGATGGTGTTCCACACGAAGGACGGTGACGCCTTCACCGACAGCCAGAAGACCGCGATCGGTGAGCTGCTCGACGAGACGGCCGACCTCAAGGGCGTCGACTCCACGGTCAACCCCTTCGAGACGCAGGAGACGATCGCCGACCAGGCGAAGCAGATCTCCGACGGCAAGACGCAGATCGACGACGGCCGCACCCAGCTGACCGACGGCCAGACGCAGCTCGACGCCGGACAGCAGCAGCTGACCGACGCGCAGACCCAGCTGAGTGCCGCGCTCGCCCAGGCGCAGCAGGCCGCGGGCGGCACACTCCCGGCCGCCGCACAGGCCCAGTTCGACGCGCAGCAGACCGCGATCACGCAGCAGCAGACGGCGCTCGACGCCCAGCAGGCCACCATCACCGAGAACCTCGCGAAGCTCGACGAGCAGAGCACGAAGCTCGAGCTCTCCTCGCAGCTCCTCGACCTCTCCTCGGGTATCCGCACCGTCTCGACCGACGACACCACTGCGGTCGCGAACGTCGTCTTCGACAAGCGCCAGCAGGAGGTCACGCCGGAGACGAAGCAGTCGGTCATCGACCAGGTGAAGAAGGACGTCCCGTCGGGCGTCGAGGTCGAGTTCTCGAACGAGCTCGCGCAGAGCCTGCCGCAGCTGTTCGGCGTGGGTGAGGCGATCGGCCTCATCATCGCGGCGATCACGCTGCTCGTCATGCTCGGCACGGTCATCGCCGCATCGCTCCCGCTCGTCTCGGCGATCGTCGGCGTCGGTGTCGGCGTCACCGCGTCGCTCTCGCTCTCGGGCGTCGTCGACATGCTCTCGATCACGCCGGTGCTCGGCGTCATGCTCGGGCTCGCGGTCGGCATCGACTACTCGCTGTTCATCCTGAACCGGCACCGCAAGCAGCTGCTCGCGGGCGTCGAGCTGCACGAGTCCATCGGCCTCGCGAACGGCACCTCGGGCAACGCGGTCGTCTTCGCCGGATCGACCGTCCTCGTCGCGCTGCTGGCGCTCAACGTCACCGGGATCCCGTTCCTCGGCCTGATGGGCACCGTCGGCGCGATCTGCGTCGCCGTCGCGATCCTGCTCGCGGTCACCCTCACGCCCGCCCTGCTGTCGCTGCTCGGTCTCCGCATCCTCAGCCGGAAGGCACGCGGCACCATCGGCACGCCGCGCCCGGACGCCGTCCCGACCAAGCCCATGGGTACCCTGCGCGCCGTCGGCACGCTCGTCGCCGGACTCGTCGTGCTCGGCGTCGTCGCGATCCCCGCGCTCGACATGCGTCTCGGCCTGCCGGACGGCAGCTCGGAGGCCGTCGACTCGACGCAGTACCAGTCCTACACGCTCATCGAGGACAAGTTCGGTGCCGGCGTCAACGGTCCGCTGCTCGTCGTCGCGACGCTGCCCGACGCCGCCACCGACGAGGAAGTCCTCGAGGAGCAGGTGCGGATCGGCCAGGAGATCGCCGACCAGGACGACGTCAAGGCCGTCGCGCCGGTGGGCGCATCGGACGACAACTCCGTCCTCGCCTTCCAGGTGATCCCGAAGGAGGGGCCGAACGCCGTCTCCACGGAACAGCTCGTCCGCGACCTGCGCGACCTCTCGCCGCTGTCGGGCGATGTCGAGCTCGGCGTGGCCGGCAGCGCGAGCGGCAACATCGACGTCTCGAAGCAGCTCTCCGACGCCCTTCCGCTCTACCTGGCGCTCGTGGTCGGTCTGTCGCTGATCATCATGATCCTCGTGTTCCGCTCGATCCTCGTGCCGCTCACCGCGACGCTCGGCTTCATGCTGTCCCTCGCGGCGACCTTCGGTGGCATCACGGCGATCTTCCAGTGGGGCTGGCTCGGACCGGTGTTCGGCGTGCACGACCCGGGGCCCATCCTGAGCTTCCTGCCGACGATCCTCATCGGCATCCTCTTCGGGCTCGCGATGGACTACCAGCTGTTCCTCGTGTCCGGCATGCGCGAGGCGTTCGCCCACGGTGCCCCGGCGCGCCTGGCGGTCCAGCGCGGGCTGCACGCCGGCCGGACGGTCGTCGTGGCAGCGGCGATCATCATGATCTCCGTCTTCGGCGGGTTCATCTTCTCCCACTCGGCGATGATCCGGTCCATCGGCTTCGGTCTGGCGTTCGGCGTGCTCGTCGACGCGTTCGTCGTCCGCATGCTCCTCATCCCGGCGGTCATGCACCTGCTCGGGAAGAGCGCCTGGTGGATCCCGAAGTGGCTCGACCGCATCCTGCCGAACGTCGACGTCGAGGGTGCCGCGCTCGAGCGCAGCCACCCGGCGCATCACGTCGAGGCCGGTGACACGGGTTCGGTCGCGACCGCCCCGTCGAGCGGCGAGCCGCGGAACGCGGTCGACGGCGCGGAGACGGCTGCCCTCGGTGCCGGCGTGACCGCGGGGACGGCCGCACACGTGGCCGCACCGTCGAGTGAGCTGACCCGCCGGGAGGCGGCCGCCGCCGAGCGGACGCACCCGGCGCACGTGCTCACGACCGACCCCGACCCGGCCGACCAGCAGGTCTCCCGGGTGGAGCCCGGGCTCGACGTCATCGTGCACCCGGCGACCGCCGGTGTGCAGCGCGTGGCCGTCGGTGCCTACGTCATCGCGGTCGACGCCGACAACGGCACCGCGGTCGTCGAGCCGCCCGTCGGTGGCGTCGTGGTCGTCCGCGCGCCGAGGTAGCGCGGCGCTCGGTCCCCGGGTGGGCTGCACTGAGCCTGTCGAAGTGTCGAAGGGCGGGGTGGTCCGGGTTGCATTTCGACAGGCTCAATGACCGGGACTACTCGGTCCCTGAGTTTGTCGAAGGGCGGGGTGGTCCGGGTTGCATTTCGACAGGCTCAATGACCGGGGTGGGGAGGCGGCCGGTGGTCGCCCCTCCGCTACGGCTGCAGGCGGTCCACGATCCAGCCGCCGTCGGCCGCGAGGTAGCGGAGGCGCCGGTGCATCCGGTCGCGACTGGCGTGCCAGAACTCGACCATGTCGGGGACGAGCCGGAACCCGACCCACGTGGCCGGCCGCGGGACGTCGTCCCCCTCGCGCTCGAGCAACGCGTTCGCCTGCGCGATGAGGGCGTCGAGGGTCTCCTCCGGGCCGTCGCGGAATGGCGTCGACTGGTGGGCGACCGCCGTCGCCGCTCGTGACTTGGGCGAGCGGTCGGCGAACAGTGCGTCGGACTCCTCGTCGCTCAGCTGCTCGACGCGGCCCTCGAAGCGGAGCTGCTGCATCGTCTCGCGCCAGTACACCTGGAGGGCGGCGCTCGGGTTCTCGGCGAGCTGCCCGCCCTTGCGGCTCTCGGTCGAGGAGCCGAAGATCAGGCCGCGATCGTCGAGGGTCTTCACGTCGACGGTGCGCGCGCTGACGACACCGACCGAGGTGGCGGTCGCGAGGGTCATCGATCGGGGTTCGCTGACGTCCCGCTCGATCGCTGCGGCGAGCCACTGCTGAGCGAGCAGCATGGGCTCGGCGGGCGGGGTCTCGAACTCGGGCAGCTGCAGGGTGTCGTCTCCGGAGAGGGGTTCGGCGCTCATGTCGCGAGCCTACCCGTGCGCTGAGGTGAGGCATCTCGTCGCCCGGCGAGCTGCCGAGCGACGACCTGCCTCACCTCAGTGGCTTGGGCGCTCGGCACAGCTCGGGCGGGAACGCTGGGTCCAGGGCACATGGTGCACGGCCAGGCCGCGGGCTAGCCTCGGAACGCCCGCCAGGGAACACGTTCGAGGAGAGTGAGCACCGCATGCCGTACACCGACACCGACGACGTCTCGATCTACTACGAGGTGGAGGGCGACCCCGCCGACCCGGTGATCGTGCTCATCGCGGGCGGCGGTGCGCAGCTGCTCACCTGGCGTGACCCGTTCCGGGCCATGCTCGTGGACGAGGGCTTCCGCGTCGTGCGGTTCGACAACCGCGACGTCGGGTACTCGCAGCGCTTCGGTGGCGAGCACGACCTCGACGGCGGCTACTCGCTCGGTGACATGGGCGACGACGTCGTGCGGGTGCTCGACCACCTCGGGGTCGAGGCAGCGCACCTCGTCGGTCACTCCATGGGCGGGATGATGGCGCAGATGGTCGCGCTCGAACACCCCGAGCGGGTGCTGAGTCTCGGCCTACTGTCGACGATCCCCGGCCAGGACCCGCGCTACATCCTGCACGGAGACCGCGCCGAACTGCAGGTCGAGCCCGAGCGGTACAGCCGGGAGGAGTCGGTCGCCGCGATGGCCGTCCTCGCCGCGCCCGTCCCCGGCGCCCGCTACCAGCCGGACACCGAGTGGGAGGTGTGGGCGACCGGCGAGGCCTACGACCGCGGGTACGCGCCGGAAGGGTTCAGTCGCCAGTGGGCCGCGTTGCTCCGCGCACCGGAACGGCTCGACCGGCTGCGCGAGGTGACGGTGCCGACCCTCGTGCTGCACGGACGCGAGGACGACGTGCTGCACTGGCGCTCGGCGGTGGACATCGCCGAGGCGATGCCGGCGGCCGAGCTGCACGTGCTGCCCGACATGGGGCACCTCATCCCGGCTCAGCTGTGGCCGACGCTCGTCGCGGGCGTCGTGCGGACGGCGAGGCACGCGGAGACGCTCGCGTCCGGTCGGTGAGGTCGTCGAGGGGCTGCCCTTCGACAGGCTCAGGGACCGGGGCACCTTCGTCCGGTCATTGAGCTTGTCGAAATGCGGCACGGAGGGCGTGTAGCCGACGGGAAGGCACCGCGTGGCCCTTCGACAGGCTCAGGGACCGGGGCGGAGCGGGCCTACGGCATGCCGATGAGCCGCACCCGGCAGGCGAGCTCCGCGGCGAAGCGGACGTCCGGGTCGGCGAGGTCGAGTTCGAGCGACTGCTCGATGCGCCGGATCCGGTAGTTCACCGCGTTCGGATGCAGGTTCAGCTCGGCCCCGGCACGCGCCAGTGAGTTCCGATGGCTGAGGTAGGAGAGGAGCGTCCGCACCGAGATCGTGGCCCGCTCCGGACCGAGGGCGTCGAGTGGCGAGAGGATGTCGTCGAGGAGCGTCCGACTGAGTGGTGAGGCGTAGAAGTCGAGGAGCACCCGCCGCAGCCCGGTGACGTCCGTCGCCTCCATGGTGCCGAAACGACCACCCGCAATGGCGGCTTCAGCCGCGACCCGCGCCTCGGTCGCCGACTGCCGGAGCCCTGCCGCTCCGCTCTGCGGTGTCCCGAGCCCGACGGTGAATGTCCATTCCGGCCCCGCGATCGTCGAGGCGTGCGCGACGATCCGCTCCATCACGTCGCGCAGGCGTCGCTGGTGGTCGGGTGCGCCGAGCTCCTCCGAGGAGATGACGACGATCTCGTCGCGCCGCATCGCGAGGTGCCACTGCTCCTCGCGCTGGTCGACGAGTTGCAGCGCGAAGAGCTCGACGGAGGGCGCGAGGACGGTGGGTGCGCGGCGGTCGGGATCACTCGCGTGCTTCGGGGTCAGCCACGCCACCGCGTGCGACAGCTGCAGCGGCAGGCCGGCGCGGACCGCGTCCATCGCGAAGCCGTCGATACGGGACGACTCGGCGAAGATCAGCTCGATGATGAGCTCCGCCCGCGAGCGCACCGAACCGAAGCGTCCGTGCAGTTCCCGTTGCAGGGCGCGCGAGAGGACGGAGGCGATGACCGGGAGGGCGATCGCCGCGGCCGGGTCGTCGCGCTCGGCATGGACCCGGCCGATCGGGATCTCACCGATGCACACCGCGTCCGGTTCGAGCCAGCTCGCGCTCGCGTCCTCGACGAGGGTGACCGGCACCCCCAGGGTCGTGCTGGCGACCTCGAGGATCGCCTCCCGCACGCCGACACCCGACGCCTGCTCCGCTTCGGCCGCGGACGCGCTGATCACCCGTTGGATCGCGAACTCGGCGCGCGACATCGCCTCTTCCGCTCCACCGCGGATCGTGCGGTCCATGAGCACGGCGAGGTCGGAGGCGATGCCCTCGCTCATGATGACCGGCAGGCCACCGCGGTCCGCGAGGGCCCGCGAGGTCTCGGCGACGGGGAACGCACCGACGAACACGAGGCCGGCACAGCCCGCGGCGATGGCCCGGCGGATGGCGATGTCGACCTGGTACGGCCTCGGGACGGCGCCGTCGGGGGTCGTCACGATGGCGATGGAGTGCTCGGTCGCGTCGTTCAGCTCGTCGAGCGCGAGGATCTCGACGCCGGTGACCGGGACGCCTGCAGGGGCGCCGGCGACGCAGCGGGCGCCGAGATGCTCGGCTTGGAGGATGACGTCCGCGACGGTGACTTGGGCCATGAGCACATTCTGCCCCGATTGTGTGGGCCGCGGGAACATTGTCGTGCTTCCCGACCCTGCCTACGCTCGGTACATGTCAACGAACCACCCCGCTGCACGCTCCGCAGCGTCGGCCACGCCGATCACCAGCATCACCCTGGCCGACGTGCCGGCGCTCGCCGCAGGATGCGCCATCTTCGGCACCGGTGGCGGCGGCGCGGTGCAGACCCCGCAGCTCGGCGTCGAGATCGCCCTGGAGCAGTTCGGTCCGGTCCCCGTCAAACAGGTCGCCGACCTCGACGCGGACGACGTGGTCGTCGCCATGTCCGGCATCGGCGCCCCGTCGGTGGGCTTCGAGATGCTCGGCGCGAGCGGCCAGGCCGAGATCATCGTCGAGGAGATCGAGCGCCTCACCGGCAAGCGCATCACCACGATCATGGCGACGGAGATCGGCGGCAGCAACGGCGTCGGCCCCGTCGGCTGGGCCGCGAGCCTCGGCCTCAGCATCCTCGACGCCGACGGCATGGGACGCGCCTTCCCGGAAGCGCCGATGACCGCGATGAACGTCGCGAACCTCCCGCCCGGGTACGCGGTCCTGAGCGATGTGATCGGCAACGTCTCGATCCTGCGGCCCGTCAGCCTCGCCTGGCTCGAGCGCCACGCCCGCGCCCTCACCGTGGCGAGCGGTGCGATCTCGATCGGCGCCAACTACGTCATGGACCGCGACACCGTCCGCGGAGCGGTCATCGAGGGCAGCGTCAGCCGCGCCGTGCAGGTCGGGCGCCGGCTCCTCACCGCCACCGACCCCGTCGGTGCGCTCACGGACGAACTCGGCGCGTCCCTCATCACGGGCGGCAAGGTCGTCGACATCGAGCGCCGCACCGAGGGCGGGTTCACCCGCGGTTCCGTCACGGTCGAGGGGATCGGCGAGCACCGCGGTCGCCTCACCCGCGTGGAGATCCAGAACGAGAACCTCGTCGTCATGGAGGACGGAGCGGTCATCGTCAGCGTCCCCGACCTCGTCACGATCGTCGACTCCGAGACGGGCGACGCGATCTCCACCGAGATGCTGCGCTTCGGGCAGCGGGTGAGCGTCCTCGCCTGGGCGTGCGATCCACTGTGGCGCACCGAGCGCGGCCTCGAACTCGCCGGCCCGCGCGCGTTCGGCTACGACCTCGACTACGAGCCCTTCGGCGTGAGCGCCGACGAGACCATTGGAGCGACCCGATGAGCGCCGGCACCAGCACCGTCACCGACACCTCGGGCGAACTCGCGATCGGTATCGACGTCGGCGGGACCAACACCGACGCCGTCGCGCTCTCGGGAACGGGCGAGGTCGTCTCGTGGACGAAGCAGCCCACCACCCGCGACGTCACCGGCGGCATCCGGGCCGCGCTCGCCGAGGTCCTCGACCAGCTGGGCGACGACCGGGGCCTCGTCACCCGCGTCATGCTCGGCACCACCCACGCGACCAACGCGATCGTCAACCGCCGCGACCTCGGACGCGTCGTCGTCATCCGGCTGGGCTCGCCTGCCGCCACCTCGCTCCCGCCGCTCGCCGGCTGGCCGCGGGAACTGCGCGACGTCGTCCTCGCGGGGAGCATCCTCGCGGGCGGTGGCCACCTCGTCGACGGCTACCCGATCGCCCCGCTCGACCGCGACCTCATCCGCCGGGAGCTCGACGCCCTGGCCGGCACCTTCGACGCGGTCGCCGTCTGCGGGATCTTCAGCCCGTCGTTCCCCGAGCAGGAGCTCGAGGTCGAGGCGCTCGTCCAGGACCACGTCGGGGTCGACATCCCGGTGTCGCTCAGTCACGAGATCGGCGCGCTCGGGTTGTTGGAGCGCGAGAACGCGACGGTCCTGAACGCGTCCCTCTACGCCGTCGCCCGCGACGTCACGAACGCGCTCACGACCGTCGTCGCCGAGGAGCGACTCGACGCGACCACGTACTTCGCCCAGAACGACGGCACGCTCATGGCCGTCGAGTACGCGGCGCGTTACCCCGTGCTCACGATCGGTTCCGGGCCGGCGAACTCCATCCGCGGCGCCGCCTTCCTCTCCGGTGCCGACAACGCGATCATCATCGACGTCGGCGGCACGACGAGCGACCTCGGCGTGCTCGTCGACCGGTTCCCCCGCGAGTCGACCCTGCCCCGCGAGGTCGGTGGCGTGCGGACGAACTTCCGCATGCCCGACATCCTGAGCGTCGGCCTCGGCGGCGGCACGATCGTCGACACCGCGACCGGTGTCCCGCGGCACGACTCGGTCGGTTACCGCCTCACCGAGGAGGCGCTGCTGTTCGGCGGCACCACCCCGACCCTCACCGACGCGGCCTCGCTCCAGTTCGGCATCGCCGACCGCGAGCTGCCGCCCCTCGACCGCGTGACCCGCCAAGCACTCGAGCACGCGCTCGGCGTCGCCCACGAACGCATCGAGTCCGCCGTCGAGCGCATGTCGCTCGGCCGCACCGGCCTCCCGCTCGTCGTCGTCGGCGGCGGAGGATTCCTCGTCCCGGACGCCGTCCTCGGCGCGAGCGAGGTCCTGCGCCCGGCGCGCGGCAACGTCGCCAACGCCGTGGGCGCGGCCATCGCGCTCGCCGGTGGGCGCTCCGATCAGCTCTGCGACTTCGCCGACCGCGCAGCCGCCATCGAGGAGGCAGGACGCTCCGCGATCGAGAAGGCGATCCAGGCCGGCGCAGACCCGCGCTCGGTCGAGATCGTCGACGTGCTCGAGACCCCCGTCTCGTACGCGACCCGCCCCACCCTGAAGGTCTCCGTGAAGGCGGCGGGTCCCCTCGCCCGCATCGGCACGGCGACCCGACAGCGCATCTGACGCACCACAGCACCAGCACAGCTCTCCACCAGCACCAGCACGGCACCTCACCCCATCTGATCCGGCCACCCGCGCACCACGGCCACCCGAGTACGAAGGATCCAGCATGAACAGCAAGCGGAAAGCCGCGGCGGCACTCGCCACCGCGGCCCTCACCGCGGTGGCCCTCACCGCGTGCACCTCCTCGCAATCCTCCGATTCCTCCGGCGAGTACGTCTCCGGCGGCACCTTCGTCACCGCGATGAGCGGCGACCCGGGCAGCCTCGTCCCCATGACGGGCATCAGCCTCGAGGCCCGCGAGATCATCAGCTTCCACTACGAGTCGCTCGTGTACGTCAACGCCGACGGCGAGCTCCTGCCCTGGCTGGCCGAGAGCTGGGAGGAGGACGCGAGCTCCACCTCCATCACCTACACGCTCAAGGACGGCATCACCTGCGCCGACGGCACCCCGTTCACCGCGGAGACCGCCGCGGCGAACATCACCTACAACGCCGACCCGGCCAACGCGACCTTCTACTACGGCGCGCAGGTCTCCGAGCGGATGACCGCGACCGCCGACGGCAATCAGCTCACCGTCACGAGCACGACGCCCGACCCGTTCATCCTCGCCAACACGGGCACCGTCGAGATGGTCTGCCAGGCCGGCCTCGACGACCCGGACTCCCTCGTCGAGACGATGAACGGCACCGGCCTCTTCGCCCTCGACAAGGCGACCCCAGGCTCCAGCTACACCTTCACCAAGCGCGACGACTACACCTGGGGTCCCGGAGGACGTCACGAGCGACACCAAGGGCCTGCCGGACACCTTCGAGGTCCGCGTCGTCACCGACCCCGGGACCGCCGCGAACCTGCTGCTCTCCGGTGACGTGAACGCCGCGAGCATCGGCGGCGCCGACCAGGACCGCGTCGAGGCCGCCGGTCTCGGCAGCGAGGGCGTGCGCAACCCGATCGGCGAGATGCTCTTCAACGAGCGCCCGGAGCGCCCCACCTCCGACCCGCTCGTCCGTGAGGCCCTCGTCACCGCGATCGACCGCGAGCAGGTCGGCGAGGTCGTCACCGACGGCACCGCCGAGGAGTCCAAGTCGCTCGTCGTGAAGAGCCCGTACCTCTGCGTCGCCGACGGCCCGCAGTGGACGCTCCCCGAGACGGACGTCGAGAAGTCCGGCGAGCTCCTCGACGAGGCGGGCTGGACGCTCGGTTCCGACGGCAAGCGCTCGAAGGACGGCGAGCCGCTGACGATCAAGTTCATCTACGACGCGGCCACCCCGAGCCACGCGGCCGCGGCCGAGCTCGTGCAGCAGACCTGGGACGAGCTGGGCGTCACGACGGAGCTCTCGGGCAACGACGCGAACGCCTGGTCCGAGCAGCTGTTCTCGACCTTCGACTGGGACACCGGCTTCGTGCAGATCGCTCCGGGCGGACCGGTCATCGTGAACACCTTCTTCGGTGGCGAGACCCCGGACAAGGGCGGCAACAACTTCATGTTCGTCGACAACCCGGAGTACGACGCGCTCGCCGAGCAGGCCAAGACGGCCAGCCCGGAGGAGACCTGCGACCTCTGGCAGCAGGCCGAAGCGAAGCTCATCGAGCGGACGGACGTGTTCCCGATCGCCGACGCGCAGGACTTCCTGTACCTGAACGGCGCCGAGGTCGAGCGTCCGAACTTCATCCGCCCGACGAGCATCCGGATGGTCGGCTGATCATGACGATCCCCTCGACCGTGACCACCGAGCAGGCCACCGACCCGGCCACGGGCCCCGGCGGCCCGGCGGTCGCGCGTCGAGGGGGTCGCGGCGTCCTCGGCGGACTCTCCCCGCGGACCTCGTTCATCCTCCGACGACTGGGCAGGGTGCTCGTCTCCCTCGCCATCGTCATCGTCGCGACGTTCCTGATCGTGCAGCTCGTGCCGGGCGACCCGGTGCGGGCTGCGCTCGGGAACAGCGCGACCCCGGAACTCGTCGAGCGGACGCGCGCCGACCTCGGCCTGAACGTGCCGGTGCCGGAGCAGTTCGTCAACTACGTCAGCGGGCTGTTCCGCGGCGACTTCGGCACGGCGATCGGGTCGCAGCGGCCGGTCGCCGACACGATCGCGCAGCGCTTCCCGGTGACGCTCACCCTCGCGGTCGCGTCCTTCCTCCTCGCGGCGATCGGCGCCTTCCCCATCGGCGTCGCGACCGCGGTGTCCTCGCGTACCGGCCGCCGCCGCCTCGCGGACCTCGGCGTCTCGGGTCTACTCGGCGTGCTGATCGCCATCCCGAGCCTCCTGCTCGCCGTCGGTCTCATCGCCGTGTTCAGCATCGGGCTCAAGGTGCTCCCGGCCGCCGGCTGGGGAGGCTTCGACCAGGCGATCCTGCCGGTGGTGGCCCTCGCGGTCGGTCCGATGGCGTACCTGGCCCGCATCGTGCACGTGGAGATGCTGGCCGTCCTCGAGATGCCGTACATGACCACGGCACGGAGCAAGCGCCTGCCGACGCACCTCGTCTACCTCCGGCACGCGCTGCCGAACATGGTGACGTCCACGCTCACGATCGGCGGCATCATCCTCACGGGCATGGTCGCCGGCACCGTGCTCATCGAGACGGTCTTCGCCATCCCCGGTCTCGGGACGAGCATCGTCTCGTCGATCACCTCGAAGGACTACCCGATGATCCAGGGCATCGTGCTCGTGTACGCGATCCTCGTCCTCGGCCTCAACCTCCTCATCGACATCGCGCTCGCGACGATCGATCCGCGCTCCTCGATCACGGAGGGCTGAGCTCATGAGCACCCGTCCGACCACCTCCGGTCCCACCCCCTCACGCCGGTCCCCGGTGCTCGACCGCCTCCGCACCCCGCGCGGCCTGACCGGCGCGATCGGAGCGCTCCTCATCATCGTGGTCGCGGTCGTCGGCCCGACCGTCTGGGGGTCCGCCGCCGACACGACGTCCGTGGCCGACCGCCTCGCCGGTGCGAGCCTCGCCCACCCCTTCGGCACCGACGAGCTCGGACGCGACGTCTTCGCCCGGGTCATGGTCGCCACGCGGGTGTCCGTCCTGCTGACCCTCGGCGCCACCGCGATCTCCGTCGTCGGCGGCGTCCTGCTCGGGGCCGTCGCGACGGTCCTGCCTCGCCCGCTGCGTCGACTCGTCACCGCGCTCATCGACATCCTGTTGTCGTTCCCCTGGCTCCTGATGGCGCTGTTCTTCTCGGTGATCTGGGGCGCGAGCGCCACCGGCGCGATGCTCGCCGTCGGGTTCGCCGGCGTGCCGACCTTCGCCCGCCTCACCTACACGCTCGCGTCGTCGCTCATCGGTCGCGACTACGTGAAGGCCGCGCGGATCGCCGGTGTCGGGCAGGCGGAGGTGCTCGTCCGGCACGTCATGCCGAACATGCTGCCGCCCATGCTCGTGAACGCGGCGGTCTCCGCCTCCGGCACGCTGCTCGCCTTCGCCGGCCTGTCCTTCCTCGGTCTCGGGGTGCAGGCGCCCGAGTACGACTGGGGTCGCCTCCTCGGCCTCGGGATCGCCCGCATCTACGGCAACCCGATGGCGGCGATCGGTCCCGGCATCGCGCTCGTCGTGTGCGGCGTCATCTTCACGCAGCTCGGCGAGCTCTGGAACGAGTCGTCGAAGCGGTTGCTCGGCCTGCCGGCACCGGCGCGGCGTCGTGGCTCACGTGCGGCGACCGAGGCCGCCACGGCGGCCGTCCCCACCGAGGACGCACCCGTCGTCGAGGTCCGCGACCTCCGCGTCGCCTTCCCCGACCGCGACGGCCGACTCGTCGAGCGCGTCCACGGCATCAGCCTCACGATCATGCCCGGCGAGGTCGTCGGTGTCGTCGGCGAGTCCGGATCGGGCAAGTCGGTGAGCGCGATGGCGATCGCCGCCCTCCTCGGGCCGGACTCCTCGGTGCAGGCCTCGGAGCTGAGCTTCCGCGGGATCGACATGACCGCACCGCTGACGAAGGCCGAGCGCAGCCGCCTCGGCCTCGAGCTCGCCATGGTCTTCCAGGACCCGCTCACCTCGCTCAACCCCTCGCTCACGATCGGCAAGCAGCTCCGCGAGACCGTCGAGGTCCACGAGGGGCTGTCGGCGGCCGAGTCGACGAAGCGGGCCGAGGCCGCGCTCGAGTCGGTGCGGATCCCGCTCCCGGCGAAGCGCCTGAAGCAGTTCCCGCACGAGCTGTCCGGCGGCATGCGGCAACGGGCCATGATCGGCATGGGGCTCATGGGACGCCCGAAGCTGCTCATCGCCGACGAGCCCACGACGGCGCTCGACGTGACGGTGCAGCGCCAGGTCCTCCGGGTGCTCCACGAGGCGCAGGAGCAGACGGGCGCGGCGATCCTGCTCATCTCGCACGACATCGCCCTCGTCAGCGGGTTCTGCGACCGCATCCTCGTCATGAAGGACGGCCGCATCGTCGAATCGCTCGACGCCGACCGCCTCCACGAGGCGCGGCACCCGTACACGCGTGGGCTCATCGCCTGCGTGCCCGACATGACCTCCGACCGCACCATGCCGCTCCCGGTCATCGGTGCGATCGACGAGGAAGACCTCCCGGTCCCTGAGCTTGTCGAAGGGCCCATCACCACCGAAGGACAGCGCGCATGACCGGTCTCGAGTTCTCCGGCCTCACGGTCCGTTACGGCCACGGCGCGTCCGCGCACACCGCGGTCGACGGCTTCGACCTCACGGTCCGCCCGGGCACGTCCCACGGGCTCGTGGGGGAGTCCGGCTCGGGCAAGTCGACGGTCGCCGCGGCCGCCGTCGGTCTCGTCATCCCGAGCGCCGGCGGCATCCGACTGAACGGCGCCGACATCGTCGGGCGCTCGTCCGCTGCCCGTCGTGCGCGTCGACGCGTGCAACTCGTCTTCCAGGACCCGTACTCCGCGCTCGACCCGCGCATGCCGATCGGGCTGTCGATCGCCGAGGGGTCCCGGGCGACCGGGCGCTCCTGGAGTCGCTCGGAGCAGCGGTCCCGGGTGGGCGAGCTGCTCGAGCGCGTGCACATCGACCCGGACCGCGCGAACGACCTGCCGTCGGCGTTCTCGGGTGGTCAGCGGCAGCGCATCACGATCGCCCGGGCGCTCGCGGCCGAACCGGAGGTCCTCATCGCCGACGAGATCACCTCGGCGCTCGACGTGTCGGTGCAGGGCGTCGTCCTCAACCTGCTGCGCGAGCTGCAGCGTGAGCTCGAACTCACGGTGCTGTTCATCTCCCACAACCTCGCCGTCGTGAACTACATGTGCGACACGGTGAGCGTCATGCAGGCCGGCCGGGTCGTCGAGGCGGGCCCCACGGCCACCGTCCTCGCTGCTCCCGAGGACGCCTACACCCGTGAGCTCCTGGCCTCCGTGCCCGTGATGGGCCGTCGCATGACCTGGGACGAGGAGTAAGCGGCCCAGGCTGCTCGGCCGGGCCGCGCCCGGTCGGGCTCACCCCCCGGTCGCTGAGCTCACCTGCCGCCCGGTCACTGAGCTCACCTCCGCCGGTCACTGAGCTCACCTCCGCCGGTCACTGAGCTTGTCGAAGTGCCCACGGGTGACGTCGCCCTTCGACAGGCGGATCCTGAGCCTGTCGAAGGGCCACGGCGCCGTCTCGCTACAGCGCCTTCGACTCGCGGAGGATCCCGGCGAGCGTCTCCATCTGCTTCGCCTGCGACGTGTAGTCGAGGGCGGCGGTGTTCCAGGAGTGGATCTGACCGGCGACGAGTGCCGGGTGCGAGGCGAAGGTCGCCTGAGCCTCGAGGTCGCTCTGCTGGAAGCCCTCGACGTTCACGAGCAGGACGTCACCGGTCATCGCCTGGCCAGCGTTCTCCCAGCTGTAGATGTCCCAGTAGTAGTAGCCGTCCGGGTTCGCGTTCGTGTACTTCACGCCGAGTTCGCTGTACAGCTCGGTCTCCGGCTCGTCCTGCGGCTTGACGACGTAGACCCCGCTCGCGTCCGCGTACATCTGCGTGACCTCGAGGTCGGTCTCCTTCGCTGCGGCGGTCAGGTCTGCCGCTGCGGCGTCGTACTTCTCCTTCGCCGCGGCGATGGTGTCGTCGTCGGCTCCGAGCGCCTTGGACAGCTTGTTGAGCGAGGCGATGACGTCGGCACCCTTGCCGCCGACCTTGATGGCGACGACCGGAGCGATCTTCTCCAGCTGCTCCTGCTGCTCGACGTCGGCGACGCCGTAGTAGGGACCCTTGAGGTCGAGCGTGCCGTCGCGGTCGGTCGGGTAGATCCCGGTCACGATGAGGTCGGGTGCCGCCTCGGCGAGTGCCTCGAGGTCGATCTCGCCGTAGCTGTTGCCGACGATGGCCGTGTCGCCGAGGTCGTAGTCCGCGAAGCGCTTGTCGGTGGCGACGTCGACGCGACCGAAGACCGCGACGGGGTCGATGCCGTTGCCGTGCAGGCCGAGCGCGTAGTCGGCGAAGCTCGCGACGCGCTTCGGCTGCTGGTCGAGCTTGACCGTGGTGCCGGTGTCGTCGGTGTAGCTCCAGGCGCCGCTGCTGTCGGCGTCGGATGCGGCGGTGGGGGAGCAGCCGGCGAGGCCGACCAGGGCGAGCGCCGGCACGAGTACGAGTGCGGCGCGGCGGAGGCGTGAAGAGATCGTCATGGTACTTAGGGTAGCCGAACCTAAGTCACGAAACGATATCGGAATGCCCGATCGCCCGGATCACTCCGCGTCGAGGGCGATCGCGTCGTCGGGGTCGACGGGCACGATGAGCGGCGAGCCGCTGCTCGGGTCGGGGATGACGATGGCGTCGAGGTCGAACGCCTCCCGGAGCACGGCCGGGGTGAGGACCTCCCAGGGTGTCCCGTCGGCGATGACCCGGCCGCCGCCCACGACGACGAGCCGGTCGGAGTACCGGCCGGCGAGGGTGAGGTCGTGCAGGACCATGACGACCGTCGCGCCGCGCTCGCGGTTGATCGACCGCACGAGTCGGAGGACGTCGAGCTGGTGGCTGAGGTCGAGGAAGGTCGTCGGCTCGTCGAGCAGGATCGTGGGGGCACGCTGCGCGAGCACCAGGGCGATCCAAGCGCGCTGCAGCTGCCCGCCCGACAGGGAGGCCGTGTCGCGGTCGGCGAGCGTCTCGAGACCGGTGGCGGCGAGGGCCTCGTCGACGGCGATCGTGTCGGCGGGCGTCCACGGCTTGAGGAGGCTCTGGTGCGGGTGCCGTCCCCGCGAGACGAGGTCGCGGACGGTCGTCGCCGACGGCGTCAGTGGCTTCTGCGGCAGGATCGCCAGGCGGCGCGCGACCTCGCGGGTCGGGATCGAGCGCACGCCGCGACCGTCGAGTTCGACCGTGCCGGCGGTCGGGGTGAGCAGGCGGCCGAACGCCTTCAGCAGGGTCGACTTGCCGCAGCCGTTGGCGCCGATGAGGGTCGTGACCTCGCCCGTCTCGATGCGGAGGTCCAGTCCCTCGAAGACCACCGTCTGGTCGTAGGCCAGGGAGACGCCCCGCGCCTCGAGGGCGGGCGTCGGGCGTTCCTTCACGAGCGAGGGGGTCGTGGCGGGGTCGGTCATGCGGAGGTCTCCCGTTCCTTGCGGCGCGTCAGCAACCAGATGAGATAGGGCGCGCCGACGATCGCGGTGATGATGCCCACCGGGATCTCGCCCGGCAGGACGCCACGGACGAGTGCGTCGCCGCCCGTCACGATGACGGCGCCGAGCAGCGCGGAGGCGAGCAGCGGCGGGCGACCGGTGCGGGCGAGGCGGCGGGCGATCTGCGGTGCGACGAAGGCGACGAACTCGATCGGCCCCGCGGCGGACACGGCTGCGGCGACGAGCAGGACCGCGCACGCGATGACGACGATCCGATGCCGCTGGACCGCGACGCCGAGGCCGGTCGACAACTCGTCACCGAGCTGGCTGATGTCGAGGCTGCTCGTCTGCAGGACCGCGATCGGCGTCAGGATCACCAGCGCGACGAGCACCGGCCACACGCTCGACCAGGAGATGCCCGAGAGGCTGCCGACGAGCCACTGCGCAGCCGCTGCCGCCTCGGTGATCTGCGCCCGGGCGATGAGGTAGCTCGTGATGCCGCCGAGGGTCGCGGTGGCACCGATGCCGATGAGGATGAGTCGGAAGCTGTCGACCCCGCCGCGCCAGGACAACGCGTAGACGGCGGCCGAGGTGACGAGCGCGCCGATCGCCGCCATGGCGGGCAGGCCGAGACTGAGCGCGCCGGCGCCGACGGAGTAGCTGCCGCCGACGAGCACGATCGCGGCCACGGCCCCGAGCGCGGCACCCGAGGTCACGCCGAGGATGTCCGGGGTGGCGAGCGGGTTGCGGGCGAACGTCTGGGTGAGGGCCCCGGCGAGTCCGAGGGACGCACCGACGAGGAGACCGCCGACGACCCGGGGGAGGCGGAGCTCGAACACGATGAGTTCCTGACCGCCGGTCCCGCCGCCGAGCAGGGTGGTGATGACGTCGGGGATCGTCAGGGACGACGAGCCGGCGACGATCCCGAGCAGGGCGAACGCCAGGGCGACGACGAGGCAGGCGATCGTGACGCCGACGACCCGCCCTCGCCACAGACGGCCGAAGAAGCGGCTGCCCTCCCGCACGGCGCTCACAGCTCCGCCATCCGTCCGCGGCGCACGATGGCGATGAAGGCGACCCCACCCACGACGGTGAGGACGACACCCACGGGCACCTCGGCGGTGCCACCGATGAGGCGACCGATCACGTCGCACGCGAGCAGCACGCTCCCGCCGACGAGTCCCGAGGCGGGGAGCAGCCAGCCGTGATGCCCGCCCACGAGCGTGCGGGCGATGTGCGGCGCGGTGAGTCCGACGAAGGCGATCGGGCCGGTCAAGGCGACGGCGGCGGCCGTGAGCAGGGTGATCGCGGCGAGCCCCACGAGTCGCGCGCGGATGAGGTTCTCGCCGAGCCCGTTCGCCAGCTCGGTCCCGAGCGCCAGGGCGTTCAGCGAGCGGATGTTGGCCACCGCGAACACGAGGCCGAGCCCGGCGAAGACGAGGGCCGCGTCGACGCCCGTGAGCGATCGGCCGGACAGCGAACCGACCACCCAGATGCGGTAGGCGGCGAGGGTCGTCTCGTCGGACAGCACGAGGTACGAGGTCAGGGCGACGAGGAGGGCCGAGACGGCGGTGCCGGCGATCGCGAGCGGGACGGGACTCGAGAGTCCGCGGCCGAGTGCGGCGACGGAGAACACGACGACGCTGGCGACGGTGGCGCCGAGCAGAGCGAGCCAGAGCGTCGTGACCACCGAGCTCGTGCCGAGCACGTAGACCCCGACGACGACCGCGAGACTCGCGCCGGCGGAGACGCCGAACAGGCCGGGGTCGGCGAGCGGGTTGCGGGTCTGCCCCTGCATGACGGCACCGGCGATCCCGAGGCAGACGCCGACGAGGACGCCGAGCACCGTGCGCGGCACCCGCGACCCCCAGACGACGGCGCCGGTGTCCTGGGCGGGGTCGAACAGGGCGGTGAGGACGGCCACGGGACTGATGAGGTTGCTGCCGAGCATCAGACTCGCGAGGGCGACGACGAGGAGCGCGGCGGCCAGCGTGCCGACGGCGAGCGCGCGTCTCGATCGGAGGAGGGTCGCGCTGCGCATGGAGTTAGCCTAGCCTCACCTATCCCGGTCGCGATGCACACCCGACGTCGTCGGTGACGGACGGGCGGTCCATGGATCGGCGCCGGAGGTGTGGGGTTCACCCATGGGTGGGGCCTCCATCGCCCGATACCGTTGACCGGTACGGAGTACAGCGATCAGGAGGACACGCATGGCCGAGCAGCCGTCGACCGGAGCCGACACCGAAGCGGTCCTCGCCGCCACGGAACGACTCGCCGTCCCGCCGGGCTCGCTCGAGGGCGTGGTGGTCCTCGACCTCTCCCGCGTCCTCGCCGGCCCCTACGCGGCGTCGATGCTCGCCGACCTCGGCGCGACCGTCATCAAGATCGAGAACCCGAACGACCCCGACGTCTCCCGGGGCTTCCCGCCCTACCTGCGTGACGGCGACGAGGAGTTCAGCGGCTACTACGGCCAGTACAACCGCGGCAAGTTCGGTCTGGCGCTCGACCTCGCGAGCGACGCCGGCAAGGAGGTGCTGCGCGACCTCGTCGCGAGCGCCGACATCCTCGTCGAGAACTTCCGACCAGGGACGATGGCGAAGCTCGGCCTGCCGTACGAGGCGCTCGCCGCCATCAACCCGAAGCTCGTGTACACCGCGATCTCCGGCTACGGGCAGACGGGTTCCCGGAGCCGCCGTCCGGCGTTCGACAACACGGCCCAGGCCGCCGGCGGGCTCTGGTCCATGAACGGCTACGCGGACCAGCCGCCCGTGCGCGTCGGCGTCACGATCGGGGACCTCTCCGCCACGATGTTCGGCGTCATCGGCACCCTCGCCGCGCTCCGGCACGCCGAGCGCACCGGCGTCGGGCAGCTCGTCGACGTCGCCCAGGTCGACAGCATCATCGCGATGACCGAGACCGCCGTCGTCGACTACACCGTCGACGGGACGGTCGCCTCGCCGTCCGGCAATGAACACGCCTGGGTCCGGCCCTACGAGCTGTTCCCCTGTGCCGACGGACAGGTGTTCTTCGGCGCGTACACCGACAAGCTCTGGAAGGCGAGCTGCGAGCTGTTCGGCACGCCCGAGGCGATCGCCGACCCCGAGATCGACACCATGCGCAAGCGCTTCGACGAGGAGGTCTACGCCCGACGCGTCAAGCCGCTCGTCGTCTCCTGGTTCGCGGACCGCACCCGCGCCGAGCTCGAGGAACTGGCCGGCGACGTCGTCCCGCTCACCGCCGTGAAGACCATCGGCGAGGTCGTCGACGACCCCGGGACCGCCGAACGCGAGATGGTCGTCGAGACCGACTACGGTTCCTTCGGCACCCTCCGCTCCTTCGGCCAACCGATCAAACTGAGCGCGACCCCCGCGACCACCGACCGCCCTGCGAACCACATGGGCGAACACGCGGACGACGTGCTCACGGCGCTCGCCGGGTACGACGCCGACCGCATCGCGGCGTTGCGTTCCGGCGGGGTGATCTGAGTGGGAGCCGTGGACCGGACAGAGCAGCCTGCCGACCGCATCGCGGCGTTGCGCTCCGATGGGGTGATCTGAGTGGGAGCCGTGGAGCGGACCGAGCAGCTCGATCTGCGTCCCGCCTCCTGGTACCGCAGCACCTTCGCGACCGCGGCACCGGAACCGGTCCTCGGAGAGGGGCTCCCCGCCGGTTGGGAGGGCGTCCACTTCCCGTTCGAGACGCCGTTCGCGCAGCTCCGGGAGGACGGCTCACCGGCGGAGGACGGCGTGCTGCCGGTCATCGACCTGCCGCGCCGCATGTACGCGGGGGAGGACACCGAGTTCCTGTCGCCCCTCCGCTACGGCGACGTGGTGACGCAGCGCACGAGCCTCGGTTCGCTCGTCGAGAAGCAGGGGCGGGCCGGACGGCTCGTCTTCGCCGACCTCGTGCGGGAGTACCTCGTCGACGGCGAGGTCGCCGTCCGCAGCACCTGGCACGACGTGTTCCTCGAGGCGCAGCCCGCGGTGCCCTCCCCGCGGACGGCGGCGCCCGAGGTGGCCGCCGAGGACGCGGTCGATCCCGACGCCGGAGCCGACTGGACCGTGACCCGGTCACTCGACTCCCGCCAGCTGTTCCGCTTCTCGGCCGTGACGGGCAACACGCACCGCATCCACTACGACCGGCAGTGGGCGCGTGAGGTCGAGGGGCTCGACGACCTCCTCGTGCACGGCCCGCTCACCCGCATCCTGGTGCTCGACGCCCTCACCGCGAACGCCGGTGGTCGTCGGCTCGCGTCGGTCCGCTTCCGGGCGAAGGCGCCGGTGCTCGTCGACACGGCGTTCCGCATCGCGGGGACGGACGGCCCGGAGGGCACCTCGGTCGTCGTGCGTGCCGCCGACGGCACGGTCCTGGCCTCCGCCGACGCCACCTGGCGCCCCTGAGTCGCCCGGCACCGAGCCTGTCGCAGTGTCGCCCCGGCTACGCGTCGATCACGAGCGTCGGCGTCAGCGACCGCGACACACACGGGTACATGATCATCGACGCGTCGTCGGTCGTCAGGGAGTCGCGATGCTCCGGCGTCCCGTCCACCACCTGCACGGCACAGGAGCCGCAGACGCCGCGCATGCACGACCCGGCGACACCGACCCGCGCGGCCTGCATCGCCTGCAGCATCGTCTGCCCGGCGGGAACCTCGACGGTCCGCTCCGACCTCGCGCACTCGACGGTGAACGCCGTGTTCGGCAGGTAGGAGCGGGGCTTGGGTTCGAACCGCTCGAGGTGCAACCGGCAGTCCTCGGGCAGCGTCTCGGCCAGGTTCGTGAGGGTGTCGGTGAAGCCGCGCGGCCCGCAGGCCGACACGTCGGTGCCCGGCTCGAGTCCCGCGAGGAGGCCGGCCAGGTCGAGTCGGCCGCTCTCCGCGCTGACGTGGATCCGCACGTGGTCGCCCAGGGCTTCGAGCTCCGGCGCGAACGCGATGTCCTCCCGCGTGCGCACCGCGTAGACGAGGGTCCAGTCGGCGTCGCCCGCGGCCAACCGCCGCGCCATCGAGAGCAGCGGCGTGATCCCGATGCCGGCAGCGAGGAGCAGGTGCCGCTTCGCGTCCGAGAGCGGGAACAGGTTCCGTGGTGGCCGGATGAACACCTTCCGACCGACCTTGAGGAAGTTGTGGATGTAGTGCGACGCACCCCGCGAGTGCTCCTCCCGCAGGACGGCGATCCGGTACCGGAACTCGTCCGCCGGATCACCGCAGAGCGAGTACTGCCGTTCGTGGCGGGTGATGAGCTGCAGGTCGATGTGCGCTCCGGGGTCCCACGGCGGGAGCCGGCGACCCTCCGGATCGGCGAGCACGACGCTGACGATCGTCGGCGTCTCGCGCACGATCTCCTGGACGATGAGCGGGGTCATGCCCGCGCGGTTGCGCATCAGGAATCCCTCATATCGATAGCATCGCCGATCTGGAGATCAGGACCGGTCATGCCCGCGCGGTTGCGCATCAGGAATCCCTCGTGCTTCCAGTCATCAGTACAGGCTCGTTGCTTCCAGCCATCAGTACAGGCTCTGGTTCCCGACGGCGACCGCCTCGTCGATGGCGTCGCCGACCTCGGTGCTCAGGCCCGACATGCTCGCCCAGATCCGGCCCGCACTCGGCACCTCGGCCGCGAGCTCCTGCATCTCGGCGTCCCACAGCCCGCCGCGGAGGAGTGCCCGCCCGCAGTGCAGGTAGACCTCCTCGGTGCGTATGACGATCGCGAGCTGCGGGGTCACGTGGTCCTGCTCGAGCATCGCCATCAGTGCCGGGTCGTCGGTGACGGTGGCCGTGCCGTTGATCCGGAGGGTCTCGCTCATGCCGGGGACGAAGCACAGCATGCCGATGTGGCCGTTCTGGACGATGTTCTGCAGGGAGTCGGCCAGGCGGTTGCCGAGGCGCTCCGGGATCACGAGTGTGCGGGTGTCGAGCGCCCGGACGAACCCCGGGTAGTCCCCGCGCGGGGAGTTGTCGCACCGGCCGTCGGCGTCGGACGTCGCGATGGTGCAGAACGGTGAGTGGGCGAGGAAGGCGAGGCAGTTCTCGTCGAGCTCGTCCATGATCTTGGCCGTCGCCGCGGGATCCGGTTCGCCGAGCGACCGACGGATGGTGTCGACGTCGATCGACGCGAACGCGCTGGCCTGCATGGCGGACCCCTTCTCTGTCCCTCCGACCCTACGGTCGTCCCTCGCGCGCCTCAATGGGCTGTCGGCACACGGTTCGCGTGTTTCCTGTGCCACCGACCCAGCCGCATCGATCGTCCCGCCCCGGTTCATCGGCCGAACGAGCGGCGGAACATCGCCTTCGCGCGCGCCGCGGTGTCGGCTCGATGGGAATCGGGGATGCGGGTGAGGGTCGCTCCCACCATCGAGATCGCCATGAGGATGTCGTCGGGCTCGACGTGGTCGGCGATGCGGTGCGCAGCCAGTTCCTTCGCATGCAGGGCGTGCGCGAGGCGGTCGAGGCGGGTGCCGAGCGCGATCACGCGGGGGTCGTCGCCCTCGCCGAGGATCGCCTCGACGAAGGGCGAGGTGACGAGGGCCTGGTCGATCACGACGTCGAGCAGGGTGTCGAGGGTCGCATCGGGCAGCCCGGCGTGCTCCTCCAGCTCGCCGACGTTCTCGTCGAGCACCGCGAGCGCGAGGGAGAGCCGGTCGGGGAAGTGCCGGTACAGGCTGCCCTGTCCGACGCCCGCCCGCTTCGCGACCGCGCTGAGGGGAGCGCTGAAGCCGTCCGCGGCGAACACCTGACGCGCCGCGGCGACGAGCGCTCGGCGGTTCTCAGGGCCTGCGCTCGGGCCGCGGTTCGGCTTGGGGGGCGTGGACGACATCCCGGTAGCGTAACGCCGCGCGGCCGGTCCGGTGGACCCGGCTGGGAGCCCACCGTGAGGGCTGGCGGCCGTGCCATGGACGGCGTAACGTGTACCGGACAATGATGTCCGGTATGGATCGAAGCCCATACGATCCCGCCGCTCATCGTCCTCCCGAGACCGAAGGAACCCCATGAGCGCCCTCACCGCCAACACCCCGATCGCCGCGTGGCTCGCCGACCCCACCGGTGGACCGCTCATCCGCGGCCTCCTCACCCAGCTGGGCACCGAGGAGTCGCAGCTCGCCCCGATCTCGGGCCTCCCGCTCCAGCAGCTCGTCGCCCTGAGCCAGGGCAAGCTGCCCCAGTCGCTCATCGACGAGCTCGTCCTCGCCGCGAACGACGGTGTCGCACCCGTCGACGACGCGCCTCAGGGGTGGCAGGAGCGCATCACCGTCGGTCGGTTCGCCGGCAAGACCGTGATCGTCACCGGCGCCGCATCCGGTATCGGCCGTGCCACGGCGTCGCGCGTCGCCCGCGAAGGGGGTCGGGTCATCGCCGTCGACCTGTTCGAGGACAAGCTCGCCGACCTCGCCTCGAGCCTCCCGGACGCCGACCTCGTCACGGTCGCGGGCGACATCACGAAGCAGGAGGACATCGACGCGATCGTCGCCGCGGCGGGGGAGCGGATCGACGCGCTCGCCAACGTCGCCGGCATCAACGACGACTTCTCCCCGCTCCACGAGACCTCCGACGCGACCTGGGAGCGGGTGATGGGCGTGAACGTCACCGGCGCCTTCAAGCTGACCCGCGCCGTGCTGCCGTCGATGGTCGCGGCCGGATCCGGTTCGGTCGTCAACATCGCGTCCGAGGCCGGGCTTCGCGGCAACGCCTCGGGGAACGCCTACACGACCTCGAAGCACGCGGTCGTCGGCATGACCAAGAGCGCCGCCTTCATGTACGGACCGCACGGCGTCCGGGTCAACGCGGTCGCTCCTGGCGGCGTCGCGACGGGCATCCCCTTCCCGCCGAACGTCTCCGAGGCGGGTTCGGCGCGGCTCGGACCGTTCCAGGCGGCGATCCCGACGATCGCGACCGCGGAGCAGCTCGCGGCGTCCATCACCTTCCTGCTGAGCGACGACGGCGTGAACGTCAACGGCGTCGTCCTGCCGTCCGACGGCGGATGGTCGGTGCAGTAGCCGCCGACGTGCAGAACTTCAGCAATCGGTAAGAACGGCGTTTCTTAACGACCGTTCGGGGCCGGATGAACGCGTTTCTGCTGCGAATCTTGAAGCACACGGGCCGCTCTGCGTCGCCCGTCCCCTGCGAACGGTCTGAACGAGTACGGCCGGAACGATCGTTCGCACTGCGGTGACACCGCTCACAGGGCCCCACCGATCTTGGCGGAAGGTGGGGCCCTGCGCCGTGTCCGGGCTGCCCTGCGCCGGGTGTGGTCTCAGCGCGGGATCGCGGCGGCGAAGCGCCACGGCTGGGAGCGGATCGTCGCGACGGCCCGGGTGATCGCACCGAGGGCGACGACGTCCGCGCCGAGTCGCGAGGCCCGCACGATCGGCGTCGGGGCGTAGGTCCCCTCGTCGAGCCAGGTCTGAGCAGCGACGATGACGGGGGAGGCGACGCGGGCCACGCCTCCGGCGACGACGACCTCGTCCACGTCGAGCAGGCTGCCGAGCAGGACGCACACCCGCCCGAGGCGCTCCCCGAGACGTTCGACGAGTCTGCCGGCGTAGGCGTCGCCCGAGGCTGCGGCGTCGATGATGCGGCCGACGTCGAGGGTGCCGATCGGCATCCGGGCGAGCGGGGAGGCCGCCGGCACCGCACCGGATCGCTGATCCTCCTCCAGCCACGACCGTGCCGCACCGTCGAGGCCCTCCGGCGAACCGACGCCCTCGACCATGCCGAGCACGCGGAGTTCGCCTGCGCCGCCGGCCCCGCCGTGCAGCAGCACGCCGTCGACGATGAGTCCCGCGCCGAAGCTCGCCTCGGCCAGGAGGACGGCGATGGACTCGCGTGCCACCTCCCCGAGGGCGCGCTCGGCCGTGGCTGCGAGGTTGGCGTCGTTCTCGAGCACGACGTCGCCCCAGGGGCCGAGGCGGCTCGCGAAGTCGGGGTTCATCCGCGCCCAGTAGTCGTGATCGCCGCGCGGGGAACGGCCGTGCGCGTCCACCGGTGCCGGGACGCCGACGGCGGTCACGAGCACCTGTCCCGGGGTCGCGCCGGCCTGCGCGGTCGCCTCCTCGACGACGGTCCGTGCGGTCGCGAGGCGGAGGTCTGGGTCCTCGTCGCCGCCCACGATGGGGCGTTCGGCCCGGCCGACGACCTCACCACGGAGCGTCGCGACGAGTGCTGCGACCCGGTGCTGCCCCACGTCGAGTCCGACCACGAACGCGGTGTCCGCGGCGAGTTCGTAGCGCCTGGCGGGTCGTCCCCGCCGGTAGTCACCGGCGGCCCGGGCGTCGTCGAGCTCACGGATCCAGCCGCGGTCGGCGAGGGCGTCGCAGGCGTTCAGCACGGTGGCGCGGGTCAGGCCGGTCCCGTCCATGACGTCACTCGCCGTGAACGCACCGTGGTCGAAGGCGTAGGCGGCGACGAGTTCGACGCTCGCCCTGCCCGTCTCGATCCCCGGTTCCGCCATGGGGCGACTGTAGCAGGGTTGCATTACTAGATATGGCCGCTATATTTAGTGGCGAAGGTCGACCACCGCCGGTCACGACAGTGCTCGGCTCCGCACCCCGAAAGGAACCGTCCGAGCATGAGCACCAGTACCGCCCCGACATCATCAGACGCTCCGGACCTCCGGGTCGGCGTCATCGGCCTCGGCTTCGCCGGGACCACGCACCTGGACGCCTTCACCGCGCTCCCCGGTGCCACCGTCGTCGCCCTGTCCGGCCAGGAACCGGCGCGCCTCGCCGAGCTGGCCGAGAGCCGTGGGGTCCCCGAGACCTACGCCGACTGGGAGGACCTCGTCGCCCGCGACGACCTCGACATCGTCTCGATCGGCGTCCCGAACGCCCTGCACCACCCGATCGCCGTGGCCGCGCTCCGCAGCGGCAAGCACGTCTTCTGCGAGAAGCCGCTCGCCACGACCGCCGACCTCGCCGCCGAGATGGTGGAGGCCGCGACCGCCGCCGACCGCGTCCTCGAGGTCGCGTACAACCACCGCCGTCGTGCCGACGTCGCCTACCTCGCGCGCTACCTCGCCGAGGAGCCGATCGGTCGCGTCTACCACTCGCGCGCCTCCTGGCTCCGTCGTCAGGGCGTGCCCGGTATCGACTCCTGGTTCACGAACAAGGCTGCTGCCGGTGGCGGGCCGCTCATCGACCTCGGCTCCCACGTGCTCGACATCGCGCTGTCGCTCCTCGGCGAGCCGCGCGTGACGCACGTCTCGGCCGTCGCGTACAACGAGCTCGGCCGCGCCGGTCGCGGTGGCTCCTCCGGCGGTGGTCCGGTCTCGAGCCGGTCCACGCACGCCTTCGACGTCGAGGACTTCGCGTCCGCCCTCCTGCGGTTCGAGGACGGCGGCAGCCTGCACCTCGAGGCGTCCTGGGCGTCCTACTCGAAGGCCCACGAGGACATCTCGGTCGAGCTCCTCGGCTCGGAGGGCGGCGTCCGCCTCCACGTCGACAACTACAACACCGAGGGGACCGTCACGATCTACCGCGACGTCGCCGGTGCGCCGACGATCGAACGACCCGCAGTCCAGGTCCCGGCCGGCCACCACCAGTCGGTCATCGCGGAGTTCCTCGACACCATCCGCGCGGGCGAGACCGCCGGCGGTGAGCTCCGGTTCGCCGGTCACCACGGCGAGTACGCCCTGCACCGCAGCCGCGTCATCGACGCCGCCTACGCCTCGGCCGCCGCCGGGCACGAACTGGAGGTCCCCGCATGAGCACCACGACACCGATCCGCATCCGCGTCTGGAACGAGTTCGTCCACGAGTCCCGCGGTGACGCCGTGGTGCTCGGCCACTACCCCGACGGCATCCACGCCGTGATCGCGGCGGGCCTCGAGGAGTCGCTCGGCGACGCCGTGTCCGTCTCGACCGCGACCCTCCAGGATCCCGAGCACGGTCTCACCGAGGAGGTCCTCGCGAACACCGACGTCCTCTTCTGGTGGGGGCACATCGCCCACGACCAGGTCTCCGACGAGGTCGTCGAGCGGGTCGTGCGCCACGTCCACGCCGGTATGGGCATCGTCGTGCTGCACTCCGGGCACTACTCGCGGGTCTTCCAGCGACTGATGGGCACGAGCTGCGCCCTCAAGTGGCGGAACGACGGCGAGCGAGAGCTCGTCTGGACGGTGCTCCCGGACCACCCCATCGCGCAGGGTGTGCCGCACCCGATCGTCATCGACCGCCAGGAGATGTACGGCGAGCAGTTCGACATCCCGCGTCCCGACGAGGAGGTGTTCCTCTCCACCTTCGCCGGCGGCGAGGTGTTCCGGTCAGGTGTCGCCTACCACCGCGGTCGCGGGCGCGTGTTCTACTTCTCGCCGGGCGACCAGGAGTACCCGGTCTACCACCACCCCGACATCCGTCGAGTGCTGGCGAACGCGGCCCAGTGGGCGCGCCCGACGATCGAGCGCACACCGCCGACCGCGGACCAGCACCCGAGGGACTGGTT
>NZ_JCACOF010000003.1:0-86497 GCF_059073635.1 Plantibacter sp. | reverse complement strand
TGCACGCTGTTGAGTTCTCAAGGATCGGATGCTCCTGCCTTTGGCCATCACGACCGCCCTGCAGGGCAACTTCTCTATCTTACATCTTCCCGGCTTGTTGTCAACTCGGCGTTTCAGCCGCTCTGCGAACAGAGTCATGCTGAGCACGAGTGACACCAGGAGGAAGTCATCCAACCGAGACTTGAAACGGTAACATCGAAATGTTCTCGCTTTTGGCTGGGGATTGTCCCCGCTTGAGGCCGAGAAGCTCTTCCGCTTCCCGCACCTTTGGGGTGACGAGTGATTACTCTACGTGTGTCTCGGGATCGTGGCAAATTCCGCTTGCATCCCGGGCGTGTCGCCCGGAATCACGCGGTTTTCGCCGAGGCGGCCGCGAACGGGTCGGCGCAGGGTCACTGCGCGACACCCGTGCCTGCGCACCAGGACAGGTCGAAGCCGGCCTGTGTCCCGACCACCTTGCCGGTGCGGGCGTCGACGACCTCGATCTCGGGACCGTTGGGCATCGGCGCGTTGGCGTACCCGTCGAAGCCGGCCTTCGCGAAGTCGGGGACGACGACGACCGCGACGTACTCCGCGTTCGGGCTCGCGCACAGTGACCAGATGACGGCACCCGCGTCAGGTCGATAGAGCTCGGCGGTCGCGCCGTCCTTGATCGCCAGTACCCGCTGCTCCGTGGTTCCGGCGGCGCGATCGTAGTCCGCGTAGATCCTGGCCGACAGGGACTCCGACAGCGCGACGAGTTGTCCGGGGATCTCGGTGCGTGCCACCGAGGGCAGGACGAACGGTTCGCTCTTCCCCGTCGCGAGGTCGAGCACGACCACACCGTCGACCTGTTCGATGACGACCTTGGTGGTCCCCGGGATGTAGCTCGAGATGAGTGAGGCCCGGCCGAGCAGCACCGGGTCGGTCGTCGCAGCAGGATCGAGCAGCTCGAGCGAGTTGTCCACCGTGCGGACGAGCATCGAGGAGGTCCGGGGCACGAACGACCACTCCGCCGCCTGGACCGCAGCCCCGTCGATCCCGCCGACCCGAGCGGCCTCCGTGGGTTTCCCCTGCCGCAGCTCGAACGAGTACAGCGTGAGGTTGTCGCCGCCATCGCGGCCGAACGACTGTTCCGTGAACAGGAACCCCACCCGACTCTGCGCCGGAGCGGTCTGCAAGGAGGTGATCATCCCGCCCATCGGGAGGGCCACCTCCTGGGTACTGCCGTCGGTCGTGTCCACCACCACGATGCGACCGAGCCCGCTCGTCTCCTGCTCCACGACGATCAGGGAGTCGCCGATCGTCGCGAACTCCTGGATCTTCGCCGCTTCGTACGCGGTCTCGGGTTCACCACCGCCGATCGAGAGGCGCACGATCCGGTCGTCCGCCTTCGTCGCCGCCGAGCCGCCGTCCTTGACCGGACTCCGCACGAGCGAGAACCCCTCGACCGGCGGCGTCGAGAACGACGTCGTGAGCGTGGCCGCCGGTCCGCCACCCGGCGCGGTGACCCCGTCGACCGTGATCCGGTAGTCCGTCGCATAGGCGAGCGGCTCGGGGAACACCAGCGTGATGCCGCCGGCCCCGGTACTGACGTCGAAGTCTGCTGCCGGCTCGATCCGCACCCGGTCCGACCCGAGATCCGCGATCGGTTGGTTCACCGCCAGGACGACCCGCTGGCCCCAGGACTCCACGAGTCCGGTCGGGTCGACCACCGTGCGGACGAGCTTCGGCCCCTGGGTCAAGCCCACGACGGCCGCGCCGCCACCGATGACGACGAGCGCGATCAGCACGATCGCGACCAGCCGGCCGAAACCGCTCCGGTCGCCGGCGGCCTGCGTCGACCGGCCTCGTGCGCCACCCCGGCGATCAGTAGTCATACGGGTCCGCCGGCTCCTCGACCTTGTCGACCTTCGCCGTCCCGACCACCAATGGCAGATGCGAGGCGTCGCTCGCGGTGAGCGCCCCCGAGACCTCGACCCAGTCACCGGGCTTGAGCTGTTTGTCCCAGCCGTCGAGCTGCACGGGCACACCGACCGGCTGGGCGTCCACGGCGCAGCAGTTCACGACGAACCGCGAGACGTAGAAGACGTCGGCCGCGTCCGGATCGGCGATCACGAAGCCGACCCCGGTGAAGGCACGCCCTTCGAGGTCGGCGGGACGCGTCGTCTGGCGCAACAGCGTCGCCCAGTCCTTGATGCCGAAGGTGCTGAAGTCCGGGTTCGAGGTCAGCACCGTCTGGGCGTCCTGCCCCTGGACCTCCCCCGCGAGCGTGCCGGAGTTCACCGCGCGCTGGTCGGCCGTCGCGACCGACAGCGTCGACGGCGGGAGCACCACCATCGCACCGACCACCGCGAGACTGCCCACGACGGAGGCGAGCTGCAGCGCCGTTCGTCCGCGACGCTTCGGCACCTCCTCGACGTCCACGTGGACGAGGACGCTGACGATGCCGAGCGCGACCGCGATGAGCGCCATGATGACGGTGAACACGAAGTAGCGCGGGTGGATGTAGAGCCCGAGGCGGTCGGTCAGCGCGAGCCAGAGGATGCACACGGCGGCGGTGACGAGCAGCAGCACGCCCCACCATCGCTGCCGGAGGCGTTCGAGCAGTGGGACGCGACGATCGCCGGCCGTCGACGTCTCGGCGTGCGCGTGTCCGTGGGTGGCGTTCTGATCAGGCAAGGGCGTTCACTCCGAATCCGAGGGCCGCCGAGAACAGCACGGCGACCGCGGTGATGATCACGAGGGTCCTGGTCGTGTAGGTGGTGCGCATGAGTGCGAGCATCTTGACGTCGACGACGGGGCCGAGGACGAGGAAGGCGACGATCGAGCCGGGCATGAACGTCGATCCGAAGGACAGCACGAAGAAGGCGTCGACGTTCGAGCAGATCGAGACGATCACGGCGAGCGTCATCATCGCGAGCACCGACCAGACCGGGTTCGCGCCGAGGGTGACGAGCACCTCGCGCGGCACGAGCACCTGCACGGCGCCGGCCACGGCCGACCCGATGAGCAGCGCCGGCATGATCGCGCGCGCCTCGGCGACGAACTGCTGCAGGCTGCGCTCCACCTTCGTGTGCTCGTGCCCGTGCTGCTCGGTCACCTCGCAGCTGGCTTGGAAGGTCGGCGTGAGCAGCGAGCTGGGGTCGGGGTGCTTGCTGAAGAGCCACCCGATGAGGTTCGCGAGCAGGAACCCGCCGACGAGCCGGGCGACGAGGATCCCGCCGTCCCAGCCGAAGGCCTGATGCGTCGTGACGATGACGATGGGGTTGAGGATCGGCGCCGCGAGCAGGAAGGTGATCGACTCCGGCACCGTGAACCCGCGCACGATGAGGCCGCGGGCGAGCGGGACGTTGCCGCACTCGCAGACCGGCAGGAACATGCCGAGCAGCGAGATGCAGGCTCGGCGGAGGATCGGCTGCGTCGGCAACCACCGCTCGAGCCAGCCGTCGGGAAGCCAGATCTGCACGAGGATCGACAGCACGATGCCGAGCACCACGAACGGCAGCGACTCCACCACCACGCTGAGCGTCAGGGTCACGAAGTCGCGCACCGCGGTGGGCGGGGTGAGCGCCTCACCGAGCGGCATGAGCGCCCGGAGCACGAAGAGCCCGACCACCACGAGCAGTGCGACGCCGATCAGGAGCGGTGTCCGCAGGTTCCGTGGATCACGCCCCTCGGTGCGACCCCAGTGCTCCGCGCCGTCGTCGTCGGGCGCGGTCCAGTCGTCGTCGACCCCGAGGGTGCCGGTCGTCCTGCTCACTCCGGCCTCACGCGCGCTGGGCCGCCGCCGAGCAGTTCTCGCAGAGCCCGAAGACGTCGACGACGTGCTTCGCCTCGGTGAACCCGTGCTGCGACGCGACCGAGCGCGCCCAGGCCTCGACCTCGTCGGCCTCGATCTCGATGGTGAGACCACAGTTGCGGCAGATGAGGTGGTGGTGGTGGGTGCCCGGCGTGCAGGCGCGGTAGAGGTTCTCGCCCTCCGGCGACTGCAGGGAGTCCGCCTCGCCCTCGACCGCGAGGTCGGAGAGGGCGCGGTACACGGTCGCGAGCCCGATCGGCGAACCGGTGTCGCGGAGTTCGGCGTGCAGACCCTGGGCGCTGATGAATCCGTCGTTGCCGCCGAGGGCCTCGCGGACAGCTTCTCGCTGCCAGGTGTTGCGCTTCGCCACGGGTGCTCCTGCCTGTCGCTTCAAGGGTACCCGGGAACCGCTCGGAGGACGCTCCGAAGCAGCTCCACGCGGACGCGGTGCACGGTCCACGATCATCGTGCGACCTGGGCGTGCCGCGTCTCGCCGACGGGTGCCCGACGACCACGTCGCCCGGACGCGGTGCGCGGCCCGACGATGCGGCAGACGAGGTAGATGAGGAAGGAGATCGTCGTGATGTAGGGGCTGATCGGGAGCGATCCACCGATGGCGAGCAGGATGCCGCCGACCGCCGAGACGAAGCCGAAGAGCATGCTCAGCACCGGGACGAGGACGGGCGACGACGACACCCGGAGCGCCGCGGCCGCGGGTGTCACGAGCAGCGCGAGGACGAGCAGCGCACCGATGATCTGCACCGACACCGCGACGGTGAGCCCGAGCAGCACCATGAAGGCGAGGGAGACGAACCGGCTCGGCACCCCACGCGCTGCGGCGACGTCCGGGTCGAGGCTGTCGAAGCTGAGGGGCCGCCAGAGGAGGAGGAGCGCGACCAGCACGACGATGCTGATGACGATGAGCAGGCCGAGCTGCGGGTCGTCGACCGAGACGATCTGCCCGGTGAGGAGCCCGAACTTGTTGGCACTCCGGCCCGGATAGAGCGCGAGGAACAGGATGCCGAGGCCGAGGCCGAACGGCATGAGCACCCCGATGATCGAGTTGCGGTCGCGCGCTTTGGAGCCGAGCAGGCCGATGAGGATCGCGGCGACGAGTGAGCCCGCGAGGGACCCGACGACGACGTTGGCCCCGAACAGCAGCGCACCTGCGGCGCCGGCGAAGGACAGCTCGCTGATCCCGTGCACCGCGAACGCCATGTCCCGCTGCATCACGAACACGCCGATGAGGCCGCCGACGATGCCCAGGACCGCGCCGGCGATGATCGAGTTCTGCACGAGTTCGAGGAGTGCGCCGTAGTCCTGGAAGTTGAACAGGCGCCCCCAGAGGTCGTCGGTGTTCATGCGCCGACCCCCACCGCACCGGTGTGCGGATCGTCGTGGTGATGGTGATGGGTCTCGCTGTCGGGGATGCCGACCACGACGACCCGGCCGTGGCTGCGGAGCACGTCGACGGGCGTGCCGTAGAGCTCCGACAGCACCTCGCTGCGGAGCACCTCGTCGGGCGTGCCCTCCCGGAACCGGCCGCCCGCGAGGTACAGGATGCGGTCGACCATGGGGAGCACCGGGTTCACGTCGTGGGTGACGAAGACCACCGCGGTGTCGTGCTCGCGCCGACGACGGTCGATGAGTTCGCTGACCCCGCGCTGATGCTGGAGGTCGAGGCTGAGCAGCGGTTCGTCGCAGAGGAGGAGGATCGGGTCGTCTGCGAGCGCCTGGGCGACGCGGAGCCGCTGCTGCTCACCGCCGGACAGGGTGCCCACCGCGCCGTCGGCGTAGGCGGTCGCGCCGACGGAGGCGATCAGCTCGTCGACCCGACGCTTCGTCGCCGCGGTGCGGATGGGGAGACCGAAGCGGTGACCGTCGACGCCGAGGGCGACGAGATCGCGACCGCGCATCGGCGTGCCGGCGGGGATGAGCTTCTGCTGCGGGATGTAGCCGATGCGGCGGTCGCCGCGGTGCACCGGGCCTCCGGCGACCCTGATGGTCCCGCGGTCGAGCTGCTGCTGCCCGAGGATGGTGCGCAGCAGACTCGTCTTGCCGGAGCCGTTCGGGCCGAGCACGGCGAGGAACTCCCCCGGGCGCACCGAGAGGTCGAGGCCGTCCCAGAGCGTGCGTCCACCGAAACCGAGCTCGGCCCCGGCGAGCGCCAGGACGTCGACGGGGCCTGAGTCGTTGGTCGGACCGCTGGTCATCGATTCAGGGCGTCCGCCACGGCGTCGACGTTCTCGGTCATCCACGAGAGGTAGTCCTTGCCATCCGGGAGGGTCTCGGTGAATGACAGCACCGGCACGCCTGCGTTCTCCGCGGCGGTCTTGACCTGTTCGGTCTCGCCGCCACTCGTCTGCTCATTGTAGGCAAGCAGCGCGACCGATCCGCCGCCGAAGAGGTCGAGCGTCTCCTTGAGGACGGTCGGTGACACGTCGGTGCCCTCCTCGATCGCCTCGCTGAACGCCTCGGGGGTCCGGTTCACGAGTCCGGCGCCCTCGAGCAGGTAGAGCGGGACGGGCTCGGTGATGGCGACGCCCTCGCCGTCGTGTGCGGTCTTGATCGCGGCCTGGGCCGTCTCGATCGTGCCGAGGGACTCGGTGAAGGCCTTCGCGTTCGCGGTGTACGTGGCGGCGTTCGCGCTGTCGAGTTCGCCGAGCTCCTTGGCCAGCTCGTCGGCGAGCTTCGCCATCGTCGGGAAGCTGTACCAGACGTGCTCGTTGAAGCCCTCGATGTGGTCGTGGCCGTCGTCCTCGGCGTGCGCCTCATCCGTGTGCTGCTCGTCTGCGTGGTCGTCGTCCGGGGCGAGGCCCGACAGGTCGACGACGTTGACGACCTCGACGGACTCGTTCTTGGCTGCGTCGAGGAGCGTGTCGACGAAGGGGTCGTAGCCGCCGCCGTTCTCGATGACGAGGTCGGCGTTCTTGATGGAGAGCTGGTCCTGCGTGCTCGCCTCGTAGGAGTGCGGGTCCTGGGCGGCCGAGGAGATGAGCGAGGTCACCTCGACGTCCTTACCGCCGATCTTCGAAGCGATGTCGCCGTACACGTTCGTGGAGGCGACGATGTTGATCTTGCCGTCGTCGGCCGCGCTCGACGCGCCGCTGCCGGAGCAGCCCGCGAGGACGAGGGCGGCCGCCGGGAGGATGGCCAAGGCTGGGAGCAGGGTGCGAGCGCGCATTGATGAACCTTCTCGATCGGGGTGAGAAGGCCAACGCTACGCCTATTGATACTGATTCTCAAAATCGCCCGGCTGGAAGGTTCCTGGGCAGGTGTACTCAGTCGAGCAGCAGCGCCGGCTCCTCGATGATCGACGCGACGTCCGCCAGGAAGCGGCTCGCGACGTCGCCGTCCACCACGCGGTGATCGAAGGAGGCGCCGAGCGTCGTCACGAACCGACTGCGCACCTCGCCGTCGACGACCCACGGCTTCTGCTTGATCGTGCCGAGCGCGACGATGCCGACCTCGCCCGGGTTGAGGATCGGGGTGCCGGTGTCCATGCCGAAGACACCGATGTTCGTCACCGTGATCGTGCCGTTCTGCTGGTCGGCCGGCGGCGTCTTGCCGTCGCGGGCCGTGAGCGTGAGGGTCTCGAGGGCGCGCGCCAGCTCGAGCAGGCTCATCGCCTGCGCCTCCTTGACGTTCGGGACGATCAGTCCGCGCGGTGTCGCGGCGGCGACGCCGAGGTTCACGTAGTGGCGGACGATGATCTCCTGGTCGGTCCACTCGCTGTTGACCGTGGGGTTGCGGCGGACCGCCCAGATCATCGCCTTGGCCATGATGAGCAGCGGCGAGACCTTGACGCCGGCGAAGTCCGTCGAGTTCTTCAGGCGCTTGACGAACTCCATCGTGCGCGTCGCGTCGACGTCGACGAAGAGGGAGACGTGCGGCGCGGTGAAGGCGCTGCGGGTCATGGCCGTCGCGATGGCCTTGCGGACGCCCTTGACCGGGATGCGCTCCTCGCGCTCGTCGGCCCACTCCGGCGTCTCGATGTTGCGGAACACGCTCGCCTGGCTGGCCTCGCGGATGACGTCGTCGCGGGTGATCTCACCCGCGAGCCCGGTGCCCTCGATGGCCGTGAGGTCGACCTCGAGGTCCTTCGCGAGCTTCCGGATCGGCGGCTTGGCGATGACCGGCAGCGCGGACGCGGCGGGGATGCTCGACGGCGGCTGGCGGCGCACGGGCGGCTGCGGGGTGACGGCCGGGCTCGCCGGCTCGACGACCGGCGTCGCGCCACGGCCACGGCGACGGCTCGAGGTGCTGCCGGCGCTGCCGTACCCGACGAGCACGGCACCAGGGCGCGGCTCTTCGGCAGGAGAGACGCTCGCCGCGGTGTCGGCGGCCAGCGTGGCCTCCTCCGACTCGACGACCGCCGGTGCGGGCACGGTCGGCTCGGCGGTCGCTGCCCCACCACCGGTGCTCACGCTGATGATGGGCGTCCCGACGTCGACGGTCTGGCCCTCCTCGACGAGCAGAGCGCCGACAGTGCCGGCGAACGGCGACGGGAGTTCGACGAGCGACTTCGCGGTCTCGATCTCGACCAGCACCTGGTTGACCGAGACGGCGTCGCCCGGCGCGACCTTCCATGCGACGATCTCGGCCTCGGTCAGGCCTTCGCCGACGTCCGGCAGTTCGAACTGGAGATCACTCATCGTGGTTCCTCGTCTTCCTTCGGTGTTCAGTACGCCAGCGAGCGATCGACGGCCTCGAGGATGCGGTCGGCATCCGGGAGGTAGACGCCTTCGAGCTTCGCCGGCGGGAACGGGGTGTCGAACCCGGACACCCGAAGAACGGGTGCCTCGAGCGAGTAGAAGGCACGCTCGGTGACGGTCGCCGCGATCTCCGAGCCGACGCTCGTGAAGCCGGGCGCCTCCTGCACGTAGACGAGGCGGCCGGTCCGGCGGACGGATTCGACGAGCGGGTCGTAGTCGATGGGCGACAGCGAGCGCATGTCGACGACCTCGACGCTCGTGCCCTCCGTGGCGGCCAGTTCAGCCGCCTGCAGCATGACGCTCACGATCGCGCCGTGTCCGGCGAGGGTGACCTCCGTGCCGGTGCGGACGATGCGGCTACCGTGCAGTGGCGCGGCCGAGCCGTCGAGGTCGACCTCGCCCTTCGGCCAGTAGCGGCTCTTCGGCTCGAGGAAGACGACCGGGTCGTTCGACGCGATGGCCTCCTGGATCATCCAGTAGGCGTCGTTCGGGGTCGACGGGCTGACGACGCGCAGGCCGGCGGTGTGGGCGAAGTACGCCTCGGGGCTCTCCTGGTGGTGCTCGACCGCGCCGATGTGTCCGCCGTAGGGGATCCGGATGACGACGGGCATCTGCAGCTTGCCCTCGTGCCGGTTGGTGAGCTTCGCGAGCTGCGTCGTGATCTGGTTGAAGGCCGGGAACACGAAGCCGTCGAACTGGATCTCGCACACCGGACGGTAGCCGCGCATGGCGAGACCGATCGCGGTGCCGACGATGCCGGACTCCGCCAGCGGGGTGTCGAGGACGCGGTCGCCGCCGAACTCGGCGTGCAAGCCCTCGGTGACGCGGAAGACGCCGCCGAGCGGGCCGATGTCCTCGCCCATCAGCAGGACCTTGTCGTCCTCGGTCATCGCCTTCCGGAGGCCCGCGTTCAGCGCCTTGGCCATCGGCATGGTGGTCGTCGTCATGCGTTGCCTCCTTCGAGCGAGGCCTCGTAGCGTTCGAGCCAGGCCTGTTGCTCGACCATGAGCGGGTGCGGTTCGGAGTAGACGCCGTCGAAGATGAGCTCTCGGCCGGGCGCTTCGAGGGCGAGCGTGCGGACGCGGGTGTCCTCCGCGAGCGCAGCAGCCTCCTCGTCGACCTCGGCGAAGAACGCGTCGGAAGCGCCGAGACCCTGGAGGTACGTCTTGAACCGGACGATCGGGTCGCGGGCGATCCAGGACTGGAGTTCGTCGTCGGTGCGGTACTTGGTCGGGTCGTCGCTCGTGGTGTGGGCGCCGACGCGGTAGGTCATCGCCTCGATGAGGCTCGGGCCGTGGCCGGCGCGGGCGTCGTCGAGGTGCTTCGCCGCCGTCGCGTAGCTCGCGAGCACGTCGTTGCCGTCGATGCGGACGCTGTCGAGGCCGAAGCCGGCCGCGCGCTGATACAGCGGCTCGCGGGCCTGACGGGAGACGGGGACGGAGATGGCCCACTGGTTGTTCTGGAGGAAGAACACCTGCGGCGTCTGGTAGCTGGCGGCGTAGATGTACGCCTCGTTCGCGTCACCCTCGGAGCTCGAGCCGTCGCCGAAGTAGACGAGCACGGCCGTGTCGCGGTCGGGGTCGCCGGTGCCGACGGCCTTGTCGAAGTTCAGGCCCATCGCGTAGCCGGTCGCGTGCAGGGTCTGGGCGGCGAGCACGAGGGTGTACAGGTGCATGTTGCCGTTCGACGGATCTGCCGGGTCCCAGCCGCCGTGCGTGTTGCCGCGCATGAGGCGGACGATGTCGATGGGGTCGACGCCGCGGATCATCGCGACGACGTGTTCGCGGTAGGAGGGGAAGATGTGGTCCTGGGCTCGCGCCGCACGGGCCGAACCGACCTGCGCCGCCTCCTGCCCGTGACTCGGCGGCCACAGCGCCATCTGGCCCTGGCGCTGCAGGTTCGTCGCCTCGATGTCGAAGGCGCGGACGTTCGCCATGTCGCGGTAGAACTGCTGCAGGTCGGTCTCGGTCAGGCGATCGAGGAACGGCTGATAGCGCTCCGCGTGTTCGTTCGGCGCGAAGGTGCCGGCCGCGTCGATGAACTGGACGCTGGGCACGGTGGGGTCGTCTCCGGAACGGCTCATCGTGAGCGCACTCCCTCTCGTGTCGGGTGGTCGGCCGGCAGTCCGGCGAGGATCTCTGCAGCGGCGGCGAGGAGCGGTTCGATCGACTCGGCTTCACCGATCGAGATGCGGACGCCGTCGCCGGGGAAGGCGCGGCCGACGATGCCGTGCGCGAGGAAGGTCTCGTTCGCCGCGGCCGTCTGCTCGCCGAGGCCGAACCAGACGAAGTTGCCCTGTGCCGCGGGGATGAACCAGCCCTGCTCGCGGAGTGCGGCGGCGAGGTCGTCGCGTCGGGCGGTGATGACCGCGACGCGGGCTCGGATGTCCTCGGCGTTCGCGAGTCCGGCGATGGCCGCCTGCTGCGCCGGCGCGGTGCTGGAGAGCGGGATGGCCGCGTTGCGGGCGCCGTCGAGGACGAGCTCGTGGCCGATGGCCCAGCCGACGCGGAGGCCGGCGAGTCCGTAGGCCTTCGAGAAGGTGCGGAGCACGACGAGGTTCGGGTGCTCGTCGAGGAGCGGGATGCCGTTGACGGCGTCGTCGTCGGTGACGAACTCGCGGTAGGCCTCATCGAGGAGGACGAGCACGTCCGACGGCACGGAGCGGAGGAAGGCGAGGAAGGCGGCGCGCTCGACGACCGGGCCCGTGGGGTTGTTCGGCGTGCAGACGATGACGACGCGGGTGCGGTCGGTGACGGCTGCGGCCATCGCCTCGAGGTCGTGGGAGCCGTCGGGCCGGTTCGGGACGCGCACGGACGTCGCGCCGGCGACGGTCACGAGACCCGGGTAGGCCTCGAAGGAGCGCCAGGCGAAGACGACCTCGTCTCCCGGACCGGCGGTCGCGGTGATGAACTGGCTGAGGAGTGCGACCGAGCCCGCCCCGATGTGGATGCGTTCCGGCGTGACGCCGTTGGCTTCGGCGAGCGCCGTGCGCAACGCGAGTGCGGCGCCGTCGGGGTAGCGGTGGGAGTTCGCAGCCGTGTCGGTGATGGCCGAGAGGACGGCGTCGAGCGGCGGGAACGGGACCTCGTTGCTGGAGAGCTTGAAGGCGTCGGGTGCGGCCGGCTTGCCCTGACGGTAGGGCGGCAGATCTGCGATCTCCGGACGGAGACGGACCGGGCTCCGGCCCGGCTGAGCGGCCGGCTGGGCGGTGGTTGGCAGGTTGTCACTCACTCGACGAGTCTAGGCCGCGAAGGATACCTGCGTCGGAATGCAGTGCGCCGGTCCGAATCGGCCCTTTGCCCGCCGTGGCAAGGGTGGGAGGATTGCCGTCATGGGACGTTTTCTGCTGAACCTGATCGTCAACGGCTTCGCCATCTGGGTCACCACCCTCATCGTCGCCGGTGTGAACGTGACACCGTACGCGCCCGGCGGCACGCTCGAGACGATCCTGACCTTCGCGCTCGTCGCCCTCATCTTCGCGGTCGTGAACACCATCATCGGCTCGGTCATCAAGGTGCTCGCGTTCCCCCTCTACATCCTCACACTCGGCCTGATCGGGCTCCTCATCAACGGGCTCCTCCTCCTCATCACCGCGGGCATCAGCGGCTGGTTCGGCTTCGGCCTGACCGTCGACGGCTTCTGGTGGGGCGTCCTCGGGGCGATCGTCATCTCGATCGTGAACTGGCTGCTCGGCATCGTCATCCGCCCGAAGACGAAGGACTGACACTCAGCTCCACCACCCGGTCACGGGAGGACCTTGTCGGCCCGGTACTGCCAGACCTCCCCGGTGCCGGTGAGCCCGGCGAGGGGGTCGATCGCTGGCGTGAGCCGCTCCTCCGAGGACTGGTCGATGAGGCGCGCCGTCTCCCGGTAACGGTCGAGATTGTGAGCCGGAAGGGGATCGTCACCGGCCGGCGGTGGTCCTCCGTCGTACAACGAACGCTGGACGACGGTACCCCCGTTGAGTGAGTCGCGTCGTTCACCGGAGAGCGCGGGGATGACGTCCTCGGTGTGTTCGACATGGGTGCGCGGGAGGTCGTCCGCGAAGTCGACCGATTCGACCGGCGATCCGAAGGTGACGACCGAGGAGTCGTAGGTACCGCTGGCAGCGATGCGGGACGCGATGATGCCGCCCTGGGAGTACCCGACGTGGAGCACGGAGGCGCCGTCCGGGATACCCGCGAGTCGCATGGCTTGGAGGGTCGCTTCGGCGCTCTCCGCCTCCAGACCTGCGACGGCGTTGACATTGCTGCGGTTGTCGAAGGGCTCGGTCGACGTCTCAGGGAACCCGGTCTCGATGGTTCCACCCGACCAGACGATCCACTGGTCCGCGCCGGAGACGTCCTCGTACCGCTCGATCCTGATCTGCGGGGAGCCCGCTCCCCCGTGCGGCATCCGCTCGACGAGGTCCTCGTACCGGGTCGGAGGTTTCAGGGGCGCCGGAGCGCCCTGGGCCTTCACCTCGACCGTGCGGACCGGCGCCGCGGGAGTGAGGAGGCCGGCACGGTCGACTCCGCGCAGTGCGACCGCGGCTGCGAACGCCACCCCGGTGATGCCCTCCTCGCTCAGACGGTTCGCGTCGAGCATCGCCGGCAGACCGAACGCGCTGATCATGAACTCGTCGGAACCCGATACGACTCCGCGCACGAGGGCGACGAACGCGGGTGACGACATCAGCTCACGCGCAGTCTTCGCCGAGACCTCATCGAAGCCGTCCTGCAGGTCCGAGGACAGCAACCCCAACACTCCGCGGAACACGGTCCTGATGAGCGTCACCTCTCCAACGGCGGCGAGGACACCGAGGGGGATCAATGGGGAGGCTCCCAGGACCCATCCCGCGGCGCCCCCGGTGAACGTGAACAACGATTGGACCATCCGCTCGAGCTCTCCGTACTGCTCCGCCCCGACGATGAGATGCCCGCCCAACCGGCTCGCGTCGTCGCTCGCACGCCGCAAGCTGGTGGCGGCCTTCGCAGCCGCCCCGCTTCCCGCCCCCGCATCGGCTTGGGGAACGATCGTCGGGCCGACGGGCACCAGGGACACGTCGTCGGTCGACACCGATTCCACGCGGTCGGCCCAGCTCGCGCAGGCCTCGCCGAGTTCGAGGAGCAGCGCGCCGAGGAGCAGGTGATCCTCAGTGGCGACGGCTACGACGCCTCCTCCTCGGATGGTGAGGTCGTCGCTCATCGTTCCACTCCCGTCGGCGATCGACGATGCCGCCCCACGAGCGCTTCGGAGTCCCTCATCGAGTGCAGAGGCCGATTGACGAAGCACTGCGGTCAGTTCGTCCGCGGACCAGGCGAACTGCACGGCTGCTGGACCGACCCACTCGAGACCGCTGCGCGCTTGCGCGAACCTGAGGATCTCCGGCTCCAGTTCGAGCAGGACGTCCTCGAGACATCGAGCGCGCCCCTCGAGTATCGAGGCAGCCTCCTCTGCCGTCGACTGCGACGGGAAGCCCATCGCCAACGGGTCGTACTCCAACGCCATGTCCCCTCGCCCTCCGCCCGCCCACCGCCGGCATCACGCTCGACTCTGCCCAACCGGCGGAGCGGTCACGCCGGCACACCGTGCTGATGTGGAGGAAGCCGACCGGCGTGGGAGCTGTGGAGCGGAGTCAGCTGAGAACGGTTCGACGGCTCGGGCGCGGTCGGCCAGAATAGACGCATGAACACCCTCGGGGAGGCCGACCCCGGCACGACCCCGTTCCGCGTGTGCTTCGTCTGCGCGGGCAACATCTGTCGATCCCCGATGGCCGAGAGCGTCTTCACCGACCTCGTCGCGGCCGCCGGGCTGGAGCGGGTCGTGGAGGTCTCCTCCGCCGGCACCGGCGACTGGCACGTCGGCGAGCACGCCGACCACCGCACGGTCACCGCGCTGCGAGCGCACGGCCACGACGCCACCGCCCACCGGGCCAAGCAGTTCGACCCCGACCGCTTCGACAGCTACGACCTCGTCGTCGCCCTCGACCGCAGTCACGAACGCATCCTGCGGGCCTGGGCGGGCAACGACGCCGACCGCTCCAAGGTGCACCTGCTCCTGAGCTTCGACAGCACCTCCGGGACCCGCGACGTACCCGACCCCTATTACTCGGACGCCCAGATGTTCGAGACCGTCCTCGGCATGATCGACCATGCCTGCAGATCCCTCTTCCACCAGCTCGAACCAGCACTGACCCAGGGAGCCACCCCATGACCGAATTCCCCGCCCAGCCGCTCAGCCCGCTCGACGGTCGCTACCGCCCCGCCGTGACGGCGCTCGGAGAGTACCTCTCGGAGGCCGGCCTGAACCGCGCCCGCGTGCAGGTCGAGGTCGAGTGGCTCGTCTACCTCACCGAGCACTCCATGTTCGGCTCCTCCCCGCTCACCCCGGCGGAGATCGAGCAGCTCCGCGCGCTCTACCTCGACTTCGGCCAGGCCGACATCGACTGGCTCGCCGAGAAGGAGGCCGTCACGCGTCACGATGTGAAGGCCGTCGAATACCTCGTGCGCCACCGCCTGTCCGAGCTCGGTCTCGACCGCATCGCCGAACTCACCCACATCGCCTGCACGAGCGAGGACATCAACAACCTCTCCTACGCGCTCACCGTGTCGCAGGCCGTCCGCGCCATCTGGCTGCCGAAGCTGCGACTCGTCCTCGACTCCCTGCGCACCAAGGCCGTCGACTTCCGGGCCGTCCCGATGCTCGCCCGCACGCACGGCCAGCCGGCGACGCCCACCACGATGGGCCGCGAGCTCGCCGTCACCGTCTACCGACTCGAGCGCATCGCCCTGCAGATCGAGGCGAACGAGTACCTCGGCAAGTTCTCCGGCGCGACCGGCACCTTCGCCGCCCATGTCGTCGCCGATCCCGACGCGGACTGGCCCGCCATCTCGCGCGAGTTCGTCGAGGGACTCGGCCTCGACTGGAACCCGCTGACGACGCAGATCGAGTCGCACGACTGGCAGGCGGAGCTCTACGGCAAGATCTCCCACGCCAACCGCGTGCTGCACAACCTCGCCACGGACATGTGGACGTACATCTCCATCGGCTACTTCCGGCAGATCCCGGTCGCGGGCGCCACCGGCTCGTCGACCATGCCGCACAAGGTCAACCCGATCCGTTTCGAGAACGCCGAGGCCAACCTGGAGCTGTCGAGCGCGATCCTCGACTCCCTCGCCGCCACCCTCGTCACCTCGCGACTCCAGCGCGACCTCACCGACTCGAGCGCCCAGCGCAACATCGGTGTCGGGTTCGGCCACTCGCTGCTCGCCCTCGACAACATCCTCGGCGGCCTCGGACAGATCGACCTCGCGGAGGACGTGCTCGCCGCGGACCTCGACCACAACTGGGAGGTGCTCGCGGAGGCCATCCAGACGGTCATCCGCGCCGAGGTGACCGCGGGTCGCTCGAGCATCGAGGACCCCTACGCGCTCCTCAAGGAGCTCACGCGCGGCAAGCGTCTCGGCCAGGCGGAGCTCGTCGAGTTCGTCTCCAAGCTCGACATCGGCGACGCCGCGAAGCAGCGCCTGCTCGAGCTCACCCCGGCGACGTACCTCGGGCTCTCCGACGACCTGGTGGACTACCTGCCGTAGGTCGCCCATCGACAGGCTCGGGGAACGGGAGACCGGTCACCGAGCCTGTCGGCGTGCGCCCTTCGACAAGCTCAGGGACCGGAAGGAACGCTCAAGGACCGGAAGGGACGCTCAGGGACCGGAGGGAACGCGCGGGACCCGGCAAGACGCCGAAGGACCGGAGGGATCGCTCAGGGCCGGAGGGACGAGACGGTCAGTGGCCGGAGGGGCGCGGCGGACGCTTGTCGTCGCCGTCCTGCTCGTCGAGGTCGAGCTTCTCCTGGAAGTCGGGCTTCACGGCGAGCGCCAGCATCGCGAGGACGACGAGCGAGGCGATGAACGCGATGCCCAGGCCGATGAGCGACAGGACGATCTCGCGGGTCGACATCAGGACGACGACGCCGGTGAAGACCCCCATGACGCCCGAGAGCACGAGGAGCTCGATCGGCCGCAGGACGTCGTCGCGGTTGGGCTTGCTCATGATGCGGCTCCAGCCGTGCCGGTGGTGTCGTCGGTGGCTGCGCCGGTGACCGGGCGCTTGCCCGCCCACCGCAGCGACAGTCCGCCGATGACGAGGTAGACGCCGATGATCGCGGCGTATGCCCCGACGAGGCCGACGACGACGATGTCCGCACGGAGGACACCCTCGACACCTCCCGGGGCGGCGAATCGCTGCTCGAGTCCGGGCGGGACGAGGAGCGTCGCGATGGCGAGCAGCACCGTGAAGGCACCGACCGCGGTCCAGTCCTTCGCCGCGGCGAGGCGTCCGCGCCAGCGGATCCCGCTGTACAGCTCGAGGAATCCGGTGAGGGCCGCCCACAGGGTGACGACGTAGAGGAAGATGCTCAGCCCGCCGCCGCTCACGAGCAGCGAGAAGACGCCGGTCACGACGCCGATGACGCCCTGGCCGAGGAAGAAGGCGCGCGTCACGGTGTCGGAGAAGTTCGGGAAGGCGAAGGCGCCGACGATCGCGCCGGACAGCAGCGTGAAGACCCCGAAGACCACGAGGCCGAACTGCGAGGAGTGGCCCTGCGTGAAGGTGACGACCCCCGCCGTGGCGAGCGCGATCACCGCACGCAGGATCGGGACCATCCAGTACCGATCGTGCTTGGCGCCGTCGAACGGAATGCTGGGCACGGTGAACGTCTCATCTCTTGCAGGAAGTCCCCTCCAGCTTACGCGGTCCTGCGGGCGACGCGGACCGGGGTCAGGGTGCCCTGGGTGGGACCGACAGGCCCGCGGCGAGTTCCGCGAAGACGGCCTCGGCATCGGCCCGATCCCGGGTCAGCAGTGACGCCTGCCCAGCCCAGAAGCCCTGGAGGTCCGCGACGCCCCGCTCGGAGGCGACGGTGCGGAACCGCCCGGTCAGCCAGTTCTGGACCGGGAACGGGGCGACGACCCCCGACGCCTCGATCTGGCGCAGCACCCGGTTCGGGACACCCCGGCCGAGCCTGCCGCTCATCGCGCGCGTGAGGACGGTGCCGTCGGCGGGCGTCGAGACGATGGCCGCCCGATGCTCGGCCGTCGCCGCGGAGACGCTCGTGCGGAGGAAGGCGGTCCCGACCTGCACGCCGGCGGCGCCGAGCGCCCGTGCGGCGGCGACACCACGTCGGTCGGCGATACCGCCGGCGGCGATCACCGGGACGTCCAAAGCGTCGACGAGTTGCGGGATCAAGGCGACCAGACCGACGAGGGAGTCCTCGGCCGCTCGCAGGAACGAGACGCGGTGGCCGCCGGCCTCCATGCCCGTGCCGACGACGACGTCGACGCCGCCCTCCTGCAGGGCGAGCCCCTCGGCAACCGTGGTCGCCGTCCCGACCACGACGATGCCCCGCTCGTGCGCCGCGTCGACCACCGGCCGCGGTGGAACCCCGAAGACGAAGCTGACCACGGCGGGCCGCGCCTCCAGGACGGCCTCGATCTGCTCGTCGAACGGCGGCACGTACCGGGCCGGGCGATCGGGCAGCTCGAGCGACAACTCGTCGAACACGGGTCGGAGCGCCTCGACCGCGGCTGCGAAGGACGCCTCGGAGTCGTCGGGCGACAGCTCGTCTCCACGCGGCAGCCACAGGTTCAGTGCGAAGGGCGCCGCGGTCCGCTCGCGGAGCGCCGTGACCGTCCGCTCGATGCGCTCGGCGTCGTAGCCGTACAGACCGAAGGAGCCGAGGCCGCCCAGCTCACTCACCGTCGCGGTGAGTTCGACGGAGGACAGGCCTCCGAAGGGGCCGAGCACGATCGGGACGTCGACAGGAAGGGCACGCACGCCACCAGTATGTCCCGTCGCCTCTTGCGGGCGAAACCGGATCGAAACATGATGGACATCAAACAACTCACTTTGAGCTGTTTACTGAGTGCATCGACGCACGCCCACAGAGGAGCTCCACCGCCATGACCCTGACCATCGCCGGACTGCAGCACCACGGCGTCCCCGGAGACGTCGAGGCGAACCTCGCGCTCGTCGCCGACGCCGCCCGACAGGCATCGGATCGCGGCGCGGATCTGCTCGTCACCCCCGAGATGTTCATCACCGGCTACAACCTCGGAGACCGCCTCGCCCCGCTCGCCACCCCGGAGCTGGTCGACCGGGTCGCCGCCATCGCCGGCGAGACCGGGATCGCGATCCTCGCCGGCCTCCCCGAACCGCTCCCCGGCGGAGCCGTCGCGAACGCCCTCGTCCTCGTCGGTCCTGACGGGACGGAGCTACTCCGCTACCGCAAGACGCACCTGTTCGGCGAGCTCGACCGACAGCTCTTCGTGGCCGGTGACACCCTCGCACCGACCGTCGACCTGGGTGGCGTCCGCGTCGCCGTCCTCATCTGTTACGACGTCGAGTTCCCCGAGACCGTCCGCGCGGCGGCCCTCGACGGCGCCGACGTCGTGATCGTCCCCACCGCGCAGATGGAGCCGTACGCGCACATCGCCGAGCGGCTCATCCCGGTGCGCGCCTGGGAGAACCAGGTCCACCTCGTCTACGTCAACCGCGTCGGCTCCGAAGGGGACCTCACCTACGTCGGCCGCAGCAGCATCGTCGGCCCGGACGGCGTGGTCCTCGACGCGCTCGACGCGGACGCCGTCGGTCTCATGATCGCCACGATCGATCCCGAGGCCACCAAGCGCGCCAGGCAGGAGAACCCCTACCTCGCCGACCGCCGCGCCGAGCTGTATTGAAGGATCCCGTCCTTCCTCCCCTCCCCCTCCGAGTCCCCCGACTCCCCTGGAAAGTGACCTCATGACCGTCAACCCCATCGCCGAGCCGCGTCAGCGCCTCGACGGCCAGCTCGGTACCGGCTCCATCGTCTTCATGGTGATCGCCGCCGCCGCACCACTCACCGTGATCGGCGGCAACGTCCCCATCGCGATCGGCACCGGCAACGGCGCCGGAGCCCCGATCGGCTTCGCCCTCGCCGCCGTGATCCTCCTCGTCTTCTCCGTCGGCTTCGTCACCATGACGCCGTTCGTCCGCGAAGCCGGCGCGTTCTTCTCCTATGTGACGGCCGGACTCGGCTCGCGCCTCGGTCTCGGTTCCGCGTTCACCGCACTCGTCGCCTACACGGCGATCCAAGTGGGCGTGTACGGCTACATGGGGTGGGCGCTCGACGACCTCGTCACGTACTTCGGCGGCCCGAGCCTGCCCTGGTGGCTGTACTCCTTCGCGACGATGGCGATCGTGGCGGTGCTCGGCTACCGGCACATCGACCTGAGCGCGAAGGTGCTGGGCATCGCCCTGACGCTCGAGATCCTCGTGGTCGTCGTGCTCGACGTCGTCATCTTCGCGACGGGCGGCGCGGACGGCATCGCGGTCGAGACCTTCGACCCCGCCAACATCTTCACCGGTGGAATCGGCGTCGCCGTGCTCTTCGCCCTCACCGGTTTCATCGGATTCGAGGCGACCGCGGTCTTCCGAGACGAGGCGCGCAACCCGGAACGCACCATCCCGCGAGCAACGTACCTGGCCGTCGTCATCATCGGTGTGTTCTACGCCATCTCCTGCTGGGCGCTCGTGACGGGCGTCGGCGCGGGGAACGCCGTCGCGGTCGCCCAGCAGACGCTCGCCGGCGAGGGCAACCTCCTGCTCGACACGACGACGACCTACCTCGGCCCGATCATGCGCGATGTCGTCCAGGTGCTGCTCATCACGAGCCTGTTCGCGTGCGTGCTGTCCTTCCACAACGTCATCGCGCGCTACCAGTTCACACTGGCGCAGAAGTCGGTGCTGCCCGCCCGCCTCGGCCGGCGCCACCCCGCACACCACTCCCCGTCGACCTCCTCGATCGTGCAGACGGTGACGGCGGCCATCGTCCTCGCAGCGCTCGCACTCGCCGGCCTCGACCCGCTCGTCGGGGTCTTCGGATCCATGGCCGGGGTGGCGACCGTCGGGATGGTGCTGCTCATGCTGACGACCTCGATCGCCGTCCTCGTGTTCTTCGCGCGCCGACCCGAGCTGGTCGCCGGCCGCACGTGGGGTGCGCGGGTGTTCCCGATCCTCGCGGTGGTCGGACTCGCGTTCGCGCTGTGGCTCGTGCTGTCGAACTTCACGCTCGTCACGGGCGGAAGCGTCACCGTGAGTGTCGTGCTCGCCCTCATCCCCGTGGTCGCCATGCTGATCGGTATCGTGTTGGGGAAGCGGTTCCCCCTGGACGCCGAGCCGGACGGCGCGGTGAGCGAGGCGACCGCCGACCAACCGACCGCCGGCTGAACCAGGGTCGCGGAGTCGATCAGCGACGAGACGAGGGTGCCATGGATCTGGGTTCGCCCTCACTCGGAGCGATCCGACGCACGACCGCCGTCGACACCGTCCGCGCGCGGATCTCGCTGGCGCTGGAGCTCGGGATGCTGGTGCCCGGCCAACGGCTCCCGGCACCCGAGGAAGCGGCTCGAGCGTTCGGGGTCAGCGAGATGTCGGTGCGGCGCGCGTATCGGGCGTTGAGCGACGAGGGCGTCGTGGTCCGGCGGCAGGGCAACACGGGTGGCACGTTCATCGCGGATGCGCCCGCGGTGGGCACCGTGCCCGAGATCGCCGCCTACCGCGAGGACGCCGTCCACGTGCACGCGCTCATCGACCAGCGCGCGACGCTCGAAGCCGGGCTGGCGGCGCGGGCCGCCGCTGCACCGGAGGCGGCCTCCCTGCATCGACTCGACGACCTCGTGGCGACCATGCGGACCGAGCCGGACTGGAGCCGGTTCCGCGAGGCCGACGCGGCGTTCCACGCCGAGCTGGCGGTGTCGGCAGGCGTGCCGGGCGCGGCCGACCTCCATGACCGCGTGTCCCGCGAGCTGTACTCCTACTTCATCCCCTACCGGATCGAGTACCTGCGCGCGTCGAACGAGGAGCATGCCCAGCTCGTCGACGCCCTCCGCGATCGGCGATGCGGCAGCAGCGAGTCGCCTCGCCTTCGACCACGTCGCGGAGCTCCACCGCTCGATGTACGTCGGCCTCGCGGGCCACGACCGACGAGAGCGCGCAATCCGCTCCCTGAAGCGCCTCGGAGACGACCGAAGGCGCACGCTCGGAGCACGCTCGGCGAGGCGTCACGGCTGGGGCCGGAAATCCGACATGCGCCGTACTAAGGCATAGTGGGGACGGGTTCACCCCCGCCGCGAAGGAGTGAGAGCATGATCGACAAGGCCTCGATACAGGACTTCCCGCCGATGACGGCATCGCTGCTGGCGGACAATTCCGGCGTGTTCCGCGTCGGCACCGCCGAGCAGTACCTGACCGCCACCGACGAGGGAACGGCCCGCCGCCAGCTCGTCGAACTGATGCAGGCGGAGGCCCGGAAGTCGGGTCGACCGATCCGCGTGACGGTGACCGACCCCACGAGCGTCACCGTGCTCCTCATCGGTGTCGACGGCGAACTGCAGGAGGAACCGCAGTCCACAGCGCCCGCGCGCACCGCGCAACGGTCCACGCCACCGCCCGCAGCGGCGCAACGGGTGCCGCTCATCCAGGCGCCGCCGCCCACGCCCGCGCAGCCGGCACCCGCGCGCCCGGCCCCGGCTCAGCCGCCGACACCGCCCCGTGCCTGCGCCCGTCCAGCCGTCGACACCTGCGCCGGTCCCGGCGCAGCCCACGCCGCCGGTCTCCGCCAACCCACAGGCGACCACGACGCCGCAGCCCGTCCCGCCGCAGCGCCCGACCGTGCAGCAGCCCGCGTTCGGCACACCGCCGTTCCAGCCGGTCTCGAACCAGCCGAACGCGCAGCAGCCGGTGCCGGCGCAGCGGGCGGTCCCGGTCCAGCAGTCGGTGCAGGCACCGCCGGCCGCGCCCGCGCAGCAGCAGCAGCCCCCGGTCCCACAGCAGCAGCAGCAGGCTCCGGGCCAGCCGGCCGCCCCGGCTCGACGAGACCTGCGCGATGCACCCTCGTTCCTCGCGCCGCCCACGATCGGCCCGGCGCAGCACGGGCTCGCCGGCCTGCTCAACAAGCTCGGCTTCTCGGTGCCGCCGTCCGCGAGCGAGCGCGCCGAGCGTGACGACGTCCACGCCGTGTCACGCCACTTCCCGAGGCGTCGCACCATCTCCGTCGCGAACCAGAAGGGCGGCGCCAACAAGACGCCGACCGTCGTCAACCTGTCGTCCGTCTTCGCCCGGTACGGCGGTGGCGGCGTCGCGGCCTGGGACAACAACGAGACCATGGGCACGCTCGGCTGGCGGACCGAGCAGGGCGGCCATGATTCGACCGTCCTCGACCTCCTCGCCGCGGCGAGTGACCTCCTCTCCCCCGGCGCCGAGCGAGCCGACCTGTCGCGGTTCGTCCACCACCAGCCCGGCGACAAGTACGAGGTGCTGCGATCCGCGGCCGATGGCGAGCATGTGGTGACCGCCGACGAGGTCGACCTCGTCCATCGCGTCCTCGCGAAGTACTACCGCCTGATCGTCATGGACTCGGGCAACTCTGCCGGTGCCCCCAACTGGCGGCGCATGGTGGAGCTGACCGACCAGCTCGTCATCCCGACCACGACCGTCGAGGACAAGAAGGAGGGCGCGCGGCTCACCCTCACCGCCGTCAGCCGCGTGAGCGAGCGCGGTGCTGAACTCGCGCGCAACGCCGTCGTCATCGTCTCCGAGGCCGAGGCCAAGGACACGTCGATCGCCAACGCGTACGCCGAGGACTTCCGACCCTACGTGCGCGACGTGGTCGTCGTCCCCTTCGATCCCGCGTTGAAGAACGGCGTCATCCGTCACGACGCCCTGCGGTCGAGCACGCAGCGGGCGTGGCTCGCAGCGGCAGCCGCGGTGTCGCGCGGACTCTGACCGGGCCATGACGCAGGGAGCATCGGAGACCGGCATCACGCGGGCGGCCGCGCTCGGCGACTACCTCAGGGCTCGTCGAGGACTGGTCCGACCGGAGGACGCGGGGTTCGTCCCGGAGGACGGGCGGCGGGTCGCCGGACTCCGACGCACCGAGGTGGCAGCCCTCGCGGACGTCAGCGCCGACTACTACCTCCGCCTCGAGCAGGGGCGGGATCAGCGCCCGTCCGAGGAGGTGCTGGCGGGCATCGGTCGGGCCCTTCGACTCGACGAGCACGCCGTGGACTACCTCTTCCGGCTCGCCTACGACGTCGACCTCTTCCCGGCCGAGCGCCGACCGTTGGACGCCGGCACGCCCGCACCGGCCGGACGATCCGTCCCGGACACGACACTCCTCGACCACTGGTCGGACACCGGGGCGTACATCACCGACGGCAACCGGGACGTCGTCGCATCGAACGCGCTCGCGCGACGCATCGGCGGCGGCCTCCTCGACGTCGGGCAGAACGACGTGCTCGGGTACTTCGACGATCGGGTGCGGTCCATCGCCCCGGAGTGGGAGGTGAGCGCCCCGGCCGTGGTCGCAGCACTCCGCTACAGCAGCGATCCGAGCAGCCCTCGATTGCAGACGATCGTCGAGGAGCTCACCGCTCGCAGTCCGCTGTTCGCCCGCCTCTGGGCTCGCCATGACGCCCGTCCCCTCGCCGGCGGTCCACTTCGGGCCTCGATCGACGAGTTCGGGACCGTCGAGCTGCAGTATCAGCACCTCCTCGTCCCCGACTGGCCCGGTCATCAGTTGACGACGGTCTTCGCAGAGCGCGGCTCCCCAGGGGCCGCGGTGCTCGCCTACCTCGCCGCCCGGGCCGACTGACCGCCATCCGGAGCGATGACCGGCGCACGCTGACCGAGGTGGGCCGGCGGGCACCAGAGGGGTAGCCGACGGCGGTCGCAGCGCCTACCGTGGACGCATGATCGCGAACGAGGGCGTGCGTGAGCGCCGGGACCGGATCAGGGACTTCATCGACTCGTGGCGAGAGGTACCCGTGGTCCTCTGCGACCGCACGCTGGATGTCCTCGAGGCGAATCCGGCGGCGGCACGCTTGACGCCGGCGTTCCACACCGGCGTCAACCTGGCGCGCTTCGCGTTCCTCTCCCCCGACCGGGTCGTCGGCGATCCGCTGTGGACCCGGATGTCCGAGACCACCGCGGAGCTCCTCAAGCGGTCGGTCGAGGAGCACGATACGGATCGCCCGGCGGCTCGGATCATCGGCGAACTCTCCGCGAAGTCGCGCGACTTCGCCCAGACCTGGGCCTCGGGCGACGGGCACTCCGGGACGTCGGGCCCCATCGTCTTCCCCACGCCGGCCGGGGAGGTCCGGATGGTCTACAACGTCTTGAACGCGCCCGGGCCCGAGGGCGACCTGCTGCTGGTCTTCGTCCCGTCGGGAGCATCGTCCCGGGCGCGGCTGAAGCGGCTGTCCGAGGCGGTCTCGCCGGACGAGCCCTCCACCTCGAGCGATCCGGTGCCCTCCCGCTGAAGCTCGTCCCGAGCTGCGAGGTAGGCGATCGCCGCCGCCGCAGCTGAGCCTGGCTCGTCGAAGAACACCGTGAGGAACTGGTCCGTGTGCGGGACCTCGAAGGTCTGCGCCCGGAAGTCGACCCAGCCGAGCGGCTCGATGAACGTGCGCGTCCGCCGGGACATCTGCGGTTTGACGAGGTGTTCCGCCCAGATCGTCCGGAACACCGGGTGCCGTGCCGAAAGCATCCCGACGATCTCCTGGAGGCGCGGATCGTCCGGTCGGCCGTAGTAGCGGAGCGGGGCGGTGAGGTCGCGGAGGGTCCCTTCCCACTCCCGGTGCATGCGCTCGTACTCCGGTGCGTCGGGCGACGTGGTGCCTCGGAAGTCGGCGTACTGCTCGAAGGCCGAGACGAGCAGGTTGACCCCGGGGTCGAGCATGCCCGGCGGCACCCATGCCCGCGCGAGCGCGTTCGCGGCGACGACGTACTGATTGTCGTCGCTCACGTAGGCGGGCGTGCCGGACCAGTGCGCGAGGAGCCGGGCGACCCGGTCGTCGAGTCGCGTCGACCGGTCGTCGACCGCGCGCATGAACGGCCTCGGGCTCGCCAACCGGAGCAGGTATCGGCGTCCACTGTCGTCCAGCAGCAGGGCACGGGCGAGCCCGAGGAGGACCTGCTCCGACGGCCGCCGCACACGACCCTGCTCGATCCGCAGGTAGTACTCGGGGCTGATGCTCGCAAGGTGCGCGACCTCCTCGCGGCGCAGGCCCGGCACCCGTCGGGACGTGTCGGCGCCGATGCCGACCTGCTCTGGCCGCACGAACTCCCGGCGCGCGCGGAGGAACTCGCCGAGAGCATTCGAAAGCCGAGTTGGTGACATCGCCGCGTCCTCCGGAGAGCGAGTGGGATCGACGCCAATCCTCCCCTAGCAAGCTCGTCCGTATGCATCCTTCCGCGGCCGATCATGGGTCGTTTCTGGACATGTCGACCGACGATCGGTCATTCGCTGAGCCTGACCCTGCGCGTCCCACCCGGTCGCCGCCCGACGTCACTATCGTGGTCGCATGGTTGAGCGCGGACCCGCCGATCGGCTCCCTCAGGACCTGGTCGATCTCGTCGACTCCTGGTCGACCGTCCCCGCGTTCGTCCATGACCGCCACTTCACGGTGCTGCACGCCAACCCCCTCGCCCAGGCGTTGTCGCAGGCCTTCCGTCCAGGAGCCAACCTGCTGCGCTCGACCTTCCTCCGCCCGGAGGTCCTCCGGGCGAGTCCCGACCCCGGCCTCGTCACCGAGCATGTGGTGGGCGAACTCCGGAAGTCGCTCGGCACCCACGAGTGGGACGCGATCTTCGAGGGCCTCGTGGACGAACTCCGCTCCGGGAACAGCCGCTTCGCTGAGGCCTGGGCCGGGCTGGAGCCGGGCCTCCGACCCGATGCGGCCGAGTCGTTCACCTTCGACCGTCCGGATCTCGGGCGTCTCGAGCTGCGCTACCTCCAGTTGGAGGTCCCCGAGCACTTCGGCATGAGTCTCGTGGTCTGGCGAGCGTGCGACGAGGCTTCGGCACGGCTGCTCGCGGTCCTCGCCGGGCAGTCCCCCGACCGGACCTGACGAGCGGGCCGCCACGATCCGACCGCCGACGGGCACGATCTCGTCATCCGTCGGAAGGGTTGTCGTGCCGTCCCTGCTGGGCTGGAGACGATCCAGGCCGCAGGGCGGCGGAGCGAGGAGGACACCATGGATTCGACGGACGACACCGTCCCGCACCACGAGACCCCGAGTCTGGGCAACCCGGATCTTCCGGCGGAGGGCGAGGTGAACACGCTCCGCCACCCGCAGAGCACGCAGATGACCGGCCCGCAGAACCCGGCAGTCGCAAGCCAGTTCCCGAACCAGATCGACGCTCCGGGAACCGACATCAGTACGCAGGCGTTCTTCTGGTCGTCGTTCAACATCTCGCCTCGCCGCGTGCAGGACGGTGGGTGGGCGCGCGAGGTGACGAAGCAGGACTTCGCGATCTCCGACGAGATCGCCGGCGTGAACATGTACCTCGAGTCAGGCGGCATCCGCGAGCTCCACTGGCACCAGACGGCCGAGTGGGCCGTCATGACCCGTGGCAGGTGCCGGGTCACCACCCTCAGCCGATCCGGGATGCCCAGCGTCGAGGACGTGGAGGAAGGCGATCTGTGGTTCTTCCCCGCCGGGACGCCGCACTCCCTGCAGGGGCTGGGTCCCGACGGCGCCGAGTTCGTGCTCGCGTTCGACGACGGCGACCAGTCGGAGTCCAACACCCTGCTGCTCACGGACTGGTTCGCCCACACGCCGCCGGACGTGCTGGCGAAGAACTTCGGGGTGGCCCAGGAGACCTTCGCGGACATCCCGCTCCACAACCTCTGGATCTTCCCCGGCGACGAGCCCGGCCCGCTCGCCAAGGACCAGGAGGACGCCGGTGTCGAGTGGGGAGCGTCGGAACCGATCATCTTCCGACTGTCGCGGTCCAAGCCACTCCACCGGAACAGCGGCGGGAGCATCCAGATCGCGGACAGCACCAACTTCCCGCTGTCGCAGTCGGTCGCCGCAGCGCTCGTGACGGTGGAACCCGGGTCGATGCGCGAGCTGCACTGGCATCCCAACGCCGACGAGTGGCAGTACTACCTCCGCGGATCCGCCAGGATGACCGTCTTCAACACCGGACCCCACGCGAACACGACCGACTTCCGCCCGGGCGACATCGGCGTCGTGAAGAAGAACCTCGGACACTACGTGGAGAACACCGGCGACGACGTGCTGCAGTTCCTCGAGGTGTTCCGCACGGACCGGTACGAGGAGGTGTCGCTCGCGAACTGGCTGGCGCACGTGCCGCCGTCGCTCGTCGCCGCACACCTGAACATCGACGAGGCGACCCTGGCGACCTTCCCCCGGGAAGCGCAGGGGATCACGCCGCTGCGTCCGTGATCCGGGCAGGGTGGCTCTCGGCGGGCCACGCTCGCCCAGGGCCATCCGTCCTAGCTTGAGCGGGACACCACTCGTTCAACCGCGCGGAGGCACCGATGAACAGCGAACGCAGCACGATCGAACCGGCCGAGGGCTCCTGGTCCATCTCGGACGACCGGGCGTTCGTCCTCATCGACATGCTCAGCGACCACCGGGATCGGCGGCGCCACGCGCTCAGGACCGCGCGCTCGAGGCGCTGGCTCGACTCCTACGGTGAGGTGGTCGTGCGTTCGGTGCTGCTCGGGACCACGAGCACGATGGAGCGGGACGAGTACGCGCGGGCCCTCCGTCACGACGGCCGCGACCACACGCTCGTCCTCGATCACGTCGGCGGCTTCGTCCTCGTGACCTCCGAACGACGCGCCGCCTCGCCCGTCGACGAGTGGGTCCGCTCCGTCGCGCCGGCCGGTGTCCGCATCTCCGCGATCGGTTCGGCCGTGCTGCACGCGGACGAGGACGACCTGCTCGGCGTCGTCGACGAGGCGCGCACCGCTGCCGAGATCGTCGGTCAGGTCGGGGACGCGCTCGGGTCGACCCGCGCGGAGGATCTCGGCGGATGGCGACTCCTGCACGCGATCGGTGGCGGGCCGCAGCTCGTGACCTCGGCGTCGCCGGCGGCCGACGAGCTCTGGCACGCGGATCCCGTGCGTCGGGAGACGGTGGAGACCTACCTCGACTCCGGGTGCAACGTCGTCGTCGCGTGCGAGCGGCTCCACATCCACCGCACGACGCTCTACTACCGGCTCGACACCATGCCGGAGGTCGTGCGCGACGCGCTGGCCGACGGCTTGAAGCGGAGCACGCTGCACCTGTCGCTGAAGCTGCTCCGCCTCTGGAACGACGTCCCCACCGCGTCGGAGCGGTCGTCCGCGTCCAGCCGACGCCGACGTGTTCCGGAGACCCGTACCGTCGCCCCGGTGCGGCAGCTGCACCCGCGGTCCGCTGGCACCGAGTAGAGGTCGACGTGACCAGTTCAGCACGACGCGTCCCGATCGAGCCTCAGGCCGTGGACGCGCCGCTCAGCGGGACCGCCGTCTTCCTCGTGCTCACCGTGCGCGACGCGGTCGGCGCGATCGACACCGTCCGCAGCACCCTGGCGGGTGTCGCCGATGTCCTGAAGAACGTCGCCTTCCGCGACCTCGACGCCGCCCTGTCCTGCACCGTCGGGATCGGCGCGCGCGTCTGGGGTGAGCTCACGCGCGGTCCCGCACCGAGGGAGCTCCATGTCTTCCCCGCGGTCGTCGGCGACCGGCACACCGCGCCCTCCACGCCCGGCGACGTCCTGCTCCACATCCGCGCTGCGAGACGCGACCTGTGCTTCGAGTTCGAGCGGCAGCTCCTGGACCTGCTCGGCGACGCCGTCGAAGTCGTGGACGAGACGGTCGGCTTCCGGTACTTCGACGTCCGCGACCTGCTCGGCTTCGTCGACGGCACGGCGAACCCCGTCGGGCAGGACCTTCCCGACGCCACGCTCGTCGGTGACGAGGACCCGGCCTTCGCCGGTGGCAGCTACGTCGTGGTGCAGAAGTACACGCATCCGCTCGACCGCTGGCGCGCGCTCACCACGGAACAGCAGGAGGCGATCATCGGCCGCACGAAGGCCGACAACGTCGAACTCGACGATGCGGAGACCGGCCAGAAGTCGCACAAGACCCTGTCCACGATCGTCGTCGACGGTGCCGAGCACGACATCCTCCGCGACAACATGCCGTTCGGGAGCCCGGCCGGCGGCGAGTTCGGCACCTACTTCATCGGGTACGCCCGACGGCTCTGGGTCATCGAGCGGATGCTCGAGCGCATGTTCATCGGTGACCCACCGGGACTCCACGACCGACTCCTCGACTTCTCGACCGCCCGGACCGGCTCCGTGTTCTTCGCTCCGAGCGCCGCGTTCCTCGAGGCGATGGACGACGATCCGGCCCCGTCCGGCCCCGCTGATCCGGCGAGCGCCGTCATCCCTGCCTCGCCGCCCGAGCCCGCCGACGGTTCCCTCGGTCTCGGCTCGCTCCAAACCGCTCCCGAAAGGACGTGACCGTGAACAACCATCTCTTCCGACACCTCGCGCCGATCACCGATGAGACCTGGCAGATGCTCGACGACGAGGCCCGTGCGCGCCTCACCCCGGTACTCGGCGGCCGACGGGTGGTCGACTTCGCCGGCCCGCTGGGTTGGGAGCACTCCTCCACCGACATCGGCCGTGTCGGCGCGGTCGTCGACGCCCCGATGGACGGGGTGATCGCCCGACAGCGTGCGTCGCTGCCCCTGACGGAGGTGCGTGCCGACTTCGCGCTCATGCGCAGCGAGCTGGACAGCGCGGCGAGAGGCGCACTCGACGTGGACCTCTCCCCGCTCGACGACGCGGTCACCCGCTTGTCCACGGTGGAGAACGCGGCGATCCTGTCCGGCTGGTCCGCGGCCGGGTACACGGGTGCGACGGCTGCCTCGCCGCACCCACCGCTGACGCGGGACGACGACCCGACGCGGTTCGCACAGGTGGTCGCCACGGCGGTCGAGACGCTCGCGCGGGCCGGGGTCGGCGGCCCCTACGCCCTGGCCGTCGACGCACCGGGCTGGGTGTCGGTCACGGGCGGCAACGACAGCGGTGGTGCGCGGCTGTCCTCGCACATCGAGGCGATCCTCGGCGGGGAGGTCGTCTGGACGCCCGGTATCGAGGGAGCCGTCGTCCTCAGCCGACGTGGCGGCGACTTCCTGTTCGAATCCGGTCAGGACATCGCCCTCGGCTATGCGGCGCACTCGGCCGAGTCGGTGAGCCTGTACCTGGAGGAGAGTTTCAGCTTCCGCGTCGTGACGCCAGAGGCTGCCGTCGCGATCCGTTAGCGCGGCGACACGGCTCCGTCGATCGGGTCGGCCAGGGGCGACCGGGTCTGCAGGGACGCCTCGGCCACGCCGACACCCGTCGTGCGGAACCGTCGCTGGTACTCGGAGGGCGTCGTGTTGTACCGTGCCGCGAACGCACGGCGGAAGGCGATCGGGCTGGCGTACCCGGCGGCAGCGGCGACCTGCCCCACCGTGTCCCCGGCCTCCAGCATGCCGAGCGCGACGTCGAGTCGGAGCGAGCCGACGTACTGGATGGGCGTCATGCCCAGCTCGTCCCGGATGACCCGGTTGAGATGGCGGACGCCGACGTTCGCGTGTGCGGCGATGTCGGCCAACGATCCCGCCCGGGTCGGATCGCCGTGGATGTAGTCCGCGACGGCCTTCGCGATCGAGGTCCGCGCCGGCTTCGCGCGGACGGAGGCGGAGAACTGCGACTGGCCGCCGGACCTGCGCATGTAGACGAGCAGCAACTGCGCGATGGAGCGTGCGACGTCCGCACCGTGGTCCTCCTCCACGATCGCGAGCGCGAGGTCGATCCCGGCGGCGACCCCGGCCGAGGAGTAGGTGTCGCCGTCGCGGACGAAGATCGAGTCGGGACGGACGTCGATGGAGGGGTAGGCGGTGGCGAGCGCGCCGGTGAACTTCCAGTGGGTCGTCGCCGACTTGCCGTCGAGGAGCCCGGTGACCGCGAGGGCGAACGCTCCGCTGCAGATCGATGCCACCCGCTCGGCTCGGGCCGCGAGGAGGCGGACCGCACGTCTGCACCTCCTCCGGGCGGTACACCTGTGGTGCGGACTCGCTCCCCGGGACGATCACGAGGTCGAGCGGTCCGCTGTCGGCCGCGGCGGCGTCCACGCCGACCCGGAGTCCCATCGACGTGACGACGTCCTCGCCGTCGTGGGAGAAGAACCGGACGTCGTAGCCGTCGACCCGCTGGTTCGCCTCGGTGAACACCTCGGCCGGGCCGACGAAGTCGAGCGTCTTCACCTGGTCGAACAGGAAGATCCCGACGCGGCGTCGTCGCGCGGGTCCTCCGAGGATGGGCTGTGGTCCTGGCTCCTGCTGGGGCGGGCTCATCCCCACATCCTGCCCGACGAGAGCGCCCCGGCCAACGTCGGATTCGACTTCTGTCGCACCTGCCGCCGACGAACGTCCGAAGACTCCGGCCCGGCGCCGGCGTAGCCTCGGTCGGACCGGCCCGCCGCCTGGAATCCGGCCCATCCACTCCACGACGCCCAAGGAGATCCGCTCATGCGACTCGAACGCGCGGGGACCATCCCCCTCGACCTCACCCATCGCACCGCGCTGGTGACCGGCTCGACGAGCGGAATCGGTTACGCCATCGCCGCGCGGCTCGTCGAGGCGGGGGCGGACGTCATCGTCAACGGCCGCGACGCCGATCGCCTCGAGGCCGCCGTCCTCTCGCTCGACACCGAATCGGTCGAGTCGGTGCGGGGGATCACGGCCGACGCGACCACCCGGGAGGGAGCCGAACGGCTCGTCGCTGAGGCCGGCCAGGTCGACATCCTCGTCAACAACCTCGGTGTCTTCGAGGCCGTACCGCCGCTGGACATCACCGACGAGCAGTGGCGGTCGATGTTCGAGGTCAACGTGCTGTCGGCCGCTCGCCTCACCCGGCTCCTGCTCCCCGGCATGTCCGGTCGCGGCTGGGGTCGTGTCGTCGACATCGCCAGCGACTCCGCCGTGGTCATCCCCGAGGAGATGATCCACTACGGCATGTCGAAGACCGCCCTCCTCGCGGTGAGCCGCGGCTTCGCGAAGGCTGCCGCAGGGACCGGCGTCACCGTGAACTCGGTGATCGCCGGCCCCACCCACACGCCGGGCGTGGAGACCTTCGTCCGGCAGCTCGTCGGCGACGAGCTCGAGTGGGACGACGCCCAGCGGGAGTTCATGCGTCTGCACCGCCCGCAGTCGCTGATCGGCCGCCTCCTCGAACCCATCGAGATCGCGAACCTCGTGGTGTACCTCGCCTCGCCGCTCGCGTCCGGCACCACCGGCGGCGCGCTCCGGGTCGACGGCGGCTACGTCGACTCGATCCTGCCCTGACGTCGACACCGATCGAGAGCCGAGCGACCCGATGACGACCTCCCCTGTTTCGACCCGATCCCGCGTCTCCCACGGTGCCGGGTTCTGGATCGTCGCCACCACGTTCCTGCTGGTGATGGCCTACTCGACCGTCCCGACCCCGCTGTACGCGCTGTACCAGGCGAGGGACGGGTTCCCCGTCTCGACGATCACCGTCATCTTCGCCGCCTACGCCGTCGGCGTCGTGTTCAGCCTCTTCTTCGTCGGCCACATCAGCGACTGGGTCGGGCGGCGGCGGATGCTGCTCATCGCGATCCTGATCTCGGCGCTGTCGGCAGTGCTGTTCCTCCTCTGGAGCAGCGTCGAGGGGTTGATCGTCGCGCGGGTCGTCAACGGCGTCAGCATCGGCGTGCTCACCGCGACGGCGACCGCGCACCTCGGCGAGCTGCGCGCGGTCGCCCGGCCCGACGAGAACTCGATCGTCGCGGCATCGGTCGCCGGAGCCAGCAACCTGGGCGGTCTCGCCCTCGGACCGCTCATCGGAGGACTCTTCGCCGAGTTCCTCCCGAACCCGCTCGTGCTCCCGCACGCGGTGTTCCTCGTCGCGCTCGTCATCGCCGCGATCGTCATGGTCTCCGTGCCCGAGACCGTCGAGCAGAGCGAACCACGGAGGCGCTACCGACCACAGCGCCTCGCGGTCCCGGCGTCGTCCCGAGGGGCGTTCATCGCCGCGGGGTTCGGGGCCTTCGCCGGCTTCGCGCTCCTCGGCCTGTTCACCTCACTCGCACCCACCATCCTCATCGGCACCTTCGACGCACCCGACCACCTGCTCGCCGGTGTGACGACCTTCTCCGTGTTCGGAGCCGCCGCGCTCGGTCAGGTGCTGCTCGCTCGACTCCCGTTGCAGCGCCAACTCCTGATCGCGACCGTGAGCTGTGGCATCGGACTCGCCGCGGTCGCCGCGGGGGCGGTCCTGCCGCAGCTGGGGGTCTTCCTCGTCGGCGGTGTGATCGCCGGACTCGGTGTCGGCGTCCTGTTCAAGTCGGCGATCGCGACCGCCGGATCGCTCGCCGATCCCGCCCGCCGGGGCGAGACGCTGTCGCTCGTGTTCCTGATCGCCTACTGCGGCCTCGCACTCCCGGTGCTGGCCATCGGCTTCGCCCTCACCTTCGCACCGGAGATCGACGTGCTGCTGATCTTCGTCTCGCTCGTACTGGTGACGACGGTGCTCGCCGGTGTCGCGATGACCCGGCGAGCGGCCGGACGCCCCTGACCGGGCCCGGCTGCCACTGAACGGGCGGTGTCGGCTTCGGCCTACCCGAACGTCTCGGCGAGGTAGCGATGGACGAGGGAGACCGCCATCGCCCCCTCGCCGACGGCCGACGCGACCCGCTTGATGGAGTTGGCGCGGACGTCACCGGCCGCGAACACGCCGGGCTGGTTCGTCTCGAGGTGCAGGGGCTGACGGCGGAGCGGCCACGCCGACAGGTGCTCCGGCAGCAGGTCGCCTCCGGTGAGCAGGAAGCCGCGAGGGTCCAGCGCGACCGCGGAGTCGCGGGCCCAGGCGGTGTTGGGGCTCCCGCCGATGCAGATGAACAGGCGCGACGCAGGCACGTCGGTCGTCGTCCCCGCCGAGTCGATGGTCAGTGACTGCGGAGGCGGTCGTCGCCGTGGAGCGCGGTGACCGTCGTGTCCACGAGGATCTCGACATTGGGGGCCGCGAGCAAGCGGCGCAGGAGGTAGGTCGACATCGTCGACGAGAGGGAGTGACCGCGGACGAGGACGGTGACCCGCTCAGCGTGCGCGGCGAGGTTCATCGCCGCCTGGCCCGCCGAGTTCGCACCGCCCACGATGTAGACGTGCTCGCCGACGCACGAGGACGCCTCGCTCGTGCCGGCGCCGTAGTAGACGCCGGAGCCCTCCAGCTCGTCTTCCTTCGGCAAGCCGAGGCGACGCCACTGCACCCCCGTCGCACAGACGACCGCCCGCGCGGAGAGTCGCGAGCCGTCCGCGAGCTCGGCCTGCATGTGATGGTCGCCGAAGCTCCGGCTCAGGCTGTGACGCATGACGAGCAGTTCGGCGCCGAACGCGATCGCCTGTCGACGAGCCTGTTCCGCGAGGGCTGCGCCGGAGATGCCGTGCGCGAAGCCGAGGTAGTTCTCGATGAGGCTGCTGGATCCTGCCTGACCACCGACGGCGTCCCGTTCGACCACGGCGACATCGAGTCCCTCGGACGCCGCATAGACCGCGGCGGAGAGGCCGGCCGGTCCGGCGCCGTAGACGAGGACGTCGTACTCGCTGCGTTGCGGTCGCTTGATCCAGCCGAAGTGTTCGGCGATCTGCGCGGGCGTCGGATCGGCGAGCCGGGTGCCGTCGGGGAAGGCGACGACGGGAAGCCGGGCCTCCGCCAGACCCGAACCGAGCTGCGCCCGACAGTCCTCGTCCGTCTCGACGATCACCGTCTGGAACGGGACACCGCTGCGGGTGAGGTAGTCACGGATCGCGAAGGCCTCGCGACCGAAGGACCGCTCGAACACGAGCAGTGGTGCGATCGCCACCTCCCCGACGACGGTCATGAACCGAGGAGTCGTTCCCACTGGGCGGGGACACGGTCGTGCGGCCCGGGGACCGTCTGCGAGCGTGGGTGACTGAGCGGGGGCGCGAGGGTCGGACCGACGAACGACTCCTCCGTGCCGTAGTCGTAGAACCAGTCCTCACCCGGCTCGTAGCTGCGGATCACGCGATGACCGGTGGTGGTCGCGTGCTTCGTCGCGTGCTTGTTCAGGGAGTCGTCGCAGCATCCGATGTGCCCGCAGAACGTGCAGCGGCGGAGATGCAGCCACCAGCTGTCGGTCGCCTCGCACTCGACGCAACCGGGCCCGGACGGCGGGACGTCCGGCTTGATGTACTGCTCGACGTCGTCCATGGTGTTCTCCTCCTGATGAGTGTGCGGTCAGAGCTGCAGGGAACGAGCGATGCGACGGCCGTAGTCGCTGATTGCTCGCGCGATCGGGAGCCGCTCGGCCTCGTACTGCGAGAGTGCCGCGTCGACACCGAGCCCCAGGTCCAGGCCCGCGGCGAGCGCGAGTGCATCGCCGGCCGCTTTGGCGGCTCCCCTGGCGGTGTGCGGGCGGACCACGGCTGCAGCGTCTCCGAGGAGCGCGATGCGCCCGCTCGTCATGCGCGGCGGCACGTAGTCGTAGATCGCCTGCATGAATGGGCGCGGCTCGGCTGCCACCGCTGCGGCGAACGGCGGTGGGAGGAGCTGCTCCGCTTCGGCGAGGAGTCGTTCGCGGAGCTCGCTCGGCAGGTCGCCGGGCGCGGTCGAGGAACTCCCAGCCGGCCGGTGCGTCAGCTGCATGAGGTCGGCGAGTTCGCGCTCGGACATGCTGCGGTACCAGACCCAGCTGTAGCGGCGCGCGCCGGGCTCGGTCTCCCCGTCCGCGCCGGGGACGAGGTACCCGAGCATGTGCACCTCGGGACCGGAGTAGAAGGCGAAACGTCCGAGCAAGGTGCGTGCGGCGGCGGCTGGGAGCTCGGCTTCGGGGATGAGGCCGCGCCAGGTGATGTACCCGGCGTACCGGTTGCGGTCGTCGTCGGGGGCGACGGCATGCCTGGTGACCGAACGGAGTCCGTCGGCGCCGACGACGAGGTCGAACTCGTGCAGCTCCCCCGTCGCCGTCTCGACGGTGGCACCCTCGTCGCGGTCGTGCACGGTGGCGACTGCCTGTCCGAGCCGGTACCCCTCGGGCGGGACGAGGCTGCGGAAGACCGAGTAGGTGTGGTCCCAGGAGACTTGGATCTGCGGTGTGGGGTCGCTCGTCAGGACCCGGCCGTCTCGAGCGAGGGTGATGCGATCGGTGGCGACCACGCCGACGCGGGCCTCGGCGTCACGGCCCACCGCGTGCAGCAGGTCGTAGAGCTCCTGCTGGGCGACGAGCCCCGCGCCGCGCCGTTCGAGCCCGGTCCTGGACCGCTCGAAGACCGTCACACGATGTCCGCGACGCGTGAGGAGGGAAGCCGCGAACAGGCCACCGAGGGAGCCGCCCACGATCCCGATCGACAGACGCTCTCCAGCAGGTGTCGCTCGCATCGCGCCCCCTTCCGATGGTCTGCTTCCACCGTAGGTCGGGCGGGTCACGCCTCGTTGCGACGTCCGTCGGAAGTCCGGTGCCGAGCCATGAGCGCCGCCCGCCGCTGGAAGACCCCGCGTCACCGACGCGCCCGCTGCACGATGGCATCGAGGGCGTCGAGATAGGAGTCGAAGGCGACCCGGCCCTCCGTCGTGAGTGCGATACGGCGTCCGCGGCGGTCCGTGTCGCTCTTCCCGACCTCGATCACCCCGGCGTCGGCGAGCGCCGAGAGGTGCTTCGAGAGCGCCGACTTGCTGACGCCGGTGATGCGCAGGAGCGAGGCGAAGTCGGTGTACTCGGCGGGCGCGAGTGCGGACAGCAGGGCGAGGCGGGCAGGCTCGTGGAAGAGCGGGTTCAGCGCCTGGCGGCTGACCGCGGCGTCTTCGGCTGCATCGTCGTCAGGCATCGCGCGACCCCGACCGTCCGCCGAGCGGCGTGGAGCCGTTCGCGAGGCGCACCAGTGCGGGCAGACAGACGGCGAACACGACGACGGCTGCGACGACCGCGGACACCGTGTTCGGTACGGAGACACCTGCGGAACGGGCGATCCACTGGGTCACGACGTAGACCACGGCGACCGCCACGCCGCTCGCGGTGAGCAGCAGTACGCCGGTCCGGTCCGACCAGTCGAGGCGGAGCTTCACCGGGCGCGCGAGGGACAGGGCGACGAACCCGATGGCGACGAGTCCGAGCAGCCAGACCATGTCGAGGTCGACGACGACCCCGAGCGCGGTGATGAGTACCGCGGTGAGGATGGCGGTGGTGAGCGCTCCCTGGCGTGCGGAGCGGCGCGAGGCGTCTCGTGCCTGGTTCAAGCGGTCCTGTGCGTCTTCATGATCCATGATCGACCTCCAGTCGTTGCGTCTGAAGAAACTATCATAGTGTTTCCCCAAAGGAAACAACCATCGGGCGCGACGCTTGCCATCGCGCCACGGCCCCCCTAGACGGCGAGCGTCACGTGCCGACCGAGCGCTTCGATCGCGGCCTCGTCGCGCTGATAGTGCGACCACTGGCCGATCCGGGTGCACGTCACGAGGCCGGCGCGCTGGAGCGTGGCCATGAACTGCGAGGCCGTCGACTGCGACACCTCGGCCCTCGCCTGGATGTGCTTGAGACACACGCCGACCTCGGCCGCCGGCTGATCCTGCGGCGGGAACGACTCGGGATCCTTCAACCACCCCAGGATGGCCAGGCGCGTCGGGTGGCCGAGCGCCTTGAAGACCGCCACCAGGTCCAACTCGTCAGCGTTCGTCATACGTCGACCATATCGCAATATCGCGATTCCACGATGTTGTGCAACACTGTGGATCGGTAAATCGCGATCTAACGATGGAGATGTCATGACACAGCACACAGCACTGGTGGTCGGAGCCCGCGGAGTGATCGGCGGGAACCTGATCACCCACCTCGAGGGGCTCGGCTGGGACGTGATCGGGTTGTCCCGCCGCGGCGGTACCGACCGGGGATCCGTCAGGCACCTCGCGGTGGACCTGCTCGACCGCGACGCGACCATCCACCAGTTGCAGGGCCTGTCGGAGGTGACGCACCTGTTCTACGCCGCCTACCAGGACCGCCCGAGCTGGGCCGAGCTCGTCGCACCGAACCTCGCGATGCTCACGAACGTCGTCGATGCCGTCGAACCCGTCGCGCCGGGCCTCGAACACATCAGTCTGATGCAGGGCTACAAGGTCTACGGCGCGCACCTGGGACCCTTCGCGACACCCGCGAAGGAGTCCGACCCGCCGCACATGCCGCCGGAGTTCAACGTCGACCAGCAGCAGTTCCTCGAGCGCCGCCAGGTCGGGGCGGCCTGGTCGTGGTCGGCGTTGCGGCCGTCGGTCGTCGCCGGGATCGGCCTGGGCAACCCGATGAACCTGGCGATGGTCATCGCCGTCTACGCGTCCATGAGCAAGGAACTGGGCATCCCGTTGCGCTTCCCCGGCAAGCCCGGCGCGTACACGAGCCTGATCGAGATGACCGACGCCGACCTCCTCGCGAAGGCCACCGTGTGGGCGGCGACCACGGAGCATGCCCGCAACGAGGCGTTCAACATCACGAACGGCGACGTGTTCCGGTGGTCGTCGATGTGGCCGAAGATCGCCGCCTTCTTCGACCTCGACGTCGCGCCGCCACTCGAGATGAGCCTCGCCGAGGTGATGGCCGACAAGGAGGCCCTGTGGAACGCGATGGTCGAGCGGCACGGCCTCGCGCCCACCAGCTACGCCGAGGTGTCGTCGTGGGCGTTCGGCGACTTCGTCTTCGCGTGGGACTACGACGTCATCGCCGACACCTCGAAGTCCCGCCGGGCCGGGTTCCACGAGTACGTCGACACGGAGGCGATGTTCCTCCGGATCTTCCAGGACCTGCGGGAGCAGCGACTCATCCCGTAGGCGCAGGAGCCCGGCTACTGCTCGAAGGCGGCGAGCGCGACGCTCGCCGCCTCCGCGACCAACGCGTCGTCGTACTCGGCGTCCGGGTCGAGTGTGTTCGTGAGGATGGTCAGGACGATCGGGTCGCCGCCCGGCCGGTCGATGATCGCGATGTCGTTCCGGATCCCACCCGCACCCCCGGACTTGTCGGCCACCTGCCATCCCGCCGGAGCACCGGCCCGGATCAGGGTGTCGCCGGTCGCGTTGCCGCTCATCCAGGCGAGGAGCGTCGCCCGGTCGGCGGACTCCAGGTAGGAGCCGTCGACGAGGCGCGTCAGGTTGTCGGTGAACGCGGCAGGGGTGGTGGTGTCATCGGTGCTGCCCGGTTCGATCACGTTCAACAGCGGCTCCGCGTTGACGACCTCGGTCACCTCATCGCCGAGCGTGACGAGGGCGGCGTCCAACGCGGCGGGCCCACCGATCCGCGCGAGGACGAGGTTGAGGGCCGTGTTGTCGCTCTGCCGGACGGCGGCCTCGGCGAGCTGCGACAGGGTCAGGCCGGTCTCGACGTGTTCACTCGTCACCGGCGAATAGCCGGCCGCCTCGACATCCTCAGCCGACCACGTGATGACCTCGTCACGCGCCGAACCGCGCACCTCGTGGAGGAAGACCGCTGCGGCGAGCGCCTTGATCGTCGAGGCGTACCCGAAGCGCTCGTCAGCCCGGTAGGACAGGCGCGCGCCGGTCCCGGTGTCGACGGCGCTGATGCCGACGCGCGCGCCGAACTCGGCCTCCAGGGCTTGGAACTCGCCGGACAGGTCGGGCATCGACGTGGGCGGCGCCGACGTTGGCGCCGAGGTTGGGGAGCTCGGCGACGCCGACGGGGACGGAGTAGCGGAGGCGCACCCCACGAGCCCGAGCACCAGCCCACCGGCCAGGGCGACGGCGACGACGCCACCGGTGCTCCGCGTCATCGACGAACGCCGGCGGTAGCGCCGTGCTCCCGCTCGAACGCGTGCTGCGTCCGACGCGAAGTCGCCACCCGCCGGATGCCGAAGCACGCCCAGACGGTCCAGAACACCGCCATCGCCCAGCTGAGTGGGGAGCCCGCGGCTGCGAACCAGACGGAGCCGGCCACGAAGAGCAGACCGATCGTGATCATCACCCAGCCGACGGTGCGCTCACGTTCGAAGGCGAGCCGTTGCTGCACGAGCGAGTCCATGGGAGGACGCTATCGCGAGATCCGGAACGACGGCGCACGAACCGACGAGACCAGGGCCAGGGCCAGGTCGGGCATGCGCCGATCATTCCTGCCCGGTGAGCCGACGATCGAGGCGCTCGAGGTCCGCCGCAACCATCGCGACGTCCCGCGCGAACGCGTCGTCGTCCAGCTCGATCTGGCGCACGGTGAACACCACCTCGGCACCCTCTGGATGGGCCAGCACGCGGACCGGGTTGGTCACGACGGTCCCCGACGGCAGGGTGACGTCGTGGTCGAGCACGCCGAAGCGGTTGCGCTCGACGAACCGGACCTCCACCCGACCCATCGGCGACTCGACGAACAGCGTGTCGCCCTCGCGGACCACCTCGGCCTGCGCGAGACCGGCCGCCCACCGTGGGAGATTGTCGATGTCGGACGCGTATTCGTAAACGGCTTCCGGCGAAGCGCCGATGACCCGGCTCACATGGTGACTTCTCATGACCGCATCCTGCCACCTCGGTGTGGGATCCATCCGCCACGTCCCGCCTGCGGATGATGCTCCGCGAGCGGGATCGTCCTGCGGGCTGACGATTCGACCATCGACGATTTGTAGCCTGGAGGCATGCCCGGCATCACCCGCAGTCGACCGCCCTTGCCATCACCGGCCCCCATGGAACAGCGACGTCGTCGGCGTCGGCGTGGCCTCATCGCTGCCGTCGTCACGGCATCATTCCTCGCGCTGGTGGTCGGCGGCGCGGTCGTCGCCGCGCCGCTCCTGCGGTCGTACGGGATCTACCTCGTCCCACCATCGCCGCAGACGTATGCGGAGGTCGCGCTGGATGCGATGCAGCGGGGCGTGGACGCGACGCCGGACCGCTACACGCAGGTGCGGGAGCGGGCTCTGGCCTCAGTCGCGGACGCCTCCGACTATGCCGACACCTACGGGCCGCTCACGAAGGCGGCGGCCGAGCTCGGCGGCCCCCACACCACCTTCAACGATCCTGCGACCGCGGCCGAACTGTTCGGGCCGTCGTCGGGATCGAAAGCGGAGAACGAACTGCCCACCGTCACGAGCGCTGACGGCGTGACGACCATCCGCCTCCCGACACTCATCGGTGGCGGCTCCGGAAAGGACTCCTTCGGCCAGCGGTACATCGACACGGCCGTCGATGCGATCACCGCCGCCAGGCCCGACACGTCGGCGTGGGTGGTCGACCTGCGGGACAACCACGGCGGCAACGTGTGGCCCATGCTGGCTGCCGTGGCACCACTGCTCGATGACGGGACCGTCGAGACCTTCGAGTCCGTCGACAGGTCGACGGTCGTCTCGGTGTCGGGCGGCGGCGTCTCGTCCGACGGCAATCGACAGAGCGCGGCGACGAAGCCGCAGCCGAAGGTGGACGGTCCGATCGCCGTGGTCATCGACGGGATGACCGGCAGCTCCGCGGAGGCGGTCGCGATCGCCTTCATCGGGCAGTCGGACGTGCGCGTGTTCGGTCAGCCGAGCTACGGCTTCAGCACGGCGAACCAGCCGGTCCGCCTCTACGACGGCGCGGTCGTCAACCTGACGGTCGCCGTCGACGCCGATCGCACCGGCAAACGCTACGGTGTCCCGATCCAGCCCGACACCGTCGTCGAGGACTTCACGCAGCTCCCCGCGGTGATCGGCGCGTGGGTCGCCGACCGCGGCTGAACGATCCGTCCACCGAGAGTGCCGGTTCTGCTCGTCCGAGCACGCCCAGCGAGCAGAACGAGCACTCTCGGCCACTCGGAACTGGACGTCTGCGGCAACCGGTTTGGACAGGTGTCGGGACTTTCGACTGGCCGTCGAAACCGCCGCTTCGCCGCGTTACCGTGGTCGCGCTCCCACATTCCGTGGAAGTGGAATTCGCGAGAGTCGTTCCGAGCACGGCTTGGCTCGACATGAGCTTGGAGGTCAGTCATGCCATTCGTGACAACGGACGACGGCACGGAAATCTACTACAAGGATCTGGGCGACCCGGCGGCGCAGCCCATCATGTTCCACCACGGTTGGCCGCTGTCGTCGGACGACTGGGACGCGCAGGTGCTCTTCTTCCTGTCGAAGGGGTACCGCGTCGTGGCCAGCGATCGACGTGGACACGGGCGGTCCTCGGAGATCGGGTCCGGCCACGACATGGACCACTACGCCAGCGACGTGTCGGCGGTCGTCGAGCACCTCGACCTGCGCAACGTCGTCCACATCGGGCACTCGACGGGTGGCGGTCAGGTCGCGCGGTATGTCGCCAAGTACGGCGAGCCGCAGGGTCGTGTGGCGAAGGCGGTCCTGGTCTCGTCCGTGCCTCCGCTGATGGTGCAGACCGACGCCAACCCCGAAGGGACACCCATCTCGGTCTTCGACGGCTTCCGGAGCGCGCTCGCCGCGAACCGGGCGGAGTTCTTCCAGGCCGTGGCTTCGGGCCCGTTCTACGGATTCAACCGCGACGGTGTCACCGTGTCCCAGCCCGTCATCGACAACTGGTGGCGTCAGGGCATGACCGGCAGCGCCGTGGCGCACTACGAGGGCATCAAGGCGTTCTCCGAGACCGACCAGACCGAGGACCTCAAGGCGATCTCCGTGCCGGTCCTCTGCATGCAGGGCGATGACGACCAGGTCGTGCCGTACAAGGACGCGGTCATCAAGCAGGCCGAGCTCCTCAGCAACGCGACCCTCAAGGTCTACGAGGGCTTCCCGCACGGCATGCTGACCACCCACGCCGACATCATCAACCCCGACCTCCTCGCCTTCATCGAGCAGTAAGGGAACCACCGTCGGAGACGTGCGGCGCACCCGGGTGATCTCGGGTGCGCCGTTCGTGTGATGGCCGAGTCCGGCCGTCGCAATGACCCGACGTCGATCCCTCGGCGGATGTCTCCGCTGGTGTTCGGGCGAACGGTCGACTCAACGACGCACACATGGACCCGACGCGCCCAGGACGAGGACCGGCCCCCACTCGGACGTGTCAGCGAATTCGTCGAGACGCACGTAGTAGCCGTCATCGGAGATGAAGGAGACGCCACTCGTGAGGTCTGAGGAGTCGTCGGCTGCGACCACCTTCTCGACCTTCCAGGCCGCCCTGTCGGCATACATCGCTGCAGCCTCGTCCAACCAGGCGTTGCGATCGAAGTCCTCCGCGACGCTCACGGTGATGCTGCCGTCGTACTGGACGGCACCGCCGCTGCAGGCGAGTTCCACGTCGTTCTGGCTCACCGTCGACGCTCCGTCCGGCAACGTCGCTTCGAACTCCTGACGCAGGGAGAGCGCTTGTTCCTTGGCAGACTCGTAGCTCGGCCCTCGGTCGAACACACCACACCCCGCCAGTGCGCCGACGAGACACAGGGCGAGGAGAGTGCTGACGGCGCGGCGCATGGGGACCTTCCTACCATGGCGTCACGTGTTAGACACGAGGCATGAGGCACTTCCCGATGACGCATGAGCTCGGCCGGATCGACGTCGTGACGCTCGACGACATCGCCGCCCTCAGTCAGGACGTCGCACTCGACATCGAGCAGGTGCAGGCGGCCTGGCCGGCGTTCGAGAACTCGTTCGACTCGTTGCGGGGCCGCAGGATGATGGGTCTGGTCTACGGAGGAAGTGACAGGTACCGCATGGCGTCCGTGCGGCTGGACCGGGATGCCGACAACCCGCTCGGCCTGGACGAGACCGTGATCCCCGGCGGCGACTACCTCAGGCTGCGTCTTCGCGGCGAGGCGCCCGGCGTCTACGCGCAGATCGCCGGCGCCTTCGACGTGCTCTTCGACCTCGCCGATCACGACGAGAGACCGTCCCCACATCGAGCACTATCGGCGCGAGGGCGAGGTCGACTGCCTCGTTCCGGTCAGGTCGCCGCAGCTGAGCTGTCGGCTCAGCTCACCAACGGGTACCAGTGTCGGTCGCGCAGCTGATGCTCGTCATCGTCGAGACGCACCCAGGTGCCGTCAACCATCGGAGTCGCGTCCGAAGCCCACACGCCGAAGTGGGCGGCAGGGACCGGCCAGTCGTATCCGTCGGCCGGCGCCTCCACGACGTTGCGTACGGCGCCGATGAAGTGCATGCCCGTGTGCTCACCGGTGATGCGTTGCACCAGTTCACGAACGGCCGCCGTGCCGTCGACATCATCGGATGCGGCCTCGAGCATCGGGAGATCGAGCCGACCTGTCCCCTGCCTCGGCACGCAGAACACCCGGTCGGAGTGGCGGAGGAGCAAGCGTACGACCGACATCGGCCGGGGTGGCGTCGTCCGGCGGACCACCTCGGCCCGGCCTCCCGGGAGGAAGCCACGGCGCGTCGTGCGTCACGTGGACGAGCGTCTCGTCTTCGTTCACGCCGCGAGCGTACCCGAATCGAGGGAGCGCGACCGGTGCCGCCTGCTCGAGCTCTCGGTCAGATGCGTTCAGCGAGATCGTTACTCGTTTGCCACTCCCAGCGGCGGGAGGATGCCCTGGGCCGCCGCCACGGCTCGGGCGACGATGAGCGGCGGGTCGACGATCGCTCCGGTGGCGATCAGCGCGTCGAGCTCGGACAGCGGGATGCGCACGAGCCGCACCTGCTCCGCGGGATCCGACAGGTCTGCCAGGCCGGGGCGGATGCCTCGAGTCGAGATGAACAGGTGTGTCGGCCAGGACGCTCGCCCCGGGTTCATGAAGAAGGTGTGCAGCGGTCGGAGGTCGTCCGGAACGATACCGAGCTCTTCTTCGAGCTCACGCCGGGCGGCATCGAGCGGGGCTTCGACCGCGACCCGTCCGGCAATCGGACCTCGTGATCGACCAAGGTGACCCGACCTCGGTGGACCGTCATCTTCCCGAGCGTGGTCCAACGCGATTCATCCGGAACAGGCATCCGCCCACCCTACGTTCGAGTGCCGTCCGGCGATCATGTCGTCAGCGGAAGTCGCCCAGCTGACGCTCGACGGGCACCGTGCCCTCGACGATCACGTCACCGGTGTGCGCGGTCGTGACGGTCTCGATCAAGACGATCTCGACCTCCTCGTCGGCGATGGGATTGTGCTGCACGCCCCGCGGCACCACGAAGAACTGGCCCGGCGTGAGCACGACCTCCTCATCGTCGGGGAGCTGGATACGGAGCGTGCCCGAGACGACGAGGAACATCTCGTCTTCGTTCGCGTGGTCGTGCCAGACCAACTGGCCGAGGAGCTTCGCGACCTTCACGTATTGATCGTTGACCCGCCCGACCACTCGAGGAGTCCAATGGGCCTCGACCTGTCGGAGTTCGGCGGCGATATCGATTCCGTGGAGAGCAGTCATGCATCCATCGTCTCGCGACTGACGTGCCTCGTGGCACGGTATCGCCCCTCAGTCTCGGTGCGCGCCGGCTTCCGACCACACAACTGCAGCACTGAGCGCGCCGGTTGCACGATCTCAGCGCTCTCCACATCCGACTCGGTGCCGACATCAGGGCCATCCGGAGTCCGATGCGATGCCGGTGGCAAGTCCATACGGTCGAGGCATGCCGCTCTCTATCCCGCATCGCCGCGCCCTCCTACCGTTCGCTGCGGTGACCCTCTTCGCTCTCACCCTCCTCATCGCCCCAGCGCCGGGCAGCGTCAGCGTCGTCGGCACGCGCTGGCTCGCCGCCCTCGGCTCGGCCATCCCGAACGTCGAACTCGCCTCGGAGATCGGCCTCGCACTCCTGGCGGCGACGACGATGTCGACGGCTGCGTTCGCCTGGGTCCGCCACCCGGAACGGCGGGCGCGGCTGCTCGCCGGCGCCGCCGGGGTCGGCCTCGCCTACGCCGCGAGCGAGGGACTGAAACTCCTCTTCGCCCAACCTCGACCATGCACCCGGTGGTCGATCGCGACCGAATGCCCGCCGGCCGGCGACTGGTCACTGCCGTCGAATCACGCGACGCTCGCGTTCGGAGCGACCGTCGTCATAGCGATCGCCGTCGGCCGTTGGTGGGTCACATGCTCGGCGCTCGCGCTGGCGGCGCTCGTCGCCGCCGGCCGGGTCGTGCAAGGCGTGCACTACGTCCATGATGTCGCGATGGGAGCGGTCCTGGGCCTGGCGATCACGACCGTCCTCATCGTTGCGACAGTGGCATGGCAGCGCCGCTCAGCCGCGACCCGCTCGTCATCGGGGATGACGGTGACGACAGCCGTGACCCGACGGCGCACCTCACCTACGATGACGTGATGGTCGACGACAACGAGCGCGGATTCCGTCGCGCCCTCATCGAAGCGAGCGCCCACTTCGGGCTCGATCATGAACGCCTCGAGCCGCTCGGCGGGATGACCGGGCGGGTGTTCGGTACCGACGACGTCGTGCTGCGCCTGGGCTCCCCGGAGACGATCGCGCACGAACTCGCCGCTGCGAACGCAGCCTCCGTGGCGGTGCCGGTTCCAGCGACCCTCGGTACCTTCGTCCCGACCGACGGCGGACCATGGGCGGCCTCGCTCATCGAGCGGGTCGACGGCACCGTCGCCGCCGATCTCAGCGGGGTGACCGCGGAGCGGGCCTTCACCCGGGGTCTGGCCTGTGGTCGTGCGCAGGCGGCGCTGTGGACGGTCACCGCTCCGCCGGCGTTCGCCTCCATCGACGGCGAGCGCTCGCTCCTGCATCTCGATCTCCACCCGTTGAACATCCTGCTGGGGCCGGACGACCGCGTGACCGCCGTCATCGACTGGACCAACGCCGCAGCCGGGTCGCCGGACTACGACCGGGCCAGGACCTCCGCCATCTTCCGGCTGGACCCACACGCGATACCGCTGCTCGACCAGCCGGTGTGGCGGGCGTTCCTCGCAGGCTGGACCGACGGGCGCGAGCCTCGACGAGGCGTCGACGGCCGCGCGCATCTGGGCCTGCCGGTTCATGCTGCACGATCTGCAGCATCGCCACCCCGGGGATGCACTCGACCACGTGCGTCACGAGCTGGAGGTCCTCGAGGAGGCCACCGAGAGTGCGCAATCCGTCCCCTGACGCTCCGGTCAAGAGCAGAACGGGCACTCTGGGCGGCGGCGTCAGACCGGCCGGTACCGCATGGCGATCATGCGTGTCTGGCCCCTGCCAGACTGGCATCGATGATCATCCGCACCGAACGAACCACCCTCGAACCGATCTCACCGGCGCTCGCGCGACGCATCGTCGAACGCGATGAGCGCGACGGTGACGCCTGGCACCCGGAGTACCCCTTCGCCGACGAGCTCGGCCCGCTCCGTGGCCTCGCGGAATCGACCACTGGCGACCCGATCTTCACGATGTACCTCATCCGTGACGCCGACGGGTCGGCCGTCGGTGGACTTCGGCTTCTTCGGTCCGCCCGACAGCGATGGCCGCGTCGAGTTCGGCTACGGTCTCGTTCCCGCCGCTCGCGGGGTCGGACTCGCGACGGAAGCGGTCGCCGGCGCACTGTCGTTCGCCGCAGCGCATGGCGCAGAACGGGCGGCCGCGGAGACCGACGTCACCAACCTCGCATCCCAGCGGGTCCTCCTGAAGGCGGGACTCGCCGAGACCGGACGCACGGCCACGACGGTGTCGTTCGCGCGCGAACTCTGACAGGAGATGCCAGCCATGGTCGGGGCCCGACGCCCCCTCCGCCCGCGCGCGACGTGAGGAGACCGTCTGGGTTCCGGGGAACGATGTATGGATCCCGTGAGGACTGGTACTCGGGCAGAATGCGAGGCGTAGACCGGAGGTCATGACCCTCACGACGATCCTGCCTTCACTCCGCCGCAGCATCCCGGACCCGTTCCTCCCCGACCGCTGGCCGGCACACACCCACCTCAGCACCACGGACGTGATCGTCGACGACGTTCCGATGCTGCGCCTGGTCGAGCAGTGCGGAACCCCGTGCGTCCACTCGGCGGCAGCGGTGATCCCCGGCACAGGCGGATGCCCGTCTCCCGTCGAGCAGACCTCCGTGGTCGTCATGCGCGTCGTCGCTGCGGCGTTCGGCGAGGACGGCCATCACCTCACCCTCGACGCCTGTCTCGCAGACGTCGAGCCGTGCTGGTCGGAACTCCGGCTGATCGGGCGAGCGTCGACGACGCACACGGTGTCGTTCCACCTCGACAGCGCGGCAGGAACCGAGCAGCGCGTGCTGCTCCCCCGCGACCTCGCGCCCGGCGACCTGCTCGCCGTGCCGTGTCGCGGGGAGGTCACTCAGGCGGTCGGCTCGGCGTCGGGCTTCATCCAGAACGGCGAGTAGTGGTACCCGTCGGGGTCGTCGAACTGGCGCTGGTACATGAACGGGTAGTCGTCGGTGTCGCCGATCCGTCCACCCGCGGCACCGGCCCGCTCGACGAGCTCGTCGACCGCCTCGCGACTGCCGAGGTCGAAGGAGACCGTCACCTTCGAGGGCGTGTCCGGTCCGCCGATCAGCTCCTCGGTGCCGCCGACGCTCGCGTACATCTCTCGGCTCCCGAGCATGACGTATTGCCCGGGAGCGATCTCGAAACAGGAGACCTGGTCAGAGGACATCGCCGCGTTGCGGGTCCAGCCGAGGGCGTCGTAGAAGGCGGTCGCGCGTTCGACGCTCTCGACCGGACACGTGATGAAGAGGCTCATGCGGTCAAGCTACGCCCGGCGTGAGCGCGCCCACAAGGACGTCTTTCCGAGGTTCACTCGGACGGCGCCCACGGCACGGTCGGATCGATCGTCGTCGCGATCCTCGCGCTGATCTCGGCCAGTTGCCGCACCTGCGCCTCCGTGAGCGAGCCGAAGACGAGCTCCTCGACGAGGGCGTGGTGCGCCGGCGTGGACCGGGCGACGTGCGCGTGGCCGTCGTCCGTGAGGACGGCGAGGGTGAACCGACCGTCGGTGGGGTCGACCTCGCGTCGCACCCAGCCCTGCTTCTCGAGTCGCGAGACCGCGCGGGAGAGCCGCGAGAGCGTGCTGCTCGCGTACCCGGCGAGCGTGCTCATCCGGAGTGTGCGGTCCGGGGCGGTGTCGAGCGCGAAGAGCAGCCCGTGCTCGTAGTGGCTCAGCCCGCTGTCTCGCTGCAGCTGGGCGTCGAGTGCCGCGGGAAGCCGCTCCACCAAGGTGGCGACTGAGGCCCAGGCCGCGAGCCGGTCGCCGCTGAGGCCGGGACGTTCGGCGGATTCGGTCATGGGGCAAGCCTATTCGACTTGCTTGAGCAAGTGAACCGACCTAGGGTGACTTGCCTGAGCAAGTGAATCGGCGCATCGCCGACAGAGGGAGACGACATGGACCTACAACTCCGCGGCAAGACGGCGTTCATCAGCGGATCGACCGGCGGCATCGGTGCCGCCGTCGCGCGGAGGCTCGCTGCCGAAGGCGCACGCGTCATCGTGAACGGGCGCTCCGAGCAGGCGGTGCAGGACGCGGTCGCCGCGCTTCGGCGCACGCACCCCGATGCCGGCCACGACGGGATCGTCGCGGATTTCGCCGATCCCGCCTCCGTCGAGCGACTGCTCGGTGACCTCGGCGCCGTGGACATCCTCGTGAACAACGTGGGCCAGTTCGGTCTCGCGGAGTTCGAGTCCATCTCGGACGACGAGTGGTCCCACGTCCTCGAGGTCAACCTGATGAGCGGCGTCCGGCTGTCCCGGCACGCCCTGCCAGGCATGTTGGATCGCGGCTGGGGGCGCATCCTCTTCATCAGCAGCGAGTCCGGCGTGAACATCCCCGCCGACATGATCCACTACGGCGTCACGAAGGCGGCGATGATCGCCCTCGGCAACGGACTCGCGAAGCGGACCCGCGGCACCGCCGTGACGGTCAACACGATCCTCGGCGGCCCGACCTACTCGGACGGCGTCGCCACGACGATCGAGTCGATCGCCGCCGACCAGGCCGCGCCGGTCGACGCGGTGAAGGCCTCGATCATCGGTCGCAACACCACCACTCTGCTCGAACGCTTCATCGAGCCCGAGGAGATCGCCTCGCTGGCGGCCTACCTCGCGAGCCCACTGGCGTCGGCGACGAACGGTGCAGCCCTCCGCGCGGACGGCGGAGTGTTGACCGGGATGCTCTAGCAAGAGGGCGTGCCGCGCGCTCTGCGACGATCACGCCAGCCACTGGCCGAGCGGGTGGACCAGGTACCGCAACGAGTAAGCCTCCCAGACCGCCCCGATGACCAAAAGGGCCAGCGCCGGCGGGGCGAGCACACCGATCCGCCGCAGCCCCTGCAGGTATCCCTGGCGGTGGCGCACCACTCCGGCGGCCGTCGGCCGGACCCAGAACACGCCGTGCAGGTACACGCCGAGCAGCAGAAGGATGTACGCCTGGAGCTCGATGACGAGCGTGAGCGAGTGCGGGATGAGCGCGACCCATCCGTCGGCGGTCAGGGGCACGAGCGTGATCCCGGTCTGGACCGCCCAGAACCCGAAGGCCGCGAGCCCCGCGAACGGCACGACGACGGACGGCAGGACGATGGTGAGCAGACTCAGTCGGAGGACGTTGACCGCGAGGATCATCAGCGCGAACAGCGGCGGCGTGTCCACGAGCTGTGTGACGAGCGCGGCGGTGCCGTCCTCGACCATGGCCGACTCCCGAGCACGCGTGAGGTCGGGGAAGGCGAGACCGATGAGGAAACCGGCGAGCGTCAGCCCATACGCGAGGGCGTTGAGCACGAGGTAGGCACGTCGATTCTCGCTGATGATCCGGAACGGTCGGAGTGCTGGTGCGCGCATGCTGCTCCTCGGTCGGTTCGATCGGCTGGACGGGCGCGGCGACATCAGGTCCCCGCTCCGCTGTCGAGCAGCCAGTGGTAACGGAGGCGGGAGGCTCGCTCGATCGCGCCGAGCGCCGCCCCCACCCCGAGGGCGATGTTCAGCCACGGGTCGAGGTGCAGCGGTGACTCGAAGGTGCCGAGGGTGTCGGCGATCGGCGGGATCTGCGAGATCGGTTCCGCGATCTGCAGTGCGTTCAAGCCGACGCCGACGAGCAGGAGGACGATCGACAGCGCGCCGAGGACGGAGCTCGCGACGGGGTGTCGACGAGCGAGTTGCAGGCGTCGCCCTTCCGCTGAGCGCGGATCCGGCGCCAGCTGCCGCTCAGAGCCGTCGTCGGCGAGGAAATGGCAACGGCGGAGACCGGATTCGCTCACCCTGACCTCGATGTGTCCGCCGTGCACGTCGAATCGCGCCGGCACCCGGGAGACCAGATGGAGGGCGCCGTCCCGGTAGAGCCTCGCCCTGACGACACCGTCCGACGCATCACCTCCGTGACGGACATCGACCGTGTGCGTGACGGCTCGGCCGTCGGGTTCGTGCAGGGTGATGGACATCACCGACCGGGTGGTCATCTGCCACCAGCGGAACGGCTTCAACGCGCTGCCATCACCGGCCTTCGCTCGGCGCGTCCACCGACGCTCCCGCCAGCTCTGTTCCATCCGTCACGCTCCTCTCCACACCGACCGGCGCCCGTCGGGTCACCTCGACACCGCCATCTCTAGTACAGTGTGATAATCGAGGGACACGCTAGCACGCTGTACTAGAACTGGGAAGAGGGCCCCTGCGCATGACCGAACCGGCAGGCTCCGATACGCGATCCAAGATCCTGATCGCCGCGGCGACGATGCTCGCCGAAGACCCGACCGCGCGACTGAGCGTCCGTGCCGTGGCGGCCAAGGCAGGCGTCAGTACCGGGTCCCTCAGGCACTTCTTCCCGACGCAGCAGGTCCTGCTCGACACCGTCATCGAAGGGCTCCAGACGCTCGACATCCCCGACGATCCCATGGCAGACGCGACGAAGGGGCCGGCCGAACGCCTGCAGGCATGCCTCCAACTCCTCCTCTCCGCGGTCGGCACCGGTGCCGGCGCGCGACAGAACTGGACCGCGCTCCACGACGCCTACGTCGCATCACCCACACCCGAGGAGTCCGCCCAGACCTTCCTCGCGATGGAGCGGCTCGCCGTCAGCCGCGTGGACCGGTGGCTCGCCCGACTCCACGAGGAGGGCGCCCTCGTCGACGGCGATCGAGAGCAGCAGTCGCGTTTCCTGCTCTCGGTCGTGAACGGCCTGTCGCTCGAGCGCGCCTTCCCCGGCGCGCGCGCACGACTCGGGTTCGAGAGCTCGTCCCTCCGACTCGCGGTCACCGCCGTCCTGCGCGCGGACGCCTCGTAGCGACAGGGAGCCTCGTCCGACGACGACGGCCGAGCCGTTCCACGAGCGCCGAGCAGGGTCGGCGGGGGCATCACTCGGAGGAGCGACGCTCCCGGACCGCGTCGAAGGTCCGCTGCAGCGCACCGATGGACGCTTCGGAGTCGACCTGGGCGACTCCGATGAAGAGGCAGTCGACGACCATCAGCTGTGCGATCCGACTGCCGAGCGCTCCCGAGCGGAACGCCGTCTCCCGCGCGGACGTCTGGAGGACGATGTCCGCGCTGGTCGCCAGGGTCGACTCCGCGTGGTTGGTGATCGCGATGGTCGTCGCCCCGGAGCGGGCCGCGAGCCGGAGGTAGTCGACGGTGTCAGCGGTCGCGCCGGAGTGCGAGATCGCGACGGCGACCGCCTGCTCGTCGAGGATCGCAGCGGCGGTCCAGGCGGCATGAGGGTCTGGCCATTCGAGCGCCACGCGCCCGATCCGCGAGAGCTTCCGCTGCAGGTCGACGGCGACGATGGAGCTCGCTCCGACACCGAAGATGTCGACCCGGCGAGCGCCGGCGACCGCGGCGACCGCACGCGTGAGGGCTGCCGTGTCGAGCGCCTGTGCGGTGTCGGCGATCGAGAGGGATTCGTTCGCGGCGACCTTCGCGACGATGTCGTCGAGGCTGTCTCCGGCGACGATGTCGGGCGACTGCACGTTCGTCCCGGCGAGCGCGAGCCGCTCGCGGAGGTTCTCCTCGGTCAGGTCGTGGCGGAAGTCCTTGAAGCGGTCGTAGCCGATCTTGCGCGTGAAGCGCACGACCGTCGTCGTCGACGTCGAGGCCTCCTCGGCGATCTCGGCGACCGACCGCGTTGCGAAGGCACCCGGGTCGGCGAGCAGCGATTCGGCGATCCGCCGCTCGGAGGGACGGAGTTCGTCGAGACGGGCGCGCACCTCGGTGGACACCGCCCGTGATGTCCGGTGGACGTCGGCTCCCATCGGTGCTCCTCTCGACCGTCATCACTGTACCGTCGGCACCCGCGGTCAGGATGTATGGAAATTACCATCCATGATCGAATTGTGTATGTTTGTTGCACCGACTCGCGACCAGTGCCCTCCTCAGGTGCGGACTGGCCGACACGTGTAGCGGAGTACCGCGGGTGCTGCCGGCATGCACGATCCAGGAACCAAGGGAGGTCCCGTGACCAGCTCCACACCACGCAGCGACGTGATCAGCAGCACCGCCCGACGCCGGGCCATCGTCGCCGGCAGCGTCGGCAACTTCATCGAGTGGTACGAGTTCGGGATCTACGGGTTCCTCGCCACGATCCTCGCCGCGCAGTTCTTCAGCGACGGCCAGCAGACCGGTATCGAGTCGCTCATCGCGACCTACGCGTCCTTCGCGATCGCCTTCTTCTTCCGCCCGGTCGGGGCGGCGCTCTTCGGCCGGATCGGCGATCGGATCGGCCGCAAGCCGACGCTCATCCTCGTCCTGGTCATGATGTCCGGGGCGACCGCACTCATCGGCATCCTCCCGACGTACGCCTCCATCGGCATCGCGGCGCCCATCCTGCTCACGATCGTGCGCATCCTGCAGGGCCTCTCCGCCGGCGGTGAGTTCGGCGGCGCCGTCTCGGTCATGACCGAGTTCGCACCGGCCGGGAAGCGCGGCTTCTACGGATCGTGGCAGTCGTTCACGGTCGCGCTCGGACTCCTCGGCGGCGCCGGCACCGTCGCGCTGCTGGCATCCCTGCTGTCCGAAGCCGATCTGGCGGCGTGGGGCTGGCGGATCGCCTTCCTGCTCGCCATCCCCCTCGGCGCGGTCGCCCTGTTCCTCCGCCTGAAGCTCGAGGAGACCCCGGAGTTCCAGAAGGTCGCCGCCGCCGACACCACCGACGTCGCCAAGCCGGTGGTCGTGCGTGCGGGCGCCGCCGAGACCGCCAAGGCGATCCTCCTGGGGATCGGTCGCCTGATGGGCTGGTCCGCCGCCGGGTACACCTTCCTCGTCGTCATGCCCTCCTACCTCCAGAGCAGCCTCAACGCCTCGTTCCAGGAAGCACTGATCTCCACGGTCCTCGCGAACGCCGGCTTCGCCGCGACGATCCTCCCGGCCGGCTGGCTGTCGGACAAGATCGGTCGGCGTTGGGTGATGCTCACCGGCACCGGGCTCATCGTGATCCTGGCGCTGCCCCTGCTCAACGTGCTGCAGAACCCGGACCTCGGCGTCGGAGTCCACGGCCTCGCCGTGTTCGTCGCCGGAGCGGTCGTCGGCCTGATCGCGGGCCCGGGCCCCGCCATGCTCGCCGAGATGTTCCCCACCTCCGTGCGGTACACCGGCCTCGGACTGTCCTACTCGATCTCGAACGCCGTCTTCTCGGGCAGCGCCGGCCTCATCATCACGTCGCTGATCGCCTCGACCGGCAACGTCGACGTCCCGGCGTACTACGTGATGGCGACCTGCCTGGTGAGCGCGATCGCCATCGGCACGCTCCGCGGGAACGCCCACCGGGCGGAGCTGCGCAAGTGAGCCGCCCGATGCGCGTCATCGGCCTCATGTCCGGCACCTCGCACGATGCGATCGACGCCGCCGCAGCCGAGATCAGCGTGGACGGCGACACCCTCGTCGTCCGCCCGCTCGGGATGCTCACCGCCGGGTACGACCCGGAACTGCGAGCCGCGATCACCGCAGCCCTGCCACCGGCGACCACCAGTGTCGACGACATCTGTCGGTTGGACACGCGGATCGGGCAGGCCTTCGCCGACCTCGCGGTCCGAGCGGTCGCGGAGCTCTGCGACGGTGACGCCGACCTGATCGTCTCCCACGGCCAGACGATGTACCACTGGGTCGAGGACGGCCGGGTCGAGGGCACGCTCCAGCTCGGCCAGCCGGCCTGGATCGCCGAACGCACCGGCTGCACCGTCGTCGCCGACCTGCGTTCACGTGACGTCGCGGCCGGCGGGCAGGGTGCTCCGCTCGTCAGCATGATCGACGCGCTCTGGCTGGGTGGCGAGACCGCTGCGGCCGTCAACCTCGGCGGCATCGCCAACGCCACCATCGTGCGGCCCGGCCAGGACCCGATCGCGTTCGACAGCGGACCGGCGAACGCCCTCATCGACGCCGTCGTCGCCGAGCACACCGGCGGCGCCCGGCAGTTCGACGCCGACGGCGAGCTCGCCGCGCGTGGCACCGTCGACGAGGAGACGCTCGACCTCCTCCTGCGCGAGCCGTACTACCAGCGCCCCGCCCCGAAGTCGACGGGCAAGGAACTGTTCCACCTCGACTACCTCCGCGAGCAGCTCGCCGGCCGTCCGACGCTTCCGATCGAGGACCTCGTCGCGACCCTGACCGAGCTGACCGCACGGACCGTCGCCGACGCCGTCCGTGGGGTGGAGCGCGTCATCCTCGCCGGCGGAGGGGTGCGCAATCCCCAGCTCGTCGCGCGCATCCGGGCTGCACTCCCCGAGGCCGACGTCGTCAGCAGCGACGACGCGGGCCTCCCGTCCGACGCGAAGGAGGCGCTCGCCTTCGCCGTCCTCGGCTTCCTGACGGTGAACGGCCAGGCGGGATCCCTCCCCTCGGCCACCGGCGCCTCGCACGGCAGCGTCCTCGGCGCGATCGTCCCGGGGCACTCGCTCCCCGCGCGGACGCTCGACGGGCCGCCTCGCTCGCTGCGGTTCGAAGCATGACCGTCGACAGCCCCACGGACCACCACGACGGCGCCAGCCCGTCCGACCCAGAACGGAGGGCCGTTCGTGCCTGAAGCATCGAGTACCTTGGCAGCGCTCTCCACCGAGGGACGCAACCCGCGCACGGTCGACCTCGACACGCTGGACACGCTCCGGCTGCTCGAGGTGATCAACGACGAGGACCGACTCGTCGCCGACGCGGTCCGAGCGGAACTGCCGAGCATCGCGCGCGCCGTGGAGCGCATCACGGAGGCTCGCCGGCAGGGTGGACGACTGATCTACCTCGGTGCGGGGACGAGCGGTCGGATCGGACTGCTCGACGCGGTCGAGTGCCCGCCGACCTTCGGCACCGACCCCTCCGAGGTCGTTGGGGCTCATCGCCGGGGGCGAGCACGCCTTCGTCGTCGCCGTCGAGGGCGCCGAGGACGACATCGAGCTCGGCGCCTCGGAACTCATCGCGGCCGACCTCCGCCCCACGGACGTCGTCGTCGGTCTCGCGGCCAGCGGTCGCACCCCGTACGTCATCGGCGGCCTGCGCTACGCACGCCACCTGGGCGCGGGGACGATCGCCGTGTCCTGCAACCGGAACGCCCGGATCAGCGCCGAGGCGGACATCGCCATCGAGGTGATGACCGGCCCCGAGGCGCTCACCGGTTCGACCCGTCTGAAGGCCGGCACCGCGCAGAAGCTCGTGTGCAACATGCTGTCCACCGCGTCCATGGTGCGCTCGGGCAAGGTCTTCTCCAATCTGATGGTCGACGTGAAGCCGACCAACGAGAAGCTCGTCGACCGCGCGCAGCGGATCGTCGCCGACGCCACCGGTGTCGAACGGTCGATCGCCGACGCCGCCCTGGAGCAGGCCGGCGCCCACGCCAAGACCGCCGTCGTCATGCTCCTCGCCGACGTGGACGCAGCGACGGCCGCCCGGCTGCTGGAATCGCACGACGGCGACGTCCGCTCGGCCGTGGCCGCGGCGAGCGCCTGAGCAGGAACGAGAGGACACCGTGGAGATCATCATCCTTCCCGACGCCGCCGAGGTCGGTCGCGTCGCCGGCGCGAAGATCGCGTCGATCGTCGCCGGGCGGCCCCAGGCCGTCATCGGGCTCGCGACCGGGTCCAGCCCGCAGGGCATCTACGCGGAACTGGCCCGTCGCGTGCAGGCGGGCTCGCTGTCGTTCGCCGAAGCGCGCGGCTTCGCGCTGGACGAGTACGTGGGCATCCCCGCCGACCACCCCGAGTCGTACGCCAGCGTGATCGCGCGCGAGGTCGTCGCCCCGCTCGGCTTCGACCCCTCGCGCGTCCGCGTCCCGGACGGTCGCGCCGCGGACCTCGCGGCCGCCGCGAAGGAGTACGACCGGGCCATCGCCGAGGCCGGCGGCATCGACGTGCAGATCCTCGGCATCGGGTCGAACGGACACATCGGGTTCAACGAGCCCACGTCGTCGTTCGCGTCACGCACGCGCATCAAGACCCTGGCGCCGAAGACCCGCCAGGACAACGCCCGCTTCTTCGACTCGCCCGACCAGGTGCCGACCCACTGCATGACGCAGGGACTCGGGACCATCCTCGAGGCGCGCGAGCTCGTGTTGGTCGCCCAGGGTGCGGGGAAGGCCGACGCCGTCGCGGCCGCCGTCGAAGGACCGCTCAGCGCGTTCGTCCCCGGGTCGGCGCTCCAGCTGCACGAGCACGCCACCGTCATCGTCGACGAGGCAGCGGCATCAGGGCTGCGGTTGTCGGACTACTATCGCTACACCTACGACAACCGGCCGGACTGGCAACGCTTCGAATGAATCGGCCGGGCGATGGCCGACGACGCCCCATCCTCTGAGGCGTCCGGCCACCGCAGCCGCAACCCAGCACCCCGCTCCCCTGCACCCCGCTGACGCCCGCATTCGAGAAGGAAGCCTCGTGGCACACCCGACCACCGTCCCATCCCTCATCACCGAAGCCATCGGCGAAGCCGTGGGTGACCCCTCCCGGATCCGCACCCGGGCGATCGACCTGGCCGCGTACGCCGGGGATGCATCGCACTACCTGCTGACGCCCGAGGCGGTCGTCATCGCGGAGAGCGCTGCCGAGGTCGCAGCGATCCTCCGGGCGGCGACGCGGTCCGCCGCGCCCGTCACGTTCCGGTCGGGCGGCACCAGCCTGTCCGGTCAGGCCTCCGGTTCCGGCATCATCGTCGACACCAGGCAGCGGTTCAAGTCCATCGAGGTGCTCGACGACGGCAAGCGCGTCCGGGTGCAGCCGGGGGCGACGGTGGCGCAGGTCAACGCGCGACTCACGCGACTCGGCTACCGCCTCGGCCCGGACCCGGCGAGCGAGGTGGCGTGCACGATCGGCGGCGTCATCGCGAACAACTCCAGCGGCATGGCCTGCGGGATCGACGAGAACACCTACCGGACGCTGGAGTCGATGGTGTTCGTCCTCCCGTCCGGCACCACGATCGACACGGCCGACCCGACGGCCGACCGACAGCTCCACGAAGCGGAACCGGAGCTCGCCGAGGGCATCGAGCGCCTGCAGCGCCGCGTGCGATCGGACCCGGCGTCGGTCGCGTCCATCGAGCGCCAGTTCTCCCTGAAGAACACCATGGGGTACGGGATCAACGCGTTCCTCGACTTCGAGTCGCCCGTGGACGTCCTGCAGCACCTCATCATCGGCTCGGAGGGCACGCTGGCATTCGTCGCCGAGGCGACCTTCCGCACCGTCCCCGTCCTCCCGCTGGTGTCGACGGCGCTGGCCGTGTTCCCCTCCCTCGACGCGGCGACGCGCGCGCTGCCCGAGCTGGTCGCGTCCGGAGCCGCGACGCTCGAGCTCATGGACGCCACGTCCCTGACGGTCGGGCAGCGTCTCCCCGGCAGCCCGGCGGAGATCCAGGGCTTCACGCCGCAGGATCACGCGGCACTCCTCGTCGAGTACCGCTCCGAGGACGCCGTCGAACTCAGGGACCGCGCGACGGCGGGCGGTGTGCTCCTGAACGGTCTGGACGTGCACGCGCCGGTGGTGTTCTCGAGCGACGCGTCCCAGCGGTCGCGCGCCTGGGCACTCCGGAAGGGCCTCTACGCCTCGGTCGCGGGAGCGCGACCCTCCGGCACCACGGCCCTCCTCGAGGACATCGTCGTGCCGACCGCCGCCCTCGCAGACACCTGCGCGAGCCTGCAGGAGCTCTTCGTGCAGCACGCCTATCGCGACTCGGTCATCTTCGGCCACGCGAAGGACGGCAACATCCACTTCATGCTGACCGACCGGTTCGAGGGCGACGCCGCGCTCGGCCGGTTCAACGGCTTCACCGAGCAGATGGTCGACCTCGTCCTCGACGGCGGGCGGCAACCTGAAGGCCGAGCACGGCACGGGTCGCGCCATGGCACCGTACGTCCGCCGGCAGTACGGCGATGAACTGTACGGGGTGATGCTCGAGCTGAAGCGGTTGGTCGACCCGGCCGGGGTGATGAACCCCGGCGTGCTGATCGACGAGGATCCCCAGGCGCACCTCCAGGGGATCAAGCTCCAGCCGACCGTCGAGGAGGAGGTCGACCGCTGCGTGGAGTGCGGGTACTGCGAACCCGTCTGCCCGAGTCGCGACCTGACGCTGACGCCGCGGCAGCGCATCGTCGTCCGCCGTGCCGAGGAGTCCGCTCGCGCTCGCGGGGACATCGCCCTCGCGGAGGAGCTCGCGGACGACTACGACTACGCCGGCGTGCAGACCTGTGCCGTCGACGGGATGTGTCAGACGGCGTGCCCGGTCCAGATCAACACGGGCGCGCTGGTCAAGCGCATCCGGCGCACCGAGGCGGCTCCGGTCGCCGCCGCGGGCTGGAAGGCTGCTGCCACCGGTTGGGGGCCGGTCACGAGGATCGGTTCGGTCGCGCTCTCCGGCGCGAAGCTCCTGCCGGCTCCGGTGGTCGGTGCGGTGACGGACGTCGCGCGTGCCGTGCTCGGCGCGGACACCGTGCCGAAGTACTCGGGCGATCTGCCGGGCGGCGGACGCTCGCGGAAGGCCCTCGGTCGGACGGTGGGCGCCGGTGACGGTCCGACCGTCGGCATCTACGTCCCGGCGTGCGTGAACAGCATGTTCGGCGCGGCGGACGGCGGGGACGGCGTCATGGGCGCTTTCACCCGACTGCTCGAGCGGGCGGGCCTGAGCATGATGGTCCCCGACGGCGTCGAGTCGATCTGTTGCGGCACCCCGTGGTCGTCGAAGGGGTTCGCGTCCGGTGCTGCGGTGAACGAGCAACGCACGGTCGAACGCATCCGAGCGGCCGTGGCCGACAGCGGCCTCGTGGTCGTCAGCGACGCGTCGAGCTGCACCGAGGGCTTCGCGAAGCTCCTCAGCGAGAGCGGCGTGGTCGTCGAGGACGCGGTGGCCTTCGCCGCCCGGGAGATCCTGCCTCGGGTCGACGTCTCAGCGCAGATCGAGCAACTCGTCCTGCACCCGACCTGCTCCTCACGACAGATGGGCCTCGACCCGGATCTCGTGCTGATCGGCGAAGCCGTGGCCGAGCGCGTGCACGTCCCGGACGACTGGGGCTGCTGCGCCTTCGCCGGCGACCGCGGCATGCTGCACCCCGAGCTGACGGCGTCCGCGACGAAAGCCGAGGCCGCCGAGGTCGCCGCCCTCGGTGCCGACGCGCACGCGTCGTGCAACCGCACCTGCGAACTCGGGATGACCCGCGCCACGGGCGAGGACTACCGCCACGTGCTCGAGCTGCTCGACGCCGCGTCGGCAGCGCCCGCCGAAAGCGCACGTTCCGCTCACTGAGACGCGCGTGGCGAGCGGAACGGGCACTCTCGGCGCTTGCGCCGGTTCCTAGCCCAGGCTCGCACCGTGGCATCTGCAGCGACATCGCGCCGGCTCGTCGAGGAGCTGGTCCCAGGCGGATCGTTCGCACATGGCGTGTCTCCCGAGACGGCAGTCATGGGAGAGGAGCGGCTTCGGCCGCATACCGCGCCTCAAGGGACGCTCATTCGGTGCCGTCGCCGGTTGATGCGAGGACATGCTCCGCGTACCCGCCACAGCCGGCGTCCTCCCAGTTGTAGCTTTCGCCCGCGAGCCGCGTGCCGACGTACGCCTTCCACTCCGGCGTGCCGACTGCGGGGAGATCGATGGAGTTGCTGCGGCGTTGATCCTCCGTCCGCTCCCACGGGAGGGAGAAGGTGAAGTCCAGGCCGAGTTCCGCCATGCATTGCGCCGCGATGAAGTTCCGGGTGACGAGCAGTTCCTGCACCGCACGTTGCTGGGGCGTGAGCGTGCTCGGGTAGGTCACGAGCTTCGGGTCGGTGTCCGCGTCGTAGACCGGCGTTCCGAAGGTGTTGCGCCGGCGGTCGTCCGCAGTCGTGATCGTGGGATCCGGATTCAGGTACGCGGAGACATCGACGCCACGGTCCTCGAGCGGGACGAATTCGAACGTGCCGACGGTGCGCTGTTCGGCCGCGTGCGCGGTCTGGACGACCGCCGCCGCCCCGGTGCCAGCGAACACGCCGACACCGAGGGCGGCCACTAGGAGCGCTGTCATGGTTCGCGCTCGGCTCCGCGGGACCAGACGTGCAGCTCCTGGCGTCCCCATCAGTGTTCGAACCCTGCAGCAGCGTCGGCGGCGGTGACGCAGGCGCGCTCCCAGGTCCCCTGCTCCGACTCCGGGTAGCTGGAGTCGTACGCGTATGCGTCGATGATCCACTGGTGGGTCTCTTCCGGCGACAGACCGTCGGGCATACCGGCCGGCCGCTCGGTGTCAGCGAAGGGCGCGGTCTGCAGGGTCATGTCGACTTCACCGACGAACTCGTGGCCGCGGTCGGCCATGCAGGAGCGCATCGCGTCGATGTGGCGCTGGTACTGCGCCGCGAACGCCAGCGCGGTAGCTCGTTCCTCCGCGGTCGGGACGTACGCTGCCTCGGCCGCCGCGGACGCCGCGTCCCGCTGGACCCAGCACGGTTCCGCCGCGGCGTACCATGCCTCCTGGTCGACCTCGCTCAGCCCCGACGGCATCCCGTCGAAGGTGGTTCCGTCGAACGGGAACCCGGCCTCCACCATGCACGACTCCATCGTCAGGAGGCCCACCTGGCGGAACTCCTGCCACTTGTCCTGCAGGAAGAACTCGTCGATGTGAGCGGCATCGGTCGGTGGCGACGTCGGCGTCGGCGTCTCCGGGGAACTCGCCGAGGTCTCCGGAGCATCCGAGGAGTCCGTCGCGGGCCTCATGCTGAGCGCCTGCGCCGCCACGCCACCGAACCCGCCGGCGGCCACCAGCCCGGCCGCGACCAGGATCAAGAACTTCTTGCGAGCCATCATCTCTCCAACTTCGAACAACACGTTTATAGGAAGATAGCCCGCGAACAGGCGGGCCGCAAATTGCCCGTGATATAGGACAACTGTTGCCCACGGAGAACACGACGTGGATTTATGGGCCGATAGCTTCCGTATACTGTCCGCATGGTCAAGCGTCGCCCCGGCACCCTGTTCCCCCTCGAGCTCGACATCCTCGACGTGGGCACAGTGCTGCAGGCGTCGGAGGGGTCCTTCTACGGATTCGCGCTCGCGAAACGCCTGGCCGGTCCCGAGGGGAAACTCGCCGCGCACGGCACCCTGTACAAGGCGCTCTCGCGGATGTCCGAAGCCGGCCTGATCGAGGAGGACTGGGAGGACCACGAGATCGCGGCCGCCGAGGGTCGACCCCGAAGACGGATGTACCGCATCACGGCGGTCGGTGCCGCCGCACGGAACCGCGAGCACGCACGACTCGTCGACGAGCACCGCGTCGCGGCTCGCGTCGCCGACCAGGGGATCGCATGAGCCTGCTCCACACGAGGACGTTCACCACCACGACGCACTGGGTCCTCGCTTGGTGCGCTCAGTACACCCGCGACCTCCCCGAGGAGGTCGCCGCCGCGCGGCGCGATGAGCTCGCCTCAGACCTGCATGAGCACGCGCTCTGGGCGGACGAGGCCGGATGGTCGGCCGGGCGCCTTCGCCGGGACATCGTCCGGCGCCTCGTCACCGGGAGCATCCACGACGTGAGCTGGCGCGCCCACCAGCTCGGTCGCAGCGCGGTGAGCGACCCACGCCACGCCAGCGACCGTGCGGACCGCTCAGCGGATCACGTCCTGGATGCTCGCGCTCGGCGTCACCCTGACCGTCCTCGGCGGGTACACCTACGCGCGGATCATCCGCGCCATCATCATCGACGACCTCCGGGTCCCGCCGCTGATGGCGATGCTCGTCGGTGTGCTCGCCGTCCTGTCATTGGTCGGGACCGCACTGACGGCCCGACGCCGCACTCGCATCGTCGGTGCGGTCGCGCTCGCGCCGCCCAGCGCTCCTGCTCGGGTACGTCGCCGTCGAATCGCTCAGCCTGATCAGCGCCACCGGTGTGCAGATCGCCTCCTGGGCCGACCACCTGACGGCGACCGCCGGAAGCCTCGGGCTCCTCGCCGCCGGTGTCGGGATCAGTTCCCTCCTCGGCCTCGTCGCTGCCGCGATCTGGTGGTGGCCGCCCACCGACGTCGATGCCGGCGACCGAGGCGGGCGCGGAGAGCTGACCACGGAAGTGGTGGCGCTGCAGCTCAGGACATCCCGATGGCGAACGCCATGATCGCCTGCTGCACCGGGAGCAGCGACGCCTTGAACCGGTGACCGACGAAGGCGGGGTGCTCGGATGGCGTCGGCGCTGACCTCCTCGCCGCGCGTGAGTCGAGGGTCGTGGCGACCGCGGTGAGCCCTCGGCGGTGACGTTGCTCACGCCGAGGTGACGGGCGAGTGCCTGATGCGTCACAATACGGGCATGGACGACACCGGAAGCCTTCGACGATCGGTCTCGTGGTGGGTGCTGCTCGCGGTCGGGCTGGCGTCCGTCGTGGCGATGGGCGTGCTCGCGTTCCTCCCGCCGACCGTCCACGAGCGGGTCGACGGCGATGATCATCCCGGATACACCACCGTGTGCTCATCCGTGGTCGTCGCCGGCTGGCCCCGCGAGCTCGGCGCGGGAGGCGACCGGATGGTCGCTCGCGGGATCGTCTCGACAGACACCTCGGAGCCGCCCTACGACGTCTGCGCCAATCGGCGCTCCCTCTCCGCCGCTGGGATGGCGGTACTCGCCATCCCAGCCAGCTCGCTGCTCGTCCTCGCCGGGGGCTCCGTTCGCCCGGCCCGCCGCGCCGGAACACGCGCCCGGTGACCGTGGACGACGATTCGGACCGGCATCCAGCCCGGAGGTGATCGTCGACAGACCGATCAGTGACCGGGCCCACCGTAGGCGGCGTCGGCGACGAATCCGCAGGACGCGTCCCAGGTGCTCTGCTCCGACTCGGGGTAGCTGGAGTCGTAGCCGGTCGCATCCAACTTCCACTGGTGGCTCTCCTCCGGAGACAGGCCGTCGGGCATCCCGGTCGCCTGCTGACCTTCGGGATACGGGTAGGCCTGGAGCGTCATGTCGACGGCGCCCACGAACTCGTGGCCGCGGTCGGCCATGCATGAGCGCATCGCATCGATCCAGCCCTGATACTGCGTCGCGAACGCCAGTGCCGTGGCACGCTCCTCCTCGGTCGGCACGTAGGCCGCCTCGGCAGCAGCGGTCGCCGCGTCACGCTCCTCACGACAGGGGACCGCGGCCGCCTGCCAGGCGTCCTGGTCGGCCTCGCTCAGACCTGGCGGCATCCCGTCGAAGCTGGTGTCGTCGAACCCGAACCCCGCTTCGGTCATGCAGGACGCCATCGCGGCTTTACCAACCTCGAAGAATCGCTGCCAGAGGCCCTGCAGGTAGAACTCGTTGATGTGCGTGGACTCGGTGGGCGGCGTGGTCGCGGCCGGCGTCTCGGTCGGCGTCGCGCTCGCGGTCGGCGTCGCGGTCGCCTCCGCCGGCGCCTTCGCGGAGCTCGCCACGGCCTGCGCTGCCACACCGCCGAGTCCGCCGGCGACCACCAGTCCGGACGTGAGCAGTACCAGGATCTTCTTGCGAATCATCATCTCCCCCAATGTTCATGGAACGTGTTTATAGGAAGATAGCTTCCTCAAGTGGATGGCGCAACCGGTCCCTGAGCCGGAACACGTCTCCCGGCCACTCGTCGAGCGATGCGGCGGTGCCTCTACCCTGGGCTGTGTGAGCATTCCTCGGAACGACAGTGGGCCGGTGCGTGGCTGGATCGGCCCGGACTGGGAAGCGACCGTCGACGCCCGTCGACTGGACGAGTTGCGCTGGAAGGTCGAGCAGGAGCTCAGCACCCTCAGCGGGTTCCGACGCCGACTGAAGACCGAGGGTGAGTATCTCGTACCCGGGCTGGCCATCGGCATCCCGTTCCTGATCCCCCAGGCCTTCGGGCTGGTCGAAGCGCTCACCGCCGCGCCCGAGCCGGGCATCGACGCGTTCGGCGAGTGGCTCTCGAGGCCGGCGGTCGCGGGCTGGCTGATCGTGAGCGCCCTCTTGTTCTGCTTCTCGCTGGTGTCGGTCCCGATGCGAGCGCTGGGGGAGTTCCGGATCTACCGCCGGGGCGGCTGGCTCGCCCTCCAGGCCCCGACGGGCCTTGTCCAGTGGGGCGGCGAGGCCCCGACCCTGATCGCCTACGATCATCGGCTGGTCGGCGGCAGCCGCGACACCGTCGAGCGGGACCTCCGCAACCCGTTCATGCTCGTCTCGGGACCACGCATGCCGGTGTGGGTGTTCGCCGGAGCGCTGCGCTCGGTGCGGGCGAGCACGGTGGCACGCTCCCTCAGCATCCACCGCCTGGCGGTGCTCAGACAGGAGATCGGCGTGTTGCGCGCCATCCCCGCACCGATGGTGTTCCCGCAGACCGACGGCTGCCTCATCGGCTCGCAGGACGAAGGGTTGCTCACCGTGGCCCTGCCTCGATCAGGTGAAGGCCGGCCAACGGATCCGGCTCGCCCGCGTGAAGCTCACCCGCGCCGAGCGGGAGAGCGTCACGATCGGCCATCCGTCCTGATCGCTGATCGGCCCGGGGCTGTTGGTCACCAGTCACTGGCATCATCGACCCATGAGTGAATCCCCGATCGAACGAACGACCCTGAGCACGGTGACGCTCGATGGGGCTCCGAGCTTCGCCTCCGTCGAAGTGCGACGCATCACGATCGCCCCCGACTTCCACGTCGGGCCGCACTGGCACAACGGCCCGGTCTTCGGCACCATCGAAACCGGCTCCGTGAACTTCCAAGTGGGGACCGGGCCTCAGACCGTCCTGCGCGCCGGCGACACCTTCCACGAGCCGGCGAACGAGACGATCGTCTTCGACGCGACCGACGAGGGCGTCACCTTCCTCGCCTGGTTCCCGATGCCGGCCGGCGTCGAGCCGGAACTGACGATGGGTGAAGCGCCGAACTGAGACCGACCTGCAACCAGAGGCTCTGACGCGAAGCGGATTCCGTCACTCCGGCACGCGCGCAGGCAGCGACAGCTCGAAGCGGCTGCCCTCGCCGAGGGCGCTCTGCGCGACGAGCGTGCCGCCCAACGCCTCAGCGAGGCCGCGGGCGATCGAGAGACCGAGGCCGGTGCTCTGCCCGGCGCGGACCCGAGACGGCTCGCCGCGCCAGAGCCGGTCGAAGACCCGCGGCAGGTCTGCCGGGGCGATGCCCTCGCCGGTGTCGACGACCGCGATCCGCACCAGGTCGTCAGCGGTCACCGCTTCGAGGTCGACACGACCGCCCGGCGGCGTGTGGCGCAGAGCGTTCGAGAGCAGATTGTCGAGGATCTGCCGCAGCCGCGCAGGATCGGTCTCGAGCGGCAACGGCCCCGAGAGCTCGACGTGCAACGCGATGTCCGTGCTCGCCGCCTGCGCTCGGTACGCTTCGCCGAGCTCTCGCACGATCACCGCCGCGTCGCACGCCCTGCGCTCCAGCACGAGGTCGCCGGCCTCCGCGAGCGCGAGGAGCTGCAGGTCCCCGGTGATCCGCTCCATCCGCCCGGCCTCGTCGAGCACGAGCCGGCGGAGTGCCGCATCGTCGAGACCGAGACCGTCGTCAGCCGCCTCGACCCATCCGCGGATGTTCGTGAGCGGGCTGCGCAGTTCGTGGGCGATGTCGCCGAGTAGCCGTCGCCGTGACGCTTCGTGTCCAGCGATCTCACCGGACATGCGGTCGAACGCGGCGCCGACGCCGGCGAGGTCATCGCGAGCGGGCAACGCCGCGCGGGCCTCACGATCGCCCGCGCTGAACCGATCGACCGCGGTCTCGAGTCGGCGGGCACTACGGAGGGTCGGCACGACGATGAGCGCCGCGGCCACCGCCAGGAGTGCGAGCAGCACCACGACGAACACGCCCACGCGGGCGATCGATCCAGGACTCGCGTCGAGCGGGCCCTGCGCGTCACCTCGCTGGTCGGTGAGCACCACGTTCACGGCAGGCGCCGTCGTCGCCCGAGCCTGGTCGATGCGCGCCTGCAGCAGGCACCCGTCAGCCGAGTCGTCGCCGGTCGGGACGGTGCGCAACGCGAGCTGCGCAGGGGCGCTCGACGGAGACAGATCGAGTTCGACGTCGGTGACCAGCGGCGCGTTCGCGGCGAGCAGGCAGGCGTTCGTGCGATCACGGAGCTCGTCGAGGGCGACCCGCTCGCTCGGCAGCGGGGTGTTCAAGGCGGCACGGCCACAGTCCGGTGCATCGTCGTACCCGTTGACCACGGGGCGGCCGCTCCCCCACACCCCGGTGTCGACGACCGCATCGCCCAGGCACGCCACCACGGCGGCGGCCTGCCCGGTGAGCTGGTCACGTTGCGCATCGTCGAGCGAGAACGGCCCGCTGATGCCGTCGGGCAGACGCAGTTCGGATGTCACCGGGTCCCCGAGGGGTTCGAGCGGGTCGAGCAATCGGGTGGAGGCCGCCGGACGGGGCAGCTCGGGCGCCGTGTCGGCGATCACCGTTCCGGCACCGTCGACCACGGCGATGCGACGCCCGGTCTCCTGGCTGAGCAGCAGCAGCGTGGACCCGACATCGCTCCAGCCGTCGTGGCGTCCGGCCCACGTCCTGAGCGCATCCAGCACCTGCTCGTCTCGCACGAGATCGGCACCGGACGCCTGCTCGTCGTACCGGTACTCCGAGGTCTGAGCCAGCCAGACCGTACCGCCGGCCGAGGCGAGCACGAGCAGCAGTCCAGCCGCGAGATAGCGCGCGAGCAGCCGGGGCACGCGTCGGGGCCCAGCGGTACCCGCTCTTCTGCTGTTGCTCATGTCGTCGGCCATGCTCTCATCACTTTCCATCCCGGACCGCATCCGCGCACCCGCGCACCGTCGGACCCGCTCAGGTCGCGGCGAGCGCCGCGGTCGGCGATTGGCGGGCGGCGCGGATGGACGGGGCGAGTCCGGCGACGGCGCCCGTCACCAGCGCGGCACTCATGCCGGACAGGATCGTCTCCACCGGAACGACCAGCGGCCAGCCCTGCAGACCGCTCCAAGCCGCGGTCCCGAGGAGACCGAGCACGACTCCGGATACGCCGCCCAGCGCGCAGAGCAGGATGGCCTCCACGAGGAACTGCGCCTGGATCTGACCGCGGTGCGCGCCGAGCGCTCGTCGCAATCCGATCTCCCGGCGACGCTCGAGCACGGAGACGAACATCGTGTTCGCGATGCCGATGCCTCCGATCACGAGTGCGACTGCGGCGAGCGCGAGGAAGAGTCCATCGAAGCTGGATCGGGCAGCAGCCTTCGCGGCGAGCACGGCCGACGGCTGGCTCACCTGCACGAGTCCGCTCGCCCCCGGGGAGAGGGTTGCGGCGACGACCGGCCGCAAGGCGTCGATCGACGCCTCGACACCCGTGACGTAGGCGACCGTCGGTGCGCCGTCGAAGCTCAGCCAGCGCCGCGCGGCAGCATCGTCGACGAGGACCGCCGACTGCACGTCGGCGGAGAGCGGCGTCGCTGCGAGCACGCCGATCACGGTGAACGCGACGCCGTCGACGTCGATCGTGACCGGCCGATCGGGGAGCTGCGACAGGCCGAGCCGATCAGCGGCGTCGATGCCGAGCACGGCCGTCGGCAGGTCGCTCCCGTCGAGCCAGCGGCCGGAGGTCACGTCCGTTCGCAGCACCTCGCGAAGATCACCGCGGACCGCGAGTGTGGTCAGCCCGGTCTCCGGGTATCCGCGGAGCTCGTTGCTGCGGACGGGGGCGTGGGCGTTGCCGACCGTGGCGGCATCCTTCACGGTTCCGATGCGCTGCAGCATGCCGAGTGCCTCGGCCGGAAGCGGCACGGGGGTTCCGTCTGCGCCTGCGCGAGGGTCGGCTCGCAGCAGGTCCGCTCCGAGCGCCGTGAGCTGTTGATCGAGCGCGGCCTGGGAGGACGCGGGCACGGCGGTGACGGTCACCAGTGTCGCGATGCCGATGGCGATCCCGATGGTCGAGAGCACGGCGCGAAGCGGTCGGGTGCGAAGCCCGACCGTGCCGACGGCGAGCAGATCCCGGGGGTCGAGACGTCTGCGACGCTCACGCATGCGGCACCGCCCTGGTGTCGGTCCGGGTGTCGGTGATGATGCGGCCGTCCCGCAGCTCGATGCGTCGTGGCAGTCGTGCGGCGAGCTCGACGTCATGGGTGATGACGACGACGGTGGTGCCCTCGTCGTGCAGTCGCTCGAGGAGGCTGAGCACGCGTTCGCCGTTCGCCGTGTCGAGGGCGCCGGTGGGTTCGTCGGCGAGGACGACGAGCGGGTCGGTCACGATCGCCCGGGCGATGGCGACCCGCTGTCGTTCACCGCCGGAGAGGTCCTGCGCCGCGTGCCCGATGCGGTGCTCGAGTCCCACGCGCTCGAGTGCCGCGCGGGCGAGGTCACGGCGCTCCCGCCTGGGAACGCCGCTGTAGAGCAGCGCCATTGCGACGTTCTGTTCTGCGGTCACGCCGTCGGTCAGATGGAAGCCCTGGAAGACGAACCCGATCGAGCTCCCGCGCAAGGTGGACAGCGCGCGATCCGTGAGGTCGCGGGTGTCGGTGCCGCCGATGCGGACCACGCCGGCCGTGGGACGGTCGAGGGTGCCGAGGACGTTGAGCAACGTCGACTTGCCGGCGCCGGATCGTCCGACGATCGCGGTGAGTTCACCCGCGTCGATCTGCAACGAGACGTCGTCGAGTGCAGCGACTCCGCCGGGGTGGACGCGGCTGACGTGCTCGAGCTCGAGTGCCGGCGTCGTCATCGTGCAGACACCACCGTCATGCCGGCCTCGATCCCTGCACCGCTGACCTCGACCCGGTCGTCTGCGATGAGGCCGATCTCGACACCGTGGAGTCGGCCGCGGTCGTCCTGCAGCGCGTAGCCGCCTTCGGCGAGCGCCACGAGCGCGGCGACGGGCACGATCAGCACGTCCGGCACGGATCTCGTGACGACCCGAACGGTCACGGCGGCGGCGTCGACGCCCGCGAGTGCAGCCTGATCGTCGATCGCGACGAGCGCGCGGACCTTCGCGTCGGCTCCTTCCCCGGTCGTGGTCACCGTGACGATGGACCCGCCGACGGCGCGCCCGTCGGGCAGTTCGATCGTCGCTTTCGCGCCGACCCCGATGACTCCCGCGTCCTGCGCCGGGACCGACGCATCGACGACGCGTGTCGTTGGCGTGACCGAGAACGGCTGACCGCCCGCCGCGTCGCCGAGGCGTGCCGTCACTGCGGCGATGCGACTCGGCGCACTCAAGACGACCACGTCGGCGGGGGCCAGCGTGCCGGTGCACTCCAGGCCGAGCGATTCCTGCCAGTCCCTGACAGCCTCCGTGAACTCCCACCCGGCCTCGAAGGTCTCCGGATCACTGCGGCTGAGATGTCCGAGGTCCATCAGGTTCGAAGCGACCATGCTCACATCCGCCCCCTCCATCCCCGAGCCGTCGATCGCGCGATAGAGCGGAAGCGCTCCGATCAGCACCGGCACCGGTCGCTCGTTCGCGCGCAGTGCCACGGATCCCCGATCGAGTGTCGCGCCGACGTCGGGCAACCCGGTGATGATGCCGTCGGCCTTCGTCGTCACGGGGACCGCGGTACCGAAGCCGACGGTGCCGTCGAGGCGAGCGGTCTGCACGAGCTCACCCCGCTCGACGACCGCGGTGGCCGGCGCGGCGGTCTGCTCGACCGGGGCTGCGTCGGCCACGGGCCGGAGGAGCAGGGCGGCTCCTCCGGCCCCCGCCGCGAGGACGGCACAGAGCACGAGCGATCCGACGAGCGCGGTGCGGCGACGCGACCGGGTCATTCGGCGCTCCCATCCGATGCGGACACCATGCAGGCGTCCACGTACTGCATCCCCAGCGAGATCGAGGTGGCGTCGTTGGCCTCGCCACCGAAGGCGAGGTTGATCCGGCCGAACGCATCCGGCTCGGTGATCTCGACCTCGCGGACACCGCGTTCGTGCAGGCAGTCCACCACGCGCTGCGCGAACCGCAGGGCGTCCGGGTTCTGAGCGTCGAGCTCCCACGGCGGCAAGGGCGCCACGCGCTGGCAGAGCGCCTCGGCCTCGGCGAACCCCGCGAGATCCTCTGCGACGCCGCCGCTGACCGCGTCTCCATCACCGCCCGTCGGAGCGTCCGGCGTCGCCGGGCTGTGGTCTGCGAGACAGCGGTCCCGTGGCTTCCACGCGTCGGCCTCCTCCTCATCCGACATGTCGAGACGCAGACGCACGGGCTCGCCGTACTTCGCGACGAGCGGGTCGGCGACCTCGGTGGGCGTCGGAGCGGCGGTCTCCAACGTCGCGATGCCTCCGTCTCCGGACTGATCGGCGGACGGTGCAGCGCAAGCGGTGAGTGCCGCCAGGAGCGCCAGGGCACCCGCGGCGGCGGTCAGGGATCGGTGGATGATGCGTGTCACGGTTCCTCCTCGTGTCGTGAGCGGCTGTGACCCACGCTCGCCGAGGGATGTGAAGGACTTGTGAGCGATCGGTCCGGAGCCCGACCGCGCGCCGAGCCCGTGCCTAGGATCGGATCGTGACCAGAGTCTTGATCGTCGAGGACGATGCCCTGCAGTCGGAGCTCGTCCGCCGCTACCTCGAACGGGAGGGGCACGACGTGACCGTCCTGGCCGACGGCGCCGAAGCGCTCTCCGAGGTGCGTCGCTCCGCGCCCGACCTGCTCGTCCTCGACGTCATGCTCCCCGGGGCCGACGGCCTCACGGTCTGCCGCACGCTTCGCGAGGAGCAGTTCGACCTCCCGATCCTGCTCCTCACCGCACGCTCCACCGAGAACGACCTGCTACTCGGGCTCGAACTCGGTGCCGACGACTACCTCGCGAAGCCCTACAGCCCCCGCGAACTCGTCGCCCGGGTCCGAGCGCTGTTGCGACGAGCCCGCCGCACGGTGCCGGCCTCGACGGTCATCACCGTCGGAGACCTCGAGATCGACCCGGACCGGCATCGAGCCACCCTCGCGGATCGGCTGCTCGACCTCACGCGTGCCGAGTTCGACCTCCTCGAGGAGTTCGCCCTGCATCCCGGCATCGTCCTCAGCCGTGCCCGCCTGCTCGATCGTCTCCACGGGACCGACCGCTGGATCGGAGGCCGCACCATCGACACCCACGTGAAGAACCTCCGGGCCAAGATCGAGTCCGATCCACAGCAGCCCACCCGCCTCGTCACCGTCTACGGGGTCGGGTACGCCCTCCACGCGGGCTGAGCGAGGCCCGGACGCCTCGCGAGGCTGGCTCAGGTCAGGACAGGCAGTGCCCAGAAGCTCAGCACGGCACCCGAGACGAGCACCAGCCCGGCAGCACACACGAGGCCCGCGCTGATCCTCCTGGCGAGACCGGTGACGACCAGTCCCGACACGGACGACGGGTCGGCGCGGTGTGGTGCTGACCAGTCCCGACACGGATGATCGCGGTCGACGACTCAGCGTTCGGCCGGTGGTGCGAGGTCAAGTGCATCGAGTTCGAGGACCAGTTCCATGCACCGCAGGCGTGCGCGGGAGAAGTCGTAGGGCATCATCCGGACGGCCTCGGTGAGGCTCGTCGAGCCGCACGTCGAGCCTGCGCCGTCCTCGTCGTCGGGAAGGGGGTGGGACTCGTCCCACGCGTCGAAGCGGTCGTCGTCGGCCTGCGCCAGGCCGGAGTCCTCGATGACCGTGCGGAGGGCCGCCTCGAAGGCATGCCGTTCGGCGGCGACCTCCGCCACGCGGGGGTCGTCGACCGCGACCGTGTCGTCGAGTGCTGCTTCGGCGGCGTCGACCCGGTCGGACTCCTCCCGCAGCTCCGGGTGGGTGGCCAGGGCGATGAACCGCGACGCCTGGACGGACGCGCCGAGCCCGCCGAAGATCCGCTCGGTCACGAGCAGGGTGTCCAGGTCGTCCTGCCGCAGGGCGCCCTCGGGCAGGTCTGTGAGGCGGTCGCTCACGACGTCGGAGAGCAGCCCCAACCTGCTGCCCTGCGCACGCATGCGCTGCACGGCGGTCCGCTGCTGCTCGAGTTCCGCCTGCCGAGCGACGAGGGAGCCCTCCAGGCGGTCCAGGATGCGCGCGACATCGTCGTCGGTGTCGGCGCCGCCGTCCGCGAAGGCGTCGCGGATGTCGTCGAGGGCGATGCCGGCGTCCGCCATCCGACGGATCCATAGCAGCCGGATCATCTCGTCGTAGCCGTAGCGGCGGCGATCGTCACTCCCCCGCTCGGGCTCAGGGAGCAGACCGATCTGGTGGTAGTGACGGATCGCCCGCGGGGTGGTGCCGACGAACGCAGCGGCGCCTCCGATCGTGACCTGGCGCGGCGGGGTGAAGGACGAGAACATGTGGGGGCCTTCCTCGGTGGGCGGAATACGTCCACTGCACCACATGACGCTACGGCAGGTGCAAGTCGACCCACGGCCGTCCCCCGGGAGACGGATGTGCATCGGTTGTGGTTCTCCTACGTTCGAATGCACGAACAGGATGGAGCCGACCATGACCAGAGCAACGAACCTGAACCTCTCCCAGATTGCGGCCGTCTTGACCGTGGTGATCGCTGTCGCGTTCATCATCTTCGGGATCGTCACCCAGAACTGGGCGGTCGTCGCAGTGTTCGCGCTCTTCGGCATCGCCGGGCTCGCCTCTACGACGGTTGTCGCCCGTGGCCACCACTCCCGGGCAGCATCGACCGACGAGTGAATCTCGATCGAACGAACGCCCCTGGGCACGGTGACGTTCGATGGTGAGCGGTCCCCATTCGCTGAGCCGATTGCGACCGGTACGGTTTGGCCATGGGGAATCGCATCGCACGCATCACAACGCTTCGGGACGCAGCTGCGAGAACATGCGCTGAGCGCGACCACAACGTTGCGAGGAACCCCATGATCACGAGCATCGAGATACTCGGCACTGAGGAGCTGCTGCTGCAGCGGAACCCGCGCGCCGCAGCCGTGCACCAGGCGATCGTGGCTCGCGGCCGCGAAGCCGTGATCGCGCTGAACGAACGATTCGACGACCCGTCGGACGATACGGCGATGAAGCGACTCGACACCGAGCTCGAGGCGATCGTCGAGCGGAGCGTCAGTGAGTACGTCCGTCAGGCCAGTGGGCTGTTCAGTGCCGAGGACGTCGACCTGTGGACCGCGAAGATCAGCCGGGTGCCCGGCACCTATGTCGGACGGGCGGCGGCCGTCGGCGTGCCCGGAGCCCTGCTGCTGATGGAGTCCGTGGAAGAGGCCGAGTCGGAGGAGAACAGCACCTTCGTCTCACTCGACGACACCCTCTGCCAACATCGCGGGGTATTGCCAGTGCGGCTACGCCACGAGCCGCATCGTGCCCAGGCAACTGTGCCGCCTCTGCTCCGGCGGCGTGCTCATCGCGTGGAGGACCGAGGAGGACCAGGTCATCGCGACAGCCCCCAAGGTCCGTTCCGAGCTGCACGCAGTGTTCGAGGAGTTGCTCGACGAGCTCGCCACCATCCACCTCGCGACGGGCGACGCCTCGGCCGAGACCCCTGCGCGCCGTCGAGCGGGCAACGCCGGGATCACCCGGGTGAACGAGACCTATGCCGAGGAGATCGCGATGCTCGACCTCACGCGATGGCGGGAACTCAGCGATCTGAACCAGCTCAGCCAGATCACGGCGGTGACGGCTCACGCGAAGCACTGGTCGCAGTGGGGTCTCGGATCGGCGCGGTTGGCGATGTTGGCGATGCAGAGCGATCCGGAGATCCAGGCACGGATGCGCCGGATCGCCGGCAGCCGGCCCGCTCCGAAGCCCTCGCTGTTCGAGCGGCTCTTCTCCCGACGATGATGTCCGCGACGGCGACGATCGGACCGCGCGCGGCCGCCGTCGGCACCGGTCGCCTCCGCCGACGCAGGTCGGCCACACAGGAAGTGGTGTGACGTGTTCGTCCAGCCGACCCTTCGCGAACCCCGGCCGAGATCGCCACGCACCCGCCGCAGTAGGGCCGGCCGGATCGTCGTGCTCGTCCTCCTCATCGCCATGGCCTGCATCGCAGCGATGATCCTGTACTCCTGTTCGACGATGAAGATCGCCTCCTGGCGGGTGACACCGGTCCTCCAGGAGGTCGTCGGCGATCACGGCACCGTCTCGGCGTACGCGAAGGAGTTCACCTACAGCTCCGGCTCGAGCTGCACCCTGTCGGTGGACCTCGACGAGGACATCACGGTCGATGAGACGGCGACGGTCCTGCAGTCACTCGCACCCACCGACCGCTTCGCACCCTGCGACATCAGCACCGTCGAAACGGCCGCCCGTTCGACCGTGTTCGCCGAGAACTGGAACACCATCTCCGACGACGGCTGGGTGTCGGTCGCCGAACACCTGGCCGGACCGGGGCCGATCACGCTGTACTTCGCCACCGACGCCCCAGCCCATCTGGACGCTTCCGAGCGGGGACGGTACACCGACTTCGTCGACCTGCTCCGCCAGCACACGACCGGCGACCGCCTCGAGGACACCGTCGGTCCCGTCCGATGGACCCTGACCTGGGACAGCGGCACCGGCGCCTACAAGGGCGTACGCATCACCACTGACGAGACACCGCCCGCTGCGCTCGCCGACTTCCTCGAAGCGCTCACCATCCCGTTCCAGGGATCATCGGGCCTGGACAGCATCATCTACACCGTCGCCGACGGCGAAACCACGCTCCACGCCAACCTCAGCAAGCCGGATGACCAGGTCACCGCCGCCATCCAAGCGGCGTTCGCAGCCTCCGGACTCCCCGGCGTACTGACGATCAACCCGCCAGCAGCCTGAGCCGTCCGAGCCGAACGCGCCGCCGCTGACCTCGGTCCAGGTGGAGGGACCGACCCGCCGGGCTATGCGCTTCGGTCAGTCGTCCGGAGCCAGTCCGTGATGGTGTCAGCGACGTGGTCGAGGTCGGATTCGAGGAGGAAGTGTCCGCCGTCGACGAGCTCGACGCGAGCATCGGGGGCGTCGCGGGTGAACGCTGTGGCGCCGGCGGCGGCGAAGATCTCGTCGTTACGCCCCCAGATCGCGAGCACCGGTACCTGTGAGGTGCGGAGCCATTCGTGCACCGCGGGGTAGAGGTCCCGGTTGGTGGCGTAGTCGCGGAAGAGCGCCAGCTGCACGTCGTCCTGACCCGGACGGGCGAGGAGCGCGAGGTCGTGCTCCCAGGCGTCGGGGTCGACGGTCGTCACGTCCGGCACGCCGTGGGTGTACTGCCATTCGACGGCTTCCCGTCCGAGGGCTGGACGGAGCGCGTCGCGCGTCTCGGTGGTCCGTTCGGCGGCGTCGGCCCAGATCGGGTCCCAGAAGCTCGGCACGAAGCCTTCTTCGTAGGCGTTGCCGTTCTGGGAGATGACCCCGACGACGGCAGTGGGGTCGTTGAGGGCCAGGCGCCAGCCGACCGGGGCGCCGTAGTCCTGGACGTAGATCGTGTACTGCGTCACGCCGATGGTCGAGAGGAACCGGCCGGTGACCCCTGCGAGGGCCGCGAAGGTGTACTCGAACTCGTCGACCGAGGGGGCGGAGGAGCGACCGAAGCCGATGTGGTCCGGAGCGATGACGCGGTACTGGCCGGCAAGCGCCGGGATGAGGTGCCGGAACATGTGGGAGCTGCTCGGGTACCCGTGGAGGAGCAGGAGCACGGGAGCGTCTGCCGGGCCGGCCTCGCGGTAGAAGACGTCGAGCCCGTCGATCGAGACGGTGCGGTGGTGGACGGTGACCATTGCTAACCCCTTTAGATTGTTTTACTGGTTAGTCAGACGGTAGCATGGATCCAGGGCGCCGGACGGCGCACGAGAACGGAGAACGATGCTTCGCGACGAGGAGCTGCTGCTGGGCCTGTTGAACAGTGCGCCGGTCGTCGAGGGCACCCCGACCGACCGTCTCGAGGGGGCGACCGGACAAGACCTGGCGCGCAGCTGGGGCGGCACGGGATCCGTGGACGAGGTGGCGCGCCTCCGACATGCGAGACAGGCGCTGCAGACCATGGTCCGTGGAGATGACGGAGGAGCGATCAGAGACCTCGCGGGCATCCTCGACGATGCCGTGCGCACGCCGCGCATCACCCCGGATGGCGTGGTCTGGGAGCTTCAGGTCCCTGACGACGATCGCCTTGGTGGCGGGGGTCGTGCTGGCGTGGTCGAGCGTGATCACGGAGTTCCCCGGGCGCCTCCGTGCCTGCGCGAACCACGAGTGCACGCAGTTCCTCGTCGACCACAGCCGCCCTGGCACCGCGAAGTGGTGCTCGATGGCGGTCTGCGGCAACCGGATGAAGGCGCGCACGCACGCGCGCCGCGCTCAGAGCTGAGCGGGGCTCGGGACGCGCTCGGATCAGAGACGAACGTCGTGTCGCGGCATCAATTCGCGGCGGCGACATGAGTCCCTCTCAAGCTGACGACCGGCGCATCAGGCTCGTTCCAGCGGAAGAGCACCAGATGCCAGAGCCCCGGGCGCTTGCGCGAGGGATCGATCAACCCGTTCGCGCCGCCGGCAAGGAGGCGGTCGCGGACGCTCCACGACGTCGGCGTGCCTCCGGCGGCGGCGACGTCCTGCCACGGGGCTGTCGCGTCAGCGAGGTCGATGCCTGCCGACTCCAGCGCTCCCACGTCGCGCAGGTCGACGATGCCGGACGCCTCGACATCGATCTCCACGATCTCGCGCGCCGCCGCCCGAGCATCCTGGTGGGCGATCATCGCGGCCTCGACGCCATCGATGGACGAGCTCAGGTAGAGCGTCGGCTCGTTCGCCCGCGAGTAGCGCCCGGCGGCGCGCGATCCGGCGATCGCGAACTCGCGGAAGCTCGGGTCGATCGGCGCGGTAGAACGTGCCCCTCAGCGGTGGCGCGAAGGTCAGGTCGATACCGGTCACAACGCAAGCTTCTCACCGCGGAATGTCGCGCGCGACCCGATGTCAGCAGGTGATCGAGGGGTCAGGCGTGGGTTCCGCCGTCGATCCGGATCTCCGTGCCTGTGATGAACGCGCCGTCGGCGCTCGCGAGCATCGCGACGACGCCCGCGACGGCATCGGGTGAGGCGAAGCCTTCACCGAGCATGGGTTGGAGCTTCATCATGAGGCTGTAGTCGACGTCGTCCGGCAGGCCCGGACCCACGCTTTGACCGCTCATGCCCGTCCCGCTGGTCATCCCGGATGAGATGGAGCCCGGCTGGACGGAGGTGAACCGGATGCCATCCTTGGCGTACTCGGCGGCGAGCGCGTGCGTCATCGACTGCACGCCTCCCTTGCTCGCGGCGTACGCGGCCATGTAGGGATGGGCGAAGCCGGCGGATGTGGAGCTGAAGTTCACGACGGCGGCTCCAGTACCCCGCTGCAGGGCTGGAAGGGCCTCGCGGATCATGAGGAACGTCCCGGTGAGGTTGACGCGGATGATCTGTTGGAAGCTCTCCAGGCTGGTCGTCGCCGTGTGGGAGGAACGCAGGATGCCGGCCGCGTTGACGAGGACGTCGAGCCCGCCGAGGATTCCGACGGCCTCCTCCACGCCGCCACGGACCGATCCTTCGTCACCGATGTCGATGATCACCGGATGGAAGCGTTCGAGGTCAGAGCCTGCCTTCGACGCGGTGTCCGCCAGGCCTGTGTCGCTGATGTCCGCGGCGACGACCGTCCCGCCTTCCGCGAGGATCCGCAGGGTCGTCGCCTGTCCGATACCGGAGCCTGCCCCGGTGATGAGGACTCGCCTGTCGTCGTATCTGTTCATGTGTGCCTCCATCGGCGTCGTCGTTCTCGGGATGTTCTGTGGCCGGCCGACCGGCGAGCCCGGACCGCCAGGCGGCGGCACCCTCGTCATCGTGCGGCACCCGCAGCGGATCGCGACAGCTGCATCATCTGCTCGAGGGACTCCTCGGGGATGGCGCCCTGGACGAATGCGAGGAACTGCTGCATGGGCATGGATTCGACCATCTTGAGCTGGTCGGGGTTCTCCGCGGCCTGCTGGGCCTGCTCCGCGGTCATCCCCGCGGACATGCCCTGCATGAGCAAGGGTCCGACCTCGGGGTGACCGAACCAGTCGCCGACCGTGGACGCCAGGGTGAGTTCGCGGACGATCGTGTCTCCGCTCAGCGTCACGGCCGTCTCGCGGGTGATGGTGGCGGCGTCCGAGCCGACCTGGATCAGGTGGTCGCCGGCGGTGACGACCCACCGGTCGAGCTCGATGTCCCAGTAGGCGAAGGCGCGCCGATCGAGCCGCAGCGTGACCGTGGTGCTCTCGCCGGCACCGAGGTCGACCTTCGCGAAACCGCGCAGCTCTCGAACCGGGCGGCGCACCGGCGCCGGTGCCGGGGCGACGTAGAGCTGGACGACGTGCTTGCCAGTGCGCTCACCGGTGTTGGTCACGGTGACGTCGACCTCGACCTCGGCGTCACCGACGACCCGGGCGACGACGCTCTCGGTGGAGAACGTGGTGTAACTGAGTCCGTGACCGAACGGGTACCGCACCGGCACCTCCGCCGAGGTGTAGTACCGGTACCCGACGAAGACGCCTTCGCCGTACCGCACGTGGCCCTGCTCGCCGGGGAAGTTCACCCAGCTGGGGGTGTCTTCCAAACGGAGCGGGATCGATTCCGCCAGGTGGCCGGACGGGTTGACCCGGCCGAACAGCACATCCGACATGGCTGAGCCGCTCGCCTGACCGAGCAGCCACCCTTCCAGGATCGCGTCGACCTCGTCGTGCCAGCCTTCGAGCGAGACGACGCCTCCATTCGAGAGCACGACGACGGTCTTCGCCGCTGTCGCTGCGACGGCGTGGATGAGATCGACCTGCGGGGCCGGGAGGGCGAGGGTGTCGCGGTCGAACCCTTCGGACTCGTCGCGGTCTCCCAGCCCGACGAACAGCACGGCGACGTCCGCACGGGCGGCGACGGCGACCGCTTCGTCGAGGAGCGCGGCGGTGTCACCGGAGCCGTCCTCGGTGAACCCGGTCGCGTGCTCGATGGTCACCCCCTCCGCCCACGACTGGTCGCGGATGGCGTCGAGGGCGGCGTCGACGCGGGTGGCGTTGATGTGGGAGCTGCCGCCTCCCTGATACCGGGGCGTGGTCGCGAAGGCGCCGAGCACGGCGATGCGGGTGTCCGGCCGGATGGGGAGGGTGGACTCATCGTTCTTGAGCAGCACGATCGAATCCGCCGCGACCTGTCGGGCCAGCGTGTGGTGGCCGTCCACGTCGAGATCACCGGTGGCATCGCTTGCCAGCTCGGTGAGCGCCACGACCCTGCGGACGGATTCGTCCACGAGCTCTTCGTCGAGTCGCCCGGCCAGCACGGCGTCGACGATCTGCTGGTCGGTGGCTCCTCCACTGCCGGGCATCTCCAGGTCCATCCCGGCTGCCACACCTGCGACGCGGTCACTGACGGCGCCCCAATCGGAGACCACCGCGCCCTCGAAGCCCCAATCGGTGCGCAGGATGTCCGTGAGCAGCCATCGGTTGTGGGAGGCGTAGACCCCGTTGATCTTGTTGTACGAACACATCACGGTGGCGGGCCTGGCCTCCCGGACGACTCGTTCGAAGGCCGGGAAGTAGATCTCCCGGAGGGTGCGCTCGTCCACGTCTGCGCTGATGCGCATCCGTTCGTGTTCCTGGTTGTTCGCGGCGAAGTGCTTGACCGAAGCCCCCACCCCCGTCTCCTGCATCGCGGTGACGTGAGCGGCGCCGAGCACTCCGGAGAGGTGAGGGTCCTCGGAGTAGTACTCGAAGTTCCGGCCGCACAGCGGGCTGCGTTTGATGTTCACCCCTGGTCCGAGGACGACGGAGACTCCGAACGCCCGTGCTTCCCGGCCGACGGCGGCACCCACCTGTGCGGCGAGCTGCGGGTCCCAGCTGCTGCCCACCGCCACGGCGAGGGGGAAGCACGTCGATGGCAGGCTGTCGTTGATGCCGAGGTGGTCGGCGTCACCGGCCTGGCGTCGCACGCCGTGGGGTCCGTCGGTGAGGACGATCGATGGGATGCCCGCGTCGGGCAGGCTCTTCGTGGACCAGAAGTCGGCGCCGGAGAGGAGGGCTGCCTTCTGCGCGAGGGTCAGTGCTGATGGATCGAACGTCATGCTGATGCTCCAGTGGTTGCGGCGTCGAGGGACGCTTCGATGTCGGTCTTCAGTTCCTCGGATGCGCCCGGGATGTAGTCCAGGAGGGTTCTGATGGACAGGGCCGCGGCGCCGGGGTCGTCGCCGTCCAGCGGCACGCCAGGGACGTGTCGGCCGAACGCGTCGGTGAACAGGCGCCAGGCGTTCGGATCGGCTGCGATCTCGCCCAGGGTCGAGTCCAAGTTGTACGAACCGCCCTGGCCCGCGTCCTCCACGGGGTAGTTCCACTCGTGCGACCCGGCAGCGATCTCGAACGCCGCCGCATCCGGGTGCAGCGGGAGCTCGACCACGGCGGTCGTGCCGTCCGGGATCGTGACGAGCACGCGGCCCTCACCGTCGACGATCCGCCAGTCGACGAGGACGTCGCCGTGCGTGGTGGTGTGTCTGAGCACGGCGGAAGTGACACCGCGGCCAGGCCGGGGCGCGATGCGCATCCTGGAGTAGCCGGGCTCGACCGGGGTGAGGCCGCCGATCGTGCGGTGCATCCAGTCGACGACGGCGCCGAGCGCGTAGTGGTTCAGGGAGGTCATGCCGGACGGGTTGATCGAGCCGTCGGGACGGATCGAGTCCCATCGCTCCCAGACGGTCGTGGCCCCCATGGTCACGGGGTACAGGAACGACGGGCAGCCCGTCTCCAGGAGGAGCAGGTAGGCCGCATCGAGGTGGCCGGTCGAGGACAGGGCGTCGGTGACCAACGGAGTGCCGGCGAATCCGGTCGAGATGCGGTAGCCGGCCTTCGCGACGATCGCTGCGAGCCGGTCCCCCGCGTGTGCCCGCTGGGACTCGTCGAGGATGTCGAACGCGATCGCCAGCGCGTAGGCGGTCGCGGTCTCGTCGACCACTCGCCCGTTCGCACTGACGTATTCATTCAGGAAGGCGGTCCGCACGCGTTCGGCCAGCGCTCGGAACTCCGCTGCATCGTCGGGCCGCTCGAGGACGCCGGCGGTGTCGGCCATCTCCCGAGTGGTTCGGCAGAGATAGGCCGCGGCGACCAGGTGCCGATCGGTCTTCCCGCCGGCCGGGTTGTCCGCCGGCGCATCGGGGTCGAGCCAGTCCCCATACTGGAATCCACTGCTCCACAGCCCGTTCTCGTCGAGCAGATCGGCGACCTGGCGGATGAATGCGGTCATCGAGGGGTAGGCCTCCGCGAGGATCCGCGGGTCGCCGTACTCCCGATACAGCGTCCAGGGCAGACTGACGGCCACGTCGCTCCACAGGGCGGTCGGCGATGACGGGGTCGACAGGACGTCGGGGACGACCCAGGGCACGAAGCCCCGCGCCGCCTGCTCGGCGGCGAGGTCGCGCAGCCAGGACCCGAGCACGCCGCGGACGTCGTAGAGGAATGCGGCGGAGGGCGCGAAGGCGTTGATGTCGCCGGTCCAGCCCAGCCGTTCGTCCCGCTGCGGGCAGTCGGTGGGTACGCCGACGAAGTTGTCGCGCATCGACCAGACGGCGTTCGCGTGGAGTTGGTTCAGCAGCGGATCGGACGTCTCGAGCCACCCGGTGCGCCGCATGTCGGAGTGCACGACGATCGCTCGGACCGCATCGGCGGTGAGTTCGCCGGGCCACCCGTCGACCTGCACATACCGGAAGCCGTGGAACGTGAAGCGCGGTTCCCACACCTCGGGGCCACCACCGCTCAAGGTGTACCGGTCCGTCGCCCGCGCTGTGCGGATCGTCTCGTAGTCAGGCTCGCCGTCGGTCATGACCTCTGCGTGGCGGAGCGCGATGGTCGTGCCGGCGGGGCCCGTGACCTGCAGTCGCACCCATCCGGAGATGATCTGGCCGAAGTCCAGCACGGTGAGACCAGCGGGTGTGGTGAGGATGTCCACCGGCGCGAGCTCCTCGATGCGCCGGATCGGCGGGGCGATGGGTTCGACGAGGGACTCCTGCGGCCAGTCCATCAGGGACACACCATCCCAAGCACTGTCGTCGAAGCCCGGCGCGTCCCACCCTGATGGCTCCAGGCGCGCGTCGAACTCTTCACCGTCGTAGATGCTGTCGGTCAGCCCCCCACCGGTGCTGGATCGGAAGGTGTCGTCGCTCACGATCACCTCGGTGCTGCCGTCGGCGTATTCGAGCTCGAGCTGCAACCAGCCGGCGGGTCGCTCCGAGTAGTGGTGGCGCTTGCCCTCCCACCCGAGTCGCCCCAGCGCCCACCCCTCGCCCACGACGGCACCGATCACGTTGCCGCCTATGCGGATGCGATCGGTCACCTCGTGGCTGCTCACCACGAGGCGGTGACGATAGGACGTCCAGCCCGGAGTGAGGACCTCATCACCGACCACTGATCCGTTGAGGTGGGGTTCGATCAACCCCACGGCGGTGACTCGCAGTGTCGCGGCAGCAGGTTGTCTCGTGAGCGTGAATTCCTTGCGAAGGTACGCGGCAGGGCCCTCGGGCGCTGGACTGGGGGTGGCTGAAGTGATGAAGGACGCGGTCCAGGTCGACATGGTGGCTCCTCGAGCGGTGGTGACGGGCTATCGGACGGATCGGATTCTCAGGACCACGAGCCCTCCGAGCAGGGTGAACGCTGCGGCGATGATGTAGAGCAGTGTGTAGTTCTTACCGCCGCCGGCGGTCACGCCGATCGCGAGGAAGACGGGCGCGATGAACGGCGCGACAGCTTGCGGGATCGACACGGCGAAGCCGATGATCCCCATGTACCGCCCGGCGTTGGTGGCCTTCTCCGGCAGGACGTCCAGGATCAGCGCCTGATCGACCGCGGCGAACATCCCGATGCCGACCGACGTGATCAGCGACCCGGTGTACAGCACCGGGACGTCGGAAGCCAGGGCCATCACGATCGCGCCGACGGCGAACAGCACGGCGCCGAGGAGGACGAAGACGCGTCGGCGGCGGACCTTGTCCGACAGGAACCCGCCCCCGATCGCGCCCAGGGTCGTCGCTCCGATCCCGAACAGGCCGAGGGTGGCGATGATCGGTGCGACCTCGGTCACCTCGACGCCGAGCCGTGAGGCGAAGAAGAACGCGGTGAAGGTCGTGTTCAGGGTGAGACCGAAGTAGAAGAGGAACCGCCCCAGCCAGACCAGCGAGAAGTCCGGGAACCGCCGCGGGTTGTACAGATACTTACTGAACAAGGTCTTCGGCGAGAGCCGCTCATCGAAGCGGGCCCCCCGCGTGTCCGGTTCCCGCGTGAAGAGCACGAACATGGCGACGAAGATCACTCCGACGAGCCCCGGGAGCAGGAAGAGGAGCAGAGCGTTCCCGGAGAACGACCCGGCGATCACGACACCGAACACCGGCGCCACCTGGGTCGCGAACCCCGCGAGTCCGGCGACCTTGCCACGCTGTGTTTCAGACAGCTTGTCCGCCATCGACGTCTGCAGATTCTGCAGCACCTGACCCCAGCCGATCTGCGCGAGAACCCAGCCGAAACCGAGCACCAACACGGATGGAGCGAGCGCCATCACCACGAGGGAGACCACACCCAACACCGTGCCCGCGATCATGAACGGACGACGACGCCCGATCCGCGTACGCGTGCGGTCGCTGAGCACCCCGAACAACGGAGCGGTGAGCATCACGACGAGGGCACCCGACCCGGTGATGTAGCCGAGGTACTCGTCACGGCCGGGAGCAAGCTCCGAGAGGCGGATCGCCAGGGAGATCGCCAGCGGAGTGATGAAGGCGACGAAGACGCCGAACTGCCCCAGTACCTGGAACCAGATGTAGGACGGGCTCGCCTGCGGCTCGGCCCGGGTGGGTGCGCTGTCGATGACCTCCTCGACGGCTGCCGGCGCTGCAGGGAACGGCTGGGCGGGGGCAGCGGACGCTCGCGGCGTCTCGTTGCGTGGGGGCTCGTGTGTCATGGGGACTCCGTTGTCGAAATGGCGCCGGGTAGCGCGCGCTAGTTCTGCACTCTAGTCCGATCGAACTAGCACGCGCAAGCACAAGTACGGCAGAGTGGTCCGGTGAGCGATCCCCTCGTGAAGAAACGCCCAACGGCCGCCGACGTCGGACGCGAAGCCGGAGTGTCGCGCGCGACCGTCGGGTTCGTCTTCAACCAGACCGCCGGACAGACGATCTCGTCGAGTACCCGCGCACGCGTGTTGGAGGCGGCCGAGCGGATCGGCTACCGGCCGCACGCCGGAGCGCAGGCACTCGCCCGAGGGGCGAGCCGCATCGTCCTCCTCGTCCTCCCCGACTGGCCTGTCGGCGCGAGCATGCAGCGGTTGATCGAGGCAGCCAGCAGCGTGCTCGACGATGCGGGGTACACCCTGGTGACGTATACGCCTCGCCGCGAAAGCGCCGTTCGGCCACTGTGGGAGCTGCTCGAGCCGGAGGTCGTGATGGGGTTCGCCCCGTTCACGCCGGAGCAACTCGTGAGCATGCGCGCTCAGGGCATCAATCACATCTTCCCCGACGACATCGGCGGCAGCGCCTCACCCGAAACGGGACCTGCCGAGCAACTCAGGTTCCTGCACGGCCTCGGACACCGCCGCATCGCTTATGCCTCGACGGCTGATCCCCGGCTGACTGATCTCGCCAGCGTGCGCGTCCAGGCAGCTCAGCAGCACGAGCAACGACACGACCGGGTTCCACTCGACGTGCGGACACTGGCCGGGCAGGACGATGCGATCGAAGCGGTCCGTGACTGGCGCGCCGCCGGAGTCACCGCCGTAGCCGCCTACAACGACGACGTCGCGGCCCTCATCGTGGGAGCGGCTCTGCGACTCGGCCTCAGCGTGCCGAACGATCTCTCCGTGATCGGCCACGACGACGCACCGATCGCAGCCCTCTTCGTCCCCTCCCTGACGACCGTGCGCCGCAACGAAGAAGCCGACGGCGCGAACTTCGCAGCCGTCGCGATCGCCCAAGCCAGCGGGACCGAGCTGCCGGATCTCTCCGAAGCGGTCCTGGAACAGGTCATCGTCCGTGACTCCTGCGCCGCGATACCCGCCTCGGACCAGCTCGTTCGCTGAACGGCGGGCGACCTCGCGAAACGCGGTCCTACC
>NZ_JCACOF010000002.1:0-76611 GCF_059073635.1 Plantibacter sp. | reverse complement strand
TCGCAGCTGGTCCTCGGTCACGGGGAAGGAGACCTCGTAGTACAGCTGCGTGGCGGTCATGTCACCCCAATCGTCCTTCTTCACCCGGATACCGGCGGTCGAGACCTCGGCGATCCGGACGCGCAACCAGGAGCCGTCCTCCAGACGAAGCTCGTGCGGGTCGGCGAGATAGCCCATGCCGATCTCGTCGAGCGCCTCCTCGGCATGGAACCAGTCCAGCGCATCGGTTCGCTGACGCCCCAGGAGATCGATGACGACGAACCCCTCACCGACAGGCTTCATCCACCCCAGCCGCTCTCGGTCCTCCGAGCGCCGATGTTCGATCCAGTCCGGTTCCATGCAGCGAGCGTAACGGCCACCGAGGAACAACGACTGACGGATGACTGACCGAACGCCAGCCCACTCAACAGCACGAGGGGGCCGACTCGAAAGCCGGCCCCCTCGTGCGTCGTACGACGACGAGCGATCAGTGCTCGTCGTAGTGCTCGCCGTGCGCCGCGTGCTGGTGGCCGTCGTGCACGTAGTCGACGTGACCGTCGTGGTCGACGGCGTCGTGACCGCACGCCGCACCGTGCTCGTGGTCGGCGACGGTGTGCTCGGCGACGCTCTCGTGCTCGTCGTAGTGACCGTCGTGCAGAGCGTGGTGGTGCGTGCCGTGCACGTAGTCGGTGTGGTCGTCGTGCTGGACGGCTTCGTGGCCGCAGTCCGTTCCGTGCTCGTGCTCGGTGACGGAGTGCTCGGCGTGGATGTCAGTCGTGCTCATGATTGCCTTTCGAAGGAAGAGATCGGGTGTCGCGACGGGCGGCGACGCGTCATCAGTACATCTCATTCATAAGCGAATTGCAATACATGCAGCTAATCGATAGTGGTTCTCGCTATCCCTCGAGGGCGTGCTGCACGGCATCGTCGACGATGTGCGAGACGTGCACGTCAGCGACGTCGTAGTGCGCCTCTCGGCCGATCCGCTGCACCGAGACCAGGCCGGCTGATCGCAGCGTCCGCAGGTGCTGCGAGACCAACGGCTGCGACAACTGACTCTGCTCGGCGAGCTGACCGACCGTGGACGTGCCGGCGGCCAGGATGCGCAGCAACCGCAACCGCGAGGAGGAGGACAGGGCCTTGAACAACTCGGCAGCGGGTTCGAGATCCTCGTTCATCTATACATATAAGCAGATGTGAATGCATCAGGATCGCCTGAACCCTCGAAGACCCCGTTCGACGTCCGCCCGATGGATCATCACTCTGACGATTAGGCTGGGCGACTGTGCTCGATGGACCGCTGATCGCCGAATGGCTTCCCGTTTCGGTGGCCGCGCTCGTCCTCCTCCTCGTCGCGGCGGGAGTGGCCGGCTGGGTCGACGCGGTCGTCGGTGGCGGCGGACTGATCCAACTGCCCGCGCTCGTCATCGCCGTACCGAGCGACGTCGCGACCCCCTTCATCCTGGGTACGAACAAGCTGTCGTCGTTCTTCGGCACCCTGTCGGCGAGCTGGGTGTACCTGCGCAAGATCAGGGTGCAGTTCGTGCTCCTGGTGCCCCTCGTCGCCGGTGCATACGCCGGGTCGACCGTCGGTGCCGCCCTGTCGCGGTACGTCCCTCGCGACGTGTTGACGCCCATCGTGCTCGTGGCCGTGATCGCTGTGGCGCTGTACACCCTCTTCAAGCCGACCATGGGCCTGCACCACGAACCCCGCCATGACCGCGCCACCGCCGTCGCCTGGCGGGCGGCGTTGATCGGGCTGCTGGTGGGCTTCTACGACGGCATCCTCGGACCGGGAACGGGTTCGTTCTTCGTCATCCTCATCGTCGGCGTACTCGGCTACGGCTTCCTGCAAGCCAGCGTCAACGCGAAGATCGCCAACCTCACCACGAACCTCGCCGCCCTCGTCGTGTACGGGGTGCACGGCGAGGTCCTGCTCGCGCTCGGTCTCGCCATGGCCGTGATGAACATCACCGGCGGGTTCATCGGCGCCCGTATGGCGACGAAACGCGGAAGCGGCTTCGTGCGGATCGTGTTCCTGGTGACCCTGTCCATCCTCATCGTGAAGCTGGCCTGGGACACCGTGATGCAGTTCACCGGTTCATGATGCACCCGGCAGAGCGACCTCGCCGGCGGGTGTTCCGAGCAGTCGCCTCGTCCAGTCGGCCAGGGCCGCGATGGCGGCCCGCGAGATGGCGGCTCTCGGCACCATGCTCGTGAAGCCGTGGAACGCCCCCGGCCAGACGTGCAGTTCCGCGTCGCCACCCGCAGCCCACATCGCACTGGCAAAGGCGACCGTCTCGTCACGGAACACCTCGGCGCTGCCACAGTCGAGGTAGGTGCGCGGAAGCCCGGTGAGATCGGTCGCCCGCGCCGGCGCGGCGGAGATGGAAACGTCCTCACCGGCGCGACGGTGTCCGAGATAGGCCTCCCAGCCGAACCGGGTCATCTGCCGATCTGCGACCCCGACCCCGTCGATCTGCATCGTCGACACGGTGGCATCCCGATCGTCGAGCATCGGCGAGACGAGGATCTGCCCGAAGAGGGCCGGCCCACGGCGGTCCCGGGCGAGCAGGGCGGTGCCGGCCGCGAGCCCGCCGCCAGCGCTCTGCCCGGCGATCACGATGCGGTCCGGGTCGATACCGAGTTCATCCGCGTGCTCCGCGACCCAGACGAGTCCGGCGTAGCAGTCCTCGACCGGGTACGGGTCGGGGTACTCGGGGGCGAGGCGGTAGTCGACGCTGATGAGCACGACGTCGTGGTCGTTCAGGAGCCAGTCGTCGTAGGACTCGAGGTTGCCGAGGTGATGACCGAACATCATCCCTCCGCCATGGATCGTATAGACCGCCGTCGTCGCGCCGGAGCGCCCGATCCGCTGGACGACAGCGAGCGTGATCGGATCCCCGAGATGGCCGGGCACCGTGAGGGAGCGCCGCTCGAACCCGCGCGAGCGCAGCCGTTCGTCGAGGGCCTCCTCGGTCGTGTCGAGGCCGCGCATCCGCGGCAGCATCTCGGTCGTCAGCCTGAACGGCCCGCGCGCCTCGAGCGCGGCGAGGAAGGGGGTGAGTTCGGGATCGAACGGGGGACGGGGCATGAGGTCAGACATGGGATGGCTCCTGGGTTGCGGGCTGAGATGGGACGTGATGTGAACGGAGGACACCGACAGCCACGAGGGCTGCAGCGAGGACGGCGATGGTCGATCCCGCAATGAGGATCGCTTGCTGGAACGACGCGACGAGGGCCGGGGTGAAGTACTCGGTCGTGATGCCGCCGCCGACGACCGCAGCGAGGATCGTCCCGGTCGCGGCGATCCCGACAGCGGTGGCGATCTCGCTCGCGGTGTCGACCAGGGCCGCACCGATGGACGTGCGGTCCGCGGGAAGCCCGCGAAGGACGTTGTTGCCGGCGACGGCTCCGACCACCCGCATCCCGGCGGCGACGAGGATGAGTGCGACGAGCACCCACGGGTAGCCGAACCGGCTCAGCAGCGCGAACACGGCGAGCCCCGAGACGACCGCGGCGGCGCTCATCCATGCCGCACGATCGAGTCCCACGCGGTGCACGAACGGGCCGACGAAGCGACCGCTCGCCAAGAGCACCACGACCTGCGGGAGCATCGCGACAGCGGCCAGGGCCGGCGGCCACCCCCAGGCGAACTGCAGCTGCAGGGTCGCCAGGTACGACAAGCCGGCCATCGCCAGCCCGGCGGCGGCCTTGTACGCCAAGCCGGAGGCCACGAGCGGCTGAGCCACGAGACGAAGATCCAGCAACGGGTGGCGGGCGGTGCGCTCCCTGACGACGAAGCCGATCGCGGCGGTCACCGTTGCCGCCGCCGCGCCCCAGGCCGCAGCGACGTCGGTGCCGGCGACGAACAGGGTCGGGGTGAGGAGGACGCCGACGACGGTCGCGGTCCCGAGCGCAGCGCCGAGCACATCGATCCGGTCTCGGTGCAGGTGCGACCACTCGTCGGCACCGATCCCGGCGCGGATCCCGATCCAGGCGATCACCGCGATCGGGGCGTTGGCGACGATGAGCACCTGCCACGGCGCCACGGCGAGCACGAAGCCGCCGATCGTCGGCCCGGCGGCGAGGCCGACCAGCCCAGCGGTCGAGATGACCGTCAGCGCGCGGACACGCAGGTCGTCCCGGTCGAACAGGCGGAACGCCAACGCCATCGATCCCGGAGTCGTCATCGCCGCGGCGACGCCCATCAGGGCGCGTACGGCGATCAACTGCTCCACCGAGCCCACGAACACGGTCAAGACGCTGACGACGGCGAGCAGCGTCAGACCGACGAGCATGACCCGACGCCGACCGAACCGGTCGGCGACCGCACCGAAGAGCAACATCAGTCCGCCGAACGTGACCGAGTACGCGCCCGACACCCACTGCAGTGACGCGGTTGAAGCGGTGAGGTCACGGCCGATGGTCGGGAGCGCGACGTTCAGGACGGAGTTGTCGAGCATCTCGAACAGGAACACGCCCGAGAGGCCGGCCAGCGCGACCCACGCGTCGCGGAGGCGTGGCGGCGAGTCTTCGACAGCCGTGGAGGTTGAGGGTTCGAGCATGGGCGCACTCCTTCGATGAAGAAGTGGCGACTCCCACGAGACGCTTGTGCGTTTCCGCCGGCCGAAGCACGACGGGATTTTTCCCTCTGCGACGAGGGTAACGCATCATCGCCCTCTCGTGGCGCTCGCGGATCAGCGCAGATACGCGTCGACCATGAACGGACCCCGGATGGCCCTGAGCGTATCGACCAACCGGTCGAGCGCGCGTCGGTTCCACGACGAGAGCTGGAGATCGTGGGGGCCAAGGGGTTCGAGCTTCCCGGTGCGGAGGCGGACGACCTCCCAGCCAGCCGACCGCAGCGCGCGGTCCTTCCGTCGGTCCGCTTCCTCGCGGCGCCCCACGTGCTCGAGTCCGTGCCGGCCGATGCTGTCGTACTCGATGGCGATGCGCAGTTCCGGGTAGACCAGGTCGGGCCACACCTCCAGGTGCTGGAAGAACGGACGCTGCACCCGCACGGCGTTCAGTCCTTCGGTCAGCGTGAGTCGCCCGTGGAGATCCGCGCGCAGCTGAGCCTCGACAGCGGACGCCGGTTTCGGCGCGCACTCGGACGTGAAGGCCTCCCCCACCGGCAGGTCAGGGGTCTTCTCGCACAGCGACGGCTTCGGGCGCGCACGACGCTCCCGGATGAGCCCCGCGGCCGCGGGCACCGGATCGGTCACCGACTCCCGCATCGGCAGTGCGACGACCCTCGACGGATCCGCCTCGTCGGAGCATTCCGGGCACCACGCACTGCGGCGACGCTCGCGTCCGGGCCGCGAGCGCTGCTCAGCCGGCGTCGCGACGAACCGGTGCCCCCGGTCGCACTGCCACTGCAGCAGGACGTCGGCCGCGGGCGGCACCTGGCTCAGGACGATGCCGGCGTTGAGATCCGCGTGGTACTGACGCCACAGCGCTGGGAACGACGCCCAGGCCTGCCGGTAGGCGCCCACCGGGTACGGCGTCTCGAGGCCCTTCGACCACTGACGGCGGGCCCACCACGCTTCCACACGTTCCGGCACGAGCCGAACCTACGACGGGCCCCCGACACCGGCCACGAGCTGAGGACGCAGTGGTCGTCACCCCAGCACCACCGACTCGACCGTCAGACCGCGAAGTCGCTCGGCCACCCGTGGTCGGCGAGCGACCGGCGGACACGCTCCACGTCCTCGTCGCTCGGCAGCTCCGCGGTGACCCGCGCGATCGCGGTGGCGACGTCGACCCGACTGAGCGACGTGTCGCCCTCGGCCGCGAGGCGCGCACCCACCTCGGCCACCTCGGCGTCGCTCAGCCGCCGACGGAGGAGCGCCACGAGCGGGACGAAGTCCTGGTCGGGGAATCCTGCGGGATACCCGGCTCGGAGCCAGCGCACGATGCGGGCGACCAGCCCTCCGCGTTCCTCGAGGAGGGTCGCACGCGCCTTCCCGACCGGCGTCGTCATGGTCAGTCGCTCACCGCGCGGACGTCGTCCGGGCTGCCGAGCGGCCACCCCGCGCTCGCGAGCCGGGCGGAGACGCGGACGAGGTCCTCCGGGAGCGCCGGACCGAGGAGGAGCTGTTCGACACGCGCCCGCAGACGATCGTGGCCGACCGGCTCACCGCTCGCATCGGCGTTCTCCGCCTCGACGAGCAGTCCCTCGACGACCTGGTCCAGCTCCTCGGGGGTGAGGCTCCGTCGGAGGATGCCGAGCAGCGGCACGTAGTCGTGCTCGGGCACGCCCGTCGGGTATCCGGCGCGGAGCCAGCCGACGACACGCGCCACCACACCGGACCCGTGGGCGGTGAGGTCTGTCCCGTTCTCGGATGACATCCTCAGTCCTTCGGCGTGAAGGTCGGGAACACGTGGTCGAAGCTGACCTCCTGCCCCAGACCGGTGGCCACGATGATCGTGAGTCCGACCAGCACTGCGGCGACGACGACGGCGAAGCACAGCACGCCGATGGCCCGGAGGAGCGCCGACGGGATCGTCGGCGCGGCCGACCCGCTCCGGTCGTCGGACCCGGCGCCTCCGGCGACCGCGAACGAGCGGACACCCAGCGCGAAGAGCGCGGGAAGCCCGGCGCCGAGCACGAGCGCGATGACGGCCACCTGGGCGGCGGCTTCGAGGAAGAGCATGAACATGTCCGACGTCCTTACGCTGCGGTCTTCTGCGACGAGCGGGCGGGGGCGTCCTGCCAGTCGTCGTTCACGTTGTGGGATCCGATGCTGTCGCGGCGCGACCGCAGGTAGATGGCGAGCGCGACACCCACGAGGATCGCGACCATGAGGATTCCGCCGATCGCCCCGCCCGCGAGGTGACCGACCCACCACATCACCGCGCCCATGAGCGCGGCGGCCGGGAGGGTGATGATCCAGGCGACGACCATCCGCAGGGCCACCCGCCAGCGCACCTGCGCACCCGGCCGTCCGACCCCGGAGCCGAGGATCGATCCGGTCGCGACGTGCGTGGTGCTGAGGGCGAAGCCGAGGTGGCTCGAGGCGAGGATGACGGCGGCGGAGGAGCTCTCGGCGGCCATGCCCTGCGGTGTGTTCAACTCCACGATGCCCTTGCCGACGGTGCGGATGATCCGCCACCCGCCGATGTACGTGCCGAGCGAGATCGCGAGGGCACAGGCGAGCTTCACCCAGAGCGGGACCGACTCGGTGTCGTCCCAGCCGCCGGCCGCGATGAGCGCGAGGGTGATGACGCCCATCGTCTTCTGTGCGTCGTTCGTGCCGTGGGCGAGCGAGACGAGCGACGCGCTGCCGATCTGCCCGATCCGGAAGCCGCGGTGGAGACGCCCCTGGGCGAGGTTGCCGATGACGCGGAAGACGAGCCAGGTGCCGATCGCCGCCACCGCGCCGGCGAGCACCGGCGACATGAGCGCCGGGAGGATGACCTTGCCGACGACGCCGTCGAGCTTCGAGCCGTCACCGGCCCAGTTCACGCCGTTCAGGCCGAGGCCCGCGAGCGTCGAGCCGATGAGACCGCCGAAGAGCGCGTGCGACGAGCTCGACGGCAGACCGAGCAGCCAGGTGAGCAGGTTCCAGATGATGCCACCGATGAGCCCGGCGAGCACGATCAGCAGGAGCGCCGAGCCGCCTCCCTCGAGGAGCGCCGGATCGGGAGCTCCCGACGAATCCTGGATCTTCACGACCGCGTTCGTGACGGTGAGCGCGACTTCGATGCTGAGGAACGCGCCCACGAGGTTCAGCACCGCCGAGAGGGTGACCGCGACCTTCGGCGACAGCGCACCGGTGGCGATGGAGGTCGCCATCGCGTTCGCGGTGTCGTGGAAGCCGTTGGTGAAGTCGAAGGCGAGTGCCGTGATCACGACGAGCGAGAGCAGGATGATGGGGTCCACGGCGACGAGCTTGCTCCTCGATCGCTGGATCGACAACGGGTGAGCGGGCGGATTCACCCGTTGTTCACGTCAGGGGGACCGGACACCGAGCTGCGTGACGGTCGATCGTCAGCTCGGCAGGATCGCCCGCACCTGTGCTTCGATCTCGGCGACGATCTCGTCGATGGTGTTCTCGGCGTTGATCGTCGCCGCCATGCTGACGAACATGATCGCGGACACGATGTGCGCCGTCGTCGCGGCGCGCTCGGCGGTCATGAGGTCGTCTCGTTGCAACACCGCGGCGATCGCTTCCTCGGTCTGCATGGTGAGGGCGAGCGCGGCGCGGTGATACGGCTCCTCGGGATCGCCGAAGACGATCTCCCGGAGGTAGGTGCGGCCGTTGTCGACCTGCTTCCGATTGCATTCCACGACCGGACGGATGATCGCCATGACCGCATCGAGCGGGTCGGCTGCGGCGTCGGCGTCGGCCACCCCGCGGACGAGTGCATCCGCATAGGTGGAGTTCTGCACGAGCAGCAGGAGCTCACCCTTCGTCTTCGCGTAGAGGAAGAGCGTGCCGGTGCCGATGTCGGCCCGGTCGGCGATCTGCTGCGTCGTCACGTCGTCGACCCCGTGCTCGGCGAACAGCTCGCCGGCGGCGGCAGTGATGCGTTCGAGTTTGTCGAGCTTGTTGCGCTCGCGGCGACCGAGCGGCCGGGATTCGACGGTCATGGGTGTCCTTCGGGAATAGAAGATGATTGCGCTCAGTTGTGAGCATAGTCACTGGATCGCGGCATCGCTGGATGTCGCTCATTGTTCCACGACCACTTCGGAACCACTCACTCGAACAGAACGGTCAGCCACATGCCCTCACTCAACGGAGCAGTCGTCCTCGTCACCGGCGCGAACGGCGGCATCGGGACCAACTTCGTCCGCGACGCCCTCGAACGCGGCGCCAGCAAGGTCTACGCCACGGCTCGGAACCCGCGCACCTGGGACGACGAGCGTGTCGTCCCACTCGCGCTCGACGTCACCGACCCCGCTTCGATCGCCGCCGTCGTCGCCGCGGCCCCCGACGTCACGATCCTCATCAACAACGCCGGCACGAACGCGTCGACGCCCGGCATCCTGTCGCACACCGACGAGGAGATCCGCACCAACGTGGAGACCAACTTCCTCGGCCCGCTCTTCCTCGCTCGCGCGTTCGCACCGATCCTCGCCGCCAACACCGGATCCGCGATCATCGACATCCACTCCGCCCTCAGCTGGTACGCCGTCGCGGGCATCTACAGCGCCACGAAGGCCGCGCTCTGGTCGGCGACCAACTCGCTGCGCCTCGAGCTCGCCCCCGCGGGCGTGCACGTCGTCGGCGTGCATGTCGGCTACGTGGACACGGCAATGGCCGCCGGTGCGACCGACCCGAAGCTCGACCCCGCCGTCCTCGTGACGAAGGTACTCGACGCGACGGAGGCCGGCGAGTACGAAGTCCTCGCTGACGACACCTCGGTGCAGCTCAAGGCCGGGCTCAGCGCCCCACTCGAGGCGGTCTACCCGCAGCTCGCCGCAGTGCGTAGCTGACGCTCCGAAAGCGCTCGAAACGCTCCCGAACATCGCGTTCGGGAGCGTTTTGCGCGCTTTCGTCCGCGGGCTACGCCACGATGACGGCTTTGCCGCGGATGCCGCCGCCAGTGAGTGAGCCGAGGGCCTCCACCGTGTCGTCGAAGGGGAACACCCGTCCGACGACGGGACGGATCGCCCCGCTGTCGATGAGGGCGGTGATCTCGCGCAGCTGGTCACCACTCGCCCGCATGAGCAGGAACCGGTAGCTCACGCCGAGCCGCTTGGCCTGCCTGCGGATCTTGCCGCTGAGTGCGGAGATCGCGAGACGGAGCACCGCGTTGAGGCCGGCGGAGCGGGCGAAGTCCGGGGTCGGCGGTCCGGCGATGCCGACGGCCATTCCGCCGCGCTTGAGGATGCGGAGCGACTTCTGGAGGTTCTCGCCGCCGAGGCTGTCGAGCACGAAGTCATACCCCTGGAGCAGCGCCTCGAAATCCTCGGTGCGGTAGTCGATCACGGTGTCCGCGCCGAGTTCGCGCACGAAGTCCGCGTTGGAGGCACTGGCCGTCGTCGCGACCTCCGCACCGAGCTGCTTGGCGAGTTGGATTGCGATCGACCCGACCCCGCCCGCACCGGCGTGAATGAGGACCCGCTGACCGGGCTGCACGTCGCCGAGCTCGACGAGGGCCTGCCAGGCGGTCAGCGCGACGAGCGGCAGGGATCCCGCCTCCACCATGCTGATCGACGCCGGCTTGAGCGCGACATCCGCCTCTGCGACGGCGATGCGCTCGGCGAAGGCGCCGATCCGGTGATCACGAGGACGCGCGTAGACCTCGTCGCCGGGCTTGAAGCCGCGGACCTGCGCACCGACGCGGATGACGGTGCCGGCGACGTCATGGCCGAGGATGATCGGCAACCGGTACGGCAGGATCTGCTTGAACTCGCCGAGACGGATCTTCTCGTCGAGTTGATTGAGGCCGGCGGCCCGCACCTGCACGAGGACGTCGCCGGCACCGACGACGGGCTCGGGCACCTCGGTCTCGTGCAGTGGGGACGCGTAGCTCGAGATGGTGAACGCTCTCATGGGTGGGGCTCCTTCCGGGTCGTTTTCCCGGCTTAGCCCGAGTAAACTCAATCATGAGTTCACTCAGTTATTTTGTCAAGGCGCGCTCGCAGACATCCCGACGCCCGACCTCGTCCACTTCCTGATGAAGAAGAACGGCATCACCGAGTTCGACGGGCGCGGCACGTTCCGCGACGCCGGCACGGTCGACGAACCCACGGCGCGCCGAAACGGGCCCGGGCGACTCGACGGCCGCCCGGCCCGGGTCAGGCGAAGCGGTTGGAGAGCAACGTGCCGATCGAGTGCTGTCGGAGGTCCTCAGCGACCAGGAGCTCGCCGGTGACGAGGGTCTCCGACTGATCGAAGTACTCGATCAGTCGGCGGCAGAGGAGCGGCACGTCGACCTCACCCGACACGTCGATGCCGTTGATCGTGCTGGCGACCCCGAAGAGGATCTGCGCCTCCGCGGTCATCCTGGTCAGCACCGTCTGGAACTTCCCGGCCAACCGGCGGTCGTCGGCATGCTCACCCGCATCCACCAGCACCACGACCTCGACCGCGCCCGTCTGCACGGCGACGAGTTCCCGCAGGAGGCCCGCCAGTTCGGAGCACTGCTCGGCACCGTGACGCCGCGCTCCCGGCGGGACCTCGACGATCACCACGTGCCACGTACCGTCCGCGATGGCGTGGGTGACCGGGATGTCCGCGTCACCGAGACATCGCTCGAGCACGTCGACGACCGGGTGTGGCCCTCCAACCACGTTCAGGGCGGGACGGGAGGCAGGCTCGGGCGGGGCGTCGACGGCTGGCATGGTGCTCCTCGGACGGCCGACCGGGTTCGGTCGGAGACGAGAGCGGTGTGTTCACCGCCCGCCGACCAGACTTCCCGGCGCACCGCTGTCGAGTGTAGACGCTCGAGCCTGATCCCGCGTCAGCGAACGGTGCGGGCCTCCTGCACGGGCAGGGGGCCGGTCACGCTGAGCGCGTCCTGCCAGCATTCGATCCCGCTGACTTCGGGCAACCGGTCACGGGTGAAGACCGGATCGAGGCCGGCGCGCCGCTGCGCGGAGTAGTCCTTCAACAGCTTGAACACGATGCCCGACAGCAATCCGATGGCGACGAGGTTCACGAGAGCCATGAGTCCCATGATGCCGTCGGCGGTGTTCCAGATGACGTCGGCCGAAGCGATCGAACCGAGGAAGATCACGGCGACGACGAGCACCCGGTACCCGGTGAGCACACGACGGCTCGACGAGATGAATTCGATGTTCGACTCGCCGTAGTAGTAGTTCCCGAGGATGGAGCTGAACGCCAGGAGGAAGATGATGATGCTCAGGAGGACGTTCGACCACTCGCCGAGGTTGCCGACGATGGCGTTCTGGGTGAGTCCGATGCCGCGGGTCGCCCCGGCGAGGTCCGGTGAGGACACGAGGATGATGAACGCCGTGATCGAACACACGAGGAAGGTGTCGAAGTAGACGCCGAGGGTCTGGACGAGGCCCTGCTTCACCGGGTGCGTCACGGCCGCGCTCGCACCGGCGTTGGGCGCTGAACCGAGACCGGCCTCGTTCGAGAACATGCCCCGCTTCACGCCCGTCATGATGATGGTGCCCAGCGCTGCGCCGACCACTTCGTTGAACCCGAACGCCTGCGTGTAGATGGACGCGAACACGACCGGCAGCTGGTCGATGTTCATCCCGACGATGACGAGGCCGAGCAGCAGGTAGCCGAGTGCCATGGCGGGCACCACCGCCTGGGTCACGCTCGCGATGCGGCGGATTCCACCGAACACCACGAGCGCGGTGAGGGCAGCGAGCAGGATCCCGATCACCCAGGGGATCCAGCCGATCTCGCCGCCGAAGCTCGACGACACGGTCGCGCTGATCGTGTTGGCCTGCAGCGAGCTGAACGCGAAGGGGAAGCAGACGATGAGGATGACGGCGAAGATGATCCCCATCCAACGCGCCTTCAGGCCGTGCTGCATGTAGTAGGCAGGACCGCCGCGGAACCCGTCCTTGTCCCGCACCTTGAACAGCTGGCCGAGGGTGGACTCGACGAAGCTCGACGCGCCTCCGATGAACGCCATCGTCCACATCCAGAACACCGCTCCGGGGCCGCCGATCGCGATCGCCGTCCCGACACCCGCGATGTTGCCGACGCCGACCCGCGACGCGGCCGAGATCGTGAACGCTTGGAAGGCCGAGACCGACTGCGGTTTGCCGTCGTCACCGAGCGGCGTCTTGTTCGTGAGGGTGCGGAACATCTCGGGGATGAGCCGGAACTGCACCACGCCCGAGCGAACGGTGAAGTACAGACCGAGGAGCCCGAGGACGGGCAGCACCGCCCAGGTCCACAACAGATCGCCACCGGCCAGGATCACTTCGTTCAGGATGTCCATCCCGAGAGTATGGCGCAGGCGACGCCTGGCGCGCACGATCCGTCCGTCACCCGACCCACTCGCTGCGTGGGCCCGGTTGACGCTACGCTCCGCGACGTGCGGCGGTGACAGTGACGGTGCGACTGCATCGTCCGGCAGGATGGTGTTCCGCCGTCGACCGCAAGGACATCATGAAGACAGGTCTCTCGAGGTTCCTCTTCCTGCTCGGTAAGAAGGTGTGGGCCAGGGCCGCCGTGTTCACCTTGATGGCCGTCGCCTTCGCTCTCGCGGCCGGCTTCATCGGGGGCCTCCTCCCGTTCCGGCTGGTGATCGACCTCGGTCAGGACTCCGTCGGATCGATCCTGCAGATCATCGCGAGCTCGATGCTCGCGGTCACGACGTTCTCGATCACCGCGATGGTGACCGTCTACTCGTCGGCGACCACGATCGCGACGCCGCGAGCGACGCAGCTCATGGTCGAGGACACCACCTCGCAGAACGCGCTGTCGACGTTCGTCGGCGGCTTCACCTTCTCCCTCGTCGGCATCATCGCGTTGTCGACGGGCTACTACGGCGACCAGGGACGTACGATCCTGTTCTTCGGAACACTGGTGATGATCACGATCATCGTCGTGACCTCCTGCGCTGGATCGCCCATCTCTCCACCTTCGGCCGCATGTCCGACATCATCGACCACGTCGAGTCCGCTGCCACGACGTCGCTCAGCGCCTTGCGGAGTCGCCGTCTCCATGCCAGGTGGTCGCGACGGGCTGGCCGGGTCGTCGACGTCGACGACACCGCTCGCGATCGTCGAGGGCGAGGCGGAGACGTAGCTGCAGGCGTCGATCCGGCGGGCCTTCCGGATCGCGGCCCATCGCACCTACGAGCAGGACCCGCGTCTCGGCGTGATCGCCTTGGCCGAGATCGGCAGCCGGGCCCTCTCGCCGGCGACGAACGACCCGGGCACGGCGATCGACGATCATCGGAGCCCTGCAACGGGTCTTCACGGCGACCCTCATCGCGACGCGCGACGTGCGACGTCGACTACCCGCTGGTCTAGGTCCGCAGCGTCACCCTCGAGGACCTCGTGATGGATGCGTTCCGTCCGCTCTCGCGCGATGGCGCCGGCATCCTCGAAGTCCAGATGCGACTGCAGAAGTCGCCTCGCGGGCGCTCCTCGGCGTGGTGGCCACCGCTCACCTCGACCAGACGCCGATGTCGCAGTGCTCGACGCACTGCACCGCCGACTGCAGTCCTGAGCACGCACGCACACACCCCGTCGTCGGGCGAAGTCGCCGCGCCCGCCGGGCGTGGGCACTTGTACGATGACGAACGAGGACGTCGCGTATCGGACGCGGGTGGAGGTCGGTCAGGTGGCAGAGGTCGAGGACACGGCCGCGGTGGAAGCGACACTCGTCGCCTCGCGGGCGCTCCTCGGCGTGGTGGCCCGCTCCCTGACCGGGGTCCTGCAGGAGATCAGCCTGCCGCAGTTCCGCGTGCTCGTGATCCTCTCGACGCAGGAACGACTGCGCATCGGGCGGCTCGCCGCGCAGCTGCACATGAATCGCTCCACCTTCTCCCGGGTGATCGACCGGATGACCTCGAAGGACTGGGTTCGTCGCGTCCCGAGCTCCGACAGCCGGCGGGAGGTCCTCGTGGAGATCACGGACTCCGGGGCGGCGATCGTGTCGGAGGTGACGGAACGCCGACGACAGGAGATCGCACGGATCCTCGAGCGGATGCCGATGTCCGACCAGCACGCACTCGTGGACGCGCTCAACCGTTTCTCGCTCGCCGCCGGCGAACCTGCCGCGACGGAACTGCTCGACCTCGGCCTCTGACCGATCGGGATGCCGCGAGGGCGCTTCCTGCCCGCTACGGCTCCGTGTTGGCGCCGACGTGCGCGGGATCGTCGGAGAGTTCGATCCAGACCCCGTCGGGGAACGCATCGACGAGGGGCTGCGGACCCGCCTGGCCGGCCTGGCGCCGAATCGCCTCATCCAGCACCGCCACGAGCATCGCGGTCTGCTTCGCCATCGGCGGCAACGGCGGTATCAGCATCGGCGGATGGGTCCAGCACTCGAGGGCGAGCGCCGGCAGTCCCGAGGCGACCGCATCGATGAACTCGTCTGCGAACCGGTCATGCAGGCCGGATCGGACGGCCCGGTCATCGACGGCTTCGGCAGGCTCGCAGCATCGACTGACCGCGTACGCCAGCAAGAACGCGTTGCATCGCTCCCAGGCGTCCTCGGACTCGTCGCGAAGGTGACTGATCGCGGCCGCACGATCATCATCGGACGTCCGAGCGTCGAGCAATCGTCGAGCGGTCTGGAGTAGCTCGTTCTGGAGCGGTCGCTGGGCGGCCTCCAGCAGATTCAGGTCGTCCACGGACATCTCCATTCAGTATCGGTACACGGCAACTGTTGCACTCATGCACACATCACCTCAAGCTGAAAGGGAAAGCAGACTCATCACCGGAAGGAACACCATGCTCACGTTGACCCAGAACGCCGTCACGGTCATCCGGACGCTCGCAACCCGAACCGACGACCCACGCACCGGCGGTCTTCGCATCCGATCCGAAGCGGAGCGTGCGTCGCACTTCGCGGTCGATCTCGCCACCGAGCCCGAGATCGGCGACGAGGTCGTCGAAGACCGCGGCGCCAGGGTCTTCCTCGACCCTGTCGCCTGCCCTCGCATGGAGAAGAAGGAACTCGACGCCCTGATCGACGGTGGCAGCGTGCGGTTCGAGGTTCGCGACCAGGAACGGCCCGCGCTGTTGTAGACCGCCGGCCGAGCAGGCCGTCCGCGTCGAAGCGGCGGGCGTGCTCGATCGAAGCCCGTCCTCGAGGACGAGGATGCTCGCCGATCAGGGCGTCGCGTATGCGGGGATCGACGAGTCGATCATCCAGTACGTGTCCTCGACCCGCTGCGCGGTGTCGGTGAAGCCCGAGTCGGGGATCATGAGGTACGCCGAGGGGTCGCCGCCATCGTTCCAGGTGCTGTCGACGGCGAGCCACTGCCCGTCCACGAACACCTTGTTCCACGCGTGCGGCCCACCGGAGAGGACGTCGCCGGTCACGACCACCGTCTGCACACCCGCGGCGTTCGCGAGCGCATTGAAGGCGTAGGAGTAGCTCGCACACACACCGAGCCCCTGCAGCAGCGTCCCGGTGGCGTTCCAGGCGTACTCGTAGCCGACCGGGACCCCGTCGAACGCGTCGCCCTGCAGGGTCGCGAAGGCGGCGTCGTCGTACTCGGCGTTCGAGACGAGCCACTCGTTGAGCGCGGTGACCTTCTCCCGATCGCTCAGCCCCTCGGGTGCCACTGCCGCCACGACCTCGTCGACGCGTTGCTTGAGTTGCGCCTGCAGCGCCGCCACCTCGTCGTTCGGCAGCGAATACGTCACGAGCAGGGTGTCTCCCCCGTCGCGGAGTCCGACGTAGCTGACGTTGAAGACGTAGGGGTTCTGGGCCCGCGCCTCGTACACGGCGTCGTACGGGTCGGGCGCTCCCGGAGTGTCGACGAACTCGGAGATGTCGATCGACTTCGTCTGGGCGATCAGGTGCCCGGCGAGGAACCGGGTGAACTCGGTGCTGCCGTAGACCGGGTAGTCGGTGGGTGGCACCTCGGACACCGGTTCGGCGTCGGTGTTCTCGGGTGCCACGAAGGCGTCGAACCGCGGCATGCCGGTCGGCGGGGCAGCCTCCTGCGCTGCGGCGTTGAACTGGGCGATGGCTGCGACCGGGTCGGGGGTCGACCGCTTCGTGATCGGGATCCACTCCCCCAGCTGCGTGTTGCGCCCACGGAGCGGGACGACCCATCGATCGCCGTAGTCGAGCACGGCGCTGTCATCGAGGTACGCGACGGTCGAGCGGGTGCGCCCGTCGACGGAGACGAACGGCAGCACCTTCTGCACGTTCTCGATGCCCTCGATGTAGCCGCTGGCACCCCAGTTCTTCAGCGCCCGCGTGGAGTTCGACGCGACCTCGAGCGGGAGGAATCCGGCGGAGCGGGTGAAGTCGTACGGCTTGTACGGGGAGAAGGCTGTTCCGTCGGTGGCGATCACGCCGAGGTCGAACCCGATCGTCTCGGCGGCGATCTCCTCCTCGCCGGCGTCCTGCTCCTCGCCGCCGGTCACGTCGTCCTCGGTCTGCGAACGGTAGTTGTAGGCCTGCAGCCCGATGTTCTGACGACTGACGAAGGGGGCTTCCTTCGCCTCGAAGCTCTCGGTGTCGCCAGCGGAGGACCACTCGGTCCCGTCGACCTCGGCCACCAGCTTGAAGACGCCGTCACCCCGCTTGGTGACCTCGTGGTGCACGATCAGGTAGGTGTCGGCGCCTTCCACCGACTCCCAGGACAGCGTGACACCGCCGCTGTCGTCGGCCGCCCCGAAGGTCACCTCGGGTGCCGCGTACTCCGACTCGACGGTGAACTTGGTCACGAGCGGCTTGTCCCGCTCGGTGCCGTCCTTCTCGAGCCGACTTACGAGGAAGTACTCGTCGTGCAGGCCCCAGCGGCCGCGGGACGCTCCGGCTTCGTCGAGGATGTCCGCCTCGGTCTTCCCGAACGTCTTCCCGAGTTCGGTTCCGGAGATCGTGACGCCGCCACCGGAGTCGGACTGGTACACCGAGTACTCGGCCTGCTTCGTCAGAGCCGCGTCGTAGAAGACCTGGAACGCCCACGGGGGTGCGTTGCCGCCGCGGTCGAGGTCGTCGGCGTCCGCCCGCTTCTTGTTCTCTGCCTTCACGTCGTAGTCGACGTCGATCTCGAACTCGTGGTCGCGTTCGAGGCCCGCCTGTGGGGCCGTGAAGTCGTAGAGTGCGGACTGGTCGGTGGTGATGCGGCCCTCGTTGCCGCCGGTCACGGCAGGGACCACGACGAACGCCGCCACGACGGCGAGCGCGGCCGCGATCGCGACGCTCCCGGTGACGATGCCGATCGTGCGGCCCCGCCGTTTGCCAGGACGCTTCGGCTGGTGTGGCTGCTGTGGCTGCTGTGGGGCTGGTGACTGCTGCACGGGTCGTGGCTGCGATGACGGCTGCGGCTGCTGCTGGGCGCCGCCGCGCACCTGCGGGGTCCACTCCGAGCCGTTCCAGTACCGCTGCCCGGTCGGGTTCCACGGGTCCGCATACCAACCGGCCGGCGTACCCCCATGCGATTCCGTCACCCGACATCCCCCTTCAATCCGAACGCATCACTGCGATGACCCCATCAAAGCAACGCAACATACGTTATTCGATTCACGGGAATCGGGAAGCGAATCGGCCCGCCGTCACCGCACGACCTCGAGCGGTCAGATCGTCGCGCCGACGTCCCGGAACCCCTGCGGGGACGTGCCGGCGAGGCGCTGATCGACGGACGAGCCGGCGCTCACAGGGCGAAGATCACACCGTCTGAACGATGAGGGCGACGCCGAATGCGACGACCAGGCCGTTGCCGACGATGGCCGTCCACCTCCGAAAGGACGCGCCCGTCCTCCGCCGGAGTCCGGCTCCGAGCGCGACCAGCAGCGCCTGCCAGCCGAAGGATGCGAGCCCGACACCCACGATGAAGGCGACCGCCGTCGACCCTGATTCCGTGAACTCGGCCAGCCCGGTCAGGATCGCCGCGAAGTACACCAGGGTGGCCGGGTTGATCGCCGTCAGGCCGAGGAAGAGCAGGTAGCGCTGACGCGAGGTGCCCGAGCGGCTCTGCGGGCCGTTCCCCGGCTGACGGCTTCGCACGGAGGCCCTGCAGGAGACCGTGCGCTCCGAGCGCGACGACGGCGACACCGCCGAGGAGCTGCGGCCAGGGAGACCAGCCGCTCACGATGGGACGCGGCGAGCGCACCGGCAGCGACGGCGGCCGTGCAGTACGACACGTCCACCGTCGCCACGGCGGCGGCGGCAGGCAGTCCACGGCGCAGCCCGCGCGTGATGCCCTCCTGGAGGAGCAGCATCCCGATCGCCCCGAGCGGCGCGGCCAGGGCGAGGCCGGCGACGGACCCGGCGAGGAGGGCGACGAGGAGATCCATGCCGACGACTCTGGTGCAGCACACCGGTCGACGACAGTGTGTTCTGGCAGTGAGACGGCATACTGTGTCGCATGGACGACCTCGACAGTGCAATCATCGACGTTCTGCGGACCGAACGCGAGCGCATTTCGTTCAGTGAGCTCGGCCGTCAGATCGGGTTGAGCACGAATGCGACGGCGGCTCGTGTGCGTCGCCTGGAGCGCAGTGGCGTCATCACCGGGTACCGCGCGATCCTCGGCTCCGATGCCCCGGTCGCCGAGGACGGCCTGGAGGCGTTCATCGACGTCCGACTCGACCCCGCGCGCAAGTCGGAGGAGTTCCTGGAGTGGACCCGTCGGATCCCCGAGATCAGAGACGCGGTGCACGTCACCGGCGCCTACGACTACCTCGTCCACATCCGCGTCGCCGGCACCGCCGCCCTCGACCGCCTCCTCCGCAGCATGAAGAACGACGGAGGCGCGACCCACACGCAGACGCGGCTGGCGCTCCGGTAGATCACGAAACCACGAATCCGTCCTCAGGACGCCGGCGCAGATACCATCGCCTTGACCGCCCAGTCCGAAGAGACAGGAGCCGTCATGTCGCACGGATGAGAAGCGACCGTATGTGCCGTTGCGGGACCTGGTCGGCGATCTGGACTGCCGCTCCGCGTACCCTGGACAGCGCACATCAGGCCGCACCGGCGATCTTCATGATGGTCGACACGCTCGACGACGGTTCATGGTGCGACCGCGGTCGACTCGGCGACTCCTACACACGCCGCGGAGTTCGTCACGCGAGCTGAACGGCCTCACACGTCACGCCGTCACCGATGACGACCGCGCCGCGAGTTGGCGCGCTCGATCGCACTGAGGATCGATCGTCATCTAACTCAGCGACGTACACCCGGGTCACCCCGTGACGCGTTCAAGTCCCGACGTCGCGCCGTGGTCGCGGCGCTCGTCCCATGTCAGCGCTGGCGATCAGGCAACGGCTCGCCTGGGCACGGCCGGTACGACGATCGCGCGGTCCGTCGGGAGATCGCGACCTCGGTCGAACGTCCTCGACTACTTGAGCCTGAGCAGTCGTGTAGCCCGCGTTCAACGAGCTGTTCCACGCTGATCCGCTGCGACTGTGAACTGCCGACTTCGCCGGCGTAGCTCACGACGATCAGGAGTGCTCCGTTGTCGGCGAAGCGCTCGAACATCGCCGACGCAAAGCTCTCGACGCACCAGCATGATGGAACTGGACAACACCCGCCTGATCGCACCACGGAAGTATGCAGACGAGCGCACGAACCGATCTCGCGCCAGACTCACCAGGCGTGACGATCGCGCACGACCAGATGCATACCGCTTCACGAAGCGCATCCTCGCAGCACTGGTGAACATCGTGACCGGAGCCCCGATCGAGCACGGTGCCGGTGTGATCACGCTACCGCGGCCTGGCTTTACACCGGCGCGAGCGGTTCCCGGGCTCCGTCCGGCAGTTCCACGGTGATCGGGTCACCGGGCTGCACGACGCCACCGACGAGCACCACACCCATGACTCCCGTCTTGCGGACGGTGCGCCCCTCGGCGTCCGTACCGACGACCTGCTTGAGCAGGCCTGGTTCGAAGCGGTCGATCTGGACACACGGGTTCCGAAGCCCCGTCACCTCGACGACGGCGTCCGTCCCGAGCCGGAGCACGGCACCCGCGGGGAGGTCGAGGAGGTCCAGCCCCTCGGTGGTGATGTTCTCGCCCAGCTCACCCGGGGTGAGGTCGGCGTCCACCTCCGCGAAGAGCTCCCGGTGGATGAGGTGGACCTGCCGGAGGTTGGGCTGCGAGGGGTCTCGTCTCACCCGGGATCGATGCTGCACCGTCGCACCGAAATGCGCGTCTCCCTCGACACCCAGCCCGGCGACGAGCGTGATCGCGTCCCGTCGCGGCTTGGAGAAACGGTGCTCATCGTCGCTGCTGACCGAGACGACACGGGCGTTTGTCATCTCCCCAGTCTGCCTGGGCGAACAGGACCGACGGAAGTCCCCGATACTCATGTCCCGGCGCGCGAGCTGGCACACTCAGCGGTGCAGGATCACCTGGTACAGGTTGTGGTCCTGCCAGGTCCCGGCGATCCGCAGGTACGACGGAGCCATGCCGATGTGCTCGAACCCCGCTTTGCGGAGCACCCGTTGCGAACCGTGGTTGTGCAGCAGGGTGCTCGCCTCGACCCGGTGCAGGCCGAGGTCGTCGCGCGCCACCCGGACGATCGCCTGCACGGCGGCCGTCGCGAGGCCCTTGCCCGCGTACTCCGCGTCCACCCAGTAGCCCAACCCGGCGTTCTGGAACGGGCCACGGACGATCCCCGACAGGTTGAACCTGCCGACGATGGTCGTGCCGTCGAACAGGCCGAGCGAGTATCCGCTCCCGGCGGCACTCGACGCGAGCTTGCTGGCGAGGTCAGCCGATTGCGCGGCCTCGGTGAAGAACTCGTCGGATCGAGCCGGCTCCCAGGGGGCCAGATGGTCGCGGTTCCGCGAGTACGCCGCAGCGAGTTCCCTCGCGTCGCCGAGTTCCAAGGGCCGCATGTCGATGCCGTCGGCGAGGTTGATCACGGTGAACACCCGTCAACGGTAGTCGCCGCCGGGCGCACTCGACCACCCCGATGCGACGTGCGTATCGCTGAGCGAGACTCAGCGGCTGGCGATGGGGTGGGCCGGGTACTCGCGCAGCACCAGGGCCGTGCTGACGGGACCGAACCGGCCGATGGCGTCGATGATCTGCTCGAGGCGTTCCGGCGAGGGGGCGTGCACGTCGAGGACGAAACAGTCCTCGCCGGTCACGCGGTAGATCCGGTGGATCTCCGGCAGCTCGTCGAACTGGGTCAGTGACGCCTGGATCTGCGCGTGGGTCGTCCGGAGTCGGACGACGGCGTGCGTCGTGAGCCCGAGCTTCTGCGGCGACACCCGCGCCCCGTAGCCGGTGATGTACCCGGCGAGCTCGAGCTTGCGGACCCGCGCCGACACCGCCGGCTGGGACAGGTGCACGAGCCGGGCGAGGTCGGTCATCGTGGTTCGCCCGTCGACCTGGAGCACGTCGAGGATCGTCTGATCCGTTCGATCGAAGGAAAGCGAAGCATCGTCCGTCATCTGCTTAGTAAACAACGGATGATGACGCTCCAGCTGCTGACACCGAGGGTCCGACTGGCACGCTGAGGGCAGATCACCCAGCCACGACGAAGGAATCCCATGTCGATCATCACCATGCCCGGGATCGGTGGATCCGACGACGCCCACTGGCAGTCCCACTGGGAGCGCGCGACGCCTGCGATCCGACGGTTCGCACCGGCTTCCTGGGACGAGCCGGATCTCGACGACTGGTCCGCTGCGCTCGACCGGGCGGTGGCGGACGAACCGGCGATCCTGGTGGCCCACAGCCTCTCGTGTCTGCTGGCCGTCCGCTGGGCGGCGGCGAACCCTGCACGAGTCGCCGGGCTGTTCCTCGTCGCTGCACCCGATCCCAGACGGGCCGCGGTTCCCGACGGTCGCCGCAGCGTTCGCCGAGGATCTCGATGTCCGGCCATCCGTACCCGCACTCCTCGTGACCAGCGAGGACGACCCGTACTGTTCGGAGGCGCGCGCAGCCGGGTTCGCCACCATGTGGGGCGTGCCTCGGATCAGCATCGGGCGGCAGGGCCACGTGAACTCCGCCAGTGGACTCGGCGCTTGGCCGGAGGGCCGGCGACTGCTGACCGCGTTCAGCGCGGGGGTCGGGAGGATCTCAGGCGGGCCGCGCTCGGTGGTGGCGCTGCCAGTCGGCTGACGCGACGCCGTTCAGGACGCTCAGCACGGTCCGTTCGGCCAGGCCGTCGTCGATCGGCTGGTGCCCGAAGAAGGCACGGTAGTAGAGCGGGGCCGCCAGGAGGTCGAGCGTGAGTTCCATGTCGAGGCCGCCCTGGATGTCGCCACGCTCGACCGCGTGCTCGAGCACCGCTCGCGAGGTCGCCCGGCGAGCCTCGAAGTAGTCGCGGCGGAAGACCTCGCGCAACGCCGGATCCGCCTCGAGGTCGGACACGAGCCCCGGAAGCGCCCGGGTGATCGGGGAGTCCTGGAAGGCGGGCGAAGGCCTGCGCCGGCGAGCGCAGCGTGCGACCGGCGCTCGGACGTGATCAGCGGACGCTGCAGGGCCCCGAGGCGGACAACACGATGACCGGGCCCACCTCGGGCGCGTCGGCGAACTCCCCGAGACGCAGGTAGAACCCGTCGTCAGACGTGAACGCCACGGCCCGAGTGGCGTCTGACGATCCATCCGCGGCGACCTTCTTCTCCACCTTCCATCCCGCGCGTCCGGCGTACATGGCGGCCGCATCGTCCAACCAGGCGGCACGGTCGAAGTCCGCTGCGACGCTGACCGTCAGGATCCCGTTGAATTGCGCGGCGCCACCGGTGCACTGGATGTCGACGTCGTCCTCGACCCCCGTCGACGCGCTGTCGGCAGGCAGCGTCGCCTCGAACTCGGCACGGAGCGAGAGCGCCTCCGACTTCGTGGTGTCGTAGTCCGGCCTGATCTGCAACGATCCACAGCCTGCGAGCGCGCAGGCGAGGACGATGCCGATGAGGCCGAGCATTGTCCGACGCATGATGCGATCCCTCCCCGAATGGACCAAGGTCTCCAGCGTAGGTGCCGGGGACGACCGTCGGGCAGACTGGACCGGTGACCAGATCCGACCCGATCCGAGCCGACACCACCCGAGCAGCCCTCCTCCGCGACCGCATCGTCCAGCAGGTCGCCGAGCAGGGCTTCGGCGCGCACGGCCTGCACGTGCTCGCCGGTGACGACGAGGCCGAGCATCGCTGGACCGAGGACGTCCGTGAGGACATCCACTCCGCGGCGAAGGGCGTGTGTGTGCTCGCCGCCGGCCTCGCCATCGACGACGGCCTCATCACGATGGACACCACGCTGGGCGCCGTGTTCCCTGAAGCCGACTTCGGCGACGGCACCGCCGACGTCACCCTCCGGCACCTGTTGAACATGACGAGCGGCGTCGACCTCCCCTGGTCGCCGACCCTGCTGTCCGACTGGCCGGACCTGACCCTCGAGTTCCTGAGCAGGCCGTCCCGTGGTCGCGTCTTCCAGTACTCGAACGCCAGCACCTACACGGCGATGCGCGCGCTCGAGACCCGGGTCGGCGACGTCGGCGACTACCTCGAGCAGCGACTCCTCGCACCGCTCGGCATCCACGAAGCGCCCTGGGAGCGGTGCCCCCGCGGATTCATCGCATCCGGCGGAGGGCTGCAGCTCCGCACCACGGAACTCGCGCGCATCGGACGACTCATCCGCGACCGCGGCCGGTGGGCGGGCGAACAACTCCTGTCGCCGGAGTGGATCGACGCCATGCACACCGACTGGGTGCCCTCCGGAACCGGCGCCGGGTACGAGCGGTATGCGCTCGCCGGATGGGACGGTCCGGGCGCGGCCTGGCGACTCCACGGTGCCTATGGGCAGCTCGTCGTCTTCGCCGGCGACGCTGTGGTCACCATCACGGCCGAAGACCACGAGGGGGCCGACCGCATCGCGGCCTCCGTGTCCTCGCTCCTCACCGACACCGCGGACTGAGCCCGCCTGCGGGCGCGGGTCAGCTTCCTGCGCGGAGCACTCCCGCCGCCGCTTCGACGGTCGAGACGAACGTGGCGCCGACGCTCCGGTGCCCGGACCGGATCTCCTGCTGCGGAGCGTCGGAGAGCACGACCACGTCGATGTCGAGGATGCGGCAGACACGCGCCTTGTACGCGATGTCGACGCGGTCCCCGGCTCGCGGGCACAAGACGACCGCGCTCGGCGGGAAGCGGTCGTCCGTGAGCATCTCGCCCCAGGACGACGCCGCGATCGTCACCTGCAGATCAGGTGCGTTGGAGCCGAGCCACGACACGGCAGACGCGCGGGCGCGGTCGTCACTGTCCAGTACGCCGACCGTTCGCATCGATACCTCGTCACTCGTCACCGCATCCGGAGTCATACCCCGATGGTGTCGGCGCCATCCGTAAGATACCAGCGCCGGGACCACCCGCGGTGCACGGGATCCGAACCCCACCGCACCACCCACCCACGCCTCATGCGGACCAGCACCGTGGTCGACGGCGATCATCGTCGTGATCGCGGTCGTGGCCGCGGCACCGTCGTTCCGCGCACCACGCCCACTGCCGGGCGAGCACACCTCGGAGCGGCCGCCCGATGTGACAGCGGTTCGTTGCTCGCGCTATGGTATTGATAACCATTATCAATACGGAGGCTGCGTTCATGAAGGTCCGGAACTCGTTGAAGTCGCTCAAGAAGATGCCGGGCGCACAAGTGGTGCGTCGACGCGGTCGCGTGTTCGTCATCAACAAGCTCAACCCGCGCTTCAAGGCGCGTCAGGGTTGAGCGAGGTCGTCGTCGCGTCCATCCGGCGTGGCCGCCGGCATGACGCGGCGATGACCGTCGGCCTGGTCCTGCTCGCCGTGGCGACGATCCTGGTCGCCGTGGCGATCGGCCCAGTCCCCATCGACCCGGCGACGGTCCTCGGCGTGCTCACCCGGCACCTCGTCGGGGCCGCGCCCGGCCCCTGGCCGGACTCGGTCGATCAGATCGTCTGGATCACGAGAGCGCCGCGGGTGGCCATGGGGCTCGTCGCCGGCGCCGTGCTCGCCGTCGCCGGAGTCATGCTGCAGGCCCTCGTCCGCAATGCGCTCGCAGACCCGTACCTGCTCGGGCTCAACTCTGGCGCTTCGACGGGTGTCGCCCTCGTCGTGCTCGTCATCGGCGGTGGCGGCGCACTCCTGGTCGCCGGTGCCGCCCTGGCCGGGGCCATCGGTGCGGTGGTGCTGGTCGTTCTGCTCGCCGGGGTCGCGAACCGCCGCGGGCCCCTGCGGTTGGTCCTCGCCGGGCTCGCTGTCGGATACGCACTGAACGCCACCACGAGCTTCCTCGTCTTCTCCAGCGACGCACCGGAGGCGGCGCGCTCCGTGCTGTTCTGGCTCCTGGGGTCGCTGGCGTCGGTGCAGCCGGTCGCGCTCCTCGCCGCAGCCGTCTCGGCGACCATCGGTCTCAGCGCCCTCATCGTCCTCGCACCGTGGACCGACGCGCTCGCATCGGGCGACGACTCGGCCAGATCGGTCGGGATCGATCCCGAGCGAGCTCGGATCGGACTGATGGTCGGCGTCTCGGCGATGGTCGGCGTGACGGTCGCGGCCGTCGGCGGGGTCGGCTTCATCGGTCTCGTGATCCCGCATCTCGCGCGCAGACTCGTCGGCGGACGCCACCGGGCGGTGATCCCGGTCGCCGCCCTGCTCGGCGGCATCGTCCTGGTCGTCGCCGACACCATCGCCCGAACCGCGTTCGCCCCGCAGGAGATCCCGGTCGGCGTGATCACCGGGATCCTCGGCGCCCCGTTCCTCCTCGTGCTCCTCCGGCAGGGCCAAGGCGCCCGGTCTGAGGCATGAGCTCCCCACCCATCCATCAGAACGGAAGACACCGATGACCACACCCCGATTCCGGCGAGCGCTCCTCGCCGCGACCGTCCCCGTGCTCGCGCTCGGCCTGCTGAGCGGCTGCACGGCCACCACCGCCGCCGAGACGTCGCCCGCTCCGAGCGACGCCGGCTTCCCGGTCACCATCGAGAACTGCGGTTCGACGATCACGTTGGACGCACCCGCCCGACGCATCGTGCTCGTGAACGACGACGAGCTCCCCAACCTGGAGGCGCTGAGAGCCGTCGACCGGATCGTCGCCATCACCGCGACCCCGCAACCCGGACTGTATGCGGACGCCACGTACGACGCGCTCGACGCCCTGTCGCCGCTCACCACCGAGCAGAATGCGACGGGTGGTTCGGTCGTCTCCCAGGAGAGCATCCTCGGCGCGTCACCTGATCTGGTCATCGCCCCTGAGAACGCCGTGGACCGCGACGCCCTGGCGGCGAGTGGAATCCCCGTCTACTCCCCCACCGCGTACTGCTCGAACCCGGACCCGGAGCTCAGCACGACCGCGACCTTCGACCGGGTCTGGAACGAGGTCCGGTCACTCGGAAGTCTGCTCGGAGCTGGCGACCAAGCGGAGCAAGCCATCGCCGCGGCGAAGGCGACGGTGCAGTCATCTGCTCCCGCTGCGGGGACGGCCGCGGCACTCTACGTCTCGTCCGGCGGCGCCGTGCTGTCACCATACGGCGGCCCGAGCATGGTCACCCCGGTCTTCGCGGCCGCAGGTCTCACCAACGTGTACGCGGACTCGGATCAGCGGGTCTTCGATGCCAGCGTGGAGGACATCATCTCCCGCGATCCCGGCACGATCGTGCTGCTGTACTCGAGCGGCGACCCGCAGGGCACGATCGACACCTTCCTGAACACGCCGGGCGTCTCCGGACTGCGTGCTGTCCGTGAAGACCGAGTCGTGGCCCTCCGCTTCCCGTACACGGATCCGCCGAGCGTGCTTTCGGTCCGGGGGCCCGGCGAGCTCGCCCGACTCCTGGACGGCCTGGGATGATCGAAGCCGCGGCGGTGACCGTCCGCTCCGGCGGCCGAACGCTGCTCGACGCCGTCTCCTTCACCGCGCCGACCGGCAGCGTGACCGGCATCGTCGGGCCGAACGGCGGCGGGAAGACGACACTGCTGCGCGCGCTCGTGCGGGCCGTCCCGGTCGTGAGCGGACGCATCACCGTCGACGGTCAGGACATCCGTACGCGGCGCCGACGGTGGATCGCCCGAACGGTCGCCGAGGTCGGCCAACGCATCGACCCTGACCCGGGGCTGCGCGTCGTCGACGAGGTGTCGTTGGGTGGTCTCGCCGAGCGAGGGGTGCTGCGCGCCGGCGGCACCGCGCACGATGAGCAGGTGGCCGGTGCGATCGACACGGTCGGGCTGACCCCTCGCGCGTTCGACCGCCTGGCCACCCTGTCCGGCGGCGAGCTCCAGCGGGTCGCACTCGCCAGGGCGCTTGCGCAGCGCGCACCGCACGCCCTGCTCGACGAACCCACGAACCACCTCGACCTCAGACATCGGCTGGAGGTCGTGGCACTCCTGCGCACGATCGCGCCCACCGTGGTGGTCGTGTTGCACGACCTCGACCTCGCGGCACGGGTCTGCGACCACCTCGTCCTCCTCCACCACGGCCGCGTCGCCGGGGCAGGCCCGCCCCGCGACGTCCTGCATCCCGGCCTCATCGACCGGGTCTACGACGTGAGCACCCAGCGGCTCGAAGACGCGGCCGGCCGGGTGCGGTTCGAATTCTCACTGCCACCCGAACGACACCTCCACCCCGACACCAAGGAGTCCTCATGACCGAATCCACTTCAGCCGGCGACGCGACGACGCTCGCGACCGCTCGGAGCCTCGCATCGCGCTGGGATGCGCAGCAGACCGGCTACATCAGGCATCGAGCCGAGCGGTTCGACACGATCGCGCGCGTCGTCGCGGCGATCTGCGCGGATTCGCCCGCGCCCCGCATCCTCGATCTCGCGGGCGGGACGGGCTCCCTCGCCGAGCACGTCCTCGCGACCGTCCCGAACGGTCAGGCGGTCGTCGCGGACAAGGACCCCGCGCTCCTCGCCATCGCCGCCGACCTCGCGACCGCTGACCCGCGGCTCTCGATCGCCGAGGTCGACCTGTCCCTGAGCGACTGGATCACGCATCCGCAGATCGGCGACGGACCATTCGACGCCGTGGTCTCGTCGACCGCGCTGCACTGGTTGCAGCCCGCCGAGCTCGTGGAGGTCTACCGGGCGCTGCCCGCACTCATCCGGCCGGGCGGCATCGTCCTGAACGGCGATCACCTCTTGTACGGCGGACACCACGAACCGACCCTGGCCGGGATCGCCCGCGCCGACGACGAAGCGATGCAGCAGGAGACCTTCTCGGGCGACACCGACACGTGGGACGACTGGTGGGACGCGGTTGCGGCCACGCCGCGCTACGCCGACGCGCTCCGCCGACGCGACGAGGTCTGGGGCGAGTCGATCCACCAGGCTCCGCCGAAGGTCACCCTCGGCTTCCACCTCGAGACGCTCCGTAGCGCGGGGTTCAGCGAGACCGGGACCGTCTGGCAGTACCTCGACGACCACGTGCTCTACGGCATCATGCCGCACTGATCGCCACGCCGGGGTGGGCCGACGTCGCGAAGATGTCTCGCTCAAGCCTCACCGGTGAGGCCCGAGGACTGTCTGCTCAGGATGCGACGTCGACCGGTCCCCACGGTAGACGAGGCCACCGACAGCGTTCGACGGATCGCTGTTGCAGAGCCAGGCACGGTCGTCAAGAGTCAACTGCACGTCGGTGCGCGGAGGTAGCGTCGCCGACATGGGTTCTTCTCGCTCGTCCGCCGCTTCCCTCGCCCGCATCGCCCGCGAGGACTTCGGGTGGGACACGTTCCTGCCGGGACAGCGCGAGGCGATCCAGTCGGCCGTCGCCGGCCGGGACACGCTCCTGGTCCTCGCCACCGGCGGCGGGAAGTCGGCCGTCTACCAGGTCGCCGGCGCCCAGCGCGGCGGTGTGACCCTGGTGATCTCACCGCTGGTCGCCCTGCAGGCCGACCAGATCGCCTCGATCGCCGACGCACCGGACGCACCGCCGGCCGTCGCGCTCAACGCCTCGCTCGGGACGGCCGCCGTCGCCGCGGCATGGGACCTCATCGACCAGGGCGGCCCGGTCTACGTGTTGCTGGCTCCGGAGCAGCTCGCGAACGAGGAGACCGTCGCTCGACTCCGGGCGGCCGGCGTGTCCCTGATGGTCGTCGACGAAGCGCACTGCGTGTCCTCGTGGGGGACCGATTTCCGACCCGACTACCTCCGCTTGGCCGACGTCCGTCACGACCTCGGCGACCCGCCCGTCCTCGCCATGACGGCCACCGCCTCCGGGCCCGTCCGCTCGGAGATCATCGAACGGTTGCGCATGCACGACCCGGACGTCCAGGTCCACGGCGTCGACCGACCGGAGATCCGACTCCTCGTCCGCCGCCACGAGAGCGAAGCGGAGAAACGGGCAGCGGTCGTCGACGAGGCTCGCAGCTGGACCGCACCCGGGTTGGTCTACGTGGCCACGAGAGCCGAGACGACCCGATATGCGGAGGAGATCGCCGCCGACGGACGACAGGTGGCCGCGTACCACGCGGGCCTGTCGTCGAAGGAGCGTCGCGCCGTCCACGACCGCTGGCGCGCCGGCGAACTCGACGTCGTCGTCGCCACCTCGGCGTTCGGCATGGGGATCGACCGCGCAGACGTCCGCTTCGTCCTGCACGCCACGACCTCCGAATCGCTCGACGCCTACTATCAGGAGGTCGGTCGTGCGGGGCGGGACGGCGAACCGGCCACCACCGCGCTCCACTACCGCGCGGAGGACCTCGGTCTCCGTCGTTTCTTCACCAAGCGTTCGGTGTCGGAATCCGCACTGCGCGCCGTCTGGCGGGCCGTCCGTTCGACGCCCGGCCTGTCGGTCGGCGAGCTCGCGACGAAGGTCAACCAGCCGCGACGGAGCGTCACGAGGCTCGTCAACGACCTCGCCGACGCACGGCTGGTCGACACGGTGGACGGCGTCCGGGCCGTCCAGGAGGTCGGTCCCAAGCGAGCCGTCGCCGCCGTCCGCGAGACGCTCGCGTCGCGGGAACGCATCGCGGAGTCGCGGCTGGCGATGATGCGCACCTATGCCGAGACCTCCCACTGCCGCCGGCGCGTCCTGCTGGAGTACTTCGGTGTCGAGGCCCCGGAGTGGTGCGGGAACTGCGACGGCTGCGAACGGCACGAAGCGCATCAGGAGCAGGAGCGGGCACAGCAGCACGCCGGGACGGACAGCGCCAGCGACGCCTCCCCCTTGCACGTCGACCAGGCGGTGCACCACGAGGAGTTCGGTCCAGGCACCGTCATGGGCGTCGAGCCCGACCGCGTCACCATCTTCTTCGACGCGGAGGGCTACAAGGTCGTGGCGCTCTCAGCGCTCGAGACCGGCGTCCTCACGGCCCGCCAGCTCGCCTCGGCCTGAGCGTTCGGGCGCCTGCGCACCGCGAACCGGTACTCCCGCGGCGTGCAGGCGACCCCGAAGGTCGTCGACCGTCGTGAACCGGTGCGTGGACATCGACAGGCGTGCTGCTCCGGCGAGCTTCGCTGCCGAGTCATCGGTGAAGAACACGTCCTCGCCCCGCACCTGCAGCGCATCGAGCACGTGCTGGAACGCTCGGACGTCGGGTTTCGCGAAGCCGATGTCCGCCGAGTTGAAGATCGCGTCGAAGTGGTCGGCGATGCCGGACGTCGCCAGCTCAGCGGCGATGGTGTCCGTGCCGTTCGTGAGCACCGCCGTCCTCAGCCCGGCGGCGCGGATCTCATCGGACAGGTCCAGTAGCGCGTCGTCGACCGACCACGTCTGAGCACCCCATTCCTCAGCTGCCGCCTGGTCACCGACGAGGTGTCCGATCCGGCTGACCCATTCGGCTCTCGTGATCCGGCCGGTGGTGACCTCGTCGATGAGCGGCGCCGCGAAGGCGATCCCGGCGAGCGCACCGGGCTGCAGCCCGTACCTGACCTCGATGTCGGAAACCGGTGCCGGATCGAAGTGTCGGATCACGCCGTCGAGGTCGAACAGGACGACGCTGATCACGACCCGACCCGTTCCTCGCTACCCGCCGACTCATGTCCAGGGGCGTCGCCGATGACGCGATCGATCCAATCGCGTCGCGGCAGGGTCGGGATCTCGTCCCGAGCGAACCAACCGAGTTCGAGAAGTTCCTCGGGATCTGCGGTCGCCTCACTGAGGAGCTCGCAGTCGTAGGCGGTGGTGACGTACCCGACGTGGTCGCCGTTCGGGTAGCGCACCATCATCGGTTCACCGCCGTACACCCCGACGATGCCGCGGATGCGGACCCGGGCGCCGGTCTCCTCGAGGACCTCGCGGAGCAGTGCGTCGGCGGGCTCCTCACCCGGCTCGACGCCGCCGCCGATCAGGCTCCAGAGGCCGGAGTGGTGATGGCGACCGAGGAGGAACCGGTCCCCGTCCCTGATCACCGCGGTGACCCCGGGGAGCATGAGGAACCCGGTCCCGATGTGGGCGCGGATCGAGGCGACGTAGTCGGACATCGGCATGCGGGGAGTCTACGGAACCGGTCTGACCGGAACGTGTCAGTCGGCGTGCTCCGGCGGCCACACCACGGCGAAGTACTCGAAGACGATGTCCTCGGACTCCGACCACGCCGCGCCCCGGGCCGCGCTGGTCCGCTCCCAGTAGCGTCGGTGTTCGCGCTGCCAGCTCTCGAGCGTGCGGTCGTCCTCACCTTCGGCGAACGCGAACGCGGCGTCTGCACTCGCGAACGGTCCGATGCGCAGCGCGGTGCTGCGGATGATGATCCGCGGGGCCCCGGTACTGTCGCACGCGATCCAGTGCGACCCGATCCGCGGGAGCGGGTCCCCGCGGTGCGCGAACTCCGAGACGAGTTCGGCGGTGGCCCGCTTCCGTCCGCTCAGGACGATGTCGAGCAGTTCGTCGGCCAGCCCGGCCGTGTCGCCGAAATGCTCGACCGTGTAGTCGGCGTCGTCCAGTCCCGCGCCGCCGCGATGCTCGGCGTACGCCTGCCACATCGTCCTCGCGGCATCGACGTCGGGGGCGGCGACCGGGCTGGCGGCGTGTGCGGAGTCCATACATCCGATCGTGCCAGACCATCCGACAGAGCCGTCGACCATGGCTCAGCGCAGACGGCCGCCGGTGAACGCGTTCGTCGCGGCGAGGACGGTGTCGACGGGTGTGTCGATCGCCACTTCGCCGACCTGGAAACCGAGCTTGCCGAGCGCGGCGAAGGACCTCGGCGGGAGGGTCGTCGAGACGCCCGGAGACTGCGCGGTCAGACCGGGGACGAGGTGGAAGGTCAGGATCCGCCACTTGCCGCGTGAGCGTACCGAGATGCGCTCGATCGCTCCCCACGGGAGGAAGACCTCTCCTTGCGGGATGCTCCCACGAAGGCCGTCGGCGTCGAGCGTCAGTACCGTGCGAGCCACTGACTGCGCTCCACGGACCGTCGCGAACTGCACCACCGCGAACAGCATGAGCCAGGAGATGACGCTGAAGGACAGTCCGGACAGCATGCCGAGGGCGAATCCGCCGGACGTCGTGGTCAGCACGGCGAGGAGCATCCCGAGCACCGGGATCAGTGCCGCTCCGATCAGGGTGAAGACGAACGCCGGGCGGGTCACCCGCTCCGTACGCACCGGGTCGGAGCCGACGACGAGTGGCGGGAAGGACTGCGGTGCACCGTTCATGAGGACAGTATGCCGCTCACCGCGCGGTGAGGCCCGAGCCGTCCGCATCGGCGACGAACGAGGTGGAACCGTAGTCGTCCCCGACACTGAAGGTGATCTGCGGCGGTCCGGCCGAACGGGCGAACGTGGGGCTGTCGACGTCGGTGTCGGTCGACCGGACGACGTATGCGAGCGCGTCACCCACGGGCAGGCCGACCTGCTCTGCGCCGTCCTGCATCAACGCCCAGACGCGGTCGAGCGCGACGTCCGACCAGGAGAACTGCTCGGCCGCCGATTCGGGTTGGATGCTCGCCGCGCCGTCGTTGGTGACCTGGCCATACCGGTACTCCCACCGGTCGGTCTTCGTGTCCCCCACGGTGAGCGGCGCCTGGACGATGACGAAATCGGCGGCGACCGTGATCGACACCACACGGTCATGACCGATCGCTTCCTGGAGCGCGCGCTGCGCCTCCGCGAGCGCCCCCGGGCGACGGAGGTCGGGTCGGAGGCGTCCGTCCTCGAGGGCAGCGATCGCCTGCGCGACGGACTGGTGGTACGGCACGACCACGATGGCCGCTGCCGCGATGGCGACGATCGCGAACAGGGCGAAGCGGCCGGGACGACCGGCCCGGCCGACGCCGAGCAACGGTCCGCGTCGCCGTCCGTCGACGATGCGCCGGTGCGGCTCGACGGGGAGGAACGGGACGGACGCGCGAGCCGGCACGCGCAACCGTGAACGCTCCGCCGGAGCGAGCTCGCCGGCGTCGATGAAGGCGACCTCGGGGCCGCCGTCGAGCAGGATCGCGACATCGCGCTCGGTGCCCGGCTGGAACATCGGGATGGCGGTCAGCGGGACGACGGTGCGCATCGTGCTCGCGAACGCCGCTCCGTGAAGCGGCTGGACGGTCAGGTCGAGTTCGCACAGCGGCTGGTCGTTGATCTGGGTGCCGGTCTGACGGAGCGCATCGACGCGGGCGACCCCGAGCCGACGAGCGTCCTTGGCCTGCTGGACGGCCTGAGGCGAAGCACCGACGGCGTTACCCACCGACCGGGCCACGAGCGTGAGCACCGAGGTCATGATGAAGACGGGGAGTGCGACACCGGCGACTGCGTACCCGACGTCGGGCGGACCGACGGTGATCACGATGACGCCGCCGAGCAGAGCACCGAGAGCCGCGAAGGCGATCAGACGAAGCATGCTTTCGACCTTATCGAAGCGCTCGATCCCACCACCGCCGGCGGTTCAGCCGGGTCCATCGCTCGCCGCGGCGAGCAACGGCACGATGACGTCGCTGATCGGCGTGGGGATGCCGTGCACGCTCCCCCGCCGCTGGATCACCGCGTTGCGGACGTCCCATTCGAGCGGTTGCCCCTGTTCGCGGTCGGCGAGGATCGACGTCCCGCGGTCGACCGGGGCGGCTCGGAACCGGTCGAGGAGCCGCTGAGGTTCGTCATCGTCCAGCCGCGCACCCTCGGCCCGCGCGACGGCAGCGCACTCCTGCAGGTAGTCGAGCGCCAAGCGGGCGACGTCGTCTCGGCGGTACATGCCGGATCGGCGTCCGGTCAACGCCATGAGTCCGGCGGCGGCGTTCTGCAGGAGCTTGCGCCAGGCGAGGGTCGTGAAATCGGTCGAGACCTCGACGGTGCAGCGGGAGCCGCGCAGCGCGTCCTCGACGACGATGGCGCCGGGTGCCTCCGGCAGGGACAGGCGCGGCGGGCTCAGCAGGGTGACCGGGCCGCCGGGCTCGCGGGTGGCCGGGAACCACACGACCGCGGGGACGACCGTTCCCGCTCGGACGAGTGGCTCCACCATCTCGCGCTGCTCGACGCCGTTCTGCAGGACGCACACGACCGTGTCCGGGCCGCACAACGCGGCGAGCCAGTCGGCAGCGGCAGCCGTCTGGGTCGCCTTGACCGCCAGGAAGACGAGGTCCGCGGTGCCCGGAGACTCCGCCGGATCGGTGTGGACCGGCCCGGGGACCGTCACCGTCTCGTCGTCGACCTGGAGCTGGAGTTCCGGCCGCTTCGACCGCCCAGCGATGAACGGCGTCCGTCCCTGTTCGTGGAGCGCTGCGGCGACCACGGTGCCGATCGCGCCCGGCCCGATCACCGCGACGCGGTCGGGTCCCACCGGGCGTCATGCCTCGCTCGATTCGGACAGCGAGTCGATCGGGTCGCGGCGATGACCGCCTCCGGGAACCGGCGGAGCTGGTCGAGGTCGACCCATTCCTCGGCGGCGTGCAGTCCGCCACCCGCTGGGCCGCACACGACGGTCGGGATCCCCGCCGCCTGCCAGAGCGCCGACTCCATCCAGTACGGCGCTCCGACCGCCGCCGGTGCGGCCTCGACGTCCCGGGAGAGCTCGGCGGCGAGGATGTCGGCGAACCGCGCAGCCGGCCCTTGCGTCGTCCGCCTCCCAGGCCTCGCGCTGATGGGTCAGCCGCGCGCCCGTGCGGAGACCAGGCATCCGGGCGGCGACCGCGTCGAGCATCGCCTGGACCTCGACCAGGGCGTCCTCAGCGCGTTCACCCGGCAGGGTGCGTCGCTCGATGACGAGGGTCGCGTCGGCGGCGATCGTGAACGGAGCACTCCCCGCCCGCACCACCGTCGTGGTGAACGAACCGTGGTCGAGCAACGGGTGCGCCGGTCGCCGATGGAGCTCGTCGTCGGCCCGCTCCACCTCCTGCAGCAGCGCGCCGAGGGCGCGGATCGCATCGACGGCCAGACCGGGCTGTGACGAGTGCGCGGCCGTCCCCTGCAGCGTCACCTCGACGACTGCGTACCCCCGGTGCGCCGACACCCGATCCAACCAGGTGGGCTCGGCGATGAGGCACACGTCCGCCGTCACACCACGATCGGCGAGGTGTCGGAGGACGGCAGCGGCCCCCACGCTCGCGTCCTCCTCGTCGGCGACGCCCGTGAAGACGACCGTGCCGGGGTGGTCCGCCGCGGCGAGTCGCTCCGCGGCGACGATCAACCCCGCCAGGCCGGACTTCATGTCGCTGGCGCCGCGCCCGAAGAGCTTGCCGTCCGCGATCCGCGGGTTGAAGGGGTCGACCATGCCCTCGACGCCCACGGTGTCGAGATGGCCGTTGAACACGACCGTCCGACCCGGCTGCGATCCCGCGTGCACGGCCACGACGCTGACGCGCTGCGCGTCCTCCGGCGCGGGAACGAGGTCGACCACGAAGCCGGCGCCCTCGAGTCGCTGCGCGATCACCGCCGCGATCCGTCCTTCACCGGGAGCCCCTGGGACAAGGGTCGGACTGACGGAGTCGATCGAGATGAGCAGGCGGGCGAGCTCGAGCGCGTCGTCGCCGGGGCTGAGGTCGGACATGCCACGACGATAGCGGGACGGCTCGTCACGGAGACGCCTGAAGACCAGAACAGGCGCCCGTCTCCGTGAGGGGACAGACGCCTGAGCGCATCACCGACCACGATGGGCCGCTGATCAGGACTAGCGGTTCTTGACCCGCGTGACTGCGTCGGTGTTCTCCGAACGCGCATTGCCGGCCTTCTTGTCGGCCTTCGCGGTGCGCTTCTCCTTCAGCGTCTTCGCGGGTGCGGTCTTGCCGCCTTCTTTCCGTGCGGACTTCTCGCCCATGGTGTTGCTCCTTTGCGAGCCACGATGGCCCGGTACCGCTGAGAGTACAACCACATGCTGTCCCCGAGTCCAGCGAACCCATCCTTGTTAGCATTCGGGGATGACGAACCCGGCACACATCACCGACGTCCCGATCGGCGGCGACTCGATCCGACTCGGGCAGTTCCTGAAGTTCGCCGGTCTGCTCGACTCCGGCGGCGACGTGAAGGCGGCCATCGCGGACGGCGTGGTGAGCGTCAACGGCGAGGTCGACCTCCGACGTGGTCGCCAGCTCCAGATCGACGACGTCGTCTCGATCGAGGGACGCGCCGTCCGCGTCCGCCCCTGAGAGGAACCCCCGTGAACCCGAGCACACCCCGACCCATCGCCGTCACCGGATCGACCGGTGTGCTCGGCGGCCTGGTGGCGCACGATCTCGCCGCTCGCGGGATCCCGCAGCGTCTGCTGGTGCGCACCCCGGCGAAGGCGCCGCGGCACCCGCAGAGCACCGTGCACCCGTTCAGCTACACGGACCAGGACGCTGCCCGCGCGGCGCTCGAGGGCGTCGACACCCTGTTCATGGTGTCGGGCTCCGAGAGCGCCGACCGGGTCGACCAGCACCGGTCGTTCATCGATGCGGCAGCAGCCGCCGGCGTGCAGCACCTCGTGTACACCTCGTTCGCTGCGGCGGCACCGGATGCCGTGTTCACCCTGGCGCGCGACCACCATGCGACCGAGGAGCACATCCGATCGTCCGGCATGCGGTGGACGTTCCTGCGCGACGGCTTCTACCTCGACTTCATGGAAGCCCTCGTGGGTGAGGACGGCGTCATCCGCGGGCCGGCCGGGGACGGTCGCGCCTCCTTCGTGGCACGCGCCGACATCGCGCGGACCGCCGCGGCGATCCTCGTCGACCCGGCGTCCCACGCCGGTCGCACCTACGACCTCACCGGACCGGAGGCGCTCTCGATGGCCGAGGTCGCCGCGACGATCAGCCGGGTACGCGACCGCGAGGTCACCTTCCACGACGAGACGATCGAGGAGGCCTACGCGTCGCGAGCCTCCTACGGCGCACCCGACTGGGAGGTCGACGCCTGGGTGAGCACCTATACGGCCATCGGCAGTGGTGTGATGGCCGAGGTGAGCTCGTCGATCGAGGACGTCACCGGTGTCCCACCGATGGACCTGGAGACCTACCTGCGGGCGAACGCGAACTGAGGACTCCCCCGTCCGACGATCGACCGGGCACGACCGCTCCGCTGGATCACAGGCCGTAGAACCCCAACCGCGATCGACCGGGCACGACCACCCCGCTGGATCACCGCCGTAGAACCCCAGCTCCCAGTCGACCGCTTCCGTGGGGCTGAGGTCGACGTGCGTCGACTCGGACACGTCGTTGGTCGTGAAGTAGATCGACGTCCCAGGGCTCACGAAGACGCTCGCGAAGTCCTCGCCGACGACGTCCAGGTCGACGAAACCGCCCCCGGACAGCGCGGTGCGCTCCATCGTGATGTCCTCAATGAGGTCATGGTGCGCGAACGGCAACCGCACGCCATCGAGCGGTGCGAACCCGTCTTACGGCTCCACAGCGACGCGCTTCCGACGGAACTAGGGCAGATGCCCGAGGTAGGCATCGGGCCTCAGCGAGGAACGTGAGTGGTCGAGCACGGACACCAGCACCGTGCGCAGCGGAGGAACCATGTTGATCACGAGCGCCAGTCACAGCCCGTTCACATCCGTCGAGACGAGACGGTTCATCGAGCAGGAACTCCAGCGGGATCTCGAGCGGGAGCGTCGCCGCCGGGAACGACGACTCGAGGAGCAGGGGCGACTCGCGGAGGCCGCGGCCGACTCCGACGAGGGTGGGACCATGGAGTGGTGAGCCTGCCCACCACCAGCCCGACGATGATCGGGCGCGCCTCCGACCTCAGAGCGCTGCAGGCCGTGTTCGACGCCGTCGCCGCCGGCGAGTCACGCAGTGTGGTCCTGAGCGGCGAGGCCGGTATCGGCAAGACGCGCCTGCTCACCGAGTTCGCGCGGTCGGTCCGGTCGTCGGCGCTCGTCATCAGGGGCCAGTGCGTGGACCTCGGTGACGTCGCCGCGCCCTACGCACCGGTCCTCGGCCTCATGAAGGACCTCGTCGCGCAGCGCGGGCGCGACGCGGTGCTGGAGGCTGCGGGCCCGGGCAAGGCCTCCCTCGCGACGCTGCTGCCGACACTCGGTCCCGATGCGGAGGATCAGCGGGAGGGCGGCGTCGGGCGGCTCCACGAGACCGTCGCCGTGCTGTTCGAAGCGCTCTCCCGCGACCGGCCGGTCGTGGTCGTCGTCGAGGACGTCCACTGGGCAGACGGCGCGACGCTCAGCCTGCTCGCGTTCCTCGTCCGCGCGCTCACCTGCGATCGCGTGATGATCGTGCTCACCTTCCGGAGCGAGGACGTCCCCCGCGGACACCCGTTGCGCGGGTTCCTCGCCGAGCTCGACCGCACGAGGCGCGTCGAGCGGCACAGTCTCGAGCGGTTGAGCCGCAGCGACGTGCTCCGCCAGGCGATCGCCATCCGTGGCACGTCGCTCGACACGGTCTCGATCGACAGCGTGTACGCGCGGAGCGAGGGCGTCCCGTTCTTCGTCGAGGAGCTGCTCGGTCTCGACCAGGACCGCGACGGCGACGGCGACGAGCTCCCGGACACGCTCCGCGAACTCCTGCTCGCACGCTACGAGCGCCTCGCGCCCGCGACCCAACAGCTGCTGCGCGTGATCTCGGCCGGTGGCGTCTGCGTCGAGCACGCCCTCCTGGAGCGGGTGTTCACGGGCGGCCCCGACGCTCTCGACACCGGTGTGCGGGAGGCGATCGGGTCGAACGTCCTCGTCGCTGATGCGACCACGTACGAGTTCCGGCACGCACTGGTCCGGGAGGCGATCCACGACGATCTGCTGCCCGGCGAACGGAGCCGGTTCCATGCGGGGTTCGCCGAGGCGCTGGAGGCAGGCGTCGGTGGTGAGCCGGTCGCTGCCGCGGTGTCGCACCACTGGATGCTCGCTCGCGACTTCGGACGGGCCTTCCCCGCGACCGTCCGCGCCATGGAGCAGGCGCACGCGGCATACGCGTACAGCACGGAGTCGCAGCTCGGCGAGCGTCTCCTGGAGATCTGGGACCAGGTCCCCGATGCCGCGGCACTCGTCGGCCGCTCGCGTTCGGAGCTCATGCGACGGACGGCGAGCGCGTTGCGGAACGCCGGCTGGACGGACCGGGCGATCGCCATGGTCGACGAGGTGCTCGCGACGCCCGAGGACCGCGACGACCTCGACCAGGCCAAGCTCCTTCGCGACAAGGCCTTCTACCTCGCCAACCTCGGTCGGCCGGGCTCGGTCGATCTCCTGGAGCAGGCGCTCGACCGGGTCCCACCCGAGACGCCCGGCGAACTGCGCGGCGTGCTGCTGACGAGCCTCGGCGCTCGTCACATGATCATCGGGCGGCTGGAGCGGGCCATCGAGTACGCCGACGAGGCGGCCCGGGAGGCGGCGCGGACCGGTTCGGCGCGGAACGCCTCGGTCGCGGCGAACATCGGCGGCATCGCGCGGATCCACCACGGCGAGCTGGAAGCCGGGCGGGCGCTCCTCGCGACGGCGGAGCCACTGGCCGACGGCGACGGCAGTGCGTTGCTCCGCTACCGGGTGAACGCCTCTGACATGGCGAACCTCCTCGGATCGTACGAGGAGGCGCTCGCGTCGGCATTGGAAGGCGTCGAGCGGGCGAAGGAGCTGGGTGTCGAGCGCAGCTCGGGCCTCATCCTGTCGTCGAACGCGGTCGACCCGCTGGTGGCGCTCGGACGCTGGGACGAAGCGGAGGAGCGTGTGCATCGGGCCCTGGCACTGCAGCCGCCCCTCGCGTTCTCGGTGTACCTCCGCCAGTCGCTGATCCTGCTCACCCTCTGGCGGGGCGACACCGAGAGTGCGGCGACCATGTACCGCCGGTGGCGGAAAGGGATGCTCTCCCTGTCCGGCCTGGAGGTGCAGACGAGGTTCGGTGTCGCCCGCGTCGTGATGCAGGTCGGTTTGGCGGCCGGAGACCTCGCCGGGGCCTGGTCGCCGGCGGGGGTCGGCGTGTTCGAAGCACCGGACCACCGCCCGATGCCGGCGTACGACCTCCCGGCGCTCGCGGATGCGGCGCGGGTGCTGGCCCGGGTCCGCATCGCGCTGGCCACCGGCACGCTCGACGTGGAGTCCGGCCCGTTCGCGGGCGTCGACGACGATCAGCTCCGGCAGCTGGAGGAACGCTGGCGGGCGCTGCTCGCCGAGGAGGGGTTCTGGCCGACCGCACCGCTGTGGAGCGCGCTGGTCGACGCCGAACTCGGCGGACCGGACGGCACCGGTGACGACGTCGGCGCGTGGGAGACGGCTCGTGCGATGGCCGAGCGACCGTTCGCACCGGCCGTGCTCGCGCCCTACGCCGCACTCCGGCTCGCGGAGGCGCAGGTGGCCGCCGGCGATCGTGCCGGCGCACAGGACACGCTCGTCGTCGCGGTCGCCGAGGCGACGACGCTCGGTGCCGGCCTCGTGCTCGACGGTGCGCGGGCGTTGGCGGAGCGAGCGTCGCTGAACCTCGACGGCCGCCCCCGAGCGCGTGGCACGAGCGGCTCCATCGAGTTGACCGCCCGGGAGCGCCAGGTGCTGCAGCTCATCGCGGAGGGGCTCAGCAATCGACAGATCGGCGAGCGCCTGTTCATCAGCGCGAAGACCGCGAGCGTCCACGTCTCGGCCATCCTGCGGAAGCTCGGAGCGGCGACCCGGACCGAGGCCGCGATGGTCGCCGGAGCGAGCGGATTGCTCGCGGCGAGCGCCGATCACGCCGACTGAGCCTGACGTCCGCCTGGCGGTGAAGTGGGTCCCGGCCGGAATCGAGGGGAAGCCGGCCGGGGACCCCGACAGGGCGAAAGGGTCCTGTCGGGCATCAGCGTAATCACGGAGCCGGGTGTCGCGTGGCCCGTTGCGCTCTGTGGATAGCCGAGCGCTCCAAACATCTGTACTGATGACCGCATCGTCATCCGGAGCACGCGCGACATCGGTCCGCATCACCGACGAGCCGCACTGGCCGCTATGGTTCTCGGGTGGCGAGAGACGGATCGAGGTCGGCCGGCGGCAGAGCCCGCCGCCGTGGGCAACTCGCCGCCGCGCGTCCCGTCCAGGTCATCTCGATCGCGTTCGGGGCTGCGACCCTCGTCGGCACCCTGCTCCTGATGCTTCCCATCTCGAAGACCGGCCCGGGCGGCGCGAACCTCATCGAGGCGCTGTTCACCGCGACGAGCGCCATCTGTGTCACCGGACACATCATCGTCGACACCCCCGTGTTCTGGACGCCGTTCGGGCACGCCGTCATCCTCACACTCGTCCAGATCGGCGGCATCGGGGTGATGTCGTTCGCGACGCTCCTCGGCCTGCTCGTAGCCCGGCGGCTGGGCCTGCGGACGCGACTCACCGCGGTCAGCGAGACCCACACGCTCGCGATCGGTGACGTCCGCCGGGTCCTGCGCGGGGTCATCCTCATCGCACTCGGGGTCGAGGTCCTCTGCGCCACCATCCTCGCCCTGCGATGGATGATCGGTTACGGCTGGGCACCAGGCGACGCGATCTGGTTCGGCGTGTTCCACGCGGTGTCGGCATTCAACAACGCCGGCTTCGCCCTGTTCAGCGACAGCATCATGGGGTACGCGACCGACCCGTGGATCTCCCTGACGATCTGCGCGGCGGTCATCCTCGGCGGGCTCGGCTTCGGCGTGATCCTGGAGCTGCGCCGCCGGTTCAGGACGCCCTCGCGGTGGACGCTCAACACCATGACCGTCGTCGTCGGCACCGTGATCCTCCTCGTCCTCGGTTGCGGGTTCATCACCGCGTTGGAGTGGTCGAACCCGGCGACGCTCGGTGCGCTCGCTCCGGCCGATCGGCTGCTCGCGGGGTTCACCGCCGGCGTCCTCCCCCGCACCGCCGGGTTCAACAACCTCGACGTCAGTCAGATGCACCCGGTCACGTGGCTCGTCACCGACATCCTCATGTTCATCGGCGGTGGCCCGGCGAGCACCGCCGGCGGACTCAAGATCACCACCTTCGCGGTGCTCTTCTTCATCATCGTGACCGAGCTGCGCGGTGGTGCGGCGGTGAACATGTTCGGCAAGCGTCTCCCACGGTCGACGCACCGGGAGGCCATCACCGTCGCGCTCCTGTCCGTCGGCCTCGTCGTCGGCGCCACGGCCGCGATCATGCTGATGACCGACTACAGCCTCGACCGCGTCCTGTTCGAGGTCATCTCCGCGTACGCGACGGTCGGGCTCTCCACCGGCATCACCGCCTCCCTACCGGTCGCCGCGCAGCTGATCCTGGTGGTCCTCATGTTCGTCGGCCGCATCGGCCCCATCGCCCTCGGTTCCGCGCTCGCGCTCCGGACCGAGAACCGTCTGTATGAACTCCCGAAGGAGCGTCCGATCATTGGCTAGACCGTTCAGCAACAAGCGTCAGCGTGGCGTCGAGTCCGTCGTCGTCATCGGCCTCGGCCGGTTCGGGCGTGCCCTCGCCGTCGAGCTCGTCGACTCGGGCACCGAGGTCCTCGGGATCGACACGGACGAGGACATCGTCCAGTCGCTCAACGGCGTCCTCACCCACGTGGTGCGTGCCGACACCACCCGTGACGGCGTGTTCGACCAGCTCGGCATCGACGAGTTCGACCGCGTCGTGATCGCCATCGGCACCGACCTGCAGGCGAGCATCCTGACCGCGTCGCTCCTCAAGCGCCGCGGCACCACGAACATCTGGGCGAAGGCCGTCAGCGAGCAGCACGGCCTGATCCTCGAGCAGATCGGGGTCGAGCACGTCGTCTACCCGGAGTCCGACATGGGGCGTCGCGTGGCGCACCTCGTCCGCGGCGGCGGGATGCTCGACTTCCTCGCGGTGGAGAAGGACTTCGTCATGGCCAAGACGACCGCTCCGGCAGAGGTCGTCGGGCAGACGCTGACCGCCGCGCGCATCCGCGACCGGTTCAGCGTGACCGTCGTCGCCGTCCGCCAGGACGACCGGTGGACCTACGCGACCGGCGACACGGTCCTCACCGCCGGCCAGCGGCTCCTCGTCCTCGGCCCGACGGACAAGACGGAGCGGTTCGCAGCGCTGCCGCGGTAGTGGTCGTGGCGGCTGGGCCGGAGACCGATCCGGTGTGCCGGGCCTAGCGGCGGTTGTTCAGCGAGCGCTGCACCGCGCCGACCGCGATGGTGCCGACGATGAGGACGAGGCCGACGATCCCGAGCCAGAACAGGCCCTTCAGCACGAATCCGGCGATGGAGAGGGCCGCCCAGAGGACGAGGAGGACGACGATGACGACGGCGATCTTCTGCACGGGTGAAGTTCCTGTTCCGATGGTGAGGTGACTGACGGGAGCGGATGACGATCCGCTAGGACCGTAGCAGGACGGCATCCGAGCCGGCCTGGTGCCGTCACGGCAGGAGCAGACGACGCAAGCCGGTGCGAGTCTCGGCGTCGACCCACAGGGTGTCGAAGACGCCGTCCGCGTCGGCGACGAAAGCGTGGACGTGCGGCGTCACCTCCGCGAGGAAGGCGTCGACCTGTTCCGGCGTCCACGATGCCTGGCGATCGTGGGTCGGGCCGCCGTGAGGCGCCGTCCCCGCCATCGCGCGCACCGAGTCGGCGTAATCGTCGACGATCGCGTCCTCGGTGACGCCGGCATTGGCGAGGAGCAGCGCGCTGACCAGGCCGGTGCGGTCACGGCCTGCGGCGCAGTGGACCAGGACGCCGGGTTGGGATGAGGCGATCGCCTCGAGAGCGCCGCGGACCAGCTCCGGCAGGATACGCACGTTGTGTTGCCAGTACTCCGGTGAGTCGAGGATCGGGAGGCACACCTCGCGGAACTCCGCACGGGTCTGATCCTCGGTCGGCGCCAGGGTGATCGTGAGGTCCACCGGAGGACGGACGTCCGGGTCCGCCGCGCGTGCACCCGTCTCATCGGCGCTGCGGAGGTCGACGACGGACCGCAGGCCCCACGCCATCGCCGCGTCCCATCCCTCCGCGGTGAGCAGCTCGCGTCGGGGACCCCGCGCCACCATCCCGTGGCGTGTGGAGCCGGTGGACGACCAGGGTGTCGGCAAGCCGCCGAGGTCCCTGACGTTCCGCAGGCCGTCCCAGTCCAGATTCCGCATCCGCCAGAGCGTACCGGACCATGCGGATGGCCGTCCGCTCGGTTACCGTGGATCCGCTGATCAACAGATGAGGACGAACCCACCCATGGACCACACGCGCGAAGCACGGCTCGTCGAGACGTTCGTGACCCTCGCCGACAGCCTCGTGGACGACTACGACGTCGTCGAGCTCCTGCAGATCCTCGTCGATCGCGCGGTGGAGCTGTTCGACGCCGCGGCCGGTGCGATCCATCTGGCCGACCGGGACGGAACCCTGCGCGTCGTCGCCTCCACGAGCGAGCGCAGCAGCTTCTTCGGGCTCCTCCAGTTGAACGCCGGTGAGGGGCCGTGCATCGCCGCGGTCACCTCGGGCCACCTGGTGACGGTGGAGACGGCTGCCGAGCTCCACGCCTACTGGCCGAGGTTCGCGGAGGCCGCGAACGCGAGCGGGTACATCGGCGTCCATGCGATCCCGTTGCGCCTCCGCGACACCATCGTCGGGTCGCTGAACCTGTTCCGCGAGACCGAGGGGGCCCTCAACGGTGCCGACGCCCGCGCCGCCCAGGCCTTGGCCGATGTCGCGACGATCAGCCTCCTCCAGCAGCGGACGATCGAGAACGCCACGCTCGCCACCGCGCAGCTCCAGCGCGCGCTCGACGGCCGGGTCGCCATCGAACAGGCGAAGGGGTACCTGGCTCGGGCGGCGGGCGTCGACATGGACACGGCGTTCGGCATGATCCGGCAGTACGCCCGGTCCCGGCAGCGACGACTCGGCGATGTCGCGGCCGCGGTCGCACGCGAGGAGGTCCCGCTCGACGAGGTCGTGGCGACGGGCTCCCCCGACACCGACGACGCCTGATCGCTGCTGCCCACCCACCGAGGGATTCCGGGTCGATGCACCGCAACCCACTCCAAACTCAGCCGGAACAAGGCAGGATGGAGGTTCGAACATCACCGAGCACTCTCGAAGGAACACACCCATGGCAGGCCTCAGCCTCTCCAAAGGCAGCAACCTCTCGCTCACGAAGACCAGCCCAGGGCTGACCATCGCCACGGTCGGTCTCGGGTGGGACCCGCGGACCACCGTCGGCGTCGCGTTCGACCTCGACGCCTCCGCGATCCTCGTCGCCGAGAACGGCAAGATCCGCTCCTCAGCCGACTTCATCTTCTACAACCAGATGTCGACCCCCGACGGCTCCGTCGTCCACCTGGGCGACAACCGCACCGGCGAGGGTGACGGCGACGACGAACAGATCACGATCGACCTCCGCACGGTGGAGCCCGACGTCGCCCGCATCGTCATCGCGGTCTCCATCCACGACGCCGACAACCGCCGCCAGAACTTCGGCCAGGTCCGCGACGCCTTCTGCCGGGTCCTCGACCAGGACCAGCAGGAGATCGTCCGCTACGACCTCACCGAGGACGCCTCGCAGGAGACGGCGATGCTCTTCGCGGAGATCTACCGCCACAACGGCGAGTGGAAGTTCCGCGCCGTCGGCCAGGGGTACACCACCGGTCTCGCCGGCATCGCGGGCGACTTCGGCGTCCCGCTCGACTGAGCCGGGATCACGTGTGCTGGGCGCCGCGAGCGTGGTCTCTCGGCGCCCAGCAGGCGGCCCGTCAGCGGGTCACGTTCAGTGTCACAGCGGCGGACGGCGTTCCCGAACTCCCCGTCGCCGCCAGGCTCAGCTTCCCCGCCGCCGTATCCGTCGGCACGCGGAGGGTGATCTTCGCTGCACCGTTGACATCGGTGTACACCTGCCCGATCCGCACGTCTCCGAGCGTGAGTGACAGGAAGTCCCAACGCTCGTAGCCGGAGACGGACCGCACCTACCCGGCGTGTGGATCCGCCGTGGCTCACCGACAGCAGCGGTCAGTCCCCTCGATGCCGAGGCGGGATACGCACGTGGTGGACGGTGTCGTGGCCGAGGTCGAGGAGATGGGCGATGAGCTTCTGTGCGGCCGCGGACTCCGAGAGCAGGGCCTGCGGCACCCCCTTCTCGCGCACGCCTGAGATGGAGACCGTGTGGATGTCCTCGGGTAGCCGCTTCAGCACGGCGACACCTGCCGGGTCGAACTTGAGGACGATGATCCCGGCGATGCTCTGCCCGAGGACGAGGTCGACGGCATCGTCGAGGCGATCCTCGGCGTTGTCCTCCACCTTGGTGATCGAGACGAGGTAGCCGCTCTTGCGGGCGCTCTCCTCGATACCGCGGATCGTCTCCGCATACCCGTAGCGCGAGGTGTCGCCCGCGAACACGGCGATCATCTTGGGCTGCCGTGCCACGAGGGCTCGTGCGGCGGCGCTGGGCCGGAAGTTGAGCGTCTTGATCGCCCGCTCGACCCGCTCGCGCTTCTCGTCGCTCACGCGTGCCGCTCCGGTCAGCACCCTCGCTCGCGAACACGACCATCGCGGCGATCACACCGACCACGACGCCGATCGCGAGATTGTGCGTCAGGACCACCACGACGACCGTGGCCGCCATGCCGACGGTCTCGCCGAGGCGCATGGCGCGCAGGGTCCTCGGGTTGACGCTGTGCCAGTCGGAGGTCGCGACGGACACCATGCTCATCACCGCGACGAGGGCTGCCCATGTAGACGCCGATCATGCCGACGGCGGTGCCGGCCAAGCCGATCTGACGCAGCAGCAGGACGACGGTGACGACCGCAGGTGGAAGCACGATGCCGCTGATCGCGAGGGCGTAGACGATCGCCATGACGCGGCTCGAGCGACGCGCAAGGACCCACGACGCCATCGCTCCGAGGAACAGCACGCCGACCACCGCGGGCACCATGATGAGCAGGCTGCCGAAGAACGCCGGTGCCATGTTCCCCTGGGTGAACACCTGCCCGAAGTTCTCGAACAGCTGCCAGTTCGTCGGCGGCACCAGGTTGGGGTCGAACGCCTCCTCCTGCGACTTCCCGGCGGTGATGACCACCAGGTAGAACGGGACGCCCAGGAGGGTGACGACCGCCGTGAGGGCGACGACAGGTTGGACGAGGTGCTTCCAGGACCGGTGCACCGGTCGACGGACGGGCCGCGAGGAGGCGGCGGCGGACGCGGTCGCGCGACTGGTGGTGAGGGTGCTCACAGGACGTCTTCTCTCTTGCGGAGGAACCGGATGACGGGGAAGGCGAGGATCGCGACCATGAGGAAGAGCGCGAGGCTCATGGTGGTCGCTTGGGCGAAGAGCCCCTGGCCGAAGGTGCGGAACACGAAGATGTTGAGCAGCTCGGTGCTCCCACCCGGCCCGCCACCCGTGGTCGCCTGGACGATGTCGAATCCGTTCATGGATCCGAGGAGCGAGGTCGCGACGTTGAAGGTGACGGCCGGCGCGAGGAGCGGGAAGACGATGGTGCGGAACGTGGTCCACCAGCCCGCGCCGTCGAGGCGAGCCGCCTCCTTCAGATCCTCGTTGATGGTCTTGAGCCCTGCCAGGTAGATGAGCATCGACAGGCCCATCCACTTCCAGGAGTGGATGAGGGCGACGACGACGATCGTCCAGGTGGTGTCGCCGAGCCACGCCGTCGTCACCGACGTGCCGGTGAGGGCGCTGAGCACCTGGTTGAGGCCGCCCTCGGGCTTCAACAGCGCCTGGAACACGTAGCCGACCGCGAGTGCCGACATCACGACGGGGACGAAGAAGGCGACGCGCGCGATCCGGTTGACGCGGGTGTCGCGCTCGAGGAGGAGGGCGAGGATGAGGCCGAACAGGTTCTGGAACAGGGCGACGAGGAGTGCGTACACCAGCGTGATGCGGAGGTCCCGCAGCAGCGTGCCGTTCGAGAGGAGGTCCTGCACGTTGGAGAACCCGACGAAGTTGATCTCGGACTTGAAGCTCGACCAGTCGGTGAAGGCGTAGACGAAGTTGAAGATCGTCGGGACGAAGAAGAACACCACCAAGACCAGGAGTGCCGGTGCGATGAACCACGCGGGGTGGTCCTGCTTCTGCCGCGCCGTCGCCCCGCGCGGGTCGAGTCTCACCGGCCGGGGCTTCGGGAGGACGGACGTTGTCGTTGCCATGATGTGTGATTCCTTCGCGCCGGTGCGGGGCTGCAGTGGTACGGGTTGGGAGCCGGGCCCGAGACCTGAGGGGTGTCTCGGACCCGGCGGCTGAGGAAAGTGGCGATCACGATCGCCACCCGGGCTGCTGCCGGTCAGAACCCGGAGACGCCCTGGGCCTTCGCAAGCTGCTCGAACTGCTCCTGCGTGGCCTGCGTCACCTCGGTGGCGGTCATGGTGCCCTGGATCATGTTGGTGAGGTTGATCCAGAGATCGGGGTTGGCGACGGCCAGCGCCTGCATGGAACCGACCGAGTCCTTGATCGACGCGTGGACGTCGAGCAGCGCCTGCGGAACGGTGTCCGGCGTGGTGGCCCCCTTCAGCAGCGACGGCGTCGACTGGGTGTCGATGAAGTCCTGGTAGCCGTCACCGAGCCAGTAGCTGAGGAACTGACGTGCCGCTGCCTCACGCTTCTCGTCGCCGGTCTTGAAGGCGACGAGGGCGTTGCTCTGGTCGGGGATGAAGGTGCCGACGTTGCCCTTCGGCGAGATCGGGAAGAAGCCGATCTTGTCGTTGAGCTCAGCGGTGTCCGCCTTCGCCTGCAGCTGGTTGAAGAAGGAGTTGACCTGCACGACCATGGCCGCGTCACCGGCGAGGAGGGCGTCGCCCTGATCCTCGAAGGTCGAGGTCTTGATGTTCTCGTTGAACAGACCCTCGTCGATCAGGCCCTTGTAGGTGTCGACCGCGCCCTGGATGGTCGGGTCGGTGAACTTCTCCTCGTTCGCGTTGACGCGGTCCCAGAGACCGTCGGCGGCGGCGTCTGCGAGCTGCACCTGGACCCACCACTGGGTGGACCAGCCGGGATCGCCCATCTCGTAGAACGGGGTCACGCCCTGCGACTTCAGCCCGCGACCGAGCTCGACGAGCTCTTCGAAGCTTTTCGGGGTCTCGGTGACGCCGGCCTTCGCGAGGACCTCCTTGTTGTAGTAGACACCCTCGACCGCGGGGCTCGACACGAGTGCCGCGTACCGCGTGTCGTCGAGCAGGCCGGTGAGGTCGGCGAAGTTCGCGTCGTAGTTCTCGACCCACGGAGCGCCGTCCAGCGACTGCAGGTTCGTCTTCGCGTTCAGCGCGGTGAGCTGTGAGGCGGTCGGCTGCCAGAAGGCGAGGTCCGGCTTGTCGCCAGTGGCCACCTTGGTCTGGATCCCCTGTTCGTACGGATCGGGGATCGTGACGACCTCGACCTTCGCGCCGGTGAGCTTCTCGAAGCCCTTGATGACACTCTCCGGCGTCTTGTTCGAGTTCTGGGCGGCCCAGATGGTGAGGGTGGTGCCGTCGAGCTTGGTGTCCTGCGCCGGCCACGAGGCGGGTGCGTCCGAGCCACCGCCGGCGGAGGGGTCCGAGCAGCCGGTCAGCGCGACCGCTGCGACTGCGGCCGTCGCGACGACGGCCTTCCAGGAATTCTTCATTGAACGTCCAACCTTTTCTTCAGGCGCCTCGGGGTTGAGGCTAGTTGTGTTTGGTGCCTCCGGGAAGGAGAGGGGGTCAGGCTGAGGCCGGGCCGATCGAGATCAACCGCGCCGCCGGCCCGGGTGCGGCGTTGGCGATGCTCAGGATTCCGGTTTCCGGATTCCAGTGGTGCTCCCAGGCGGGCAGGCCCGCCGGGAAGAGGGTGCTGACGGCGATCGGTCGACCGACGTGCCGGGGCAGGTGGAGCTGGACCGCGGAGTCGCCCTGCCGGTCCCAGATCCCGACGACCGTGCGACCTTCCGCCACGAGCGCGAGCGCGACCGCCGGATCGTCCCATTCCGGGAGGCCGAGCGGCCACGCCGGAGTCGCCGTGGCGATGTGCGTGCGCAGCTCCTTCGCGACCGTGACGGCTTCAGCAACGACGGTGAGCTGCTGACTCGACATCCGATTGAGGTAGCCGGAGAGGAAGAAGCGCCCGAGCAGGCCGGTGACGAGAGCGAAGACAGCTGCTTCCTCATCCATCTCCGGCTGCGGGTAGGCCCAGCTGGCCGCCTGCTCCGGAAGCATGACCATCGGTGCGGAGGCGACGATCGGTGGATACCGCAGCGGGTCCTGCTGGTCCGACGTCGACTGCACCTGCAGCCGCGACAGGATGGCGAAGTCACTGCGCATCGCTCCGGACGCGCAGTTCTCGAGGACGAGGCCCGGGTGTCGGTCGAGGACCGAGTCGAGCCAGGCGAGGTGGGCCCGGTTGACCTCGAGCAGCCCGGAACCGACGCTGTCCGCGTACCGGTCGGGACCTGCACCAGGCGTGACGTTGTAGTCGAGTTTGAAGTAGCCGACGCCGTATCGGCCCACCAGGCGATCGACGACTTCGTCGACATGCGCGCGGGCTGCCGGGTGCCGCAAGTCCAGCAGGTACCGCTCGTGTTCGACGATGCGCTGACCGTGGCGCGAGAGGAAGGCGTCCCGCGGCAATCGCTCCGCGGCCGGGCTGCGCACTCCGACGACCTCTGGCTCGAGCCAGAGACCGACGACCATCCCGGCGTCCGTGATCGCGTCGACGACCTCCTCAAACCCTCCCGGGAACCGGACCTGTGACGGTGTCCAGTCGCCGACGGAGTTCCACCAGTCACCACCGTCGTCATACCAGCCGGCGTCGATGCAGAAGATCTCCGCACCCACTTCGGCTGCTGCGGCGATCAGCGGAAGCAGCAGCTCCGTCGAGGGATCACCGTTCAGCGTGTTCATGTAGTCGTTGTAGATGACGGGCATCGCCGTGTTGTCGACATGGTCCCGTCGGACGGCCCGGCGGTAGCGGGTGAGCTCACCGATGACCGTTTCAGCGTCGGCTCCGAGCGCGACCGCGACCGGGACGGATTCGAACCGCTCCCCCGCACGCAGCACACGGGTGAACTGATGGTCGATGTCGGTGGGGCCGGAGAGGGCGAGGTACACGTCGGCGTCGTCCTCCCCCAGCTCCCATCGCCACGCACCGTTGTGCTCGATCTGCCAGCCCCAGGCAGCACCGAACGTCGCCGACTCGACGACGCCGACCGGCAGGTTCGCCCCCGTCGACCAGGTGCCGTCGGAGGCGACCGAGATCGAGCCGCGCGGATTGTGTCCCGTGAGCGATGCCGCGAGGTCGGGAAGGAGGAAGCCGTCGAGGGGGCGCCGTTCCCAGCGTCCCTCCGCGAGCCAGTCGTTCACGCCGGAGACCAGTTCCCACGAACGGGCATCGGCGGAGCGCCCGCTCGGATACCCCAGGTAACTCGACCAGCTGGGCAGGGTACGCACGATGAACTCGGCGTCGACGTCCGTGTTCTCCAACAGTGTCGTGCTCCGGATCACCGTGGTCCCCGCGGGGACGAAGTACGACGCCGTCAGCTGGAGCCCGTCGATGCCGGTCGAGCAACGCACCAGGAGGGTCTCGCCAGCTCGGTCGGTCTGCAGCTCGTGCTCGACGTAGCGCAGTGAGTCGCCGCTGGAACCGTGCACGAGTCGGTTGCTCGCCGGGCTGTGACCGACCGAGAGGAGCAGCACGTCGACGAGCGGCAAACCGGCGGGCAACTCCATCACGGTCCCGTCGGTCGTGGCGACGCGTCGCAGGTGCGGGGCGGCGTTCTGGGGCAACTCAACGGTCAGTTGGATTCGACCGGCGTTCCAGTCGATGCTCTGCTGTTCCGGGGTGGGCGTCTCGGAGCTCTCGGTGAGCGAAAAAACCACGGTGTACTCCTGCTTTCAGCACCGACCTCGACGTCTGCGCGTGTCTTCATGATAGCGGTATCAAACCAGATAGCAAGGGTTCAGCGCCCGCCTTTTCGCACAAGAGCACTGCATGCGACACCGGTGACGAAATCGTTATCATATTTCCTGCCGTCGACCGGCGATCCGACTGATCATCCTGCAGCCAGGTCGGCGTAGGAGGGACCCCCTACCGCTTTCAGGCCTCGTTTTGGCACTGGGGGATGAATGATGGTCGACTGACTTCTGTGAACGACACCCATCGCGGATCCGGCCGCCCTGTCCTGACGGCTCCTCGATCCCGGGGATGGCGGATGCTCGCCCTCGCGGTCGCTGGGGCGATCGCCTGCGGTGCCGCACCGGCCGCCGGATCGGCACTGGCGGTGGAACCAGCCGAGGCGACGCCTCAGAGTGCGGCGGCGTCCTTGACCTCGCAGGACACGAACGCGTGGCTCGACGGGATGCTGCCCGCCGCCCTCGAACGCGAGGGGATCGCCGGTGCCGTGGTGTCGGTGGTGAGCGGCGGTGAGATCCTGGCTGAGCGCGGCTACGGCGTGTCGAAGGCCGCCACCGGGACGGCCGAGCCCGCGACGGTCGACGTCGACCGGACGCTGTTCAGGATCGGCTCCGTGTCGAAGCTGATCACGGCGACCGCGGTCATGCAGCAGGTCGAAGCGGGTGCCGTCGATCTGGACGAACCCGTCCAGTCCTACCTCGACTTCACCCTGCCGGTGACGTTCGACACCCCCGTCACCCTCCGTCACCTCCTGACGCACACCGCCGGCTTCGAGGACCAGCTGGGCGGCCTCATCGCCTCGGCGCCCGCCGTGCCGAAGCCCCTCCGCGACACGGTGTCCATCGATCCACCCGTGCAGCTGTTCGAGCCGGGCACCACGCCGTCCTACTCCAACTACTCCAACGGGCTCGCCGCCTACGTGGTCGAACGCGTCACCGGACGACCGTTCGAGGAGTACGCCACCGAGCACATCCTCGAGGCAGCCGACATGGACGGCGCGACGTACGAACAGCCGCTTTCACCCGAACGGCAGCAGGACATGTCGGCCGGGTACCGGTTCGCCGGATCACCGGAGGTGCCCTTCGAAGTGGTCAGTCCGTCGCCGGCGGGTGCCGTCACCGGAACCGCCGGAGACCTGGCGAACTTCATGAACGCACAGCTCGGTCACCCCGCCGCCGACGGGCGCACCCTCCTCGCCCCTGAGACGCTCGACGAGATGCATGCCCCGGCGCTCGGCGAGGAACAGTTGGGGAACCTGGCGAACGGTCCACAGATGACCCTCGGTTTCTTCGAGCGGGACCGCAACGGACACCGCGTCCTCAGCCACGCCGGCGACCTGACCGCCTTCCACGCTCAGCTCGAGATCTACCCCGACGACGACGCCGGGATCTTCATCTCCCTCAACAGCACCGGTGTCAACGGTGACTCAACGACGGCGATCCGCGATGCGATCACGACCGGGTTCGCCGATCGGTACTTCCCCGAGGATCGCACGGCCCCCGGGGCCGTCGAGACGGCGGCGGACCACGGCGCCGCACTGGCCGGCACGTACCAACTGTCGCGACGAGGCGAATCGACGTTCGTGCGCCTGTTCTACATCCTGTCGAGTGTGGAGGTCACCGCCGAGCAGGACGGGGTGGTCATGATCTCCGCGATCACCGACAGCGCCGGGACGCCGCTCCGCTTCGCCGAGGTCGAGCCGTGGGTCTGGCAGGAGATCGGCGGTCAGCGCCGGGTCGCCGCTGCGACGGACGGGGACGTCGTCACGGCAGTCGGGTTCGATCCGGCGTTCACGATGCAGCCCATGCCGACCGAGCGCGCGCTGGTCCCGACGGTCGCCGCCCTGTCGCTGATCATCCTCGTCCTCGCCCTGATCGCGTGGCCGCTCGGAGCCCTGCATCGCGCGGGCCGCGATCAGCCCATATCCTCCGATCGACGTGGACGCGTGCTCACCTGGTGGACGCGGGGATCGATCCTCGCTCTGATCGCCGCGGCACCGTTCTGGGCCGTCGTCGCGCAGGCGCTCATCTCTGACGGACCGGCGCCGTCGGCGATCGTCATCCGGATCGCGCAGATCCTGACCGCCGTCGCGGTGCTCGGGTGTGTTCCGAGCGCTTGGCGGGCGATCCGGGCGGCGCGCGGCGTCGGGTCGCTCGAGGACCGTCGTCACCGTCGGACGTCGACACTGCTCCGCGTCACCGGCGCGACGCTCGTCTCGCTCGCCTTCATCGGCCTCGGCTTCGTCGCGATCGTCGGAGGGCTCCTCCTCCCCGACCTCAGCTACTGACGGAGCTCGACGCGTCAGACGGCGCACGCATGATCCCGCCCGAGGTGACGATGGTCACCTCGGACGGGATCGATGCTGTGTCGGCGCGGGCTAGGCGGCGACGCGTCGGCGACGGACGGTCAACCAGGCGCCGGCTGCGAGGAGCAGCCCGGCCAGGCCGAGGAATCCGACGACCGAGACACCGGTGGTCGACAGCGCCCCAGGACCGGAGCCCGCAGCGCCGGGAGCCGCGGCATCCGCGGCCAGGACGGTCAGCGCCGCCTCGGCCGTGATGCCGGAGTCCGCGCCCAGCGCCTGCAGGGTGTGTGCACCCGGCACCACCGAAGCGGGCACCGTGAGCGTCGCCACGAACGCACCCGAAGCGTCCGCGACGACGGTCCCGAGGTCGGTCGGGGTGGAGAACAGCGTGAACCGCACCTGCTCCCCCGCGGCGAAGCCGGACCCGGACACCGAGATCGACTCACCCACCCGCACCGACGGCTGGTCGATCGTCAGCGTGCCCTCGGCACCGGGCACCGCGATCCGCTGTGGACCGACGCTCTCGAGGGTCGGGACGACCGGGTTCATGAGGCCCGTCTCCGGGTCGAACGTCAGCCGGTCGATCGTCGTCTCGCGGTGCTGGCCGTCACCACCCGGGATGGCGAACCGGTGGTAGACGATGTACCAGTCGTCGGTGCCCGGCACGTTGAGGATCGAGCTGTGACCGGTGGCGAGGATGCCGAGTTCGGGCTGCTTCTGCAGGATCACACCGCGGTACGTCCACGGGCCGTCCACACTCGTCGCCGTCGCGTACCCGACCCGGTAGTTCTCCGAACCGGTGTCGTCGATCGAGTACGTCAGGTGGTAGATCCCGTCCCGGTAGTTGACGAAGGCACCCTCGCGGAAGTCGGTCAGGCCGTCGATGCGCTTGAGCGTGTCGGCCTTGATCGACAGCATGTCGTCCGACAGCTCGGCGTACACCGGCGAGCCGTTGCCCCAGAACAGGTAGCTCTTCCCCGTCACCGGGTCGGTGAACGTGGCCGGGTCGATCGCCTGTCCCGAGGTCACCGCTTCGTCGTTGAGGATCATCGCGTTCGGCTGAGCCGTGAACGGACCGGCCGGGCTGTCCGCGACGGCGACACCGATGGTCTTCCGGTCGACCGAGGGGTTGTGGCCGCTGAAGTAGAAGAAGAACTTCCCGTCCTTCTCCCCGATCGTCGGCGCCCAGGCGTTGCCGGTCGCCCACGGCACGTTCCCGTTCGCGCCGTCGAGCGTGAGGATCGGCTCCGCCGAGCGCTCCCAGTCGACGAGGTCCTTCGACGACCAGACGAAGAACTCCTTGCCACCCCAACCGGCGAAGCCGTCGGTGGTCGCGTAGATGTAGTAGGTGTCGCCCCAGACGAAGACGTTCGGGTCGGCGTAGAGACCGGGGATGACCGGGCTCTTCATCTCGACCGCCCGCATCGTCCACGTCACGGCCTCACCCGAGGTCGGCGTCAACGTCACGGTCACCGGGCTGCTGAGGTCGACGGTGGTCCCCGAGGCGGGGCTCGCCGTGACACCGGCCGCGGTCGTGAACGTCGGGCTCAAGGCGGTGCGGTCCGTTCCCGGGCTGCACCGGGAAGACGACCTCGTGGCGGTCGTTGTCGACGATCGGGGCGGTCTTCAGCACGTCCTCCTCGAGGCCGATGTCGGTCAGCGCAGCGGTGTTCCCGGAGCCGGCGAGCACCTCGTCCGCCGAGAGCGCGCGGTTGTAGATCGCGAACTCTCGGAACGCACCCTTCAGGCGGTTGTCGGCGTCGTAGTTCGAACGGCCCAGGTAGTTGGCGCTCGTCCACCCGCCGCCGATGTCGCCCGGATCGGACGTCACGGTCCCGGTGCCGACGGCGATGCCGTCGAGGTAGATCGTGGCCGTGGTGCCCTGCAACGTGTACGTCAGTTTCGCCCAGCGACCGCGCGTCAGGTCCTTGCCCTGCGACACCGTCTGCTCCGTGCTCCAGTTGCCGGTCGCGAGGCTCGTCCGATACGCGTTGCCGGTGCTGAACAGGTAGCCGTCGCCGGCGCCACCGGTGGTGTTGCCGAGCCCGTAGATGAAGTACGGGTTGGCCTGCGTCGGGTCGATCCAGACCTCCGCCTCCACCGTGACGTCCTTCACGCCGGCGAGCAGGTTGTCGGGCAGCTTGACGTAGTCGTCGCCGCCGTCCAGCTGCAGCGCACCGTCGGAGAAGCTCGCACCGCCCTCGACCGCAGCGTCGAGGCCGTTGCCGGACACGTCGTTGAGCGTCGAGCCTGCGGACCCGGCGAAGTCGTACCGGACGATCTCGCCGTCCTCGTTCGCGGGCACCGGCTCGGGTGCTCCGCCGAGGCTGTCCTCGAGCAGCTGCAGCTCTGCGGCCGTGACCGGGAGCACGGTGCCGTGGCGCGGGCTCGCGGGCAGGTCGTAGTCCTTCGCGACCTGCCAGTCCGGGTTCGCGATGTCCTCGGTCTCGAGCGGGATGTAGCCGCGTCCGCCGTACTCGTCGACGAAGAGGTAGAACTTGTCACCGTTGACGTCGCCCGGGTTGGCGGCGAACGCCGTCGGCCCCTCGACCGCGCTGGTGCCGGCATCGCGACCGATGCAGGTGTCGAGCACCGTCCAGGACTCGAGCGTGGCCCGCAGGTCCGTCGAGGACTCCTGGATGATGTCGGCGCACCCGGTGCCACCGGCGCCCTCGTCCTTGGTGAAGCGGTAGTAGGTGTCGCTCGACTTGATCACCGTCGAGTCGATCCGCGAGACGCCCTGGTCCTGCCAGACCTGCGGCTCGCTGAACGTCGTGAAGTCGCGGGTGGTCGCGTACATCATGCGGTGGTAGCTGTTCCCGGTGTGGTCCGGGTCGTCGGCGCCGTAGAGCGACGAAGCCCAGAAGACCACGTACGCGCCGATGGTGTCGTCGTAGTACGCCTCGGGTGCCCAGGTGTTGCCGGCGTTCTCCGGTGCGACCTCGATGTGCCGCTGGTCGGACCAGGTCACGAGGTCGTGGGACTCCCACACCTCGAGGTAGTGGCTGCCCTTCCGGACCGAGTCACCCCAGGACGTGCCACTGCCGATCGAGAGGTCGGTGGCGATGAGGTAGAAGGTGTCGCCCTCGGGAGAGCGGATGAGGAACGGGTCGCGCAGCCCCTTCGTACCCTCGTCCGAGGTGAGGACCGGGCGTCCGGCGTTGAGTTCGTTCCAGTCGAGCGCGTTGTTGCCCTCACTGGCGGCGAAGTAGATGTTCTCGCCGGCGAGCGAGTTGCCGGTGAAGTAGGCGAACGCGTAGCCCTCGTAGTCGGGGGCCGCGATCGCGGCGCGGACGGTCGCCGTGAACTCGCGCGTCGCGGTCGCCTCGCCCTGGCTCAGCGTGGCGGTCAGGGTGACGGTGGTGTCCGTGGCGGGCCGCGTCACGACACCGTCGGTGGTGATCACGGTGGTGTCCGACGACGCCCAGGCGATGTCGATCCCCTCGGGGGCTCCCGGCAGGGTCAGATTGCCGCGCACGTCGTCGACGTTCGCGATCGAGAGCGCCGCCGCGGCGGCGTCCAGATCCTCCTGCGCCGTGGGGGCGGCTCGGAAGCCGGACTGGGATGTCGCTGCCGGGGCGGTCCCCGGCGACACCGCTGCGGCAGCGCCGGAGGCACCGACGAGCGGCAGGATCAGGGCCGCGATGGAGGTCGCGACGACCGTTTTGAGGCGCAGTTGTCTCATGGGGGTTGGTTCTCCTGGTTCGGCGTCGTTGTCGAGCGGGATGGAACGGGTGGTGCTGCGGGGGGGCGGGCGTCAGGTCTTGCGTTTGCGCGAGACCACGAGTCGCTGGAGGAGGACGAAGACGAGCAGGATGCCGCCGGTGATGATGGTCGTCGCCTCCGGCGGGATGCTGCCGTCGCGGGTGATGAGCACGTTCATGAGGCCGAGGACGAGCGCACCGACGACGGAGCCGAGGACGAAGCCGGCGCCTCCGGTCAGCAGCGTGCCGCCGATGATGACCGCGGCGATGGCGTCGAGCTCCCAGCCGACGCCCGTGATGTTCTGGGCGATGCCGAGCTTCGAGGTGTAGACGACGGCCGCGAGACCGGCCAGCGTGCCGCTGATCACGTAGACCATGAGCTTCGTGCGGACGACGGGCAGCCCCATGAGCAGCGCCGACTGCTCCGAGCCGCCGATCGCGTAGACGGTCCGGCCGAGGCGGGTCTTGTGGAGCACCACGAACGCCGCGGCGACGACGAGCAGGGCGATCAGGACGTTCGGCGTGGTGATGAGGTCGTTGATCTTCGGGCCGTCGATCACCTTCCACTCGGTGGACAGCGAACGGATCGGCGAGTCGTCGGCGAGACGCTCCGGGGTGGTGCTGAGCATCGACGCGAGACCGCGCCCGAGGAACATCATCGCGAGGGTGGCGATGAACGGTTGCACGTTGAAGTACTGCACGAGCACGCCCGAGAACACGCCGAACGCGGAGCCGATCAGGATCATGATCACCATGACCGCGATCGGGTTCCAGCCCGAGTTCGCGAGCATCACCCCGATCGAGACTGCTGATGGCGATGATCGCACCGACGGAGAGGTCCACGCCGCCCGTGAGGATCACGAAGGTGAGCCCGACGGCGAGGATGATCAGGTAGGCGTTGTTGATGAGCAGGTTCGAGATCGTGCTGGCCTGGACGATCCGTCCGTAGGCGATCTCGCCGTAGACGACCATGCCGATGAAGATGACGACGGCCGCCAGGGTGGGCAGGGTCTCGAGGTTGGGCGTCAGCCGGGACAGCAGCGAGCGCCGCGGGAGCACCGGAGCGTCGGGTGCCGGTCGGTCGGTGAGGGTGCTCATGCTGACACCGTTTCCTTTCGCGTGGGGACCGACGCCGTGGGCGTCGTCCGGGACTTCCGCCGGGCGAACAGGGCTCTCACGCGCTGTGACTGGAGGAGGCAGATGATCACGATCACGACGGCCTTGAACGCCGGCGTCGCCGAGGAGGGGATGGAGAGGAACACGATCGTCTTGTCGAGGGTCGCGATGAGGAGCGCGCCGATCACGCTGCCGGTGAGGGAGAACTTGCCGCCGGCGAGCGAGGTGCCGCCGATGACGACCGCGAGGATGGCGTCCATCTCCGCGTTCAAGCCGGTCTTCGCCACCTCGACCGTCATGACGCTGGCGGTGCTGAAGATCCCGGCGACACCCGCGAGGACGGCGCTCACGATGTAGACGGCGATGAGGATGCCGATGGGGCGGATACCCGCCATCCGGGCGGCGCGCGGGTTGATGCCGATGGACTCGATCATCAGGCCGAGCGCGGTGCGCCGGACGAGGAACGCGACGATCGCGACGATGACACCGGCGATGATGAAGACGACGGGGAATCCGAACACGGTGCCGTTGGCGAGCCAGCGGAAGGGCTCGTTCGTGGCGGAGGTGTTCTGCCCCGAGGTGATGACCTTCGCGAGGCCGCGGCCGGCGAGCATCGTGATCAGCGTGGTGATGAACGGCTGCAGGCCGACGATCGAGACGAGCACTCCGTTGACGGTGCCGAGGAAGGCGCTCACGGCGAGCGCGAGCAGCGCTGCGACGATGGCCGAACCGGCGTCGCCGCCGCTCTGGTTGCTCATGAACTCCATCGACACGGCGCCGGAGACGGCCATGACGGAACCGACCGAGAGGTCGATGCCGCGGGTGGCGATCACGAGCGTCATCCCGACCGCGATCATCATGATCGGGGCGCTCGCACGCAGGATGTCGATGGGGTTGCCCGACAGGTTGCCGGTCGTGCCGTTGACGGAGACGCCGAGGTAGCCGGGGTCCTTGACGAGGTTGATGATGAGGAGGAGCAGCAACGTCACGATCGCCCAGATGTAGGGCTGGTGGACGATGGTGCTGACGACGCCGCGGGCTGAGCCCTGGCCGCCGCGTGCGGAGGAACCGGAACGGGCCGGCCCCTGACTGGTGGCGCTCACGTGGCGCTCCCTTCGGTGGCGATCAGGTCGACGATGGTGTCTGCGGTGACTTCGGGTCCGTTGACGATCTCGCCGATCTTACGGTGGTCCTTCAGCACGACGATCCGCTCGCTCAAACGCACGACCTCCTCGAGCTCGGAGGAGATGAACACGACGGACATCCCGTCCTCGGCGAGCGCGGCGATCGCCTCCTGGATCTCGGCCTTGGCGCCGACGTCGATGCCACGGGTCGGCTCGTCGAGCACGATGAGCTGCGGCTTCGTCGCCAACCATCGGCCGAGGAGCACCTTCTGCTGGTTACCACCGGAGAGGTTCTTGATGGGTCGTTCCGGGTCGGAGGGGCGGACGTTGAGTTCGAGCAGGTACTTGTCGCAGAGCTCGTTCTGCTCGCGGCGGGAGAGCGGACGCGCCCAGCCCCTGCGGGCCTGGACGGCGAGGATGAGGTTCTCCCGCACGGTCAGGTCGCCGATGATGCCTTCGTCGCGTCGGTTCTCCGTGGAGAAGGCGATCTGCTTCGACAGGCCGGCCATGGGCGTGTGGACCTCGGCGGTCGTGCCGTCGATCGTGACCGTGCCGGAGTCGGGACGGTCGGCACCGTAGATGAGCCGACCCAGCTCGGTGCGGCCCGACCCGAGGAGCCCCGCGAGACCGACGACCTCGCCGGCGTGGACCTCGATGTCGACGGGGTCGATCGAGCCCTTCCGCCCGAGGTCCTTGGCGCTGTAGAACGCCGGGGTGTCGGCTGTGGCGGTCCGGCCGCGGTTGGAACCCAGGGCGGCGAGCGCGCCGTAGTCCTTGCCGATCATCTTGGAGATGAGCTCGGTGCGGTTGAGGTCCGCGGTGCGGTACTCCCCGACGAACTCGCCGTTGCGGAGCACCGTGAGTCGGTCGCTGATCGCGTAGACCTGGTCGAGGAAGTGGGAGACGAAGAGGATCGCGACGCCCTGGTCGCGCAGTCGGCGCATGACCTGGAAGAGGCCCTCCACCTCGTTGGCGTCGAGGCTGGAGGTCGGCTCGTCGAGGATGAGCACCTTCGACTTGGTGACCATGGCCCGGCTGATCGCGACGAGCTGTTGCAGCGCGAGCGAGATGCTCGAGAGCGGCTGCTTGGGGTCGATGTGCCCGAGGCCGAGCCCGACGAGCGCTTCGTGTGCGGCTTCGTGGGTGCGGCGCCAGTTGATGCCGAAGGGACCGCGGACCTCGTGGCCGAGCATCACGTTCTCGCCGACGGTGAGGTTGTCGCAGAGGTTCACTTCTTGATAGACGGTCGAGATGCCGGCGCTCTGCGCGTCCGCCGTTCCGGAGAAGGAACGGGGGCCTCCGGCGACCAGGATCGTACCGGAGTCGATCTTGTACACACCGGTGAGCGCCTTGATGAGCGTCGACTTGCCGGCGCCGTTCTCGCCCATGAGCGTGTGGACCTCGCCGGGGAAGAGACGGAAGTCCACGTCTTGCAGGGCTTTGACGCCTGGGAACTCGATGGAGATGTGCTGCATCTCGACGATCGGCTCGGTGATTGCCATGTCTGCCTGGTCGTTCTGCCGGTCGATCCGGCGTCGTCGCCGGGGAGTCTGGTCCCCGGGAAGCGGGTGGGCGGTCGCCCGGCAGCGAGGGAGTGGCTGCCGGGCGACCGGGTCGGATCAGTAGGCGCGTTCGGGCAGTGCTGCCGTCGCGGCGTCCGGGGAGTCGAACGTGACGCTCGGCACCACGATGTCCGATTCGACCTTGTCGCCGGCGAGTGCCTTCTTGACGATGTCGATCGCGGTCTCACCGAACAGCGGGTTGTACTCGGCGACGAAGCTCAGGCGTCCGGCGGCGAGTGCTTCGAGCGCCGCCTTGGTGCCGTCGATCGTGATGATCTTGACGTCGGTTCCGGGCTTCAGGCCGGCCTCCTCGACGGCGAGTGCAGCGCCGAGGCCCATCTCGTCGTTCTGTGCGAAGACGAGCTGGACGTCGTTGTTGTTCGCCTTGAGGATGGTCTCGAAGACGCTCTTCGCCTCTTCGGTGGACCAGTTGGCCGACTGCGACTCGAGCTTGGTGAAGTTCGGGTCGATGGTGTCGTCCCAGCCCTTGTTGCGGTCGTTGACGACGGAGAGGCCGGGAGGGCCCTCGAGGACGACGTACTTGGCGCCGTCGGGGAACTGACCGTTCGCCCACTCGGCGGCCGAGGCGCTGATGCCGACGTTGTCGGGGGCGATGCGGCTCGTGTAGAGCTCGGTGTCGTTCGGCTCGATGCCGCGGTCGAGCAGGACCACGGGGATCTCGGCCTCCTTCGCGCGCTCCAGGACGCTCTCCCAGCCGGTCGCCTCGGTGGCGGACAGCAGGATGGCGTCGACGCCCTCGTCGATGAACGAGGTGAAGGCGGTGATCTGCGAGTTCTGGTCGCCGTTCGTCGCCGGTGCGTACTTGAGGTCGAAGCCGTTCTCCTTCGAGAACGAGTCCTGGATGTTCTTCTCGTTCGCGGTGCGCCATCCGCCTTCGGGGCCGACGGCCACGAAGCCGATGGTGGTGAGTTCGCCGTCGGAACCGGCGTCGCCGTCGGAGCTTCCGGAACCGCTGGAGCAGGCGGTCGCGCTGAACGCGAGAGCGCCGACCAGGGCGAGGCCCGCGAGTGCGCGGACACGTGTTGTCTTGAACATTGTTCTCCTCTTTGAGACCCGCGGTCCCGACGATGGGTGCGGCGTGAATGTGACGTGCGTGGTGCTGCGGTGACGCAGGTGGTCGGTGATTGTTAGCGATCACATCTGCGTTGTGCTGAACATTAGCCACGGCTCGAAGTGGTTGTCAACAGGCAATGTTAGCCCTCACAATTCTTCCGGAGCGGCCTCCCGGCGGCGCCGTCGCGCGCGCTAGAGTCAGGTGATCAGCGGACACCCCGGCCGCGACCACCTCGATGGAGAGCTGCAGATGACCTCGCCCACGCCACTCGTGCAGTTGCGCGGTGTCTCCGTGAGCTTCCCCGGCGTCAAAGCGCTCGACGACGTCGACCTCCGGTTGTTCCCCGGCGAGGTCCACTCCCTCATGGGCGAGAACGGAGCGGGGAAGTCGACCCTGATCAAGTCGCTGACCGGGGTCCATCGGATCGACAGCGGAAGCATCCTCCTCGAGGGACGAGAGGTCTCGTTCTCGAGCGTCGCCGACGCCCAGGCGCACGGGATCAGCACCGTCTACCAGGAGGTCAACCTCCTCCCCAACCTGACCGTCGCCGAGAACATCCTCCTGGGCCGCGAACCACGCCATGCCTGGGGAGGGATCTCGGGGAGGCGCATGCGCGAGCGCGCCCGCGAACTGCTCGCCGTCGTCGGACTCGACATCGACCCGGCCTCGCAGCTCTCCGCCCACCCGCCGGCGATCCAGCAGCTCGTCGCGATCGTCCGGGCGATCGCCGTGCGCACCAAGGTGCTCGTCCTCGACGAACCGACCTCGAGCCTCGACAACGACGAGGTCACCGAACTCTTCCGGGTCATCTCGATCCTCAAGGCCGAGGGCGTCGCGATCCTCTTCATCTCGCACTTCCTCGACCAGGTCTACGAGATCTCCGACCGACTCACCGTGCTGCGGGAGGGGCGTCTCGTCGGGGAGTACCTCCCGCACGAACTGCTCCGGATCGACCTCGTCCACAAGATGATCGGCAAGGAGCTCGCGACCTTCGACGAGATCCGACGCGGGCTCGACACCTCCGACGAGGGCGACGCCCTGGACGGTGAGGACCCGTTCGTCGCGGCGATCGGGCTCGGGCGCCAGGGTGCGATCGAACCGATCGACCTGAAGGTCTACGAGGGCGAGATCGTCGGCATCGCCGGCCTGCTCGGCTCAGGACGGACGGAGCTCGCCAGACTCCTGACCGGCGTCGACCGGGCCGACACCGGCTCGGTGGAGGTGGCCGGGAGGGCCACCCGCCTCGGATCCCCGCGTCGCGCCCTCAAACAACGGATCGTCTACGCGTCGGAGAACCGTCGCACCGAGGGGATCATCGGCGACCTCAGCCTGCGCGACAACATCGCGCTGGCCCTCCAGGCGGACCTCGGGTGGTTCAGACGGATCCCGCTGCGTCGGCAGAACGAACTGGCCGAGAGCTACATCCAGGCGATGGGCATCAAACCCGCGAATCCCGATGCGCTCATGAAGGAGCTCTCAGGCGGGAACCAGCAGAAGGTACTCTTGGCGAGGTGGCTCGCGCTCGCTCCTCGGCTGCTCGTGCTCGATGAACCGACCCGAGGCATCGACATCGGCGCCAAGGCCGAGATCCAGAAGCTCGTGACCCGGCTCGCCGAGAACGGTCTGTCGGTCGTGTTCATCTCAGCCGAACTCGAGGAGGTCCTGCGCATCAGCCACCGGATCGCCGTGCTGCGCGACCGACGGAAGGTCGCCGACCTCCCGAACTACGACCTCACCGTCTCGAAGCTGCTGGCCGCGATCTCGGAGGGGCCGGACGAGGCCCCGCCGGAACCGATCACGACCGCCGACGACGAGAGGGGACCGCGTGGCTGAGCCGTCCCGTCATGCGACGATCTTCGACGTCGCGCGGCTCGCGGGGGTCTCGCACCAGACCGTCTCACGGGTGCTCAACGACCTCCCGAACGTGCGCCCGGCGACGAAGGCGCGGGTCGACGAAGCGATCAAGCAGCTGCGCTACGTCCCCTCCCCCGCCGCCCGGACGCTCGTCACGAAGCGATCCCGGACCATCGGCCTCATCGCCACCGGCGGCACCGAGTTCGGGCCCTCGTCCTCGGTCCTGCACTTCAACGCCGCGGCCCGCGACGCCCGCTGGTCGGTCTTCACCGCGAACATGGTGGACAGCGACCCGGGTTCCGCGCGTGCAGCGGTCGAGGGGTTCCTGCGCCAGAACGTCGAGGGGATCGCCGTCATCAGCGCACGCGAGGGGGTCACCGACATCGTGGCGGGGATGGAACTCAGCGTGCCGCTCGTGGCCCTGCACGCCACGCCACGTGCAGGTATGGTCACCGTCGGCGTCGACCAGTACGCCGGCGCGCGTGCCGCGACCGCCCATCTCATCGGGCTCGGCCACCGGCGCATCGGGCACCTCGCCGGACCACCGGACGCGATCGACGCCCGCGAGCGCGAGCGCGGCTGGCGAGACGAACTCGCCACCGCGGGTCTCGTCGCGCAGGTCGTCGGGACCGGCGACTGGACGCCGACCTCCGGATACGCTCTCGGCCGTCAGCTGGACGACGAGGTCACCGCGGTGTTCGCCGCCAACGACCAGATGGCCCTCGGGCTCATGCACTCGCTCACCGAGCGCGGACTCCGGGTCCCGCTCGACTTCAGCGTCGTGGGGTTCGACGACATCCCCGAGGCGGAGCACCTCTCGCCGCCGCTCACCACCGTGCGGCAGGACTTCGAACAGGTCGGCCGGACGCTGCTCGCGACCCTGCTCGACCACGTCAACGGAGAACCCCCGGGAGCGGTGCCACCCTCGGTACCGGAGCTGATCCTGCGCGACTCCACGGCGACGGCGAACGCCGAGCGCTTGGCGAGGCGCCGGGTCGACGTCCCCTGAGCACCTCCGGTCCCTGAGCCCCACCCGGCCCCTGAGCCCCCCCACCCGGTCCCTGAGCCGCCCCTCACCCGGTCCCTGAGCCTGTCGAAGGGCGAATTCCCAGGTACCCCGTCCACCCCCTGACCTACACTTGTCGGAGCAGGGGGAGTACTCCTTCGCGACATGCTCGTCAGTACGGATCCGCCATCGGGTCCCGGGGTGTCGGCTCTCATCGAGAGTGGAGAAGACCGTGTTCCGACCATCGCGTCGGAGTCCCGTCCTCGAGCCCCTGGAGCCACCATGGCCGTCACCCCGCTGATCTGGATCATCACCATCGGTGTCACGATCCTCTTCTTCGTCTACGAGTTCTTCGCGCACGTGCGGAAGCCCCACGAACCGACGATCGCCGAGTCGGCACGCTGGTCGATCTTCTACGTCAGCCTCGCCCTGCTGTTCGGCGTCGGCATCGGCCTCGTCTCCGGCTGGACGTACGGCGGCGAGTACTTCGCCGGGTACCTGACCGAGAAGGCGCTGTCGATCGACAACCTGTTCGTCTTCCTCATCGTCATGGCCGGGTTCGCCGTCCCGAAGGCGTACCAGCAGAAGGTGCTGATGATCGGCATCATCATCGCGCTCATCATGCGCGGTGCGTTCATCGCCGTCGGCGCCGCACTCATCGAGAACTACTCCTGGATCTTCTACCTGATGGGCGCGCTGCTGCTGTTCCTCGCGTACCGCCAGGCGTTCGGCAGCCACGAGAGCGACCCGGCCAACGGCAAGGTCGTGGGATTCGCCCGCCGCATCCTCCCGATCACCGACACCTATCACGGTGACCGACTCTCGGTGAGGATCGACGGCAAGCGCTTCTTCACGCCGATGCTGCTGACGATCGTCGCGATCGGGTTCGTCGACCTCGTGTTCGCGGTCGACTCGATCCCCGCGATCTACGGCCTCACCGAGCAGGCGTACATCGTGTTCACCGCGAACGCCTTCGCCCTCATGGGCCTCCGCCAGCTGTTCTTCCTCATCGGTGGCCTGCTGGAACGTCTCGTCTACCTGGCGCAGGGCCTCGCCGTCATCCTCGCCTTCATCGGCGTGAAGCTCGTGTTCCACGCCCTCCACGTGAACGAGCTGCCGTTCATCAACGGCGGTCAGCACATCGACTGGATCCCCGACATCCCGATCTGGTTCTCGCTGCTCTTCATCGCCGCGACCATCACCGTGGCGACGGTGGCCTCGCTCGCAAAGACCCGCCGCGACGCACGAGCGGGCCTCGAGCGGTAGGGGTCGACCGACCGCACATGCGCTCCTATGCTGAGCGCATGTGCGGTCGCTTCGTCGTCACCGATTCCACGTCCACCCTCCTCGCGGACCTCGTGGCCGAGTTCGAGGCGCCTGCGCCCGACTACAACGTCGCGCCCACCACCGAGGTGACGGTGGTCCGCACCCGGCACGAGGAACGGACCGCGACCAGCGCCCGTTGGGGCTTCGTCCCCGGCTGGGCCAAGGACTTCGCCAAGCAACGGCCACAACCCATCAACGCGCGTATGGAGACGGTCGCAACCGGCTCCATGTTCCGCAAGGCCTTCGCGTCAGCACGGTGCATCGTCCCGGCGACCGGGTACTACGAGTGGGTGGTGACCGAGACCGGGAAGCAGCCGCACTTCATCCACGACCCCGAGGCCGAGCTCGCGATGGCGGGCATCATCAGTGCCTGGCCCGACCCCAGCCAAGGCTGAGGACGACCCGGACAAGTGGCGTCTGTCGATGGCGATCATCACGCGGGACGCGCACGTCTCACCGGGCGAGGTCCACGACCGCATGCCGGCCTGCCTCACCCCCGACGGCTACGACGACTGGCTCGGCGACCACCTCGACACCGACCAGCTGTTGCAGCTGCTCGACCGGGAGTCCTTCGCGGTCGCCCACGATCTCACCCACTACGAGGTCACGCGCGACGTGAACAACGTCCGCAACACAGGCCCGCACCTCATCGAGCCGCTCCCGGCCTGAGTGGTCGGTGCGGGTGGTCGTCGCATCCCTCAGCTTCCTCACAGACGCTCGTCTAAGCTAGACGAGCGTCTGACTCAGACGATCGTCTAGCGGCCCGAGCCCCGGGCCCTCCACCTCGAAGGAGCGCTCGTGAGCGGTCTGCGCCAGTACGCGATGAACCAGGTCCGCGACGAGATCATCGACGCCGCCGGGCTCGAGTTCGGCCGGAACGGGTACGCCGGGACGTCGTTCTCCGGCATCGCGTCCGTCATGGGCAAGCCGAAATCGGTCATCGGGTACCACCTGTTCCCGTCGAAGCGGAGTCTTGCGCACGCGGTGATCGCCGAGCAGGACGAGCGGTGGCAGGCGGCGGACGCACGGATCGGGGTGCCCTACGGCGCGCTCCGCTGGGTGACGATGATCCTCGCCTCCGCGCAGGAAGCGCAGCGGTCCCCCATCGCGATGGGCGCCATCCGGCTCCTGCACGAACTGCCACGGATGGACGACCCGGTCTACACGGTGTTCGACTGGCGGGCGTACACCCGCACGAACCTCCGCATGGAGGCCGCAGCGCACGATCTCGACCTCCCGGACCTCGACGGCGTCGCAGACGTCCTGCTCGACGCCTGCTTCGGACTCGTCACCACGACGGTCGGCGACGACGATGCGGCTGAGCTCAGCGAGCGACTGATCACCCTGATCCGGCCGATCCTCGCGACCGTCGATCCCGCCGGCGCTGCAGCCACGACGACCGCCGCAGCGGCCGCTCATGAGCTCGTCGCCGGACCGGCCGAACACTGACCCTCTCCCGAGCACCGACCCCTCCCCCGAACCCCGTCTCCGCAATCGGAAGGACGCCCATGTCCCAGATCGACGCCGTGCCGAACGGCACCACCCGCAGCACCACGGTCACGGATCGGGTACACCTCGTGCAGGGTCCGTCCGTCAACTGGATCATCGTCGAGGGCGACCTCGGGCCGGTCCTCATCGACACCGGCTACCCCGGCGACGGCGCGGCCGTCACCGCGACCCTCGGCGCGCTCGGCTACGCGGTCGAGGACGTGCAGGCGATCCTCCTCACTCACGGACACAGCGACCACATCGGCAACGCGACGTTCATCGCCGGGTTGGCGGAGTGTGACATCCTCGCGTCCCGCGACGAGATCCCCAACGTCCGCCGGGAGGTGCTCGAGCAGGTCGGACTCGCCGACGTGCAGCCACATCTGGAACGTCCCGGGGTCGCCGCCTGGGTCAACCACGCCGTCGAGGCCGGCGGACTCGAGGTCGTGCCGCCGACGTCGGTCACCGCGATCGAGGACGTGCCCGAGCTCCGCGCGACCCTCGGTGTCGCGGTCCGCCCGCTCCCCCTCCCCGGCCACACGCGGGGGCACCTCGGATTCCTCCTCGTCGAGCACGGCGTCCTCGTCGCGGGCGACGCACTCGTCACCGCCCACCCCACCAGCCCGCACGGCGGCCCGCAGTTGCTCCCCGAGATGTTCCACGGCGATCTCCAGCGCGCCCGCCAGTCGTTGACCACGCTGGCCGGACTCCCGGCCTCCGTCGTGCTGCCGGGACACGGCCCGGCGTTCTTCGGCTCGCCGGCGCAGGCAGCGGCCGAAGCCCTCGCCTTCGGGAGTGCGTTCTGAACCTCCGGCTCCCCGTCGGACCCCTGCGATAGCGTTGGCCACGTCCCCGAACCCGGATCCCGAGCCACGAGGAAGTGACCATGAAGAACCCGTTCCGCCGCGACGGCAGCCCGAACGACGACAGCCCGGTCGATGAGCAGATCGACGCCCCGGAGCAGCCGAACCAGGGCCGCACCCTCGAACCCGCTCCCGAGGTGCTGGCCGAGCTCGACGCACTGAACGAGGCCTGCCGGGCGGCGCCGGACGACATCGACGCTCAGATCCGGCTCTGGCGGGCGGTCGCCGCACTCGACCGGTGGGTCTTCATCAACCGTGGTCCGGAGGACAACCCGCGGCCGTACGCGCTCGCAGCGCAACCCGGGAACCTGATCGGCATCTACAGCAGCGGGACGCGAGCGCAGGAGGCCGCGTACGCGAACGGGCTGGTCCCGCCGGACGCCACGGTGTCGCTGCTCGCGGTCCCGATGCCTGCGGCGATCGACTGGGTCCGGTCCTTCGGCGAGCACGGGGTCGTCGGCGTGACCATCGACTACCCGCGCCTCGGCGCCTGGTGCCCGCTGCAGAACCTGGCGGGGCTCAAACCCACGGACAGCCAGGGCTGACGCCGACTCCGAGGAGGACCACGATGCACGGCTCGGAGCTGCAGGACCGGGCGGCACGCCGCGCCGACGAACTCCCCGGTGCGGAGCTGACGCACCCGTTCGGCGAGGAGTGGGACGTCTACAAGGTCCGCGGCAAGGTCTTCATGCTGCAGACGGGGGCGACGGGCGAACCCATCGTCACCCTGAAGGCGAGGCCCGAGGACAGCCACAGTCTGCGCGAGGCCTTCCCCGACATCATCCCCGGCTATCACATGAACAAACGGCACTGGATCTCGCTCAAGCCGGACGGCGAGCTCGAACCGGCGTTCGTCGACGACCTCGTCACGGAGTCGTACCTGCTCGTCGTCGAGGGACTGCCGAAACGGCTGCGGCCGGTCGATCCAGCGACGTTCGGACAACGCCGCGACGGCTGAACACCGGGCAGGCAGTGCACTCAGACCGGGATGCGCCTGGCGCCGGTGCCGGTGTCGCCGAGCTCGTCGTCGGGGTTGAGGAGCGTGCACGCCTTCATCGAGAGGCAGCCGCAGCCGATGCAGCCGGTGAGCTCGCGTTCGAGTTGCTCGATCCCGCGCCGACGCTGTTCGAGGACCTTCTGCCAGCGGCGGGAGGCACGCTGCCAGTCCTCGTGACTCGGGGTGCTGGAGAGCGGCACGTCGGCGAACGCCTCCGCCACGTCCTCGAGCGGGATACCGAGGCGCTTCGCGACCGAGATGAGCGCGACGCGACGCAGCATGTGCCGGGGGTATCGCCGCTGGTTGCCGGCGGTCCGCTCGGAACCGATGAGGCCGAGCCGCTCGTAGTAGTGCAGCGCCGACACCGCGACGCCGGTGCGACGACTCATCTCGCCGACACTGAGCAACTCGTCCGGACTGTGCACGGTGTCCCACCCTCGTTCCTCGCATCGACCTCAAGCCGCCTTCAGGTCCGACGCTCGTCTCGACGGTACACGAGCGGGTCAGGGCGGATGGGGAGCGCTCCCCATCCGCACGCTCGACCAATGCCGGCGGACACCTGTCGCCGATCAGTGTGCCGCTGGCAGGATGGTCGGAATCGCACATCGACCGGGGGGACGACATGACGCAGGACGAGGACTTCCTCGAGGTGATCGCGGCGGAGGTCGCGCAGGATCCGCAGAACGCCGCGCTCCGCGAGGACTTCGTCACCCTGCTTGCTGCAGCACGACGTCGACCGCGCGGCGCAGGAGGTGACGACCTTCGAACGACTCGGGGGCGACCCGGCGCGGGTCCGGCTGCTGCGCGCCCGCGTGATGGCGGCGCGACTCCGGGGAACAGCGACCGACACCACGATCGAGCCCGACCGCTCGGCGATCCCCGCCCCGTCGGCAGCCGAAACCGCCACCATGCCGATCGACCAGCCCAGCCTCTGGGACGCGGAACGACCAGCCGTCACGCTCGCGGACGTGGCGGGACTCGCCGACGTGAAGCAGCACCTCGACTCGACGTTCCTCGCGCCACTCCGCAACCCGGAGCTCGCCGCAGCGTTCGGGCAGAAGCCCGGCGGTTCACTGCTCATGTACGGCCCTCCCGGCTGCGGCAAGACGTTCATCGCCAAGGCGATCGCCGGTGACCTCGGGGCGTCCTTCATCCACGTCACCCTCGCCGACCTGCTGAGCAAGTGGCTGGGCGACAGCGAGAAGGCGATCCAGAGTGTCTTCCACGATGCTCGGGCCGCCGCTCCGTGCGTCATCTTCTTCGACGAGTTCGACGCACTCGGTGGCCGCCGCACGTCCGGGGGCGGATCGCAGTCGATGCGCACGATCGTGACGCAGCTCCTCGAGGAGCTCGACGGGGTGGCGGACGAGAACGACGGCGTCTACTTCCTCGCCGCGACCAACCGCCCATGGGACATCGATCCGGCGCTGCGGCGCCCCGGCCGCATCGACAAGACGGTCCTCGTCCTGCCGCCGGACGCAGTCGCGCGCGCTGCGATCCTGCAGGGCGACCTCGCAGGCAAGCCGGCCGACGGTGTCGACGTCATCGCCGTGGCCGCAGCGACCGAGGGCTTCTCCGGGGCCGACATCGCACAGGTGTCGCGGGTCGCACTGCAGCAGTCGCTCACGGCGTCGATGCAGGCGGGGGCGATCGTGCCGGTCACGACGCAGGCCTTGCTCGACGCCGCCGCCGGGCTCATCCCCTCGACGGCATCATGGTTCGACCAGGTCGCACCGGTGCTCGAATACGGCGTCGACGACGGCACCTTCGCCCAGCTCCGGGCGTACCGCGTGCAGCACGGGCTCCGATGAGTGACCCTGTCGGTGCCGAGCGCGAGGCCATCGAACACGACCGCGACCTCGCCTGGGAGCTCTACGACTTCCAGCCCGAACACCCACGCATCCCCGAGTTGGCGATGAGCGTCCTCGCCCGCGCGCCGCAGTTCACCGGGATGATCATCCTGCTCTCCATGCACCGGCAGGCCTGCGGCGACGTCGATGAGGCCAGACGCCTCCTCCGGGAGTTGCTCGGCCGACGCGACCGACAGTTCCTCGGTGCGCTGCGTCGCCTGCGCGATCTCGAAGGGTCCGAGGGCGACTTCGCGGAGGCGATGCGGCTCGGCGAACTCGTCCTCCGCGAGGACCCGGAGGCGGACTGGTTCGACCATATGGACCACGCGGCCGCCGTCGCGATGGCCGCCGATCCCCAGCGCGGGTGGGCGCTGATCGACGACGCGGTCGAGCTGGCCGGACGGACCGCCCCGGAGGCGTACGCCGGCGCGCTCGGACTCCGAGCCCTGCACTTCCTGTCGACGGGCACTCCACCTGGCCGGTTCCTCGTCGCCGCGCAGCAGGCGATCGAGGCGGATCCGAGCGAGACGACGCTCTCGACGGCACTGGCCTTCGCCTATCTCTACGACTACCGTCCGCAGGATGCACTGGAACTCCTGGCCCGGGTCCTGCGTGAGGATCCGACGGACGAGGTCGCCCAGGGCGGGATGATCGTCGCGCGAGCGTTCCTCGATCCCATCGAGCGTGGTGTCGGGACGATGGACGACCTGCGCCGGGCCGGCATGGGCGAGATCGCCTGGCGGATCCTCCGCGACAAGGTGTTCGAAGCCGGGCTCCGCCGAGGCGTTGGCCGCTCTGGACCCGCTGCTGCCGGAGGAGCTGGCAGCCTCGCTGCGCCCACCGCTCGACCCCGATGCCGCGGGCGCGAGCGGCGGTGACGACAAGGTGCTCGCCTGGCACGACGGGCAACTCCCCGGCACCGGTGGGCGCTGGGGCGACGGCAGCCCGTTCCGTCTCATGAGCGGCGCCGAGATCGGCGAGATGGACGAGGCGATCGAACGGGACCCGGAAGCGTGGCCGCAGTGGGATGCCGAGCGCGACTACTACACGCAGCTCTTCACCGACGATGCGGGCGCCTACCTCATCGAGGGTTCAGGCGGACGGCTCATCCGTCGTGCCGCCGGACGTGACGACGAAGAGGTGGCCGCGAGCCTCACCGACTGGTTGTGGGACCGGGTCGTCGCCTTCGGCGGCGACGACCCGCGCCCGGGACGATCAGCGAGTGGATCGACACCGCCGGAATCGCCTGGCGGGCCCTCCGTTCAGCGGCCCTGAGTCAGGTCGGCCGGCGGCCAGGAACAGACGACGTCGCACGAAAGACCTTCGACAGGCTCAGGGACCGGAGCTACGCGGGCACACCCATCCCGCTCGCTGAGCTCGTCGAACTGCCCACGAGGACTCCTCATCGTTCCGGGCACACCCATCCCGGTCACTGAGCTTGTCGAAGTGCCCACGAGGAACCCTTCGATCCGAGTACGTCGAGGCAAGTCAGAACGGTGCGGGATCAGGCTCGGTCCGGTGGTGCTTCCCGTCGGGTGTCGTCCAGTCGAGCACGCCGCCCGGTTTGTGGTCGAGGTTCCACCCGGGGAGGTGCTTCATCCGGTGGTGATGTCGGCAGAGACAGGCGAGATTGCCGACATCTGTTGTGCCGCCGTCCTCCCAGGCGACCGAATGGTCGAGGTCGCAGGCTCGGGCGCGCCTGCCGCAGCCTGGTGCGCGACAGGTGCCGTCTCGGAGACGCACCGCGCGCTGCAGGTCGGCCGGGACACGGTACTGGTTGCGGCCGACGGAGAGGACCGCACCGGTCTCGGGTTGGACGAGGATCCGGGTGAAGCCGGGTGCGTTCACCGCGATACGGGCCGCGGTCTCGGGGTCGATCGGGCCGTACCCGTCGAGGGTGGCCGGGGCGTCGCTGACGCCGGCCATGCTCAACGCCGGGACGGTGATCTGCACCGTGGGCTTGATGTGCTCCTGGACCTCGATCGGGTGCGGAAGCACCGGGCTCGACATCACGTCCTCCGGGCGTGACGCCGGTGAGCGCGAGCGCCGCGAGGGCGTCTGCCTGCAGCTGGGCGCAGGTGCGGGTGTCGCCTGCCTGGCGTGATTCCGCTGCCGCTGCTTCGACCCGCTCGATGATGCCCTGCGCGATCGGCGCTGTGGTGAAGAGGTGCACCCAGGCCATGCCGTCGGCTGCGGGCTCGAACTCGACCCGGCGGTCGGCCTCGGAACGCTTGGCGCGTGCGGTGATCGATTCCGGGTGGAGCCGTTCGCGCAGGACGCGGGCGCGTTGCCGGAGGTACGAGGCGGTCGCGCTCTCGGCTACCGGCAGTACCTGTTCGAGGAACGCTACCCGACCTGCGGCCGGGACGTCGCACAGCTGGTCGGTGATCACCTGCGCATGCCGCGCCGAGATACGGCCCGCCTCCAGCGACTCGAGCACGGCTGGTGCGTCGTTGACGAGACGCTCAGCGTCGTTGGTCGCACGCTGGATCGTCCGTTCCGGTGTCCGGGTCGCCATGGCGAGGGCTGCACAGGTGGACCGGCGGGAGAGCGCCCGTCGCTCGGCCGGCGGGAAGATCACGGGGACCGTGGCGTCCGCGAAGGCATCGGCGTAGGCGGCGGAGCGGGCGAGGAGGCGCGCTTTCCGTGCGTCGAGTACGGCCTGCTGCCGGTGGATCTCCGCCCACTCGTCCGAAAACTCCGCCAACTGCGCGGCGTATTCGTCGCCGACGCGGATCGCGGTGGTGGTCTCGGTCATAGAACCAGTCCACCATGGACCACTGACATTCCAGATGCTGAGTTGTGCCGGTCGGGACGTTGCTCGTGTGCCCCTCGACAGGCTCAGGGACCGGGAGAAGATCACCGGATTCGGGAGGTCCCTCGGCAGGGACCGGAAGGGGTTCGTCCCAGAACACGACGTTCCGTAGGCTGGAGGGGTGAAGCTCATCGCCACCGTCCGCGACCGCGCGACCATCACCACCGAAGCCTCCGCACCCGACGTCGCAGCCCTGCGGGCCGCCGTCCTCGCCTCCACCCCGCCCGGGCACGCCCTCGCCGGGCTGCACGGCGGTGGCCGGGTGAACGGCGACCTCGTCGGCACCGCGGTCTTCCGACCGACGGCAACCCGCACCATCGAGGCCGAGGGCCGCGACTACCCGAGCGCTCGCAAGGCCCTCGAGGCGCTCGTGCCGGAGGAGCAGGTCGTCCTCTCCGTCCACGCCGTGGACCAGTAGGGACACCGGCATGAGTGGCCACGCGTTCGCCATCGGATCGATGGTGCGCGTCCATGAGGTCGTTTCCCCGCTCCCGCCGACCGACACCATGACGGCACTGCTGTCGGCGTTGCAGACGGACGGCTTCACCGTGGTTCCCGAGGAGTACGCCGCCGGTCCCTGGACTATCCGTTACGCCGTTATCGGGAATGACGCGGCCTCGAACTGGAGCGGGTTCGCCCTGGAGATCGTGCCGCTCCTCTCGTTGCTCGGCGTGCGTCGGCCGTTCGCGCGATGCGCGGTGCCGGTCGCCGTCCGGCCGACCGAACACGGCTCCGTCCTCCACACGACGACGGTGTGGGGCTTCCGGGGCGAAGCCGGGACGGTCGGCATGGTCGCCAAACGCGTCGCTGCCGCCACCGAACAGGCCACCAGGGCCGTCGGCGGGACCCACCAGGCCTCACTGTCGTTGCCCGACCGCACGGTCCCGATCGACGGCAGACGCTTTGAACGGCTCACCGGCTGGAAGCGGCGCTCGCGGGCCTGAACCGCTGGAGCAGCAGCAGCCGCAGTTCAGCAA
>NZ_JCACOF010000001.1:0-515057 GCF_059073635.1 Plantibacter sp. | reverse complement strand
GGGAACCCGAGGACCTCGTCGCCCTCGTGATCACCCACGCGCACTTCGACCACCTCGGGGTCGCCGCGCGCCTCCACGCGGCGACCGGCTGCCGGGTGCTCGTCCACGACGAGGACGCGGAGCTCGCCGAGCACCCCTACCGGTACCTCCACGAGCGACCTCGGACGAGCTACCCGTTGCGCTACCCGGCGGCACTCCCGGCGCTCGCGTCGATGACCGCGGCCGGGGCGTTGTGGGTGCGTGGGACGTCGAGGACCGAGCCGTTGCCGGGTTCGGGGACCGTCGACGTGCCGGGCTCGCCCACGGTCGTCTTCACGCCGGGTCACACCTTCGGCCACTGCTCCCTCGACTTCCCCGATCGCGGTGCCGTCATCGGCGGCGACGCCCTCGTGACCCTCGACCCGTACACCGGCGAGACCGGCCCACGCGTCGTCGCGGGGGCGGCCACCGCCAACGCGCGGCTCGCCCTCGAATCGCTCGACGCACTCGCCGCCCTCGGCACCAGGACACTCCTCCCCGGGCACGGGCAGCCGTGGCGCGGGGATCTCCGGGAGGCCGTCGAGGCGGCCAACCGTGCCGGCGTCGCCTGAGGACGTCGGCGCCTCGCGAACCCATCACCCCGGTCGGCGACCGTCGCCGACCGACACCGGAAAGGAGCGGACCATGACCACCACCGGACCGCAGGACAACCCGCAGAACCACGACCTCATCGACGACGACGCGGCGGGCGTCGACAAGCCGTCACAGGCGGAGGGGTCGGAGGACCAGGTCCCCGACGCCGCCGAACCGGATGAGGGCGACGCCCTCGGGTGACCGAGGCCGGACCCACTCGCCACCGGACCACCACCCATCGCACACGGAAACACCGCACACAGCAGAGCACACAGAACAGGAGACACCATGGCTGAGCAGCCCACCGCCATCGAACTGCAGAAGTACCTGTCGGGAGTCGACTACCCGGCGAGCAAGGAGGATCTCGTGCAGACCGCCCGAGACCAGGGTGCGCCGGACGACGTGATCGAGGCGCTCGAACAGGCCGACCAGGACGAGTTCGACGGCCCGACGGCCGTGTCGAGCGCCGTCTCGGGAGACTGAATGACGAGCCGGCGACCATCCGAGCGGTGGGCGGCCGGCGAGGTCGACGACGAGGTCGCGATCGACGTCCTCGTGCCGACGGCCGGGCGCTGGTGGCCGAGCTGGCGGTGACGCTGGCGGGACTCGCCGCTCAGGACGATCCGACGTTCCGGGTGATCGTGAGCGATCAGTCCGACGACGGCTCGGGGGTGCTCCAACCGAGCACGCAGGCCATGGTGCGGGTGCTCCGCGCGCAGGGGCGGGAGGTCCGGCTGGTCCGGCACCTCCCGCGCCGCGGGCTCGCGGAGCACCGCCAGTCGCTGCTCGACCGGGCCACGGCCCCGGCGGTCCTGTTCCTCGACGACGACGTCTGGCTCGAGCCGGGCCAGCTGCAGCGCCTGCACGACGCGCTGAGCACCCTCGGCTGCGGCTTCGTCGGCGCGGCGGTGCAGGGGCTGTCCTACCTGCCCGACGAACGGCCCGAGCAGCAGCGGACGTTCGAACCCTGGACCGGCGAGGTCGTCCCGGAGCTGATCCGGCGGGGCACGCCTGCGTTCGACCGGTGGCCGCTCCACAACGCCGCGAACCTCGCGCACCTCGCGAGGGACGTGCCGATCCCGGAGCGGGGTTGGCTGGCCTACAAGGTCGCCTGGGTGGGCGGCTGCGTGCTGTACCGGCGCGACGCGCTCCTGGCGGCCGGCGGTTTCACGTTCTGGGACGAGCTGCCGCCGCTGCATTCGGGGGAGGACGTGCTCGCGCAGTGGCGCGTGATGGAGCGGTTCGGCGGAGCGGGCGTCCTGCCGAGCGGGGCCGTGCACCTGGAGGCCCCGACGACGATCCCCGAGCGCCCGGTGGACGCGTTCGACGTCGTGCGCGCGTGACTCGGGCCCACGCGGACGGGTGCGCGATTGTGCCGCAGCCGCCGGCAGAACGCAAGCGATGATCGTGCCCTCCTCGCTTCTCGGAACCTGGAGCACATGACGACGGATCGAACGGACACACGGCTCCCGGGGGAGCTGCTCGGACGCCAGGAGGCCGAAGCCCTCGTGCTCGAGCACCTGCCGCTCGCCGAGGCGATCGCGCGCCGGTACTTCCGGCGGGACCCCGCCCGCGACGAGGACCTCGTGCAGGTCGCCTACATCGGGCTGGTGAAGGCGGCCCGCCGGTTCGACGCCGATCGTGGCGGCCCGTTCGCGGCGTTCGCCTCACCGACCATCTCCGGGGAGATCAAGCGCCACCTCCGCGACCACGGGTGGTTCGTCCGGCCACCGAGGCCCGTCCAGGAGCTCCGTGCACGGGTCGCCGAGGCCGTGCCGCGGCTCGCCCAGGAGCTGGGCCACGGCCCCTCGGTACCCGAGCTGACCGCGGACCTCGGCGAGAGCGACGAGCTCGTGCGGGAGGCCATCGCCTGTCAGAACCACCTGCGTCCGGTGTCGCTCGACGCCCTCGTCGGCGGCGACCACGAGACGTGCCTCGGGGACCTCATCCCCGCCGAGGACGGGTCGTTGGAGCGCGCCGAGTCGGCCGCGATCCTGTCGACGGCGCTGCGGGTCCTGACGCCGCGCGACCGCCGGGTGCTGCAGTTGCGGTTCGGCGAGGACCTCACCCAGCAGGAGATCGCCGAGGAGGTCGGCGTCACCCAGATGCAGGTGTCACGCATCCTCAAGCGCTCGCTGGAGCTCCTGCGGGACCGCATCGTCCACGGCGAGCCGGCGCCGGAGCGCGCCGGGCGGCGGATCGCTTGACGGACTGAGCGGGTCGAGCTGGCCCGAGGGTTCAGGTGACCGGGTGGTCCCCAGCAGCGGCTCGTTCGGCGCGGACCACCGCGTCGAGCACGTCGTCGACGCCGACCGCGAGGATGGCCGGGTCCGGGGTGTCGGCGAAGGCGTCGCCCCGACGGACGCTCGCGTCGGTGAGCACGACGTGCGGGCCGGGTGGCGGACCCCAGTGCTCGGGTGCCGCCGGACCGAACAGGACCACCGAGGGCCGACGGTAGGCCGACGCCAGATGCGCCGCGCCGGTGTCCGCCGACACCACCACCGACGCGTCCTCGACCACGCCGGCGAACTCGGCCAGGTCGATCCGCCCCGCCAGGACCTCGGACTCGTCGAGCCGTGCGAGGTGCGCCACCCGCAGCGCGCGATCGCGTTCGCCGGCGCTGCCGGTGAACACCACCCGGCGCCCCTCGTCCGCCAAGGACCTCGCGACGGCGGCGAACCGCTCCACCGGCCAGCGCCGTGACTCGTAGAACGCGCCGACGTGGACGACCGCCGCGCCGACGACGTCCACGCGCCGCGTCGAGGACCGCAGCCCGACGTCGTCCGGGTCGGCGTCCACACCGTAGGCCGCGAGGAGCCGCACCCAGCGTGCGCGCTCGCCGAGATGCGGTGACCACGCGGGCGGGGTCGGTCCGTCCGTCCGGGCACGGTCCGTCCGGGCACGGTCACTCCGGGCACCGTCGATCTCCGGCACGTGGTGGACCATGGCGACCCTCGTTTCCAACGCGTCGATGAGCCGTCGGCTCTCCGGACCGCTCCCGTGGAGGTTCACGGCCACGTCGATCCGGCCGGGGGCGAGGGGCAGGAGGTGGTCCAGTCCGGGCGTCGGCAGGAGGGCGTCCACGCCGTCGACGAGCTCGACGACGGGTTCGAGCCACCCGGGTGTCGCCAGCACGATGCGGTGCTCGGGGAACGCCCGCCGCAGCCCGTGCAGCGCCGGGACCGCGACGAGCAGGTCGCCGAGTTTCAGGGTGCGGAGGGCGAGCAGCTCCGGTCGGTCGTCGGTGGTGTCGGAGGGGACGTCGTCGGGGTCGAGGTGCAGCATGCGCCTCACCATCCCACGAGGAGCGGCCCGGGGTCGAGCCCGCCGGGAGGACGTTTACACCTCAGGAGAAGTGGGGAAGAGCAGAAGCATGACCGACCTGCCCGCTCCGATCGACGCGGTCCTCTTCGACCGCGACGGCACCCTCGTCGTCGACGAGCCCTACAACGGCGACCCGACGCTCGTGGTGCCCATGCCGACCGCGCACGCCGCCGTGGAACTGCTCCGTCGCAGCGGGCTGCCGCTCGGAGTCGTGTCGAACCAGTCCGGGATCGGGCGGGGCATCGTCACCCGCGAGCAGGTCGACGCCGTGAACGCCCGGCTCGACGAGTTGCTCGGCCCGTTCGACGTCTGGTGCGTCTGCCCGCACGCCCCTGCCGACGGCTGCGACTGCCGGAAGCCGGCACCCGGGCTCATCCTGGAGGCCGCGGAGCGACTCGGCGTGGAGCCCGGCCACTGCGTCGTCATCGGCGACATCGGTGCCGACGTCGGCGCAGCCCGGGCGGCCGGGGCGATGTCGATCCTCGTGCCGACCGCCCGTGACCCTCCCCGAGGAGGTCGACGCCGCGCCCCGACGAGCCCTGGACCTCCTCGCCGCCGCCGAGCTCGTGCTCACCGCGGTGGTGGCCGGTCGCGATGCGGCGTCCGACGACGCCCGAGGCGACCGATGACCCGGCGCGCGCTCGTCGCGCGGCTCGACAGTGTGGGCGACGTCCTGCTCAGCGGACCCGCGGTCCGTGCGGTCGCGGCGTCACCCGACGTCGACGAGGTGTGGTTCCTGTGCAGTTCCATCGGCGCCTCCGCGGCCCGGCTCCTCCCGGGTGTCGACCGCGTCGTGGTGTGGGACTGCCCGTGGATCACCCGGCTCGCCCCGCCCGCGACGCCCGAGCACCTCGCCGTCCTCGCCGCGATCATCGACGACTGCAGCCCGGCGACCGCGGTGATCCTCACGTCCTTCCATCAGTCCCCGCTCCCGCTCGCGCTCCTGCTCCGCGCCCGGGCGGTCCGACGCATCGTCGGTGCCTCCGTCGACTTCGCCGGCTCGCTCCTCGACGTCCGGCTGCGGCCGGGGGAAGACCTCGAGGAGGACCAGCCGGAGGCCGAGCGCGCCCTCGCGATCGCCGCCGCCGGCGGGTTCACGCTCCCGAGCGAAGACGACGGCCGGCTGCGCATCGACGAGGCACGGTTCGCGGAGACCGTCCCGGACACGCTCCCCGAACGCTTCGTCGTGGTGCATCCGGGGGCCTCGGTCGCCTCGAGGCGCTGGCCGGAGGAGCTCCATGCCGAGACCGTCCGCCTGCTGCAGGGCGAGGGTGTCGAGGTCGTCGTCACCGGTGGCCCCGACGAGACCTCGCTGACCGGCCGGGTCGCCGGTACGGCGGGTCGCGACCTCGGCGGTGGCACCGGTCTCGGGTCGCTCGCCGCCATCCTCGCCCGTGCCGACGTCGTGATCACCGGCAACACCGGTCCGGCCCACCTCGCGGCTGCGGTCGGGACCCCGGTCGTCAGCCTGTTCTCGCCGGTGGTGCCCGCCGTGCGCTGGGCGCCCTACGGCGTGCCGACCGTGCTGCTCGGCGACCAGCGGGCCGCGTGCGCGGACTCCAGGGCGACCGACTGTCCCGTCCCCGGGCACCCGTGTCTGACGAGCGTCCGGCCGGACGAGGTCGTCGACGCCTGCCGACGACTCGCACCCGCGCTGTTCGCCGATGAGCCGACGGTGACGCTGCAGGAGGTGCTCCGATGAGGATCCTCCTCTGGCACGTGCACGGTGGTTGGACGGACGCCTTCGTCCGCGGTCAGCACGAGTACCTCCTCCCCGTGAACGACGCCCGCGACGGCTGGGGCCTCGGCCGTGCGGGTCGCGACTGGCCCGCCTCGGTCGTCGAGATCCCCGTCGGAGCGCTCCGCGAGACGGACGTCGACGTGGTCGTCCTCCAACGCCCGGCCGAGATCGAAGCGGTCGAGCGTCTCACCGGGCGCCGGCCCGGGCGCGACCTGCCCGCGGTGTTCGTCGAGCACAACACGCCGAAGACCTCGATCACCGACGCGGTGCACCCCCTGGCCCACCGCGACGACGTCCCGATCGTGCACGTCACCCACTTCAACCGGATGTTCTGGGACACCGGACGCGCGCCGACGACGGTCGTCGAACACGGTGTCGTCGATCCCGGTCACCGCTACTCCGGCACCCTCGAACGGCTCGGGGTCGTCATCAACGAACCCGTCCGCCGCTGGCGGGTCACCGGGACCGACCTCCTGCCGGCGTTCGCCGAGGTGGCACCGATCGACGTCTTCGGGATGGGCGGTGGGGACCTCCCCGCCGCACTCGGGGTCGGCCGGGACCGCGTCGAACCGGCCGGTGACCTGCAGACCGCGGAGCTGCACCGGGAACTGGCGCGTCGACGCGTGTACCTGCACCCCTTGCGATGGACCTCGCTCGGGCTCGCGCTCCTCGAGGCCATGCACCTCGGGATGCCCGTCCTGGCGCTCGCGACGACCGAGGCCCACCGGGCCGTCCCGCCCGAAGCGGGCCTCGTCTCCAACGACCTCGACGCCCTGCGTGAGGCCGCCCGGCGGTACCTCGACGACCCCGACCTCGCTCGGGCGACCGGTGACGCCGCCCGCGCCCACGTGCTCACCCACTACGGGTTGCCCGCCTTCCTGCGCACCTGGGACCTGGTCCTCGCCGAGGTGCGGGCGACCGGGACCGTCCGACCGACCCCGCTGTCGGCTCTCGAAAGGAGACTGTGATGAAGATCTCGATGGTGTCGGAGCACGCCAGTCCACTCGCCGTGCTCGGCGGTGTCGACGCCGGCGGCCAGAACGTGCACGTCGCCGAGTTGTCGTCGGCGCTCGCCGCCCGCGGCCACGAGGTGACCGTGTACACCCGACGGGAGGACCGTGTCGCCGACGAGCGCGTGCGGCTCTGCGACGGCGTCGAGGTCGTGCACGTCGACGCCGGCCCGCCGGAGCGTCTGCCGAAGGACGAGCTCCTCCCGTACATGGACGCGTTCGGCGACCGCCTGGCCCGCGAGTGGAGCCGGGAGACACCCGACGTCGTGCACAGCCACTTCTGGATGTCGGGACTCGCCGCCCTGCGGGGTGCGGAGCGGACCACGGGCGGGAGGCCGCCCGTCGTCCACACCTTCCATGCGCTCGGGACGGTCAAGCGCCGGCACCAGGGCGCCGAGGACACGAGCCCGGCCGAACGGGTCGACCTCGAACCGATGGTCGGCCGGTCGGTCGACCAGGTCATCGCGACGTGCTCGGACGAGGCGTTCGAGTTGAAGGCACTCGGGGTCCCCGGCTCGCGCATCACCGTGGTCCCATGCGGCGTGGACACGGGACTGTTCACCCCGAACGGCCCCTCGGAGTCGTCCGACCGACCCTTCCGCATCATGACGGTGGGTCGGTTGGTACCGCGCAAGGGCGTCGGCCTCACGATCTCCGCGCTGGCGTCGCTCGTCGCCGCCGGCCGGGACGACATCGAACTCGTCGTCCTCGGTGGCTCGACCGGGCCCGATCGCGTCCAGGAGGACCCGGACGTCCGGCGACTCCTGGCCCACGCCCGATCGCTCGGTGTCGAGGACCGCGTGGTGTTCCGAGGACAGGTCAAGCAGGAGGAGCTGCCCGCCGCCCTGCGCTCGGCCCACCTCGTCGTGTGCGCGCCATGGTACGAGCCGTTCGGCATCGTCCCGCTCGAAGCGATGGCGACCGGCACACCGGTGGTCGCCGCCGCCGTGGGAGGGCTCATCGACAGCGTCGTGCACGGCCGGACCGGCCTGCACGTGCCGCCGCGCGACGCCGGAGCCATCGCGGACGCCGTCACCGCGCTCCTCGACGACCCGCCGTTGCTCGCCTCCTACGGTGCCGCCGGTGTCGAGCGCACCAGGTCGCGCTACACCTGGGCGCGGGTCGCCGCAGACACCGAACGCGGCTATCAGCGGGTGCTCGGCCGTGCGAGACGGTCCGCCAGGGCGAGTGCGGCGGTGGTGACCCGATGAGCGCCGTGACCGCGATGAACGGCATGACGACCGCCGCGGCACCGACCCCGGCGACCACGCCGCGGACCGTGGACGCCACCGCGCCGTCCATCGACCGCATCCTGCACGGACACCTCGACGACCACCTCGGCGCGATCGAGGCGTTGCGCGATCAGCTGCCGCGGATCACCGCCTGGGGCGATGAACTCGCTGACCGGCTCATGCACGGCCAACGGCTCCTGGCCGCGGGCAACGGCGGATCGGCGGCCGAGGCGCAGCACCTGACCGCGGAGCTCGTCGGGCGCTTCGACGGGGAGCGGCGTCCGTTCTCCGCGGTGTCGCTCCACGCGGAGACCTCGAGTGTCACCGCCATCGCCAACGACTACGGCTACGACGAGGTGTTCGCACGGCAGGTGCTCGCACACGCGCGGGCCGGGGACATCGTCATGCTCTTCTCCACGAGCGGCCGGAGCCGCAACCTCCTCCGCGCCGCCGAGGCCGCGCGGCGGGTGGGCGCGAGGAGCTGGGCCGTGACCGGAGCGGGACCGAACCCGCTGTGCGACGCGTGCGACGAGCACCTCGCGCTGCCGGGACCGTCGGCCGGTGCCCAGGAGGCGCACCTCGTGGCCCTGCACCTGCTGTGCCGGGTCTTCGACGACCGCATCGCGCAGCGCGAAGCCGCTGGGAACGGGAGGACCGCATGATGGACGGGATGCGCCCGACGGGCGATCGGCGACACGGGCGGCGGATCGCCGTCGTCGGGGACGTCCTCCTCGACGTCGACCTGCTCGGCCGGGCCGACCGGCTGAGTCCCGACGCCCCGGTGCCGGTCGTGTCGGTCGAACGGTCGGTCGGCCGTGCCGGTGGAGCCGGGCTCGTCGCCACCCTCCTCGCGCGGGACGGCGTCGACGTCGTCCTCGTGACCGCACTCGGTGACGACGATCGGGTGGGTGAGCTGCGCGCCGCGCTCGACGCCGTCGCGGCACTGCCGGGTGCCGGGTCCATCAGCGTCGTCGCCGGGCCCGCAGGGGCACCCACTCCGGTGAAGACGCGGGTCCGCGGTGACGGTCACGCGATCGTGCGGATCGACGAGGGCTGCGAACCCCCCGGTGCACCGACGATCACGGCGGACATGCTCGACGCACTCGACGAGGTGGACGCCGTCGTCGTCGCCGACTACGGGCGCGGCGTCGCAGCCGACCCCCGGCTCCGGGACGCACTCGACCGCGTCGGCGGGAGGATCCCCGTCGTCTGGGATCCCCACAGGAACGGGTCGCCGCCGGTGCGCGCGGCCGCGGTCGTCACCCCGAACCGGAGCGAGGCGTTCGCGCTCGCCGACGGTCTCGTCGACAGCGGGGCCTCCGTCTCCGACGATCTCGCCGCTGTCGACACCGTCGCGGCCGCACTCCTCGAATCGTGGGGGTGCGAGGCCGTCCTCGTGACCCTCGGCGCGAAGGGGGCGCTGCTGCGCAGCCGCGGACGCGGCACTCCGCAGGTCCCGCACCTCGTGCCGGCCACGCCGTCGGACGGCACCGACCCCTGTGGAGCCGGCGACCGTCTGGCCGCGACCGTCGCGTCGGCGCTCGCCGCCGGTGAACCCCTCGGTGACGCCGTCGCCGCCGGGGTCGCCGCCGCGGCGCGGTTCGTCGCGAGCGGTGGTGTCGCCTCGCTCGACCGACCGGCGAACACGAGTCCGCTGCGCGGGGACTCCGCGGACGCGCTCGCCGTCGCCCACGCCACCAGGGAACGCGGTGGTGTCGTCGTCGCGACCGGTGGCTGCTTCGACCTCCTCCACGCCGGACACGCGCGGACGCTCGCCGCCGCCCGGGCCCTCGGCGACTGCCTCATCGTGTGCGTCAACAGTGACGACTCGGTGCGGCGGCTCAAGGGGCCGGAGCGACCGATCATGGCCGAGGACGACCGCTCCGACCTCCTCCAGGCGCTCGAGTGCGTCGACGCCGTCGTCGTGTTCGAGGAGGACACCCCGGAGGCGGTCCTCCGGAGGATCCGGCCGGACGTGTGGGTCAAGGGCGGCGACTACGTCGCAGCGGACCTGCCCGAGACCGGCGTCATCGCGGCGTGGGGCGGCCGGACCGTGACCGTCCCGTACCACCCCGGCCGTTCCAGCACCCGCCTCGCAGGGGCTCTCGCGCGCGTCGGCTGACCGTCCGGTCACCGACCATCCCTGCACCGACCACCCCCAGCATCCCGAACCCGAAAGGACCCCATGACCTCCTCCCGCCCCCTCGGCAACGTCCTCATCAGCGGTGGCTCCGCCGGCCTCGGTGCCGCGGTCGCCGCCGCCGTCCGCGAGCACGGTGGCCGACCGATCGTGCTCGACCTCCAGGTCGCCCCGGACGCGGAGGACGCGTACGCCGTCGACGTCTCCGACACCAGGGCGACGGAGGACCTGGTCGGCCGCATCGCCGCGGAGGTCGGCGGCCTCGACTCCGTGGTGACCGCCGCGGGCATCGACCGTCCGGCGCCCTTCGGCGCGCTGCCCGGCGCCGACTGGGAACGCATCGTCGCCGTGAACCTCCTCGGCACCGCGGCCGTCGTCCGCGGGGCGCTCCCCGCGCTCGAGGCGGCGCACGGCCGGGTGGTCACCATCGCCTCGTCGCTCGCGCTCCGTGCGCTCGGCGACGCCACCGCCTACTGTGCGTCGAAGTTCGCCGTCCTCGGGTTCTCGCGGTCCCTCGCGGCGGAGTCGAAGGGCCGGCTCGGGGTCACGACCGTGATCCCGGCGGGCATGGACACGCGCTTCTTCGACGGTCGCGACGAGCAGTACAAGCCGGGACCCGACGCGAAGCTCATCGACCCGGCCGAGGTCGCTGCAGCCATCGTCTTCGCGCTCCAGCGCCCGCGCGGTGTCGAGCTGCGCGAACTCGTCGTCTGCCCCGAGGAGGAGCCGTCCTGGCCGTGAGGATGGAGCGGCTCACGCCACGCTGCGGAGGCTCCGGGCGTTGAGGAGGGACTCGACGTCGGCGTCCACGTCGTCGACGCCGACCTCGGCGACGAAGGAGTCGTCGTGCTCGCAGCGCTCGGCGGTCCACCCGACCTGGGTGACGTCGCGGTCGCACACCGGGCACCTGGTGGTCCACGACAGGTGCACCCGCTGGGTGGCGCGACTGAGCGGGCCGCCGTTGATGAGGTTCCCCACCCAGTAGATGCCGACGGTCGAGGTGCCGACCGCCTGCGCGAGGTGGCGGGGTCCGCTGTCGTTCCCGACGAACACGTCGGCGCGGGCGAGCACGCCGACGAGGTCGGACAGGGAGAGCCTGCCGGCGAGCGACACGACCTCGGTCCGGCCGTCGGCGGCCGCCTGCCGCACGATGCGGTCCGCGAGTTCCGCGTCGCCCGCGTCGCCGACGCACACCACCGTGTTGCCCCGGGCGGCGGCGCGTCGGGCGAGTTCCGCGAACCGTTCCGTCGGCCAGCGTCGCCGCGGATCGGTCGCCCCGGGGTGGATGACGACGACGCCCGAGCCGCGTCGCCCGAGCAGCGACCGACCACGCGCACGTTCGGCCCGACTCGCCACCACGCGCGGTTCACCCGTCACCGGGAGCGCGCCGGCGAGCGCCACGGTCTCCAGCCAGCGGACGACCTCGTGCTGGTAGTAGACGTAGGGCAGCATGCGGTCGAGCGCTGCGGCGTCGGGGGTCGCGGTGCCGACGGTGTGCCTGGCGCCGAGGCCGAGGAGGAAGGGATTGGAGTTGCGGCCGCCGCCGTGCAGCTGGCAGGCGAGGTCGAACCCCTCCGCCCGCATGCGCTCGAGGAACCGTCGCGTGCCGTCCTCGTCGGTCGACCCGTCCGCGCTGGAGACGCCGGCGGTCGTCGGCAGGACCTCGACGCGCGACACCGGACCGGGGCGCTGATCGAGCAACTGCTGGTGCAGCGGTGTGCCGAGCAGCACGATCTCGGCCTCGGGATACGCCTCGGCCAGCGCGTCGAGCGCCGGCATCGCGAACAGCAGGTCGCCGAGGCCGCCGCCACGCAGGACGGCGATCTTCAGCACCCCCCTGAACCGAGCATCCTCCTGCAGCCCTGTCCGTCGCACCTGCTCACATCCTCTCCGTCGTGGTGTCGTCTGCGGCCATGCCGACCGTCGGCTTCACCGTTCCCCGCATCGCGCCGTCCGAAACCCATTGCAGGCTTCCGATCCGGCAGGTGTAAACGGTCGCCCTGCTGGGTACGAGGCCTCTATGTCCGCTCATCTGCTGGCCGCCGCCGAGTCCGATCGGTTCGAGCAGCCCGACCTCCTCCCCATCACCGACCCGCGCACGGGCGAATCCGTCGGATCGGTCCGCATCGCGACCGCGCACGAGGTCGCCGACGCCGTCGTGGTGGCCGCAGCCTCCTTCGGCGAGTGGGCCGCGCGGACACCGGCCGAACGCGGTGCGGCGCTCCACGCGGTCGCCGATGCCCTCGCCGCCCGCGAGGAGGAGCTGGCCGATCTCAACCACCGGGAGACGGGGAAGTCGATCGCTGACGCCCTCGGCGGTGTCCGAGCCGCGATCGGGACCGCACGGCAGTACGCCGAACTCGGGCCGTTGCACGCCGGGCGGGCGCTGCGGGGTGCGGCGACAGCCGTGGACTTCACGGTCGCAGAGCCGCGCGGCGTCGTCGCCGTGATCACCCCCTGGAACGACCCGGTCGCGGTCGCCGTCGGCCTCATCGCCGCCGCTGTGGTGACGGGCAACACGGTCGTGCACAAACCGAGTGAGCGCTGCCCGCACGTCGGGGAGCTGCTCGGAGCGGTGTTCGCGGACGTGCTGCCGCCGGGCGTGGTGGTGACGATCTCGGGAGACGGACGCACCGGGGCCGCCCTCACCTCCACCGTCGGCGTCGCGATGGTCGCGCACGTCGGGTCGTCGGCGACCGGAGCGCGGATCGCCCGTGCCGCCGTGCTGACGGGTGCCCACGTCATCCGCGAGAACGGCGGGAACGACGCCATCCTCGTCGACGCCGACGTCGATCCGTCCTGGGCGGCGGCCCAGACGGCGCTCGGCGCCTTCGCGAACGCCGGCCAGATCTGCACCTCCGTCGAGCGGGTCCTGGTGCACGCCGACATCGCCGGACCGTTCCTCGACGCCCTCGTCGCGGAGGCGGTGCGGTGGACCGCCGACGCGGAATCCGGCCCGCTCGTGGACGGGGAGTTGCGGAGGATCGTGCACGAGCACGTCGTCGACGCGGTCGAGGACGGCGCCAGGCTCCTCACGGGCGGCACCGTCCCCGACGGGCCCGGCTCGTTCTACCCGGCGACGGTCCTCGCCGACTGCCGACCCGGCATGCGGGTGATGCGGGAGGAGACCTTCGGGCCCGTCGCGCCAGTGATGGTGGTCGCGGACTTCGACGAGGCCGTCCGCCTCGCGGCCGCAGACCCGCACGGGCTCGCCGCGACCGTCCTCACCGGGTCGATGGCGAACGCGCACCGGGCGATCGCCGCGCTCCCCGTCGGGACCGTCAAGGTCAACGCCGTGTTCGGTGGTGCGCCGGGAGGCTCCGCGGAACCCCGGGGCGAGAGCGGTTCCGGTTTCGGGTACGGACCCGGCCTGCTGGACGAGATGACGCTGACGAAGGTCGTCCACCTCGAGGCGGCGCCGTGAGTGACGACGGGCTGCGGGCGGAGCGTGATGCGATGCACGACGCGCTCCGGGACATCGCAGCGCGGATCCGGTCCGCGGCACCCCGGGTCGTGGTCGCCGGCGACGCGATCCTCGATCGCTGGTTGCGGGGCGACGTCACCCGGGTCAGTCGGGAGGCGCCGGTGCCGGTCGTCGAGGTCGACGAGCCGGAGCTGTGCGCCGGCGGGGCCGCGAACACGGCGGTGAACCTCGCGGCACTCGGCGCCTCCGTCTCGCTCATCGCCACCGTCGGCGACGACGAGGACGGTCGTGCGCTCGACGCCCTGCTGCGGCGGGCCGGCGTCGACACCGCCCGGGTCGTGGTCCGGGACGGTGCGTGCACCGCGTCCAAGACCCGCGTGGTCGGTGCCGATCAGATCGTGGTCCGGGTCGACCACCTGCCGAAGGGCGAGCCGTCCGACGTGGATCGCGCGGCGCTGCGGCGGGCGCTCTCCACCGTGACCGCGGACGACGTCCTCGTCCTCTGCGACTACGGCACCGGTTGCTTCGACGACGACACCGTCGCCTGGCTCGCCACCGAGCGGCCGGTCGCCCGCACGATCGTCGTGGATGCGCACGACGGGCGTCGGTGGGCGCCGATGCGGCCGGACCTCGTGACACCGAACGCCCTGGAGGCCGGCCTGCTCCTCGGGCGTCCGCTCGGCCACGGCGTCGATCGCGCCGACGCCGTCGAGGCTGCCCGGGACGAGCTCCTGGCGGCGTCCGGTTCCTCGGCCGTCGTCGTCACCCTCGACCGCGACGGCACCGTCGCCCTCGACCCGGGACGTGCGCCGTCGCGGACCCGCGCGAGGAGCGCCCCCGAGCACCAGGCCTCCGGAGCGGGGGACACCTTCGTCGCGGCGCTCGCGACCGCGGTCGCCGTCGGGGCTCCCCTCGGCGTCGGGGCGGGCTTCGCCCAGGCCGCAGCGGACGTCGTCACCGCGCGACCGGGCACCGCGGTGGCGCGACTCGCCGACGTCGAACGGGAACTCGGAGCCTCGGACGGTGATCCGGTCGGCACGCGGTTCCTCGCGGCATCGGAGCTCGTCGAAGCACTCGCCGCCCGCCGGGCCGCTGGAGCGCGGGTCGTCTTCACGAACGGGTGCTTCGACGTCATCCATCGCGGCCACACGACGCACCTCCGGCAGGCGAAAGTCGCTCGGAGACGTGCTCGTCGTCGCGCTCAACGACGACGCGTCCGTCCGGCGTCTGAAGGGCCCGGAGCGACCGGTGAACCCGCTCGGGGACCGCATCGCGGTGCTCGAGGCGCTCGACTGCATCGACTACCTGACGGCCTTCGACGAGGACACCCCCATCGCCCTGCTGGAGGCGCTCCGACCGGACGTCTACGCGAAGGGCGGCGACTACACCCCCGAGATGCTCGCCGAGACGCCGGTCGTGCGAGCGGCCGGGGGCGAGGTGCGCATCCTCGACTACCTGCCCGACCACTCGACCACCCGCGTCGTGGATCGCATCCGGTCCGTGACGGCGACCCCCTAGGCGCCCACCACGTGCCACCCGCGGCTGTCAAGGTTCGATCGCCGACGACGTCGGACGCCTAGCGTCGGGGTGATGGACGACTCGAATCGGATGCGGGACCAGCCGGCGCTCACGACCACACCAGGGGACTCCTGGATCGTCATCGGCGGGATCACCGCCGCGCTCCTCGTGGGGATGTTCGCGCTGCTCGGCACCGTGCAACCGGTGATCGCGTGGGGGAGCGCGGCGGCCGTACTGCTCGTGTACGCGGCGATGGTGGTCGTGCGGACGCGAGGCACCTCCGGTCGTCGTCGCCTGCGCACGCTCGCGGCGCTCTACGGAGCGATGGTCGCCCTGAGCCTCATCGCCGTGCTCGTGCTCGTCGGCACCGCGTGGACGGGCGTCGGCGCATGACCCCGAGGACGCGTCAGAGGCGTGGTGAGGCCGGCAGCGTGGTGAGACCGGCGCGCTGAAACAGGGGCGGGGGGCGATGGCGCTACAGCTCCAGGCGGCGCTCCACGACGTCCCGGGCCACGTCCGCGAGCGACCGGCGCGAGCTGCGGGCGTGTGTGCGGAGCCGCTCGAAGGCGTCCTCCACTGAGATCGAGGCGGTGAAGGCGACGACGCCCTTCGCCTGCTCGATGGTGACGCGCGACTGGAGCGCGCGCTCCAGCTGCTCGCGTGCGGCATCGCTCGCGCGCAGGGTGCGTTCGTGCAGGATGCCGATGGTCGCGACGTCGGCCATCGCCTGTGCGGCTCGGGTCTCGAGCTCGTCGAGGTCCTCGGACGCCGTCCGGAACAGGTTGAGCGTGCCGATGGTGGTCCGTCGGAGCCGGAGCGGCACCGCGTACACCGAGGCGAACCCCGCGTCGGCCGCCGCCTGGGCGAACCTCGGCCATTCGCCGGCGACCGCGCTGATCTCGGGCACGGCCACGGCCATCCCGCCGCGGAAGCTCTCGATGCAGGGACCCTCGTCGGCGCTCAACTGGATCAGCTCGACGAGCCGACTCGACTCGCTCGTCGACGCGATGAGGTCGAGGTCGCCGTGCTGGTCGGCGAGCAGGATCCCGGACGCGTCGACGTCGAGGAGGTCGACGCTGGCGTCGACGAGCGTCTGGAGGAGGTCGACGACGTCGTAGTCGTCGACGAGGGTGTCCGCCAGGGTGGCGAAGACCTCGAGGAGTTCGGCGCCGTGCCCGAGTCCCGCGCCGTGATCGAGTCCCTGTCCGGCGTCTCTGCCGCTGCCGTCCCCGCTCATCGGTCGTCTTCGATCGAATCGTCCCGGAGCACGTAGCCGGTGCGCCGCTCCAGGATGTCCTCGGCGACCTCGGCCATGGAGCGGTTCTGCGCGAAGGCCTGGGCCTGGATGAACAGGTGGGCGTCGTCGGGGGTGAGTCCGAGCTGGGCGATCACGAACCCCGTCGCCTGGTGGATCCGGCGTCGCGCGTGCGGCTTCAGCTGCTCGGTGTCCGGCAGGCTCGCGAGTTCCAGGGTCCGGCGGAGCACATAGCGGCTGAGCGGGCGCGTGAGTGACATCATCTCCTCGACCGCCTGCTCGCCGAGGGTGCGTTCCTCGGTGTCGTAGAGCTCGACGGCACCCACCTGTAGCGGACCGACCCGCAGCGGGAAGGCGAAGACCGAGCCGACGTCGTGACCGCGGATCGCCTCGGTGAACGACGGCCAGAAGTCGTAGCCGTTGCGTTGCACGGCCGCCTCGAGCACGGGGTGCCCGCTCCCGACGGCGTCCCAGCAGGGTCCCTCGGTGAGGTCGAACTGGATCTCGTCGAGCAGGGCGACCTGGGAGTCGCTCGCGGCGATGGTCTCGGCACTCAGTGCGTCGCCGAGGGTGGCGATGGAGACGCCCGGTCAAGCGGCATGCAGGCGCAGGATCGGTTCGACCAGCTGGTCGTCGTCGTCGCACCCGTTCGAGCGCGCTGTACACGACGGCGAAGGTGTCGCTCATGACGCCGCTCCTTCCACGATCGACGGGTGTCCTGTCCAACATCGTAAAGGCATCATCCCGCAGACGGCCGGAACGGTGCGGGTCGCTGGACACGTCGCGGCCGAAGGTGGGAGCATACGCCTCCTCCGCCGTCCGGGACCAGGTTCGAACGCGCTTTTCGACGATTCTGCACGCTGGGATGCAACGCCGCAGACGCAATCGGACGCAGCGGCTTCGATGAAGAAAGGGCTCACCCATGACTGATATCGATTCGCCCTCCACAGGGCACGGCGGAGCCGTCGACACGGCTCGGGAACAGGCGGGTGACCTCGCCGCCAGCGCCAAGGCATCCGCCGGGGACGTCGCCGCGACGGCGAAGGACGCCGCGACCCAGGTCGCCGGCGAAGCGCGCCGCCAGGCGAAGGACCTGCTGCACGAATCGCGCAGCGAACTCGTCGAGCAGGCCGGCCAGCAGCAGCAGCGGGTCGCGGCCGGACTGCGATCGCTCGGCGAGGAGCTCGGCGGCATGGCCCGCTCGAGCGAGCAGCCGGGGATCGCCGCCGACCTCGTGTCGCAGGCGGCCGGGCGAGCCGACGCCGTTGCCTCCTGGCTCGACGCCCGCGACCCCGGGTCGCTCCTCAGCGAGGTCAAGGACTTCGCTCGGCGGAGCCCGGGCACGTTCATCGGACTCGCGGCGCTCGCGGGGGTCGTGGCCGGTCGACTGACGAAGAACCTCGCGGCCGCGGCGAAGGAGACGGGGCCGTCAGGTACCGGGTCGACGGGTGCCGCGTCGTCCGCCTCGCGACCCTCGACCCTCGTCTGCCGACACGCCCTCGGGCTGCAGCCGCCGGTCCCGCCGACGACGCCGACGTCGAACTCGCGCCAGCGGGCGTGCCGCTCGTGCCGTCGCCCTCGGCCGGACCGAACGTCGGCGACCCGCTCGGGGACGCCGCGTTCGACACCACGAGTCCGGTCGGCGACCCGACCGGGCGCGTGGGTGGCGCCACCAACCAGTTCGGCTCCGACGACCTCGCCGTCGGCGGAGCGGGGACGGGCGACGCCGGCGTCGGCGACACGGGCCTGGGCGACACGGGTGCAGGTGACACGGGCGCAGGTGACACGGAGGGGACCAGACCATGACGGACCATCCGACGCCCTCGGAGCAGCAGGCGGCGAACACCTCGCTCGGTGATCTGCTCGGCGAGGTCTCGCGGGACATCTCGACGCTCATGCGTCAGGAGGTCGAGCTCGCGAAGGCCGAGGTCCGGCAGTCCGCGAAACGCGCGGGGACCGGAGCCGGCCTCATGGGAGGTGCGGGATACGCCGCCCTGATGACGGTGTTCTTCCTCTCCATCGCCCTGTGGTGGGCGCTCGGCACGCTGGTCGGCAACGGCTGGTCGGCGCTGATCGTCGCCGGGGTCTGGGCGATCATCGCGACGATCCTGTTCGTGGTCGGCAGGTCGGCGATGCAGCAGGTGAAGGGCATGCCGCAGACCATCGACACCGTGAAGCACATTCCAGACACGCTCAAGAAGAACGAGGAGAACCGATGAGCGACATCAGCAACACCACGGGTCCCACGGGTGACGCAGGGACGACCGACAGCAGCGACCCGGACCGGATCCGGGCCGACATCGAACGCACCAGGGCCGAACTCGGCAGCGACGTCGACGCTCTGGCCGACAAGGTCACCCCCTCGAAGATCGTCGAGCGGGAGAAGGCGAAGGCGAAGAACGCGCTCGGGTCCGTCAAGGACCGCGTGTTCGGCGTCGCCTCCGATCTGACCGACACCGCCACCGGAGCCGTCGGTTCGGCCGGCGACTCGATCACCGCGGCTCCGAAGCGCGCCGTGGAGAAGTTGGAGGGCGCTCCCATCGCCGTCGGGCTCATGGCGTTCGGCGCCGGACTCCTCGTCTCGGCACTCCTGCCGTCGAGCACGAAGGAGCGACAGCTCGCATCGAGCGTCAAGGACGCGGCGCAACCGATCGTCGACGACGTGACGGACGCCGCGAAGGAGGCCGCCGAGCACCTGCGTGAACCGGCGATGGACGCGGTCGACGCGGTGAGATCCGAGGCCACGGACGCCGCCGAGCAGGTGCGTACCGAGGCGACCGGCGCCGTCCAGGACGTGAAGGAGGACGCCGGCCAGGCGAAGCACGCCGTGCAGCAGTCGAACCAGTAGCAGCGAACGCCGCAGGCGACACCCCGGCCGGGCCACGACGAGTGGCCCGGCCGTGGTGTTCTCCAGCACCAGCACCAGCACCAGCACCAGCACCCAGCACCAGCACCCGTCCACCCCGTACCGGCCCGAAGGAGTCATCATGGCCGAGACCGTCCGCAGCACCGATCGCACCGACGCCCCCGATCCGGAGGACCGCCGCAAACCCGACGGGCCGACAGACCTCCGCAAGCCGTCCTGGTCGTTCGTCCTCAAGAAGACCGTCCACGAGTTCACCTCCGACCAGTGCTTCGACATCGCGGCCGCGCTCACCTACTACGGCGTCCTCGCGCTCTTTCCCGGACTCATCGCCGTCGTGTCGCTGCTCGGTGTCTTCGGGCAGAGCGAGGAGGCGCTCGAGCAGGTGCTCGGCATCGCGCAGAGCGTCGTCCCGGCCGACGTGCTCGACACCCTCCGCGGGCCGCTCGAGTCGATCTCGTCGGCACCGGGAGCCGGTCTCGCCCTGGTGACCGGTGTCCTCGTCGCGCTCTGGTCCGCTTCCGGCTACGTCGGTGCGTTCAGTCGGGCCATGAACCGTGTCTACGAGATCGACGAGGGACGCCCGTTCTGGAAGCTCCGGCCGATGCAGCTGATCGTCACCGTGATCGCGGTGGTGCTCATCCTCATCGTCGCCTTGCTCCTCGTGGTCTCCGGTCCGGTCACTGATGCCGTCGGCGCCGCACTCGGCCTCGGCGAGACGGTGCAGATCGTGTGGTCGATCGCGAAGTGGCCGGTCATCGCCCTGGCGGTCGTCCTCATCATCGCCGTGCTCTACCACGCGACGCCGAACGCCAAGCAGCCGAAGTTCCGCTGGCTGAGCCTCGGTGCGGTCATCGCGATCGTCGTGCTCGTGATCGCGTCGGGCGCGTTCGCCCTCTACCTCGCCACCTTCGCGAACTACGACAAGACCTACGGCTCGCTCGCCGGGGTGATCGTGTTCCTCCTGTGGCTGTGGATCGCGAACCTGGCGCTGCTGTTCGGGGCCGAGTTCGACGCGGAGCTCGAGCGCGGCCGGGAGCTCCAGGCCGGCATCCGGGCGGAGGAGCAGATCCAGTTGCCGCCGCGGGACACTCGCGCGAGCGACAAGGCCGAGCGCACCGAGGCGCGTGACGAGGCGGAGGGGCGCCGCATCCGGCAGCGTGCGGCGCGGGACGTGGACTGACCTCGGTCCCCGAGCCTGTCGACGGGCTACTCCGCCTCGGTGCTCGTCTCGTCGGTGCGGCGTCCCGACGGGCTTCGACTCCGAGGACCCGCGCTGTCGGAGGAAGATCGAGAACGCGACCATGCACCCGACGGCGAGGAACTCCGACTGCCAGTTCTGGAGCGTGCGGTTCCAGAAGTCCGCGGAGGTCACATACCCCAGCAGGTCGACGGGTGCCTGGCCGTGCTCGAGCTGTTCCGCGTTGTAGGTGACCCGCCCCGCGACCGCCTGCGCCGCCCAGGAGGCGAGGAACACCGCGCCCATCACGAGCAGCAGCGAGTTCGAGTACAGCGTCCGCCGCCATCCGGCCACGCGAGCCCACTTCGGCGCGTCGGCCGGCGCGTGCTCACCCAGGAGCTGTTCCTCGTCGTCACCGAGTCCCTCGTCGCCGGGCTTCTTCGACTCCGGCGAACCCCGCTGCACGAGCCACACGGTCGCGAGGATGAAGAGGAAGAACTGGAGGAACTCGGACTGCCAGTTCTCGGCGACGTCGACGACGAACTCCGACGAGGTGACGAAGTCGAGGAAGCCGACCGGTGGCAGGCTGTGCGACCGCTGCTCGTCGTTGTACGCGGCGAGTCCGGCGAAGGACTGCCCGAGCAGCGCGAGCGCGAAGATGACGCCGAAGAAGACACTGAGGCCGTGGTTCCGGAGTGCGCGTCTCATGGTCACCGTCCCGACAACACGACGGCGAACATGGCGACGAGTCCGATGACGATCACGAGTGACCACGCGGTGAAGACGACTTTCATGACCCAGACGCTACGCCGATCCCGAGGTCGCCCGCCCCGCTTGCGGTTGCCCGGCGAACCGTGTGTTATCCGCCCTCGCCGGAAATGCAAGGGGAGGGTCGGAACCCGCCGACTCGCCTAACGTGGCCGTCATGCCCCAGACTCCCGAAGCGTCCGACCGCCTGGCCCCGCAGCCGCCCACCACCGTCCGATCGGCCGTCCGATGAGCCGCGGGGTCGCCGTCGTCACCGGCGGAACCGCAGGGCTCGGTCGTGCGACGGTCCGTGAACTCGCGAAGCGCGGCTGGGACGTCGCGGTGCTGGCGCGTGGCGAGGACGGACTCGAGGCGACCATCGCGGAAGTCGAGCAGGCCGGCCGTCGTGCTCTCGCGGTGCCGACCGATGTCGCCGACCGGGAGGCCGTCGAACAGGCGGCGGACCGGGTCGAGGCGGAACTCGGCCCGATCGAACTGTGGGTGAACTGCGCCATGGTCGGCGTGTTCGGGGACTTCCTCACGACCGAGCCGGCGGACTTCGAGCGCGCGGTCGCCGTCAACTTCTTCGGCTTCGTCAACGGCACCCGCGCCGCCCTCTCGCGAATGACGCCGCGCGACCGCGGGCACGTGATCCAGGTCGGTTCCGCCCTCGCCCACCGCGGCATCCCGTTGCAGGCGGCGTACTGCGGCTCCAAGTTCGGGGCCCGTGGGTTCACCGAGTCGGTGACGGCCGAACTGCTCCACGCGGGCAGCGCCGTGAAGCTCTCGACGGTCGACATGCCCGCCCTCAACACGATCCAGTTCAGCTGGGTGAAATCGCAGCTGCCCGACCACCCGCAGCCGGTGCCGCCCATCTACCAGCCCGAGGTCGGTGCCACCGCGATCGCCGACGTCGCCGACCGCCCACGTCGACGCACCTGGGTGGGGGAGTCGACCGTCGGCACGATCCTCGGTGACCGCTTCGCCGGGTCGTTCCTCGACTGGTTCCTCGCCCGGACGGGTTACTCCGGTCAGCTCGCTCCCGACAAGCACGACCCGCGGATGCCCGACAACGTGTACGAGCCGGCCCCCGGTGACCACGGGGCTCGCGGCGTCTTCAGCGACAAGGCGCACTCGTGGAGTCCGCAGACGTGGGCGATCCGCCACCGTCGCGGGGTGTACGCGGCGGCCGCCGGCACCCTCGCAGCGGGTGTCGCCCTCGTGGCCGGCGCGGCGAAGCGGCGCTGAGCGCGATGGCGCGGCGCGAGCAGTTCGACGCGGTGGTCGTCGGCGCGGGCCCCAACGGGCTCGCCGCCGCGGTGACCCTCGCCCGGGCCGGCCTGCACGTGCAGGTGGTCGAGCGCGGCGACACGATCGGCGGGGGTGCGCAGGACCGCCGAGCTCACGCTGCCCGGCTTCCATCACGACATCTGCTCCGCCGTGCACCCGATGGCGCTCGCCTCCGGGTTCTTCCGTTCCTTCCAGCTCGAACGCCGCATCGAGCTCGTCGTCCCGGAGATCTCCTACGCCCACCCGCTCGACGGCGGCCGTGCCGGCATCGCCTACCGCGACCTCGACCGCACCGCGGACGCCCTCGGTCGCGACGGTGCCGCCTGGCGCTCGCTCATGGGACCGCTCGCAGCCGACGCCGACCGCGTCTCCCAGTTCACCGGCGGCAAGCTGCTGCAGGTGCCACGTCACCCGGTCACCGTCGCCCGCTTCGGCCTGCGCGCGCTCGAGCAGGGCAGCCCCGCGTGGAACCTCCGCTTCCGTGAGGAGACCGCCCCGGCGATGCTCAGCGGCGTCGCCGCCCACTCCATCCGCCCGATGCCGAGCCTCGCGACCTCGGCCGCCGCCCTGTCGCTCGGCGCGTATGCGCACGCCCGCGGTTGGCCCATCCCCGTCGGTGGCAGCCAGGCGATCGTCGACGCGCTCGCCGCCGACCTCCTGGCCCACGGCGGTGAGATCGTGACGGGCACCGAGGTGCGGTCGATCGACGAGCTCCCGTCGGCACGAGCCGTCCTGTTCGACACGACACCGAAGGCGCTCGCCGAGATCGCCGGGAGCCGGCTTCCGGACGCGTACCTGCGTCGGCTCTCCCACTTCCGCTACGGGGACGGCGTCGCCAAGGTCGACTTCGCCCTGTCGGGCCCGGTGCCGTGGACGAACCCGGAGTTGGCGAAGGCGGGCACCCTGCACCTCGGTGGCACCCGTCCGGAGATCGCCGCTGCCGAGCGCGACGTCGCCCGCGGCCGCCACAGCGAATCGCCCTACGTCCTCGTCTCCCAGCCGGACGTCGGCGACCCGGGGCGCGCTCCGGGCGACGCCCAGGTCCTCTGGGCCTACACCCATGTGCCGAGCGGATCGGGCCTCGACCAGACCGAGGCGATCACCCGGCAGATCGAGCGGTTCGCGCCCGGGTTCCGTGACGTGGTGCTCACCTCCTCGTCGATGACCGCCCGCGACATGGCCCGGTACAACCCCAACTACGTGCTCGGGGACATCGCCGCCGGTGCCGCGAGCTTCGCGCAGCTCGTGGCGCGGCCCGTCCTCGCGAACGACCCGTGGCGGACGCCGACCCCCGGCATCTTCCTCTGCTCCTCGTCCACCCCGCCCGGGCCCGGTGTCCACGGCCTCGCTGGATGGCATGCCGCACGCAGCGCGCTGCGCTCCGTCTTCGGCCGGACGCGTATGCCTTCGCTCGCCCCGGAGTGAGCCCGGCGCCTCCGGTCATGCGCCGCTGACCATCCCCGTCAACCACCGCCCAGCGAAAGGACGACCACCGTGTCCCACACCTCCCGGATCCTCGACTGCCCGCCCGACCGCGTCTTCGCGGTCTTCGCCGACGGCTGGCTCTTCCCCGGTTGGGTGGTCGGCGCCTCCCGCATGCGCGAGGTGGGCGACCGCTGGCCGCACGTCGGGGGCAAGCTGCACCACTCCTTCGGGATCTGGCCGATGGTGCTCGACGACGAGACGACCGTGTTGCAGTGGGACCCGCCGCACCGGTTCGTGATCCAGCCGAAGGGCTGGCCGATCGGTGAGGCGCGCGTCGCCGTCGAGGTCGAGCCGCACGAGCGTGGTTGCGTCGTCCACCTGCACGAGCAGGCCGTCACCGGTCCGGGCGCGCTGATCCCGGTCTGGCTCCTCGACATCGGCCTGCACATCCGCAACGTCGAGACGCTCCGCCGACTGGCCCACCTCGCGGAGGGTGGCGCGGGCGGGACCCACCTGGTCGAGGCGGCCGAACCGACGCCGGACGACCGCACGCCGGCGGAGTTCCCGAAGCGTTCCGTCTTCGCGAAGGCGGTCTCGGTGCTCGTCGTCGCCGCCCCACTGGTGCTGCTCGCGCGGGTGTTCCGCGGCCGGTAGCGCATCCGGCGCCTCGGAATCAAGGGTCGGAGGCCCTCTTCGCGTCCTCGCCTAGCGTGTCAGGATGAGCACCTCTGAGCATGCGACCAAGGAATCCCCGACCGGACTGAAGCGGGACATCTCCGGCAAGATGCTCTACCTCTTCATCCTCGGCGACGTGCTGGGGGCCGGCATCTACGCGCTCATCGGCCAGATCGCCGGGGAGGTCGGTGGCGTCACCTGGGTGCCGATGATCGTGGCGCTGCTCCTCGCCCTGCTCACGGCGGCGTCGTACGCCGAGCTCGTCACGAAGTACCCCAAGGCCGGCGGTTCGGCCGTCTTCGCGGAGCGCGCCTACCGCAAGCCGGTGATCTCCTTCCTGGTCGGCTACTGCATGCTCGCGGCGGGTGTCGTCAGCGCCTCCGGGCTCGCGCTCGCCTTCGCCGGCGATTACCTGGGCACCTTCATCGACGTGCCCCCGGTGCTCGGTGCCGTCGTCTTCCTCCTCGTCATCGCACTGATCAACGCGCGCGGCATCAAGGAGTCGGTGCGGACGAACCTCGTCATGACGATGATCGAGACCACCGGCCTCGTGCTCGTCGTGGTGGCCGTCGGGATCATGCTGGGCGGCGGCAACGGCGACCTCGGGCGGGCGACGCAGTTCGCGGAGGGCGGCAGCCCCGTCATCGCCGTGTTCGGTGCCGCGCTCCTCGCCTACTACTCCTTCGTCGGTTTCGAGACGAGCGCGAACGTCATCGAGGAGGTGCGGGAGCCGTCCCGCGTGTACCCGAAGGCGCTCTTCGGCGCCCTCGCCACCGCCGGGGTCCTCTACGTGCTCGTCGGGACCGCGGCGTCGGTCGCCGTGCCCGCCGACGAGCTGGGGGAGTCGACCGGTCCGTTGCTGACCGTCATCCAGGCGACCGGCGTCCCGATCCCCGCATGGCTCTTCAGCGCGATCGCGCTCATCGCCGTCGCGAACGGTGCCCTGCTCACCATGATCATGTCGAGTCGCCTCGCCTACGGCATGGGCTCGCAGGGGCTCCTGCCGAGTGCGTTCACGAAGGTGCTGCCCAAGCGGGGCACGCCGTGGGTCGCGATCGTCGTCACCACCGGTGTCGCCATGGTCCTCACCGCGACCGGGAGCATCGCGACGCTCGCCGAGACCGTCGTGCTGCTCCTCCTCATCGTCTTCCTCAGCACGAACATCGCCGTGCTCGTCCTCCGTCGTGAGCGTGTCGAGCACACGCACTTCCGAGCGTGGACCGTGCTCCCCGTCCTCGCGGTGCTGTCGTGCCTCGTCCTCCTCACCCAGCAGAGCGGTGAGGTGTGGCTGCGTGGCGGGATCATCGTCGCCGTCGGTGTGGTCCTCTACATCCTCACCCGGGTCGTGCGCGGTCGGAAGGCGTCGGACGCCACCCGATGAGCGCCGGGGCTTGGGCGGCTCGGGAGGACGGCGGTACCATCCCTCCATGCAGCGATCTGGACGGGGCGTGTCGGTGACGGGGTGGGCGCATGGCCGCCGTGCGTGACACAGCCGATTCGCTGCCCGGGGACGGGCGAGACGAGACGCTGAACGAGCGTTCCGACCGCAACTGGTCGGAGCTGCTGCAGGAGTTCCGCGTGTTGCAGACGGGCACGCAGATCCTCGCGGGCTTCCTGCTGACGCTGCCGTTCCAGCCGCGGTTCACCGAGCTCAGTGGATTCGACCATGTGCTGTACCTCGTCCTCGTGGTCCTGGCCGTGACGGTCACGCTCCTCGCGCTCGCCCCGGTGATCATGCACCGGTTGGTGTTCCGGCAGCTGGCGAAGCCACAGCTGGTGCGGCTGTCCAGCAGCATCCTCATGGTGTGTCTCGGGGCGGCGTCGCTGCTGTTCGCGGGGATCGTCCTGTTCGTCTTCGACTTCGTCGTGTCGCCCGCGGTCGGCTTGTGGGCGGGTGGGGTCGTGGTCGTCGTCATCGGGCTGGTGTGGATCGTCGGCCCGCGCCTGATCCGGGGTGCGCGCGACCGCGTGTCCTGAGGTGATCGACGCGCCCGCGGTGAGCCCCGAGAATGGGACGATGCCCGACACCTGCACCTTCTGCCGCATCCTGCGTGACGAGCCCGACGACGTCACCTGGGTGGAACGCGAGGACGAGGCGGTCGCCTTCCGGCCGTTGCCCGAGTCGGAGCTCGCGCCCGGCCACACCCTCGTGGTGCCGCGGGCGCACAGCGTCGGCCTGCTCGACGCCGATCCGCGAGCCCTGCAGGCGACGACCGCCCTCGCTCAGCGGGTGGGACGCGCGATGCGGGCGGCGCTCGGCGCGACCGGCGTCGTCGTGCTGAGTGCGTCCGGTGCCGATGCCGGGCAGAGCGTCCCCCACCTCCATCTCCACGTCGTGCCGTGCTGGGACGACGACGGGGTCACGTTCTGGCCCGAGGGTCGCTCGAAGCACCGGGTCGACGGCGACCCGCACGAGCTCCTCGCGGAGATGTTCGAGTAGCCGGAGATCGCTGCTCCTTGAGTTGACCTCAAGACCGATTGAGGTTCTACGGTTGAAGCATGACCATTCCCACCACGCCGTCCGCTGATCCCGATGCCCTCGCCCGCGCCGCGACCGTCGACGGGTTCAAGACGGCGTTCCGTGACCACCCGGCGGGCGTCGCGCTGATCAGTGCCTCGACCGATCGGGGAGACGTCGGGCTGACGGCGTCATCGGTCGCGTCGGTGGCCGTCGACCCGCCGATGCTGTCCTTCTCGGTCACGCGGGCGACGGGGTCCGCGGGCGGACTGCTCAGCGCGGGAACGGTCGTCGTCCACCTCCTGGCCGACCACCACCTGGAGGTCGCCAAGGCGTTCGCCAAGACGGGGGAGCCGCGCTTCACCCCGGAACAGCACTGGGAGCGACTCGCGACCGGCGAGCCCTATCTGCCGAGTGCCCGTGCGGCGCTGCGCTGCCGGATCGTGCAGACGGTCCCGGCCGGCAGCTCGATGCTCGTCATCGCCGAGGTGCTGGAGGTCATCCCGCCCGGCACGGACGCGCCGGCGCTCGTCTACCAGAACCGCAACTTCCACCGCCTGGAGTCCGACCCGCTCGGCTGATCAGGCGAGGAGCGCGATCGGGCCGATGTCGGCGATCGCCTCGATGACCCGCTCGGGGTGCTCGGCGATCCGGTTCAGGACGTAGAGCCACCACTCGGGTCCGTAGACGAGGTACTCGCGCGTCGCGAACCCGCGGCGGCGAAGGTCGTCGAGCAGCTCGGTGCCGAGTCCCTGGAGCATCTCGAACTCCACGTGCGGCTGACGGAGGTCGTCGCCGAGCGCGCCCTCGAGTGCGGCGACGAGGTTCGCGTCGTGGGTGGCGACGTTGACCCGGTGGCCCGACCCGACGAGTCGCGTGACCATGCTGATGTAGGCCGCGGTCATCGGTGCGGAGTCGCGGGGGTCGGCGACCTCGGTCGATTCGAGGAAGGCTCCCTTCACGACGCGGATCGGCCCGGGCCGATCCAGCACGCGGTCGAGGTCCGCGGGGGTGCGGTGCAGTCGCGCCTGCAGGGTGACGCCGGTCTCCGGGAAGGCGTCGGCGATCTGCTCGAAGATCGAAAGCACCAGGTCCGTGCGGTCGGAACCCTCGGCGGAGATCATGAGCGAAGTCCCGGCGTCCCGTGCCGCCTGCGCGAGCGCCAGGCCGTTGCGCAGGCCGAGCTCGGGGCGAGACGACGGAACCGATGTGGGAGAGGTCGAGCGAGATGGTCGCGGTCTGGTCGGATTCGCTGATCCGGCGGGCGAGGTCGATGAACTCCGCGGTCTGCTCGTCGGCGACACGTGCGTCGCGGACGGACTCGCCGACGAGCTCGATGCTCCAGCGATGCCCACGATCGGCGTTCGCTTCGAGGAGCCGCAAGGCCGAGGCCGCGTCTTCGCCGGCGATGTATCGCAGGGCGGCCCGCTTGGCGACGGCGGCGGCTTCAGGGTGAGCGAGGACTCGTGCTTTGAGGTCCTCGTCGAGGGCCCAGGCTCGCAGGGTGTCGGCGGCGCGCGACAGCGTCTCGTCGTTCATCAGCATGCTTCGACCCTATCCAGTCGTGGGTGGCGGTCCGGACGGCACCGGGGTCTGGGCTGCACCGGGGTCTGGGCTGCACCGAGGTCTGGGCTGCGTCGCCCGTGCGCGCTACGCTCGCTCACGTGGCGAGCTTCGAGGAGAAACCGATCCTGGACCTCACGCTCGATGAGTGGGAGGCCTACCTCGCTGGCGCGCCGAGCGACGCGGGCGTGCGGTTGAAGCTGCGGAAGAAGACGTCGAAGGCGTCGGGGATCACCTGGTCGGAGGCACTGGACGTCGCCCTCTGCTACGGATGGATCGACGGTCAGAGCAAACGGTTCGACGACGACTACACGCTGCAGGCGTTCACCCCGCGGCGGAAGAGCAGCCCGTGGTCGCAGATCAACCGGGAGCACGTCGCCCGCCTCATCGAGGAGGGGCGGATGCGTCCCGGTGGGCTCGCGGAGATCGAACGCGCCAAGGCCGACGGGCGGTGGGACGTGGCGTACCGGCAGAAGGACGCCGTCGCACCGGATGATCTCCAGGCGGCGCTCGAAGCGAACCCCGAGGCGGCGGCGTACTTCGCGACCCTCGGCCGCACCGACCGCTTCCGTGTCTTCTTCCGCCTGAGCAACATCAAGACGCCCGCGATGCAGGGCCGCGCGCATCGCGGACGTGGTCGAGAAGGCCGCCCGGGGCGAGCAGCACTACCGCTGATGATGGGGGACCGGCGCGGATGAGGGTGTCACCGGGAGACCGTGTGGCCGGTCGTCCACGAGGAGCGTCGGCGGCTCGTCGCGGACCTGTCGGTGCTGGGCGACGATCAGTGGGGGACGCCGTCGCTCTGCGCCGGATGGGATGTGCATGACGTCGTCGCCCATCTCGTCGATTCGGCGAAGACGACGCGGCTGGGATTCGCCCGACGACTCATCGCCGCGCGGTTCGATTTCGACCTCGACAATGAACGCGGGGTCGAGCGGGAGCGGCGGAACGATCCGCAGGAGACGCTCCGCGCCCTGGCGGACGCCACCGAGCTGACGCGCACCCCGCCGGCGAACCTCGCGACCAGGCTCGTCGAGGCCATCGTGCACGGTGAGGACGTCCGTCGGCCGCTCGGCATCCGCGCGGACTACCCGACAGCGGCGGTCCTGGCGGCGTTGGAGTACCAGCTCCGGACCGGCGTCTCGATGGGCGGCGGCAAGGAACGAGCCCGGGGGCTTCGGCTCGTCGCCGAGGACGCCGGGACGAGCTGGGGCGAAGGCGACGAGGTCCGGGGATCGGCGCTCGACCTCTTGCTCGCGGTGTCAGGGCGACCGACCGGGCTGGCGTTGCCCGGGAGGTGAGGAAGAAGCTGGAAGTCTCCCGCGTGCACCTTCCCCGTCGACCGACGTGCCTGGGCTCGGCTGCCCTTCGACAGGCTCAGGGACCGGCATCCGAGAATCCTCCGGTCCGAGTTGCGAGTGCCCCGAGGCACCATCGTTCCGGCGCACCTCCCGGTCACTGAGCTTGTCGAAGTGCCCACGAGGACGCCTCATCGTTCCGGGCGCACCTCTCCCGGTCACTGAGCTTGTCGAAGTGCCCACGAGGATGCCTCATCGTTCCGGGCGCACCTCTCCCGCTCACTGAGCCTGTCGAAGTGCCCACGAGGACCCACCCCCTTCGACAGGCTCAGGGACCGGAAACTGGTCAGAAGCGGCGCGGGATCGCGGTTCGGTCCGATGCTGTTTCCCGTCGGGTGTCGTCCACTCAAGCACCCCGCCGGGCCCGTGGTCGAGGTTCCACCCGGGGAGGTGCTTCATCCGGTGGTGATGTCGGCAGAGACAGGCGAGATTGCCGACATCTGTCGTCCCGCCGTCCTCCCAGGCGACCGAGTGGTCGAGGTCGCAGGCCCGTGGCTCGCCTGCCGCAGCCCGGTGCCCGACAGGTGCCGTCCCGCAGCCGGACCGCCCGCTGGAGGTCAGCCGGAACCCGGTACTGATTGCGGCCGACCGACAGGACCGTACCCGTTTCCGGTTGGACGAGGATCCGGGTGAAGCTGGGTGCGTTCACCGCGATGCGCGCCGCGGTCTCCGGGTCGATCGGACCATACCCGTCGAGGATCGCCGGGTGCGTCGCTGACGCCGGCCATGCTCAGCGCCGGGACCGTGATCTGCACGGTCGGCTTGATGTGCTCCTGGACCTCGATCGGGTGCGGGAGCACCGGGCTCGACATCACGTCTTCCGGGGTCACGCCGGTGAGCGCGAGCGCCGCGAGGGCGTCCGCCTGCAGCTGGGCGCACGTGCGGGTGTCGCCCGCAGCGCGCGACTCCGCCGCGGCTGCTCTCGACGCGTTCGATGATGCCCTGCGCGATCGGCGCCGTGGTGAACAGGTGCACCCAGGCCATGCCGTCGGCCGCGGGCTCGAACTCCACGCGGCGGTCCGCTTCCGAGCGGACCGCTCGGGCGGTGATGGATTCGGGGTGGAGGCGCTCGCGCAGGACACGAGCGCGCTTGCGGAGGTTCGCGTCGGTGGTACTCTTCCGCAACCGGCGAGGACCTCGGCGAGGAACACCGCCCGCCCCGCGGTCGGCACGTCACTGAGCTGGTCGATGATCGTCTGCGCGTGCCGCGCTGAGATGCGGCCCGCTTCAAGGGACGCAAGCACCGCCGGCGCGTCGTTCACCAGGCGTTCGGCGTCGTTCGTCGCGCGCTGGACCGTCTGCTCGGGCGTTCGGGTTGCCATCGCGAGGGCCGCGCAGGTGGAGCGGCGAGAGAGCGCCTGGCGTTCGGCCGGCGGGAACATCGGCCGGAACCGACCGACGTCGGCGAGCGCGTCCGCATATGCGGCAGAGCGAGCCAGCAAGCGCGCCTTCGCGCGCATCCAGGAGCCGCCCGCAGCCGGTGGATCTCCGCGCACTCGTCCGAGAACTCCGCGAGCTGCGCGGCGTACTCATCGCTCGACGCGGGTCGCGGTGAGGGTGGTCTCGGTCATGGAACAAGTCCACCATGGACCACTGACATTCCAGATGCTGAGTCGGGGGACTGTGGAAGTTACTCGTGTGCCCTTCGACAAGCTCAGGGACCGGGAGAAGATCACCGGAGCAGGAGGTCCCTCGTGGGCCCTTCGACAGGGTCAGGGACCGGTGGAGGGTGCCGGACGGGGGGTTCCTCGTGTGCCCTTCGGCAGGCTCAGGGACCGGGAGAAGATCACGGGAGCAGGAGGTCCCTCGTGGGCCCTTCGACAGGCTCAGGGACCGGAAGGGGGCCGCCGGATTGGCGAGGTTTCCTCGTGTGCCCTTCGACAGGGTCAGGGACCGGTGGAAGGGCGCCGGATTCGTGGGGTTCCCCGTGGGCCCTTCGACAGGCTCAGGGAACGAGGGAAGGGTCCCCGAATCGGCGGTTCCGTGGACCCTTCTGCAGGCTCAGGGACCGGACGAGGGCACTCGACGAGCGACCGGGCGCGGTCAGACGGCCCGGGCGAGCAGGTCCGCGACGCGCTTCGCGACGGCGTCGTTCCACGCGGTGACACCGAACGCGGTCGGCCACAGGTCGCCGTCGTCGAGCTTCGCGGAGTCGTTGAACCCGATGGTCGCGTAGCGCGCCTTGAACTTCGCCGCCGCCTGGAAGAACACGACCGCCTTGCCGTCGGCACCGACGTAGGCGGGCATGCCGTACCAGGTCTTGGCCGCCAGCCCGAAGTCGCCGCCCATGATCAGCTCGTGCAGCGGCTCGGCGATCGACGCGGTCCGGCGTCCTCCATCTCGGCGATCGCGTCGACGACGGCCTGCAGCGCCTCCTCGCGACTCGCGGCCGCCTTCAGCTCCTTGGCGCGCTCCTTCATCGCCGCGCGTTCCTCGGCGCTGAACCCACTCTTCGTGCTCGACTGCTTCTCGGCCATCTCGGCGTCCTTCCGCTCGGGGCTGTGATCCGTCTCCACGGTAGCCCCCAGCCCACTGAGTCGCCCGGAAGCGCTCGAAATCAGCCCGAAAACCGACCGATTCGGGCGACTCAGCCCTCCAGCGCGCCCGGCCCGAGCACCGACTCGACGATGACCCGGATCGCGTACTCGCTCGTCTCGGCGAGGTCGACGCGGAGATCCTCATCCTGTCACCCGACCCCGCAGGGGCCACTTCACCCGCCCGGCCAGCAGCCGACCTACTACAACCAGATCCGCGGCCAGCACGGTGACCGCTACGCCGACCTCACCCAGGAGCCCGCGTTCGCGTTCGGCGACGGGCTGTCCTACTCGGGCGTCGAGTACGGTGCCGTCACCCTCGACCAGGACCGGTACGACGTCGGCGACACCGTGCGCGCCGTCGTCGAGGTCCGCAACACGGGGAACCGTCCGGTCCTCGAGACCGTCCAGGTCTACGTGAGCGACCTCGTCACCTCGGTCAGCTGGGCGGACCAGGAACTGAAGACGTTCCGTCAGGTCGCCGTCGAGCCGGGGGAGACGGCGCGGGTCGAGATCTCCCTGCCCGTCGCCGACTGCACGATCGTCGATGCTCGCGGGCGACGGGTGGTCGAGGAGGGCGAGTTCGAACTGCGCGTCGGCGGCTCATCGCGGGCCTCCGCGCTCCGAGCGGTCCGGTTCACCGTCGGCGCCTGAGGCGTCCGGGCCCTTCCGCTCGCGGAGAGTCGTCGCGGGAGCCGCACGAGTCCCATCCAGTCTCGTACAGCTCCCGCGGGCAGCGGGTCACGATGGCTCGTTCGACGGTGAACGATCCGAGACCCGCCCGGGCGGCGGGTCAGGCCAGTTCGCTCGCCTCTGGGCGAACCGTGACCTCGCCGCCGTTCGCACCGTGCATGAGGTCTTCAAGCAGGGGACGGTCCATCTCGAACGTCTCGTCCGAGTCGAAGCTGAACTGCAGTGGGATCGAGGGGTGGAGCCACAGGGTGACGCGTCCACGCTCGGTCGAGGTGTCGCGCAACGTCACCGAGAACGACTCGTTGCGGCGGAGCTTCATGAGGGTGATGGTCTTGACGTGAGCCAACATCCGGTCCTCGAGGTGGAATCGGTTCTCGCCCGTTCCGTAGACGATCGCGCCCATGTGTCTGCCCTTCTCCGGACCCCCGGGGATCGACACGGCGAGATGCGCCGGTGTCGAGCGGCCAGCCTGGAGGCCCACTTCAACGTCCGCCGGACAAGTCTAGAAAATCTGAAAACGTCGCTCGAAACTGTTGCCTTCAGTACCCCGACTGCGCTATGCATCGGGTTCGACGATGACGAGTGCGACGCCGTCCGACTCGTCGAGTCAGGAGAGTGGACTGGTGTCGAGCCCCTCCATGAGCGGGGTCGACGGGGTGTCCTGGGACTCGCCGTCGGGCGTGCCCATGGCGATCCCGATGCCGGGGCCGATGAGCAGGTTGATCGGCTCGAGCTGGCCCTCACCGCGGTCCACCTGCAGCCAACGGAAGGTGCCCGAGGAGATGCTGTCGAGGACCTCCGCCCGGAACTCGTCCGGGTCGGAGACCGCGATCGAGTACGGCAGTCCCTGGTAGACGATCTCCATGCGGGTCATGCGACTTGTCCTGTTCGGGTCGGTGCCGGTTCCGCGATGACCGAGAGGCCGTGCGCGGAGTTCGCGGTGACATTGAGTGCGTCGATCCACGCCCGGTTGAGGTCGATCGGGATGCTGCCGGAGTACTTGAAGCGGAGCGGGACCGAGGGGTGGATCCAGATGACGCTGCGGCCGTCGCCGGCTCGGGGGTCGTCTTTCCACCCGAAGTAGAAGGCTTCGTTGCGGCGGAGTTTCGCACCGATCACGAACTGCAGGTGTGCCAGCAGTCGATCCTCGAAGGTGATCGAAACCTCAGAACCGTAGATCAGTTTTCCCATGTCGGGCCGTGCTCTCCTCGTCGTGCTTCACGCTGTGTCGCTTCACCATAGGACGCTCGGCCGGGAAATCACAGTCAGCTCGCATTCCGTGGGCGCGCGTGCGATCATCCGGCGACGATGTCAAGGGCACCCCTTCCGTCGGCCGAGGTGCGTAACCTGCGGGCAGGAGGTGCCACCAATGGCTACAGCAGAGAAGACCAGCAAGACCGCGAGCTCGACCCGATCGGCTCCCGGAGGGACCGGGCCGAAGCCCACCCGTCGTCAGAACGCCGAGAAGGGCTTCGTCGCGTCGAAGGAACTCGACGCGAACATGCAGGCCGTCCTCGTCGATCTCATCGAGCTGTCGATCCAGGGCAAGCAGGCGCACTGGAACGTCGTCGGACGCAACTTCCGCGACACGCACCTGCAGCTCGACGAGATCATCGACGCCGCGCGCGAATTCAGCGACACGGTCGCCGAGCGGATGCGCGCCCTGCACGCCGTGCCGGACGGACGCAGCGACGTCGTCGCCGAGACCACGACCCTGCCGGAGTACCCGCAGGGCGAGATCGACACCTCGGAGACGATCGACCTCATCACCGTCCGACTGGAGGCGACCGTCGGGACGATGCGTCGCGTCCACGACGAGGTCGACGAGGAGGACCCGACGAGCGCGGACATCCTCCACGCGATCATCCAGCAGCTGGAACAGTTCGCCTGGATGATCAGCGCGGAGAACCGGACGGCGACGCGCAGTCGCTGACCTGCAGTCGGTGACCCTGGGCGGCGCCCGACGACCACGCGTCGTCGGCAGCGCCGCCCGGTCGTTCGTCGACGACCAAGGGCCGGCGACGACTACTCGTCGTCGGCGCCGCCACCCGACGCCGTGTCCTCGCCGTCGTTCGGCTCGGAACCGTCGGAGCCCGAACCGTCGGGGATCTCCTCCGCGTCGGGACGTGAGGATGATGCAGATGCGTTCGTCATGTTCGCTTCCTTCCTGGTTGTCGCCATCGGAGATGACGTCACCAACGGTAGGCCGCGCAGCTGACCACCGGGTGGGGGTTGACGCCCCCGGTGGGCGAGACCAGCATGGCGGCTGTGATGAGCACTGACCCGCCGACCGCGGCACGCCCTGGAGCGGCGCAGACCCCCACCGGGAGTATCCGGACCCCGACGGCAACGACTCGGATCCTGGGTCATGCCGGCGCTCCGCCCGTGGCGACTCATGCTCGCCCTCAAGGTGGCGATCGCCGCGACCGCCGCCTGGTTCCTCGGCAGCCTGCTCCCGGGTGAGCTCGGAGAGTTCTCGTACTACGCGCCACTGGGCGCGCTCGTCAGCCTCACCCCGACGCTCATGGACTCCGTCCGCTCCAGCATCCAGACCCTCGTCGGGCTGGGGCTCGGCATCGGCCTGGCCTGGGCGCTCATCGTCTCGCCCGCTCCCGGCTGGGTGTCCGTCGCGTTGTCGGTGGGCCTCGGGACGCTGCTCGCCGGGCTGCCCGGCCTCGGACAGGGGCGCGACTACGTGCCGATCGCCGCGCTCTTCGTGATCATCATCGGCGGTGCCAACGCGAACGACTTCTCGGCGGGCTATCTGGTGCAGATGGCGCTCGGCGTGCTCGTCGGACTGCTCGTGAACCTGCTCATCATGCCGCCCCTGTTCGTGCGCGAGTCCGCCGCCGGCATCGCTGCGGCCCGGGCGCGGATGGTCGACGCGCTCCGCAGCATGGCGAACACGATGCGGGCCGAGGAGACACCGTCGCCCGACGACCCGCCCGCGTGGGACGCCGCGCTGAGCACCATCCGGCACGACATCGACGCTGCCCGACGACTCGTCCGGGACGCGGCCGAGAGCCGACGGGCGAACCCGCGGACGCGATGGAACAAGCACGACTTCCGGGGCGACGAGGGGGCGCTCGCCGCGCTCGAACGCATCGCCCCGGCCGTCGTCGACATCGGGGACGCCCTCCGAGCCGCGCTCTGGGGGATCCCGGTGCCGGTCCGCCTCGGGCCGGAGGTGCGGTCGACGCTGGCCGAGGCGCTGGACGCCGCAGCGGACCTCGTCGACGCGGCGATCGACGACGAACGGCTTCCCGAGGCGCTCCGGACCGCGGACCAGGCGCTCGTCGCCTTGCGGAGCGCGGTCAGGTCCGCACACGTCGATGCGGTGAACCGGGCGGCAGCCCAGACGGACTCCGATGAGGAACCACCGGCCGATCCCGCCGACGACCCCGGAGGGGAGAACCTGCTCTTCTCCCTCCGGCGCATCTACGCGGAGGTCGAGAGTTCGAAGCGGACCGACCGCTCGGAGTGAGTGACGCGCACGGGACCACGAGCGACGGGACGCCCCGCGCAAGGCAGGACGTCCCGTCGTCGGTCGGTGTCGGCGTCAGAGGATCGGCTTGCCGCCCGTCACGGCGATGACCGCGCCGGACATGTAGCTTCCCTCGTCGGAGGCCAGCAGCACGTATGGCGGCGCGACCTCGGCCGGCTGACCCGGGCGGCCGAGCGGGGTGTCCGTCCCGAACGACTCGACCTTCTCCGGCGGCATCGTCGACGGGATGAGCGGCGTCCAGATCGGGCCCGGTGCGACGGCGTTCACGCGGATGCCCTTGCCGCCGAGCATCTGCGCGAGCGAGGCCGTCATGCTCGCGAGACCCGCCTTGGTCATCGCGTAGGGCATGAGCTGCGGCGACGGCGAGTCCGCCTGCACCGAGCTGGACGTGATGATCGAGGAGCCGGGGGCCATGTGTGGGACGGCCGCCTTGCTCAGGTGGAAGAACGCGCTCAGGTTGGTGGCGAGCGTGTGGTCCCACTCCTCGTCGGGGATCTCGTCGAGGCTGTCGCGCGTCATCTGGTAGGCGGCGTTGCTCACGAGGATGTCGACCTTGCCGAACCGTTCGACCGTCGCGCGCACGATCTCGCGACAGTGCTCCGGGCTCGTCAGATCGCCGCCGATGCTGAGGGCGGTGCGGCCGGCCTCCTCGACCCACCGCACGGTGTCGGCGGCGTCCTCGTCCTCGTCGAGGTAGCTGACGACGACGTCGGCACCCTCACGGGCGTAGGCGATCGCGACGGCCTTGCCGATGCCGCTGTCGCCGCCGGTGATGATCGCGACCTTGCCCTCGAGCTTGCCCGAGCCCCGGTAGCTCGTCTCGCCGTGGTCGGCCTGCGGGGTGAGTTCGCCTTCGGTCCCGGGCGGCTGCTGCTGCTGAGCTGGCTGGTTCATGGTGTTCCTCTCCTGTGCTGCTTCGGAAGTCGGCATGCTGTGGATGCGGTCCCTCCAGCCAAGCCGACCGGGAAGATCCGCCTCCAGGGGTTGACGTCCGGCCCGGGCGAGGCGATGCTGCGCTAGCAGTCGGGTGCGGCGCCCGCCAGCCTCGGGGATTCCCGGGTGCGCCTCGTAGGGTGAGGCGCATGACCGCACCCGGCGAGGAACTCCGCTCCTATGCACCGATCGGTGACGGTCGCACCGTCGCCCTCATCGGATTGCGTGGCCAGGTCGACTGGCTGCCGATCCCCGACCTCGGCTCGATGCCCGTGTTCGCGCGACTCCTCGACGACGACACCGGCGGTTGCATCGAGCTCGAACCACAGTCGGGGAGTACACGGTCACCCGTCGGTACGTCGCCGACACCAATGTGTTGAAGACGACGTTCACGACCGAGCACGGCCGCGCCACCATCACCGATGCACTCGTCACCGGGATCGCCGGCCGGCTGCCGTGGGCGGAGCTGGCCCGTCGCATCGACGGCGTGTCCGGCACGGTCGAGTTCGCATGGCGCGTCCGCCCGGGGACGGCGCTCGGCACGGCGTCGCCGTGGATCCAGGACAGCACCGGTGGCCCGATCATCCGCTCCGGCGCCACCACCATCGCGGTGGTCGGCGACGAGCACGGGCCGGAGCAGGTGGAGGTCGACGGCTCGATGCCCTCGGAGCTGTCCGGCCGCTTCACGACCAGCGAGGGCTCCCGGCACCTGCTCATCGTCGTCGCGACCCACGGCGAACCGATCCACCTGCCGGTGCCCGCCAACGTGGACGTCGGCATCGACCGGACCATCAAGAACTGGCGGGACTGGTCCCGGGCGTTCTCCTACGACGGTCCATGGGGCGACCAGGTGCAGCGCAGCGCACTCGCCCTGAAGCTCCTCATCTTCAGCCCGACCGGGCGCGATCGCGGCGGCCGCGACGACGTCGCTCCCCGAGAACCCGCGTGGCGCCAAGAACTGGGACTACCGCTTCGCCTGGGTGCGCGACCTCGCCTACACGGCACATGCGCTCGTGCGCTTCGGACTCCGCGAGGAGACCCACGCCGCGGTGTCGTGGCTGCTGCGCACCATCCGCGAGAACGGGCCGGAACTGCACATCTTCTACGGACTCGAGGGCGGTGTCCCCGAGGGGGTCGTCGAACGCGACGTCGCCGGCTGGCGCGGGATCGGACCGGTGGTCAGCGGGCAACCCTGCGCAGGGGCAGTTGCAGCTCGGCGTGTACGGCGACCTGTTCGCGATCTGCCGCACCTACGTCGACGCCGGCAACGTGCTCGACGTCGAGACCGGCCGGCTCCTGGCCGAGGTCGCCGACCGCACCTGCGACCTGTGGCGCAACCGCGACGCCGGCATGTGGGAGCTGCCCCAGGAGGAGCACTACGTGTCGTCGAAGATGGGCTGCTGGCAGGCCCTCGGCGACGCCGTGCACCTCGCCGAGCTCGGCCAGGTCGTCGGGCAGTGCCGATCGGTGGCGTGCCGAGCAGACGCGCATCCGCGAGTGGATCGAGGAGCACGGCTGGAACGAGGAGCGCGGGGCGTACGTGATGCACCCCGGGCAGCGACGACCTCGACGCCTCGGTGCTGCTGCACGCGATGAGCGGGTTCGACCAGGGCGAGCGGATGTCGTCGACGATCGACGCGCTGACCGCCGAACTCGGCGAGGGTGCGCTCCTGTACCGCTACTCGGGGGTGCAGCAGGAGGAGCACACCTTCGTGGCGTGCGCGTTCTGGCGGGCCTCCGCGCTCGCCTGCGTCGGACGTCACGACGAGGCGATCGCGGCGATGGAGGAACTCGTCGGCATGACGAACGACGTGGGGATCCTCGCCGAGATGATCGACGCGGCCACGGGGGAGCACTGGGGCAACCTGCCGCAGGCGCTCAGCCACCTGGCGCTGATCAACGCGGCCCTGACGATCGCGGAGCTCACGGACAAGGGCTGACCGCCAGGATCCCTGAAGCCGCATCCCCCGGTCCCTGAAGCCGCATCCCCCGGTCCCTGAAGCCGCATCCCCCGGTCCCTGAGCTTGTCGAAGGGCACGGAGTAACCCCTCGGCCTCGGGAATGCAAGCCCCGGGGGTCCACCTCCTGCGGTCCGTAGCGTTGCAGCGATGGATGTACAGCCACAGGTCTTCCGAGACACCCCCGCGATCCTCGTCGAGAGCATCTGGTGGGACGCGCGCACCGACGAGGTCGTGTGGGTCGACATCACCGCGGGCACCCTCCATCGTGGTCGCCTCGACGGCGCCGTCGACGGCAGTGACGACCGCGTCACCGAACTCCCGCCGCCCGTGAGTGCCGTCCAACCCCGCGCGGCCGGCGGCACTGAGCGATCTGGTGGGATCGCATCGTCACGCTCGACGACGACGGCCTCATCGCCGAGACCCTCGCGCGGCTCGACCACGCCCACCCCGGCATGCGGAGCAACGAGGCGAAGGTCGACCCGTTCGGACGGTTCCTCGTCGGCTCGATGGAGGAGACCGGCGACACGTCCGATGCCGCGCTGTACCTCCTCGACGACACCGGCCTGCGGACGCTGCTCGGCGGCTTCGGTGTCACCAACGGCTTCGAGTGGTCGGACGACGGCCGCACCGTCTACGTGACCGACACCCCGGTGAAGACCGTCTACCGGGCCTCCTACGGCGAGGACGGCCGTCTCGGCCCGCTCGAGCCGTTCCTCGTGGACTACGACTCGGACGGCCTCGCCCTCGACACCGACGGCCGGTTCTGGAACGGCGTCTCCGGGTCCGGCACCGTCCTCTGCTGGAGCCCCGAGGGCGCGGTCGAGGACCACCTCGCGGTCCCGGTGCCCAACGTCACGTCCGTCGCGTTCGGCGGCCCGGACCTCTCGACGCTCTTCGTCGGTACCGCCCGGGAGGGCCTCGACGAGGACACTGGCGCGCGCACTCCTGAGCGGCGCGATCTTCCGCTTCGACGGCCTCGCCACCGGACGACCGGTCGGCGTGTACGGAGCGCGTGCCGCGGCGCCGCGCCCCACCTCGGGCACCACCGGACAGGAGGACTGACATGGACCTCGGCATCACCGACCGCACCGCCCTGATCACCGGAGCCGACTCCGGCATCGGGTGGGCGACGGCCCGCCTGCTCCTCGCGGAGGGCGTCACCGTCGTCATCACCGACCGCGACCAGGACGAACTCGACGACGGCCGCGGCGAAACTCGACGCCCCTGCCGGCAGGCTCCACGCCTTCGCCGCCGACATCACGAGCGTCGACGAGCTCGCCACGCTCCACGACCGGGTGCAGGAGGCGGTCGGCGACATCGACATCCTCGTGCAGTCCGCCGGCGTCACCGGGGCGCAGGGCCTGTTCCACGAGATCGACGACGAGGGCTGGACGCAGACGATCGAGACGGACCTCCTCGGGCCCACCCGGCTCGTCCGCCAGTTCCTGCCGTCGCTGCGGACGGGCGGTTGGGGTCGGCTCGTGTTCGTCGCCTCCGAGGACGCTCAGCCCTATGACGACGAACTGCCCTACTGCGCGGCGAAGGCCGGCATCCTGGCACTCGCCAAGGGACTGTCCCGCTCCTACGCCACCGAGGGTCTGCTCGTGAACGCCGTCTCGCCGGCCTTCATCCACACGCCGATGACCGACGCGATGATGGCGAAACGCGCCGAGCAGCGGGGGACGGACACGGCGGAGGCCATCGAGTCCTTCCTCGCGGACGAGCGCCCCTACCTGGAGCTCCAGCGACGCGGCGAACCGGAGGAGGTCGCGGCCGTCATCGCCTTCCTCTGCTCCGACCGCGCCTCGTTCGTCAACGGTTCGAACTACCGCGTCGACGCGGGCTCCGTCGCCACCATCTGACCGACCCGTGGCCGGTCCACCCGGACCGCTCACTCCAGACCACCGCACGAAAGGAACGCATCATGGCAGACGACCAGTACACCTTCACCGATCCGTCCAAGCTCTACGCCGACATCACGGCGGAGCAGCAGCACCAGCCCGAGCCCGGGCTGGACGCCGAGCTCGACCCGAAGGCCGACCTCGGCGAGAAGAGCTACCGCGGCTCCGGCAGGCTCACCGGCCGCAAGGCGCTCATCACCGGTGGCGACTCCGGCATCGGCGCGGCCACCGCGATCGCCTTCGCCCGCGAGGGCGCGTCCGTCGCGCTGTCCTACCTTCCCGAGGAGGAGGAGGACGCGCAGCGCATCGCCGGCATCCTGCAGGACGCCGGTGCGACCGTGCTCACCCTGCCCGGCGACCTCCGCGACCCGGCCTACTGCCGCGACCTCGTGGAGCGCGCGGTCGAGGGCCTCGGCGGCCTCGACATCCTCGTGAACAACGGCGGCAAGCAGAAGTTCAACGAGGACCTCACCACCCTGACGGACGAGCAGTTCGACGACACCTTCAAGACCAACGTCTACGCGATGTTCTGGATCACGAAGGCCGCCCTGCCGCACCTCCCGGCCGGTTCGTCCATCATCAACACGACGTCGATCCAGGCGTACTCGCCGTCGGACATCCTCGTCGACTACGCGTCCACGAAGGCGACCATCAACGCCTTCACGAAGGCGCTGGCGCAGCAGCTCGCGCCCAAGGGCATCCGCGTCAACGCGGTCGCTCCCGGCCCGATCTGGACGCCGCTCCAGGTCTCGGACGGACAGCCGCAGGAGAAGATCGCCGAGTTCGGCGAGGACACCCCGCTCGGCCGCATGGGCCAGCCGGCGGAGCTCGCGCCCGCCTACGTGTTCCTCGCGTCGGCGGAGTCGAGCTACGTGCTCGGCGAGACCCTGAACGTCAACGGCGGTATGCCCACGCCGTAACCCCGTCCCACCCCACAGCAGCCCGCGAACTGTCAGTTCCGGCTAGTCAGACGCCGTCCGACTAGCTTCTTCTGACAGTTCGCGGGCTGTTTGGGTCAGTCCGTGCGGTCCGCTGCACGTCGGACGCGACGGCCCTCGAGGGCGTCCTTCGCGTCGCGGTCGGCGAGCGCCTTGATCGCGGCGTCCGACCGCAGGGGCAGCTGCAGCTCCTGCTCCGCGGCGACACCCGAGGCGAGCTGGCGGCCACGCTGGATCTCGATGTCGAGCTGGGCACCGAACAGCAGTGCGAGGTTCGCGATCCAGATCCACAGCAGGAAGATGATGATGCCGGCGAGCGAGCCGTAGGTGGCGTCGTAGTTGCTGAAGTTGGCGATGTAGAAGCCGAACCCGACCGAGGCGATGAGCAGGATCAGGAGTGCGGTGAGCGCACCGATGCTGATCCAACGGAACTTCTCCGGCTTGATGTTCGGCGTCGCTGAATACAGCACGGCGATGACGAAGACGAGCGCGGCGGCCATGACCGGCCACTTCGCGATCGACCAGACCGTGAGGCCCGTCTCACCGAGACCGACCGCCTGTCCGATGGCCTGCGCGACCGGGCCGGACACGATGAGTGCGAGGGCGATCACCGAGATGACGAGCAGGACGACGAGGGTCACGCCGAGCTGCGTCGGACGCAGCGACCAGATCTTGCGACCCTCCTCGACCCCGTACATGCGGTTGAGCGCGCGACCGAAGCCGCCCACGTAGCCGGATGCCGACCACACGGCACCGGCGATACCGGCGATGAGGGCGAAGCCGATCGCCGGTGACTCGACGAACTGGTTCACCGCGTCGGTCAGGAAACCGAGGCTGTCGCCCGGGGCGAGGTTGCCGACGATCTCGAGGAGGGCGTCGGTGCCGCTGCGGCTCTGTCCGAAGAGGCCGAGGATCGAGACGAGCGCCAGGACGGCCGGGAAGAGCGACAGGATCGCGAAGTAGGTGAGCCCCGCGGCGAGGTCGGTGCACTGGTTCGAGGTGAAGGAGTGCAGCGTCCGCTTCAGGACGTAGCCCCAGGGGACGGGGACGCGCTGGGGGTTCATCGTCTCTTCCGCGTGGTCCGCATCGCGGTTCCGCGGATCGTCCGGCGTGCTGCGCTCGAGACGGTCCTCCTTGGTGGGTTCAGACACGGTGCCCTCGGTTCGCACGCCACAGCAGGACACCGGCACCGACGACCGCGACCGAGGCGACGACGATGGCGGTGGTGCGCAGGTGGTACGCCACGGCGGTGCGGACGTCGAACTTCTGGAAGAGGAGGTCGAGCGTCTGCGCGAGGTGCTCACGCGTCTGCTCGACGTCGAGCTGCAGGGTGTTCAGACCGGCGCCCTCGGGGGGAGTGGGGCGGGCGAGATCCTGGTCGCTCATGCTGCGGCCTCCTTGGTGTCGTGCTTCGAGTCGTGCTGCTGGTGCTCCGCGAGGTGGTCGCCGGTGAGGGCTTCGACACTGCGCTCGGGAACGGGCTTCGCGCCGGCCTTGAGCTTCTTGACGCCGACGAGCGCCAGGATCCCGGCGACGAGGATGAGGACGACGCCGACGATGAGGGCGGCGAGCCAGGCGGGGAGCACGGTGGCGAGTCCGAGGACGGCTGCCGCGATGAGCGTCCCGAAGCCGAAGAGCACGAGCACCAGGGCGACGACGAGCATTCCCGCGCCGATCCCGAGGTCCTTGGCCTTCTTCGTCATCTCCGCCTTGAACAGGGCGATCTCGCCCGTGACGAGGCGGACGACGTCCTCGCGGAGGTCGGTGAGGAGGGTCTTCATGGGAGGAAGTCCGCGGCGACTCCGTCTGCGGTCGGCCGCGCTGCTGGCATCGGTCATGTGAGCACTCTTCTCGTTGTGGTCCTCCAGCCCACACCCCTCTCGCGCGCGAGACAAGGGCTTGACAGGCGTGTCGGCCGATCGCGGAATACGGCGACACTCAATTGGTTACATCTACAAGTAAACGGGGTAGCCTGTACCGACCCCATCACCCGATCGGAGACCGAATGTCCGCTGTGCTCGACGAGCGTCTGCTCGCCCCGGAGACGTCGATGGGCGCGGTCACGCTCCGCGTCGGCGACCTCGACCTCATGTCCGGCTACTACGCCAACGCCTTCGCGATGGAGCCGCTCGAGGAGCGCAGCCGCGACCGCGAGGTGCACCGGGTGCTCGGTCGTGGCGACACCCCGCTCGTGCGGCTCGTGCACACGCCAGACCTGCCGGCCGTCGACCGGCGGCAGGCCGGCCTGTTCCACACGGCGTTCCTGTTCGAGGACGAGTCGAGCCTCTCGGCGACGGTCTATCGGGCCGCGCAGGACCCCCGCGGACAGTTCGTCGGGTCGAGCGACCACTTCGTGAGCGAGGCGTTCTACTTCACCGACCCGGAGGGGAACGGCGTCGAGCTGTACACGGACCGCCCGCGCAGCAGCTGGGTGCGCTCGGGCGACCAGATCGCCATGACCACCACCTACCTCGACCCGAACGCCTACCTGCAGCGGCACCTCACGGAGGACGCCCTCGGCGCCGGGCCCTCGTTGGCCGGTGCCGTCGGGCACGTGCACCTGCAGGTCGGAGACCTCCAGACCGCCCGAGCCTTCTACGTCGACGCCCTCGGATTCGAGACGACGCAGACCGAGTACCCCGGCGCGATCTTCGCCTCCGCCGGCGGGTACCACCACCACATCGCGATGAACGTCTGGAACAGCCAGGGCGCCGGTCCTCGCGCGGCCGCCCTCGGCCTCGGCGACGTGTCGATCACCGTCCCCGACCTCGCGAACCTCGATACGCTGGCCGCGAGGCTGCGCGCCCGCACGATCCCCTTCGACGCGGACGGTCGTTCCGTGACCGTCTCCGACCCGTGGGGGACCCGCGTGACCGTGGCCCTGCCCGACCTGTCGACCGAGGAGCTGCTGTCCCGATGACCACCGCACTGCGCGACGTCCGTTCCGCCGACTGGGCCGACGCCGCGTCGTCCGCTCCCGTCGTCGCGGTGCTCCTCCACGGCTACGGCTCCAACGAGCACGACCTCACCGGTCTCGTCGGGCCGCTCGCGCTCGGCATGCCCTGGGTGTCGCTGCGCGCGCCGCTCGAGATGGGCCACGGTGGCGCGGCCTGGTTCGAGATCACGACGCCGGGCAACCCGGACCCGGAGCCGATCGCCCGCGCCACGGACGCCGTCTGGGGCTGGATCGACGAGCACGTGTCGGCCGAGGCGCGCGTCGTGCCCATCGGCTTCTCGCAGGGCGGCTTCATGGCCTCGCAGCTGCTGCGCACGCGACCCGAGCGGGTCGTGGCGCCGGTCATCCTCGCCGGGTTCGTGCTGAGTGCGCCGCAGCCCGGCGACGAGGTGCTGGCGGCGACGAAACCCGCGGTGTTCTGGGGACGGGGTCTCGAGGACCGCGTCATCGCCGCGCCGGCCGTCGCGCGCGACCGCACGCCTGGTTGCCGCTGCACACGACCCTCACCGAGCGCACCTACCCGGGCCTCGCCCACGGGATCGACCAGGCCGAGATCGACGACGTCCGTGGGTTCCTCGGCGAGCACGTCGGCTGATCTGTCACCACAGTCGCTCAGGTCGTCGCCTCCGCGGGCATCACCACCTGCGGTCGCACGTGCTCGTAGACGACGCTCGTCCGGACGTCCGCGACCTCCTCGCGCTCGGTGAGCTTGTCGATGACGAAGGCGTAGAGCGCGTCGTTGTCGGTGACGGCGACCTGGAGCAGGAAGTCCTCGTTCCCGGAGACGACGAAGACGCCGATGGTCTCGGGGAGGGTGATCGCCCAGCTGCGGAACGCGTCGATGTTGACGCGCGACGGCGGTCGGATCCGGATCGCGATGAGCGCCTGGACCGAGCGACCGAGCGACGGCAGATCGACGTCGAGTCGCGCGCCGCGGATGACGCCGCGGCGGTACAGGCCGCGGGTCCGGTCGAGCGCAGTGGTGGGCGAGACGCCGACCGCGGCAGCGATGTCCCGGTTGGTGCGCCGTGCGTCGCGCTGCAGTTCGCGCAGGATCGCCGTATCAAGTTCGTCCATGCGGTCGATTGTGCCAGTTCGTCCGGACGATGTACGGGGTCGAATTCGTTGTGGTGCCGCTCGACATAGCCTGATGGTCGATTCACGTACGACATCAGGGAGAGACATGACGGAACAACAGCTCGTCGGCTTCGCGCCGGAGGAGATCGACACGGCGGCGCCCACGCGGTCCGCCCGGCTGAAGTGGGTCGTCGTCGTGCAGCAGGACCTCCCGGCCGGTCGAGCCGTGAATGCGGCGGCCTGCGTCGCTGCGGCGATCGGAGCCCGCGTGCAGGGACTCCTCGGGCCGGACGCCCTCGATGCCGACGGCTCGGCTCATCCCGGACTGCCGTGGGCCGGGTGCAGCGTGTTGTCCGCTCCGGCTGAGCAACTGGCGGCGATCCGGGCCAAGGCGGCGGGCTCGGACGGCGTGCTCGTCGTCGACATGCCGGAAGCGGCCCAGCTCACCCGGGTCTACGACGAGTATCTCGAAGCAGTGGCGGCGACCGCGCCGGACGCACTCGCCCCGCTGGCCGTCGCGCTGGTCGGGCCGCGCAACCGGGTGGACCGGATCGTCGGGCGACTGCCGCTGCTGGCCTGAAAGCGCACGCGTCAGGGCTTGAGGGAGGTGGGGTGCGGCGGGCTGGCTAGGGTTGGCGGGTGAGCACCACCGTCCATCCCCCGCAGGTCGCGCCGTCCGCAGCCGTCGTCACCGCCAGCCGCGTGATGTACCTCCTGATCGCCGTGATCATCGCGATCTCGCTCGTCATCCAGATCGTCCTCGTCATCACCGGCGGCGCCGACGCCCGCTCGGGCGGCGTGGACATGTCCGTCGGACTGGCGACCCGCTTCGCTCGCATCTTCAGTGCGTTCACGATCCTCAGCAACCTCATCGTGCTCGCGGTGTCCGTCCTGCTGGCGATCGACCCCCTGCGTGACGGTCGGCTCTGGCGGGTCGCGCGGCTCGACGCCCTGCTCAGCATCGTCATCACCGGCATCGTGTACGCGGTGGTGCTGGCGCCGCAGGTGAACCTCACGGGGTGGGCGCTCGTCATCACGATCGGGTTCCACTACCTGTCCCCGTGGCTCACGCTCGGCGCCTGGCTCGTGTTCGGTCCGCGTCCGCGCTTCACCTGGAGCACCGTCGCCTGGGCGTTCCTCTGGCCGCTCGCCTGGGTGGTCTTCACCTTCATCCGTGGCGGCATCACCGGCTGGTACCCCTACCCCTTCCTCGATGCGACGCAGCTCGGCTTCGACGGTGCCGTCCGGAACGCGCTCATGGTGCTCGTGGTCGCGATCGTCTTCGCCGTGCTGCTCAAGCTCGTCGACCGGGTGCTGCCCGCCGCGCTCCGCCGCTGAGGTGAGGCACCTGGTCGCCCGGCGGTGTTCCGGGCGACCATCTGCCTCACCTCAGCCTGCGGCCCGACTCACGGGTGCAGGACCACCTTCCCGTTGAGCGTCCGCGACTCGGCGAGCTCCATGGCGGCGACGATCTCGGTGAGGGGGAACCGGGCGGCGATGTTGGCCGTGATGTCACCGTGCTCGAGGAGCCGGAAGACCTCGCCGAGGTCGGCCTCCAGGCGGCGGCGGAACCTGGCGGGACGGAGGCGGTGGCCTGCCCACAGGTCGTAGAAGGTCGAGCTGCGGCCGTTCGGGAGGGCCGTCCAGAGCAGCGCCTGACCGATCGCCAGCAGGAACGGCGCCATCAGCGGTCCCGTGCCGCCCATCGTGGTGATGATCGAGTAGGTCACGAGCGTGCCGCCGCGGGCGAGGAGCCCGAAGGCCGTGCGGGTCGTCTCGCCGCCGACGTTGTCGAAGACGGCGTCGACCCCGTTCGGCGCCAGCTCGCGAACCCGTGCCCCGAGCTCGGGGTCCGCGTAGTCGACGGGGATGACGCCCGCCGCGCGGAGTGCCTCGTGATGCCGGGGCGACGCCGCACCGATGACCCGGACGCCGTGGAGTCGCGCCAGCTGGATGAGGATTCCGCCGACGCCCCCGTTCGCACCGAACAACAGGATGGTCTGGCCCGGCTGGACCCGCGCAGCGCGATGCAGCATCTGCCACGCGGTGACGCCGTTCACGACGACCGTCTCGGCGTCCTCTGAGCTCACCCCGTCCGGCACGAGGATGCTGTCGCGCGCGGCCACGACGGCGTGGGTCGCCCAGGCGCCCGTCTTGGTCAGGGTCGCGACCCGTTTGCCGATGAGGGTCGCGTCACCTCCGGTGCCGACCTCGAGCACCCGTCCGACGAGGTCGTATCCCGGGACGAACGGGAACGCCGGTTGGCCGAAGTACCGGCCCTTGCGCATCGACTGCTCGGCGAAGGAGACCCCGGTGGCCTCCATCTCGACCAGAAGCTGGCCGGCGTCGGGAGTCGGCGTCGGCACGGTGGCCAGTTCGAGGCCGGCCGGCTCGACGAGGCCCGGCAGGACGACCTGGGTGGTGGTCGCGGATGGTGTGGTGTGCATGATGTGTTCCGATCTCGTGATGGTTGTGTGTGACTGAACAGTCACAACTGTGGGTACGAAAAACAGCAGGTGCGGTCGGTGGCTCTGAGTCGATCAGTCGTGCCGGATGCCGTGGTCGACGACGCGCGCCCAGTCGGCGTCGACGTCGCCGAGGCCCGCCTGCACGACGAGGTGACAGAGCTGCCCGTAGGCGAGACTGCGCTGGACGGCGCCGGCGTCCGCCCCGGAGTCACGGGACATGACGCGCACCACGAGTGCGAGCCCGGAGCGGACCGCCTCCTGGATCTCGGGGACGTCGCAGGCGCTCTGTGCGTGCACCTGGAGGGCGATGAGACTGCGGTCGCGGATGAGCTCGATGTACGCCTGGGTCATCGCGTCGAGCTTGTCGTCCGGGCTCCACTCCGGGTGGTCCTCGACGGCTGCGGACATCGCGTTCGCGACCTGCTCGTAGCAGTGCTCGACCGCGGCGACGAAGAGGCCGAGTTTGCCGTCGAACAGGCGGAAGACGTAGGCGGGGGAGATCTTGGCCGCGGCAGCGACGTCCGCGACGGGGGTGGCGCGGTAACCGGCGATCGAGAAGACCTCCACCGCACTCGCGATGGTGCGGACGCGTTGGTCCTCGGCGGTCGATCGGCTCATGTGACTGATTGAACACGAACAAGCGATACCCGTCAAGCACCCGTGTCAGGATGGGGCATGCCCGTCGTCGAATCCCGCTGCACCGTGCCCGTCCCGCCCGACGTCGCGTTCGCGATCTCCCAGACCACCGGCGAGACCCGGATGCGCTGGGATCCGTTCATCCGGAGGCAGTACTTCCTCGACGGCGCGAAGGAGGCCGCCAAGGGCGTCCGCACCTTCACCGTCCAGCGGTTCGGGTTCCGGATGGTCAGCGAGTACGTGTCGTACCACCCGCCGACCAACGTCGGTATGAAGATGACGAAGGGCTCATGGTTCTTCGAGCGGCTCGCCGGCGGCTGGCGCTTCAGCCCGGTGGAGGGCGACGACCAGCGCACCCTCGCCGTCTGGCGCTACAACTTCACGTGCAAGCCGCGGTGGCTGGCGCCGATCGCCGAGCGCATCGGTGCGATCGTCCTGCAGCGCGACATCGACCGCCGCATCCGAGGCTTCGCGCGCGGCTGCGAGGATCCCGCCGTGCTCGCCGCGGTCGCTGCAGCGGACTGATCCGCCACTCAGCGGGCGAGGAACGAGCCGATCCCGAATCGGGCGGTCACGCCGGGGCTGAAGAGCACCGAGTCGGGCTCGTGCTCGACGACACCCGGGAGGCCCGCCGCCGCGCAGAGCTCGTCGCGCAAGGAGGTGACGCGCGCCGGGTGGAGCACCCAGGGTTCGTGCTCGTTCGGCAACCACTGCGTCCGACCGAAGCGGCTCTGGAAGAGCCCCCACCGCGCCGTCAGGAACTGCGACAGCTCGTCGTCGACGGTCGTCGCGCGGTCGACATCGACGCCGAGCTGGAAGCCCGGACCTCGTGTCGTCGGCGACGTCGTGATCCGCCGCGACGCGTACTCCCAGCCGTCGTCCGTCGGTCGCTGCGCGGTCCGCGCCCACTGGTAGGGCAGGCCGAACATCGCGCGAGCCGCGAGGACCGCCGGCAGGCTCGACGCCTCCAGCGACCGGAACACGACGCCGCGACGCCCCTCGCTGTCGACCCCGTACAACCGGACGTTCACCTCGGTGAAGGAGCCGCCGATGGGCGACGGCGGCAGCGGACCGATGCGGGCGTCGCCCAACTGGAAGGCGATCAGCCCGACCCAGGTGGAACCGTCGAAGACGTCGGGGACCACCCCGCGCGGGAGCAGTGGCGCGACGGCGCTCGCCGGGACGCGCCAGTGGACGAACGCCAGGTCCCGCCATTCCTGCGCGGCGACCACCGGGCCGGACAGTGCCGGTGCGCTCGAGGCGATCGGCCGGGGCTCGCCGGTCATGCCAGGTGCTCGTACTCGGGCAGGTCGATCTTGTCGGCCGGCGGGGAGAACAACTGCGCACCGACGAGCTTCGCCGGCTTCGACCCGGCCACGCGGAGTGCGGTGCGGAACGCCGCGACGCCGGCTTTCGAGGTCGGGTTGGCGAGCTGCGGCGTACCCGGCGGCAGCGACTGGGCCTGCTCCACGTACGGGCGCATGATCCGTTCGTACCCGCGGAAGGCGTCCCGGTGGTGCACGTGCGCCGCCAGCTCACCGGCCAGCACGTAGGCGCCGACGATCGACAGGCTCGTCCCCATGCCGCTGACGGGCGACGCGCACCAGGCCGCGTCACCGAGCAGTGCGACCCGTCCGGATGCCCAGCGGGGCGTCCGGACCTGGCCGATGGACTCGTAGTAGACGTCGTCGCTGTCGTCGAGATGCTCGAGGATCCGGTTCGCCTGCCAGGGGAGTCCGACGAACCGGTTCCTGAGATGCCGTCGCTGCGCGTCGAGGTCGCGGCGCGCGGGGACGACGCCGTCGCCGCGGTCGGACGTGACCTCCGTGAGGACGGCCCGGGTGGTGCCGTGCCGGTCGGGTCGGAGCGTGACGCTGCGGCCGCCGACGCCCGAGTACCACTGCCACCACGGCACGTCGGCGTCGTCGCGCGGAATGGTGAGGTACGTCATCTCGAGCCCGAGGGACCGGGTCACCGCCTCGCCGGGGAAGGCCAGCTCACGCGTCGACGATCGGATGCCGTCCGCCGCGATCACGAGGTCGAACGCCTCATCCTCGCCATGTGCGAAGGACACGAGGACCCGTTCACCGTCGTCGTCGAGCCCGGTGATGTGGTCGCCGTACCGATAGCTGGTGGTGCCGTCCGTCGCGTCGATGAAGATGCGGGCCAGGTCGCCACGGAGGATCTCGACCTCGGCGGTCGCGCCGTCGGTCTCGGAGTCCGACACCGGGAACTCGGCGATCGTCTCACCGGCGTCACCGACGAACCGGGTGCCGCGCTCGCCGGTGGTCGCCTCGCGTGCCGCGTCCTCGAGGCCCGCGCGTCGCAGGACCTCGCGAGCAGCGCCCCGCACGTCGATGTTCTGGCCGCCGTCGCGGAACGCCGGCGCGCGCTCGACGACCGTCGTCTCCCAGCCGTAGCGGTTCAGCCAGAACGCCAGGCCGGGGCCGGCGATGCTGGCTCCGGAGATCAGGACGCGGGGAACGGTCATCGTGGTGCCACCTCTCAGGGAGCGTGGGATTGCCGCTCCGGTCGCCTCCATCATCGCGCTCGCCGATCCGAATCCCGCATGGTTGACAGCTCCGGCGGTGCAGGCGTCGCCCGCTTGTACGCTGGGGGCATGTCGAGGATCGAACGCAAGCGTCGCAAGCGGAGTGTGCGGGTCGATCGCGTCTACGACGGCGACGTCTACGTCCGGGTCAACTCCGTGGGGTCCAGCGGGGATCGCTCCTTCATCCTCATCCCCGGCATCGGTGTCTCGTCCACGTACTTCGAGCGCCTCGCGCCGCACCTCAACGAGTTCGGGCCGGTGCACGCGCTCGACCTCCCCGGCTTCGGCGGGGTGCCGCACCCCTCGTCGACGCTCACGATCCGCGAGTATGCGGACCTCGTCGGTCGGGTCATCGACGAGCTCGATCTCAAGGACCCGATCATCGTCGGCCACTCGATGGGCAGTCAGGTGGTCAGCGACCTCGTCTCCCGTCGCCCCGAGTTGTCGACCCTCATCCTCATCGGGCCAGTCGTCGTGCCCGGTCAGCGGCGGGTGCTCACCCAGGCGGTCCGGTTCCTGCAGTCGAGTTGGCACGAACCGCTCACGGTGAAGGTGCTCGCCGTCAGCGCCTACGTCTTCTGCGGGTTCAAATGGTTCTCGCGGGTCCTGCCGGAGATGCTGACCTACCCGATCGAGGAGGCCCTGCCGAAGGTGCAGGCGCACACGCTCGTGATCCGCGGCGAGTACGACGCCGTCGCGCCGCGCGAGTGGGTGGAGCGGGTCGGCGAACTCCTGCCCTCCTCACGCCTCTGGGAGATCCCAGGCGCAGCGCACTCCGTCATGTACGCGCACGCCGAGGAGGTCGCGAAGCTCTGCGTCGACCACGCCAGGCGCACGGTGGCGGACGGCGACGACGACCGACTCCAGGTCTACCCCGAGGACTCGGACGGGAGCGACGACAAGGAACCGGAGGCACCGCAGCCCGCGGCCATCATCCAGGCCGTCGGAGGTCGGATCGAGGAGACGATCGGGATCGTCACCGACGACGACGACCGCGTGGCCGAGGGGAAGTCGCAGGTGGCCGACGCGGTCGCCTCCATCGACCACGACTGAGCGCTCGCTGAGATGCGGCGGATCGTCGCTCAGCCTCGGGCCGGGCGACGAACCGCCTCACCTCACCGTGTCGGCTCGCCGAACCAGCGCCGGAGGGCCGGTTCGAGTGGTTCCCGCCCGTCGGCCAGCCAGACCACGTGACCATCCGGGCGCAGGAGCACCGCCGTGGCCGCGAGCTCCGGGGTCGTGGTGGCGACCCGGTCGACGCGGTCCGCCCAGCCGGTGACGGTGTGGGTCACCGGTCGGGTCGAGCAGGAGTCCGCGACCCTCGTGGAGGAGGGTGAACAAGCGCCCGCCGTCGGCCAGGGGGAGGTCGTGGAGCCGTCGACCGAGCAGCGACCCGTCGTCAGAGCCGTCGTCCACCGCTGCGCCGGGACCTCCGACGTCGTATCGGATGCCGGTGGACGCGATCCGCTCGCCCAGGAAACGGGCCACGTCGTCGAACCGCATCAGGTCCGAGAACAGCCGACGCACCGCCTGCGGGCCGGGGTCGGGGGACAGGAGGACGCTCTGTGCTCGGGTGAGCGTGAGGACGTCGTCGGCGACCGGGCGGCGCTCGGTCGCGTAGGTGTCGAGGAGGTCGGCCGGTGCCCACCCGGCGAGCTCGGCGGCCAGCTTCCATCCGAGGTTGAACGCGTCCTGGACCCCGAGGTTGAGGCCCTGCCCGCCGAGGGGCGGGTGCACGTGGGCGGCGTCGCCGGCGATGAGCACCCGGCCGACCCGGTAGCGCTCGGCGAGTCTCGTCGCATCGGTGAAGCGCGACAGCCAGCGCGGGGAGTGTGCGCCGAAGTCGGTCCCGGCGAAGCGCTCGAGCCGGGCCCGGAACTCCTCGATCGTCGGAGTCGCCAGGCGTTCGTCGGCGGGGGCGTCGGCGGGCGCCACCGCGCGGAAGAAGCCGTCGGACACCGGTCCGATGCCGAAGCCACGGTGCGTCTTCCGGACCTCGTCGGCGATGGCGGCGACCTCGTCGGCCGGGAGGGTGACCTGGATCTCCCCGAGGATCCACTCGGTCTGCGCGGGCTCGCCTGGGAAGCCGATGCCGAGGATCTTCCGGACGGTGCTCCGCCCGCCGTCGCATCCGACGAGCCACCGTGCCCGCAGGCGCTCACCGTCGTCCAGCTCGACGGTGACGCCGTCATCGTCCTGTTCGAGGCCGACGAGTCCGTTCCCGCGACGCAACTCGGCACCGAGCTCGAGCGCGCGTTCGGTCAACAGTCGATCGGTGACCGGCTGCGGGAGACCGAGGATGTAGTCGTGCGCGGTGTCGAGCGGCACGGGTCGCGGCGGGACGATGCCGGCGAAGTGACCGGCGGCGCCCGGGTACCGCGTGCCCTCGGCGAGGAACCGGTCGAGGATGCCGCGCTGGTCGAGGATCTCGATGCTCCGCGGGTGGAGGCCCAACGACCGCACGGCAGGGCTCGGCTCGGCGTCCCGCTCGAGGACGAGGACGTCGACGCCGTGGAGCCGGAGTTCGGCTGCCAGCATCATGCCGGTCGGGCCGCCACCGCTGATGATGACGTCATGCATGAGGACCCCGTTCTCGCGGTCGGAGGCGACCGCGGCCACCCATTCTGGAGGCCGGAGGGGGTCTTGCGGCAAGCCCCGGTGCCCGGCATACTCTGGAAATGCAGCGGCAGTGAGTTGCGGCGGATCGTCGCTCAGCCTCGGGCCGGGCGACGAACCGCCTCACCTCACCGCGTCGGCTCGCCGGGCCAGGACCGCGCCGTGCGGCCGCTGATCGAGGCTCGTCCTGGTGTGCGTCTCGGTGACCTCGAACCCCGCCCGGCGCACGCGCTCGGCCAGCTCCATGACCGGCCAACGATAGGCCGTCACCACGGCATGGTCGAACGCCTCGACCGCCGGACCCTCGAAGCAGCCGATCAGCAGTTCGCCGCCCGGTCGGAGCACGCGTCCGAACTCCGCGAGCGGTGTCTCGATCGTGTCGGGACGGTGGTGGATCAGCGAGTACCAGGCGAGGACGCCGCCCACCGAGCCGGTCTCGGCGTCGAGGGTGTCGAGGCTGCCGAGGTCGAACCGGGTCTCCAGGGTGCTCGGCGCGGGCATGCGCGATGAACTCGGGGACCAGATCGATGCCACGGATGTCGAGCCCGCGCGAGGCGAGGTACGCCGTCCAATGCCCCGGGCCGCAGCCGGCGTCCAGCGCGGGACCGGCGATCCGGTCGGCCCAGGAGGTCACGAGCTGGAGGTCCGAGGGGTGAACCGAGGCCATCGAGACCGAGGAGGTCGGCGTACTCGACGGCTCGGCCCGAGTAGGCCGTGCGGACGACGACGGGCGACTCGGGACGTGAGCGCCGTCCGTGGGAAGCGTGATCAGCAGCGCCCCGGGAGCGGCGGTGAGCGACGCGACGGCCAGGCCCGCGATGGCGCCACCGAAGACGAGGACCAGGATGGCCAGGACGCGACGCGCGCCGTGGCGGTCGATGAACCAGGCCCGAAGCGGTGCGAGGAGGCTCGCCGTGGCGCCGTAGACGGCCACCGCGACACCCGCGAGGGCGATCGAACCCGTCGCCTCGGAGACCGCGTAGAGCAGGGGAAGCAGCACCAGCGCGTAGGCGGATCTGCCGACGAGAGCGGACCCGAAGGTCAGCGGGACATGGGGAAGTGCGAGCACGTCGAGATAACGCGCTGTCCGGGTGGACGACATGAGAAGGACTCCAGTGAAACGGGCGCGCTCGACGGCGCGCGGGGTGATCAGGATCGGGACGATGAGCGTCGGGGACGACGCGCGGGCCGATCAATCACGAACTGGAGACATGTGGGGCAGCCTATCGGCAACGACGAGCGCCGTGCTGCCGTCCGCTACAGCGTCGTCAGGAACGCCCGGATGTCGTCCGCGAGGAGCTCGGGCTCCTCGTGCGGCGCGAAATGGCCGCCTCGGGGCATGGTCGTGAACCGTCGCACGTCGTAGCTCCGCTCGGCCCAGCTGCGCGGCGGGCTCGCCAGGTCGTGCGGGAAGAGCGCGACCGCGGTCGGCACCTCGACCCGGTCGACACGCGTCGTGATCCCGGTCGCGGACTCGTAGTACGGGCGGAGCGAGGTGCCGATCGCGTTCGTGAACCAGTAGACGGAGGCGAGTGTCGCGAGGTAGTCGTCGCTGAACCGGGACGAGACGTCGCCGCCGCAATCGCTCCAGGCCCGATGCTTCTCGAGGATCCACGAGAGCAGGCCGACAGGGGAGTCGGACAGCGCGGGAGCGAGCGTGAGCGGACGCGTGTGGTGCTGATGCTCATACGCACCCTCCTCGGCGTCCCAGGCCTCGACCCGGGCGAGATGCGCCTGCTCCTCCTCGGTGAGCGTCTCGGCGTCGACCTCGAGCGGCGCGGCGACCGCGAGGAGGTGGATGCCGGCGACCGCCTCGGGATGCGCCTGCGCGAGCCGAGAGGTGATCCCGGCCCCGAGGTCGCCTCCATGGGCGGCGTACCGGGCGAAGCCGAGGTGATCGTGCATCAGCGTGTGCCACAGCTCGTGCGTCTGATCGCCGAAGGTCGGCCGTTGCGGCGAGAACGGCAGGCCGGGCAGCGCGGGCACGATGACGGTGACGGCGCTCGCCGGGTCTCCGCCGAAGTGGGACGGCGTCGCGAGGCGCCTGGCGAGTCCGACCAGTTCGAGGGCGGTGCTCGGCCAGCCGTTCGTGAGGACGATCGGGATCCCGCCTGGAGCCTCGGCGTCGAACCGGAGGTAGGCTGATGGTGGCTCCATCGATCTCCGCCCGGTGCCACGGCAGGGCGTTGATGTCCCGCTGCTGTGCCGCCCAGTCGAAGTCGTCCGCCCAGTAGGTGACGAGCCGCCGCAGCTCGTCCTGGTCGGTGCCGGCTTCCCAACCGGCGGTCGGCCACCGGTCAGGCCAGCGGGTGTCGTGGAGTCTGCGGCGGAGGTCGGCGAGGTCGTCGTCGCTGACGTCCATGACGGTCCGGCCCGCTGGCGACCGGGTCACCTGGTAGCGGCGCTCGATGCCCGCGGTCGCGCGGCCCCACTCGCTGGACGCGACGCGGGCCTGGTGTGCTGCGAACGACTCGTCGTCCTCGAAGACCTCGGCGACGTCCCAGACGAGCGGGTCGTCCGTCGGCGTCACCTCGAACGACACGCACCCCGGTTCGGCGCGGGTGAGCGCGACATGCTCCGGCAGATGGGTCTCCACGATCGCCACGTCGGTCGGTGTCGCGCAGATCAACTGGCCGGTCAGGTGCACGGTGGTCATGGTCTCACCGTAGCGAGGGTCGGCCCTCCGGCTGCTTCGTCCCGAGCTCCGCACCGCGTTTCCAGAGCCACTCGACGGGGCCGAGCGCGAACCGCCGGAGCCAGAGGTGGGCGAAGCCGGTCACGAGCGCGGCGATGACGACGAACGCGGCGACGGTGACCGGGACACGCCAGGGAGCGGTGAGTTCGGCGAGGCCGAGACCCCAGCCGTAGAAGATCGCGCCACCGAGGAGGTTCTGGAGCAGGTAGGCGCTCAAGGCGACCTTGCCGAGTTCGCGGAGGCGTGAGGCGATCCAGCCGTCGGTGCCGAAGCGACGACAGAGCTCGACGGTGGCGCCGAGGATCCCGAGCGCCACGAGGGGTGCGGCCAGGTAGCGTTCGGCGAGGAGCCCCGCGGTGCCTCCCGCAGATGCCCAGCAGCGAGGTCGACCGGCAGCGCGCAGGCCCCGATGATCATCAGGCGGCGTCGGAGTCGACCACCGGTCTCACCGAAGACCCCGGCGTGGAAGAGGTGTGCGCCGGCGAGGAACATCGCGAGCGTGAGGAATCCGATCAGCACGGGCTCCGCGCGGAAGACCCCCATGTTGTCGAGCCGGAAGACCGCCAGGCCGAGGAACGATTCAGTGGCGTAGGGGCTCGGTCCGGCGGGGAGCGGGAGGTCGCCCGACACCGCCGGCGTCGTGGCGATGAACGCGACGATCGCGCTGATGAGGAGGACGTGCAGCGCGCCGAAGACGGCGATCATGGCGCGCTGGGCGCGGGGCCTGGTGAGCAGGAGCCAGGCGACGATGGCGCCGGTGACCGCATAGCCCATGAGGACGTCGAACTCCGCGATGAGGACGTAGTTCACGGCACCGTCGATGAGGAGCAGGGTGGCGCGCCACAGGTACCGGCCCGGCCAGCGTTGCTCGCGTCGGCGTGCGGTGGCGTGCTGGATCGCGAGTCCGGCGCCGAACATCAGGGTCAGCAGGGCGAGGAACTTACCCTGCGTGAGTGCCATGAGGGCGAGCTGGATCGTACCCGCCGCGGGGCCGGTCTCCGGCGTCACCGGGGCCGAGAGCATCCCGAGCAGACCCCAGGGGTGCGAGAACACCCAGATGTTCGTGCCGAGCGTGCCGAGGATCGCGAGTCCGCGGACCACGTCGAGTGCGGCGATGCGTCGGGAGGTCGGCGGTGATGGCGGCAATACGCTCGTATTGGTCATGTGAAGACCGTACCCTGTCGAGTGGGCGATGGCGAAAGCGGAGGCGATGACCGAGCAGGACACGAACAGGGATCGGATCCTCGATGCACTGCTGCGGATCATGGCGTCGCGCGGTGCCGATGCGCTGACCATCCGCACGGTCGCGAGCGAGGCCGGTGTCTCCGTCGGCGCGGTCCAGCATCACTTCCCGACGAAGGACCGACTGGTCGTCGCGGCGATGACCGAGGTCAACGAGCGGTTCCGTCGGCGCGTGGCAGCGCGGCTCGAGGCGGTGAACTCCGAGGAGGAGCGACTTCGGATCTTCTGTCGTGAGATCGCCTGCATCGAGGGTGATGACCTGACCGACGGGATCGTCTGGGTCGCCTTCGCCGCTCGGGCGAGCACCGAGACCGAGGTGCGCGCGATCCACGCCGCTGACTGGGCCCGCACCGAGGAGGTCCTCCTGCGGCTGCTCGTCGCCGCGTTCCCGGAAGACGGCCTGGCCGCGGACGATGCGGCACTCCTGCTCGCGGTGCTCGACGGCATCGCGGTCGCGCGAGCAGCGGAGCAGTCGGACCGGATGACCCCGGAGCGCGCCGAACGCCTGATCGACGCGACGCTGCTGGGCCTGCGCCGCGCGGACTGAGCCACGCCGGTCCGGCTCAGTCGACGTCCAGGTCGAGCTCGACGAGATAGCCGACCAGCCGGGGTTCGACCTCGCCCGGTGGTGGCGGGTCCGTCGTCTGCGCCGCTCGAGCGGCAGCTTCCGCCGCCTGCGCCGCTGCGCGTGCCGCGGCCGCCGCTGCCTGTGCCCCTGCTTGGGCGTCGGGGTGATCGATCCCGCGCGTGAGTGGGATCCGCGGTGTCTCCTCGACGACGGGCGGTCCGGGGACGGTCTCGTGGTGGGTGACGTACGTCGGAGGGTCGCATCTCCGCGAACCACGCCGCTGTCTGGCGGGCCGAAGAAGCGAGCTCGGGGCGGACAGAGACTCCGGGCGGCAGCGGTGGTCGCTTGGTGTGGATGAGGCGCGAGGGTATCGACACCCTCGACAGCTTCGCCAGCCTGCCCGTCAGCCGCTCCGGTGCGGGGTCCTCCTCGTGGTGCATCTCGACACCGTCGATCCGCGCCGTCGAGATCCGCCCCGATCTCCTCGGTCAGCCAGGTCCGCTGTCCGTCGTCGACGGGCCAGACGGAGAAGGTCGCCCGTTGGCCGGTTTCCAACGGCCCGCCGCAACAATCCCACTCCCAGGGGCTGAGCCAGAGCGTCCGCCGGGTCATCCGTGCCGACTCGGGGTTGGTGGGTCGCAGGCGCGAAACCAGCTCGGTCGTGGGCGCGGTCAGGACGCGGAGGGCGATCGCGTCGCCGGGCATCGGTACGCGGCCGAGCTCGCTGAGTCCCCAGCTGCGGTACATCGCTGCCGCCTCGGTCGCGCGCTCGTAGACGCCGATGAAGGTCTGTGTCTCCGTCCGGTCCTGCAGGACAGCGGCCAGGCAGCCGCGGGCGATCCCACGTCCGCGCTGATCCTCCGCGACGGCGAGTTCGTGGACCACGACGGCGTCCGCCGGACGCGCGAGGGCGGCCGACAGCCGTGCTGCTGGAGTCGGCCAGCTGCGCCAGGATGCCGAGCCAGGCCGGGTCGGCATCGAGGCCGTGGGCGAGCGCGAAGCCCACGATCCGGCCGTCGACCGTGGCGATGACGAGGCGTCCGCCGCGGTGGCCGAGATGCTCCGGGCCCCACTGCCGGATGGTCGCGAGGTCGATCGCGTCCTCGTTGTACGGCTCGGCGGTGAACGCCGCGACGAACAGCTGCGTGACCTCACCCCACACGCCGTCGGGTGCGGATCCGGTGAACGAGGTGTAGCCGACCGGGCTCATCATCCAGCCAGCATAGGGAAGTGGCAGAGCATCGAGCAGCTTGAGGTGAGGCAAATCGTCGTCAGAGACGGCTGAGCGTGCGACGATCTGCCTCACCTCAGGTCAGTCGTTGAGGTGCAGGATCGCGTAGTCGGCCTCTTCGGGCGTGAACTTCTCGCCGTACTCACTGGTCAGCTGGTCGCGGATCGCTTCGGGCGACATCGACATCGGTCTCCTGATAGGACTTCGCCTTCGCGAGCGCGTTCGCGTTGTAGTCGGCCTGCAGGTTGTCGACGGCGTACTGGCCCGCCTCTGCCGAGAACTGTTCGCCGTATTCGGAGGTCAGCCTGGTCGTAGATGCCGGCCTTGCGTCATGTGCATGAGGTCCGAGTAGCTCTTCGCCTTGATCAGCGCTGACTGGTATTCGACGGGCACTGCGGGTGCAGCCGGAGCTGCGGGAACCGGAGTCTCGGCGACGGGTGCAGTCGTCTCGACGGGCTTGGCTGCTTCGTCGGCCGGCGCCGACGGTCTCCACGATCGCGGCAGGCTTGTCATCGGACACGCTGTTCACCGCTGCGCCGATTCCGACGAGGGTGCCGAACGAAGCGAGGGTCGCGACGGCTCCGAGGATGAGACCGGTGACCGCGAGTCCCTTGGACTGTCGCTTCTGCAGTGCGAGCGCCGCCAGGACGATCGCCGCGATACCGACGAGCGCGCCGGCGACGGGGAGGAGCCCCATGAGGAACGCGACGATCCCGACGATCAAGGCCGCGATCGCGAGCCCGGCCGAGGTCGATCGCGGCGGTGTCTGCTGCAGCTGCTGACCGTACGGCTGCTGGCCGTAGGGCGGCGGTGCCGTGGTGTCGGTGTACGGGGTCGTCGGTGCGTACGGGTTCGCGTAGGGCGCGGTCGGCTGCGGTGCGGAGGCGGGGTCGGGCTGCTGCGAGCCGCCCCCCAGCGGTTCGGATGTGGTCACGCTCTGAGCATGGCAGTCGAGCGACCGACTTCCGAGAGCGGTGTTGCCCCCAGTGCGGGGGTGATTCGGGAGGTTTCCCCTGCTCCTCCCGTTCGTTCGCCCATGTTTGGGCGAGCGAACACTGCGTCGCCCAAAGATGGGCGAACGAACCGAGGCCTAGAGCGTGTTGCCGAGCTTGAAGCCCTGCGCTTCGTCGCCCTTGCGGGTGTAGGAGAAGCCGTCGGCACCGATGGTGACCTCGAGCTCGGAGTCGTCGGTCCGGGAGACGACCGGCTTCGGCTCGCCGTCGAGGTCGAGGACGAGCGACGCGTCCGTGTACCAACTCGGCACGACGGCGTTGCCCCACCAGTCGCGCCGCTGGTTGTCGTGCACGTCCCACGTGACCACCGGGTTGTCGGGGTCGCCCGTGTAGTAGTCCTGGGTGTAGATCTCGATCCGGTGGCCGTCGGGGTCGCGGATGTACAGGTAGAACGCGTTCGAGACGCCGTGCCGGCCGGGGCCGCGCTCGATGACGTCCGACATCCGCAGCGCGCCGAGCTTGTCGCAGATCGCGATGATGTTGTGCTTCTCGTGCGTCGCGAACGCCACGTGGTGCATGCGCGGTCCGTCACCACCCGTCATCGCGGTGTCGTGCACCGTCGGCTTCCGCCGCATCCAGGCCGCGTACGTCGTCCCGGCCTCGTCCTGGATGTCCTCGGTGACGCGGAACCCGAGGTCCTCCATGTACGCGACCGCCCGCGGCACGTCGGGCGTCACCTGGTTGAAGTGGTCGAGCCGCACGAGCGCGCCCGGCGTGTACAGGTCGTAGCGCCACGCCAACCGCTCGACGTGCTCCACGTCGTAGAAGAACTCGTAGGGGAACCCGAGCGGATCCTCGACGCGCACCGAGTCGCCGATGCCCTTCACATACCCCTCGGCACGACGCTCCACCCGGCACCCGAGCTCCGTGTAGAAGGCGACCGCGCGGTCGAGGTCCTCAGGACTCCGCACCCGGTAGCTGAACGCCGCGACCGCCGCCACCGGCCCCTGCCGCAGCACGAGGTTGTGGTGGATGAACTCCTCGAAGCTCCGCAGGTAGACGGTCGTGCTCGTCCTCCTCCGTGACCACGAGGTCGAGGACGTCGACGTAGAACTTCCGGCTCGCGGCGAGATCCGTGACGACGATCTCCATGTACGCGCAGCGGAGGATGTCCGGCGGGGTGGCGGCGGGCGTCGGGATGCGGTTCACCGGCACGGGGATCGGGTCGGTGGCGGTCACGACGGGCTCGGCCGACGACGGGGTGATGGGGTTCGACATGATCTGCGTCCTTGCTGATCTCGGTTGCTGGGTGGAGGTCGACCGGGAGCGGTCAGTGCGCGGCCTGCAGCGGCCCGCCGGTCCCGAAGCGTGGGGAGTGCGCCTGGTTCAGCGTGATGTGCACCGCCTGCTGGTCGGTGTAGAAGTCGATCGAGCGGTAGCCGCCCTCGTGCCCGAGCCCCGAGGCCTTCACCCCGCCGAACGGGGTGCGGAGGTCGCGCACGTTGTTCGAGTTCAGCCACACCATCCCGGCCTGCACGTTCTGCGAGAAGGTGTGGGCCCGCTTGAGGTCGTTCGTCCAGATGTAGGCGGCGAGCCCGTACTTCGTGTCGTTCGCGAGCGCGAGTGCCTCCTCATCGGAGTCGAAGGGGGTGATTGCGACGACCGGCCCGAAGATCTCCTCCTGGAAGATGCGGGCGGTCGGCGGGACGTCGGCGAAGACCGTCGGCGCGACGTAGTTGCCGGTCGGGAACCCCTCGGGGCGACCGCCGCCGGCGACGAGGCGGCCCTCGGTCTTGCCGATCTCGACGTAGCCCATGACCTTCTCGTAGTGCTCCGGGTGCACGAGCGCGCCGACCTCGGTGGCCGGGTCGTTCGGGTGCCCGACGACGATGTTGCGGGCACGCTCGGCGTAGCGCTCGACGAAGTCGTCGTAGACACTCCGCTCGACGAGGATGCGGCTGCCGGCGGTGCAGCGCTCACCGTTCAACGAGAACACCCCGAACACCGTCGCGTCGAGGGCGTCGTCGAGGTCGGCGTCGGCGAACACGACGGCCGGTGACTTGCCGCCGAGCTCCATCGAGAGCCCCTTCAGGAACGGCGCGGCGTTCGCGAAGATGAGCTGACCGGTGCTGCTCTCGCCGGTGAACGAGATGAGCGGCACGTCCGGGTGCTTCACGAGCGCGTCGCCGGCGTCCTCACCGAGCCCGTTCACGAGGTTGAACACGCCGTCGGGCACGCCGGCGTCGCGGAAGATGTCCGCCCACAGGCTCGCCGAGAGCGGGGTGAACTCCGCCGGCTTCAGGACGACCGTGTTGCCGGTCGCGAGGGCCGGAGCGAGCTTCCAGCTCTCGAGCATGAACGGCGTGTTCCACGGCGTGATGAGCCCCGCGACGCCGATGGGCTTGCGGTTGACGTAGTTCACCTGCCGCCCGGGCACCTTGTAGGTGTCGTCGTGCTGGGCGACGATCAGGTCGGCGAAGAACCGGAAATTCTCGGCGGCGCGCTTCGCCTGACCGAGCGCCTGCGTGATCGGCAGGCCGGTGTCGAAGCTCTCCAGCTCCGCGAGGCGGGCGTCCTGCGCTTCGACGGCGTCGGCGACCCGGTGCAGGATCCGGCTGCGCTCGCGGGGGAGGAGCCGCGGCCACGGACCCTCGTCGAAGGCGCGCTTGGCGGCGGCGACGGCGAGGTCGATGTCCGCCTGCTTGCCGGCGGCGGCCTGGACGTAGGTCTCGTTCGACACGGGGTCGAGGACGTCGAAGGTGTCGCCGTCGACCGAGTCGACGAACGCGCCGTCGATGAAGTGCCGGATACGGTCGGGCAACGCTGCCGGAACGTGCTGGGTCATGGGTGGTTCCTCCGGTCGGTGGTGGACGGCGGTGACGACGGCGGGCGGGCCGTCGTGGGCGGCTGGTGCTCCGCCTGGTACGCGAGCATGGCGTCGAGCGTCGCGGTGCGGTGGTCGCGGGCGGCGATCTCGATCTCGAGCGGCTGCGCGCCGGCGGCGATGAGTTCGAGGATGCCGTCGTGCTCGGCGACCGACTCCCGCGCGCGGCCGGGCACGAAGCTGAACGTCGAATCGCGGAGCGCGGTCAGCCGCCGCCAGCCGCGATGGACGAGGTCGAGGACGTGCGGGTTCGGGCACTCCTCGAAGAGGACGGTGTGGAACTCCAGGTTCAGCGCCGTGAACGCGTGCGGGTCGAAGTCGTCGAGCGTGCGGCGCATCCGCTCGTTGATCTCTCGAGCGCGGGCCAGATGGTCGTCGGTGAGGTAAGCGGCACTCATCGAGGTCGCTGCGCCCTCGACGAGGGCGAGCGTCTGCATCGTGAAGAGGTACTCGGTCTCGTGCAGCATCGCGACCTGCGCGCCGACGTTGCGCTCGAACGTCACGAGCCCCTCGGCCTCCAGCCGGCGGATCGCCTCGCGCACCGGGACCACGCTGATGTCGAGCTCACCGGCGATCTGTCCGAGCACCAGCCGGTACCCGGGGACGAAGCGCCCCTCATCGATGGCCTCGCGGATGAACCGGTAGGCGCGCTCGGACTTGCTGAGCGACGCTTCCTGCCCGGTCGTCGGGTGTGGTCCGCTCATCGTCCCTGCTCGCTCTCGTATCGCGCCCGCCACTCGGCGTTCAGCGGGAAGAGGCCGTCGACGGCGGCACCACCACGGACCTGCTCGGCGATCCAGGCGTCCTCCGCCTCCTGCACGACCGCCTCCGCGGCGACCTCGGCGGCGAGCGCCCGGGGGATCGCGATGACGCCGTCGCCGTCCCCGACGATCACGTCGCCCGGCAGGACGGTCGCCCCGCCGCAGGTGACCGCGACGTCGATCTCCCACGGCACATGGCGGCGCCCGAGGACGGACGGGTGCGGACCCTGTGAGAAGGTCGGCAGGTCGAACGCCGCGACCTGCTCGGCATCGCGGATCCCGCCGTCGGTGACGACCCCGGCCGCTCCCCGCTGCTGCGCCCGAAGTGCGAGGACGTCGCCGACGGTGCCCGTGCCGCGCTCGCCGCGTGCCTCGATCACGATGACCTCCCCGGCTTCGACGGTGTCGAAGATGCGCTTCTGCGCGTTGAAGCCGTTCCCGCGCTCGGCGAAGAGGTCGGGCCGGTAGGCGACGAAGCGCAGGGTGCGGGCCACGCCGACCATGCGCGTGCCCGGTCGCGAGGCGTGGACGCCCTCGATGAAGACCTCGGTGTACCCGCGGGCCCGCAGCTTGGCGCTGAGCGTCGCCGTCGAGACCGAGGCGAGCTGCTCGGCGACCGCGGGGTCGAGCGGTTCGGCGACCCGATCACCGAGACCGTCCCGGTCCCTGAGCTTGTCGAAGGGCAGACCCGCCGCCGCAGCGTCCCCCCAGGCCTCGATGCGCTGATGGTCGTCGACGGCCGGCTTCGCGCCGAACCCGCCGAAGGGTTCGGTGCCCTCGACGACCGTCGTCACGAGTCGACCGCTCGTCGGGGTGCCGGGTGCGGTCGGTGCGTCGACCTCGACCTCGACGACGTCGCCGGGCACGACGACGGAGGAGCCGGCGGGTGTGCCGGTGAGGATGACGTCGCCGGGCTCGAGCGTCGCGAGCTGCGAGAGGTCGGCGATGAGCTGGGCGAAGGGGAAGAGCAGCGTGTCGCTCGTGTCGTCCTGGACGACGACGCCGTTGACCCAGGTGCGCACGCGGAGGGCGGCCGGATCGATCTGCTCGGCGGGGATGACGGACGGGCCGAGGGGCGTGTAGCCGTCGCCGCCCTTCGAGCGCAGGTTCGACCCCTTGTCGGCACTGCGGAGGTCGTAGAGCCCGAAGTCGTTCGCCGCGGTGACGCCCGAGACGTGCTGCCAGGCGTCCTCGACGCGGACGCGGCGGGCCGCGGTACCGATGATGATCGCGATCTCGCCCTCGAAGGCGAGCAGTTCCGCGCCGGCCGGACGCTCGATGGTGCCGCCCGTGCCTGAGACGGAGGACCACGGCTTGAGGAAGTACGAGGGGTGCTCCGGCGTGCGGCCGCGCTGGGCCGCTCGCGACGGGTAGTTGAGGTGGACGGCGATGATCTTGCCGCCCCCGCTGTTCGGGAGGCCTTCGATGCCCTGGTGGCTACTCATCACACGTCCTCGTTGTCGGTATCCAGAATCGTATACGATCCGGACGCGGTGGGAAAGGGTCAGTACCCGTCGCTGCGGGTCGCGTCGCTCCGGCCGTCGATGAAGCGCTCCGCCAACTGCTCGGATGCGCGGGCGAGGAGCGACACGTCCGCACCGACGAGGACGAAGGACGCCCCGCGGTCGAGGTAGTGCTCGGCCATGACGGGGTCGAAGGCGTTCACGCCGGCCGGCTTCCCCGCGGCGGCGGCGGCATCGAGCACCCGCTCGACAGCGCTGACCACGGTGGGGTGCCCCTGCTGGCCGAGCAGTCCGAGCGACGCCGAGAGGTCGGCCGGACCGACGAACACCGCGTCCACGCCGTCGACCGCGAGGATCTCGTCCGCCTGCTCGACGGCCTCCGCCGACTCGATCTGCACCGTGAGCGACACCGAATCGTTCGCCTGCGCGAGGTAGTCGTCGATCCGGTTCCAGCGGGAGGACCTCGCGAGCGCGCTGCCGACCCCGCGGACGCCCTGCGGCGGGTACCGCACGGCCTGCACGAGCGCCGCCGCCTGCTCGGCCGACGACACCATGGGCACGATGAGGTTCTGCGCCCCGAGGTCGAGCACCTGCTTGATGACGACCGCGTCGCCGAACGGCACCCGCACCAGCGGACACACCGGGAAGGCGGCCACCACCTGCAGCTGTAGCTGGATGCTCTCCAGGGTGTTCGCCGAGTGCTCGCCGTCGATGAGGAGCAGGTCGAGCCCGCTGCCCGCAGCGATCTCCGCCGCGATCGGGCTGCCAGACACCACCCACATGCCGATGAGGGGGCGATCCGCGGTGCGCAGGCGCTCGCCGAAGGTCGGCGGCAGGGTCATTCGAATCGGCATGTCACGGCTCCCAGTCCCTGGTATTCGGCGTGGACGGTGTCGCCCCGTTCGACCCACATCGGTCTCGTGAACGATCCCGACAGGATGATCTCCCCGGCGGCGAGACTCCCGCCGTGCTGGGCGAGCTTGCCGGCGAGCCACGCGACGCCGAGTGCCGGGTGCCCGAGGACGGCGCCGGCGACCCCCGACTCCTCGATGGTCTGGTTGCGGTAGAGCAGGGCCGAGACCCAGCGCGGGTCGATCGCGTCGGGGCGGACGGGTGTTCCGCCGAGCACCATGGCACCGAGTGCCGCGTTGTCGGCGATGGTGTCGACGATCGTGCGACCGTCGAGTTCGATGTGGGAGTTGAGGACCTCGAGCGCCGGCACGATGTGGTCGGTCGCGTCGAGCACCTCGAAGATCGTGCAGTGCGGCCCCTGCAGTGGGCGGCCGAGGACGAAGGCCAGCTCGACCTCCACGCGGACGTTGGAGTAGGCGTCGAAGTCGAGCGTCGCGCCCGAGTCGAAGACCTGGTCGTCGAGGATGACGCCGTAGTCGGGTTCGGTGATCCCGGTGGCCTGCTGCATCGCCTTCGAGGTGAGGCCGATCTTGTGGCCGACGACGCGCCGACCGGCGGCGATGCGGCGTTCGGCCCACAGCGCCTGCACGGCGTAGGAGTCCTCGATGGTCATGTCCGGGTGCCGGGCGGTGAGGAGGGGGATGACGCTCCGCTCCTCGTGCGCCGCCGCCAGCTCGTCGGCGATCGCCTGTCGTTCGTGATCCTGCATCGCGTCCCGTCCTCATCTGCGTCGACTGCGGCCTGCGATCACGATACGGTGCGTCGTCATCGACTGCCTCTTGCGCGGTGACCACGATTGTATACGATGTGGTGTACATTCTGGCGGTCCAATGACGGGCCGCGACGGACAAAGGGGTCTCGAGACAATGACAACCGCATCACTGGCGCGAGCGACGACGCCCGCGGAACTCCGGCGCGTGGCCTTCGCCACCGTCATCGGCACCACGGTCGAGTGGTACGACTTCTTCCTCTACGCGAGCGCCGCTGGACTCGTCTTCTCGCAGCTCTTCTTCCAGCCGGCGGGACCGCAGGCCGCGCTGCTGCTGTCGTTCGCGACGGTCGGCGTCAGCTTCCTGTTCCGGCCGCTCGGCGCGTTCGTCGCCGGGCACTTCGGCGACCGCATCGGCCGGAAGAAGATGCTCGTCATCACGCTCTTCCTCATGGGAGCTGCCACGACGCTCATCGGTCTGCTGCCGACGTACGACCAGATCGGGATCATCGCCCCCGCCCTGCTCGTGTTCCTCCGCATCCTGCAGGGGCTGTCGACCGGCGGGGAGTGGGGCGGCGCCGTCCTCATGGCCGTCGAGCACGCCCCCACCGGCCGCCGCGGCCGGTTCGGTGCGTTCCCGCAGATCGGCGTCCCGATCGGACTGCTCCTCGCCTCCGGCATGCTCGCCCTCATGACGGGCGTGATCTCGCCCGGTGCCGCGTTCCTCGAGTGGGGCTGGCGGATCCCGTTCCTGCTGAGCTTCGTCCTGATCATCGTCGGCTACGTCGTGCGCCGGAAGGTCGACGAGAGCCCCGTCTTCGTCGCGCTCGCCCGCAACAAGGAGCGTCGCCGGGTCCCGATCGTCGAGCTCTTCCGCCACCACTGGCTGCTCGTGCTGCTCGCGGCGCTCACCTTCGCCGGCAACAACGCCGCCGGCTACATGACCACGGGCGGCTACATCCAGAACTACGCGACGACGCCGCTCGCCGACGGTGGCCTGGTGGGCATGGAGCGGACGCCGGTCCTGCTCGCGGTGACCGGGTCGGCCATCGTCTGGCTCATCGTCACGTGGTTCGCGGGTTCGCTCTCCGACCGGATCGGCCGACGCAACACCTACATCATCGGCTGGGTCGCGTTCCTGGCCACCGTCTTCGTGCTCTTCCCGCTCGTGAACACCGGCAACCCGTGGTTGTTGTTCCTCGGGCTCGCGCTGTTCACGATCGGCAACGGGTTCACCTACGGGCCGCAGGCGGCGTACTTCGCCGAGCTGTTCCCGGCGTCGATCCGGTACACGGGTGTGTCGGTCACCTACGCGATCGGCGCCATCCTCGGCGGAGCGTTCGCGCCGACGATCGCGACCTGGCTGGTGCAGGTCACGGGGTCGTCGACGAGCGTCGCGTTCTACATCGCCGGCATGATCGTCATCGCCTTCGCGGCGACCCTCCTCCTGCGCGACCGCACGGGTATCCCGCTCGGTGGCGAGGCGGAGGACGAGCAGAGCCGTGGTCAGGTCTACGGCGCGCGGAGGTAGCCGCGGTCAGACCGACGACGCGATGGTCGCGGCCCCCTCGATGAGGCGGGCCGCGATCTCGGTTTCGGGGCGGCTGCTGGAGACGTAGACGACCGCGAGGGCGGCTGCCGGCGAGCCGTGCACAGCGAGTGGAACCGCGACGGCGCGGAGACCGGTGATGACCTCGTCGTGGCTCGACGCCCAGCCCTGTTCGCGGACCACGGCCAGCTCGGCGCGGTGGTCGTCGTCGAGGGCGTCCGGCCACTGCGACGCAGGCAGACGGGACGCGATCGCCTTGCCGGGAGCGCCGACGCCGACCGGGTGCCGGGTGCCGGGCCGCTGCGCGATCGACCCCATCGTGTGCCGTGGCTCGACGCTGACGAGGGTGACGATCTCGTCGCCGTCCAGCACGGTGAGGAAGCAGGTCATGCCGAGCTCGTTCGCGATCGCCGTCAGCTCGGGCAGGGCGGCGGCCTGCAGATCGTGGGAGACGCCGGCGGCGAGGGCTGCCAGGCGCGATCCGAGTGCGATCCGTCCCGCACCGTCGCGGACGACCAGGCGGTGGTCTTCGAGCGTGCGCAGCAGCCGGTAGGTGACGCTGCGGTGCAGGCCGAGCGTCGCGCTCAGGGCGTCGATCGTGAGCGGGGTGCGCGCGTCGGCCAGGACCTCGAGGATCCGGATGCCGCGCGAGAGCGTCTGGGAGTGGGCGCTGCTGGCATCGGTCACGCTCCGACCCTATCGACGAGCCCCCTGAGTCGCCCGGATCGGTGCGATTCTTCGCCGAAACCGCGCAGAATCGGGCGATTCAGCTCGTGATCGGGTAGGCGACGAAGGCGAACCGTGAGCTGTCGGGTGCCCAGCTGTTCACGTTGAGCGTGCCCTGGCCGCCGAACAGCGGGTAGCGGCGGAGCGGGGTCGCCCAGTCGTCGGTCGAGACGAGCCGGACCTCGACGTCGAGGTCGGCGGGGTGTCCGATCGTGCCGGCGGGGAAGGCGATGTACGAGGCCAGTCGGGCGTCGGGGGAGAGGTGCGGGAACCAGTCGACGGTGTCGCTCACGACGAGCTGCTCGAGCTCGCCGCCGCCGTCCGGGATCCGCGCGAGCTGCGCATGGCCCGGGGCCGTGCCGAAGTGTTCCGTGTTGCAGAGCAGCCACCGGCCGTCGGGCGACCACTCCGGGCCGTCGAGGTGGCCGTCGCCCGTGTCGAGGACGGTGACGGGACCGCCGCCTTCGACCGCCGGAGCGATCGCGAGTCGACCGGGGTGCTCGAAGCCTTCGAGTTCGACGTACGCGATCCGCGTGCCGTCGGGTGAGACGCCGTGGAGGAAGTGCCACCGGTCGTCGTCGGCGGTGAGCTTCGTGACCGGTCCGCCGGTGAGGGCACCGCGGTAGATGTGACCGTCCATCGCCGAGAGGAGGATGTGTTCGCCGTCGGGGTCGAGGACGTGGTCGTTGTTGAGCTCGGGGAGGCCGTGGAAGTCGATCGGCGTGAGCCCCGCGGTCGGGTCGTCGACCGTGAGCGCCCAGAGTCGCCCGTTGCCGTTGAGGTACAGCGTCCGGCCGTCGAGGGACCAGTTCGGCGCTTCGATGAGGAGCTCGTCGGTCTCGAAGAGGAGGACGGGCGCGTCATCGTGCGGCCCGCCGAGCAGGACGCTGGAACGCTGGCCGGGGACGAGGGCGCGGAAGGTCATGCGCCCATCGTCCTCCAGTCCGTCGTGATCCGGGAGGATCGTTCCTCCCGGATCACGATCCGACGACTACTTGACGAGCGCGAACCCCGCGGTCCAGGAGATCTTCTCCGACGCCGCCAGCGTGAGCTGCAGGAAGCCGATCGCCTCGAGTTCGTGGGCGCGCTTCAGGGACCCGGCGTCGACGGCCTCGAGGCCACCGGCGGTCACGAGCTGCTGGAGTGCGGCCTTGGCGTCGGCGTCGTCCCCGGCGATGAGGACCGTGGTGGCCACGTCGCCGACCTGCTTCGCGGCGAGGGTCGCGGCGAAGTTCGTGTTGAAGGCCTTGAGGACGTGGGAGCTCGGGAGCTTCGCCTGCAGTTCCGCTGCAGCCGAGCTGCCGGCGGGGACGGTGAGGCCGTCGAAGGTCGAGAAGTCGAGGGGGTTGGTGATGTCGACGACGACCTTGCCCGCGAGCTGGTCGGCGTACTGCTCGACGATCGTCGCGAGGGCCGGGTAGGGGACCGCGAGGACGACGACGTCGCCGGTGATCGTGCCGGTCTCGGCCGATCCGAGGTGGTCGACGGAGGCGCCGCCTGCTGCGAGGACACCGGCGATGGCGCTGCCCATGTTGCCGGTTCCGAAGATGGTGACGTTCGTCATGACGATGCTCCTTCTCGTGGCCGCCTGGTCACGGGTCAATTGGTTGTTGATACAACTAACGTAACACCGGTTAGTTGTAGACGCAACTATTGCTACGCTGGAGTCATGACCGAGACGCGATGGCTGAGCGGCGACGAGCAACGCTCCTGGGTGCGCTTCGCCGCGGTGCTCGAACTCCTGCCGGCCGCGCTCGACCTCCAGCTCACGCGGGACGAGCACCTGACGCACTTCGACTACTTCACGCTCGCGATGCTGTCCGAGACCCCGGGCCGCACGCTGCGCACCTCGGCGCTCGCGGCCCGGACGAACGCGACGCTGCCTCGTTTGTCGCGGGTGCTGACGCGCTTGGAGGAGGCCGGCTTCGTGGCACGGACACCGTGCCCGGAGGATCGACGGGCGACGAACGTGACGCTCACCGATGCGGGCTGGGACAAGGTCGTCCAGGCCGCACCGGGCCACGTCGAGCACGTGCGGTCCCTGGTCCTCGACGCACTGACGCCGGCGCAGATCGAGCAGCTCGGCGAGATCTCCGCAGCCCTCCTGACGAAGCTCGACCCCGACGGCCGGATGTTCGCCAGCGAGGCCTGATCTCCGTCACCTGGGGGATTCGCGGCGCTCGAGGGCTGCGTAGCGTGGGGCTCGACGTCGTGGACACCACCGAGCGCGACGCGGATCGGAGCGAATGATGACCGGATCGACGCAGCCCGAACCTGCACCACACGGGGACGAGGTGCCCCAGGACGGTCCCGCCGCGGCGGAGCCCGAGTCGACGCCGCCACCCACATCGCTCAACGGCGGGACGACCTCCGTCTGGTACTTCGTCGGCGCCACGTTCCTCTTCGCCGGACCCCTGATCTTCGGTGTCGACGACTTCGGATTCTTCCGGATCATCACCCTCGTCCTCGGGGCGGTCGTCATGGTCGCCGGGTTCGTCGTGCTGCGACGCGAGAGCGGCAAGCGGTCCTGAGGGCGCTGTCGCCGGGCCGGCTCGCCAACCGTTCAACCGGCGAGCCGGTCAGCCCGCGAGCCGGTCAGCCCGCGAGCCGTTCAGTCGGCGAGGAAGGCCCTGATGCCGTCGAGCAGGCGGTCGACGTCCTCGTCCGAGGTGTACGGGGCGACGCCGACGCGGAGGCCGCCGACGTCCTCGAGGCCCAGCGCCGCGAACGGCTCGACCGCGTAGAACGAGCCCGCCGGTGCGAGGACGTCGCGAGCGGCGAGGAACGCGGCCGCGTCGGCTGCACGCCTGCCCGGGAACGTCATGAACAGCGTCGCCGTGCGCTCGGCGGCTCGCGAGTGCAGCTCGACGAGCGGGCCGAGGTCGGCGAGCTCGTCCTCGATACGGGTGCGCAGCGCGAGTTCCCGCTCGTGGACGGCTGCGGCGGAGGCCACGAGACGGTCGCGTCTCGTCGTGGCGTCACCGGGGTCGATCGACGCGAGCACGCCGATGGCCGCCGTCACGCCGGCCATGAGCTCGTAGGGCAGCGTGCCGAACTCGAAGCGCTCGGGCACCACGTTCGTCGACGGCAGCAGCTTGTCGGGGTGGATCGACTCGAGCAGCGCCGGCGACGCGGCGAGGACACCGCAGTGCGGCCCGAAGAACTTGTACGGCGAGCAGACGAAGAAGTCGGCGCCGAGGGCCTCGACGTCGACGACGTGGTGCGCCGTGTAGTGGACGCCGTCGACCCAGACGAGCGCGCCGACCGCGTGCGCCCGGTCGGCGATCGTCCGCACCGGCGGGATGGTGCCGAGGAGGTTCGACGCTGCGGTCACGGCGACGAGCCGGGTGCGCTCGCCGAGGGTCGCGTCGAGCGACTCGAGGTCGAGCTCGCCGGTCGCGGCATCGAGCTCGATCCAGCGCACCGTCGCGCCGGCGCGTTCCGCGGCCTGGACCCACGGGCGGACGTTCGCGTCGTGGTCCAGCCGGGACACCACCACCTCGTCGCCCGCCGTCCAGCCGCGGGACAGGTGCTTCGCGAAGTCGTAGGTGAGCTGGGTCGCGCTGCGACCGTAGACGATGCCGCTCGGGTCGGCGGCGAGGAGGTCCGCCATCGCAGCGCGGAAGGCGACGACCGCGTCGTCAGCCCGTCGTTCGGAGGCGACCGAGGTCCCTCGGTTCGAGAGCGGGCCCGGTGAGGGTGTCGAGGATGGCCTGGCCGACGGCGAGCGGCGTCTGGGTGCCGCCGGGGCCGTCGAAGTGGGCGATGCCCGAGGCGAGGGAGGGGAACGCGGTGCGGAGGAGGGCGACGTCGAGGGTCATGCGTCCATCCTGCCGCGCCGGGAGCCTGAACGTGCGGACCAGGGGAGCGAGCGCGCCATCGCTTGATACAGTGCCTGTGTGTCCATGCTCATCGCTCCGCCCCGTGTCGGGCGTCTGGAGGTCGTCGGCGTCCGCAACGCCGGCCCGAGAGAGCAGCGCACCCGGTCGACCACCTCGCCCACCCGGTGAGGACGTCGGCCTCGTCCATCGCGCTCGTCCGAGCGACGACGACGGGGCCGCGCACCCTGACGCACCCACCGCAGCGCACCGACGCGCGGAGGGTCTCTCCGCCGTCTCCACGACGGCCCAGCCGAAACCGGTGAACCCATGATCCCCCTGAACGAATCCCAGATCCGAGCCTCCTTCGTCAACGCGTCGCGCAAGGAGGTCAGTGACGTGAGCCTGCCCGTCGACTTCGACACGCTCGACTTCGAGGTGCGTGACTTCCTCGGGTGGCGCGACAAGAAGCTGCCGCGACGCGCCTACGTCATCACGATCGTCGACGGCGAACCCGTCGGCATCCTGCTCCGGCAGGCCGACGCGATGCCCCGCACCCGGCCGCAGTGCGCGTGGTGCCAGGACATCACGCTCAGCAACGACGTCGTGTTCTACAGCGCGAAGCGGGCCGGACAGGCCGGCAAGAACGGCGACACGGTCGGCACGCTCGTCTGCGCCGACTTCCAGTGCTCGGCCAACGTGCGGAAGCTGCCGCCGCTCGCCTACGTCGGTTTCGACGCGGAGGCGGCCCGCCAGGAGCGCATCGCGACGCTCAGCGTCCGCGCCGCGTCCTTCGCCTCCTCGGTCCTGAACGGCGTCGGCTGACCCGCTGAGTTGCCCGGATCTGCACGAACTCCGCCCGTTTTCGCGCAGATTCGGGCGACTCAAGCCTCGGGAGTGAGGCCCCGCCAGAAGAGGTCGACGGCGCTCGTCACGAGGTCGTCGGCCGGGACGCCGTCGAGCAGGCCGCCAGAGGCGAGTACGGCGATGCCGTGGAAGGTCGCGAAGGCTACGAGCGCGATGTGGTGCGGATCGCCGGCGGTGATCGCGCGGATCTCCTGCCCGGTGGTGACGACCCGGACGACGATCTCCATCGAGGCGTGACCGGCGGCGAGCAGCTCCTCCCGGGCATCGGGCGCGTGCTTGAGGCCGAACATGAGCGAGAGGAGCGTCGGCTGAGCGAGCGCGAAGCCGACATACGCTCGGGCCAGTGCGTCGACCTGTTCGCGGGCCCCTGCCGACGAGGTGACCTCGGCTCCGGTCGCCCGCTCGAGCGCCGCGGAGAGACGACGGAAACCGTCTTCGGCGAGCGCGTCGAGGAGGGCCTGCTTGTCGCGGAAATGTCGGCTCGGCGCCGCGTGGCTGACGCCGGCGTCACGGGCGAGGCGGCGCAGCGACAGCTCGTCGACGCCGTCCGTCTCGAGGCTGGCTGCGGCGGCCTCGAGGAGCGTCCGGCGGAGGTCTCCGTGGTGGTAGGGCTGAGCTGGCACGAGACGAGCCTACCGTCATGTTGACATTGACAACACGAGCGAACGACGGCAATGATGTCACTGACAACATTCGTGCACCGCCAGCTGAAGGATTCCCCCATGACACTCGATCTCCGCGGTGGCACCGCACTCATCACGGGCGCGAGCTCCGGCCTCGGCGTCGAGTTCGCCAGACGGTTCGCGAACCGCGGGTCGAACCTGGTGCTCGTCGCCAGGCGCGCGGATCGCCTCGAGGCGCTGGCGGCCGAACTCCGGTCCGCCTCGGGTGTCGAGGTCACGGTCGTGCCGGCCGACCTCGGCGTCGCGGGTGCCGCCGAGTCACTCCACGAGGAGCTGGATCGCCGCGGCATCCGGATCACCTCGCTCGTCAACAACGCCGGGTTCGGCAGCCACGGTGCCTTCGACCAGGCGGACCCGGAGCGCATGACGGGAGAGATCCAACTCAACGTCGGGACCCTCGTCGAGCTCACGCGTGCATTCATGCCGCAGCTGCTCGAGGGCTCCGGCGCCCTGGTGACGGTCGCGAGCACCGCTGCCTACCAGCCGACGCCGGGCATGGCTGTGTACGGCGCGACGAAGGCGTTCGTGCTGAGCTTCACCGAGGCGCTCTGGGCAGAGGCCCGCGGCACCGGGCTGCGGGTGCTCGCCGTGAGCCCCGGGCCGACCAAGACCGAGTTCTTCGACGTCGTCGGGAGCGAAGACGCTGCCGTCGGCCGCAAGCAGACGAGCGCGCAGGTCATCGACACCGCGTTCCGCGCGCTCGACCGGGCTGACGGTGGCCCCAGTGTCGTGTCCGGCCGCAGCAACCACCTCACCGCGCTCGCGACCCGGCTGCTGTCGCGTCGCACGCTCGCCCGCACGAGCGCCCGCGTCCTCGGCGGCGTGCGGATGGCCCGCTGAGTCGCCCGGATCTGCACGAAATCCGGCCGATTTCGCGCAGATTCGGGCGACTCAGCGGCCGATTTCGTGCAGATTCGGGCGACTCAGGCGGGCGGCGCGGTCAGGGAGGAGGCGCGGACCTGCAGCTCGGGGAGGACCTGGGTGCGCTGCGTCGGGCGACGGCGGCCCTCGGACAGGCGGGCGACCATCGTCTCGACGGCCATCCGACCGATGTGCTGCTTCGGTGGGCGCAGCGCGGTGATGGGCGGCTCGCCGTTCTCCGCGACCTCGTCGTCGTAGGCGACGATCGCGAGATCCTCGGGGATCCGCACGCCGCGGTCGAGGCAGTGGTGCTCGAGCAGGATCGCCTGCGGATCGGCGTGCACGAACAGCGCGGTGGTCCCCGTGGCGAGGCACTCGTCGACGAGCGCACCCAGCCGGGCGTCCCTGGCGCCGTTCTCGACGTCGTCGATCTCGGCGTTCACCGTCAGTCCCGTGTCCAGCCCCAGGTCCGCGGACGCCCTGGCCCAGCCGCGCCGCAGGTGGTCGGAGGTGGGGGAGTGCCGTGCCGCGGCGATGCCGATGCGGCGGTGCCCCTGCTCGTACAGGTGGCGGACGGCGAGCACCGCGCCGAACTCGTGGTCCGTCGTGACCCACTCGAGCGACCGCAGCGCGAGCGAGGACGGCGCGCGACGCTCGGCCAGCACGACCGGGATCGGCAGCGCATCGAGCCAGGCGAGGAGGGCGTACCCGTCCTGGCCCGCGGTGTCGGGTGCGGCGATGAGCCCGTGGATCCCACCCGTCTCCACGAGCGCGGCCATCTGCCGGCGCTGGTCGGCCGGGTCGTAGGACGAGCCGCGGAGCACGAGCTGCGAGCGGCTGAGGGCGGCCGTGGCGCGGGCACCGTTGACGATCTGCGGCCAGTAGTAGCTGAGCGACGGCACGACCATGCCGATGCGGTACCTGGCGGGGCCGGCGGCGTCGGCCGATCGCGCGACCGTCTGGTCGAGGGAGCTCCGGGCGGTCGCGCCACCGTGGACCCGCGTGACGAGCCCGAGGTCGGCGAGCGCGGTGATGTCGCGTCGGATCGTCAGCTCCGTGACGCCGAGGATGACGGCGAGTTCGCGGACGACGACGGAACCGTTGCGTCGGACCTCGTCCATGATCCGTTCGCGGCGCTCGATGCCGAAGACCTGTGAGGGTCCCGTGCCGCCCGTCGGTCCCCGGTCGCCGGAGACGTCGTCGTCGCTCATCGTGCGGCCTCCACGGTGACGAGCAGACGATCCGCATCGGGACGTGGCAGCAGCCGCACGCGGGTGATCGTCTCGCCCCAGGACGACCGCATCATCGCGTCGTCGAGTCGGACGACCTCCATCGCGACCTCATCCGCGTCGTGCTGGAGCATCACGTCCCGGACGCCGGCGACCGGCCGGTGGAGGCGCAGGGTCGCCTGATCGACCTCGGTCACGTCGCCCCACAGCATGAGGGTGACGGCCGTGCCCGCCGGGTCGTCGAGCGTCCAGACGTCCTCGATCACGACCCGCGACGCCGTGCGGTCGAGCGTCGCGGTCCGGCGCCAGTGTTCGTGCTCCGCCAGTCCGTAGGCCGCGGCGAGGTCCATCGACCAGCTCGCCTGTGCGCCATGGTCTCCGCCCCGGCGATCGCGCGCCGCGAACTCCGGTCCATGCTGCTGCAACAGACCGCGCGGTGCCGGGACGCTGTGCCAGTCGCTGCGCATGCACCAGATGTCGTAGCGGTCCGGGCCGAAGGTCCGCGCGTCGTAGGTGGGCCGCCCGGGATCGATGACCGCGGGGACGCCGTCGAGTGCGACGATCACGCTCCCCAGGTCGTTGTGGTTGTGGTTCTCGTCGTTGTGGCCGCCCTTGAGGCTGACCGCGAGTCCGTCGGATCGCCCGTCGTGCTCACGGGCGAGACTCACGCCGATCGACGGCAGGTCGACCGAAGCCGGCAGCGGCAGCGGCAGCGTCGCGCTCCGGGCGTCCGCGACCGCCCACTGCACCGATCGAGGCAGACGCGGACGAGACGTCCGAGTCCGGCCCGGTCCGTGGCGACGGGTGCGTCGGGATCGCGATGCGCCGTGGCGTACGCGACGACGTCCGGCAGCTCGAGTCGCCGGCCCCAGCGATGCAGGAGATCGAACGGGAGCGTGCGATCACCGCGTGCTCGGGCATCCGCGACGTTCACGTACCAGTCGGCGGACAGCTGCATCCGCAGCGGGAAGCGCAGTGACTCGGGCAGCAGGTCGAGGCCGTCGAGCGCGAGGCGACCTCCGGCGAGACGATCGAGGGTCTCGACCGCTTCGAGCGCGCGTGCCGCTCCGTTCCACCAGTACTCCCAGCCCTCGTCGATCGCGCCGTCCCGAGGGAGGCCCGCCAGGTAGCGGTCGATGCCGTCGACGGCTCGGTCGATGACGAGCTCGGCGCGGTCGGGGCTGCAGAGCACCGCTGCCGCGGCGATCGTGTTGCCGAGGATCCAGGGGTTCCAGTTGTGGAGGACGACCGGCTCGCCGTCAGGATCGACATCGAGGCCGAGCCAGTGCCAGTCGTCGCGGTCCAGGAACGGCCGGAACACCCGGTGCTCGGCCTCGGCTCGCAGCCGATCGGTCAGCCCCGGGTAGCGCTCGTCGAGCTCGTCGCCGAGGACGGCGATCGCCCAGGCGACGGCCGCGACCGCCTCACCGGCGCCGAGGTCGAGGAACGGTTCGTCGAGCGACGGCGTGACCGTCCCGAACCGGCGGAACGCGTCGTCGTGGGCCGCCCAGCACCAGGTCGTCTGCTCCGCGAGGAGCCACAGGCCGTCGGCGACCTCGGCGAGCGGGTCGTGCGGTGCGGCCACCGCGACACCGGCTGCAGACGCGGCGGCGAGGACCACGGCGCGGGAGAGGCGTGCGAGTCGGTCACCGACCGCCGTCTCGTAGGAGAGGCGCTCCCCGATCAGCGGATAGGCGCTGTACTGCGAGAAGAGCGGCTGGGGCCAGGGCGCCGCCGCGCGGTCGGTGGCCGCGGACTCGCGCGTCGCCTGGGCGACGAAGGAGTCGAGCAGCCGTCGGTCGATCGAGCTCCAGTCGCCGTCCGGCACGATGGACTGCAGTGCGGTCGCCGGGCGCTGTGACCACGCCGTCACCAACGGGCCGATGCGACCGACGCCGCTCATCGGTGGCCGGTGTGGCGGGTGCGGTCTGCGAGGGTGGATGCACGACGTCTCCATGATCATCTTCGATCGAGCTTGTTCGTTTGTGATCGACTGTTTTGACTCCGATCGGATTGGAGTATTCACTACCTGACAACCGCATGCAACCGCGGCCCACTCGAAGGAGAGCACCAGATGTCGAACGCCGCGCGCCCCGCAGCCCTGGTCGCCATGTGGCCCGACGTGTTCTCGACGCTCTTCGACGACGCCCGCCTGGCCCGGCTCCACGCACTGTGCGAGGTCCGCGACGACGAGACCACCGGCGACCTCGACGACCCGGCGCTCGCCGCACGGCTCGCGGAGGTCGAGGTGCTCATCACCTCGTGGGGCACCCCGCCGCTCACGGCGGAGCGACTCGACCGCATGCCCCGGCTGCGCGCGGTCTTCCACTGCGCCGGCACGGTCCGCTCGCTCGTGACCGACGCGGTCTGGGAGCGCGGCATCGTCGTCACCACGGCCGCCGAGGCGAACGCCATCCCGGTCGCCGAGTTCACCTTCGCCTCGATCGTGCTCGCCGGCAAGCGGGCACAGGTCTTCGCCCGCGACCCGCGGGCGCACCGTCGCGAGTGGCGCACCCTGCTCGAGACCACGAACCTGTCCAACCTCGGACGCCGCGTGGGCGTCGTCGGCTTCTCGCGCATCGGCCGTCGCGTCGTCGCCCTGCTCCAGCAGCTCGACGCGGTCGAGGTGCTCGTCGCCGACCCCTACGCCGACGCCACGGCCGTCGCCGCGGCCGGAGCCCGCCTCGTCCCGCTCGACGAGCTCCTGCCGAACGTCGACGTGCTCTCGCTGCACGCCCCGGAGCTCCCGGAGACGAAGCGCATGATCGGGGCTGCCCAGCTCGCGGCGCTCCCGGACGGCGCCACGGTGATCAACACGGCCCGCGGGAGCCTGCTCGACACCGACGCCCTCGCGGCGGAGTGCGCGAGCGGACGTCTGGACGCGATCCTCGACGTCACCGACCCGGAACCGCTGCCCGTGCACTCGCCGCTGCTCGACCTCCCGAACGTCTCGATCACCCCGCACATCGCGGGCTCCCTCGGCCGGGAGACGCTGCGCATGACGGACGCGGCGCTCGACGACCTCGAGCGGTTCCTCAACGGCGAGCACCCGCGCGAAGCCGTCCGGGTCGCCGACCTGGGGGTGAGCGCCTGATGGTCGCGCTCCTGACCGCCCCGGCGTCGGAGACACTCGCCCTGGACCGCACCCTGTCACCGTCGACCGGCTGGACGCGCAGGCACTGGGAGGACCTCGCGGACCGGCTGCTCGGCGGTGCCGAACCCTTCACCTCGCCCGGTCGTGCCCGCATCCTGTTCCCGGGTGCGCCAGGCGGCTACGGCTCCGACATCGACGGGTTGGAGGGGTTCGCGCGGACGTTCATGCTCGCCGCCTTCCGCATCGCCGGTGATCCCGCACGGACGGGCGACCTCGTCGAGCGCTACGCCGCCGGCCTCGCGGCGGGCACCGACCCGGACTCCCCGGAGCGGTGGCCGCGGCCGGACGAGGTCGACCAGGCCAAGGTCGAGGCCGCAGCCATCGCGATCGGACTCCACCTCACCCGTGCCGAACTCTGGGACCGTCTCGACGACCGGACCAAGCGCACGACGATCGACTGGCTCGCCACCGTCATCGGCCAGCCGTACCCGCCCATCAACTGGGTGTGGTTCCGCATCGTCGTCGAGGAGTTCCTGCGCACGGTCGGCGGCCCGTTCTCGGAGGCGGACCTCGAGGAGGACCTCGCGATCGCGGACGGTTTCTTCCGCGAGGACGGCTGGTTCGCCGACGGCGGCACGCGCGCCTACGACCACTACACCGGGTGGGCGCTCCACCTCTATCCGGTGCTGTGGCGCACGATGCTCGCGCCGGGCCACCCGCATCAGGCACGCCTCGACCGCTACGACGCCCACCTCGACCGCTACCTGGAGGACGCCGTCACGCTCGTCGGCGCGAACGGATCGCCGCTCGTCCAGGGGCGGAGTCTCATCTACCGCTTCGCCGCCGCGGCACCGTTCTGGGCCGGTGCGATGGCCGGATCGACCGCGCTCTCGCCGGGACTCATCCGTCGGGCGGCCAGTGGCGTCGTGTCGCACTTCGACGCCGCCGGCGCCCCCGACGACCGCGGGATCCTGACGCTCGGCTGGCACCACGAGTGGCGGCAGCTCGCACAGTCCTACTCCGGCCCCGGTTCGCCCTACTGGGCGTCGAAGGGCATGCTCGGGCTCGCGCTCCCGGCCGACCACCCGGTGTGGACGGCCACCGAGGAACCACTGCCGATCGAGCGGGGCGACGTCCTCCGCACCATCGTCGCCCCGGGCTGGATCGTCAGCGGGACGACCGCCGACGGCATCGTCCGTGTCGTCAACCACGGGACGGACCACGCGAACGACGGCGTCGCCCAACGCGACGCCCCGCTGTACGCACGCCTCGGGTATTCGACGGCGACCGCGCCGGTGCTCTCCGCCGATGCCCGCGACCCGTTCGACGGATCGGTCGTGCTCCTGGACGCCGAGGGTGTCCCGAGTCACCGTTCCGGGTTCACCAGAGGTGCCCTGACGCCGCTGCCGACCTCCGACGGATCGTCCACCGGTTGGTCGACGTCCTCCGGTCTCGCCCGCTGGATCGACGCCGATGCCGACGGCCCGGACCATGGCCACGGCCACGCCGCGGACCGGACCCGGACCGGCGCGCGGATCGACCTCTGCTCAGCCGTCCGCGGGCCCTGGGAGGTGCGGTTCGTCCGCGTCGTCCCGGGCGCCGGCGACGAGGTCCCGCTCGGCGCGCTCCGTGTCGGCGGGTGGACCGTCAGTGGTCGTGACCTGACCGTCGCCACCGACCAGACCTCGGCGGTCGCCGTCGCCGACGGCGTGCGTTCGGTCGTCGTCGCGCTCCCGAGCGAGCACGACCCGCTTCCGACCGGCGCGCTCCGGTCGGGCGTCCGGGACCTCGACGACGCCACCCCGCTCGGACCCCGTTCGGGCACGCCGTGGTGCGAGACCGACGGTCCCGTCCGCCCGGACCACTGGCACGCGTTCGCGCTCCTCCTGGATGGCGCCACGCAGCCGGGCGTCGTCGCCCCGGCGATGGCGGGCGTCGCCGGGTCCACCGCCCGCACCATCACCTGGCCGGACGGCGCGACGACGTCGCTCGACCTGCCCGCGTCGCACTGACGCCCACCGACCGCTCCACCCCGCAGCATCCCCGTCCCACCAGCACCGCCACCAGCACCGCCATCACCACCGACAGCACCACTACTCACCGAGGAGCATCCGCAATGAAGCGACCCATCCTGACCATCTCCGCGATCGCCGCAGCAGCCGGCCTCGCCCTCACCGGCTGCTCAGGTGCCGGCTCCGCCCAGCAGGACGAGGACGGCCCCGTCACGCTCAGCGTCTCGGTCTGGAACTACGACCAGACGCCCGAGTTCAAGGCGCTCTTCGACGCCTTCGAGGCCGAGCACCCCGACATCACGATCGAGCCCGTCGACATCCTCGCCGACGACTACTCCGACAAGGTCACGACGATGCTCGCGGGCGGCGACAAGACCGACGTCCTCACCATGAAGAACGTGACCGATTACGCGCGCTACGCGAACCGCGGCCAGCTCGTCGACGTGGGCGACGTCGTCGACGACATCGGCGCGGACAAGCTCGCCGGGATCGAGCCGTTCGCCCTCGACGACACCTACTACGCGGCGCCGTACCGCCAGGACTTCTGGCTGCTGTACTACAACAAGGCCATCTTCGACGCGGCCGGCATCGAGCACCCCGACAACCTCACCTGGGACGAGTACGCGGACATCGCGGCGAAGCTCACCTCGGGCGACGGGGACTCCAAGGTCTACGGCACGTACAACCACTACTGGCGCTCCGTCGTCCAGTCGATCGCCGCAGCCCAGACCGGTGGCGACCTCATCAGCGGCGACTACGGCTTCATGCAGGACCAGTACGACCTCACCCTCGACCTGCAGGAGCAAGGGCTACGCGCTCGACTACGGCACGGCGAAGACCCAGCAGATCAGCTACCGCACGATGTTCGAGACCGGCAAGGCCGCGATGATGCCGATGGGCACCTGGTACATCGCGGGCATCGCGCAGTCGATCGAGACGGGCGCGACCGACGTCGACTGGGGTGTCGCGCAGATGCCGCAGCTCAAGGCCGGTGAGGAGACGGTGACGTTCGGCTCGCCGACCGCGTTCGCCGTCAACAAGAACTCCACGCACCAGGCCGCCGCGAAGACCTTCCTCGAGTTCGCCGCGAGCGAGGCCGGCGCGAAGGCCATCGCCGCGATCGGTGTCGTCCCCGCGTACCAGTCCGACGACGTCACCGCGGCGTTCACGGCCCTCCCGACCGACGACCTCTCGGTCAAGGCGTTCCAGGAGCCGAAGGACGTCGTCCTCGAGATGCCCGTGAGCGAGTACTCCTCCGACGTCAGCTCGATCCTCGACGAGGAGCACGACCTCATCATGGTCGGCGAGTCGGACGTCGACGACGCCATCACGAAGATGCAGGACCGCGTCAAGAACGACGTCCTCGTCGACTAGTCGCGATCGCGGGGCCGGCACGCTCGGCCCCGCGATCCCCGCGTCCGCCCGGCGCGTCCCCACCGACCCCGCACCACCGTCCTCGAAAGGCTCGTCATGGCGATCGCAGCCCCACCGCAACGCACCCGCTCCAGCAGCCGCGTCCGCAGGAATGCGCTCGTCGGCTGGAGCTTCATCCTGCCGAACTTCATCGGCTTCGCGCTCCTGACCCTCATCCCGATGTGCGCGGCGTTCGTCATCGCGTTCATGAAGTGGGACTCGTACTCACCGCCCGAGTGGGTCGGGTTCGCGAACTTCGCCCGCATGATGCGTGACGAGTCCTTCTGGATCGCGCTCGGCAACACCGCCTACTACGCGGCCGGCCACATCCCGCTCACGATCCTCGCGTCGCTCGGCCTGGCACTGCTCCTCAACCGCAAGCTGCGCGGCCTCGGCTTCTTCCGCACCGCGATGTTCTTCCCGTACATCACCTCGCTCGTCGCCGTCGCCGTCGTGTGGAACATGCTCTTCAACCCCACCGCCGGCCCGATCAACCAGTTCCTCGAGCTCATCGGTGTCGCCGACCCGCCCGGCTGGACGACGAGCTCCGCGTGGGCGATGCCGGCCGTGATCATCACGAGCGTGTGGCGCGACATGGGCTACTACATGGTGCTCTACCTCGCTGGGCTCCAAGCGATCCCGCAGGAGTACTACGAGGCCGCCGAGGTCGACGGTGCGAACGCCTGGCAGCGGTTCTGGAACATCACGATCCCGTCGCTCCGTCCGACGACGTTCTTCGTCCTCATCATGGTGACGATCGCGAGTTTCAAGGTGTTCGACCTCATCGTCGTCATGACGGGAGGCGGCCCAGGCCGGTCCACGCTCGTCCTCTCGCAGCTCATCTACCGCGAGGGCATCACCGAGAACCGCTTCGGATACTCCTCGGCGATCTCGCTCGTGCTGTTCGTCATCGTGCTCGTCTTCACCGTCGTCCAGTTCAAGCTGCAGCAGAGGAAGGAACGCTGATGTCGACCAGTGCCACCACGCGTGCCTCGTCCACGGTCCCGTCGCAGGCGGAGGTCGCGATCGCCGAGGTCACCGACGCCATCACCCCGCCCGTGCTGCCCGGTGCTGGAGGCAAGCGCACCCGGGTGCGCCGCCACGGTCCGATCTCGCCGCTGCGCCGCGTGCTCATCTACGTGATGCTCACCGTGCTGACCGCGATCATCTTCGTCCCGTTCTTCTGGATGGTCTCGTCGTCGCTCAAGCAGAACAACGAGGTGTTCTCGATCCCCGTCCAGTGGATCCCCACCGAGTTCGTCTGGCAGAACTACGTCGACATCTGGACCCGCATCCCGATGCTGACCTACCTCAAGAACTCGCTGTTCCTGTCGGTCACCATCACGATCCTGCAGGTGCTCACCGGGAGCTTCGCCGCCTACGGCTTCTCGAAGATGCACTTCAAGGGACGTGACGTGCTGTTCGTGGCCTACATCGCGACGATCGCGGTGCCGTGGCAGGCCTACATGATCCCGCAGTACATCATGATGCAGAACGCCGGCCTCGTGAACACGCACCTCTCGATCATCCTGCTGCAGGCGTTCGGCGCCTTCGGGGTGTTCCTCATGCGGCAGTACTACCTGACCATCCCCGACGAACTGAGCGAGGCCGCCCGCATCGACGGCCTCAACGAGTACGCGATCTGGTGGCGGATCATCCTGCCGCTGACGAAGCCGGCGCTCGCGAGCCTCGCGCTGCTGACCTTCGTCTCCACCTGGAACGACTACATGGGTCCGTTCATCTACCTGACGAGCAACGACCTCTGGACCGTGCAGCTCGGTCTGCGCTCCTTCGTCGGGCAGTACGACGCCGAGTACGCGCTCATCATGGCCGGGTCCGTCGTCTCCGTCATCCCGATCGTGCTGATCTTCCTCCTCGGCCAGCGCTACTTCATCCAGGGCATCGCGACGAGCGGGATGAAGGGATGAGCGCGGTGACCGAGCGGCGTGCGGACAACCGTGCCGGCGGCGTGCGCGGACTGCTGCAGCCGCGCCGGGAGACCTTCGAGTCGGTGTTCGGCGTCGTGTACCGATCCCTCATGGTCGGCGTCGGCGTCGGGATCGGCGCGCTCCCGCTGGCGGCCGCGATCGTCCTCGTCGCCGAGCCGCTCGCGAGCTGGCCGTTCCTGCTGCTGTGCTCGCTCCCGCTCGGCCCCGCCTTCGCCGCCGGCTGCTGGTCGTTCCAGCGGTCGCGCGACGCCGCCGATGCCGGGCCGCTGCGGGAGGTCGGGATCGGCCTCCTGCGGACGTGGCGACCGGCGCTCGCCGTGTGGTCGCTCGTGTGTGCGCTCACGTTCGTCGTCGTGATCGACATCGTCGCCGTGTGGGGGACGCCGTTCGCGATGCTGCTCGGGCCGCTGCTCGTCGTCGTGCTGCTGCTCGCGGTCGTCGCAGCCTTCGGCGTGTTCGCCGGGCTGGCGGCCGCTCCGGGCCTGCGGTTCCGGGCCCAGCTGCTCGGCGGGCTCGTCCGGACCGTCCGTCGGCCGGGCACCTCGCTGCTCTCGCTTGTCCTCCTGGCCGCCTGGGCGGTCATCGTCCTCGCACAACCGGTGCTCGGGCTCCTCGCCCTCGGCGGCTTCGTCCTCTACGCGGTCTGGAGCAACGCCGCGGCGGCGCTCGCCGACTGACGACGCGGATTGTCCGACGCTCGGCTCGGTTGAGTGGTTGGATCGACGCATGGGCGAGCACAGAGGTCACGGGCACAGCGGTCAGCGGACACTCACCACCAGCGGATGGCACGACTTCTGGGCGAAGGGCGGTGTCGGGCGGGCGTTCCTGCTGGCGATCGTCTACCTCGCCCTGTACCTCGGTGCCGGATGGGTCGTCGGGCAGCTCTTCGGCTCGCAGATCGGCGAGGACGTCTTCGCGACCCCGCAGAGCGTGTTCTTCGGGCTCATGCTGCCGCTCGTCGTCGGCTCCCTCCTCCTGGCCGGCTTCGTCCTCTCGGTCGGATGGTTCCGGGAGCTGTTCGCGAAGGCAGCCCATCCGCGGCCGGTGGTGGATGTGGGTCGCACCGATCGTGATCCTCGCCGCGGTCGTCCTGCGCCTGCTCGGCATCGACTACGGGAGCTACGAGGGTTCCGTGGTCGCTGGTCGCGATGCTGTCCGGGGTGTTCATCGGGTTCGCCGAGGAGATCCTGACCCGCGGCCTGGTCGTGAAGATGCTGCGCGACGCCGGCAGCTCGGAGTGGATCGTCATGGTGGTCTCCTCGCTGGTCTTCGCCCTGCTGCACGCCTCCAACCTCCTGTCGGGCCAACCGGTCACGACCGTGCTCGTGACCGTCGTCTACACCTTCGGATTCGGCGTGTGCATGTACCTGACGCTCCGGGTGACCGGCAACCTCATCTGGCCGATCCTGATCCACGGACTCTACGACCCGACGCTCTTCCTCTCGACCGGTGGGATCGACCACGCGGGAGCCGCCGCCGGTCAGAGCGTGTTCCTGGCGATCGCCGGTCCGGCCAACCTGCTCATCATGCTCGTGGCCGTGATCGGCTTGATCTTCGTCCGTGGGCACGTGCAGGCCCACCCGGCCGACGACGTGCTGCGGCCGTAGGCCGAACGGGCCTCATCGACCGGCCGAGTACGCTCGGACGGATGACCACCGCGCGGCAGTACCCGGCGACGATCGCCGCGCCGGTCGAGCACGAACTCGTGATCAAGAAGTCGCGCTTCCTCGGCCTCGCTCACCCGGTCGCGTCGCCGGAGGACGCCGAAGCGGTCATCGCGCGGGTGAAGAAGCAGGCGTGGGACGCACGACACCACTGCGTCGCGATGGTCACCGGGCTGCTCGGCGACCAGGCCCGCTCGTCCGACGACGGTGAACCGTCCGGCACGGCGGGGATGCCGATCCTCGAGGTCATCCGGCGGCGCGAACTGACCGACGTGGTCGTCGTCGTCACGCGGTACTTCGGCGGCGTCAAGCTCGGGGCGGGCGGGCTCGTCCGTGCGTACTCCTCGGCGGCCTCCGAGACGCTCGACCTCGCCTCGCTCGTGCGCCGTGAGACGCTGACCCGCGCGACCCTCGTCGTCCCGCACGCCGAGGCCGGGCGGTACGACAACCTGCTGCGCGATTGGGCCGGTAGCCACGGCGCGACGCTCGGCGATCAGACCTACGGGGCGCAGGCGGAGCTGGAACTGTGGGTGCCGCCGGCGGAGCTGGAGCGGCTCCAGGCGGACGTCGCGTCGGCCTCCAACGGTTCGCTCGCCGTGGCCGTCGGGGAGGAACGCGTCGTCGACGTCCCGGCGCCTCGCTGAGCTGCCCGGATCTGCACGGAATCGGCCGGATGCCGAGCAGATCCGGGCGACTCAGGGGAACGTGCGGTCCCGATAGGGTCGGACCATGCACACCGACGTGACCCGCATCGACGGGCTTCCCGACCTCGCCTGGACCTCGACCCCCGGAATCGCATCGTTCGACGCCGATGCCGGAGCGCTCACCCTCACCTCCGCCGCCGGCGTCGACTGGAGCAACAGCTCGCTCGGTGGGCCGCGTGAGTTGCGTGCCACGGCGCTCGCCTTCGACGCACCCGACCACTTCACGCTCTCGGCACGGGTCGCGGTCGTGGGCGAGCGCAGCACCTTCGACGCCGGTGCCCTCGCACTCTGGATCGACGACGAGCACTGGGCCAAGCTCTGCTTCGAGCAGTCGCCGCAGGGGCAGGCGATGGTGGTGAGCGTCGTGACGAACACCTGGTCGGACGACGTGAACTCGACGCACGTCACGGCCGACCACGTGTGGATGCGCGTCAGTCGTCTCGGTGAGGCATGGGCGTTCCACAGCTCGACCGACGGTGTCACGTGGGACTTCGTCCGGGTCTTCCGTCTGCACAGCGACGCCCCGGTGCGCGTCGGGTTCCTCTCGCAGGCGCCGCTCGGTCCGCCCTGCGAGGCGCGGTTCGACGAGATCGCGTTCGGTGCAGCGCCCCCGACGGACCTCCGCGACGGGAGCTAGTCGTCCTCGACCGATGCGTCCGCGGATCCGGAGTTGACGTATCGGAACCTATCTTCCTATAGTGGCTCCATGGCACGCAGACGACCCGGCACGCTCTTCCCGCTCGAGCTCGACATCCTCGACGTCGGCACCGTGTTGCAGTCGACCGAGGGGAGCTTCTACGGGTTCGCCCTCGCGAAGCAGCTCGCCGAAGCCGGGGACGCCGCCCTCACCGCGCACGGCACGCTCTACAAGGCCCTGTCGCGGATGGCGGACGCCGGCCTGATCGAGGCGACCTGGGAGGACCCGGAGGTCGCGGAGGCGGAGGGTCGTCCTCGTCGTCGGCTGTACCGGATCACGGGTGAAGGCGCGACGGCCCGGGATCGGGAGCACGCGAGGATCGCCGGTGAGCAGGCCGCCGCGGCGAGGCCGGCGGGTGCGGCGTGGACGCAGGGGGCGATCGCATGACCGCCATCCGGACGCCGGAGTACCGCGCGGCCGCCCACCGGGTCCTGAACTGGTGCGGGTGGTACACGCGCGACCTCTCGCCCGATGTCGCCGGGGAGCGCCGCGACGAGATCGCGTCCGACCTGCACGAGCACGCCGTCTGGGCCGAGGAAGCGGGCGTCACGCCGCAGCGGCTCCGGCGGGACATCATGCTGCGGGCCATCCGCGGGATCCCGCACGACCTCTCGTGGCGCTCCGGGCAGTTGCGCGCGGGCCACGGCGTCGATCCGATGCCGCTCGGCATGCGGCGGGCCGGCGACGTCCTCGCAGCCCTCGTGGTGACCGGTGGCGTCCTGGTCACCGGAGCTGCACTGTTCCTCCTCGTCCGGATCGTCCGTGCGCTCGTCATCGGCGACGTCGTCGAGGTGCCGGCGGGCGCGCTCGGTGTGGCGGTCGCCGCGGTCCTGGGCGTGGTCGGGCTCGTGCTGTCGCTGCGGCGACGCAGTCGATGGCTCGGCGCGGGGCTCCTGGCGCCCGCAGCGGTCCTCATCGGCGTGCTCGCGGGCGACATCATGTACCGCGTCAGCGCGACCGGCGTGCTCATCGTGTCCCGCCTGAGCTCGCACGGGGCCGGGCTCGAACCGTGGTGGGTGATGAGCGTGGCGATCGGCGTGGGTGCTGCGCTCGGGTTCATCGGAGCCGCGGTGTGGTGGTGGCCGGGGGGTCGCCGAACGACGGAACGGGACGCAGCGGCGTCGATGCAGGGGGAGACGGTATGAGCGGGAACGAGATCCACGACGGGCCAGACGCGGCGCAGGAGGCGGCACCCGTCCGCCGGAGTCCCGGAACGCTCCGTCGACGGATCGGGCTCGGCATCGCGATGAGCGGGGTGCTCGCGGTGGCGGCCGGCGGGGTGTTCATCGGGGTGTCGAACGCCCAGGCGGCCGCTGACGACGCGCGGTCCCTCGAAGCGGTCGCCGAGGCCGCAGCGTCGCTCGACGAACTCCCGCCCGTCGAACCCGTGGTGCCCGCGGATCCCACTGCCACGCCGGACGCTGGCGAACCCGTCTCGCCGGCGTCCGGCGTCGACTACTCGCAGACGCCGGAGGGCTGGTACGACGCGACCACCGACCCGGCTTCGATCGTGATCCCAGCCGACCGACTCGTACCTCGAGTGACGGGATCTGGGAGGCACAGCAGCAGATCATCGCGAAGTGCATGGCTGATCAGGGGTTCTGGTACGCGTGGACGAACGATCGATCGCAAGATCCTCGATCCGCTCTTCGGCATGGTCATGCTCGGAGGACGACCCGACGGCCGCGTTCCTGGCCCGGTGGGCGGACGACACCCCGATCGATCAACGCGTACGACTGGAAGCTCGCGCAGGCTGCCACGGCTACGCCGTCCACGTCACCGGGATGGACGACGCCCACTGACGCCGTCGATCGCCGGTGCCGTCGTCGGACGCCGGTGCTAGCGTCGCCCGCATGAGAATCCTGTTGATCGGTGCGAGTGGACATGTCGGACGAGCGGCGCAGGACGCCCTCGCGGAACGTCACGAGGTGATCGCGGTGTCGCGCTCGACGGCGCCTGCCGTCGACACCACCGACGAGGCGTCGATCGAGGCGCTGTTCGCCGAGGTGGGCGAGGTCGACGCGGTCATCGTCGCCGTCGGATCGGTCCCGTTCAAGCCCGTCGAGGAGTTGACGCGCGACGACTACCGCGCGGCCTTCCTCGGCAAGGTGCTCAGCCAGCTCGACGTCGTGCGGATCGGGACGCCGTTCGTCCGGGACGGCGGCTCCTTCACGCTCACGACGGGCATCCTCGCCCGCGAGCCGATCGCGACGGGTGCGGCGGCCTCGATGGCCAACGGAGCGGTCGAGTCCTTCGTGATCGGTGCCGCCCCGGAACTCCCGCGCGGCATCCGCATCAACGCCGTCAGCCCCACGGTGCTCGCCGAGGCCACCGGCTACCACGACGCGTTCCCGGGCTTCCCGCCCGTCGCGTCCGACGTGGTCGGCCTGGCGTTCGTCCGTGCCGTCGAGGGGGTCGGCACCGGGCGCGTGCTCGCTCTCGACTGAGCCGTCCCGGCACTCCTGAGGGGAGGCATGTCGTCGTCCGGCCGTTCGCCAGGCGACGATCCGCCTCCCCTCAGTCGCGCTCTCGACGCGGCCGACACCCAGCGCTAGGGTCGGCACATGACCCGCTTCCTGCTCAGCATCGCCGTCAGTCTGCTGTCCTCGGCGATCGGGCTGCTCGTCGCCGACTGGGTCGTGCCCGGCGTCCGTCTGTCGCTCGGCGGCTTCATCATCGCCGTCGTCGTCTTCACGATCGCGCAGGGCGTCCTCGGGCCGTTCATCCTCCGCCTCGCGCGGCGCTACGCCTCGGCGATCCTCGGCGGCATCGGACTCGTGACGACGCTCGTGTCGCTCTTCGTCGCGTCGATCCTCCCCGGCGGCCTCCACATCCGCGGTGTCCTGGCCTGGGTGCTCGCACCGCTGGTGGTGTGGCTGGTCACGGCGCTCGGGAGCTGGATCCTCGGCTGGGCGCTCATCACGCGACGGTTCGGCGACCGGGATCGCGACCGGGGCCGTACGAGCTCGAAGCGGTAGGCGGCGACGGAGCCCGGACGGGATCAGCGGCTGGCGGCCAAGGCGGCTGCCAGCTCGACGCGGCTCGCGACGCCGAGCTTCCGCAGGACGTTCGCGATGTGGAACTTGACGGTGTTCTCGCTGATGGTGAGGGTCTCGGCGATCGCCCGGTTCCGTGCTCCACCGGCGGCCAGCTCGGCCACGCTCCACTCGCGCTCGGTCAGCGCGGCGGCCGCCGAGTCGGAACGTGTCTGGGCTGCGGGCGGTGGGTCGAGCGGAAGCGTCACGTGCAGTTCCGAACCCCACCCGGGCGTCGCCTGGACATCGAGACTGCCGCGGAGTGCCGCGACCCGAGCGCCGAGCTGCTGCACGCTCGGGGTGTCGACGGTCAACTCGCCGGGGCCGTCGTCGCGGATGCCGATGAGCAGGTTGCTACCGTCGCAGTCCCACTGCACCCGGACCCGCCCGACCGAGGACTGCTCGACGAGCGCGAGGACCGTGCCGCGGACGATCGCCCGTCCGGCGTGCGCCACCTCACCGGGGAGGGCCCGACCGTCGACGGGCGGCTCGATGAACTGGACCTCGGGGCCGCCGAAGCGGGCCAGCGGGCGGAGGTCCTCGCGGAGTCTGGCGAAGGCGCGCGCGACCGGTTCCTCGGCCAGCTGGCGGTCGCGGTCGGACACCGCCCGCAGCTCGACCATCGCGGCCGAGGCGATCTCGGTCACCGCCGCTCGGGCGTCCTCGGGCGACGTCTGCCGCGACCGGGTGACCGCGAGGATCGACTCCAGCGTCGTCGCATGGGCGTCGGTGAGTTCCGCGATCGCGCCGGCCCGCTCGCTCGACGCGGCCCGCGAGTCGCGGAGGTAGTCGGGGGCCGCCGTCGCGACCTGCTGGCGGATGCCGGCCGCGACGACCTCCCACAGGGCGCCGACGAGCCGGTCGTCGATCGGTCCCTGCGGGTCGGTCAGGACGAGGAGGGCGCCGGTGTCGGCCAGCCAGGCCGCGATCGGACGCTCCGCGCCTGCGATCACCGCCGACGTCGGCCGGTCGGCGTGTGGTCCGGCATCAGCGAGTCGCCGTGGTTACCGGGCCGCGCGGGGTGCGCTGTCGGACCGCGTCGAGCTCGGCGATCGTGACGCCCTCGACGATCGCCGGGTCGCCGGCCTTCTTCCGGGGGCGACCGGTGCAGTCCTCGGTGAAGATCACGAGCGCGGAATGGGCGACGACCGGCTCGAGGACCTCCCGGAACGCACCGGCGATGCGCAGCAGCGAGCTCGATGCGACGGAGGCCAGGCCGTCGAGCAGCTCGACCGGGTAGGTGACAGTGCGTTCGGTCATGTCCGCACCCTATCCCATCGGTCCACACCCACCCGTTCGGGTAGGTGAAACCGTTCGGGCGAGCAGCGGTGCACCTACCCGATCACGCCCAGGATGGAGGGATGTCGAACCCCAGCCGTCCCTCCATCCACGTCGGTGACGCCTGCGACCTCGACGGTCCAGGGGGCGCTCGCCGCGATCGACGCCGAGCTGCATCGCACCGTGTCGAGCCTGCTGGAGGCCGATCCGGCTCCCTTCGCCGGCGCACTCGACCGCCTGCGAACGGCGGACCGCGTGTTCGTGTCCGGTGCCGGTCGTTCCGGTCTCGCGCTCCGGATGACCGCGATGCGACTCATGCACCTCGGGCTCACCGTGCACGTCGTCGGCGAGACGACGACGCCCGCCATCACCTCGGGTGACGTCCTGCTCGTCGCCAGCGGCTCCGGTACGACGACGGGTGTGGTGCGCGCTGCGGACACGGCCGTCTCCGTCGGGGCACAGGTGATCGCCATCACGACCGACCCCGCATCCCCGCTCGCCGAGTTGGCCGCCGAGACGATCGTCGTCCCCGCCGCGCAGAAGACCGACCACGGCGGCACGCGTTCCGTGCAGTACTCGGGGAGCCTCTTCGAGCAGGCGGTCATGCTGCTCGGCGACGCGTTCTTCCATGCGCTCTGGCAGTCCGACGGCGTCAGCGCCGAGGAGCTGTGGCCGCGCCACGCGAACCTCGAGTAGTCACCCCGATCCCTTCCCACGCGCCCGGCAGACGTCGGACGCATCCCATCACGACAGAAAGCAGCACCACATGAAGCTCCAGGTAGCCATGGACGTCCTCACCACCGAGGCAGCCCTCGAACTCGCCGGGAAGGTCGCGCCCTACGTCGACATCCTCGAGCTCGGCACGCCCCTCATCAAGAGCGAGGGCCTGCGTGCCGTCACCGCGGTCAAGGACGCCCACCCCGACAAGATCGTGTTCGCCGACCTCAAGACCATGGACGCCGGTGAGCTCGAAGCCGACATCGCCTTCTCCGCCGGTGCGGACATCGTCACCGTCCTCGGGACCGCCGGTGACAGCACGATCGTCGGCGCCGTGAAGGCCGCGAAGGCGCACGGCAAGTCCGTCGTCGTCGACCTCATCGGGGTCGCCGACAAGGTGCAGCGCGCGAAGGAGGTCACCGCTCTCGGTGCCGCGTTCGTCGAGATGCACGCCGGTCTCGACGAGCAGGCGGAGGAGGGCTTCACCTTCCAGACGCTCCTGTCCGACGGTGAAGCGGCCGCCGTGCCGTTCTCGGTCGCCGGTGGCGTGAACGTGTCGACGATCGCGTCGGTGCAGCAGGCGGGCGCGCAGGTCGCCGTCGCCGGTGGTGCGATCTACTCGGCCGACGACCCGGCGGCCTCCGCGGCAGCCCTCCGCGCGGCAATCGTCGCGTAACCCCCTCCGCCAACCCCGCACCTGTCGGGTTGGCCAGCGCGGTGCGCTGACGTGAGCGCGGTGCATCGGACGTGAGCGCGGGTCTCCAGAGACCCGCGCTCACGGCTCCGGGGCGCGCTCGGGTCAGCGCACCGCGCTGGCGCATCGGGTGGGTCGGCTGGGTGAAGTCCGAACATCGGACGGGATTCGGGCGTGACGCGGCATACTGGGCGGATCACCACGCGACGCTCGTCGGATGAGCGCGCGGCCGAGTACCCGGAGGATCCGCCGATGACGACCGATTCCAGCCCAGAGCAGCCCATCGCACAGACGACCTCGGGAGCGGTCCGCGGGACGCGCCGCGCCGACGGATCGGTCGCCTTCCTCGGCATCCCGTTCGCCGAGCCGCCGACCGGAGCGAGACGGTTCCAGGCCCCCGAGCCCAAGGCGCCCTGGGACGGCGTCCTCGACGCGACCGCCTACGGCGCGACACCGCAGCGGAAGGCCCTGGCCGAGATCACGACGATCCCGGAACCGTCGATCCCCGGCGACTCGACGCTCAACGTCAACGTCTTCACGCCCGACCCGACACCCGACCGCACGACGGTGCCGGTCTGCCCGTCCTCGTCTGGATCCACGGCGGCGGCTTCATCGCCGGGTCGCCCGCGAGCCCCTGGTACGACGGTCGGGCCTTCAACCGCGACGGCGTCGTCACGGTCTCGGTGTCCTACCGCCTCGGCTTCGACGGCTTCGGCTGGCTGCCCGACGCCCCGGCCAACCGCGGGGTCCTCGACTGGATCCTCGCGCTCGAGTGGGTGCGTGACAACATCGCGGCGTTCGGCGGCGACCCGCGGCGGGTCACGATCGCGGGCCAGTCCGCCGGCGGCGGGTCCGTCATGACCCTGCTCACGGTGCCGTCCGCGCAACACCTGTTCCAGCGGGCGATCTCCGTGTCCGGAGTCCCCGGCGACGTCCCGCTCCACGAGGCGCAGGCCCTGACCGGGCGACTCGCCGAGCACCTCGGGGTGCCCGCGACCCTGGCCGGCTTCGCAAGCGTCCCGGAGGCGACGCTGATCGAGGCCCAGGGCTTCGAGGTCGTCCCCGGCGGCGCGACCGACCCGGAGTCCGTGCTCCGCGGGATGACGACGATGAACGGCCGCCTCGGTCTCGGCCCGATCGTCGACGGCGAGCTGGTCGTCGACACCGTCGAAGCCGGCATGATCGCGGGACGAGGCGCGGACAAGCCGTTGCTCGTCAGCGCGACCCGAGAGGAGTTCGCCGGGTTCTTCACCGGTCGACTCGACGAGTTCGACGCCGTGGCGCCGACGCGTGCCCTGGAACTCATGGGCGTGCCGGAGCCGCTCGCCGAGGCGTACGTCGCGACCCAGCCCGGCGAACGCACGGGACTCGTCGCGGGGCGCTTCGTGAGCGACGTCATGTTCCGGGAGCGCGTCATCCGATGGCTGGCGCTGCGGGACGACGCCGAGACCTGGGTCTCCGACTTCGTGTGGCGCTCGGCGGTGAGCGGGATCGCGGAGCACTGCCTCGACGTCCCGTTCATCTTCGACGTGCTCGACGACCCGGACGTCACCCGGGTGGCGGGCCCGCACGCGCCGCAGGAGCTCGCTGATCGGATCCACGGCGCGGTCGTGGCGTTCGTCCGAGACGGGTCGCCGGGCTGGTCGCGGTCCGACCGCGACGCCTCCGGGATCGAGGTGTTCGACGCGGCCGGGGCGCCGACGGTCGAGCCGTTCGCGAGTGCGCGCGTGCTCGCAGCGGCGAAGCGACTCGCGGAAGCGGCGTCGACGACGGCATCGACACCGGTCTGACGGGCCCGGGCACTCGGCTCCTAGGACGAACCGGGCCGTTCTGCCAGGGGGTGTGGCTGTGAGGCGTCCCGCGTTACCGTCGGGACACGAGGAAAGGAATCAGCATGAGCGACCCACGAGACGAGATGGACGACCCGATCGGCGACGCACAGGAGGCGATCTCCCGAGCGCTGCCCGACAACGCTCCCGAGAGCGATGATCCGATGGCGGCGCCGACGGTCGACGACCCGGGCTCCGAGCCCGGCGACGGCGACCCCGCCGACCAGCCGGGCCTCCTCTAGCGAGGCTCGCCCGGGGCTGTCCTCAGCTCGGGAATCCCTGGTCAGCGCGGTGCTGCCGACCGAGGTGTGCTGAACCGGCGCCAGCGCGGTGCGCTGGTCCGAACCCCCGGGATCAGGCTTCAGCGCGGCCCGTGCGCGTGGGCGCGACCCTCCGGAGACCCGCGCTCACGCGTGTGGCCCGCGCTCGCGTCAGCGCACCGCGCTGGCGCAAGCCGAAACGCAGGAGGGTGGAGGTGTGCAACGCGGGGGCGCTCCGCGCGCGTAGCGGAACGACTTCGGACGATGTCAACCCCCGGGACGGAATGGTCGGGCCCCCATACGGTGGACGGAGTTCTGCGAAAGGAGCTTCATCATGAACATCCTGCTCATCATCGTCATCGTCGTTGCCATCGTTCTCGCCATCACCGGTGGGTTCGTCCAGTCCCTCAACTTCCTGCTGTGGGTCGGCCTCGTGCTGCTCGCGATCGCGATCATCGCGTTCCTGATCAGGACGATCACGGGTCGCAAGGCCCTCTGACTCGAATCCGAGTTCACGAAGCGGTCGGTCCCTCCGGGGGCCGGCCGCTTCGCTGTGTCCGGGGTGCTGTGTCCGGGCGCTGTCCGAGTCCTACCGCAGTGACGGGTCCACGCTCGTCCGACGGAGCACCGCGTCGGCGAAGGCCCCGAACAACCGCTCGCCGGCCTCGCGCATCGGACCCGCCACCGCGGCGACCTCGGACCGCAGGCGGTCGGCCGCCTCCTCCGCGGTCCCGGCGATGAACGGCAGGTCGCGGAGCATGAGCGGTTCCGCGAGCCACCGGTCGAGCATCGGCGGGTCGACCTCGAGGTGGAACTGCGTCGCGAAGACCCGGTCCTCGATCCGGAACGCCTGGTTCGGCGTCGACGGCGACGACGCGAGGACCGTCGCTCCATACGGAGCCTCGACGACGTCGCCATGCCAGTGCAGCACCGGCAGCCGCTCGCCCCGCATGCCGAGTTCGCTCTCGGTCAGGAGCTCGACGTCGCCGACACCCACTTCGTGCGCGGCCGCCGAGTGGAGCGTGGCTCCGAGGGCCGTCGCGATGAGCTGATGCCCGAGACAGACCCCGAACACCGGGATGCCGAGCACCGCCGCATCGCGCACGAGCTGCGCTTCGAGCCCGAGACCCGGGTGCTCCTCCACGTCGAGCGCGCCCATCGGGCCGCCGAGGAGGACGAGCCCGTCGAACCCGGTGATCTCGCGCGCCGGCGGCAGCTCACGACGCTCGACGATCGTGTCGAGCGTCCAGTCGATCCCCGACGCCGTCAGCACCTCGCCGAGCACCGCCGGTCGTTCCCAGGGGACGTGCTGCAGGACGAGGACGTGCGGTCTGGTCATCGGAGGCCTCCAGGTCGCTGGGGCGGCGCGACCGGTCTCCGCCGGGTCGCGGAGGTCGTCGCCGTGCGAGCATCGTAGCGAATCCGGGCGTCGTCACCGGCCCGAGGCATCGGGCTCCCGGCCGATACACTGTCACCGTGCTGCTCTCGGACCGTGACATCAAAGCCGAACTCGACGCCTCCCGCATCGCGCTCGACCCCTACTCGCCGGAGATGATCCAGCCGTCGTCCATCGACGTCCGCCTCGATCGTTTCTTCCGCCTCTTCGACAACCACAAGTACCCCTTCATCGATCCCGCGGAGGATCAGCCGGAGCTGACGCGCCTCATCGAGACGCTGCCGAACGAGCCGTTCATCCTGCACCCCGGCGAGTTCGTCCTGGGGTCCACGTACGAGCGGGTCTCCCTCCCGGACGACGTCGCCGCACGCCTCGAGGGCAAGAGCTCGCTCGGTCGTCTCGGGCTCCTCACGCACTCCACCGCCGGCTTCATCGACCCGGGCTTCACGGGCCACGTCACCCTCGAGCTCAGCAACGTCGCGACGCTGCCGATCAAGCTCTGGCCGGGGATGAAGATCGGTCAGATGTGCTTCTTCCGGCTCACGTCACCGGCCGAGCGCCCGTACGGGTCGAGCGAGTACAGTTCCAGGTATCAGGGACAGCGTGGACCCACCGCCTCCCGTTCCTTCCAGAACTTCCACCGGACCGACGTCGGCGAGACGCAGCGCTGACGCAGGACTGAGGCGGGCGTCCCGACGACGGGCGAGCAGGTGGACCAGCAGAAAGGCCCCGCCATGAGCACGTCAGAGCGACCCGACTTCGCCCGCGCGATCACCGCCGACGGGCCGACGCCGCTCTACCCGCGTCGCATGGTCCGGTTCGGGCAGTTCGTCGGGTCCTGGGACGTCCACTCGAAGCGCCTCGACGACGAGAGTGGCGAGTGGGTCGAGTCCGACTTCCGCTGGATCGTGTCGTACATCCTCGAGGGGCGGGCCGTGCAGGACGTCCAGCTCGTCGCGAACGACGCGGAACCGTCGGGCTGGGAGACGGTCAGTACGGCTCTCCGCGTCTACGACCGGTTGATGGGCGCCTGGCGGGTGAACTACGTCGAGCCACGGCGCGGCGAGTTCTGCCAGCTCGTCGCGACGCCGCACCGCTCCGACGGCATCCGTCAGGACGGCACGCGGAACGACGACAAGCTCATCCGGTGGAACTTCAGCGGCATCACCGAGGACTCGTACACCTGGGAGAGCTGGGTGTCCGACGACGAGGGCGTGACCTGGTGGCTGCAGGAGCACAACGAGGGTCGCCGCATCGCCTGAGCGGATCCGTCTCCACCCTCCACCGCGACACTCAGGGGTCGGTGCGCGCCAGGCGCTCCAGGAACGACGCCAGCTGCTCGCGCTCGGCCGTGGAGAAGCCGTCGAGGACACGCTCCTCGGCGGCGAGGTGATCGGGCAGGGCCGCTTCGACGAGGCGCTTGCCGGCAGGGGTGAGGGCGACGACCGTGCCGCGCCCGTCCTGCTCGCTCGGACGGCGCGTCACGAGACCGCGCTCGACGAGCTTGTTCACGCGCTGGGCGATCGCGCTCGACGTCACCATCGACCAGTGGGCGAGGTCCTTCGGCGCGAGCTCGTGCGGTGAGCCGGCGCGGAGCAGGGTGGCGAGCACATCGAACGAGGCGCTGTCGAGACCGTGCTCGGCGAAGGTCGAGGACAGACGTGCGTCGACCGCCGTCGCCGCTCGCGACAGTCGTCCGATGACGGCCATGGGCGAGACGTCGAGGTCGGGTCGCTCGGTCCGCCACTGGCTCAGGATGTCGTCGACGCGCGTGCTCATGCAGCCAGCGTAGCAATTCGCTTAGCACTGAGCTATTCTTGCTCAGTGCTTAGCAATCAACTCCGCATCGCCGCCGTCACCGCCATCGCCCCGATCAGCTGGGGGACCACCTACCTCGTCACGAGCGAACTGCTCCCGCCGGGACGACCGCTGCTGGCAGCCGTGCTCCGGGCGCTGCCCGCGGGCCTCCTGCTCCTCGCGATCACGCGAACCCTGCCGGTCGGTGGCTGGTGGTGGCGGTCGCTCGTGCTCGGCACGCTCAACATCGGCGCCTTCTTCGCGTTCCTCTTCCTCGCCGCCTACCGACTGCCCGGCGGGGTCGCCGCGACCATGGGGGCGATCGGGCCCGTGCTCGTCGCCGTGCTCGCGAGCCTGCTGGTGGGGGAGGCGTTGACCGTGCGTCGCGTCGTCGCCGGGTTCGCCGGGGTGGCTGGGCGTCGCCCTCATCGTGCTGCAGGCCGACGCGCGTCTCGACGCGGTCGGCGTCGTCGCCGCACTCGCCGGTGCGGTCTCGATGTCGCTCGGATCGGTGCTGAGCAAGCGGTGGGGGAGGCCGGAGGTCGGCCGCCGGATCGGCGCGCGTCGGCGCACGAACCCGGACCTCGACCCGACCGCGGCCAGCGGCGCACCGGTCTCCGGCCTCGCGCTGACCGCCTGGCAGCTCGTCGCCGGCGGTCTCGTCCTCGTGCCGGTGCTGCTCGTCGTCGAGGGACTTCCGTCGGCCGCCCCGGACGCAGCGGCGATCGGCGGGTACGCCTACCTCTCCCTCGTCGGCACGGCCCTCGCGTACGCCCTGTGGTTCCGTGGCATCGCCGCGCTGCCCGTCGGGTCAGTGTCCTTCCTCGGCCTGCTCAGTCCCGTCGTCGCCGTACTGGCAGGCCTCGTGGTCCTCGGCGAGGCGCTGAGCCTCGGACAAGTGCTCGGGATCGCGGTCGTCGCCGGCTCCCTCGTCCTGGTCTTCACCGCGAGGCGGCCCCGGGCCATACTGAGCGCATGAGATTCCGCACCGTCATCGAACTCCAGGGCAACAACACCGGCATCCTCATCCCCGACGCCGTCGTCGAGGGCCTGGATCGTGGCAAGCGCGTGCCCGTCGTCGTCACCGTCGGTGCGACCACCTACCGCAGCACCATCACGCCGATGGGCGGCCGGTACCTGATCGCATTGAGCGCCGCCAACCGCGCCGCCGCCGGGGTCGCAGGAGGCGACGAGGTCGACGTGGACCTCGAGGTCGACGACGCACCGCGCGTGTTCCCGTTGCCGCCCGAGCTCGAGACGGCGCTCGCGGGAGACGAGCAGGCGCTCGCCGCCTACGGAGCCCTGTCGTTCAGCCGACAGCGCGCGCTGGCCGAGCCGGTCGCGCTGGCGAAGACGGATGCGACGCGCGACAAGCGGATCGCCGCGGCCGTCGAAGCGCTCCGCGGCGCCTGACCTCGCTCAGTCGCCTGAATCTGTTCGGAAACCGGCTCGATCCGTGCAGATCCGGGCGACTCAGCGGGCTGTGGACTCCGCGAGCAGCGGCACGACGAGCGGCAGCTGGAGCGTCAGCCACGGGCTGAACGCGAAGGGCGCCTGCTCGACGGACGCCAGGAGCGATTCGGGCTCCGCCCAGGCCCACTCCACGACCTCGTCGGGGTTCGGCTCGGGTGTCGCGTCCGTGTAGGCGACGTAGACCGGGCAGATCTCGTACTCGACCACACCCGAGGCGTCGACGGCGCGATACCGGAAGTCGGGCAGCACCAGTTGCGGCGCGGAGATCGGCAGGCCGAGCTCGGCACTCGCCCGACGCAGCACGGCGTCCACGCTGTCCTCGTCCGGGCCGGGGTGTCCGCAGAACGAGTTCGTCCAGACGCCCGGCCACGTGAGCTTCGAGAGCGCGCGCCGGGTCACGAGGATCCGACCGTCGGGCCCGATGACGTGGCAGGAGAACGCGAGGTGGAGTGGCGTCTCCAGCGTGTGGACGGTCGCCTTCGGCGTGGTGCCGATGCGGGTGCCGTCCTCGGCGAGCAGGACGACGAGTTCTTCGGGTACCGACATGCGTCCATTCTCCCCGACGATCGGGGTGAACGCGAATGGACAGCTAGCGTACTAATCTCGCCGCTCCGTGAAGTAGCCTCGTGATATGGAGACCCACCACGTCGTCGACGCGCCCTATCGACAACAGCATCAGGTCGAGGATGCCCTCGAGCGTTTCCTCGAACTGGCGAAGACGCAGGCGGTGTCGTTCGGCGGCGCCGGCTACCTGCGGCTCTGGGAGACCATCGAGCGCAGCATGGCCGGCGGCAAGCGGTTCCGCCCACGGATGGTCATGACGGCCTACGAGGCGCTGGGTGGAACGGACATCGTCGCCGCGGCTCACGTCGCCGCCGCCTACGAACTCCTGCACACCGCGCTGATCGTCCACGACGACGTGATCGACCGCGACTTCGTCCGGCGCGGCAGCCCCAACGTCTCCGGCAGCTACCGCGACATCGCGCAGACCGCGGGCATCCCGTTGCCGCTCGCCGAGCACCGCGGCATGTCCGTCGCCGTCATCGCCGGCGACCTCGCCCTGTCCGCGTCCTACCGCCTGATCGACCGCGCCGGGAGCGCCGACGCGGTCCGCACCCGCCTGCGCGAGATCCTCGACGACGCGATCTCCGCCTCGGCGGCCGGCGAGCTCGCCGACGTCGACTTCACGGTCGGCGGCGTCGTCCCGACGGTCGACGACATCATCCGCATGGAGCGCCTGAAGACCGCCTACTACTCGTTCGAGGCGCCCCTGCAGTCGGGCGGCGTCCTGGCCGGCGCTCCGGAGGCGACGATCGACGCGCTCGGAGCGTTCGGGCAGCAGATCGGTATCGCCTACCAGATCATCGACGACGTCCTCGGCGTCTTCGGCGACTCGAAGACGACCGGCAAGACGACGATCGGCGACCTCCGCGAGGGCAAGCTGACGGTCATGGTGGCGTTCGCGGCGGAGCAGCCCGAGTGGCACGCCGTCGAGCACCTCTTCGGCGACCCGGACCTCGACGAGGAGGGTGCCGCCGTCCTGCGCGACGTCCTCACGACGACGGGCGCCCGCCAGCACGCGACCCTGCTCGCCGGTGACTACGCCAACCGCGCCTGGGAGCAGCTGGCCTCGCCGAGCATCCCGGCGCAGCTCCGCGACGAGCTCCGCCCCATCGTCGCCACCGTGCTCGAGCGGTCGCGATGACCGCAGCAGGGGACGGGACCGGGCGACCGGCCGACGACGCCTCGGCGGTCGGCGACGCACGACAGCTCTACGACCGGGTCGCGCAGGAGACCGCCAGCATCGTCATCCGTCGGTACTCCACGTCCTTCGGTCTGGCGGCCAGGCTGCTGGGTGGCGACATCCGCCAGGACGTCGAGAACGTGTACGCGCTCGTCCGCATCGCCGACGAGATCGTCGACGGCGTGGCCGCGGCGGCCGGGCTCGACCCCGAGCGGGTCCTCCGCATGCTCGACGCGCTTGAACAGGACACCGAGGACGCGATGGAGACGGGGTACAGCAGCAACCTCGTCGTCCACGCCTTCGCCATCTCGGCGCGGTCGGCGGGGATCGAGGCCGACCTCACCCGTCCGTTCTTCGCGTCCATGCGCGCGGACCTCTCGCGCACCGTCCACACGCCGGAGACGTTCCGCGACTACGTGTACGGCTCCGCCGAGGTCGTCGGGCTCATGTGCCTGCGGATCTTCCTGCGCGGCCACGACGTCGACGACGCCCAGCGCGCCGCGTTCGTCGTCGGCGCCAGGAGTCTCGGTGCCGCCTTCCAGAAGGTGAACTTCCTCCGCGACCTCTCGGCCGACCACGACGAGCTCGGCCGCAGCTACTTCCCGGGTGTCGCCGTCGACGAGCTCACCGAGGCGCAGAAGCACAGCCTGCTCGACGACATCGAAGCCGATCTCGACCGCTCGGCAGCGGTCCTCGGGCGGCTGCCGAAGTCGAGCCGTCGCGCGGTCGCCCTCGCCCAGGAGCTCTTCTCGGAACTCGCCCGACGCATCCGGACGACGCCGGCCTCGGCGCTCGTCCGCACGCGTGTCCGGGTGCCCGACCCGGTCAAGCTCCGCATCGCCGCCGGCGCGCTCGCCGGTCGCACACCGGCCACGACCGGCACCACCGCCTCCATCCCGACGATCGACGAGAGTTCGCAGTCATGACCACCTCCCACAACCGGACCGTCGTCATCGGCGGCGGCATCAGCGGTCTCGCCACCGCAGCCCTCCTCGCCCGCGACGGCCAGCGGGTCACGCTGCTCGAACGACGCGAGGTGCTCGGCGGCCGCGCCGGCACCTGGGAGCAGGACGGCTTCACCTTCGACACCGGCCCGAGCTGGTACCTCATGCCGGAGGTCTTCGACCACTTCTACCGCCTCCTCGGCACCTCTGCCGCCGAGCAGCTCGACCTCGGGCGACTCGACCCGGCCTACCGCGTCTACTCGGAGGGCCGCGACGGGCACCTCGACCTCGCCGCCGACCGGGCCGGCAACCTCGCCCTGTTCGAGTCGGTGGAGCCCGGTGCCGGCGCGAAGATGGACGAGTACCTCCGCAGCGCGAAGGAGACGTACGAGATCGCCATCCGGAGCTTCCTGTACACGACGTTCGAGTCGTACCGGACGCTCGCGAGCCGTGAGGTCCTCGCCCGGATGCCGAAGCTCGCGAAGCTCCTCACGGAGGACCTCGACACCCTGGCCGCGCGCACCGTCTCCGACGTCCGGTTGCAGCAGATCCTCGGCTACCCGGCCGTGTTCCTCGGCTCCTCGCCCTTCGAAGCGCCGAGCATGTACCACCTCATGAGCTACCTCGACCTCGAGGACGGCGTGCTCTACCCGCAGGGCGGCTTCTCGCGGATCATCGACACGATCGCCGAGCTCGCCCGCGCCGAGGGTGTGGAGATCATCACGGGCGCCGAGGTCACCGGCATCACCACGATGCCCGCCGGCCGCCGCGCCAGGGTCGACGGCGTCAACTACCTCGACGCCGACGGTCGTCGGCAGCTGCTCCGCGCCGACCGCGTCGTGTCCGCCGCCGACCTGCACCACACCGAGACGACGCTGCTTCCCCGCGAACTCCAGACCTACCCGGCCGAGTACTGGGAGAAGCGCACCGCCGGTCCCGGAGCCGTGCTCGTCATGCTCGGCGTCCGCGGCGAGCTCCCGGAACTCCTGCACCACAGCCTGTTCTTCACGGCCGACTGGCGCGACAACTTCGGCCGCATCTTCGGCGAGGAGACGAGCGTGCCCGACCCCGCGTCGCTGTACGTCTGCCGCCCGAGCGCGACCGATGCGGGCGTCGCACCCGACGGCCACGAGAACCTGTTCATCCTGGTCCCGGTCCCGGCCGATCCGTCCATCGGTGGCGGTGGAGACGCCCGGGTCGCGGAGATCGGCGACGCCGCCATCGCGCAGATCGCCGAGTGGGCCGGCGTCCCCGACCTCGCCGAGCGCATCGTGGTGCGTCGCGACGTCGGACCGGCCGACTTCGCGACCGACCTCAACGTCTGGAAGGGCACCGCCCTCGGGCCGGCGCACATCCTCTCGCAGAGCGCGATGTTCCGGAGCGGCAACGTCAGCAAGAAGGTCGACGGCCTGTTCTACACCGGTGGCTCCACCATCCCGGGCATCGGCCTGCCGATGTGCCTCATCAGCGCGGAGCTCGTCGTGAAGCGCATGCGCGGCGACATCACCACCGGCCCGATGGCGGAGCCGTTGCGCGCGCGCGCCGAGGCGACCGGCTGATGGGTCTGCTGTACCTGCTGGCGCTGCTCGTCTCGATCACCGGGATGGTCATGCTCGACCGGCGGTTCCGGCTGTTCTTCTGGGCCGACCGACGGCGGGCCGCGATCATCCTGCCGATCGGCGTCGTGTTCTTCCTCGTGTGGGACCTGCTCGGTATCGGCACCGGCATCTTCTTCCGCGGTGAGACCTCGTTCATGACCGGGCTGCAGGTCGCGCCCGAGCTGCCGATCGAGGAGGTCTTCTTCCTGACGCTGCTCTGCTACCTCACGATGAACCTGTTCGGTGCGGCGCGACACACGCTCGGCCGGGTGTCCCGCCGGACGACCGGCGCCGCCGAGGTGAGCGGACGATGACCTACTGGGCCCTCAACGCATGGTTCCTCGCCGTCGTGGCGGTCGTCGCCCTGCTCGCGGTCGTGCGGCTCGATCGACGCCGTGCGAACGGACCGCGATCCACCGGTCTGACGGCGGGCACCTGGCTGCTCGCGGTGGGCGGTGGGCTCGTCGTCCTCCTGCTCATGACCGCGCTGTTCGACAACATCATGATCGGCATCGGGCTCGTCGGCTACGACCCCGCACTCATCTCCGGCGCCTTCATCGGCATCGCGCCCCTCGAGGACTTCGCCTACGCCATCGCCGCGGCCGTCCTGCTCCCGTCGCTCTGGGTGCTCCTCGAGCGCCGAACCCCTGCTCCCGTCTCCCCATCCCCGTCCCAGGAGGACCCGGCATGAACCGACTCGGCCAGCTCGTGCTGTCCTCCCGACCGCTGTCGTGGATCAACACCGCGTACCCGTTCGCAGCGGCGTACCTGCTGACCACGCGCGAGCTCGACCTCACCTTCTGGCTCGGGACGCTGTACTTCCTCATCCCGTACAACCTCGCGATGTACGGCATCAACGACGTCTTCGACTACGAGTCCGACCTGCGGAACCCGCGCAAGGGCGGCGTCGAGGGCGCGGTCCTGGACCGCCGGATGCACCGGTTGACGATCTTCGCGGCGATCGTGACGAACGTCCCGTTCCTCGTCTACCTCGTCGTCATCGGGTCGCCGCTGTCGTGGCTCGTCCTCGCGATCAGCGTGTTCGCGCTCATCGCGTACAGCGCACCCGGCCTGCGGTTCAAGGAGCGGCCGTTCATCGACTCGCTCACCTCGAGCACGCACTTCGTGAGCCCGGCGGTCTACGGCCTCGTCCTCGCCGGTGCGGTCTTCACGCCCGCGCTCTGGGCGCTGCTCGTCGGCTACTTCCTCTGGGGGATCGCCAGCCACGCCTTCGGTGCGGTGCAGGACATCATCGCCGACCGGGAGGGCGGGATCGGCTCGATCGCGACGGTCATCGGTGCGGCGGCGACCGTCCGGTTCGCCTTCGTCGCCTACCTGGCCGGTGGAGCGCTCATGCTCGTGACCCCGTGGCCCATCCCGCTGGCCGGCCTGCTCGCGCTGCCCTACGCCGCGAGTGTGCTGCCGTTCTGGAACCTCCGCGAGGAGGACGCCGAGCGGGCCAACGCGGGGTGGAAGCGGTTCCTCCGCCTCAACTTCCTGACGGGCTTCCTCATCACGATGCTCATCATCTGGTACTGGTTCCTGACGTCCTGACCGGAACCCGCGACCCTGTCTCAGGAGTCCCCGGGCGCGCCGCCGAGGTCACTTGGCGCCACGCCCGGATCCTCCTGAGAACGGGTCGTCAGTCGAGGCTCAGAGCTCGAAGGAGAAGCCGAGGTCCTCGGGGTACTCGCCGAGCTCGGTGAGGCCGGTCGCCGCACGCTGGAGGGCGGCGAGGGTCAGGCCGAGCGTGCCGGGGCCGAAGCTGACGCGTGAGACGCCGAGTTCGGCGAGGCGCTTGAGCGGGACCGCGCCGGGGTAGCCGATGACGGAGATGCGTCCGTGCACCTGCTCGATCGCCTTGGCGACGAGCTCCTCCGTGCCGAGTCCGAGGAAGAAGACGACGTCCGCACCGGCCTCGAGGTAGGCGTTGGCGCGGGCGACGGCCTCGTCCCACGCCTCGGGGTCACCGGCGAGCGTGTCGACCCGGGCGTTGATGACGAGCGGGATGCCCGCGTCCTCGGCTCCGGCGCGAGCGGCGGCGACGCGGGCCGCGGCCTCCTCGATCGGGAACTGCGGGGCCTTCGCGGCACCGACGGAGTCCTCGAGGTTGATGCCGACGGCACCCGACTCGACGATGAGGCGGCGGACGTTCTCGCGAACCCCGGCCGCGTCGGACGCGTACCCCTTCTCGAAGTCGATCGTCACCGGCAGGTCGACGGCGCCCACGATGATCTTCGCGGCGGCGATCGCCTCGTCGACGTCGAGGCCACCGCCGTCTTCGAGCCCGCGGACGTTCGACACCGAGTGGCTCGCCGAGGCGAGGGCGACGACGCCGGGGGCTTCGGAGACGACCTTCGCGGTGATGGCGTCCCAGACGTTGGTGACGATGAGCGGGGAACCCGGCTCGTGGAGGGAGTTGAGGAGGACGGCTTTGGCATGCTGATCGGTCATGTCCGCAGTCTGTCAGCGGACGTCCGCCGCCCAGCCGACAAGCGTCGAGAATTCAGGGAACGTTCGGGTTGGCTGCGGTTCCCGGCTCGTCGTGGGCCGCTCCCGTGACGCAAGACGAGGGCGGTCCGCGCGTCAGCCCACGCCGCCGGTGGACCGGGCGGGCAGGATGCCGTGCGTATCATTGGTGGCCGAAGGAAGGCGTTCCCATGACGAAACCGCCGACGGTCTACGACGTCGCGCACCACGCCGGCGTCTCCATCGCGACGGTCTCGCGGGTGCTCAGCCGCCCCGACGACGTGAAACCGGCCACGCGAGACCGCGTGCTCGCCTCGGTCGGTGAACTCGGGTACGTCCCGAGTGGGGCCGCACGAGGACTCGCCGCGCGCCGCACCGGCGTCATCGGCCTGTTCTTCCAGGGGCTCGACGCGATGGACGACCTCGGGGACATCGCCCTCGAGGGTGACGAAGCGGCGGCCGGGGGAGCGCGCATCGTCCGCGACATCCCGGAGCGGACCGACACGCGGACGCTCAACCTCTACTTCGACGAGGTGCTGCGCGGCTGCGAGCTGGAGTCCTGGCGGAGCGGGTTCGCACTGCTCGTCGGCGTCGGACGCGGATCCACGGCGACGCAGACCGTGCGCGACATGGCGGGTCGGGTGGACGGCCTCATGGTGCTGGCCGGGAGCGCGAGCGAGGAGGAGCTCGCGCGCTTGTCGCGGCACGTCCCGATCGTCGTGATGGCGGGGCCCCGGCGCGGCGACGACCTCGACCACGTCTCCGTGAGCAACGCCGAGGGGATGCGCACGCTCACGGCGCACCTCATCGACGACCTCGGTGCCCGAGAGCTCGAGTACGTGGCCGGAAGCCTCGGCTCGCCCGATGACGCGGAGCGCTGGAGCGGGTTCCGCGCGGCCCTCGCGGACCGGTCGCTCGACGCCCCGGAGGAGCCGACCCTCCGCGGCGACTTCACCCGCGAGGGCGGGCGACGGGTCGGTCGGGAGCTGTTCCGACGCGACGGGCTGCCGCGGGCCGTCGTGTGCGCCAACGACCAGATGGCGCTCGGCGTGATCGACGCCGCCAGGATCGCCGGGGTCGCGGTCCCGGAGGAGCTCATCGTCACCGGATTCGACGGCATCGACGCCGGCCGCCTGTCCGCTCCGCGGCTCACGACGGTCCGGCAGCCGATGGAGACGCTCGGCCGGGTCTCCGTGCAGGCACTCGCCCGTCGCCTCGCCGAACCGAAGCTGCCCGCGATGTCCGTCCGACTCCCCGTCGAGGTCGTCCTCCGCGAGAGTTCCGAGTCGATCACGTCCTGATCATCGCCTCCCCTCGCGTTCACCATTCAGGAAGCCCGCGGCGTGCCGCGGCGCGTCCGTCCGCCACGAGGTCGCCGCGCCGAGGCTCTCCTGAATTGCGAACAGGATCGGATGTCCGACACGGGTTGCGCCGGGCAATGTATGCGCTTACACTCGACCGGTACAGACTTCAGCAAGGACGGTGGCGATGACGCACACGACGCACGAGCGGACCAAGGTCCGCAGGCGCAGACGACTCGGAGCAGCGGCGATGATCGCCGCGGCGGCCCTGCTCGTCTCCGGCTGCAGCATCCAGATCAAGAGCGAGCCGGATCCCTCGATCCCCGCCGACACGATGCTGCTGGCCTCCGACAAGGGCACCCCGATGCTCGAGCGGAACTTCAACCCCTACCTCGTGAACAAGCGCTCGGCCTCGAGCTACATCTACGAGCCGCTCGTGATCATCAACGTGCTCGACGGCAAGGAGACGCCGTGGCTCGCCGAGAAGGTCGACCTCCCGGACGCCCGCACGATCGACTACACGATCCGCGACGGCGCCACCTGGTCCGACGGTGAAGCCTTCACCCCTGAGGACGTCAAGTTCACCTTCGACCTCATCAAGCAGTACCCGACGCTCGACCAGAAGGGCGCCTGGCAGCACATCGACACGATCGAGGTGAAGGGCCAGCACGTCATCATGCACCTGCTCGACGACGACGCCCCCGCGGCCGACATCGTCTCGCAGACGCTCATCGTCCCGGAGCACATCTGGAAGGACGTCAAGAGCCCCGACACCTGGCGGAACCCGAACCCGGTCGGCACCGGCCCCTACGTCCTCGGCAACTACACCTCGCAGCAGTACACGATGGACAAGAACGAGACGTACTGGCAGGCCGACAAGATCGAGGTCAACCACCTCGTGATCCCCGCGGCCACCGGTGAACTCGACATCGTGACCAAGGGCTTCGACTGGGCGTACTCGTTCCTGTCGAACGTCGAAGGCACCTGGGGTGCGGCAAACGACCACAACAAGTTCTGGTTCCCGCCGGGAGGCGTGATCGGGCTCGTGCCCAACATGGACGTCGCCCCGTTCGACAACGTCGACGTCCGTCGCGGCATCGCCCTGGCGCTCGACCGCGACAAGATCGCCGACGCAGCGACCGAGGGCTACCTCGGTGCCGCCGGCCAGTCGAGCCTCATGCTCCCCAACCAGGAGGCACGAACTCGACCCGACCCTGCCGAACCAGGGCATGATCACGCAGGACACCGCCGGCGCCCTCGAGGCCTTCGCGGCCGCCGGGTACACCCAGCAGGGCGGCAAGCTCGTCGACGCGGCGGGCAAGCAGTTCAGCTTCTCGATCACGACCGCCAACGGCTACGCGGACTGGCTCCGCGCGGTCCAGGAGGTCCGCAAGGAGCTCGGCGCCCTCGGCATCGACGTGCAGATCAAGCAGCCGCAGCCGCCGGGGTACCAGCAGGCGATCCAGAGCGGCGCCTTCGAGGTCGCCATGGGTGGCATGGGCAACGGCATCATGTTCCAGGGCTTCAACAACAGCTTCAACAGCGAGTTCGCGAAGCCGATCGGCGAGACGACGTCCAGCAACTTCGGTCGCTACCGCAACCCGCAGATGGACCAGCTGCTCGCCCAGTACAAGGAGACCACCGACGAGGCCACTCGCCTGGGGCTGAGTCACCAGATGCAGCAGATCGTCTACAGCGACTTCCCGGTCATCGGCATGTACTACGGCGGACTCTGGGGCCTCTACAACGACAAGAAGTTCACCGGCTGGCCCGATGCGGACAACCCGTACGCACCGCTGCAGACCTACGACCAGACCCCGCTCCTCGTGTTCACGCACCTCAAGCTCCGGAAGGACGGTGAGTGACCGTGTACATGGTGCGCAAACTCGGCCTCTTCGTCCTCACCCTGTGGGCGGCGGTCACGCTGAACTTCCTCCTGCCGCGGCTCATGCCCGGCTCCCCGACCGACGCCGCGATCGCGAAGCTCGCGCAGAACGGCCCGGTCTCCGCGGCCACGCGTGCGGCGATCGAGGCCCAACTCGGTGTCCCCGGCGGCAACCTCTGGGAGCAGTACGTCACGTACCTCCACCAGGTCGTCACGCTCGACTTCGGGGTCTCGTACACCTTCTTCCCGCAGTCGGTCGGTGAGCTCATCTGGCAGGCGTTCCCGTACACGATCATCCTGCTCGGGATCGTGACGATCGTCGCCTTCATCCTCGGCACCCTCATCGGCGTGCTCGCGGCCTGGCGGCGGAACACCTGGCTCGACGCCCTGCCGACGCTGAGCGGCACCTTCGCCAGCACGTTCCCGTACTTCTGGACCGCACTGCTCCTGCTGTTCTTCGCCGGCTACGTGCTCCACTGGTTCCCGACCTCGGGTGCCTTCGGCCCGACGGCTTCGCCTGCCTTCACCTGGGACTTCATCGTCGACGTCGCGTACCACGCGGTGCTGCCGGCGCTGACGATCCTCGTGACGAGCCTCGGTGGCTGGATCATCGGCATGCGCAACGCGATGATCAACACCCTCGGTGACGACTACGTGACCTTCGCCGAGGCGAACGGTCTCCGTGGTCGCACGGTCGCCATCAAGTACGCGGCCCGCAACGCGATCCTCCCGAACCTCACCGGCTTCGGGCTCGCGCTCGGCGGTGTGGTCGGCGGCTCGATCCTCGTGGAGCAGGTCTTCGGATACCCGGGCATCGGCTTCCTCCTGTTCAACGCGGTGATCGGACAGGACTACCCGCTCATGCAGGCGCTCTTCCTGCTCATCACCGTGAGCGTGCTCATCGCCAACTTCCTCGTCGACATCCTGTACGGCGTACTCGACCCAAGGACCCGCCGATGACCACCACACAGCACGTCAAGACACTGCAGTCCGACGCAGCCCGTCCGTCCGCCGCGGAGGTTCGCCTTCATCGGTCGATCGGCGGCGACGCTCTGGGCCAACTGGAAGTCCCGCCTCGGGCTCATCATCCTCGCGTTCTTCATCCTCGTCGCGATCTTCGCCCCGGTGCTCGCACCGTACGGCGCGAGCCAGGACGGGTTCCCCCGGAACGCCGACTCGAGTCCCGAGCACTGGTTCGGGACGACAGCGGCGGGCGAGGACGTCCTCAGCCAGCTCATCTACGGTTCGCAGATCAGCGTCACGGTCGGTTTCATCGCCGGCATCCTGTCGACGATCGTCGCCGTCCTGATCGGCCTCAGCTGGGGCTACATCAAGGGCTTCGGCGCCGAGGTCGTGAACTTCATCGTCAACCTGTTCCTCGTGGTGCCCGGCCTGCCGCTCATGATCGTCATCGCCGCGTACCTCCAGAACGGTGGGCTCGTGATGATCGTCGCGGTCATCGTCATCACCGGGTGGGCGTGGGGTGCCCGCGTGCTCCGCAGCCAGACGCAGTCGCTGCGTTCGCGTGACTTCGTGACCGCGGCCCGCTTCTCCGGCGACCGACCGTTCCGCATCGTGTTCAACGAGATCCTGCCCAACATGACGTCCCTCATCGCCGGTGGCTTCTTCGGTGCCGCGACGAGTGCGATCCTCGCGGAGGCCGGCCTCGAGTTCCTCGGCCTCGGCGACTCGTCGATCGTCAGCTGGGGCACCATCCTCTACTGGGCGCAGAACTCCAACGCCCTGCTCACCGGTCAGTGGATCCTCCTCTTCGCCCCCGGTCTCTGCATCGCGCTCCTCGCGATGAGCCTCACCCTCATCAACTTCGGTGTCGACGCGATCAGCAACCCGCGCCTCCGTGAAGGGAAGTCACGATGAACGCCGTCAACCTCCAGGCCGAGAGCGCATCCGCGCCGGCAGCCGGGACCGGAGCGCTCCTCGAGGTCCGCGACCTGTCCGTCGTCTACGAGTCCGTCGGCGCCGCGCCGGTCCAGGCGGTCGACCACGTGTCGTTCTCCGTCGGTGCCGGTGAGTTCATCGGGCTCGTCGGCGAGTCCGGCTCCGGGAAGTCGACGCTCGGCTTCGCGGCCACCCGCTTGCAGAAGCCGCCTGCCCGCATCAACGGCGGGCAGATCCTCTTCGGTGGCAAGGACATCCGCGAGCTCGGCGACGAGGCGCTCCGTGAGCAGCGTCAGGGCGGCTTCGCCATGGTGCTGCAGTCGGGCATGAACGCGCTCAACCCGGTCCGCACGATCCGCAACCACTTCGTGGACATCTTCAAGGCGCACGGCCACGTCTCCCGCGACCGCTGGGACGCCCGGATGGCCGAGCTGGTCGACAAGGTCGGGCTGACGCCGCAGGTGCTCGCGCGCTTCCCCGGCGAGCTGTCCGGCGGCATGCGTCAGCGCGTGTCCATCGCACTGGCCCTGTCGCTCGAGCCCCGCCTCATGGTGTTCGACGAGCCGACCACCGCGCTCGACGTCCTCGTGCAGCACGCGATCATGGACACGATCACCGAGCTGCAGCAGGCCGAGGGGTTCACCGCCATCCTCATCAGCCACGACCTCGGCGTCGTGCTCGAGGCGACGCAGCGCGTGCTCGTCATGCACGAGGGTCGCATCGTCGAGGACGCCCCGAGTCGCGACATCCTCGAGCGTCCGCAGGACCCGTACACGCGGATGCTGCTCAGTCACTACGCCGACCCGCGCGCCGCGGTCGTCGAGCTGCCCGGCTTCCCCTCGCGTGCGAACCGGGGCACTGCTCCGGTGTCCGGCACCACGACGAGCGTCCCGACCGCGACGAGCGCGAGCTCCGAGTCGGGCAAGGCCGTCGTCGCGCGCCGGTCGTTCGGCCGAGTCGGCGGTCATCGTCGACGCCGTCTCGAAGGTCTACCCGCCGCCGCGCCGCGGTGAGTCAGCGGTGACGGCCGTCGACGACGTGTCGTTCACGCTCGAACCCGGTCAGTCGCTCGCGCTCGTGGGGGCCTCGGGCTCCGGCAAGTCGACCATCGCGAAGCTCATCACGGGCATCGAGAAGCCGACCTCCGGTGCGGTCCGCTTCGGTGACCTCGACGTCGCCCAGCTGAACCGCAAGGGCATCCGGAACCTGCACAAGAACGTGCAGATGATCTTCCAGGACCCGTATGCGGCGCTCAACCCGCTGCACACGGTCGAGTACACGCTCACCCGTCCGGTGGTGAACTTCACCGGGCTGAAGGGCGACGCGGTGCGCAAGCGCGTGCTCGAACTCCTCGAGACGGTGGGCCTCTCGCCCGTCGAGCAGTTCGCGGCGAAGCTGCCCCACCAGCTCTCCGGTGGACAGCGGCAGCGCGTCGTGATCGCCCGGGCGCTCGCGAGCGACCCGCAGGTGCTCATCGCCGACGAGCCCGTGTCGATGCTCGACGTGTCGCTGCGTGCCGGTGTGCTCGCGCTGCTCGAGGACCTGCGCGAGCAGTGGGGCGTCTCGATGCTCTACATCACGCACGACCTGCTGTCGGCGCGACTCGTGACCGACAACATCATGGTCCTCAACCAGGGTCGCGTCGTCGAACGTGGCGAGACCGCGCACGTCCTGCAGCACCCGCAGGATCCGTACACGATCCAGCTGCTCGACGCCGTCCCCAACCCGGCCCGCGCCAAGCGCTGACGCCCGTCCCGTCCCTGCGCCCCCCTCCCGGCCCCTGGCGCCCACCCCTTCCGGTCCCTGAGCTTGTCGAAGGGCCCGGTCTTCCTCCCGGTCCCTGAGCTTGTCGAAGGGCCACACCTCTACATGAAACAGGAGCAACACCCGTGCTGACCTTCCCCGACGGCTTCCTCTGGGGCGCCGCCACCGCTGCCCACCAGATCGAGGGCAACAACATCAACAGCAACTGGTGGGTGCACGAGCACGAAGCCGGGACGAACATCGTCGAGCCCTCGGGTGACGCGATGGACAGCTACCACCGCTACCGCGAGGACATGCAGCTGCTCGCCGACGCCGGGCTCAACACCTACCGGTTCAGCATCGAGTGGGCCCGGATCGAGCCCGAGCGCGGCATCGTCTCGCGTGCCGAGGTCGACCACTACCGTCGCATGGTCGACACCGCACACGAGCTGGGACTCAACCCGGTCGTCACGCTCATGCACTTCACGGTGCCGCGCTGGTTCGAGCGCGACGGGTTCTGGCGGGCGAAGGACGCCGCCGACCTCTTCGCGCGGTACACCGAGCTGACCCTGCCGATCGTCGGCGAGGGCGTCGATCACGTCTGCACCATCAACGAGCCGAACATCGCCGCGATGCTCGCCGGTGGTGAGGACGCGGCGAACCTCGTCGCGTACGGCCTGCCGAACCCGGACCTCTTCGTGGCCGACGCGCTCCTCGAGTCCCACAAGCGTTCGCGCGAGGTGCTCTCGCAGGTGTCCGGCCTGAAGTCCGGCTGGACCATCGCGACGCAGGCGTTCCGGTCGAACGGTGAGCCGGGCTCCGACGAGATGCTGCGCGAGTACGGCTACCCGCGTGACGACTGGTACCTCGAGCAGTCCGCCGGCGACGACTTCCTCGGCGTCCAGGCGTACACGCGCACGTTCATCGGGCCGAAGGGTCCGCTGCCCGTCGAGGACGGCGTCGAGACGACGCTCACCGGTTGGGAGTTCTACCCTCCGGCCGCCGCCGAAGGTGTGCGGAGCGCCTGGGAGCTGTCGGGCGGGGTGCCGATCATGATCACCGAGAACGGCATCGCGACCTCAGACGACACGCGTCGGATCGACTACACGGACGGCGCCCTGCGCGAGCTGCACGCCTGCATCCAGGACGGGATCCAGCTCGAGGGGTACCTCCACTGGAGCGCGCTCGACAACTACGAGTGGGCGAGCGGCTTCCGACCGACCTTCGGCCTCATCGCCGTCGATCGCGAGACCTTCGTGCGCACGCCGAAGCCGAGCCTCGCGTGGCTCGGGAACGTCGCGAAGGCGAACGGCCTCACGGAGTAGCGGAAGTGGTGCCGTCCCTAACTCAGGAAATATCCGGTGTGTCGGGCTGGTGTGGGTGGCGACACGCGACGGAGTCCTGAGATAGGGGCGCCGGGGTCGGGTGTGGTCCGTTCGTCCCCAACTCAGGAGATGTCCGGTGTGTCGGGCTGGTGTGGGTGGCGACACGCGACGGAGTCCTGAGATAGGGGCGCCGGGGTCGCGTGTGGTCCGGTCGTCCCCAACTCAGGAGATGTCGGGTGTGTCGGGCTTGGTGTGGGTGGCGACACGCGACGGAGTCCTGAGAACGGGACGGTGGGTCGAACGGAGAGAGCCCCGGGCAGCGATTGCTGCCCGGGGCTCTGTGCATGGTGTTCGGCTGGGGTCCGCATGGGCGGAAGACGCCGGCGGCCGGTCAGCGCTCGCTGCGAGGGCCGCGACCGAAGCGACCACGCGGGCCGTGCTCGTGCGCTGTGTGCTCGTCCCGGCCGAAGGCTCGGGCGATGCTCTCGAGGCTGGCGAGCGTCGTCGCGAGGTCCTCGGGCGAGACGGCGTCGGCGACGGTCTGGCGGACCGCGTCGACCTTGGTGCGGAGCGCGTCGTGCGCCTCGCGACCGGTGTCCGTCAGGGTGATGCCGTCGGCGTCGACGATGACCCAGCCGCGGGCGGCGAAGTCCATGACGATGTCCGCGGTCGAGCGACGAGGGCCGCGGTGGTGGCCGTGGCCAGGGCCGAACGGTGCGCCGCCGGGTCGGTGATCACGACCGAAGCCGGGACCGGACTCGCGGCCGCGCCCGAAGGCCCGATCGTGAGCGGGGTGGCCGTGCTCGTGGCCGCTCGGACGCTCGGCGGATGCGGTGTCCGCCGTCGTCTCGGCGGTGCGCTCGGGGCGACCGAAGCCGCGACCGGGGCCGAACCCGCCGCGGCGGCCGAACCGTTCGGGGCCGCGCGGTCCGCGGCGGTGTGGCGGGAGCGAGGCGTCGATCTCCTCGACGCTCGACGCGCCGGAGGCGATGAGCTCGAGCGTGCGCCAGCTGCGGCGGCCGAGGCCGTCCTCGGCGAGCACCTCGTGCATCGAGTGCTTGAGCGCGTGATCGACGGTGCGGAGCCAGAAGCCGAGCGGGCGCTCGGCGGACTGGGTGGTGGACTGCTCTGGGGAAGTCGTGGGGGTGTTCATGGGTGGTCTCCTTATTTGCATGCTCTGTTACATGTAAATGTATAATGACATGTATGTCCGACGATCGTCAAGCGCAGCCCAGCGAACCCACAGCAACCGACCCGGTGGAGATGATCGAGCAGGCCCTCGTCCAGATCCGACGGGACCAGTCAGGCCGTCGGTTCGGCGGACGCGGTGGGCGCGGTGGGCCCGGTCATCACCACCACGATGAGCACGGGGGCGGTCATCGGCACGACGCCGACGGCGGCGCTGAGGATGAACGCGGGCGCGGGCGCGGTCCGGGCTTCGGACCCGGCTTCGGTGGGCCCTGGGCTCCCGGCGGTGGCGCCCGTCACCCGCGCGAGCAGGCGATCGCACAGGCTGCTCGGTTCCGGATGCTGGACGCGCTCGCCCGTGATGAGGCGGCCGGTGGCATGGGGATCAGTGCGCTCGCGGAGTCGATCGGTGTCGACCAGCCCCGCGCGAGCCGGCTCGTGGCCGAAGCGACGAAGCGCGGCGAGGTCGCTCGCGCAGTCGACCCGAACGACGGTCGACGCAGCGTGGTGCAGCTGAGCGCCGCCGGCCGCGCGGTCCTGCAGGAGGCGCACCGGGGTCGACGCGACGCGGTCACGACCGCGCTCTCGGGATTCGCGCCCGAGGAGGCGGCGCAGTTCGCCGCGTACCTCGAGCGCTTCGTCGCCGCGTGGCCGCGCCCCGACACCGACCGGTAGCTCGCCCGCCTGATCCTCGGCCCCGGGTTCGCAATTCAGGAGCGTCCCGGTGAGTCGAGCCGGATCATCCCCTCGGTGGCGGGACGCGCCGGCGTGCGCCTGAGTTCTGCACGATCGGACCCGTCCGGTCCATGCCGTTCGCAATTCAGGAGGAGTCAGGCGTGTCGGCCTGGGGATGGCCGTCTCGCGGGAGAACCGCCGGGGCGCTCCTGCGTTGTGAACGGTGAGGCGGCATCGGGACTCGGCCCTCGCTACTCGGGGCGGAGGCGGAGCTCCTGCATCCCGCCGTCGACGGCGATCGAGGTGCCGGTCGTCGAGCCTGATCGCGGGCTCGCCAGGTAGGCGACGGCACCGGCGACCTCGGTCGCGGCGACGAGTCGGCCATGCGGCTGGCGTGCCTCGAGTGCGGCGCGTTCTGCGGCCGGGTCTGGCGGCGCTGTCGAGCAGCCGGCCAACCCAGGGGGTGTCGGCCGTGCCCGGGTTGACGCAGTTCACCCGGATGCCCTCGCGCAGGTGGTCGGCGGCCATCGCTCGCGTCAAGGACAGCACGGCTCCCTTCGTCGCCGTGTAGAGCGCGCGCTGGGGGAGTCCCGCCGTCGCGGCGATCGACGCGGTGTTCACGATCGCGGCCGACGGCGACTCGCGCAGGTGTGGGAGGGCCGCGCGCGTCACGCGAGCCATGCCGACCACGTTGATGTCGAAGACGCGGTGCCACTCGTCGTCGTCGTTGGACTCGATGGTGCCCTGCGCGCCGATACCGGCGTTGTTCACGACGATGTCGAGGCGGCCGAACCGTGCGACGACGGCGTCGATCGCCGCGCGGACCGACGCGTCGTCGGCGACGTTCGCCCGCACCGACAGGCGGGTGGCGGAGTCCTCGTCGGGCGACGGGTTCAGGTCGAGGATCGCGACGCTCGCGCCAGCTGCGGCGAGGCGTTCGACGATCGCGGCGCCGATCCCCGAAGCGCCGCCGGTGACGATCGCGACGAGTCCGTCGAACTCGCCGGTGTCTGCGGCGCTCATGCGCGGGCTCCGAGTGCCTCGGCCGGCTTGGCCGCCGGCGCGATTCCAGGGACCGGGTCGACGAACCGCTGTCGCTGGCGGCCGAGGCCCTCGATCTCGACCTCGCAGACGTCGCCCGGTGCGAGGTAGGGGAAGCGGCCGGAGAGCGCGACGCCCTCGGGTGTGCCGGTCAGGACGAGGTCGCCGGGTTCGAGCTGCAGGTATTGGCTCAGGTGCCAGATGACCGTGGCGACGTCGAAGATGAGGTCGGCCGTGCTCGAGTCCTGACGCGGTTCGCCGTTGACCCAGCTGCGGAGTCGCAGGGCGCCGGCGTCGACCTCGTCCGGCGTCACGAGCCACGGGCCGGTCGGGTTGAAGCCCGGAGCGCACTTGCCCTTCGACCACTGCCCGCCACTCGCCGCCATCTGGAAGTCGCGCTCCGACACGTCGTTCGCGGTGACGAAGCCGGCGATGCGGCCGAGGGCGTCCTCAGGGCTGTCGAGGTAGGAGGTGCGCTCGCCGATGACGACGCCCAGCTCGACCTCCCAATCGGTCTTCGTGCTGCCGCGCGGGATGCGGACGTCGTCGTTCGGGCCGACGACCGTGTTCGGCGTCTTCAGGAACATGATCGGGATCTCGGGCGGAGCGGATCCGGACTCCGCCGCGTGCGCCGCGTAGTTCATCCCGATGCAGACGACCGCACTCGGCCGGGCGATCGGAGCGCCGATCCGGAGCTCGTCGGCGCCGTCGAGGACGGGGAGCGCACCCGACTCGAGGGCGGCGCGAACCTGATCGACGCCGCCGCCGGCGAGGAACGCTCCGTCGATGTCGGGGGTGATCGATCGGAGGTCGTAGGCGGTGTCGCCCGCGAACACGACGGGGGTCTCCCCGTCCGCGGGGCCGAGTCTGGCGAAGCGCATGCTGGTCCTTCCGGTTCCGCCGGTGCCCGCGTGCGGACCCGGCTCCGTAGCCGATAACGTCTGAACTCTACCGCCCGACCCGGCCGTTGCAACAGGTGATTTGGTCCACGCTGAGCGCATTGACAGCCCAGACATCGGATGTCTAAGCTCGGTGGCACCAGCCCGAAGGAGCATGCCGACGTGAGTACCATCATCGGATTCGAGACGCACGACGTCCGGTTCCCGACCTCGACCACCCTCGACGGCTCGGATGCCATGAACCCCGACCCCGACTACTCCGCCGCCTACCTGCGGCTCGTGACGGACGCGGACGACGGCCACGAGGGCCACGGCTTCGTCTTCACGATCGGACGCGGCAACGACGTCGAGGTCGCAGCCATCCACGCCCTCCGGGACCACCTCCTCGGTCGCGAGGTCGAGCCCGTGCTCGACGCCCTCGGGTCCTTCTGGCGCGAACTCGTCTACGACTCCCAGCTCCGGTGGCTCGGCCCCGAGAAGGGCGTCATGCACATGGCGATCGGCGCCGTCGTCAACGCGCTCTGGGACCTCAAGGCCAAACGCGCCGGCCTGCCGCTCTGGCGGCTGCTCGCCACGATGACGCCGGAGGAGCTCGTCGAGCTCGTCGACTTCCGCTACCTGAGCGACGTCCTCACCCCGGACGACGCCCTCGCGATCCTCCGACGCGCCGAACCGGGACGGGAGGCCAGGACCGAGGCCCTGCTCGCCGCCGGGTACCCCGCCTACACGACCACGCCCGGGTGGCTCGGCTACTCCGACGAGAAGCTCGACCGCCTGTGTCGCGAAGCGGTCGCGGACGGATTCGCGCAGGTCAAACTCAAGGTCGGCGGGAATGTGGAGGACGACGTCCGTCGCCTCGCCATCGCCCGGAACGCCGTGGGACCCGACATCCGGATCGCCGTCGACGCCAACCAGCGGTGGGACGTCGCGGAGGCGATCGACTGGATGTCCCGACTCGCCCCCTACGACATCGCCTGGATCGAGGAGCCGACGAGCCCCGACGACATCCTCGGCCACGCGGCGATCGCGCGCGGCGTCGCCCCGATCCCGGTCGCGACCGGTGAGCACATGGCCAACCGCATCATGTTCAAGCAGTTCCTGCAGGCCGACGCCCTCCAGGTGCTCCAGATCGACTCCACGCGGGTCGCCGGCGTGAACGAGAACATCACGATCCTCCTCCTGGCCGCGAAGTTCGGTGTCCCGGTCTGCCCGCACGCCGGTGGCGTCGGGCTGTGCGAAGCGGTGCAGCACCTCTCGATGTTCGACTTCATCGCCGTGTCCGGGAGCGAGGATGGACGCATGATCGAATTCGTCGACCACCTGCACGAGCACTTCGTCGAGCCCGTCGAGATCGTCGCCGGCCGGTACCGCGCGCCGGTCGCCCCCGGCGGCGGTTCGGAGATGCTCGCGACGTCGATCGCCGAGTTCACCTTCCGGGGCGCCGGTGCCTGACCTCCTCGTCCCGCGGCTCGCGTACGGCGCCGCCAACCTCGGCAACCTCTACCGCGAGCTCAGCGATGAGGAGGCCTGGGCGATCCTCGATGCGGCCTGGGAACACGGCGTCCGCTTCTACGACACGGCTCCGCACTACGGCCTCGGTCTCTCCGAGCGTCGGCTCGGCGCCTTCCTGCGGACGAAGCCCCGCGACGAGTACGTCCTGTCCACCAAGGTCGGCCGCCTCCTCGTGCCGAACCCCGCGGGGGAGGGTGCGCTCGACACGGACAACGACTTCGTCGTCCCGGCGACCGTGCGGCGCGAGTGGGACGCGAGCGAGGCCGGCGTGCGTCGCTCGCTCGACGAGTCCCTCGAACGACTCGGACTCGACCACGTCGACGTGCTCTACCTCCACGACCCGGAACGCAACGATCCGGAGTCCGGGATCTCCGAGGGGATACCGGCGCTCGCCGCCCTCCGCGACGAAGGACTCGTCGGGGCGGTCGGGATCGGGTCGATGGACGTCGCCGCACTCCTCGCCGCGGTGCGCACGGGCCTGACCGACCTCATCATGATCGCCGGTCGGTACACGCTCGCCGAGCAACCGGCGGCCGAGGAGGTGCTGCCCGCCTGCCTGGAACACGGCGTCGGTGTGGTCGCCGCCTCGGTGTTCAACTCCGGCCTGCTGGCCCGCGCCGTCCCCGACCGCGACGGACGCTACGAGTACGGTGCCGTCCCGCCGGAGGTCTTCGACCGCGCCGTCGACATCGCCGAGATCTGCCGTCGGTTCGAGGTCGAACTGCCCGCAGCCGCCCTCCAGTTCCCGCTCCGCCACCCCGCCGTGCGGACGGTCGCGGTCGGTGCCTCGCGGCCGGAGCAGATGATCCAGAACGTGGAGCGCTTCGAGGCGCCGATCCCCGAGACCTTCTGGACGGAGCTGCGCACCAGAGGGCTGCTCGGCTGATGCGGACGATCGACGCGCACCTCCATCTGTGGAATCGCGCCGACGGGTATCACTGGCTCGCTTCGGCCGACGAGGCACTTCGCGAGGACTTCACGCCGGAGCGCGCGGCCGCGGAGCTGCGGGAGGCCGGCGTCGATGCGGCGATCCTCGTCCAGGCCGACGACACCGAGCTCGACACGATGTCCATGCTCAGCGCATCGGACGCTTTCAGCTGGGTGGCCGGCGTCGTCGGCTGGGTGCCGATCGACGATGCGAAGCGGGCCGAGGAACTGCTCGACCGTTGGGGAGTGCATCCACGATTCCGCGGCGTTCGTCAGCTGCTGCACGACGATCCCCGGGACGGCCTGCTCCTGGCAGCACCCGCGCGCCGGTTGGCGGCGGTCCTCGCGGACCGGGGGCTTCCGCTCGACCTCCCGAACGCCTTCCCTCGGCTGCTCCGTGACGCCACCGGACTCGCACGGCTGGAGGAGGGGCTGACGATCGTCGTCGACCACCTCGCGAAGCCGCCGCGCGACGATGAGGCCTTCGAACGATGGGCGACCGAGCTGGCCGCGGCGGCGGCGTCACCGAACGTGGTCGCCAAGGTGTCGGGCCTCAACCGAGCCGGTCGGCCGTTCGTGGCGGCCGACGTGCGTCGGGCCTGGGACACCGCACTCGCCTGCTTCGGGCCCGAGCGGTTGATGCTCGGCGGCGACTGGCCGATGACCGTCACGAGCGGCGGGTACGGTGCGGTCTGGCACGAGCTGTCCGGTCTCGTCGACGAGTTGTCGCCGGCGGAACGCGATGCACTGCGTGGCGGGACGGCGACGCGCGTCTACCGGCTCGACCCCCGCGGGCCGGTCGGCGCGACGGACTGACATGATCGGGCAGACGGATGGACACGGAACCATGACGAGGAGGTCACCATGCTGACAGGGATCGACCCGGTGCTGAGCGGCGAACTGCTGCTGCACCTGGACGCGATGGGACATTCGGACGCGGTGGTGATCGCCGACGCGCACTTCCCGGCCGCCCGGCTCGGCGAACGCGTCGTCGTGCTGCCGACGCTGTCGACGCCGGAGGTCCTCCGAGCGGTGCGCACGGTGATCCCGCTCGACGACGAGCCCGTGCTCGACCTCATGACGAGTGCCGACGGTACGGTGCTCGACGTCCAGCGGGAACTCATCGCCGCCGCCGGCACGACCGAGGACGCCGTGCGCTTCGTCGACCGGTTCGCCTACTACGACGAGGCCGCCACGGCGTTCCTCATCATCCGCACGGGCGAGACCAGGAAGTACGGGAACGTCACCCTGCGGAAGGGGCTCGTGCTCCCGGGCGCCTGACCCGACCGCGGGCTGCGGTCGCTCACCAGCAGAGCGCGACGATCGCGGCACCGACGACGGCGTAGATCCCCGACAGGACCTGCCGACCGCGGGTGCGGGGTTCGACGGCTGTCTCGACCGTCGCCCCGTGCTCGTCGAGGGTCCGCTTCGGCTTGGGTGCGTGCCAGGGGAGTGTGTTCCAGCGGAGTGCTGCGCCTGCGAGTCCGAAGCCGACGATCGCGACGGCGAGGACCCACGCCCAGGACCAGACGCCGACCGGCGCGGCGAGGGCGCGGACGAGGGCGAGGATCACGATGCTGTCGACCGCGTCGACGACCAGTCGGTAGCGCTCGGTCGCCGCCCAGCGTCCCGTACTCCACGCGTGGACGACCTGGAGGGCGAGGACCCACGCGACGACGAGGGCGACGACGGCGGGGATCAGGATCTCGATCATCGTGCTGCTCCGATCTGCTCGAGGAGGGCGACGCCGGCCGCATCGACCGACTCCTGGGTCGCTGAGACGAGGACCACCGTGGTGCCGGTCGCCGGAACGACGCCGACGAAGGACGCGAAGCCGCCCGTGGCGCCGTTGTGCCAGACGAGGTCCTCACCGTCGATCGCCTTCCGATCGGTGATCCAGGCCCAGCCGATCTCGCGATCGCCGAACGCCGCTTGTGGGTCGAGCGCCTCGATGCCCGGCGCGCTGCCGTCGGCCAGTCGCTCCGCGAAGCGCGCGAGATCCTCCGTGTCCGAGCGGATGCCACCGGCGGGCCCGATCGCCGTGCCGGTCCATGCGGCGGCGGTCCGTCCGCCGGCGGTCTCACCGAGGAGGTCGCGGTCGCCGAGCTCGGCCGCATCGCTCACGGGGCTGGTCGAGTCGAGCCCCATCGGACCGGTGATCCGTTCCTCGAGGAGGTCGGCGTAGCTGGTGCCGGCGGCCGAGCCGAGGGCGGCACCGAGGAGTTCGAAGCCGAGGTTGGAGTAGGTACCCTTCGGGGTGTCGAGGGATGCGGACCGCGCCTGCTCGAGCAGCTGGTCGAGGTCCTCGCCGTAGGGGTTCGCCGTCGTGAGCGCGAACCACGTCGAGGAGAGGATCGTCGAGAGGTCGATCGGCAGCCGGGGCAGGCCGGAGGTGTGGGTGGCGAGCTGCTCGAGGGTCACGTCCGCCGCGGGCGCGTCGCCCAGCTCGAGGAGCTCACCGAGCCTGGTGTCCGGGGTGACCTCGCCGCGCTCGATCGCGTCGGCGAGCAACAGTCCGGTGAAGGCCTTGCTCACCGATCCGATCTCGAACCGGGTGTCCGGCTGGGCGCCGATCGTCGCGGTGCGGGTGCCGTCCGGGGTGACGACGACGGCCAGCAGGGCCTTGCGGTCGGGGCCGGCGAGCTCGCGGACGGTGGCCGCGAGTTCGGCGTCGCCGGTGGCCTCGGGGGGAAGCGTCGAGGGCCCTGGCCGGAAGGCGAGCCCGATCGCGAGGGCGACAGCGGTGCTGACGGCGGCGATGACCCAGACCCGTCTGGGTCGGGACGTGCTGCGTGGTGTGGCGGTCATGCGGGGTCCTTCCTGGGGTCGGTGGTCATTCCATGGCGGCGACGGCGACGAGCAGCGGGACGAGTCGCATGGGCGGGACCGCGACCCGTCCGCGGCCGGCGGGTTGCAGCCAGCCGGCGGCCGTCAGGACGCGGACGTGGTGGTAGACCTGGCCGGTCGTCCCGATGCCGTCGAGTTCGCCGAGGTCCGCGAGTGCGGAGGTGCCGTTGGCGACGGCCAGGAGCAGCTGCAGCCGGACGGGGGAGCCGATGGCCGCGAGTCGCGATGCCGCCGTCGCGAGTGGACCGGAGCCTGCTGATTCCACGGCGTCGGGGTCGTCGCCGAGCGCGAGGAGGTCGTCGGTCGCCCTGGCGTACTGCCACTGCACGGGTCCGCCGCCGGCGACGACCGATCCGGTGAAGAGGACCGCCCCGTGCTCGAGCTCGGCCGTGCGCTGTTCGAGCCCGCGGAGCGCCCAGAAGGTGTCGTCGGCATCGCCCGCCGCGGCTGCGGACGGAACGTCATCCGGTCGCTCGGTGGTCGTGTCGTCGTCGGCCGGTCGGGCGAACACGGCGGCTTCGAGACGCGCGAGACGTGCCTCGTGATCCCCGGGGTCGATGGTCGTCATGACCCAAGTGTACAAATATCGTAATTACGAAATCAAGCTAGAAGGCCCGAGGGCCCGAGCGGTGGCGGCGCGTGTCATCAGGCCCGCGAGGCTGAGCCGCCCCTGCTTCGCGTGCACCGGGATCAGCAGTCCGAGGCCGATGAGCAGCACGAGCACGATCCCGAGGATCCCCCAGAACTGCGCCCCGCCGAGCGTGACGAACAGTGCGAAGGCGGTCGGTGCGAGGAAGGACACGGCGCGGCCGGTCGTGGCGTAGAGGCCGAAGACCTCACCCTCGCGGCCCTCCGGGATGATGCGCGCCAGGAACGAGCGGCTCGCCGACTGGGCGGGGCCGACGAACAGGCACAGCATGAGCCCGAAGATCCAGAAGATCGTCGCGCCGCCCTCGTGGAGGAAGAACACGGCGCTTCCCGCGATGACGAGGCCGATGAGCGACGCGACGATGACGGGTTTCGGCCCCACCTTGTCGTCGAGCAGGCCGATCGTGATCGTCGCGATCCCGGCGACGACGTTGGCGGCGATCGCGAAGATGATCACCTCGCCGGGTGAGAAGCCGAAGGTCCCCGCGGCCAGGACGCCACCGAAGGTGAAGACACCGGCGAGCCCGTCGCGGAACACGGCGCTCGCGAGCAGGAAGTAGAGCGTCTGTCGGCTGTCGCGCCAGAGTTCCGCGATGCTCTTGGCGAGGACGCCGTAGGAGGCGAAGAACCCGACGTGCGGCCGGGCGACGGCCTGGGGTGCGTGGTACTCGGGCACCGCGAACAGCACGGGCAGGGCGAAGATCCCGAACCACGCCGCGGACACGAGCATCGCGACGCGGACGTCCATGCCGTCTTCGCCGGTGACGCCGAAGAGTCCGACCTCGGGGGAGATGAAGCCGAAGTACACGATGAGCAGCAGCACGATGCCGCCGATGTACCCCATGCCCCAGCCGAGACCGGAGACCTTGCCGATGGAGGTGGGCGTCGACACCTGGGCGAGCATCGCGTTGTAGTTGACGCCGGCGAACTCGAACACGATGTTGCCGACCGCGAGGAGGACGAGGCCCAGCCAGAGGAAGTTCGGATCGGGGGCGACGAAGAAGAGGAGCGCGGTGATCGCGACGACGACGTAGGTGTTGAAGCCGAGCCAGAACTTCCGTCGCCCGGCGGAGTCCGACCGCTGGCCGACGACCGGCGCGAGGATCGCGATCAGCAGCCCGGCGGCGGCGAGCGCCCACCCGAGGGACGCCGACACCGCGGCCTCCTCGCCGAAGGAGTCGCTCGTCAGATAGACGGTGAACACGAAGGTGGTGACGACGGCGTTGAACGACGCCGAGCCCCAGTCCCACAGGCTCCACGCGAAGATGCGACCCTTACGGCCCGCCTGCGCCTTCACGGCGGCGACCTGCGAGGTGTCGAGGTCGACGGTGGCCGCTGCGGCGTCGGGGGTGACGAGCGGTGGTGGCGGGAAGTTGCGGGGCCGGGATCCGAGACGCGGGGCCTCGTCGCCGTGCCCGCCTGTCCGGCCGGTGTCGTCGGTGCCACCTGGGGGAGTCGTGCTCATGCACTGAGGCTAGTGCCGCGTGGTGAACGGGCGGTAGCGCGCGTCCGGAGCGCGCTGGCTGAAGGTTCGCTGGGACGCGGATCGTCGCCGGGAATAGCTTCGGGCACCCCGCGTTGGACTTGAGCGTACGACACTCAAGTTTGAATCCAGGAGGTTCACGTGCCCGAAGACTTCACCCAGGGCGGCGCAGCAGCAGACGGCGGATCGTCGTCGTTCGACGACTTCCTCGCCCGATACCTCGAGGGCGAGCGGGCGCGTTCGGCGCGGACCATCGACCTCAGCCGCTTCCTCACCGCGCGGACGCAGGAGATCCTGCAGCGCGCCGGCCGGTTCGCGCTCGAGCGCGGCCAGAACGAGCTCGACGCGCTGCACATCCTGCGCGTCATCGTGAGCGAGGAGCCCGCGAAGGACGCCGTCGCGCGCCTCGGCGTCGACCCGAAGGTCATCGCCAAGGCCGCCGAGCAGCGCCTGCCGCAGGCGTCCTCGCCGAGCGTCAAGGACCCGGCCATCACGCCGTCGGCCCAGCGCGCGCTGTTCCACGCCTACCAGGTGGCCCGCGCCGCCGGATCGACGTACGTCGACCCCGAGCACCTCTTCTTCGCGCTCGTCATCAACCAGGACTCGCCCGCCGGTGAGGTCCTCGCCCGCGCCGGCGTCACGGCGGAGGCGCTGACCCAGGGCATGCGCCAGACCGTCGGCGACCCCGGTGTCGCCACCGACGACCAGGACGACCGCGATGCCGACGACCTCGACTCGGACACCCCGATGCTCGACCGCTTCGGCACCGACCTCACGGCGCTCGCCGCAGGCGGATCGCTCGACCCCGTCATCGGACGTTCCGAGGAGATCGAGCAGACCATCGAGATCCTCTCCCGCCGCACGAAGAACAACCCCGTGCTCGTCGGCGAGGCCGGCGTCGGCAAGACCGCGGTCGTCGAGGGGCTCGCCCAGGCGATCGTCGACGGCGGCGTCCCGGAGCAGCTGCGCGGGAAGCGCGTCGTCTCACTCGACCTGCCGGCCATGGTCGCCGGAACCCGGTACCGCGGCGACTTCGAGGAGCGCCTCACCGGCCTGCTCGACGAGATCGCGGCCAACCGCTCCGAGCTGATCGTCTTCATCGACGAGGTCCACACCGTCGTCGGCGCCGGAGGTTCCGGCGAGGGCGGCATGGACGCCGGGAACATGCTCAAGCCGCGTCTCGCGCGCGGTGAGCTGCACCTCATCGGTGCGACCACGCTCCGTGAGTACCGCGGGATCGAGAAGGACCCGGCACTCGAACGCCGCTTCCAGCCCGTGCGTGTCGGCGAGCCGTCGATCGAGGACGCCGTCCTCATCCTCGACGGTCTCCGTCCTGCCTACGAGGAGCACCACGACGTCCGCTTCACCGACGACGCCCTCCGCGCAGCCGTCGAGCTCTCCGCCCGCTACCTGCCCGACCGTGTCCTGCCCGACAAGGCCATCGACCTCGTCGACCAGGCCGGAGCCCGGCTGCGGTTGCGGCTCGGGAAGGCGGTCGACGTGAGCGCCCTCGTCGAGGAGCTCGCGACACTCGAGGCGTCGAAGAACGCGGCCGTGTCGGCCGAGCACTACGAGGAGGCCTCGCGCATCCGCGACGAGATCACCGCCGTGCAGGCGAAGCTCGACGCCGCCTCCAACGGACCCGGTGCCCGCACCGACCGTGACGCGGTCGTCGACGAGGCCCAGATCGCCGGCGTCGTGTCCCGTGCCACCGGCATCCCGGTCAGTCGGCTCACGGAGGGCGAGCGGGAACGTCTCGCCGGCCTCGAGGACGAACTGCACGCTCGCGTCGTCGGCCAGCACGACGCCGTGACCGCGGTGTCGAAGGCCGTCCGTCGCAACCGCACGGGCATGGGGGATGCGAACCGACCCGTCGGCAGCTTCCTGTTCCTCGGCCCCACCGGCGTCGGTAAGACGGAGCTCGCGAAGGCGCTCGCCGGATCCCTCTTCGCGGACGAGCACTCGGTGATCCGCTTCGACATGAGCGAGTTCGGCGAACGCCACACGGTGTCGCGACTCGTCGGTGCCCCTCCCGGGTACGTCGGGTTCGACGAGGCGGGCCAGCTCACCGAGCGCGTGCGGCGCAACCCGTACTCGATCGTGCTGTTCGACGAGATCGAGAAGGCGCACCCCGACGTCTTCAACCTGCTCCTGCAGGTGCTCGACGACGGTCGCCTGACCGACGGTCAGGGGCGGACGATCGACTTCCGCAACACGGTCGTCGTCATGACCTCGAACCTCGGTTCCGAGTTCCTCGCATCCCGTTCCGGTGCGATGGGCTTCGTCGCCGGCGGCGCGGACGACCCGACGGGCTTCGGCTCCGAGGAGGCGCTGCGGGCCCGGGTCATGGGCAAGCTGCGCGAGGCGATGCGTCCGGAGTTCCTCAACCGCATCGATGAGATCGTCCTCTTCCGCAAGCTCGACCAGCAGCAGCTGCAGGAGATCGTCGGACTGATGCTCGGCCGCACGACCGAACGGTTGGCCGCGCGCGGTGCGTCACTCGAGACGACGCCCGAGGCGCTCGCGCTCCTCGCGGAGCTCGGCTACGAGCCGGAGTACGGCGCGCGCCCCCTGCGTCGCCTCATCCAGCGTGAGGTCGACGACCGCATCGCCGAGCTCGTCGTGGGCGGCGGGGTCGGCGACGGCTCGACCGTGCACGTCGACGCGGTCGGCGGGAAGATCGTCGTCACCGAGCATGCTGCGGTGCTGGTGGACGCCGCGTAGGCAATACCCCTTCGACAGGCTCAGGGACCGGGATTCGTTCCGGACTCTGGGCCTGTCGTCACTCGCGGACCGTTCCCCGTCCTGGTCCCTGAGCTTGTCGAAGGGCACCTGGGTCGCGGTCACCCTGGCCATCCGCTGGGAGTTGAGCCAGGCGGACTCAACTTTCTTGACGTCGAAACCGGGCCTCGGTAGCATTGAGTCATCGGGGCTCAAGTCTCGACGTCACACCAGCATCACCCCATCAACCAGCTCGGTGCCGAGCTCGTCGAGTCGGCCGGACGCCCATCCGCATGCCGCCCGAGTCGACGAGTTCCGAACCGGCAGTCAACACAAGGAGAACCAACACATGGCACGTGCAGTAGGCATCGACCTCGGTACCACCAACTCGGTGGTCGCCGTCCTCGAAGGTGGAGAACCCACCGTCATCGCCAACGCCGAGGGCTTCCGCACCACCCCCTCCGTCGTCGCATTCACCAAGGACGGCGAGGTGCTCGTCGGCGAGACCGCGAAGCGCCAGGCCGTCACCAACGTCGACCGCACCATCGCGAGCGTCAAGCGCCACATGGGCACCGACTGGAAGTTCGACGTCGACGGCAAGAAGTACACGCCGCAGGAGCTGTCCGCCCGCATCCTCGCGAAGCTGAAGCGCGACGCCGAGCAGTACCTGGGCGACACCGTGACCGACGCGGTCATCACCGTCCCCGCCTACTTCAACGACGCCGAGCGTCAGGCCACGAAGGAGGCCGGTGAGGTCGCAGGCCTCAACGTGCTCCGCATCATCAACGAGCCGACCGCCGCAGCCCTCGCCTACGGCCTCGACCGCGGCAAGGAGGACGAGCTCATCCTCGTCTTCGACCTCGGTGGCGGTACCTTCGACGTCTCGCTGCTCGAAGTGGGCAAGGACGACGACTTCTCCACCATCCAGGTCCGCTCCACCTCCGGTGACAACCGCCTCGGTGGAGACGACTGGGACCAGCGCGTCGTCGACTACCTGATCAAGCGCTTCAAGGACTCGACCGGTGTCGACGTCTCGGGCGACAAGATCGCGAAGCAGCGCCTCAAGGAAGCCGCCGAGCAGGCGAAGAAGGAGCTCAGCTCCTCGATGTCGACCTCGATCCAGCTCCCGTACCTCTCCCTCACGGAGAACGGCCCGGCCAACCTCGACGAGACGCTCAGCCGCGCCAAGTTCGAGGAGCTCACGCAGGACCTGCTCGAGCGCACCCGCAAGCCGTTCAACGACGTCATCGCCGAGGCCGGCGTGAAGGTCTCCGACATCGCGCACGTCGTGCTCGTCGGTGGATCGACCCGTATGCCCGCCGTCGCCGAGCTCGTCAAGAAGCTCACCGGTGGTCAGGAGCCCAACAAGGGCGTCAACCCTGACGAGGTCGTCGCCGTCGGCGCCGCCCTCCAGGCCGGCGTGCTGAAGGGTGAGCGCAAGGACGTGCTGCTCATCGACGTCACCCCCCTGTCGCTCGGTATCGAGACCAAGGGTGGCATCATGACGAAGCTCATCGAGCGCAACACCGCGATCCCCACGAAGCGGAGCGAGACCTTCACCACGGCCGACGACAACCAGCCGTCCGTCGCGATCCAGGTCTTCCAGGGCGAGCGCGAGTTCACCCGCGACAACAAGAACCTCGGCACCTTCGAGCTGACCGGCATCGCGCCGGCTCCGCGCGGTGTGCCGCAGGTCGAGGTCACCTTCGACATCGACGCCAACGGCATCGTGCACGTGTCCGCCAAGGACAAGGGCACCGGCAAGGAGCAGTCGATGACCATCACCGGTGGCTCGTCCCTCGGCAAGGAGGACATCGAGCGCATGGTCCGCGAGGCCGAGGAGCACGCTGCGGACGACAAGGCCCGCCGCGAGCAGGCCGAGGTCCGCAACAGCGCCGAGCAGCTCGCCTACTCGATCGACAAGCTCATCAAGGAGAACGACGACAAGCTGCCCGAGGACGTCAAGACCGACGTCCAGGCCGATGTCGACGCCCTGAAGAGCGCGCTCGCCGGTGAGGACGAGGACGCGGTGAAGACCGCGTTCGACAAGCTCAACGAGAGCCAGGTCAAGCTCGGCGAGGCGATCTACGCCCAGGCGCAGGCCTCCGAGTCCGCCGCAGGAACCGAGGCCCCGGCTGAGGAGGCGACCTCCGATGAGGACGTCGTCGACGCCGAGGTCGTCGAGGACGAAGACGACAAGGACAAGAAGTAACCATGACTGACGAGAACCAGAACCAGAACCAGGACGATCCCATCATCCGCGACAAGCGGCGGATCGACCCGGAGACCGGCGAGGTTCGTCAGCCTGGCACCGAGGGGGCTGACGCCGACGCGTCGGCCCCCTCGGGCGCACCTGCCGAATCCGCCGACGCCGACGCACCGGCCGCCGACGACGAGCTGACCGTCGAGGACATCCTCAACGCGGCTCCCGAGGAGCCCGTGCAGGGCGGCGACCTCTCCCCGGCCGAGCAGCTCGCTGCAGAACGCCTCGGCGACCTGCAGCGCGTCACGGCCGAGTACGCGAACTACCGGAAGCGCACCGAGGCCGGCCGCGAGGTGGAGCGCGAGCGCACCACCGGCGAGGTCGCCAAGGTCCTGCTGCCGGTGCTCGACGACCTCGACCGCGCTGACAAGCACGGCGACCTCGAGGGCGACGCCCCCTTCACGCAGATCGCGGCCAAGCTCCGCGGCGCTGCCGAGAAGCTCGGGCTGAAGCCGTTCGGAGCGGTCGGCGAGACCTTCGACCCCAACGTGCACGAGGCCATCTTCCAGCAGCCCACGCCGGGCGCCGAGGGCGAGACCGTCCTCGACGTCGTGGAGACCGGGTACCACCTGGGCTCCACCCTGCTGCGCGCCGCGAAGGTGGTCGTCGCGGTCCCGGCGAGCTAGCCATGGCGAGTCAGGACTGGTTCGACAAGGACTTCTACAAGGTCCTCGGCGTCAAGAAGGACGTGACGCCGGCGGAACTGAAGAAGGTCTACCGGAAGCTCGCCCGGCAGTACCACCCGGACTCCAACCCGGGTGATGCGAAGGCCGAGGCGAAGTTCAAGGAGATCAGCGAGGCCCACTCGGTCCTCGGCGACCCCGAGCAGCGCAAGGAGTACGACGCCGTTCGCGCCATGGGCGGTGGAGCACGCTTCACCGCCCCGGGTGCCGGCGGCGGCCAGGGCGGCTTCGAGGACGTCTTCGGGACGATGTTCGGTGGGGGCGGTGGTGGTGGCGGTCGCCAGAGCTACAGCTACCAGCAGGCTCCTCCCGGATACGAGGACATCCTCGGCGGCATGTTCGGCCAGGGTGGCTTCGGCCAGACCTCCGGTGGCTTCCGCGGCTACGGCGGACCCACGCCGGGCCGCGACATCACCGCGCACACGACGATCGACTTCATCACGGCCACGCAGGGCGACACCATCTCCCTGCAGACCTCCGAGGGACGCACCATCAAGGTGAAGATCCCGGCGGGTGTGTCGGATGGACAGAAGATCCGCCTGCGCGGCAAGGGGCAGCCGAGTCCGGACGGCGGCGAACCCGGCGATATCGTGGTCACCGTGAGTGTCCGCAAGCATCCCGTGTTCGAACGCGACGGCCTGAACCTCCGCGTCACCGTGCCGGTCACCTTCGTGGAGGCCGCGCTCGGCGCCACGATCGAGGTTCCGACGCTCGGCGGCGACCCCGTCAAGCTGCGCGTCGCCCCCGGCACGCCGAGCGGCCGCGTCCTGCGCGTCAAGGGCCGTGGTGTCGCGACGACGAAGGGCACCGGCGACCTCCTGGCCGTCGTGCAGATCGTCGTCCCGGCGCATCTCGGCGGCGAGGCCAAGGAAGCACTCGAACGGTTCCACGAGCTGGAGCCGAAGGACAACCCCCGCGACGAGCTCATCGCCAGGGCTCGGGGCTAGTAGCCAGCAGCACACGGAAGGGCAGGGAGCATGGACGAGCATTCGCCGGTCTTCGCGATCGCGATGGCTGCCGAGCTCGCCGGCATGCACCCGCAGACCCTTCGGCAGTACGACCGGCTCGGGCTCGTGTCGCCGACGCGGACCGCCGGGAAGTCGCGCAGGTACTCGATGCGCGACATCGCCCAGCTCCGTGAGGTGTCCAGGCTCAGTGCCGAGGGCGTCAGCCTCGAGGGCATCTCCCGCATCCTGACCCTGGAGAACGAGGTCAGCTCGCTCCAGGGTCGGGTGCGGGAGCTCGAGCACGCGCTCGCCAACGCCCTGCTGCGAACCCCGGGCAACCGGGTGTTCGCCGCCGGCATGGAGGGGAGCGTCGTCCCGATGCGGAGCGGTACCCGCACCCGCCGCCGGACCGAGGTCGTCGTCTGGCGGCCGTCGCTCTCCGAGTAGCCGACGACAGCGCACTCGTGGTCGTCATCCCGCGTGGATGACGACCACGAGTGCGCTTTCGTATGTCTGCACGCCGCGTAGGGTTGGGGCATGAGCGCGCAGCCCGTGGTGACGAAGCCGGACCCGGCGCAGACCGCACCCGCGACGGCCCGGAGGCGGCGCGGCGCCCGCCTGACCGGACTGACCGCCTACCCGCTCATGTACTTCGGCGTCATCGCGGGCGTGCTTCCGCTGCTGACGCTCGTCGTGATCGGCGCCCCGATCCTCGTCGGCGTCCTGCTCGGTGCGGGCGAGGCCGAATGGGTCGACGGCTTCTCGCGCGTGTTCGGCTTCATCCTGCTCTTCCTGACACCGCCGTTCGGCGCCTGGGTGTGGGGGTACGTCGCGCTCGGGGTCGTCGCCTTCCTCGGCGGCATCGCCCTCAGCCTGCGGATCCTGCGGCGTCACGGCGTGCGTCGCGCAGGAGCCGTCACGCACTGGGGCATGTGGGCCACCGTCCCGCTGCAGCTCATCTTCGCGGTCATCAGCCTCGTGATCGTGTTCGGTGCGATCGCGTCCGTCCGCGCCGAAGACGCCAGCGGCCTCGAGACCGTCCGCGCCTTCGGCCAGGGCGTCGCCATCGCCACGGTCGTCAACCTCCTCGTCTCCGCCGGGCTCGGCGTCCTCGTCTTCCCGGCCGTCCTCCGAGCCGTGAAGGCGGAGAAGCCGGCTCGACGCGCGCGCCGTCGGTGACGCCGTTCCTCGTATCGCGTGGCCGGTTACGCTGAGGGGATGCCCGAGTTCTCCTTCGACGCGCTGCGCCGGTTCCCCGATCACGAGGCACCCAACCTCTTCGCCGTCGACGCGACCGACCGGCTCCTGCTCGACGAAGCGGCCGAGGCCCTGGCCGGGCGGGTGCCGACGCCCGGCGAGATCGTCGTGGTCGGCGACGCCTACGGGGCGCTGACCCTCGGCGCCATCGCGCTCCTGGGGGCGACCGACGTCCGGGTCCACCAGGACGCCGCCGTCGGGGAACGCGCCCTCGCGGCCAACGCCGAACGGCTCGGCGTCGACGGCGGCTTCCGCAACCTGCCGCTCGGCGAGGAGCTGTTCACGGGCGCATCACTCGTCCTCCTCCAACTCCCGAAGCACCTCGAAGCCCTGCACGAGATCGCCGCCGCCGTGGCCCGCTGGGGCGCCGTCGACGTCCGTCTCCTGGCCGGTGGCCGGGTGAAGCACCTGACGCCCGCGATGAACGAGGTCCTCGGTCGGAGCTTCTCGACCGTCACCGCGAGCCTCGCCCGGCAGAAGTCCCGAGTGCTCCGTGCGAGCGATCCGGTGACCGCCGCCGTCGAGGGAGCGCGTGACGAGGCCGACACCACGGCCTCGACCGCGCTGCGCACCGAGCACCATGCCGACATCGGCCTGACCATCGCCGCCGCCGGCGCGGCGTTCGCCGGCACGAAGCTCGACATCGGCACCCGCTTCCTGCTGGAGGCGCTGCCGGAGATCGCGCCCGACGCCCGGACGGCCATCGACCTCGGCTGCGGCACCGGCGTCCTCGCGGTGTCGCTCGCCATCGCCCGGCCCGAGCTCGCGGTCATCGCGACCGACCAGTCCGCTGCAGCCGTCGCCTCGACCACCGCGACCATCGCCGCCAACGACGACGCCGACCGCCGGCTGGCCGAGCGCATCACGGTGCTCCGCGACGACGGCCTGTCGATGCAGCCGGACGCGTCAGCCGACCTCATCGTCCTGAACCCGCCCTTCCACAGCGGGACCACCGTCCACACGGGCGTCGCCCACGACCTGTTCGCCGAGGCCGCGCGCGTCCTGCAGCCGGGCGGCACGCTCGCCGTCGTGTGGAACTCGCACCTCGGCTACCGGGCTGCCCTCGAGCGGCTCGTCGGTCCGACGACGCAGTTCGCGCGCAACCAGAAGTTCACGGTGACGGTCTCGCGCCCCCGGGCCGCCGGCGAGCCGCGTCCGTAACTCCTGCTGCTTGGACCGTCCGGTGGGCACCGGCCGCTCGGACACCGGCGTCCTCGACGGTCCGGGCGGGCGTTGCAGGAGTCGTGACCGTCAGGCGGCGTTCCAGAGGCGCTCGATGCGCTCGCGGAGCGCGGTCTCCTCCGGGGACTCGTCGGCGTACTCGGAAGCGTCGATGGTGATGGTGTCCGCGGCGTCGAACCACCAGGTCCCCCGCTCACCCTCGACCTCGATGCTGGTCCACGTTCCCGGAGCGACGCTCGCCTTGACCAGGCCGATCGCCGCCCCGAGCGTCGTGTCGTCGCCCGCGTGGAATTCGACGTGCAGGCGACCGACACTGCTCTCGACGGACGCCAGCGAGCCCATGGCGGTCAACCGCTCGACCAGGCCGAACAGCACGGTCGCGTCCCCGCGAGCGCCACGCACGGAGAACGTTCCAGGGGAACCGCTCACGACGGGGCCGTCGATGCCGAGCGACTCGACGACCGACGCCTCGGGCAGGGCGTCGAGGACGTCGAGGGCGGTGCGCCCGGCGCCCGGGCCCGCGACGGTGAGCCTGACGCTGTCACTCGACGCCGCGATCGCGGTCACGCCGGGCACCGCGCCGAGCGCCTGGACGACCGGCAGCATGTCCGCCGACTGGACGCCGTCATCCCAGGTGACGATGCCGCCCTGGACCTCCACTGCGACGTCCGCCGGTACCGCACCCGTCGCCACCGCGGTCGCGGCGGCCACGTCGTCGACGCTCGCGACGCGGAGGTCGATCGTGGCCGGGGTCAGCGTGGCGCCGATGACCTCGAACTGTCCGGCGACGGCCAGGTAGGCGGCACGGGTCGTACCGGGGTCGCCGCTGACCGTCGCGTCGTCGTCGACGCCTGAGGAGATGGAGAACCGCGCGTCCCCGTCCCAGTTGGGGAAGCCGGGGGCCGCATCGTCGGCGTCGTCCTCGTCGGGTCCGGCCGGGTCGACACCGTCGTCGCTGCGGCCGCTGACGACCGCGGCGGCGTAGGCGGGCGTCGCGTCGGCGGTCGCCCTGGCCAGGTCGTAGGCGTCGAGGAAGTCCTCTCCGGGACGCGCCACGAGGGAGAGCGAGGACGCACGCGCACCGTCGGTTCCAGCGGAGGCGAGCTGCAGCTCACCGCCCGGCACGCCCTCGTCCTCGAGTGACGCGAGCAGCTCCAGCTGGGTCGCGTTGTCGGCTCGTCGGTCGAGGACGGACAGGGTGAACCCACGGACGGTGAGGTCGACTCCCTCCCACGTCGCTCCGCCGCTCCGTTTCGCCTGCTCGTTCAGGAACCCGCCGATGCGGTCCACGATCGCGCTCAGCCGATCGTCGGTGACGTCGTCGTCCATGAGCACCGACGCCGATGCCGTACCGCTCCACGGCAGGGTGTTGCTCCCGGTCGTGTCGACATCGGCCACCTCCGGGACGCCGTCCAGGAGGTGCTCGAAGTCCCGCCCGGCGGCGGAAGCCGCGTTCACGTCGCCACAGCCCGAGAGGCCGAGGACGGCTGCCAAGGCGAGCAACGCCGTGGCGGCGGTCCGGATCGTGCGGTTCTGCGGCATGGATCCACCCTAGGAGCTGCCCGTCGAAGCCCGCGTCGGGGCGGTCCCGACGTCTCAGGTCCGGCGCGGCGTGTGCCCGTATGCTGGCCCGATGTCCGAGCCGCCCACCCCCGCAGACGGAGCGGGTCGCGACGCGACGTCGGGTGGACCAGCACGAACTGACCGCGGTCGAGCGCTGGATCGACGACCGGGCCAACCGGCTCCTGCGCGACGCCCCCGACGGCGGTGCGCGGGCGAAGGCCGTCGAGTTCCTCGTCTTCGGGGCGAAACAGGCGTGGGCGTGCATCTTCGGCGCAGCGATGCTCGCGGTCATCGTCGCCGCCCGCCTCTGGTACCCGGACGACGTCTGGCTCGCCCGGAACGACGCGCTCGTCGTCGCTGCCATCGTCATCCAGGTGGTCATGATCGTCACCAGGCTCGAGACGGGCCGCGAGCTCTGGGTGATCGTCCTGTTCCACGTCGTCGGGACGGGCATGGAGCTGTTCAAGACCGGGGTGGGGTCGTGGGAGTACGACGGCGGCGGGGTCCTGCACCTCGGCTCCGTGCCCTTGTACACCGGGTTCATGTACGCGGCCGTCGGGTCGTACATGGTGCGCGTGTACCGGCTCTTCGACCTCCGGTTCGACCGCTATCCACGGGTGTGGCTCACGACGATCATCGCGGCCGGCATCTACGTGAACTTCTTCAGCCAGCACTTCATCGTCGATCTGCGATGGGTGCTGCTCGCAGCCGTCCTCCTCGTGTTCGCCCGGACGATGATGCACTTCCGCGTGTTCCGTCGGACGCACCGCATGCCCGTGCTGGTGGCGTTCCTGCTCGTGGCCTGCTTCATCTGGATCGCCGAGAACATCGGGACGATCACGGGCGCCTGGCTGTACCCGAATCAGGAGGACGGCTGGCAGCTCGTCCCGCTCACCAAGCTGGTGTCGTGGTTCCTCCTCATGATGATCTCGGTGGTGATGGTCACCTGGGTGTACCCGCCGAAGCGGCCCGATCGACTCCCGACCTGAGCCGCCTACTGTCAACGGTTGCTGAAGGCGGTGCGCTCACCGGGTAGGGTTCGGGAGTGAGCGGCCCGAGCCCGGTGATCGCTCGTCCCCTTCCGGAGAGCAGCCATGGCCCAGCGTCAGCCCCAGGACCCACGCTTCCGTGATCGTGGCGGCGCTCGGCCGGTCCCCATGCAGTCGGGTCCCGTTCCGGCGGGCCAGGCCCGGCCCTGCCCCGGCTCGACCTGCCGCCGCTCCACGGCCCGCATCACCGGCCGTCGGCATCTCCGTCCCGGCCGCGGCAGCCGCACCCCTGCCGCGGGCCAACCATCTCTTCGCCGGAGCGCAGTTCGCGTTCATCGCCTCGATCGTGATGCTCGGGCTGTACATCGGCCTGACGTCGACCTGGACCCTGCTGGAGCCCGACTTCCTCATCGGGCTCTCCCTGACCGCTGCGGCCACGTCCCTGCTCTTCGCCGTGCCGCCGTCAGGCAAGCTCCGTGGCCTGCTCGTGCTCGTTCCGACCATCGACATCCTCGCCGTCGGGTTCTTCCGCGACACCCTGCCGAACCTGCCGACGTCGGGTCTCCTCATCGTGATCCCGGTGCTCTGGCTCGCGGGTGGGTTCGGGGTCTCGGCACTGCCCGTGCCGGTGTTCGGAGCGATCTTCGTCTCCCTGGTGCCGGTCGCGCGCGCCGGAGCGTGGCCGACGACGCCTGGCGGGTGGGGTGCGATCTGCATCCTGCCGGCCCTGGTCCTCATCATGACCGTCACCGTGCACCTGGCCGCGCGCCAGCTCCGCGCCCACGAGGGACGGGCGCGCATCGCGCTCGCCGCGGCGACGGAAGCGGCGGCCGTCGCGACGACGGTCTCGGAATCCGTCGACGCCGCCGTCGCCTTCTTCCGGCCCGACGGCACGGTGGCGCTCCGGAATGAGGCCACGTACGAGCAGGCCCGACTGGCGGGGTTCGACCCCAAGACCCGCGCCGGCGTCCACGTCTACGGACCGGACCGGAAGACCCGGCTGCGGCCCGACGAGCAGGTCATCAACCGGGCGCTGCGCGGAGAGAGCTTCCGCGGCGATCTGTACTGGGTGGGGGAGCCGGGCGACCAGCGCGCCATCATCGGGAACGCGCGACAGGTGCACACCGACGACGGCACGTTCGTCGGCACCATCACCGTCGGTCACGACGTGACCGACCTCGCGAACGCGGTGGCGCTGCGGGAAGCGTTCCTCATCGACGTGTCCCACGAACTCCGCACCCCGTTGACGTCGATCATCGGCTACCTCGACCTCCTCACCGAGGGACATGACCTGCGGCAGCTCGGGCTCGAGCGCGAGGTCTCGACGATCCAGCGCAACGCGGAGCAGTTGTACGCGATCATCGGCGACCTGCTCGCGGCGGGCGACGCCGAGATGCGGGTGCGGATCGCCCTCACCGACGTCGCCGACATCGCCCGGCAGAGCGTGGGAGCGATCCTGCCGCAGGCGTCGGAGGCCGGTGTCGTCGTCCGAGCCGAGGTCCCGCCGCACGTGGAACTGGAGGGCGACGGTGGCCGGCTCCGCCAGGTCCTCGACAACCTGCTGTCGAACGCGGTGAAGTACACCCCGCGAGGTGGGCGGGTCGTCGTGACCGTCGCAGTGGACGGTGAGACCTGCACCGTGAACGTCGCGGACACCGGCATCGGCATCTCACCGGACGCCCAGCGGCAGCTCTTCGACCGCTTCTTCCGGGCCAGGGAGGTCCGCGACGACGCGCGGCCCGGCGTCGGCCTCGGGCTGTCGATCGTGAAGTCCATCACCGAGGCGCATCATGGCTGGATCACCGTGTCCAGCCGCCCGGGCCGCGGCTCCACCTTCACCGTGACCCTGCCGCTCCGCCAGCCGCGCGCCGGCGCACCGTCCGCTTCCTGAGTCGGACCCCGGCAGGGAGGCGCTGCGGCACGCATCGTGGGAGGCTTGGAGGATGGCGCAGATCCTCGACCAGCCGATCGTCGACGAGGCGACCCTCACCATGCAGCCGTGGGTCACCATCGTGTGGAACGACCCGGTGAACCTCATGTCCTACGTCTCGCTCGTGTTCCGCAGCTACTTCGGCTACACCCACGAGGAGGCGGAGCGACTCATGCTCGCCGTGCACCACGAGGGCCGTGCGGTCGTCGCGACCGGCAACCGCGAGGAGATGGAGCGCCACGTCGAGGCCATGCACGGGTACGGGCTCTGGGCCTCGCTCGCGAAGGCCGACGCATGAGCGCCTTCGTCCGTCCGCCCGTCGGACCCGTCGTGCTCCGTCTCGACGAGCAGGAGACCTCGATCCTCGAACAGTTGGCGAGCCAGCTCGTCGACATGCTCGAGGACGCGACGCGCGCCGGGCTGGCGACCGCCGTGGAGCTCGACCCCGCCATGGCGCGACTGGTGCCGGAGGGGTACCGCGACGACCCCGAGGCCGCCGCGGAGTTCCGACGCTTCACCGCCGACGACCTCGTCGGCGGCAAGGTGACCGCGGCGCGGACCGTCCTGGCGGCGCTCACCGCCGACGCGTCCGACGCGGCTCAGCCGACGGACGTCCCAGCCGGGCACGAGGACGGTGCAGCCGTGACCCTCGAGGGCGAGACGGCCTGGACCTGGCTGCGGTTCCTCAACGACACCCGGCTCACCATCGCGGCTCGACTCGGCATCGAGGAGGACGACGCGGAGCCGTTCGACCCGTCTCCGACGAGCTCGGACGACGAGCAGGATCCGCAGCTCATGATGGCGATCTACGCCTGGCTCGGGTACCTGCAGGAGTCGATCGTCGCCGTCCTCGACGAAGCCTGAGTCGCGGCGCCGGACACCTGCGACCCGGGTGCCACGGGTAGCCTTGGTGACCATGCACATCCTCGTCTTCAGCGACCAGCACCCCGAGTCGTCCGGCGGGGCCCAGGTCTCGATCCGGCTGCAGCGGCGCTTCCTGGAGGCCGCGGGGCACACCGTCACGGTGTGCTCGCCGCGGATGCACCAGGAGCACGACGACGACCCGCACTATCTCGACACCCCCTCGATCCCCATCACGCTCGACCGCGAGTACTCGATGACCGTGCCAGGCCGGCTCACCGACCGCTGGCTCGACGCACGCCTGGCCGAGCTGCCCCCGGTCGACGTCGTCCACGTGCAGGCCGACTTCTGGCAGGCGCTCACGGCCTACCGCTACGCCGAACGGCACGGGATCCCGGCCCTCCACACCATGCACAACCGCATGGACGTCGGCATCGAGCAGACCATGCCGGCGCCGGGCCTCGTCGTCGGAGCCCTGTCGTGGTGGCAGCGCCGGGTCCTCCGGCCGCGGCTCTCGACCCTGCCGACCGGCGTCTGGTCCTACCTGCAGGAGTTCGCCAAGCGTGCGGCCGTCGTCATCGCGCCGTCGCACCACTTCGCGCGCGTCCTCCGCGAGCAGGGGGTGACCGCCCACGCCGAGGTCCTGTCGACGGGCGTCGACGACGCGGTGCTCGACGAGATCCTCGACGAACGCGCGACCACGCTCCACGTGCCGCACCGGCTGCCGTCGTTCGTGTGGATCGGCCGCTTCAGCCAGGAGAAGCGGCTCATGGAGTTCCTCGAGGCGGTCCGGCTCGCGGACGTCGACGCGGTGTTCCGCCTGTACGGGGCCGGACTCCTGCTCGCGAAGGCCCAGGCGTTCGTCGCACAACACGACCTCGCCGACCACGTCGTCTTCGCCGGTCGTGTCTCGTACCCCGACTCGCTGCGCGCCATCGCCGACGCCGACGCCCTCGTGCAGACGTCGATCGGGTTCGAGACGCAGGGCATGACCGTGTTCGAGGCGGCCGCACTCGGCACACCGTCGATCATCAGCGACCCGAACATCGCGGCGGAGCTCCCGGCCGACTCGATGTGGCAGCCGACGGACGGTGGGGTCGAGGCGCTCGCCGAAGCGATCCGCCGCGCCGTCGCCGACATCGAGGCGGGTACCGCACCGGTCGTCGCACCGGGCCTCGCCCGCACCCTGCGCCAGTCGACGCAGACCACCCGCCTCATCAGCCTGTACGAGGCAGCCCTGGCGCCGGAGGCCGCGCGCTAGCATCGGCTCATGCGCAGGACATCGAAGCAGCACCCCGGACCGGATGGCGGCGAACGCGTCCTGATCCTGTCGGCCGGGGTCGGGTCCGGACACAACAGCGCCGCCGCCGCCGTGGAACAGGCGTGTGCCGGGCGTCCCGACGTCACCGAGGTCGAGGTGCTGGACGTCCTGCAGGCGAGCACCTCCCTGTACCGCGACGTCCTCGGCAAGGGGTACTTCGTGCTCGTCGAGGAGACGCCCTGGCTCGTGGAGTGGGGCTACGACCTCAGCGACGCACCGTTCCGTCGTCGCGGCCCGCTCGACCCCTGGACGCGGGCGAACGCGATGCCGGTGGTCAGCGCGATCAAACGCTTCAGACCCACGGCGATCATCTGCACCCACTTCCTCCCGGCCCAGTTGCTGGCCTCCCTCATCCTCCGCGGCGCCGTCGACGCCAGGACCGCGATCGTCACCACGGACTACGACTTCCAGGGGCTGTGGTTGACGAGCGCCTTCCACGCGCTCTTCCTCGCCCGGGAGGAGGGGCGGGTCCAGCTGACGGCCCTCGGTCTCCCGCCCGACCGCGTCGTGGCTTCGGGGATCCCCATCGCCGCCCAGCCGAGCACCCCGGCCGAGCGCGACCCGGCAGCACCGCCCATGTTGCTCATCTCGGCCGGTGCGTCCGGCGGTGACTACGCGCTCGCGGTCGTCCGACAGACGCTGCACCTGCGGTCGCCGTTCACCGCGACGATCGTGTGCGGGCGGAACGAGGCACTGCGGCGGAGCGTCGAGGACCTCATCGCGCCCGGCGACGACCGCTACACCGTGCTCGGCTTCACCGACGAGATGCCGCGGCTCCTGCGCCGAGCCGACCTGTTCATCGGCAAGCCCGGAGGACTGTCGGCGTCGGAGTGCATGGCCGCCGGTCTGCCGATGGTCCTCGTGAACCCCATCCCCGGGCAGGAGGTCCGCAACGGCGACTACCTCATGGAGCAGGGTGCCGCCGTCCGGTGCAACACCGCGACGACGATCGGGTGGAAGATCGACGGGATCCTCGGCGAGCCGGGTCGTCTGGCGCGGATGCAGGCCGCGGCCCGACGGGTCGGTCGCCCCGACGCGGCCCGCGACGTCGTCGACCGGCTGCTCGACGGTCCGGCACGACCGTTCGTCGTGACCCGGGCGGCGCAGAAGACGATCTTCGACGCGAGCGCCCGGCGGGTGGTCGCGAGCGAGCTCGAGGGCGAGTCGGCCCTCGTGCGTCTCGTCGACCCGGCGGCGTCCAGCACGGTGGCGCTGCTCCGGGCCGGTGAGCTGGACGACCTGCAGCAGCGCTACACCGGGCCGGACGGCACCCTCGTGCTGCGACGCGACGACGCGGTGCTCTCCGTCCGGCGTGACTCGCAGCGCCTCCTCCGCGCCGTCCTCGGACGGGATGAGGAGCTCGCCGTGCGGGTCGAGGGTCTCGCCGACCTCGAGTCGGCCGGCCCGAGCTGATCGGGTCGGGTCAGCCGGCTGTGTCCGGCAGTCGGGCGGGGTCGTCGTCGAGGTCGCTGTCACCGTTCCGCAGCGGGGTCGCGTCCGCCCAGGTCGACGGGCTGTGCTGGGCGGCCTGCAGTGCCCAGTCGCCGGTGCGGGGTGACCAGCGGCGGGTGACCGGGTCGCGTTCGAGCGTCGGTGTCGGATCGAGGACGACCCGGACGACGCGTTCCTCGCCCGCCTGCAGGGTCACCTTCCGGAACCCGAGGAGCTGGGCGACCGGTCGCTCGAGTGCGGTGTCGGCGGCGTAGAGCTGGACGACGGTCGACCCCTCGCGGTGACCGGTGTTCGTCACGAAGACCTCGGCGGTCCCACCGGTGTCGTCGAACCGGTGCCCGAGCAGGCGGTGGTCGATCGTCGTGTACCCGAGGCCGAAGCCGAACGGGAAAGCCGGCGTGTGACCCTCCTCGTCCAACCGCCGCTGTCCCCAGCGGTCGTCGTACACGACGGCCTTCGCCTCGCGGTCGAAGGGCGGCAGGTGTGCGGGATCGGTCGGGATCACGAACGGCAGTCGCCCGCCGGGCTCGACCACACCGGTCAGGACGTCGGCGAGCGCTCGACCGCCCTCCATCCCGCCGTACCAGGCGAGGACGAGCGCCGGGACGCGGTCGCGCCAGGCCTCGGTCAGGATCGCGCTCCCGCCGATGAGCACGACGACCGTTCGCGGGTTGGCTGCGGCGACGGCCAGGATGAGGCGTTCGTCCGACGGCCGGAGCCGGAGCGAGGTGCGATCGCCGCCGCGCACGAACCGCGACGCCAGGTGCGCGACGCCCGTGATGGCGCTACGGAGTCGACCCGAGTCCAGGGCCGCCCCGAGGACGCCGACGTCGACGCCGCCGGTGACGACCGACTCGCCCTCGTCGTGCTGGTCGAAGCCGACGACGACGATGGCCGTGTCGGCTGCCGCCGCCGCAGCGACCGCGGCCCGCACGTTCCCGGCCGGGGTGGTCGTGATCTGCGTGTCGGGGAGTGCCTCACGGAGCCCTTGCAGCGGCGAGACGGTGGTCGGCGGACGGACGCGCGACGAGCCGTGGTCGCCGAGGTTCGCCCGGTCCGCGAGACGGCCGACCACCGCGATCCGACGGGTCGTCGCCGACAGGGGGAGGAGCGGTACGCCGTCGTCGACCGGGCGGTTGGCGAGGAGCACGATCGACTCCTCGGCGACGTGTCGGGCGAGCGCGCGGTGGGCCGAGCCGGCGACGACGTCCGCCGAGGGTTGCGGTTCGGTGCGGGTCGCGGCGTGCAGGAGGGTCGTCCGCAGGATGCGCCGGGCCGAGCGCAGGACGGTGGCGTGGTGGAGGGTGCCGGCCCGCAGGGCGGCGGGCAACTCGTGCGCCCGTCGCAGGCGGAGCGGCATCTCCACGTCCATCCCGGCTTCCAGGCTGCCGACCGCGTCATGGGTCCCGAAGACCCAGTCGCTCGTCACGAAGCCCGTGAAGCCCCACTCCTCCCGCAGCACCTCGGTGAGCAGCGGACGGTTGACGTCCATGTACTCGCCCCGCACCCGGTTGTAGGCGCTCATGACCGAGTCCGCGCCGGCGTCGATCACGGCCTTGAAGTGCGGCAGGTAGACCTCGTGCAGTGCGTGGTCGTCCACCGAGACGTCGACCTCGAACCGCTCGTCCTCCATGGAGTTGAGCGCGAAGTGCTTCACGCACGCCATCGTGTGGACGCGGACGCCGCGGGTCATGGCCGACCCCATCCGGCCCGTCAGCACCGGATCCTCGCCGTAGCACTCCTGTGCGCGGCCCCACGCGGGATGGCGGAGCAGGTTGACGCAGACGGACGCCGAGTAGTTCGCCCCGCGGATCCGCGTCTCCGCACCGATCGCCTCACCCACCTGCTCCTCGAGCACCGGGTCCCAGGTGGCCGCCCGCGCCATCGTCACGGGGAACGCGGTGGACTCGCCGATGACGACACCGCGGGCGCCGTCACTGAACCGGATCCCCGGGATCCCGAGCCGGGGGACGGCTCCGGCCACGAACGGACGCCGGTGGAGCAGCACGGGGATCAGCGGGAGGAGTCGGCGCGGGGAGTCGCCGTCGAGCAGCCCGAGGAGCTCCGCGTCGGTCAGCCGCTCGATCAGTCGTTCGGCGCCTGCGTCGGCGTCGAGGCGTCCGGCGCGGATCTCCCGCACGACCTCGTCGTAGGCGTCGCCCTCGGGTGGTCCGCCAGCGCGGCGCTGCTTCGGCGGACGCGCGTTCCGGCGCCCGGTGACGATTCCCATGCTCTGCATTCTGCACCCTCGACCGGCGTGCTGAGCCCCGACGCCCGACCGCGCGATCCGCCGTGCGGTGGAGGACACCTCGGCGGACGCCTGCGAGGATGGGACGATGTCGGGACACGAGGGGGAGTCGGTTGCCGCGATGCAGCCGCTGATCGAGGCGGACGGCGTCGGCGCGGTGATCGACGGGGAGACCCTGCTGGCGCCCACGGACATCCGGGTCGAGCGGGGGATGGCGCTCGCCGTCCGGGGGCGGAACGGATCGGGCAAGACGACCCTGCTGCGGATCCTCAGCGGACGGCTGCGCCCGTCGAGCGGGACGGCGACGATCGGCGGCCGGACCATCGACGACCGCGACCGCACGGTGCGTCGCTCCGTCTCAGCCCTCATCGGCACCCCGGCCTACGCGCCGGACCTGACGCTGCGCGAACACCTGCGCTACATCTCGACGACCTGGGGTGTGACCGGCCAGGCGGCGGACGACGCCGCCGACGAGCTGCTCGTGGCCCTGCGCATCGACACGCTCGCGCGCCGCTTCGCCACCGAGCTGTCCTCGGGTCAGTCGCAGCTGTTCGCCCTGGCGACGGCGCTCGTCCGGCCCTTCGACGTCCTCGTGCTCGACGAACCGGAGCAGCGCCTCGACGCCGAGCGGCGTGGCCTCGTCGCCGACCGCATCCTGCTCGCGAAGGAGCGCGGGGCGGCGATCGTCTTCGCGAGCCACGACGCCGGGCTCGTCGAACGGGTCGCGGACGAGGCGATCACGGTCGAAGCCCCGTGAGCACCGGCACCGGGCGCATCTCGCGCGACGACCGTCGGATCCTCCGCGCCGGCCGGGCGGTGCTCGCCGCGCGCGACGGGCGTCCGCGGGTCGCCGACGTCGCGTTCGTCGTCTACGCCGCGCTGCTCGTCGCACTCATCGTGGGCGCTCCGCTCGTGCGGTTCGCGGTCCTCGGACTGATCGAGCCGGATGCCGCGGGCGTCGTGGCGGCCGTCCGGCCCGGGGCGGTCGCGCTGCTCTCGGCGATCGCGACGATCGTCGTCGTGCTCGGTGGTCGGACGAGGGGACCGGTCGTGCCGAGGCCTGCGGCGGTGCAGTTCCTCGCCGATTCGCCACTGCCGCGTCGGCTCACGCTGCGTCGTCCCTTCGTCGCCTCCACGCTCGCACTCGCGGGGCTCTCGGTCCTCGTGGCCGGGGTGGTCGGCTTGTCGCGACTCCTGGTGCCGGGGGAGCGGGCCGACCGTCTCGGTCGGAGTGGCCGCCGACACGGCCTCGGTGATCGGCATGACCGGACCGACCGTGCCCGCCGCCGTGGTGGCCTTCGTGATCGGTGCCGTGGGCTTCTCCCTGCTCCTCGCGGTGGCGTGGCTGCTCGGTCAGCACGGTTCGCGACGGACGGTCGCCGCCGTCGTCATCGTCGCCGGTGCAGGCGGGGTGCTCGGTCTCCTCGTCCCGGGCATGCTGCTCCTTTCGCCGTGGGGATGGCTGGGGCTCCTCTGGTCGCCGGTGGCCGGTGGCATCGAGGCCATGGTGCTCGGCGGTGCACTCGCGACGGGGGACTGGGCGCGGCTCTTCACCTGGGGTGGTGGCGGTGGCTGGTTCGCGTCGGTGGGGGTGCCGGTGTCGTGGTGGCCGGCTGTCGCGCTCGTCGTGCTCGGTGCTGTCTCCCTCCTGCTCGTCCCGAGGGCGCTGGACGGACTGCGGAGCGGACCCCTCCTCGACCAGGCGCTGCGCTGGCAGCGGGTCGGGATGATGCTGCAGAGCGGTGACGCCTCGGGTGCCGTCGGCGGGCTGCGAGCCTCCCCGACGAGCGGTCGCCGTGTCCCGCTGCGGATGACCGGGCCGTTCTGGCTCGTCGTCCTCCGGCGGTCGATCGTCGGAGCTCGGCGGACACCCGGGCGGGTCGCCCTCGGTTCCCTCGTCCTGGCGGCGTCCGGTGCGGCGGTCGGTCTCTCCTTCGGGCTCCCGGACGGTGTGCGGTGGATGCTCGCCGTCCCCGCGGCGTTCCTCGCCTACCTCGCGGTGGGTGTCTGGTGCGACGCGGTGCGACACGGGGTCGAGAGCGCCGGGACGCCCACGCTCTACGGTCGGAGCCCCCGCTCGCTCGTGCTCGCCGGAGCCGTCGCCCCGCTGCTGGCCGCGGTCGTGATCGGTGGGATCGGTGCCCTGCTCGGGGTGCTCGCCTCCGCGGCACCGGGCGGGATGACCCTCCTCCAGCCGCTCGGGTGGTGGCTGCTGCTCGCGGTGTGGATCGTCGTGCTCCGGACGTTCGACGCCGCGAAGGGACCACTGCCGATCCTGCTGCTCATGCCCGTCCCGACACCGTTCGGCGACGCGTCCTCGCTGAACGTCCTGCTCTGGCAGTCGGACGCCATCCTGCTGGCGCTCCTCGTCGGTGGTGGGTTGACCGCGCTGGCGCCGGTGGCGCCGGGTGCGGCCGTCGTCCTGCTCGTCGGGGTGCTCGTGATCGTCGCGGCGTTGGGGTTCGCGCGGTTGCGGAAGCTGTCCCGGCCGGCCTGAGCGTCGGGGCGCTCAGCGTGAGAGCCGGAGAACAGCGCGAGAGCCGGACGGAAGACGCGATTCCGTCCGGCTCTCGCGCGGATCTCCTGCTGTGGTGCTGGTGGGCTGGACCCTACTTCGCGACCTTGGCGGCGGCCTCGGCGAGCTTCGGGACGAGCTGCTCGAGGACGACGGGGATGCTCAGCACGGACGCCGCGCTGTAGGCCTGCGTGAGCTCGTCGGCGGGGTCGAGGACGATCGCGCGACCGTCCTGCACCACGGGGAGGCTCGCGAGCAGCGGGTCGGCGGTGGTGTCCGCTGCGCTGAACCCGATCGGGAGGAGGACGGCGACGTCGGCGTCGAACGCGGACACCTGCTCGGCGGAGACCGCCGCGTAGAAACCGGAGGCCTCGAGGTCGAGGACGGCCGGGTTCTGCTGGAAGCCGAGGTCGGCGAGGATGTCGAAGCGACCGTCGCCCTCGAGGTAAGCGCCGTAGGCGTCGCCGAACTTCGTCGCGGCGACGGTGGTGAGCCCGGCGAACTCCTGGTGGAGGTCGGCGGCCTCGTTGATCGACTGCTTCGTGGCGGAGACGAGTGCGTCGCCCTCCTGGGTCTTGCCGAGCGCGGCGGCGACCTGCTCGAGCTGGACGTCCCACGGGGTCGCGAACGCGGCGGTCCCCTTGGGTGCGAAGACGGTCGGGGCGATCTCCGAGAGCCGCTCGTACTGCTTCTCGTCGCCGGCGGACCGGGTGTTGAGGATGAGGTCGGGTTCGAGCGCCTGGATCTGCTCGTAGTTGACCGTGTCGCCGCTGTCCTCGATGATCTCGGGGGTGACGTCGCCGAACAGGTCGGTGGCCCATGGGCCGACGGCCTTGTTGTCGGCGCCGAAGGACTGCCAGTCGTAGACACCGACGGGCACGACGCCGAGGGAGAGCGCCATCTCCGCGTCGGACCAGCCGAGGGCGACGACGGTGAGGTCGCCGGCGGGCTCCGGGACGGTCACCTCGCCGAACATCGTGTCGACGGTGCCGAGCGTGCCGGTGGAGGCGTCGTCGGTGGAGGACCCGGCGGTGCAGCCGGCGAGGGCGAGGCCTGCGACCGCGAGGGCGGCGACGGCGGTGAGGGTGCGGGTCATGCGGCGCATGTTCTGCTTTCCGTTGAAGACGTGGGGTATGAGGTAAGCCTAAGCTTCCCAAGTCACGTCCCGGTAACGCTTGTGCTTCGGCCAGCGCGGTGCGCTGACGTGAGCGCGGGTCACTGACGCGAGCGCACCCCTCCGGAGACCCGCGCTCACGTCCCCTGAGGTGCGCTCGCGTCAGCGCATCGCGCTGGCACACGGACCACTTGCGCGGCATATGTCGGTGTAGGCATATCTGCTCTGTGGATAACCCTGGGCGGGAGTCTGGGCGCGCTTAGCGTCGAGGGATGCCACGGACCTCGCCGCTCTCGCTCTGTCTCCACGCTCGTTCTCGCGGCGGGACTGCTCGCCCTCACCGCGTGCACCGGACCTGAACCCGCGCCGCCTCCGACGAGCTCGCCGCCGGTCTTCGAGAACGAGGAACAGGCGCTGGCGGCCGGTGACTGAGGCTTATCAGCAGCTTCCTGGACGTCTCGAACCGGATCCTCGCAGAGGGCGGAGTCGAATCCGGATCGCATCGATGAGGTGGCGACCGGACGACGTTGCCGAGCGTTCGAGATACGAGAGCCTATCCCGAATGCTGCAGGAGCTCGGATGGTACGCTCTCCGACGCGGCTATCGCTGTCGGTGTCCACGGTCCGCGAGCTCTGGCTACTCGAAACCCGACTCAGTCGGAGTCGTCGCTCGATCGTCGGATCCGCCTGCGTGGACATGACTGGCTCTGTCAAGCATACTGGATGGCGCACGGAGCGTCGGTCGTCAAGCCTGACCGCCCAGCCCAGCGCATCTGGGCAGTTCAGATTCGCTCCGGCGTGCCGCGGATCAACGCTCCGACCGCTGCCTCGTCGAAGCTCGAAGGCATGCAAGGAGAAGGGTCCATCATGCGCGTGAGACGGTAATCTGCAACGCTCGCCATCGGGCTCATGCTCGCTGGGCGTGCGTCGCGGCTGGCCGCTCCGGACCTGCGACGTGCGCCGCCAGCTGCGAGTGCTCGGCGGAGCAATCTCGGGCGCTTGCATCGGTAACGGTTCGGTCGACATCGGCGGCAGCGTCGAACGCCCTGGCACTGGCGGTGGTTCCGGCGGCGGAACGGGCGGAGGCGACGACGAAGGAGGCGGCTCGGCCGAGCTGCCGCCCGGGGTGACCGACGGGCCCAACGGTGAGCGGACGGTCTGCAGCCTCATGCGGCCGGACGAGTGTTACACCTTCACCCCCGGCGACCTCGGCACCGACCTCGAAGCAGCACCGGCGGCCGCCCGTCACGATCCGCGACGTCGCCAGCTTCGCCCCCGCCGCACCCACCGTCACCACCGAACCCGCCGCCTGGGGTGTCCGCGGGCTCCACACCAACGTCATCGCCGGCTGCTTCCGGCCACACCCGCACCGGCACCCTCTTGGGCCAGGTCGCGGAGGTGAACTTCATCCCCGTCGGATTCACCTTCGACTACGGCGACGGCGACACGACCACCACCCGGACCGGCGGATCCTCGTGGGCTGCCCTCGGACTCGCGGAGTTCTCCAAGACCCCGACCAGCCACCGCTACACGACGCGTCGGGACGAAGACCATCACCGTCGAGGTCGAGTACGCCGCCGAGTACCGCATCGGCGACAGCGGGTGGCTTCCCGTCGTCGGAACCCTGTCGATCCCGACCGAAGAACCCCACACGGTCCAGATCGTCCGCAACTCGACCGTCGGCGTCGACAAACCCTGCCGCCCCGGCAAACCAGCCATCGGCTGCTGACACCGGCACGCGTCCACCTCGTGAGCGCGCCCCACCGGCGTGAGCGCACCCCTCCGGAGACCCGCGCTCACGTCAGCGGGGCGCGCCCACGCCTGCAAACCCGCGCTCACGCCAGCGCACCGCGCTGACGCCGGCCAGAAACACGGGTCAGTGCGCGCCCATCAGCGGGATGACGAGCGGCGTGTGCGACTCGGGGTCGTCGATGATCCGGCAGCGGAGCCCGAAGACCTCCTCGACGAGCTCGGCCGTCACGATGTCCGCCGGCGCACCCTGCGCGACCACGTGACCGTCGCGCATCGCGATCAGGTGCGTCGCGTACCGCGCCGCCTGGTTGAGGTCGTGCAGGACCGCGACGAGGGTGCGGCCACCCTCCTGGTTCAGCCGGGTGAAGAGGTCGAGCAGCTCCACCTGATGCGTGATGTCGAGGAAGGTCGTCGGCTCGTCGAGCAGCAGCAGCGGCGTCTCCTGAGCGAGGGCCATCGCCACCCACACCCGCTGGCGCTGGCCGCCGGACAGTTCGTCGACGAGGCGACCGGACAGCTCGGTGACGTTCGTCGCCTCCATCGCCGCGAGCACCGCCGCCTCATCGGCCGCCGACCAGCGTCGGAGGATCGACTGGTGCGGGTATCGGCCACGCGACACGAGGTCGATCACCGAGATGCCGTCCGGAGCGATCGACGTCTGCGGCAGCAGCCCGATGCGCTTCGCGACCTCCTTCGACGGGTACCGCGTGATCTCCTGACCGTCGAGCACGACCTGTCCCTGCGTCGGCTTCAGCAGCCGGGCGAGGGCACGCAGGAGCGTCGACTTGCCGCAGGCGTTCGGGCCGACGATGACCGTGAACGAGTCGTCGGGGATCGCGATGTCCAGCTCGTGGATGATGGTCCGCTGGTCGTAGCCGACGCGGAGGGCTGTTCCGGCGAGTCTGGTGGTGGGGCTGTCGGTCTTCATGTCAGCGCTTTCCCGCCTGCGTGATGAGCAGGGCGATGAGGTAGATGCCACCGAGGGTCACGGTCACCGCACCGACCGGCAGGGCGGCCGGGGCGATGATCCGCTGAGCCACGACGTCGCTCACGAGGAGCAACGCCGCACCCATGGCGGCCGAGGGGACGAGGGTGATGCCGGCGGACTTCGTCAGCCGCCGGGCGAGTTGGGGTGCGGCGAGGGCGACGAAGACGATCGGGCCGGCGACCGCGGTGACGGTCGCGGTGAGGGCGACGCCGATCACGAGCAGCAGCAGCCGCGTGCGTTCGACCGGGATGCCGAGGGCGCTCGCGATGTCGTCGCCGAACTCCAGCATGCCGAGTCGGCGGGACATGAGCGCGAGGAGGGGGACGAGGACCGCGACCGCGATCGTCACGGGCACGACGTCCTGCCACCCGAGGTCGGCGAGCGAACCCATGCCCCAGCTGGCAGCGGCGATGGCGGCGTTGAGGTCCGCCCGCAGCTGCAGGTAGTCGTTGAACGCGTTGAGGACGGCGCTGATCGCGATGCCGATCACGATGAGCCGGAACCCCTGGACGCCCCGAGACCACGCGAGGAGGTAGACGACGAGGGCCGTCGCGAGCCCGCCGATCAACGCCCCGGAGACCATCGCCGCATAGTTCCCGCCGACGACGAGGGTGACGATGAGCGCGCCGGTGAACGCACCGGAGTTGAACCCGATGATGTCGGGACTGCCGAGTGGGTTCCGGGTGATGGACTGGAAGATCGCGCCGGAGAGCCCGAGCGCGATCCCGCCGACGACGGCGATCACCACCCGCGGTAGACGCCACTCCAATACGATGCGCAGGACGCTCTCCGAGCCGGAGCCGGTGACCGCGGCGAGCAGCTTGTCGAGCGGGATGCGGTACTCGCCCTGGGTGAGCGCGAAGGCGCCGACCCCCACGATGACGGCGACCAGAGCGCCGACGACGATCAGCTCACGCCGGTGGACCACCCAGCTGACCCGACCGACCCGCACGGTGCGCCGGCCCGGCTCGGCGACCGCGGTCACAGCCCCTGCGCCTTCGAACGGCGGATGAGCACGATGAGGAGCGGGGCACCCACGAACGCCGTGACGATCCCGACCGGCATCTCGCCGGGGACGGCGACCCGCCCGACGAGGTCGGACAGCAGGAAGATGATCGGCGCGAACACCATCGTGAACGGCAGTACCCAGCGCTGGTCCGGTCCGACGACGGCCCGGGCGAGGTAGGGCGACATGAGTCCGAGGAAGGCGATCGGTCCGGCCGCCGCGGTGGCCGAGCCGCACAACAGGGTGATCGCGACGACCGACAGCACCCGCGTCCGGAGCACCTTCGTGCCGAGTGAGGTCGCGAGGTCGTCTCCGAGGGCGACGGCGTTGAGTGACCGGGAGACGACGAGGGCGAGGACGACCCCGACGATGAGGAACGGCAGCACCCCGAGGAACACGTCCATCTGGCGGTTCTGCAGCGAGCCGGCCTGCCAGAAGCGGATCTTGTCGAAGATGTCGGGGTTGCGGATCGTGATGGCGAAGGTCACCCCCTGGAGCGCTGCGGAGAGCGCGACACCGGCGAGGACGAGACGCACCGGGGTCGCCCCGGCGCGGCCCCGGGAGCCGATCACGTACACGATGACGGAGGCCAGGCCCGCGCCGGCGAAGGACCACCACACGTAGGAGCTCAGGTCGGCGGTGCCGGCGATGGCGACGGCGAGCACGACCGCGATGTACGCCCCGGCGTTGACGCCGAGGATGCCGGGGTCGGCGAGCGGGTTCCGCGTGACGGCCTGCATCATCGCTCCGGCGAGGCCGAGCGCCGCACCGACGCCGATGGCCAGGAGCATGCGCGGCACCCGGAACCCGGTGACGAGGATCGCGTTGGTGTCGTCGCCGCCCTGTGACAGCGCCCGCCAGACCTCGGCGGCACTGATCGTCCCCGAGCCGATGAAGAGGCTGCCCGCGGCGATGGCGGCGAGCACGACGAGCGCGGCGACGAGTAGGAGCCAGCGCGACGCGGTCGATCGGGCGATGCCGGTCGACGCCTCTCGTGCGCGGGCGGCCGCGGTCGGGAGCCGCAGGCTGTCGAGGTCGGCGCTCACCGGCTCATCGGTTGTCTTCGGCCTTGCCGTGTCGCCAGTAGCCCATGAACGCGACCGACTTGCGGTCGACGCCGCACCCGGAGACGAGGTGTCGGCGGAGCGTCTTGATGGCCGACGCCTCTCCGGCGAGCCACGCGTAGAGCGGTGCGCTCTCGAGGACGGGGCCTCCGGTCGCGTTGACCGGCGCTTCCCAGAGCAGCTCGGTGTCGACGTCGACGTCCTCGAGTGCCGGCTGCGTGGCGATCGTGGCGGTGTCGACGCTCGGCGCGAGGCGGCTCGCGATGCGCTCGACCTCGGGGATGAGCAGGGTGCCCACGGGCTGGTCGCCGCGGGGGAGGACGACGACCTCGACCCCGTCGGGCTTCGTGGACAGGGCGGCGATGTCGTCCTCGTGCGGCAGCTCGACGACGGCGATCCCGCGCGCGGTGCTCGGCAGGCGCTCGAGGATCCCGGCGATCCCGGGCAGGGCCGTCTCGTCGCCGGCGAGGAGCACCTGGTCGACGGTGGCCGGCGCGTGCCAGTCGATGCCGCCGGCCGGGACGGCCGACCGGGCGTTGGGGACGTTGACGACGAGCTCGTCGCCGACCTTCGCGTCCATCGCCCAGGTGGACGCGGGGCCGACGCGGCCGTGCAGCGCGATGTCGACGTCGAACTCGGCGAGCTCGGGCCGGACCTCGCGGATCGTGTACGTGCGCATCGGGTGGCGTTTGTCGTTGGGCAGCAGTCGCCAGGCCTGGTACCAGTCGTCGTGCATCGGCAGCTCGTCGAAACCGGTGTCGGGCAGCGGGAAGAGCAGCTTGATGCGCTGGTCGTGACGGTTGTCCGCGATGTGCTGGACCTCGGGACCGGTGAACGTGAATCGCCGATAGCTCGGGCTCACCTGCTCGATGCGCCGGACGACGGCTGCGAGGAGGATGAAGATCGAGTCGGGGGTCTGTTCACTGAGGCGAGGCATCGATAGGTAAGCCTACCCTTCGATGCGCTGGAGATCACCTGCCGATCGCATCTTGTCGGCAGAGAGTGGCGGTGGTAAACTTGAGTCACATCAACTCAAGTTTTGAACAGGAGACCGTACCCATGCCAGCAGGCCAGACGCCTCAGCAAGAGGATCAGCGCAGCGCGCTCGAGCAGTACGGCGTCAACCTGACCGAGATCGCCGCCTCCGGCAAGCTCGATCCGGTCATCGGCCGCGACGCCGAGATCCGCCGCGTGAGCCAGGTGCTCACGCGACGCACCAAGAACAACCCCGTCCTCATCGGCGAGCCCGGCGTCGGCAAGACCGCCGTCGTCGAAGGCCTCGCCCAGCGCATCGTCGCGGGCGACGTCGCCGAGAGCCTCAAGGGCAAGCAGCTCATCTCCCTCGACCTCTCCGCGCTCGTGGCGGGTGCCATGTACCGCGGGCAGTTCGAGGAGCGCCTCAAGGCGGTGCTCAAGGAGATCGACGAGTCCGACGGACAGATCATCACCTTCATCGACGAGCTCCACGTCCTCATGGGCGCCGGTGGCGGCGAGGGGTCCGTCGCCGCGGCCAACATGCTGAAGCCCATGCTCGCCCGCGGTGAGCTCCGGCTCATCGGCGCGACCACGCTCGACGAGTACCGCGAGTTCATCGAGAAGGACGCCGCCATGGAGCGTCGCTTCCAGCAGGTGTTCGTGGGTGAGCCGAGCGTCGAGGACACGGTCGCCATCCTCCGTGGCCTCAAGGAGCGGTACGAGGCGCACCACAAGGTGGCCATCGCCGACAACGCGCTCGTCGCCGCAGCAGCCCTGTCCAACCGCTACATCACGTCGCGGCAGCTGCCCGACAAGGCGATCGACCTCATCGACGAGGCTGCCAGCCGACTGCGCATGGAGATCGACTCGGCACCCGTCGAGATCGACGAACTGCGACGCAGCGTCGACCGCCTGAAGCTCGAGGAGCTCGCCCTGAAGAAGGAGAAGGACGACGCCTCCAAGGAGCGCCTCGCCCGCCTCCGGGAGGACCTCGCGACCCGCCAGGCCGCGCTCGGCGAGCTGCAGGCGCGCTGGGAGCGCGAGCGTGCGAGCCTCAACCGGGTCGGCGACCTCAAGAAGCAGCTCGACGCCGCCCGGAGCAAGGCCGAACGCGCCCAGCGCGAGGGCAAGCTCGAACAGGCGTCCAAGCTCCTCTACGCCGACATCCCGCAGCTCGAACGCGAACTCGCGCTCGCGGAGTCGGCCGAGCAGGACACCGACGGCGAGCCCCGGATGGTCAACGACCAGGTGACCGCCGAGGACATCGCCGCCGTCATCGCCGCGTGGACCGGCATCCCCGTCGGTCGCCTGTTGCAGGGCGAGACGGAGAAACTGCTGCACCTCGAGCAGGAGCTGTCCCGCCGACTCATCGGGCAGCACCGTGCGGTCGCCGCCGTGTCCGACGCCGTCCGGCGCACCCGGGCCGGCATCTCCGACCCCGACCGCCCGACCGGTTCGTTCATGTTCCTCGGCCCCACCGGCGTCGGCAAGACCGAGCTGGCGAAGGCGCTCGCCGAGTTCCTCTTCGACGACGAGAAGGCCATGGTCCGCATCGACATGTCCGAGTACGGCGAGAAGCACTCGGTCTCCCGGCTCGTCGGTGCACCTCCGGGGTACGTCGGCTACGAGCAGGGCGGGCAGCTCACCGAGGCCGTTCGTCGACGCCCGTACTCCGTCGTGCTGCTCGACGAGGTCGAGAAGGCGCACCCCGAGGTGTTCGACATCCTCCTGCAGGTGCTCGACGACGGTCGGCTGACCGACGGCCAGGGGCGCACCGTCGACTTCCGGAACGTCATCCTCGTGCTGACCTCCAACCTCGGCTCGCAGTACCTGATGGATGCCTCGCTCTCCCTCGAGCAGAAGGAGGAGGCGGTGCAGCAGCTCGTGCGCCAGGCGTTCAAGCCGGAGTTCATCAACCGTCTCGACGACATCGTCGTGTTCCAGCCGCTCAGCGAGGCGGAGCTCGGCCAGATCGTCGAGCTGTACATCGACCGCCTGCAGCGTCGACTGGGTGAGCGTCGGCTGCACCTCGCCGTCACGCCCGACGCCCGTGCGTGGCTCGCGGAGCGCGGATACGACCCGATGTACGGCGCGCGTCCGCTGCGTCGACTCATGCAGCGGGAGATCGACGACCGCCTCGCGCGGGCGATCCTCGACGGCTCGATCCGCGACGGCGACACCGTCCACGTCGGGCCTGGCGCGCGACGGCGACGGCCTCACGGTCGAGCGCGCGGCGGTCCCGGCCTAGCCGGCTGCTTGCGGCCAGCGCGGTGCGCTGACCCGAGCGCGACCCACCGACGTGAGCGCGCCCCTCCGGAGGGGCGCGCTCACGCGTATGCCCCGCGCTCGCGCGACAGCACCGCGCTGGCCGTGACCCCCGAGTGGGGGAGGAAACCCCTGGTGCGCGACGGATGCCGCGCACTAGCGTGATCCTCGCGGTGGGCCCGGTCGGCGCGCCCTGAGAGGACCCGATGTCACACGCAGCCCCGAGCACGACGCCTGAGACCAGCGACACCACAGTGCCCCTCTGGCGTCACGCGCACGCCCCCGCCTGGTTCTTCTTCGGCGGCCTGGCGCTCTGGCTGTTCCTGCTGCTGGTGCCGCACGTCCTCCTCGGCAACCCGGCGGTGATCCCCGCGTGGATCCTGCTCGGCTCGGGGCTGGCCGCGTCCACCCTGCTGCTCATCATGGCCCGACGTCTCCAGTCGGGCGACGGCGTCACGACGGCGACGCTCCTCTGGGCGGTCCTGGTCGGAGGCTTCATCGCCATCACGCTCGGCAGCACCTTCGACTCCCTCATCGGCGTCGCCGCGACCGATGCCGGTGAGAACCCGCACGACATCGGGCTGTTCTTCGCCGGGGTCGCCGAGGAGCTGGCGAAGATCATCGCCGTCGTGATCGTGGCGTGGCGGCTGCCGGTGAAGACCGCCCGGGGCGGGCTCTTCGTCGGCGGCGCCGTCGGGATCGGCTTCGCCGTCCTCGAGAACCTCTGGTACATCGGGCAAGGGTGGGCGGACGGGGTCGAAGCCTCCCAGAAGCTCGCCGCCGGTTCGCCACCACTCGAGACGATCCTCTCGCACCCGGCGTTCCAAGCGGCCGGGGCCGCGTTCGCCCGGACGATCTTCGACCCGGTCGGACACCCACTGTGGACGGCGCTGTTCGCCGCGGCGCTGTTCGCGGCCACACGCAACGGCCGGTTCCGGATCACCGTGGGCGTGCTCCTGACCTACCTGCTCGTCGCGGTCATGCACGGCCTCTGGGACGGCAACACCGTGCTCTGGGGGCTGCTGTTCCCGAGCATGCCGGTGCTCAAGGCGCTCGTGGTGCCGGCCATGGTCGTGCTCGTCGTCGCGTTCGCACTCATCTGGCGGGCGCGGGTCCGTCGCATCAACCGCGACGCCGGCGTCGTGTCGCTCCACGTCCCGCGTCGCGAGCGGAAGCAGGCCTGACCAACGGACGCGCGAGGCCTGCTGTGATCCGGGCGTGCCGGGGAGTAGCGTGAAGCGCACCCGATCCGCGACGCCGAGGAGACACCCATGCTGGGACGCAAGACCTTCGAACAGCGAGAGGTCGACCAGGCGAAGACGATGATCGCCGCGCTCGTCGCCGGACGGGAGACGCTGGCCGAGGCCGGAGCGGACCCCGCAGCGCTGGCCGTGGTCGACCCCGAGTTCTTCACCGGCCTCACCCTCGTGCTCGACCGGCCGTTCGTCCACCGGGTGCGCTCGGTGCTCGGGAAGGGTCCCGGGGCGCTCAACGAGCTCGAACTCATCGTCGCGTCGATCCTCGACCACGACCGGGTGTTCACGGTGGGGACCGTGTTGCAGTACGCCGAGGGGACGTCGTTCACCGGCCTCGTCCCGGGCGAGACGATCCTGCTGAGCGCCGAGCAGTTCGAGCGCCTCGCCGTCGGCGTCTTCGCCGAGTTGGAGGAGTTGTTCGTCGAAGCGGTGTGAGGTGCGGCGTCGGCCGCGAGCCTGCGTCATGCGCTCCACGGACGGTGCCACGATCAGCTCGTGAGCTCATCGACGTCCGGAACGATCATGGTGCGGCACGGCGCGAAGCTCCGGTTGACCGTCTCCGCCCTCGTCGGTGTCGCCGTGGGCGTGATCGTCGGCCTGAACTGGTTCTGGGCGGGAGCGATCCTCGCCGGATGGGGGACCACGTGCGTGGTCTTCGTCGGTTCCCTCTGGATCCGCATCTGGCGGATGGGCCCGGAGCGGACGCGCGAACACGCGACCTCGGAGGAGCCCGGGCGGACGACGAGTGAGGTGCTCATCGTGCTCGCGAGTGTCGGGAGCCTCGTGGCCCTGAGTGTCGTCATCCTGCAGGCGAGGGCGTCCTCCGGGGTCGAGCAGGGCGTGCTCGCCGGGTTCGCGGTCGTGAGCGTGGCGCTCTCCTGGGCGCTCATCCACACGATCTACACCTTGCGGTACGCGCGCATGTACTTCGCGGCGCCGGAGGGCGGTATCGACTTCAACCAGGAGGAGGCGCCGCAGTACAGCGACTTCGCCTACCTCTCGTTCGACCTCGGCATGACCTACCAGGTCTCCGACACGACGCTGCGGTCCAGCGAGCTGCGCCGCACCGTGCTCAAGCACACGCTGCTGTCGTACCTCTTCGGCTCCGTGATCCTCGCGACCGTCATCAACCTCGTCGCGGGGCTGTAGCGGCGCGACGGACACGCCCTTCGACAAGCGGGTCCGGAGCCGGCCGAAGGGCTGGGGACCGGGGATGGCTGCTCAGGGACCGGTTACGACGACGGTGAGCCCCGCGAACGACGACTGCGCAGCCCGGCGGACCGGACTGCGCAGCGTGGTGGTGCAGGAACCGAGCGGACTACTCCTGGACGATCACGAGGTCGGCGAGGGGACGACGCTCACGCGGAGCGGTCTCGCGGTCGCGGAGCATGCCCTCGGGCAGGAGCTCGGGTTCGCCGAGCTCGCCGAGCGCGGTGACGGTGAACGGCACGAGGCCGTCCGGCAGCGAGAACGCCTCGCGGATGCCGTCGGCGGAGAAGCCGGCCATCTGGTGCGCGAAGAGACCGTCGCTGTGGGCCTGGATGCTCAGGTGCGCCATCGCCTGGCCGAGGTCGTAGATGGCCCAGGGGCGCTCGTTGCCCTCGTCGTCGAGCGTCTCGGCGACGGCGACGATGAGCGCGCCGGCCTGAGCGGCCCAACCGCGGTTGAAGGCCACCAGCTGCTCAGCGATCGTGTCGAACGTGGCGGTGCCCTTGGTGCCGACGATGAACCGCCAGGGCTGCACGTTGTTGGCGCTCGGCGACCAACGCGCGGCTTCCAGGGCCGAAGCCATCTTCGCTGCGGCGACGGGCTCGCTCACGAAGGCGCGGGGGCTCCAGCGGTCGGCGAGGACGTCGAGGATGGGGGCGTCGGTCTGGGCGGTACGGGTGACGATGGACATGCGGTCTCCAAGCGAAACAAGGGAAGTGGACAGAGGTTGCGTCGCCGTTGACGATGGATGCAACTGCATCGATCGGGGCGCTATTCCCGGGCTTGAAGGGTCCGTGCAGCAGTGACGATCTCGGCGATCCGGTGCGGGGCCGCTTCGTCCTGCAGCGACGTCGTGTCGCCGAGGGGCCGCTGGTCGACGATGTCGCCGAGCAGACGCCGCATGATCTTCCCCGAGCGGGTCTTCGGGAGGTCCGGGACCACGAAGACGTCGCGGGGCTTCGCGATCGGGCCGATCTCGTTCGCCACGTGGGAGCGCAGTGCCTCGCGGAGTGCCGCGGAGCGCTCCAACCAGTACGCCTCGCCGTCGGCCTCCGGACCGTGGGATCGCGAGGACGGGATGACGAACGCGGCGATCGCGCTCCCCGTGATCGGGTCGTGCACGCCGACCACGCCGGCTTCGCCCACGTGGGGATGCGACACGAGGGCCGACTCGATCTCGATGGTCGACAGGCGGTGGCCCGAGACGTTGATGACGTCGTCGACGCGCCCGAGGACCCAGATGTCGCCGTCCTCGTCCCACTTCGCGCCGTCGCCGGAGAAGAAGTAGCCCTGCTTCCAGTACTTCGCCCAGTACGAGTCGCGGTAGCGCTCCGGGTTGCCCCAGACCGTGCGCGCGAGCGACGGCCCGAAGCGGCTGACGACCAGATACCCGCCGGATCCGTACGGCACCGTCTCGCCGTCCTCGTCGACGACCAGCGCCTCCAGGCCGGGGAGTGCGCGACTGCCGGAACCCGGCTTGATCGTGGTCGCACCGGGGAGCGGCGCGATGACGGCCGACCCCGTCTCCGACTGCCACCAGGTGTCGACGACCGGGGTCTCGCCGCGCCCGATGCGCTCGCGGAACCACATCCAGGCCTCGGGGTTGATCGCCTCGCCGACGGTACCGAGGAGCCGGAGGGTCGAGAGGTCGTACTCGGCGGGCGGCCCCTCGGGGAACCACGTCATGAGGGTCCGGATGAGCGTGGGCGCCGTGTAGTACGTCGTCACGCCGTAACGCTCGATGATCTCGAAGTGCCGTGCCTGGTGCGGGGTGTTCGGCGTGCCCTCGTAGATCACCTGGGTGAGCCCGTTCGAGAGCGGACCGTAGATCTCATAGGTGTGCGCGGTGACCCAGGCGAGGTCGGCGGTGCACCAGTGGACGTCGTCGTCCTTGGCGTCGAAGATCGCCCAGTGGGTCCAGGACGCCTGCGTGAGGTAGCCACCTGACGTGTGGACGAGTCCCTTGGGCTTCCCGGTGGTGCCGCTCGTGTAGATGATGAAGAGCGGGTTCTCCGCGTCGAACGCCTCGGCCTCGTGGGTGTCGGCGGCGACACCCACGGTGTCGTGCCACCAGACGTCGCGACCGGGGGTCCACGGCACGTTCGGCGTCTCGTCGCCCGTGCGTGCGACGACGAGCACGTGCTCGACGGACGGCACGCCGTCGACCGCGGCGTCGGCGTTCTGCTTGACCGGCACGGCCGTACCCCGGCGGTACTGGCCGTCGGTGGTGATGAGCAGCTTCGCCTCGGTGTCCTCCACGCGGAAGCGCAGCGCCTCGGCCGAGAACCCACCGAACACGAGGGAGTGGATGGCGCCGATGCGGGCGACGGCGAGGGTGGCGATGACCGTCTCGGGGATGACCGGCAGGTAGATGACGACGCGGTCGCCCTGGCCGATGCCGAGTGCCGTCAGGGCGTTGGCCGCCTTCGCGACCTCGCGCTGCAACTCGGCGTAGGTGATGGAGCGGCGGTCGCCCGGCTCTCCCTCGAAGTGGAGGGCCACTTTGTCGCCTCGTCCGGCGTCGACGTGCCGGTCGACGCAGTTGACCGCCACGTTGAGCGTTCCCCCGGCGAACCAGGTGGCGGCGGGGACGGTGAGTTCGGGCTCGGGGTCCGACGGGTCGGACCCCTCGACCGGCCGGGCCGGGTCCCAGGTGTGAGCCGTCTCCCACGGGGTGACCCAGTCGAGGCGTCGGGCCTGCTCCTCCCAGAACGCCACGGGGTCGGCGGCCGCGCGAGCCCATTCCTCCGGGCCGACGTTCGCCGTCTGGGCGAGGTCGGCCGGTGGGGCGTAGCTGCGGGTCTCGGCGAGGAGGTTCGCGATGGTGGCGGCGGGCGCTGCGGACGTCGATCCATCAGTGGGAGGCATGCTGCAACGCTACGCGGGAGGCCGGGGCCGGTGCCATCCGCGGGTCATGCGGCGTCATGGTCCGGAGGTTCCGAGGGGCTGTGGAGGAGCGTCGGGAGTAGCCTCGAAGGGCCGTCGCGATGCGCGGCGGACGTCGATCAGGAGCGCGCACGGCGCGTCTCGAGAAGGGAACGACATGGCGACCGTCATCCAGTACCAGGAGCTCGGCCCGGCCGACGTCCTCGAGCTCGTCGAGGTGCCGACGCCTCAGGCGGGCCACGGCGAACTCGTCGTCGAGGTGCGCGCCGCGGGCGTGAACCCGATCGACTGGAAGCTCCGCAGCGGTGTCCGCGGCGGCGAGCTGCACGGCACCCGACGCGTCGGGAGCGACGGCGCCGGCGTCGTCGTCGAGGTCGGCGACGGGGTCGAGGGCTGGTCGATCGGCGACGAGGTCGTCGTCGTCAACGCCTCCGGGACGTACGCGACCCATGTCGTCGTCACGCCCGACCAGATCATCCGCAAACCGGCGGCCATCTCCTTCGAGGAGGCGGCGGCGATCGGCATCCCCGTGAGCACGGCCTACCAGGCGCTCCGGTCGCTCGGCGTGACCGAGGGGACGACCCTCCTGATCCACGGCGGATCGGGCTCGGTGGGGCACGCGGCAGTGCAGTTCGCCGTGGCGTGGGGAGCGACCGTCGTCGCCACCGCGAGCGAGGGGAACCATGCGCGCCTGCGGGAGCTCGGGGCGATCCCCGTCACCTACGGTCCCGGGCTCGTCGAGCGCGTGCGCGAGGCCGCCCCGCAGGGCGTCGACCGGGTGCTCGACGCCGTCGGCACCGACGAGGCGCTCGAGACCTCGTTCGAGCTGGTCGAGGACCGGCAGCACATCGGCACGATCGTCGTCGGTGCGAAGGCGGCCGACCTCGGGATCCAGGCGTGGTCCGGCGGGAACCCGCTCCCGCTCACGGCGCAGGAGCAGGCCTGGCGGGCGGAGGCGATCCCGGCGGTCGCGTCCCTCGTCGAACAGGGTCGCTTCAGCTTCGAGCTCGGCACCGTCCGGCCTCTCGCCGAGGCCGCCGATGCGCACCGCGAGAGCGAGTCGGGTCACCCGAGCGGGAAGCTCATCCTCGTCCCCTGAGCGCCCTTCGACAGGCTCGGGGACCGGAGCGGCGCGCGCCCGGGTGTGATTCCTCGCTGCTCAGGGACCGGAGCGGCGTCCGCCCTGGCGCGACTCCGTTCTACTCCGGGCCTTCGCCGAAGCTGTCGCCGACCGGGGCGCGGTCCGCGAGGTCGTCGGCGTCGTCCAGGTCCTCGACGGAGTCCTCGGTGTCGTCGGCTCCGTCGAGGCCGGCGTCGCCGACCACGTCGTCGCCACCGACGCCGTCACCGGCGTTGCTCAGGCCGCCGTCGCCGGGGGCCGCGTCGTCTCCCGAACGGTCGAACGCGTCGCCGTCAGGGACGACCCCGCCGACGGAGCTGTCGGTCGAGTCCTCGCCGGGCACGTGCGCCTGGGCGCCGGGTCCACCGTGCGCGAGGGCGTCGCGCTGGGCATCTGCTGCTGCTGCATCCATGGGATCGGTCATGCAGGCAGCGTAGGCCGGTGCGCGCGCCGCCCGCGGGGGCTTGGCCACCGCCCGTCCGAGGCCTATCCTCTGCGCTGTTCGCCCAGCTCCGGCGCCGTGCCGTCGTCCTGCAGCTCGGAGCCGTCGTCGGCGTCGTCGATGTCGTCCGCCAGTTCCTCGTCGCCCGGGCCGACCCGCGTGTCGTCGAACGGATCGAACGCGTGATCGTCCGTCGGCCGGTCGATGGGGACCTCGTCGCCCGTGTCGTCGAGGTCCGATCCGTCGTGGCCGTCCGGTCGGGCGTCCTGGGCGTCGGTGACGAGCGGTCCGTCGGTGCCGTCCGGGACGGTGGCGCCGCCGTCGTCGATCGGCTCACCGAGCAGTGGAGCGCCCGCACCCTGGCTGATCGGCTCCTGCCGGGCGCTGGTCTGGTCGTCTGGTCCTGAAGTGGTGTCGGTCATGCCCGTCAGCGTAGGTCGGCGTATGAGCCGGTGTTCAGGGCTGGTGTCGCCTGCGCGACGGATCTATCCTGTCGGCGCGGGAGCCTCGGGCCCTCCCGCCGGAGCCGAGCGGTGAGGGGGACGCGGATGACCTGGACCTGGTTCGACGCCACCGACGCCCTGCTCGCCCGGGAGGTTCTGCAACGCGGTGTCGCAGCCGTCTTCCTCGTCGCGTTCGTGTCGACGGTGAACCAGTTCCCGGCGCTGCTCGGTGAACGCGGGCTGCTCCCCGTCCCGGCGTTCCTCCGTCGAGTCCGTTTCCGGCAGTCGCCGAGCCTCTTCCACTGGCGCTACTCCGATCGGCTGCTGCTGATCGTCGCCTGGGGAGGCACCCTGGTCGCAGCCACCCTCGTCGTCGGCCTGCCGCAGCTCGGGCCGCCCTGGGTGCCGATGGTCGCCTTCCTCCTGCTGTGGGCGGGGTACCTCTCGATCGTCAACGTCGGCCAGACGTTCACCGCCTTCGGCTGGGAGACGCTGCTGCTGGAGGCGGGGTTCATCGTCGCCTTCCTCGGGTCCCGCGAGGTGCCGCCGCCCGCCCCGGTGCTGCTGTTCCTCTGCTGGCTCGTCTTCCGTCTCGAGTTCGGTGCCGGGATGATCAAGATCCGCGGCGGGCGCGAGTGGCGCGACCTGACCGCGATGGAGTTCCACCACGAGACGCAGCCCATGCCCGGCCCGTTCAGCTGGCACGCGCACCGGCTGCCCCGGTGGGCGCACCGCGTGGAGGTCGTCGGCAACCACGTGGTGCAGCTCGGGGTGCCGTGGTTCCTGTTCGCGCCACAACCGGTCGCCTCGATCGCTGCCGGTCTCATCATCCTGAGTCAGCTCTGGCTCATCGTGACGGGCAACTTCGCGTGGCTCAACTGGATCACGGTGGTCCTCGCATTCGCGGCGGTCTCCGACACCAGCCTCCGAGCCGCGCTGCCGTGGCTGCCGTCGTCGGGCGGTGCTGCGACGGACGGCTCAGGCTCGTCGCCGCTCTGGTGGACGCTGCTCGTCCTCGCCGTGACCGCGGGCCTCGTCCTCCTGAGCATCCGCCCGCTGATCAACCTGTTCTCCCGTCGCCAGCTGATGAACGCCAGCTTCAACCGCTATCACCTGGTCAACGCCTACGGCGCGTTCGGCACGGTGACGAAGGTGCGCCGCGAGCTGATCGTCGAGGGGACCGACGCCGCCGACCCGGGCGACGAGACCGGCTGGCGCGAGTACGGGTTCCGTGGGAAACCCGGTGACCCGTTGCGTCGGCCGCCGCAGTTCGCGCCGTACCATCTGCGACTCGACTGGCTGCTCTGGTTCCTGGCCCTCGGCGTCCGCGACACGGCGTGGTTCGAGCGGTACCTCGAACGACTCCTGCAGGGTGACCGGGCGGCCCTCGCGCTGCTGCGCGAGAACCCGTTCCCCGACGGCCCACCGCGGTGGATCCGCGTGACCGTCTGGCGCTACCGGTTCACAACGGGCCGCGAACGCCGCGAGACGGGCGCGTGGTGGGTGCGGACGCGACTCGGCGTGCTGGTCGAACCGATGAGCCTCGGGGAGTGACGGCGCCCCTCGACAGGCTCGGGGAACGGAGTGGCTCGGGAGACGGGGCGGCTCGAGCAGGCGGGCCTCTCAGCGGCCGGTGTGCTCCACGATGATCGCCTTGATGCGGTCGACGTCGGCCGGCACGATCTCGAAGCGCTGTTCGAGCCCCTCGATGCCCTCGAACGCCTCGGGTCGCTCCGGCTCCTCGCCGAGCGCCTCGCGGACGATCTCGGCGAACTTCGCCGGCAGCGCGGTCTCGAGGACGAGCATCGGGACGCCCTCGCGCAGGTGGCGGCGGGCGACCGTGACGCCGTCGGCGGTGTGCGGGTCGATCGTGACGCCGTAGCGCTCGTGCACGTCGCGGATGGTGGCGACGCGGTCGGCGTGCGTGCTGCGACCGGAGACGAAGCCGAACTCGCTGATCCGCTCGAACTCGGGCGTCCCGGAGAGGTCGAACCCGCCCTCCTCGTCGAGGGACCGGAACAGCTCACCGAGGCGGGTCGCGTCCTGACCGACGAGGTCGTAGAGGAAGCGCTCGAAGTTCGACGCCTTCGAGATGTCCATGCTCGGGCTGGAGGTGTGGTGCGTCTCGGCCGCCGAGCGCGGGCGGTACACGCCCGTGCGGAAGAACTCGTCGAGGACGTCGTTCTCGTTCGTCGCGACGACGAGCTGGTCGATCGGGAGCCCCATGGAGCGGGCGATGTGCCCGGCGCAGACGTTGCCGAAGTTGCCGGACGGCACCGAGAACGACACCTTCTGGCCCGGACCGTCGGTCGCGAGCAGCCAGCCGTGCACGTAGTACACGACCTGCGCGACGACGCGGGCCCAGTTGATCGAGTTGACCGTACCGACGGCGTGGAGTGCCTTGAACGGAGCGTCCTTCGAGACGGCCTTCACGATGTCCTGGCAGTCGTCGAAGTTCCCCTCGACGGCGAGGTTCACGATGTTGTCGTCCTGGAGGCTGAACATCTGCGCGCGCTGGAAGCTGCTCATGCGGCCGTGCGGGCTCAGCATGATGACCCGGATGCCGGTCTTGCCGCGCATGGCGTGCTCGGCCGCGCTCCCGGTGTCGCCGGACGTCGCGCCGAGGATGTTGAGCTCGTCGCCGCTCTTCGCGAGCGTGTACTCGAAGAGGTTGCCGAGCAACTGCATCGCCATGTCCTTGAAGGCGAGCGTCGGGCCGTTCGAGAGGCCGAGGAGCTGCAGCTCGGTGCCGCCCTCCTCGACCGAGGGTGCGCAGCGGGGTGATGAGCGACGGCGTCGTCGCCGGCGCGGCCGTTCGAGTACACCTCGGCGGTGTAGGTGCGACGGGTGATGTCCTGGAGGTCGGCGGCGGGGATGTCGTCGGCGAACTTCGACAGCACGGCGAACGCGAGGTCGGCATAGGACAGCTCGCGCCACGACTCGAGCTCCTCAGCGGTCAGCTGCGGGTACTCGGCCGGGAGGTACAGGCCGCCGTCCGGGGCGAGCCCGCCGAGGAGGATGTCCGAGAAGTGCTGGGGCAGATCGTGGCCCCGCGTCGACTGATAGTGCATGACCGTCTCTCTCATCCGGTTGGAAGCCCGATCTCCAACCTTGCCATATCGGGGGTCGACGCGCAGAGGCCCGCCGTCATCGTGACCGGCCGCTACGCGCGGGCGAGTTCCTCGCGGATCGCGGCGACGAACGCGTCGATGTCGTCCTCCGTGGTGTCGAACGAGCACATCCAGCGGACCTCGCCCTTCGCGGCGTCCCAGTCGTAGAAGCGGAAGCGTTCGCGCAAGCGGTCGGGGACGCCCGCTGGCAGGGTCGCGAACACCGCGTTGGCCTGGGTCGGCTGGCTGAAGCCGAGTCCCGGTGCCTCGCCGGCGGCGATGAGGGCCTCGAGGGAGGTGCGGAGGCGCGCGGCCATCGCATTGGCGTGGGTCGCGGAGCGGAGCCAGAGCCCGTCGCCACCGTCGGCCGCCGGCTCGAGCAGGGCGATGAGCTGCGCCGCACCGAAGCGCATCTTCGACGCCAGCTGCATGTTGAGCTTCCGCAGGTAGACGAGGCCCTCCGACGCCGACGGTTCGAGCACGACGATGGCCTCGCCGAACATGAGTCCGTTCTTCGTCCCACCGAAGGACAGCACGTCGACGCCGGCATCGGCGGTGAACGCGCGCAGTGGGACGCCGAGGGCTGCTGCGGCGTTGGCGATGCGGGCGCCGTCGAGGTGCAGCTTCATGCCGTGACCGTGCGCGTGGTCGGCGATCGCGCGGATCTCCTCGGGCGTGTACAGGGTGCCGAGCTCGGTGGTCTGCGTGATCGAGACGACGAGCGGCTGTGCACGGTGCTCGTCGCCCCAGCCCCACGCCTCGCGGTCGATGAGGTCGGGCGTGAGCTTGCCGTCGGGGGCGTCGACCGTCAGGAGCTTGATGCCACCGACCCGCTCCGGCGCGCCGCCCTCGTCGGAGTTGATGTGCGCGGTCGACGCCGAGATGACGGCACCCCAGCGCGGGAGCATGGACTGCAGGCCGACGACGTTCGCGCCGGTGCCGTTGAAGACGGGGAACACGGCGACGTCGCGGCCGAAGTGATCGGCGAAGACCTCGTGCAGCCGACGGGTGTAGTCGTCCTCGCCGTAGGCGATCTGGTGGCCGCCGTTGGCCGCCGCGAGGGCGTCGAGGATCTCGGGGTGGACGCCGGAGTAGTTGTCGGAGGCGAAGCCACGGATGCTGGTGTCATGCAGAGAGTCGGTCACTGATCCATCCTCGCGCATGCCACACGCAGCTTCCGTGCATCGCGGGCCGACTTCCTGCGTGCTCGGGTCGCCGTCGGGCATGTTCACAATTCAGGAGCGCCCGGGCGTGGCGCCCCCGCACCGTGCGTGTCGGCGGGGACGCGCCGAGGCGCTCCTGAATTGTGAACCGGGAAACGGGGTCAGTCGGCGGCGTGACGGGGGCCGTCGGAGGAGGGGACGACCTCCTCGGGCACGGCGTCGATCGCGGCGTCGACGTCGGCGTGCGCACCGGGCTCCGGCTCCGCGTCCGGGGTCTCCTGCGCGAGCGCGTGCTCGTAGGCGAGCGCGTGCACGGCGATCGAGGAGGCGACGGCGGCCTGCTGCTCGTCCTCGGCGGAGGGCTGAGCCGGCTGCTCGGCCGCCAGCGCGGCGGCCTGCTCGGGCGTCAGCCGGGCGTCCTGGTCCTCTTCGTCCTCGTCCACGAGGTCGAGCACGATGGGCTCGTCGCCGTAGATGTCGCCCGCCGGATCGCCCGCGAGCGGGGCCGGCGCGGGGAGGCGCTGCTCGGCGTCGAGGAACTGCTTGGCCTCGAAGGCGCCCGGGTTGAAGACCTCGTCGATCCCGCCGAGCCCGCTCATGCCTTGAGCGCTTCCGAGAGTTTGACCCGGCCACCCATTTTCAGCAGCGAGTTCTCGTAGATCCGCGAGCCGACGAGGATGACGAGCGCCGCGGTGATCGCGAGGATCAGCAGGGACAGGATCGGCTCCCACCACTGCGCCGAGCCGACGAAGAGGCGGACGGGCATGCCCACGGCTGCCGAGAACGGCACGTAGGACATGATCGTCATCACCACCGGGTTGTCGTTGAAGAAGATGACGGCGAAGTACGGGATCATGATCAGCATCGTAATCGGGGTCGTCGTCGAACCGATGTCCTCTTGACGCGAGACCAGCGATCCGGCAGCGGCGAACAGCGCGGCCAGCAGGATGAAGCCGAGCACGAAGAACACCACGAACCAGACGACCGGGGTCCCGAGTCCGGCGAGCAGCTCCGTCTGGCCCGTCACCGTCAGCCCGATCACCGACAGCGCCGCGATCGCCAGGATCTGCCCGAACGCCAGGATGCTGTTGCCGAGCACCTTGCCCGCGAGGAGCGCCTTCACGGGGATGGCGGACATGAGGATCTCGACGACGCGGGTCTGCTTCTCCTCGACGACGCTCTGCGCGATCGACGCCCCGAAGGTGGTGGCGGAGACGAAGAACACGAGACCGAACCCGAGCGACACGATGTAGAGCAGGAAGCCCGCGGAGGCGTCGGCGTCGGGATCGAGGATGGTGACCTGCGGCTGCGCGCTCAGTTGCATGATGAGCGTGTTGGAGGCCTCGGAGTCGAAGATGACCTGGACGCCGGTGGGGTTGTCGTCGGTGGCCGGTGCGATCGCCGCTTCGACGTCACCCGACTTCACCAGGGCTTCAGCGGCGGCGACGTCGGCCGCCTCGGTCACGTCGAAGGTCTTGCCGTCGACGAGTCCCGCACCCGCGTTCCCGACGACCGCGACCTTCGTGGTCTCCGAGGCGGTGTTCTTCGCGAGGAACCCACCGACGACGATGCCGGCGAGGATCACGAGGAGCAGGATGCCCGTCGAGATGAGGAACGTCTTGCTGCGCAGACGCATCTTGACCTCGCGCTCGGCGACGAGACCGATGCTCTGCACGAGGCTGGGGGAGGCCGGGCCGGAGCGACGACGACCGGCGGGCTGGATCGGGGACTCGGTTGCCGTGGTCACTGGATGACCTCCTTGAAGATCTGGGCGAGGGTGGGGCGGAGGGGGGCGAAGCTCGTGACGTCACCGTGGGTCAGTGCCTCACGGAGCACGGCCTGCGCCGCCTGGGCGTCGTCGGCGTCGAAGAGGGCGTAGCCACCGTCGAAGTCGACGACGGAGATCCCCGCACGCTCGCGCAGCCAGCCGGTGTCGGCCGCGGTGAGCAGCTCGTAGCGGTTGCCGGCGTGGGCTTCGCGGAGGGACTCGCGCGAGCCGGAGGCGCGGATCCTGCCACCGGCGATGATCACGAGGTCGTCGCAGAGGCGTTCCACGATGTCGAGCTGGTGACTGGAGAACAGGACGGGCGAGCCGCCTGCGGCGAACTCGCTGAGCACGCCGACGACCACGTCGACGGCCATCGGGTCGAGGCCCGAGAACGGCTCGTCGAGGACGAGGACGTCGGGGTCGTGCACGAGCGCCGCGGCGATCTGCGCCCGCTGCTGGTTGCCGAGCGACAGGCTCTCGAGGGCGTCGTTCCGGCGCTCGCCGAGGCCGAGACGCTCGAGCAGTTCGCCGGCGTTGCGCTTGGCGGCGTGGGTCGTGAACCCGTGGAGGCGGGCCAGGTAGACGAGCTGTTCCTCGACCCGCATCTTCGGGTAGAGGCCGCGCTCCTCCGGCATGTAGCCGAACCGGCGGCGGTCCTCCGGGGTGAGCGGGGTGCCGTCGAGGGTGACGGTTCCGGCGTTCGCGGCGAGGACACCGAGCAGGATGCGCATCGTCGTCGTCTTGCCGGCGCCGTTCCCGCCGACGAACCCGGTCATGCGGCCGGGCGCGACCTGGAAGCTGACGTCGTCGAGCACCTTCCGCTCGCCGTACGACTTGTCGATGTGGCTGAGTTCGAGCATCGGCCGCCTCCTGTGATCTGCGTGCTGGACCGAGTGTCCTGCGTCGGGTTCTCCCGGTATGGCGATCACGCTACGCGGCGTGGTGTGCCACCGGCATCCGCCGTAGGACGGGTTGACGCGACGACGCCCGGTCCCCTTCTCCGTCGAGTGGGGGATACCGGGCGTCGTGGACCAGCCGAGCGCTGGATCAGGCGGGGCGGGACTCCGGGGAGACCGTCTTCGAGGGGTCGGTCTCGGCGACGGAGCCGATGGCCTCGTCGATGCGGGCGATGACCGCGTCGTCGAGCTTCACACCGGCCGCGGCGGCGTTCGCGGTGACCTGCTCGGGACGCGAGGCACCGACGATCGCACCGGCGATGTTGTCGTTGTGCAGCACCCAGGCGAGCGCCAGCTGCGCCATGGTGAGGTCGAGCTCGTCGGCGATGGGCTTCAGCTGCTGGACGGCCGTCAGCACCTCGTCGTCGAGGAAGCGCTTGATGGTGTCGGCGCCGCCCTTCTCGTCGGTGGCCCGGCTGCCCTGCGGGAGCTCTGCGCCCGGCAGGTACTTGCCGCTGAGGACGCCCTGCGCCACCGGCGACCAGACGATCTGTGAGATGCCGAGTTCGCGCGAGGTCGGGACGACCTCCTCCTCGATGACCCGCCACAGCATCGAATACTGCGGCTGGTTCGAGATGAGCTGGAAGCCCAGCTCCTTGGACAGGGCGTGGCCGGCGCGCAGCTGCTCGGCGTTCCACTCGCTCACGCCGATGTAGAGCGCCTTGCCCGCCCGGACGACGTCGGCGAAGGCCTGCATCGTCTCCTCGAGGGGCGTCTCGCTGTCGTAGCGGTGGGCCTGGTACAGGTCGACGTAGTCGGTGCCGAGACGCGTGAGCGAACCGTCGATCGACTCCATGATGTGCTTGCGCGACAGCCCGACGTCGTTGTGCCCCTTCGGGCCGGTGGGCCAGTAGACCTTGGTGAAGATCTCCAGGCTCGCGCGTCGTTCGTCCTTGAGGGCGTCGCCGAGCACCTGCTCAGCCGCCGTGTTCGCGTAGGCGTCGGCCGTGTCGAAGGTGGTGATGCCGGCGTCGAGGGCGGCGCGAACGCTCGCCGTGGCGACGTCGTTCTCCACCTGCGAGGCGTGGGTCAGCCAGTTGCCGAAGATGATCTCTGAGATCTTGAGTCCGCTGTTGCCGAGGTATCGAAATTCCATGGTCGTCACGCTACTCCTCGCATCCGACCGACCGACGGGGTTGCGCGGAGACGGAGCGAACCCTCAGCTGCGCGGCGACGCCAGCCCGTGCTCGTAGGTGTAGATGACCGCCTGGATGCGATCACGGAGGGCGAGCTTCTGCAGCACCTTCGAGACGTGCGACTTCACGGTCGCCTCGCCGACGAAGAGCGTGGTCGCGATCTCCTGGTTGGACAGGCCCTGGGCGACCAGCTGCAGGACCTCGCGCTCGCGCTCCGTCAGCTGCTCATAGTCGGCGCCGGTCGTCGGCCCGGCCGGGACGGCGGGGTCCTGCGCGGCGTCCTCGACGACGGGGCTCTGACGGGTGAACCCCTCGATGACCCGGCGCGTGACCGCCGGGGAGAGGAGCGCCTCCCCGCCCGCGATCACCGAGACCGCCGCGACGAGTTCCTCCGGCGAGGAGTTCTTCAGGAGGAACCCGCTCGCGCCGGCACGGAGCGCCTCGGCCAGGTAGTCGTCGCGGTCGAAGGTGGTGAGGATGAGGACGGCGGCGTTGGTGTCCGGATCCGCGACGATCCGACGGGTGGCCTCGAGGCCGTCCATGCCCGGCATCTGGACGTCCATGCAGATCACGTCCGGCGCGAGCGTCGTCGCGAGCGCGACGGCCTCGGCACCGTCCGACGCCTCACCGACGATCTCGATCCCGGGCTGTGAGCCCAGGATGATGCGGAAGCCCGCACGCAGCAGCTCCTGGTCGTCGACGAGGAGGATGCGGGTGGGCTGCTCGGTCATGCCTGGTCCTTCGTGGTGGTGGTCTGGGGTCGTCCTGCGGCGGCGGAGGCGAGGCGGGCGTCGGCGATGGACGCGGCGACGGGCTCCATCGCCTGGTCGCCCGGCCGGCCGAGCGGGATGGCGGCCCGCACGAGGAAGCCGCCGCGGGCGCGTGCCCCGACCTCGAGGACGCCACCGGACGACGCCACGCGCTCCCGCATCCCGATGAGCCCGAGCCCGCCGCGTCGGGCCACCGTCGGGACGGTCCCCGTGTTCGTGACCTCGAGTTCGACCGCGTCGTCCAGATAGCGGAGCCTGAGTTCGGCCGTCGCCGTGGTACCGCCGTACTTGCGGGCGTTCGTGAGCGCCTCCTGCGCGATCCGGTACAGGTTGAACGAGACGACGGCCGGGATCGCGACCGGTGTCCCCACGAGTTCGAACCTCGTCGGCAGCCCGTTCGCCGTCGACTCGTCGGCGAGCCGACCCAACTGGCCGACGCCGACGGTCGACGGGCTGCTCTCCTCGTCGGTCGGTTCGCCGTGTGCGCGGAGGGTGCCGAGCATCTTGCGCAGCTCGTCGATCGCGCTCCGTGCGCCGAGCTCGACGTTCGTGAGTGCATCCCGCGCGGCGGCCGGGTCCGCATCGAGCACGGTGCGCGCGGCACCGGCCTGGACCCCCATGACCGAGACGTGGTGGGCGACGACGTCGTGCAGCTCGCGCGCGATCCGCACCCGCTCGAGGGCGACCGCCTGCCGGGCGGACCGGGCGCGCTCCGCCTCGAGCTCGGCCGTGCGCTGCTCGAGCGCCGCCCGTTCCCGGGAGGACTGGTACACGCGCTCGCCGAAGAAGTACGCGGCTCCGAAGTAGAGGATGTTCGTCAGGATCTGGATGAGGATGAACGCCACGAGGGGCGAGAAGAGCCCCACCCGGGAGAGGCTGGGCAAGGCGTCGGGGTCGGTCGCCTGGATGAACATGGAGACGAGCAGCCAGACGAACATGGCGACGATGATGAGCACGCGGACGAGCGCAGCGCGACGTCGGTTCGGAACCCACGCCCCGACCGTGTAGATCGCGAGGAACAGGGCGATGTTCGTGAAGAGGACCTCGGGTACGAGCACCGTGCCGCCCACGATGAACATGACGGCGACGATGACGGCCACCGAGCACGGGAAGCGGCGACGGAACGCGAGCGGCGCGGTGATGCCGATCGCCCAGAGGACGGACGCCCACATCGGTGCGGGCTCGGGGTAGAACCCGGCGATCGTGTACAGCGTCAGGCTGAGGAGGGTGCCGACGCCGAGCGCGATGGCGAGGATGATGTCGGATCGCTGTTCCGACGGCGTCGCGGCCGGACGCCGCCACTCGGCGTCGTAGGGGTCGACCGGGCGGTCCTCCTGCTGGTCGACGGCGGGCTCGCTCATGCCGTCCACGCTAGCGCGACGCCCCGCCGGGGACATCCGTCGAGCGACGGAGCGCGGCGGTCCGGCACTCGGACAAGAGCCCGGAGCGGCACTCAGGAGAGTGCTGCTCCGGGCTCCTCCGCGGCACGGTCGGGTCAGGCCGCGGATCGCCCCGTGATCCCGGCGGTCGACGTGATGACGTCCGCCATCTTCTTGCCCAGCGCCTCGTAGAACATCGACAGGGGGAACTCGTCGTCGAGGACCGCGTCGGTGAGTCCGCGCGGCGGTCCGCTCAGGATCTCGTCGGACAGCCCACGCGCCCACTGCGACGCGGGGTGCGGCGTCAGCGTCGTCCGGACGAGCTCGTACGCGGCGAGCCAGTGCGCGGTCTTCGGACGGTCGATCGATCGCCAGTACAGCTCGTCGATGCTCTCGCCGAGCCGCACGACCACGTCGGGGACCTCGTCCCAGTCGATCGTGAGCCTGGTGTCGGTCCAGTGCAGCACGCCGTGCTGGTGCATCCACGCGAACAGCAGCTGGCCGCCGACGCCGTCGTAGTTCCGGACGCGCGAGCCGGTGATGGCGAACCGGAAGATGCGGTCGAAGATGATCGCGTACTGGACGAGCTTCGCGTGCTCGAGGATCGCCACGTCCGCCGCGTCGAGCGTCTCGGTCTCCGCGCGGGTCGTCAGCGTGCGCTCCAGCCGGACCGACTCGCGGAACGCCGTGAGGTCGCAGCGCAGCTCCTCGAGGGAGTACAGGAAGAACGGCATCCGCTGCTTGATCATGAACGGGTCGAACGGGAGGTCACCGCGCATGTGCGTGCGGTCGTGGATGAGGTCCCACATCACGAAGGTCTCCTCGGCCAGCTGCTGGTCGTCCAGGAGGGACGCGGCGTCGGCCGGGAGCTCGAGCTTGGTGATCTCGGCAGCGGCTCGGACGACCCGACGGTACCGGGCCGCCTCGCGGTCCTGGAAGATCGCGCCCCAGGTGAACGCCGGGATCGCGCGCATCGCGACCGTCTCGGGGAAGAGGACCGCTGAGTTCGTGTCGTACCCCGGCGTGAAGTCGAGGAAGCGGATCGGTACGAAGAGCGCGTTCGTGTAGTCGCCGGCCTCGAGCGCGGCGATGAACTCGGGCCAGATGACCTCGACGAGCACGGCCTCGATGTGGCGGTCGGTCGAACCGTTCTGCGTGACCATCGGGAACACGACGAGGTGTCCCAGGCCGTCCACGCGATGCCGCTCGGGGTGGAAGGCGACGAGCGAGTCGAGGAAGTCCGGGACGCCGAAGCCGTCGCGCTCCCAGCGGTCGAAGTCGGCGACGAGCGCGTCGAGGTACTCGGCGTCGTGCGGGAAGTTCGGAGCGAGGGTGCGGACGCTCGCGACGATCGTGGCGACGTGCCCTGCCGCCGACTCGTGGTCGTTTGACTCGGGGATCGAGCCGTCCTTCACCTGGACGGCCTGCAGCGCGGTCGCGGCGGCCTTGAGGTCCGTCCAGGCCGGGTGCCCGACGAGTGCGGCGGCGTCTTCGACGACCTCCGGCTCTCCGACGATGCTCTTCGTGTGGGTGGTGGCGACGTTCGACATGGTGAACCTCCTTCCGCGTGCGCAGGCGTCACCCGGGGTGGGTGACGATTCCTTCGAGCGTAGGGGCGGAGGGTGTGCGGATTTCTTGCGTCAGGAGCGACTTCGCTGCAACATTCGGCCGTTCGCGCTGGGGAACTGCACGGCCGACCGCGGCGGGCCGCTACCCCCAGCGGCGCTTGATCCAGCGGTCGAGGACACCGACGAGCGCGTCGGTGATCGCGCCGAGCAGCGCGAGCACGATGATGACGAAGAAGATGCGGTCGACCCGGCCGTTGTTCTGCGAGTCCACCAGGCGGAATCCGAGTCCCATGGACGAGGCGATGAGCTCCGCCGCCACGAGGAACAGCCACGACTGCGCCAGCGCGAGCCGGAGGCCGGAGACGACCGAGGGCGTCACGGCGGGCAGCTGCACCGTCCGGAACAACGCGACGCCGTTCAGCCCGAAGGCGCGGCCCGCCTCGACCAGGTGCTTGTCCACGTGGCGGAGCGCGGCGGAGACCGTCGTGTACACCGGGAAGAACGCGCCGATCGCGATGAGCGTGATCTTCGACTCCTCACCGATCTTCAGCCAGAGGATGAGCAGCGGGACCCACGCGAGCGACGGGACGGCCCGGATCGCCGCGAAGGTCGTCGACAGCAGGATGTCGCCGAGGCGCGAGAGCCCCACGACCGCGCCGAGGACGAGGCCGAGGACAGCGCCGATGAGGAAGCCGATGAGGACCCGCTGCACCGAGATGGCGACGTCCTGCTGCAACCAGCCGCGCTGCGCGAGATCCACGCCGGCCGCCCAGACCTCGGCGGGTGCCGGGAGTTGCGAGGCGGGGACGAGGCCGAACGCGGTGACGAGCTGCCAGGCCCCGAGGATGACGACGGGGACGAGGAAGCCGCCGAGGACGACGACGATCCTGCGGGACCCGAGGACGGCGCGCGCGTCGCGGCCGGACTGGGTCGCCTGGGCACCCGCGGCTGCGGTGGTGCCGAGACCGGCGAACTCGGTCATGGGTTCCTCTCGGGACGGTTCAGGGGGCGGACTACTTCGCGCCGATGGCGGACGGGTCCGCGTCGTCCACGAAGCTCGGGTTGAAGAGGTCGGCCAGGGCGTCGTCGACCTTGTCCTGCGACGACACGTCGCCGGACTCCACGAAGATCGGGCCGATGATCGACAGGACCTGCTCCTGCGCCTTGCCCGGGGCCGGGTCGACGTCGAGGTTCGAGCGCTCCGTGATCACCTTCGTCGCCACGGCGAGGTCGAGGCCCGCGGCGTCCGCGAGGATCTGCGCCGTCTCGTCGGGGTTCGACGCAGCCCATTCACGAGCGTGCTCATAGGCGTTCACGACGGTCTGCGCGACGTCCGGACGCTCGTCGATGAAGGACTCGGTCGCGGCCAGGATGCCGTAGCTGTTGAAGTCGACGTTGCGGTAGATGAGCTTCGCGCCCGCCTCCTCGGCGCCGGCCATGATCGGGTCGAGACCGGCCCACGCGTCGACGGAACCGTTCTGCAGGGCAGCCCAGCCGTCGGCGTGCTGGAGGTTCTCGATCGTGACGTCCGAGGCGGACAGGCCGGCCTCCTCCAGCGCCTGCAGGAGGAAGAAGTAGGGGTCGGTGCCCTTCGTCGCGGCGACCTTCTTGCCCTTGAGCTCGGCGACGTCCGTGATCGTCGAGCCCTGGCCGACGACGATCGCCGACCACTCGGGCTGCGAGAAGACGTCGATCGCCTGGATGGCCGATCCGTTCGCCCGGTTCAGGAGTGCGGCGGAGCCGGCGGTGGACCCGACGTCGATCGCGTCGGCCCGCAGTGCCTCGTTCGCCTTGTTGGAGCCGGCCGACTGGACCCAGTTGACGGTGATGTCCTGGTCGTCGAGTGCGTCCTCGAGCCAGCCCTGGTCCTTGATGATGAGGGAGAGCGGGTTGTAGGTCGCGAAGTCGATGTCGAGCGTGCCGCCCTCGGTGGTGCCGGCGGTGCTGTCGCCGCCGGCCGCAGGAGCGTTCTCGCCCGCGACGCAGCCGCTGAGGAGGAGCGCTGCGGCGGCGGTCGCGGCGACGATGGCCGCGCGCCCGGCGCGGGAGGTGGTGAAGCGGCGTCGTGAGGTCATGCGTTGGTCCTTGCTGTGGATCGGTGCGGGATGACGGCGGAGGTGGTGGGTGGCTCAGTACGGGAAGTGCGGGATGGACGGCAGTCGTTGGTCGCCGCGGGCGAGACCGTGGCGGTCGATGCCGAGTCCGTCGAGGAGGCGGCCGCGCAGCTCGGCGAGCTCTGCCGACCCGCGGTCGCGCGGGCGGTTGCCGGGGACGGTCACGGTCTGCGCGATGGTCGAACCGGGGTGTCCCTCCTCGCGACCCAGGAGGATGACCCGGTCGGCGAGCTGGAGGGCCTCGTCGACGTCGTGCGTCACGAGCAGGATCGTGGTGGGCGCGGCGAGGTGGATGGCGAGCAGCAGGTCCTGCATCTTCAGCCGGGTGAGGGCGTCGAGGGCGCCGAACGGTTCGTCGAGGAGCAGGACGCCCGGCCGGCGGGCGAGGGCCCTGGCGAGTGAGGCGCGTTGCGCCATGCCGCCGGAGACCTCCCGTGGGCGGTGCTCGGCGAAGTCCGCGAGCCCGACGAGTTCGAGCAGCTCGGCGACGCGGGCACGTCCTTCGGCTGCGGGTGTCCGCTTGGGCAGACCGAGTGCGACGTTCGCCGCGATGGTGCGCCAGGGGAGGAGTCGAGGCTCCTGGAAGCCGAAGGCCGTGCGCGGGTCGATGCCGGCGACGGGTGTGCCGTCGATGAGCACGGAGCCGGCGGTCGGGTGGTCGAGACCGGCCGCGATCCGCAGCAGGGTGGACTTGCCGCAGCCGCTCGTGCCGAGGATCGCCACGACCTCGCCGGCCTCGGCGGTGATCGTGACGTCGCGCAGCACGGGCCGCGGGGCGTCGGCGCGTTTGCCGGCACCGCTCGCGAAGGTGCGGCCGACCCCGGCGAACGCGACCGTGGAGGCACGATCCGCCGAGCCGACGGGGACGGCGTCGCGGGTGACCGGCGAGCTCGCGGCGAGCGGGCTTGGGGCAGCGTTCGTCATGGGTCTCGGGCTCCAGGGGTGGGGTGCCCGCCATGCTACGCGAGGGCGACGGACCGCTCTCGGTCGCCGAAACAGAGCGTCACATTGGCGTCCGCCGGTGACATCCGGAGGGTTCCGGTGTTATGCGTCCGCTACCAGCTGCCGACCTGCGCGAGGGCGACGTCGAGGATGGCGACGGCCTCCTCCCGGTTGACCCGGGCGAGCAGCAGCGCGCTGACCGACAACGACGTGAGCTGCCGTGCGGCCGCGGCGAGTTCGTCCGCGTCCGCCTCGGGACGGGCGAGGGCGAGGGCGTCCGAGACCGCGGTGGTGAGCTCGGCCCGGTAGCCGTCGACGACCTCGCGCAGTGCGTCGTCGTGGGCCGCGAGGCCGGCCGCGCTGTTGAGGAGGAGGCAACCGCGGCGGGGGGAGTCGTCGGGCAGGGTCGCGATGACCGTCTGCACGCCGGAGAAGTAGGTGGTGAGCCCGGCTCTGCCGTCCGTCGCCAGCGCGAGGACCGAGAGGCGCGGTCGGATGACGGTGTCGAGGTAGTCCTGCACGGCGGCGTCGAACAGCCCGCGCTTGCTGTCGAAGGCGTGGTAGAGGCTCGACCGCCGCAGGCCGGTGGCCGCTTCGAGGTCGGCGAGCGAGGTCGCCTCGTACCCGCGGTCCCAGAAGACGTCGCGCGCCGCCTGGACGACGGCGACGGTGTCGAACTCCTGCGTGCGTCCCATGGGTGCCTCCTCCTCGCTCGGCATCCGTGTGACGGGGTTGTGGACCGAGCGTTCTACTATTATAGTAGACCCATCGGTACAGAATGTCGCTCCGTCCGGACGACTCGACGCCGATCTCCCGGAAGGCCCGTCCCATGCTCGTCGTCAGTCTCGTCCTCGTCGGCATCGCCGCCCTCCTGCACGTCTACATCTTCGTGCTCGAGTCGCTGCGCTGGACCGAGCCGGCCACCCGCAAGACCTTCGGCACCTCGGAGCTCGAGGCCGAGACCACCCGCGGGATGGCGTACAACCAGGGGTTCTACAACCTGTTCCTCGCGATCGGCACGATCGTCGGCATCGTCTTCCTCATCACCGGCTCGACCGGTATCGGCGCGGCCCTCGTCTTCGCCTCGGCCGGCTCCATGCTCCTCGCCTCGCTCGTCCTCATCACCTCGGACCGCACGAAGGCCCGCGCCGCGATCGTCCAGGGGACCACCCCGTTGCTCGGACTCATCGCGCTCGTCATCGCACTGGCCGTCTGACACCTCCGCGACGCCCCAGGCGTCACCCCGTCCGCAACCCGACGACGTGCTGCGCCCGCCCACCGAATCACCGCACCAAGGAAAGGCACCACATGAACACCCCCGCGCTCAGCACCCAGATCCAGCTCGTCTCGCGACCGGTCGGCTGGCCGACCGAGTCCGACTTCCGGACCGTCTCCGTCGAACTCCCGGAGCTCGCGCCCGGCCAGCTCCGGGTCCAGAACCTCTTCCTCTCCGTCGACCCCTACATGCGCGGTCGCATGAACGACGCCCGCTCCTACGTCGCGCCGTACCAGCTCGGTGAGACGATGACCGGCGGCGCCATCGGCCGGGTCGTCGAGTCGGCCGCCGAGGGCTTCTCCGTCGGCGACGTCGTCCTGCACCAGTTCGGCTGGCGCGACCTCGTCCAGGAGGACGCCAGCGGGTTCCGCGTCGTGCCTGAGCTCCCCGGCGTCCCGCTGTCCGCCTACCTCGGCGTCCTCGGCATGACGGCCCTCACCGCGTACGTCGGTCTGCTCGAGGTCGCCAAGTTCCGGGAGGGCGACACGGTGTTCGTCTCCGGTGCTGCAGGTGCCGTCGGCACGATGGTCGGCCAGATCGCCCGTCTCAAGGGCGCGAAGCGCGTCATCGGTTCGGCCGGATCGGCTGAGAAGGTCGCCCTGCTGACGGAGAAGTACGGCTACGACGCCGCGTTCAACTACAAGGACGGCCCCGTCACCGAGCAGCTCGCGGCCGCGGCACCCGACGGCATCGACGTGTACTTCGACAACGTCGGCGGCGAGCACCTCGAAGCGGCGATCGACGCCTTCAACGACGGCGGACGCGCAGCGCTCTGCGGCGTCATCTCGCAGATCAACGACACCGAGCGTGCCGAGGGCCCGCGCAACCTGTCGAACATCGTGACCCGCGGGCTCACCCTCACGGGCTTCACCGTCGGCAACTACACGCAGCACTTCCCGGCGTTCTCCGGTGAGATGGGCGCCTGGTTGCAGAACGGCGACGTCGTCTTCGACGAGACCGTCTACGAGGGCCTCGACCACACGCTCGACGCGTTCCTCGCGCTCATGCGCGGCGCCAACACCGGGAAGATGGTCGTCAAGCTCTGACGCGATCCCTCGACCTCGCCTGACACCGGCGATCGACGGCCCGTCCACCCGCTCCGGGTGGACGGGCCGTTCGTCGTCGTCAGACCGCTGCGAGGACCCCGCCGGCCGCATCGATGCGGGCCATCGCGAGGCGTTCGGCGGCGACGAGCGTCGTGACGCCCTCCGCTGCGGCGTCCCGGTAGATCGACTGCACGGTCCGCCCGATCGCCGACACCCGCTGCTCGATGGCAGCGGCATCGGCGCCCGGTTCGGACGCCATGGCGAGGTAGATCACGCCGCCCGCGTTCGCGACGAAGTCCGGCGCCCACAGGATGCCGCGCTCCTCGAGGGCCACCGCGTCGGCGCGGGAGGCGAGCTGGTTGTTCGCCGCCCCGACCACGGCGCGACACCGCAGCTGCCCGATCACCCGGGCGTTCAGGGCGCCGCCGACGCCGCACGGCACGAAGAGGTCCGTCTCGACGAGGTGCTCGTCGCCCGGTTCGATCCAGCTGGCGCCGATCTCCTCGGCGAGGGCGCGCTTCCGTGGGTCGACGTCGGTGACGATGAGGCGAGCACCCTCGGCCGCGAGCCGTCGGGCCAGACGGCCGCCGACCTGGCCGAGCCCGGAGATCGTCGCCCGGTGGCCCGCGACGAGCGGGGTGCCGAAGACCGTCTCGAGCGTCGCGGTGATGGCCGCGTGCACGCCGGCCGCCGTCGCCTCGCTCGGTTCGCCGACGCCACCGCGGTCGGCCGGCAGCCCGCTGACGTGGTCGGTCCGCTCGGCGACGACGGCCATGTCCTCGGCGGTCGTGCCGACGTCCTCCGCGGTGCGATAGGCGCCGCCGAGCGCTTCGACCGCGTCGCCGAGGTCGAGCATCGCGTCGCGGCGCTCCGCGGGGTCGAGGGTCGTGCCGACGGGCAGGTGGATGACGGACTTGCCGCCGCCGTGCGCGAGACCGGCGGCCGCGTTCTTCATCGTCATCCCCGCGGCGAGGCGGAGGGAGTCGTCGACGGCCTCGAGCCAGGACCCGTACCGCCAGAGTCGCGCGCCGCCGAGGGCCGGCCCCAGGGCGGTGGAGTGCAGGGCGACGCTGATGGTCAGCCCGGAGCGCGGTCCGCGGCTGATGGAGAGGCGTTCGTGGGGGAGGGTGGTGCTGTGCATCGCGTCGCTGGACGCGACCGGGTCGAATGACGTCATCGTCGGATCTCCTCGTGGGTGATTGGTGCGGGCTCCTGGTGGGAGCGGATCGCAGGGCGATGGTGGTGCCCGGCTCTCCTCCCCAGATTCTCCACGCCGACCGCCCGCTCCACAACCGTCGGCTCGACCGGGCCGCCGGACGGGCTGCACCTAGGCTGGACGGCATGGGCGGAGTGCTGACGGGGTTCGCGATCATCGGCACCGTGATCCTCGTCGGCTACCTCGCCGGGCGTCTCGAGGTCGGGGGCCCGACGACCGGGCACGTGCTCAACCGGGTGGCGTTCTTCGTCACCAACCCGGCGCTGCTGTTCACCGTGCTCGCCACGGCCGACCTGCACGAGGTGTTCAGCAGTTTCATCTGGGTCGCCCTCGCGAGTGCCCTGTCGGCCGCCGCGCTCTTCGTGCTGCTGAACGCCGTGTGGCTCCGCAAGGACCTCTCGGTCGCGACGATCGGCGCGCTCGGCTCGGGCTACGTCAACGCCAACAACATCGGCATCCCGGTGGCGGTCTACGTCCTCGGCGAGGCCGGCTACGTCGCCCCGGTCATCCTGCTGCAGCTCCTCGTCTTCGCCCCGATCGCGCTCACCATCCTCGACGTCAGACAGCGCGGCTCCGTCTCCTTCCTCGGCATCGTGACGCAGCCCTTCCGCAACCCGATGATCGTCGCGTCGATCGTCGGCGTCGTACTCAACCTCTTCGGCGTCCGGCTCCCCGAGCCCGTCATGGCCCCGTTCGAGCTCCTCGGCGGCGCGGCCGTGCCGCTCATCCTCATGGCGTTCGGCATGTCGCTGCACGGCATGCGGCCGTTGCAGGCCGGCAGCGGACGTCGGGAGATCTTCGTGGCGACGGCGATCAAATCGGTCGTGATGCCCGGGTTCGCCTACCTCATCGCGCACTTCGGGTTCGGGCTGAGCGGCACGCCGTTGTTCGCCTCCGTCGTCCTCGCCGCCCTCCCGGCGGCCCAGAACGTCTACAACTTCGCCAGCCGGTACGAGCAGGGCGTCACGCTCGCCCGCGACACGGTCCTGCTGACGACGATCCTCTCCGTGCCGGTCCTCGTCGTCGTCGCCGCCCTGCTCGCCTGACCCCCGGGAACCGGTCCGTCCGAAGCGCCGCTGTCCTCCGAAGCATGGACAGCGATGGCCGGAAAAGCCGAACGATCGCGACTACTCTTGGGCGGGCACGACTGAGATATACCACCGTCCAGTCCGGCGGAGCGCCGTCGGACCCGACCCGATGGGACGACATGACCGAAGGCACGACCCCACGACACGAACGTTCCGGAGACTGGGCCGCATCCCGCGAGACCGTCGGCGACGAGATGCTCGCCGTGCAGGACTTCTCCGGCGAGGAGGAGGGGTACCACAAGACCCTCAAGCCGCGGCAGATCCAGATGATCGCGATCGGCGGCGCGATCGGCACCGGGCTCTTCCTCGGTGCGGGTGGCCGCCTGAACAGCTCCGGCCCGGCGCTCATCCTCGTGTACGCGCTCTGCGGGTTCTTCGCCTTCCTCATCCTGCGCGCCCTCGGTGAACTCGTCCTCCACCGTCCGTCCTCGGGCTCGTTCATCTCCTACGCCCGGGAGTTCTACGGCGAGAAGATGGCGTTCGGCGCGGGGTGGTTGTACTTCCTCAACTGGGCGATGACCTCGATCGTCGACGTCACCGCGGCCGCGCTCTACATCAAGACCTTCGGCAAGCTGTTCGGCTGGAAGGAGCTCGAGGACTTCCCGCAGTGGGTCTTCGCGCTCGCCGCTCTGGTGGTGGTGCTGGCGCTCAACCTCGTCTCCGTCAAGCTGTTCGGCGAGATGGAGTTCTGGTTCGCGCTCATCAAGGTGTCGGCGCTGGTGATCTTCCTCATCGTCGGCGTCTGCTTCATCGTCTTCGGCGGACGCACCGACATCGGCGCCGTCGGATTCTCGGTCATCGGCGACAACGGCGGGCTGTTCCCGGTCGGCGCCTTCGCCCCGATGATCGCGATCTCCGGTGTGGTCTTCGCCTACGCGGCCATCGAGCTCGTGGGCACGGCGGCCGGTGAGACGGCCGAACCGAAGAAGATCATGCCGAAGGCCGTCAACACGGTCATCTTCCGCATCGCGATCTTCTACGTCGGCTCGGTGCTGCTCCTGTCGCTCCTGCTGCCCTACACGGCCTACCAGGCCGGTGAGAGCCCGTTCGTCACCTTCTTCTCGCACATCGGGTCGGAGCAGGCCGGGGCGATCTCGGCGTCGGTCATGAACTTCGTCGTGTTGACGGCGGCGCTGTCGAGCCTCAACGCGGGGCTCTACTCGACCGGTCGCATCCTCCGCTCGATGGCCGTCAACGGTTCGGCCCCCGCGTTCACCGGCAAGATGAGCAAGAACGGCGTCCCCTTCGGCGGCATCCTGCTCACCGCAGCGCTCACCCTGCTCGGCGTCCTGCTGAACGCGCTCTACCCGTCGAAGGCGTTCGAGATCGTGCTCGAGATCTCGGCCATCGGCATCATCGGCGGCTGGGCGACGATCATCCTCTGCCAGATCCAGCTGCAGCGCTGGGCGAAGCAGGGCAAGGTCGAGCGGCCGTCGTTCCGCTTGTTCGGGGCACCGTTCACGTCGTATCTGACCCTCGCGTTCCTCCTGTTCGTCCTCGTGACCATGGGCTTCTCGGAGACCGGGCGCTGGGTCCTCGCCTCCCTCATCGTCCTCATCCCGATGCTCATCGTCGGATGGTTCGCCGCCAAGCCGCGGATCATGGCCGCCGCGGCCGCACGCGAGGGGCACACGGGCACCTGGCCGGTGGTGGCCGAGCGCCCCGCCATCGATGCGAACAAGCGGAAGCGCGGGGGCGCACCGCGGTCCTAGCGGGAGTGCGGGTACCGGCGGGTCGGCGGTTCACGGGGAATCGCTAAGCGATAGTGATCACTTCGGGTCGGTTTCGAGCATTCCCTTGCACCTCGGGTGTCGGTTCAGCAGGATGTGGGCAACCTCTTCCGTGCACCACCGGACCCCGCTGGAGTTCCCGTGAACCGTCGTCTCCGTCTCGTCGCCGTGCTCGCCGCGTGCGGCATCGTCGTCGCCACACCGCTGAGCGCTGCGGCGCAAGCACCCGCCCCGACCTCGGCCGACACGGTCGCCTACGAGCCGAGCGACGCGATCATCGCGAATCCCGAGCGCGGCTTCGACCACACGAACAACACGCACTACTACCCCGAGGGGACCGAGGGCGGGCCGGGGTACACGCCGCTCGACGTCGCCACCCTGGCGGCCTACCGCGAGGAGGGCATCACCGAACTCGTCCGCGTCTTCTACCTGGAACGGTTCGTGGCCGAGCCGACCCTCGACCCGGCCTGGCTCGCGCTCGTCCAGGCTGACTTCGACGCGGCTCGCACCGCCGGCATCTCGATCATCCCCCGCTTCGCGTACCTCGCCGGTGGCGACTTCCCGTACACGCCGCCGTATGGCGACGCACCGCTCGACATCGTGCTCACCCACATCGAGCAGCTCACGCCGATCTTCCAGGACAACGCCGACGTCATCTCCGTCGTCCAGGCCGGCTTCGTCGGCCTCTGGGGTGAGGGCTACTACACGGACCACTTCGCCGCGGACCCGGCGAACCCCGGTGTCCTCACGGACGAGGACTGGGCGAAGCGTCGCGCGGTCGTCGAGGCGCTCCTCGAGGCGGTGCCCGCCGACCGCTCCATCCAGGTGCGGACCATGAACATGAAGCAGAACATCCTCGGGGTGCCGTCCGGGACCGCTGGGGCCATCACCGAGGCGCAGGCGTTCGACGGCAGCGCCATCTCGCGCATCGGTCACCACAACGACTGCTTCCTCGCGGCACCCGACGACTGGGGCACGTACCTGTCGGACCCGATCTCGCTCGATCAGGACTACCTCGCGCAGGAGAGCGAGTGGGTGCCGGTCGGTGGTGAGACCTGCAACGTGAACCCGCCGCGGTCGGAGTGGGCGACCGCCTCGGCCGAGATGGAGCGGTACAACTTCAGCTACCTCAACTGGGACTACCTGCAGGACGTCCTGCAGTCCTGGGGCCAGGAGAACCTCGACACCACCGCGAAGCGACTCGGCTACCGCTTCGTGATGACGGAGAGCTCGGTCGCGGACGGCACGCTCTCGCTCACGGTCCGGAACGACGGTTGGGCGGCACCGTACAACAGCCGGCCCGCCTACCTCGTGCTGTCGAACGCCGAGCGCACGGTGCGCGTCCCGTTCGGTTCGGACGCCCGCACCTGGGGTGCGGGGGAGACCGTCACACTCCAGGCGTCACTCGCCGACGTCCCGGCCGGTCGCTACGACACGGCGCTGTCGCTGCCGGCCACGCACGAGTCGGTCGCGGCGAACCCGCTCTACGCCGTCCAGACGGCGAACGTCGGCACCTGGGACGCGGCGACCGGCGTGAACAGCCTGCAGCGTCAGGTGACCGTCGGCGCCGACGGGGTCGTCATGGCCGAACCGGTGGCCGGTGCTGCGGCCAGACTGCCCGACACGGGCGTCTCGTCGCTCGCTCCCGCGGTCCTCGGCGGTGGCGTGGTGGCACTCGGAGCCCTCGCGCTCCTGCTCGCCCGCCGGCGTCGGAACGCCTGACCGGACTCGAGTGAGGGGGCGCCGGCTCAGCCGAAGATCATCGGCGAGTCGTCGTCCTCTTCCTCGGAGAGGGTGAAGTCGAGGTCGACGACGACGGGAACGTGGTCGCTCGGACTGTCGCCCTTGCGCTCGTTGCGGTGGATCGACGCCTCGACGACGTGGTCCGCGAACGCCTGTGAGCCGTAGATGAAGTCGATCCGGAGGCCCTCGTTGCGGGGGAACCGGAGCTGCTTGTAGTCCCAGAAGGTGTAGCCCTCGGGGACGAACGGTCGGACGGTGTCCTGGAGTCCCGCGTCGACGAAGGCCGCGAGGGCGGCGCGCTCCGGTGCGGAGATGTGGGTCGAGCCAGGGCCGAAGCTCGGGTCGCCGACGTCGGAGTCGAGCGGCGCGACGTTCCAGTCGCCCATGAGTGCGAGCGGCAGCTCGGGGTTCTCGGCGAGCCAGGAGCGGGTGTCGGCTTCGAGCGCGGCGAGCCAGCGGAGCTTGTAGTCGTAGTGCGGGTCGCCGACCGCGCGGCCGTTCGGGACGTACAGGCTCCAGAGGCGGACGCCGTCGACCGTCGCGCCGATGGCTCGCGCTTCGAGCGGCAGGCCGTCGGCGTCGAAGCCGGGACCGTCCAGCGCGAGGCTCGCCGGTGGCTTGCCGAAGCCGGGCATGTCGGGGAAGCCGATCTGCACGTCCTCCATCGGAAGGCGGCTGGCGATGCCGACGCCGTTCCACTGGCTGAGCCCGTGGAGCTCCACCTGGTAGCCGGCCTTCGTGAAGGCCTCCATCGGGAACTGCTCGGGCTTGCACTTGAGCTCCTGCATGGCGAGGACGTCGACGTCCTCTCGGACGAGCCAGTCGACCACGCGGCCGACGCGGGTACGGATCGAGTTGACGTTCCAGGTGGCGATGCGCATGCCCCAACGCTATCGGTTTCCTTTCTCAGGAGACCTCCGGCGTGTCGCCCCGGGGGAGGGTCGCCACGCCGGAGAGGTCCTGAGAAAGGACCGGTTCGGTGGAGCCGACGGGTGGGGGATTGAGCGGAGGTTCCCAGGGATGGCGAGCGGGTGTCGCGTAGCGTCGAGGGTATGACGACGTCCACCGCCGCCACGTTCAGCCTGTCCGCAGCCTCGACCGGAGGGGACAGTGCCCTCGGAGGGGTCGCCGACTGGGCGGTCGACCTCATGGAGACGTTGGGTGGTCCGGGAGCCGGGCTCGCCATCGCCCTCGAGAACCTCTTCCCGCCGTTGCCGAGCGAGATCATCCTGCCGCTCGCCGGATTCGCCGCCAGTCAGGGCAAGCTCGGTCTCGTCGAGGTCCTCATCTGGACGACGGCCGGTTCCGTGATCGGCGCGCTGGCCCTCTACGCGATCGGCGCCGTCCTCGGACGTGACCGCATGCGCCGCCTCGCTGAGCGGGTCCCGCTCGTCCACGTCGAGGACGTCGACCGCGTCGAGGCCTGGTTCCAGAAGCACGGCTCGAAGGCGGTGTTCTTCGGGCGGATGCTCCCGATCTTCCGGAGCCTCATCTCGGTCCCCGCCGGCGTCGAACGCATGCCGGTCCTGCGGTTCACCCTGCTCACCTTCGCGGGCAGCGCCATCTGGAACACCATCTTCGTGCTCGCCGGCTTCTTCCTGGGCGAGCAGTGGCACATCGTCGAGGAGTACGCGGGCATCCTGCAGAAGGTGGTCATCGCAGGCGTCGTGATCGCCGTCGGCGTCGCGGTCTGGCGCGGCGTGCAGCGGTACCGCCGGGAGCGCAGCGGCGCCGGTCGGGCCGAGGGCTGACCGTCCCCGCGGGACCGTTCTCAGGACGCTTGCGGTGTGTCCGTCGTCGCCGCCACCGGCGCACCGACGGACTCCTGAGAACGGTCCCGCTCACACCCAGCGGGGCGTGGTGAGTTCCTCGGGCTCCGGCGCGGTGTGCGAAGCGGCGACCGACTGCGCCTCCACGCGGATCGCGTCGAGGACGGTCCGCACCGCCAGCCGTTCGGCGCGGTCGGGACGCGACAGCGCGACGATCCGACGCGTCGCGTCGAGCCCCGCGAGCGGACGGAGGACGATGCCGCGCTCCGGACCGCTGGCCGTGTATCGCGGGAGGAGGCCGATACCGAGGCCCGCCGCGACCATCGCCTCGGCGATGCGGTTGTCGCTCACCCGCTGCACCACTCGGAGCTCGCCGCCCGATTCGGCCTCGATGCTGCGGAGCAGGCGGTCGAGCGGATAGCCGACCGGCACGCCGATCCAGGACTCGTCCGCGAGGTCCGCCGGGGTCAGGACGGTCTGGCCACTGAGGCGATGCCCGACCGGCAGCACGACGTCGAGCGGCTCGGAGAGCAGCTGCGTGATGCGGAGACCGCGACGGACCCAGTTGCGCTCGCCGCTGATCGCCTGCGCGATGACGATGTCGAAGTCGGCCGCCAGGTCGGGGAAGTCCTCGAGGTCGGGGTCTCGGTCGCTCACGACGACCCGCAGGCCGGGTACCGCTTCGAGCGTGCGGAGCACGGCGGGTACGACCATCTGCCCGAAGGTGGGGAAGGTCGCGACCGTGACGGTGCCGATCGGACGGTTGCGGTACTCGTCCCACACGCTCGTCGCCCGCTCGATCGCGACGGCGACGTCCGTGGCGCTGGCCGCGAGTGCCCGGCCGGCGTCGGTGAGGACGAGGCCGCGACCACGCCGTTCGGTGAGCGGCAGGCCGGCCTCGCGCTCGAGGACCTTGAGCTGTTGGGAGACCGCGGACGGGGTGCGATGCGTGGCTTCGGCGACGGCGTGCACCGTGCCGCGCTCGGCGAGTTCGCGAAGCAGGTCGAGTCGGCGGACATCCATGTAGCGATGCTACCGAGTAGCGTCAGTATTGTTCGCTTGTCCTTCACGGCTGACAGGCGTTTCATAGAACCATGACCATCTATCTCGGCATCATCGCCCTCCTCGCTGCGAGTGCAGCCGTCGGATCGGTCGTCGTCGTCAAGCGCGACGGCTACCGTGCCATCCCGGCCCGCACCTACCCGAAGTCCTTCTAGGACCTCGCACCCGCCGGCCCGGCCGGCGCATCCGACCTCCTCGCGACTCGTCGCCGGGAGGTCGTTCCATGTCCGCGCCGCGACAGGCGCTCAGGCGAGGAAGCCGCGCAGGAGCGCCTCGGAGCCGGCGACGTGCTCGGCCATCGCCTGCGCCGCCTCCTCGGGGTGACCGCGCAGGATCGCCTTGACGATGCGCTCGTGCTGCTCGTCGGAGTGCGCGATGTTCACGGCCAGCAGCGGGATGCCGTTGAGGAGTTCGTTGACCCGCATGCGTGACTCGGCGACGAGTGGCAGGAGGCTGGGGGCACCCACGAGCTCCGCGATGAGCAGGTGGAGGCGGGAGTCGTGGCGGCGGTAGTCGGCGGGCGCCGCGTCCCGGCAGTCTCCGAGCGCCTGCCACAGGCGTTCACGGTCTGCTCCGGAGAGCTTGCACTGCGCCGCCTCGCGCGCCGCACCGACCTCGAGGATGCTGCGGAGCGTGAGCGTGTCCTCGATCTCCGCCGCCGAGATCGTGACCCTGCCGACCTCGGGGGAGTCGGTCCGCGTTGATCGCTTCGTCGTCGGGCAACTCGTCCATGACGAACGTCCCGCCGTAGCGCCCGCGCCGCGAGGTCAGGTAACCGGCCTCGGTGAGCGCGGCGATCGCATCCCGCACCGTGTCGCGGCTGACCCCCTGCATCGTCGCGAGTTCGCGCTCGGCCGGTAGTCGGCCGCCCGGCTCGATGAGCCCGAGGCGGATGGACTGCAGGAGCCGCTGGACGGTCTCCTCGAAGGCGTTCCCGGCGCGGCCCGGACGCAGGAGGAGCTCGGCGCTGAGCACCTCGGTCGCCTCGTCGCCCTTCCGCGTCTCGCTCATCGGATCAGTCTATTTCCCCGGGGTCGCGTCCCCCGCCCGGGCATGTCGTCAGCTCATTCCGGTGTCACGTAGGCGGAGGAGATGCCGCCGTCGACGAGGAACGTCGACCCGGTGATGAAGGACGAGTCGTCGCTCGCGAGGAAGGCGACGGAGGCGGCCAACTCCTCGGGCTCCGCGAACCGACCGAGGGGGATGTGCACGAGTCGCCGCTGCGCGCGCACCGGATCCTTCGCGAAGAGCTCCTGCAGCAGCGCGGTGTTGACGGGACCCGGGCAGAGGGCGTTGACGCGGATGCCCTGCCGCGCGAACTGCACGCCGAGCTCGCGGCTCATCGCGAGCACTCCGCCCTTGGACGCCGTGTACGAGATCTGCGAGGTGGCCGAACCGAGGACGGCGACGAACGACGCCGTGTTGATGATCGAGCCCTTCCCCTGCCGCACCATGTGGCGGATGGCGGCGCGCGAGCACAGGTAGACCGACTTGAGGTTCACGTCCTGCACGCGCTCCCAGGCCGGGAGCTCGGTCGTCTCGATCGAGTCGTCGTCGGGTGGGGAGATGCCGGCGTTGTTGAAGGCGATGTCGACCGAGCCGTAGGTCTCGGCCGCGGTGTCGAACAGGTGGTCGACCTGCGCCTGGTCGGTCACGTCGACCTGGACGAAGAGCCCACCGACGAGCTCGGCCGCCGCCTGGCCGGTCGTGGGGTCGAGGTCGCCGATGACGACGGTCGCGCCCTCCGCGGCGAAGCGCTTCGCGGTGGCGAGGCCGATGCCGCTCGCGCCGCCGGTGATCACGGCGACCTTCCCGGCGAGCCGCTGGGTGAGGTCGATGGGGGTGATGGTCATGTGGTGCTCTTTCTCTCTGCCCCGCCCTTCGACAAGCTCAGGGACCGGGGTGGTGCGGGTCGTTCAGTCGACGGCGAGGAAGACGTTCTTCGTCTCGGTGAAGGCGAGCGGGGCGTCGGGACCGAGCTCGCGCCCGAGACCCGACTGCTTGAACCCGCCGAAGGGGGTGGAGTAGCGGACGGAGGAGTGGGAGTTGACCGACAGGTTGCCCGACTCCACCGCTCGAGCGGCCCGCATCGCACGGCCGATGTCGCGGGTCCAGATCGAGCCGGAGAGGCCGTACTCCGTGTCGTTCGCGAGGGTGAGGGCGTCGGCCTCGTCCTCGAAGGGCAGGACGGCGACGACGGGACCGAAGATCTCCTCCCGGACGGTGCGGTCGTCGCGGCCGGGCGTCAGCACGGTCGGCGCGAACCAGTACCCCGGGCCGTCCGGGGCGCTCCCGGTGAAGGCGACCGGCGCACCCTCGGGCACGTACGAGCGCACGGCGGCCAGATGCGGAGCGGAGACGAGCGGCCCCATCTCGGTGGCCTCGTCGTTCGGATCGCCGACGACCACACCCTGCACGGCCGGCTCCAACAGCTCCATGAACCGCTCGTAGACGCTCCGCTGGACGAGGATCCGGCTCCGGGCGCAGCAGTCCTGGCCCGCGTTCTCGAAGACGCCGTAGGGGGCGGCGGCGGCCGCGCGTTCGAGGTCGGCGTCTGCGAACACGATGTTGGCGCTCTTGCCGCCGAGTTCGAGGGTGACCCGCTTCACCTGCTCGGCCGCGCCGGCCATGATGCGCTTGCCGACGGCGGTCGACCCGGTGAAGACGACCTTCCGGACGGTCTCGTTCGTGACGAAGCGCTCGCCGACGACCGATCCGCGGCCCGGCAACACCTGGAACAGGCCCTCGGGCAGGCCGGACTCGAGGGCGAGTTCACCGAGGCGGATGCTCGTCAGGGGCGTCCACTCCGCGGGCTTCAGGACCACCGCGTTCCCCGCCGCGAGCGCCGGCGCGAAGCCCCAGGCCGCGATCGTCATCGGGAAGTTCCACGGGGTGATGATGCCGACGACGCCGAGCGGTTCGTGGAAGGTGAGGTCGATGCCCCCGGCGACGGGGATCTGCTGACCGAAGAGCCGTTCGGGTGACGCCGAGTAGTACTCGAGCACGTCGCGGACGTGACCGGCCTCCCACCGCGCCTGGGTGATGGGGTGGCCCGAGTTGACGACCTCGAGGCTCGCGAGGTGCTCGCGGTCGGCGTCGACCGATGCGGCGAACCGGCGGAGCGCCTGGGCGCGGTCGGCGGGGCTGACGGCCGCCCAGGACCGCTGGGCGACGGCGGCGCGGGCGATGGCGGCGTCCGTCTCGGCGAGGTCGAGGTGCTCGACGGTCGTGACGACGTGCTCGTTCGCCGGATTGAGGATCGTGTAGCTCACGGTGCGGTGCTCCTGCTCTCGGTGCCGGGTGTGTGCTGGTGCTGGTGCTGAGTCCTGCGGTGGTCCCGGCGTCGCGGTGTCGACGCGCGGCGTCCACGAGCCCGGCGAAGAGACGCCGGTCGGCCGTCTCCTCCTCGGGGTGCCACTGCACGGCGAGACCGAAGGGGACCGTCGGCAGCTCGACCGCCTCGATGACGCCCTCCTCGGTGCGGGCGGTGACGACGAGTCCGTCGGCGACGCGGTCGATCGACTGGTGGTGGTAGACGTGCACGTCGAGCTCGTCGTCGTCCTGCCGGAGCAGCGCGGCCAGTCGCGAGTCGGCGTCGATCGCGACGGTCTTCGGCCCGAAGACGCCCTCGCCGGGCTGGAAGGAGTCGTCGCCGACGAGGTCGGGGAGGTGCTGGACCAGCGTCCCGCCGAGCGCGACGTTCAGCAGTTGCGCGCCACGACAGATGCCGAGGAACGGCAGCTCGGCGTCGATCGCCGCCGTGAGCAGCGCCTCCTCCCAGGCGTCCCGGTCGGTCCGTGGCCGACCCGTGCGCGGGTGGGCGACCTGCCCGTACAGGCCGGGGTCGACGTCGGCGCCACCCGAGACGATGAGGCCGTCGAGCCGCGCCAGCACGGATGCGGCCACGGCACGGGTGACCGGCTGGGGTGGGAGGAGGACCGCGATCCCGCCCGCATCCGTCACGGCGTCGAGGTACACCTTCGGCAGGAAGGACGCCGGGACGTCCCACACCCCGGTCTGGGCCTGTTCGAGGTAGGTCGTGATGCCGATGAGCGGAGCGCTCGAGACGGGCGGGTCGGTCGCTGGGACGTTCGGGTCAGAGGCGTTCAAAGCCGCGCACCCGCTCCCAGTCCGTCACCGCGGCGTCGAAGGCGGCGAGTTCCACCTTCGCGAAGTTCAGGTAGTGGTCGACGACCTCGTCGCCGAAGGCCTCGCGGGCGATCGTCGACTGCGAGAAGAGCTCGGCCGCCTCCCGGAGCGACGTCGGGACGCGGGGCGCACCGCCCGTGTAGGCGTTGCCGCTGGTCGGGTCCTCGAGCTCCAGTTCGTTCTCGATGCCGTGCAGTCCGGCGGCGATGAGCGCGGCGACGGCGAGGTACTGGTTGACGTCGCCGCCCGGCACCCGGTTCTCGACGCGCATGCCGAGCCCCCGGCCGACGACCCGGAGTGAGCACGTGCGGTTGTCGTGTCCCCAGGCGACGGCCGTCGGGGCGAAGCTGCCGTCGACGTAGCGCTTGTAGGAGTTGATGTTCGGGGCGAAGAACATCGTCAGCTCGCGCATCGCGGCGAGCTGCCCGGCCAGGAAGTGCCGGAAGAGCTTCGACATGCCGTCGGGCGCGTCGGGGTCCGCGAACACGGCCGAACCGTCCTCGCCGCGGAGGCTGATGTGGATGTGGCAGCTGTTGCCCTCGCGCTCGTCGAACTTCGCCATGAACGTGAGGCTCTTGCCGTGGGCGTCGGCGATCTCCTTCGCCCCGTTCTTGTAGATCGAGTGGTTGTCGCAGGTGACGAGGGCGTGGTCGTAGCGGAACGCGATCTCCTGCTGCCCGAGGTTGCACTCGCCCTTGACGCCCTCGCAGTACATGCCGGCGCCGTCCATGGCGTTGCGGATGTCGCGCAGCAACGGCTCCATGCGGGTCGAGGCGAGGATCGCGTAGTCGATGTTGTAGTCGGTGGCGGGGGTCAGCTTCGTGTAGTCCTTCGCCCAGGCCTCCCGGAAGGTGTCGTCGAAGACGAGGAACTCGAGCTCCGTGCCGACGAACGGGACGAGGCCGCGTTCGGCGAGCCGTTCGAGCTGGGCGATGAGGATCTGACGGGGCGAAGCGACCACCGGGGCGTCGTCGAGCCACTGGAGGTCGGCGGTGACGAGGGCCGTGCCCGGCAGCCAGGGCACGCGGCGGAGGGTCGAGAAGTCGGGGATCATCGCCATGTCGCCGTAGCCGCGCTCCCAACTCGACATCGCGTAGCCGTCGACGGTGTTCATCTCGACGTCGACCGCGAGCAGGTAGTTGCAGCACTCCGCTCCGTGCTCGGCGACGTCCTCGACGAAGAGGCGGGCCGAGACGCGCTTGCCGACGAGTCGGCCCTGCATGTCGGTGAACGCGAGGATCACGGTGTCGATCTCGCGCGCGGCGACGGCCGTCGTGAGCTCCTCGAGCGTCAGGTTTCCTGAGCGTGGGTGCATGGCAGCTCCTCGTTGATCCGGGGGACCCGTCGTCGGCGTTCTGCCTCGATGGAGAACTGAAAGGTCGCGAACTCGACCATTACATCACAGCACCTCCAGCGGATCGAAGCATTTGTGAGACGGATTTCCTCACAAAGGTATGTACACGCGACCATTGCAGGTCCTAGAGTCGGGCCAACCGAATCTGAGGACGTTGTGCGAGCCCGACGAGCGCGCAACCCGAGCGACAGGACGCATCGATGGCTGACGACACGCGCAAGATCTCCGGGGTGACCTACACCGCGGCCGGCGAGGGGTACTTCGAGAAACGCAGCCTGAAGCGGTCCGCCGGGGTGTGGGGCCTCTGGGGCCTCGCCGTCGCGGCGGTCATCTCCGGCGACTTCTCCGGCTGGAACTTCGGCATCGACTTCGCCGGGTTCGGCGGCATGCTCATCGCCTTCGTCATCCTCGTCGCGATGTACTACGGCATGATCTTCTCGATCGGGGAGATGGCCGCGGCGATGCCGCACACCGGCGGGGCCTACTCGTTCGCGAGAGCGGCGATGGGTCCGCTCGGCGGGTTCGTGACCGGCCTCGCGGAGACCATCGAGTACGTCGCGACCACGGCCGTGATCGTGTACTTCTCGGCCTCCTACGCCGACGCCATCACGAGCGAGCTGCTCGGGTTCTCCATGCCGTCGCCCGTGTGGTGGGCGATCCTGTACGTCGCGTTCATCGCGCTGAACTCCGCCGGCGCCAGCATCTCCTTCCGCTTCGCCATCGTCGTCTCGATCATCTCCATCGGCATCCTGCTCGTCTTCTCCGCGATGGCGATCTTCTCCGGCCAGTTCGCCTGGGCCAACCTGTTCGACATCGCCCCCGACGCGGGCCAGACCGAGTTCCTGCCGCACGGCGTCCTCCCCATCCTGTTCGCCCTGCCCTTCGCGATGTGGTTCTTCCTCGGCATCGAGGAGCTGCCGCTCGCGGCGGAGGAGTCCCACAACCCGGTGCGCGACATCCCGAAGGCCGGGTTCTGGGCTCGTGGCACGCTCATCGTGACCGGCCTCCTCGTCCTGTTCCTCAACACCGGTGTGATCGGCGCCGAGGCGACGGGGACGGCGGGCGAGCCCCTGCTCGACGGCTTCCGGGCCATCGTCGGTGACGGTGCGGCGGCGGTCCTCGCCCTCTTCGCCCTCATCGGGCTCCTCGCCTCGCTGCAGGGCATCATGTTCGCCTACGGTCGCAACATGTACTCGCTGTCCCGCGCCGGGTACTACCCGCGGTTCCTCTCCCTCACCGGCAAGCGGCAGACGCCGTGGGTGGCCCTCGTGGCCGGGGCGATCATCGGGTTCATCGCGTTGCTCATCGTCGACGCGGCCGGCGGATCGGGCGGCGTCGCCGGGGCGATCGTGCTGAACATCGCGGTCTGGGGTGCGGTGCTCGCGTACCTCATGCAGATGATCGCGTTCCTGCTGCTGCGGAAGAAGTTCCCGAACGCCAAGCGGCCCTACCGCAGCCCCTGGGGTGTGCCGGGGGCGGTCATCGCGGCCGTCATCGCCGCGCTCATCTTCGTCGGCTTCCTGCTCAACCCGACGTTCTTGCCGGCGATCATCGCGATCGTCGTCGTGTACGTCGTCATGCTGGTCGCCTTCGCCGTCTGGGGTCGCCACCGGCTCGTCATGTCGCCGGAGGAGGAGTACGCGGTCTCGGGCGGCCTGCACGGCGACCCGGAGACGGAGGGCTACGGCGGCGCGACCGAGGCGGAGCTGCTCGCAGCCGATCGTCCCGAGGACCCGGGCTCCGGCACCGCGCGTTGACCCCCGGACGCAGCCGCCCCGACGCAGGACGTGGCGGTGTGGCGTCCCCGAGCCCCGGCGAGTCGTGCCCGACACGCCGGGGCTCTCCTGCGTCGGGGATGCGGAACGCCCCCATCCGGGCGACTGCGGCGATGGGGGTCACAGCTTGTAGACTCGTCGACGTGACGGACGCACGAGCTCAGCTCATTGACCACATCTCGGCGGAAGCCGTGTTCCACGGTGACTTCACCCTGACGAGCGGCAAGAAAGCGACGTACTACGTCGACCTCCGCAAGGTGAGCCTCGACCACCGCGTCGCGCCCCTCATCGGGCAGGTCATGATCGACCTCATCGCCGACGTCCCCGACGTCTTCGCGGTCGGTGGCCTCACCATGGGTGCCGACCCGGTGGCCGCCGCGATCCTGCACCAGGGTGCCGCGCGCGGACTCACCTACGACGCGTTCGTCGTCCGCAAGGAGCCGAAGGACCACGGCCGCGGCAAGCAGGTCGAGGGCCCCGACCTCCAGGGCAAGCGCGTGATCGTGCTGGAGGACACCTCGACCACCGGTGGGTCACCGCTCAAGGCGGCCGAAGCGCTCGAGAAGGTCGGAGCCGAGGTGGTCGCCGTCGCCGTCGTCGTCGACCGCGCGACCGGCGCCCGCGAGATCATCGAGGCCGCGGGCTACCAGTACCTGGCCGCGATCGGCCTGGAAGACCTGGGACTCGTCTGATGTCCGGCGACGGAACCGGACGCGGCGGGGCCGGGCTGCCGGACGAACCCGCGGACGGAACCGACTGGCTGCTCTCGCAGCTCGACGCCGACGACACGGAGGCGATCGAGACGCAGCCCGACACCGACGCGGTCGACGAGCAGCCGTCGGCAGCCGTCGCTCCGGTGCCCGTCGACGACGACGACGACCGGACGCGTGTCCTCCCGGTCGTCGGCGACGCCGCTGCCCAGCCCGCTGCTTCGCCGGTGACCGCGCCGGTCCCGGCCGAGCCCCAGTGGTCCGCGCCGTCCGCGCCGTCCGTGCCGGATGCGCCCGCGACCCCGACGGCCGCTGAGCCGACGCCGGCTCCGGTCGAGCCGCTGCCCGCTCCCGTCGAGCAGACGCCCGCTGCCGCCGAGCCGGCCCCCGCCGCCCCGGCCACCGCTCCCGGTGAGTTCGCGAGCGAGGCCGAACTCCTCGCCTGGTGGCAGAGCCAGGTGCCGAACCCGGCCGACGACCCGACACCGGTCCCCGCACCGCAGACGCCGGATGCACCCAGCGCGGAGCCCGCCGCACCCGCCACGCCTGCAGCCCCGGCCGACCCGCTGCCCGAGGAAGCTCCTGCCCGGTCGGAGGGTCTGCGGCACCCGAACGCCCTCGAGCTCCCGGTCGTTCCACCGACCCCTGCCCCGGCATCGCCGGTGCCGCCCGCCCGCAACGAGCTGACGGTCGACACCGACTCCGTCCTCCAGCACGCGCCCGCCGGTACCTTCCGGCCCGCGCCAACGAACCCGGTCGTCCTGCCACCGGTCGACGACGAGCCCTGGAGCCTCGGCGGCAGCGACGACACCGACGACGACGCCGCGCAGCAGCCCCGGAGGACGTCTCGACGGCCGTCCTGCCCACGGCCCGAGCACTCGCAGCCGACGACCCGGCGGCCTGGGCCGCGGTCGAAGCGGAGGAGACCGCCGCGACGACCGCCACCTCGACGCCCGCCGGCGGCACGCCCGCCGCACCGCTGCCGCCCACCGCCCCGCCGGTGACGCCGACGCCGCACCGCCGCGGACCACGATGTGCCGTCAGGCTCCGCGACGACGCCCGACACCGAGGTGCAGGACGACGATCTCCCGGAGGGCTCCTGGAGTCTCTCCGAGACGTTCGGCGACGACGTCCTCGGTGGCGAGACCGTCGAGGTCCGTGACACGACGATCGATGCTTCGGCGCCCGCCGACTCAGGACTCGACGAAGCCCCGGACGACGAAGCAGCTACCGACGACGTCTGGACCGCCGAGCCGGCGACTGCCGAGGCCTCCGCGCCGCGCACGGATCCGCTGGCCTGGTTGACGGAACCGTTCGGTGCGACGTTCGGCGCCGCGCCGGCGGCACCGGAGGAGCAGGCGTCCGAGGAACCGCACGCTGAGCCGGTCGACGAGGCGCCCCAGCAGCTCGACACCGCGGACGAGTCCGTCGCCGTCGCCGCCACCGATGAGGCGACGTCCCCGTCCGCGAGCGAGCCGGTCGAGCCGACCACCGACTCGGACCCCGAGCCCGCATCCGACGGCATCGTCGCCTCCGAACCGATCACCCCCGCGGCACCGTTCCGCTGGGACACGGTCGCAGCGGCGTCGCCCGCGAGCGCAGCGGAGCCGACCTCACCAGCCGACGTCCCGTGGCCCGAGACGGTCCCCGACGTCGATGCCGAGCCGCTCGATGAGACGCGGCCGTTCGACAGCCTCGGCGGTCCGGGCTTCTCGGCCCTGGCGGGTGCCGCAGCCGCAGCAGCAGCCGTTCCTCCGGCGCCGACACCCGACGCCGACACGGACGCCGAGCCCGGCCGTGACGATGCGCCGGTCGACGACGACGCGACGGACACCGCCGACGTCCCCCCGGCCTTCGGCCCGCCGACCCCGAAGGCCGAGCGTTCCATCACGGAGCTCATCTCCCTCGACGGCGTGCAACCCGAGCCCACGGTCAGCCCCTTCGGCACCGCGCCATTCGTGTGGGACCTCGCGCCGAACGACGCCCTCGACCCGCTCGTGCACGCGGCTCCCACGACCCAGCCCATCCCGGTCCCGCCGGTGGAGTGGGAGGGCGCCGAGTCGTCAGCCGTGAGTGCGGAGTCCCCCTCGGAGCTCGCGCTCGAGGGCGAGGTGCCCGATGCCGCGTTCATCGCCGGCGACGTCCAGCCCTTCGCTCCGGGCCTCGCCGCCGTCACGCTCGGTCGCCCGCTCGTCGACGGACCCGGTGACGAGTTCGCCAGCTGGACCGACGACGCGACCGAGACCGACAGCTCCGCGCCGGACGCCGCACCGATCGTCCCCGCCGCGAACGACACGGTCGACCTCTTCCCGACGCTGTCGCTCGGCGGGTTCGACGCAGCCGTCGCGGCCGGTGGCCTCGCCGCCGCAGGGGCCGCAACCGCTGCGGGCGCCGCTTCCGGGCTCGGCTCGGGCGACGACACCGACGACACGGAGACCTCGGCCGACCTCGACGCCGACTCCGCTCCCGAGACGGCACCGACCCCCGTCACCGATACTCCTGCTCCCGAGACCCCGGTGTTCGCCGTCGACCCGGAGGAGCTCGACGACGAGTTCGACGAGGAGATCGTCGAGTTCGACGCCGTCCCACTCGCTGCAGCGGGCGTCACACCGCTTCCGTCGTTCGTGCCGGACGGCGCAGTCGCCGACGGTGCGACCGATCCCACCACGGATGCCGCCGCGTCGGATGCCCCACTCGCCGACGAGGGCTCGATCGACCCTGAGCCGGTCGGCGAGCCCGAGCCGGTCAGCGAGGAGCTGCGGCTCGAGTCGCTGTTCGACCTCGGACCCGACACGGATGCGGTCCAGATCGCCTCGGCCGATGGCGCCGCGACTGACGGCGGGCCGGCTGCCACGCCGCCCGCCGACACCGAGCAGGTCGACGACACGGCCACGGTCGCCCCGTCCGAGCCGTCCGATCAGCCAGACGCCACCGCCACGGCCGAGGCGGCCTCGGCACGGTCGCTCGCCGACGCCTTCGCCGCCGAGGGTGGGTGGTCGCTCCAGGCCGACGCGATCGCCGACCCTGATCTCCCGCTCGCCCCCATCCCGGGCCTCGTCGCCGCCGACGGTACCGATGTCGACGGCACGGACGCCGACGACGACACCGGCGGGTCACGACGAACCGGGGCCCACGCTGCCGGAGACGACGACAACGCTGCGGACACCTCCCCGGTGGCCGAGCCCGATGTCGCCTCGAACACCGCGCCCACACCCGTGATCCCCGCCTCGGTCTCCGTCTTCGGCGCACACGCCGCGGCCGTCCCCTCGCAGGGACCGGTCGCGAACGTGCCGCAGACGGCCCCGGCCGCGCTCCCCGGCGAGACGGTCGCGTTCCCGGAACTCGACGGCGCGAGCGCGCTCACGACCCCGGCCGCGGCTGCGGGTATCGTCGGCGCCACCTTGCCGCCTCAGGCCACGCAGTCCGCTCCCGACCGCGATCTCCCCGAATACCGCGGAGAGCACGCGGATCAGGGCATCCCGAAGGCGCTGCTCTGGGCGGTCGTCGGCCTGGGTGCAGCGGTCCTGCTCCTGCTCGCGTTCTACTTCGGAACGCTCGTCGGTGCCGCGAACGCGGCCGGTGCGGCTGCCGACGCCACGATGCCGAGCGTGTCCGCAGGGTGGTCGACGGCCGGAGCCCCGGACACCGTCTGACGACGCACCTGACGCCGACGCGGGTCAGGCGACGTCGATGACGGTCACGCCCGTCGAGCGGTCGCCGGACGCCAGGGCGGCGAGTGCTGCCGGTGCCTCGTCGAGGCCGATGCGGTGTTCGATGAGGTCCTGCGGGCGCAGCGCGCCGCTCGCGACGAGGTCGAGCAGCTCCGAGTAGTCGGACGCCGGCATGCCGTGGCTGCCGTGGAGCGACAGCTCCTGCGAGATGATGCGCGGCAGCGGGAGGGTCGGTTCGCTCGAGAACAGCCCGATCTGCACCTGACGGCCCATCGGTGCCAGCGCGAGGAGGCTGAGGCGCATCGTGGACTCGCGCCCGAGGGCTTCGACCGACACCTGCACGCCCGCCGGCGCGGCTTCGGCGATGCGAGCGAGGACGGCGGCCTCGTCGAGCCCGCTCGAGTCGATCGTGTGCGTGACGCCGATCGACGCCGCACGCGCCAGGGCAGAGGCGTCGATGTCGACGGCGATGACCTCGGCACCGAGCGCGACGCCGATCATGGCCGCGCTCAGCCCCACGCCGCCGCAGCCGACGACGAGCAGGCGCTCCCCGCTGCGGAGCCCGGCGCGGTGGACGAGCCCGCGGAAGGCCGTCGCGAAGCGGCACCCGAGGAGGGCGGCGGCGCCGGCGTCGAGGGACTCGGGCACCGGGATGAGGTTCACGTCGGCGTCGTGCAGGGCGACGAGCTCCGCGTAGGACCCCCAGTGGGTGAAGCCCGGCTGGGTCTGGTTCGGGCAGACCTGCCCGTTCCCGGCGAGGCACTGGGCGCAGCGTCCGCACGCGCACACGAAGGGCACCGTGACGCGGTCGCCCACGCGGAACCGCTCGACGGCGGGGCCGACGGCGTGGATGCGCCCGACGAGTTCGTGGCCGGGCACGTGGGGGAGGGCGATGCCGTCGTCGTGCCCGAGCCAGCCGTGCGCATCGCTCCGGCAGAGCCCCGTGGTCTCCACCCGCACCACGACGCCGGCGTCGGACGGCACCGGATCCGGGACGTCGCGGACCTCGGGCTCGGCGGTGAACTGGTCGTAGACGACGGCGCGCATGGAAGTCCTCGGTGCGTGGCGGGGCGGAGTGGATCGGTGGGGCTGGTGGTGGCGGGAGGGCCTAGATCTCGACCTCGACGGGCTCCGTCTTCACGAGGTCGATGACGCCGCTCAGGATCTCGTTCGGACGGAACGGGTAGCGGTTGATCTCGGCCTCGTCGCTGATGCCCGTGAGCACGAGGATCGTGTGGAGACCGGCCTCGATGCCCGCGACGATGTCGGTGTCCATGCGGTCGCCGATCATGCCGGTGTTCTCCGAGTGGGCGCCGATCTTGTTGAGCGCCGATCGGAACATCATCGGGTTCGGCTTGCCGACGACGTAGGGCTCCATGCCGGTGGCCTTCGTGATGAGGGCCGCGATGGCGCCGGTCGCCGGAAGCGGGCCGTCCTTGCTCGGTCCGGTCGCGTCCGGGTTCGTGACGATGAAGCGCGCGCCGCCGGCGATGAGGCGGATCGCCTTGGTGATGGCCTCGAACGAGTAGTTGCGGGTCTCGCCGACGACCACGTAGTCGGGGTTCGTCTCCGTCATGGTGAAGCCGGCCTCGTGGATGGCCGTGGTGATCCCGGCCTCCCCGATGACGAACGCCGAACCGCCCGGCTCCTGCTCGGCCAGGAAGGCGGCCGTCGCGAGCGCGGAGGTCCAGATGAACTCCTCGGGCACGTCGAGCCCGGAGGCGCGCAGTCGGGCGCTCAGGTCGCGGGGGGTGAAGATCGAGTTGTTGGTGAGCACCAGGAAGGGCGTCCGCTGGTCCTGCCACTGCTGCAGGAGCGCTGCGGCACCAGGGAGGGCGTGGTTCTCATGGACGAGCACGCCGTCCATGTCGGTGAGCCAGCATTCGACCTCGTCGCGTCGTGACATGCGTTCCTCCAGGTGCTCCGTGCGGGCTGCGCGAGCGCTGCGCCGCGGGGGTGGCGCGGCGTCGGGCCCGGACCTCCAGTGTGGCACGGCGCGGGTAGGGTTGGCTGGTGCCAGAGACCCCGCTCCACCCGGTCGACCCGGTCGTCGGCCCTGATCAGGCCGAGAGCCCGATGGCCGGCGTCGGTCCATGGCAGGGGGAGTGGCCGGACGACCCCTGGTACGACCCCGAGCTGCTCCGCGACGGCGACACCCGGAACGTCGTCGACCGCTACCGGTACTGGTCGATGGAGGCCATCGTCGCCGACATCGACGACCACCGCCACCCGTTCCACGTCGCCATCGAGAACTGGCAGCACGACATGAACATCGGGTCGATCGTGCGCACCGCCAACGCGTTCGCCGCCGACACCGTCCACATCGTCGGACGCCGTCGCTGGAACAAACGCGGAGCCATGGTGACCGACCGCTACCAGCACGTCGAGCACCACGTCGACGTCGCGGCGCTCGTCGCCTGGGCGTCGGCGGCCGAGCTGCCGATCATCGCGATCGACAACGTGCCGGGGTCGGTCCCGATCGAGACGTTCAGGCTCCCCGAGCGGTGCCTCCTGCTCTTCGGACAGGAGGGGCCGGGGCTCTCGCCGGAGGCGCTCGCCGCGGCCGACGCGGTGCTCGAGATCACCCAGTTCGGGTCGACGAGATCGATCAACGCCTCCGCGGCGGCGGCCGTCGCGATGCACGCCTGGGTCATGCAGCACGTCTCCTTCGACGCCTCCTGATCGGGTTGGCCCCCGTCCGCGGGTGGTTTCCAACGGCAGCGCTGCGCCTACCTCAGGAACACCTCAAGATTCCCTCAATTGACCCCGCGGTCCCCCAAAGTGCCGACACCGCCCGGCATACTGTCTAGCGGAGCAACACTCCACCGCTGAACCCGAATCCCTCCGGCACCCGAAGCCACCGAGGGCCACCGCACGGACCCGAATCCGTGCGGTGCGAATCGGCGGTCACCCGAAGGATGAATCGAAGATGACGCACCGTTCTGCCCTGGGAGCCTCGCCCGAACGAGGAACCCGCCCGTCCAAGGTCCGTGGCATCGCCGCGCTCGCCGTCCCCGCAGCCCTCGCGGTCGCCCTCATCGTCGGCGTCGCCGCGCCGGCTCAGGCCGACGCCCGGGTCGACGAGGCGTCGAGCTCGATCAGTGCGACACAGACCGGCTCGGGCGAGCTCATCGCTCCGGCCGGTGCGTTGTTCGCGTCGCTCCTCATCTGGGGAGCCGGAGCCGCGTTCGCGACTCGTCGTCGGATGCTCGCCGAACAGCGCGAGGAGGCGTCGCTGCTCTCCAGCTGATCAGCGCGCTGCACCCGCAGCCGGTCGCCGTGGCCCGAACCACGACGCTCAGCTGCTCCAGACGGAACACGCCCGTTCCGTCGCACCGGTGGCCGCCGGGAGTCCCCCCACTCCCGGCGGCCTCCGGTGTTTCCGGGGTACGACGGCAGGGTCTCCGCCACGGACGACGGCCGGTCCGTCCGGTGGCTCGACGACGTTCCAGAGAATCTGCCGCGTTCCGCGTCATGAACGAGCGTTCGCGCGATCACTCAAGGGAGTGCAACGCTGTCGGGCGGACCCGAACCCGGATCGACGCGGCGCTCAGACGCCGACGTCGAACGATGCCCGACCCGAATGGGCGTCGCACGCAGCAGGCGTACCGCACGCGCCGGAGCGTCGTCCCACCCGAGGACGACGCTCCTGCGCGGGCGCCTGCGCGCTCGACCGGTGCCTAGCCGATGAGGCTCGGCCGGAGGTCGCGGAGCGTCCTGGCGTGCGTCATCCGCGTCACGCCGATCGCCGAGAGGCTCAGCGCGATCGCCAGCCAGGCGAGCAGGACCCCGGCGTCCTGCAGGGCGGCGTCCATCCGTCCGCCGTACATCAACTGGCGCATGCCGTCGACCGCGTAGGACATCGGGAGCACGTGATGCAGGGCTGCGAGCGGCGCCGGGAGTGTCTGCCAGGGGAACGTCCCGCCGGCGGTGACGAGCTGGGCGACCATGAGCACGAGGCCGAGGAACTGCCCGACACTGCCGAACCACACGTTGAGCGTCAGGATGATCGCCGCGAAGGTGAGGGACGCCAGCGCCATCATCCCGTAGGTCGCGAGCGGGTTGTGGACCTCGAAGTGCAGGGCGCCGGCGAGGATGCCGAACAGCGCGACCATCTGGATCGTCCCGAGGAGGCCCGGCGTGAGCCAACCGGCGACGGTCACCTTGATGGGGCTGTGGAGCGCCGTGATCGCGCGCCGAGACACCGGCTTGACGATGAGGAAGAGCGCGTAGATGCCGATCCAGGCGGCGAGGCTGACGAAGAACGGCGCGAGTCCGGCTCCGTAGGTGCCCGCGCTCGTCACGGAGGAGTTGGTCAGCTTGACCGGATCGGCGATCGTCTTGGCCTGGAGTTCGCGGGAGTCCGCCGTGGTCGCGGGGATGGCGTCCGCGCCCGACTGCAGACCGTCGCGGAGGGTGACGATGCCGTCACGGAGGGTGCCGAGCCCCGTCTGCAGGCTCGTGAGGCCGGTCTGCAGCGATGCGGCACCGTCGGCGGCCTGCTGCGTCCCCGAGGCGAGCGCGGGCATCGCGTCACTCAGCTTCCGGGCACCTCCCGCGACCTGCTGGGCGCCGCTGTTCAACTGGTCGACCTGCGACACGACGGTCTGGACGCGCTCGTTCGCCGTCGTGGCGTCGGCGGCCACCGGGTCGAGCAGTGCCAGCACCTGGGCGATCTGCTCGGGGGTGAAGCCGTTCTCCGCGAGGGTCTGCGAGATCTGCGCGCGGGCCGTGGGGATCGAGTCGACGAGCCGCTGGGCGGCTGCTCCGACCTCGTCGCCCTTGCCGGCGAGGGTCGAGGTCCCGGACGCCACCTGCTCGGCACCCGAGGCCAGCTGGTCGGTCTGGGCGGGCAGGCTGGCCGTCCCCGAGGCGATCTGCGCGGTGCCGGACGCGAGGGTCGCCGCGCCGGCCTGGGCCGTCCCGGCACCGTCGAAGGCCTGCTGGGCGCCGTCGGCCAACTGCGTCGCGCCCGAGGTGGCGTCGACGAGCTTCGTCTTGATCGTGTCGAGCGCGATGAGGAACCGGCCCGCGGCCTGGCGGTTCACCGTCTGCACGATGGTCGCCTTGATCTGCTTGACGGCCTGCTCGCCGATCGTCGTCGCCAGGTAGCTGTTGGCGTCGTTGGTCGTGAGCTGGACCGTCGCCTGCTGCGGGGCGTCGCCCGATGCGGAGGTGAGTGAGGTCGAGAAGTCGGCGGGGATCGTGACGCTGAAGTCGAAGGTCCCGTCGTTCACGCCCCGGGCGGCGTCGGCCGCGCTGACCTCGTGCCAGGCGAACGATCCGTCCTCGATGAGCTGGTCGGCGATGTCGTCGCCGTAGTTCTCCGTCTCGCCGGTCGCGTCGCCGGTGGTGTCGTCGGTCGCCGGCGCACCGGTGTCCTCGACGACGAGCGCCACGGGCACCTGGTCGAGCTTGGCGTACGGGTCCTGGTTCGCCCAGAGGTACAGGCCGCCGTAGAGCAGCGGGACGCACATGAGGGCGACGAGGGCGAGCCGCGACATGGGCGTGGCCCACAGGCGGGACAGTTCGGCGCGGATCATCGCGAAGATCTTCACAGGAGGTCCTTCTGGGGACGGGTGGTGCGGGATGAGGGGAGGGCTGGACGGTCGTGGTGCACGGTGTGCGTCACGACCAGTCCTGCTGGAAGAGGGGGACGAGTTCGTCCGTGGCGTTCTCGGACACCGGGGCGTCGGCGGTGGCGTTGATGGCTGTCGCCGAGGCGTCACCGGCGATCACGAGGACGCCGTAGCCGCGGGCGGCGAGTTTGCGGGCGAGGTTCCACCACTCGAGCGGGTCGCCGCCGTGGCGGTCGGGGGAGACGAGGACGAGCGCGGTGACGTCCTCCCGGAGGACGGCGAGCTCGGTGAGGAGCCGCACGCGGTCGGTCGGCGCGACGGTCGAGATCGGCTGCTTCGCGAGGTGCGCGAGGTCGAGCGACTCGAGGAACCGCGCGACGGCGAAGGGGTGGCTCGCCCGGCCGGCGAACATGAGCTCCTCGGCGACGACGCCGGAGACCGCGACGCCGCTGGCCGGTTCGGAGACGTCGGGGGCGTCGATGAGCGCGATCACGCGTCGCATCGTCTTGCGGTCGGTCGCTCCGTCGACGAGGACGGTCCCGGTGTCGGGCTTCATGCGGCCGGAGGCGATGAGGCCGAGGACGGTCGGCCGCTGCTCGGTCTCGGCGCGGGCGAAGGTCGCCTCGCCCGTCCGGAAGGAGAGGGAGGTCGGCTCGAGGACGATGCCGCCCTTGCCCTTGGAGACGCCGTCGAGTTCAACGCGCATGGGAGGACTCCTCGTTCGTACCGGTGCCGGTGGTGTGGCGGTGGGTGTCTGCGTGTTCGGTGTCGGCGCGGTCGGCGACCGCCGTGGCGTCCTGCCACGACAGGCCGACCGCCCCGAGGGTCGCGAGCATGACGAGGCGGCGGCCGGCGCTCGTCGAGAGGCCGGACCGGGTCGCCTCTTCGAGCACCCCGACGGCCGTGCTCTCGACGAGTCGGGCGAGCACGCCGGCGTCGATGTCGGGGCGGATGGAACCGTCCGCGACACCGGCCTCGACGGTGCGGAGGAGGAGGGTCCGAACGGGTTCGAGGGCGGCCGCCGTGACGGCGCGGAGCGGCCCGCGGACGGCGAGCGGCGCCATGATGCGGACGTGGTCCACCTGGGCCCAGAGGACGTCGCCGATGAGCGCGATGGTGGTGAGCGGGTCGTCGCCCTGGACGGCCGTGATCGACGAGGCGACGCGCTCGGCCCCCGCCACGACGACGGCGTTCACGAGCTCGTCACGCGTGGCGAAGTGTCCGTACACCGAACGGCGGGTGAGGCCGGCGGCCGCCGCGATGGTCTCGAGGCTGGCGTCGGGGTCGCTGCGGAGCGCCAGGCGGGCGGCTTCGAGCAGCGCGACGCGGTTCTCGGCGGCGTCGCGACGAGGGGCTCGCGATCCGCTCGCAGGCGCTTGGGTGGTGGTCATGACAGCGATCGTACTATCTTGCACAGCGGTGTGCAATATCGATGTCGGCGGATGCGGCGAGCTCTCAGCGAGGGCTGCCAGCTTCCTCCCACGCCAGGGCATGGGAACGGAGCTATGGTTGAACGATGACCGGTGAGAATCTGATGGCAACCCCTCCGACACTGCTGCCGGACGACAGCGCCACCGATGCCGAGTTCCACGCGGCCGTCGGTTCGATCGAGGCGCTGGCGGACCTCCTCGCGGCCCACCCCCGCTCCTCGCTCGGCTGGGCACTCCTCGCCGACGCGGTCCACGACCCCCAGTCGCCGATCCCCGGCTACGCGGCCGCTCGGGTCGGGTACCACCGCGGCCTGGACTCGCTCCGTGCCGCCGGCTGGCGCGGTCAGGGCCCGATCCCGTGGTCGCACGCGCCGAACCGCGGGGTGCTGCGCTCGCTCTACGCGCTCCGCCGCTCCGCGAAGGCGATCGGCGAGACCGAAGAGGTCGAGCGTCTCGACACCTTCCTGCGTGAGGCCGACCCCACCGCGTCCGAGGAGATCGAGTACCTCGTCGCGGCGGCGGCCCCGCCGACCTCCGCGATCGTCATCCTCGGCTCCGACTAGCGCCTTCCCCGGCTCCTGAGCCTGTCGAAGGGCAGGCCGCGTCCCCGGTCCCTGAGCCCCATCCCCGGTCCCTGAGCCTGTCGAAGGGTCGGACCGACGCCCTACAGGCCGAGCGACTCCAGGTAGGCCGCGGTGTCCTGCCAGCCGTGCACGGCCACCGACGGCACCCCGAGCGCGAGGACCGGGTAGTCGTTGCCGCCCTCGTCGAGACGGTCGCCGACGAAGACCATCTCCTCCAGGGGGATGCCCGTGTGCTCGGCGAGCCGTGTCATGCCGAACGCCTTGTCGACGCCCGCCATGGTGATGTCGACGGAGGTCGAGCCGCCGGAGCGGACCTCGAGGTCGGGGAGCAGCGCCTGCACGGCGGCGCGCAGCGACTCCTTCTTCGCGCCGTCGGGGTCCCAGGCGGTCTTCTCGGCGACCGGCGCGGCCTGCCCGAGGGCGGAGAAGGTGATCTGCGAGCCGCGGTCCTCGAGGATCGGGCCCCAGGTCTCGTCGGCCCAGAGGCCGAGTCGCTTGGCCTCGGTCTCGAGCGCGCCCATGGCGCGGGCCTTCTGATCGTCGGTGAGGTCGTGCTTGTAGACGGTGACCCACGCGGTGCCGTCGAAGCGGTCGTACCGGGTGCCGCAGGTGGGCATGAGGTGCAGTCGGCCGAGGGCCTCGGGCGACGCCGCTCCGAGCCGGTCGAGCACCTGGTTCTGGAACTGCACGATCTGGCCGCCCGAGATGATGCACACCGAGGTGCGTTCGAGGAGCGCGACGAACAGTTCGGCCATGCGAGGGTCGAGCGCGGACTTCGACGGGGCGAGGGTGTCGTCGAGGTCGAAGGCGACGAGGCGCGGCAGGGAGGTCATGGGTTCCGTTCGGTCGGTCGAGAGGACGGTCGTCGAGGGCGATCGGCAGGCAGGACGGCCGCCCGAGGCCTGAACATCCCCTCATGGTATCGAGCGCAGCCTGGGACTCGGTGCCCGTGACCCTCCTCCGGTACGATGGAGGGGTGCGTGCACGAGACGCCCGCCCGCAGAGGGTGGGCGTCCGGCCTGTCAGGGCGAGGTTCCCCAGCGGATCCGCCGGGCACACGAGAATCCGGAAGGGGCGGCATCCAGATGCCAGCAATCGTGATCGTCGGCGCCCAGTGGGGCGACGAAGGCAAGGGGAAGGCCACCGACCTGCTCGGTGACCGCATCGACTACGTCGTGAAGTTCAACGGCGGCAACAACGCGGGGCACACGGTCGTCATCGGTGACGAGAAGTACGCGCTCCACCTCTTGCCGTCCGGCATCCTGACGAGCGGCGTCGTCCCCGTCATCTCCAACGGTGTCGTCATCGACATCGAGGTGCTGTTCCACGAGCTCGAGGCACTTCAGGCCCGCGGCATCGACGTCTCGCGCCTCCTCGTGAGCGCCAACGCGCACGTCATCACCCAGTACCACCGCACCATCGACAAGGTGACGGAGCGCTTCCTCGGCAAGCGCCAGATCGGCACCACCGGCCGTGGCATCGGCCCGGCCTACGCCGACAAGATCAACCGCGTCGGTATCCGCATCCAGGACCTCTTCGACGAGAACATCCTGCGCCAGAAGGTCGAGGGCGCCCTCGACCAGAAGAACCACCTGCTGGTCAAGGTCTTCAACCGCCGCGCCATCACGGTCGACGAGATCGTGGCCGACCTCCTCGCCTACGCCGAGCGACTCCGCCCGATGGTGGCCGACACCGCGCTCGTGCTGAACGAGGCGCTCGACGATGGCAAGATCGTCCTCTTCGAGGGTGGCCAGGCCACGATGCTCGACGTCGACCACGGCACCTACCCCTTCGTCACCTCCTCCAACGCGACCTCGGGTGGTGCGGCCACCGGCTCCGGTGTCGCCCCGAACCGTCTCGACCGCGTCATCGGCATCGTCAAGGCCTACACGACCCGCGTCGGCGCCGGCCCGTTCCCGACCGAGCTGTTCGACGAGTCCGGCGACTACCTCCGCTCGAAGGGCTTCGAGTTCGGCACGACGACCGGCCGCCCGCGTCGCGTCGGCTGGTACGACGCCCCGATCGCCCGGTACGCGGCGCGCATCAACGGTGTCACCGACTTCGTCCTGACGAAGCTCGACATCCTCGACGACCTCGCCACCATCCCGGTGTGCGTCGCCTACGAGGTCGACGGCGTCCGGGTCGACGAGGTGCCGGTCTCGCAGACCGACTTCCACCACGCCGTCCCGATCTACGAGGAGTTCCCCGGCTGGCAGGAGGACATCACCGGTGTCCGCCGCTTCGAGGACCTGCCGAAGAACGCCCAGGACTACGTGCTGGCGCTCGAGGCGATGAGCGGTTCGCGCATCTCCGCGATCGGCGTGGGTCCCGGCCGCGACGCGATCGTCGTGCGTCACGACCTCGTCGACTGACCCGAGCAGCGAACGACGAGGGTCGAACGCGCCATGGTGGACGAATCCAGTCAGCCGTCCCTGCCCGGGCTGCCACCGGTCGAGGAGCTCACGAGCGGTGAGGTCAGGCCTCGCCCGGCGGTGCGTGCCCAGCGCGACGCCGGTGCGCTCGACCCACGGGTCCGGCGCGCTCTGGCGACCCTCGACGACGATCCCGACCTCTCGTTGGTCACCCTCGCGAACGCGCTCGGCATCACCCGCGCGACGCTCATCCGGATCGTGCGTGAGGCGATCGGCATGACCCCGAAGGAGTACGCGGCCGGCGTCCGCGCCCGCCGCATCTCCTGAGCGGGCGCCGGTGCGAGACGGCGCAGGTGGGAGACTGTGGGGGTGAGCGACGACAACCCCTACCTCCTGCTCGGTTCCTACACCTCGGAGGCCGACGGCACCGGTGCCGGCATCAGCCTGCTGCGCCAGGACGAGGCGGGCACCCTCCGCCTCGTGCAGTCGTCGGAGGCGCAGTCGCCGTCCTTCCTCACCCTGCACCCGACGCTGCCGATCGTCTACGCGGCGAGCGAGTCGACCGGCGCCGTCGAAGCGTTCAAACGCTCGGGTGAGTTCGGGCTCGCGCCGTTCGGCAAACCCATCGAAGCCGGCGACTCGGTGTGCCACGTCGCGACGGTCCCCGGTGCCGACGTCCTCATCGCGAGTTGCTACGGCGATGGTCGGGTCGTCACGGTGCCGCTCGCGGAGAACGCGGCGTTCGCAGGCGACCCGCGTCTCGGCGAGGCGTCCGTCGACCCCTGGGCGTCGCCCACCGCGCTCGCGGCGGAGTCCGCGGACGCCGGCGAGGACGCGCTCACGCTCCTCGCGCTGGAGGCCGCTGTCGGCGAGGCGCTGCCGTCCCGACCGTCGCGGGCGCACGCCTCGGCGCTCCTCCCGGACGGCCGCATCGCGACCACCGACCTCGGCCACGACACGGTCCGCATCTGGCAGCTCCGTGGGTCGCGGTTGGTGCTCGACCACACCGTCGTGTTCCCGCGCGGCACGGGTCCGCGACACCTCGTCGTCCACCCGAGCGGCCACCTCCACGTCATCACCGAGTACTCGGTCGAGGTCTTCACGCTCGGTGTCGACGGCACCGACGGGCACTGGCACATCCTCGCGGCGACCGTCGCCACCTCGGAGGGCGTGTCCGAGGGGGACACGGGTGCTGAGATCAGTCTCGCCGCCTCGCGCGAGCAGCTGCACGTCGGCGTCCGCGGGAGCGACCGCATCGCCACGTTGCGGGTCACCGGCGACGGTTCGCGGGTCGAGGCCGTGGCCGACGTCGAGTGTGGCGGGACGATGCCGCGCCACCACCGGGAGTCGGGTCGCTTCCTGCACGTCGCGAACCAGCTGTCGAACTCCATCGCGAGCTTCCGGCTCGACGAGCGCACGGGGGTCCCGACGACGCTCCTCGGGACGCTCGACGCCGGTTCGCCCACCTGCCTCATCCTCGCCTGACCAAGAGACCGGTCCTCGCGCGACGCCCGTCACCGGATACGGTGGAACGGTGACCGCACGACGCCCTGAGCCCCGCCCCATCGACGGCCGGACCATCCGCCTCGAACCGCTGGACCGCGCGCACTATCCGGAGCTGTTCACGGCGATCGCGCACCCGGAGGTCTTCGCCGGCGGCTACGGCGGCGGGCCGGCGGGATTGCCGACGACGCAGGCCGAATTCGACGCCTTCGCCGACGGCTACTTCACGACCGGCGTGCGCAACACCTACGTCATCCGGCTCGTCGGCGGTGAGCACGACGGACTCCTCGTCGGCACGTCCACGCTCGGTGACTTCGACGAGCCGGGGGAGGCCGCCCACCTCGGTTGGACGGCGTACGACCCGCGCGTCTGGGGCACCGCCGTCAACGCCGAGACGAAGCTGCTGCTCCTCGGGCTCGCCTTCGACGCGGGCTTCGGCCGGGTGAAGATCCAGGCCGACGAGCGCAATGAACGCTCACGGACCGCGATCCTGCGCCTCGGGGCCACGTTCGAGGGGCTCATCCGCCGCGACAAGCAGCGGGCCGACGGCACGTGGCGGACCACCGCGCTGTTCTCCGTGCTCGCCGAGGAGTGGCCGGAGGTCCGGTCCGGTCTCGAGGAGCGCCTCGCCAGGAGCCCCGGCCCCGTCGCCCTCCGCGGCTGACGCGGCCCCGGAGCCCCCCGCCCGGTCCCTCAGCCCCCGCCCGGTCCCTGAGCCCCCCCCGGTCCCTGAGCTTGTCGAAGGGCACTGTTCACCTGCGCGACACCGGCAGGCCCCGATCGCGCTACGTCGCGACCCTAGCTTGTCCTCCAGACGACGGACGCGGTATCCGACGGCCCGACAGCACGGGCGGCCGCCGACGTCACTGGAGGAACCGTGAACACCAGGCGTATGACCGCCCTCGCCATCGTCGCACTCGCAGCGACCGCGCTCACCGCATGCTCCGCCGGAGCGGACACCGGAGCCGGCTCCGACGTCGACGCCAAGCAGGCGACCTCCGCCGAGGACTTCGGCGGGATGGACGCGCTCGTCGAGGCGGCGAAGGCCGAGGGCCAGCTGAACGTCATCGCCCTTCCCGACACCTGGGCGAACTACGGGAAGATCATCTCCGCGTTCGAGGACAAGTACGACATCACGGTCAACTCGGCCGACCCCGACGTCTCGAGCGCCGAGGAGATCACGGCCGCGAAGAACCAGCAGGGTCAGGACACCGCTCCCGACGTCTTCGACCTCGGCTCCGCCGTCGCCCTCGACAACCTCGACCAGTTCGCGCCGTACCAGGTCGCCAACTGGGACGACATCCCGGAGGGCTCGAAGGAGAAGACCGGCCTGTGGGTCTACGACTACACCGGCCTCGTCTCCATCGGCTACGACGCGGACGCCGTCCCGGCACCGAAGTCGCTCGACGACCTCCTCGGCTCCGAGTTCGCGGGCAAGGTCGCGCTGAACGGCGACCCGACCCAGGCCGGTGCCGCCGCAGCCGGCGTCTACCTCGCCGCCCTGCAGTCCGGTGGTTCGGCCGACGACATCCAGCCCGGTGTCGACTTCTTCCAGAAGCTCAACCAGGCGGGCAACTTCCTGCCCCTCGACCCGACCCCCGCGACCATCGCCTCGGGTGAGACCCCCGTCGTGATCGACTGGAGCTACAACAACCTCGCCGCGGCGACCGAGAACGAGGGCCAGCGCAACTGGAAGACCACCGTCCTCCCGGGTTCGGCCGTCGGCAGCTACTACAACCAGGCCATCAACGTGGACGCCCCGCACCCCGCGGCCGCGCGACTCTGGCAGGAGTTCATCTTCAGCCCCGAGGCGCAGAACCTGTACCTCGCCGCCGGCGCGTACCCGTCGACCCTCGCCGCGATGGTCGAGGCCGACACCGTCGACCAGAAGGCCCTCGACGCCGTGGGCGAGATGCCCGCCGACCTCGTGCAGTTCACGCCCGAGCAGACCGAGCAGGCCACCTCGCTGCTCGCCGAGAAGTGGGCGGCAGCGATCTCCTGATGAGTGCCTCCGCCACCCGGCGGAGTGAGGCGGGGTCGGCACACGCCGGCCCCGCCGTCTCGCTCCCGCCGACCGACGCATCGGACGCCTCGGCCGCCCCCGCCGCGGCGCGCCCCCGCCGCCGTCCGCGCTGGGCGCTCCTCGGCCTGACGCCGTTCGCCCTGTACACCCTGCTCTTCCTCGCGGTCCCGACGTTCCTCGCCCTCGCCACCGGCTTCTTCGACGGCGACGGCGCGTTCACGCTCGACAACCTCACGGCGCTCGCCGAGCCGGCGGTCCTCGGGGCCTTCGCCAGCTCCTTCTGGGTCTCCGCCGTCACCGCGGTCGCCGGAGCCGTCATCGGAGCCCTCGTCTGCTACGCGCTCCTCGCGGTCCGACCCGACGGGCTCATCCGCACCTTCGTCGACGCGGCCTCGAGCGTCCTCGCCCAGTTCGGCGGCGTCATGCTCGCCTTCGCCTTCATCGCGACCATCGGCATCCAGGGCCTCGTGACCGTGTTCCTCAAGGACCGCCTCGGGGTCGACCTCTTCGCCGACGGCGTCTGGCTCTACCAGGTCCCGGGCCTCCTCCTGCCGTACCTGTACTTCCAGGTGCCGCTCATGGTCATCACCTTCATGCCCGCGATGGAGGGCTTGAAGCGCACCTGGTCCGAGGCGAACGCGACCCTCGGCGGCACGCGCTTCACCTACTGGACCCGCATCGCGATGCCGATCCTCGCCCCCTCCTTCCTCGGGTCGCTCCTGCTGCTGTTCGCGAACGCGTTCTCGAGCTATGCGACCGCCGCCGCGCTCATCAGCCAGGGGGCGCAGATCGTGCCGCTCCAGATCCGCGGTGCGCTCATCAGCGAGACCGTCCTCGGCCGCGAGAACCTCGCCGGTTCGCTCGCGATCGGCATGATCGTCGTGATGGTCGTCATGATGACGGCCTACTCCGCCCTGCAGGCGCGGACGGAACGGTGGCAGCGATGAGCGCCGTCCGCGACTCGGCCACGCCGTCCAAGCTCACGAGCCGGATCATCCTCGTCGTCGTCGCGGTGGTGTTCGCCGTCCCGATCCTGTCGATGGTCGAGTTCACCCTGCGCGCCGGGATCGACGGCGGCCACGACCTCGGGCACTGGGCCGCGATCCTCGACCCGGAGAACTCGCGGAAGTACCGGGTGCTCTTCCAGGGCATCGGCAACTCCGTCGTGCTCGCCGCGGTGACGGTCCTGATCGTCGTGGTGCTCCTGCTGCCGACGATGATCCTCGTCAAGCTCCGCTTCCCGAAGCTGCAGCGCGTCCTCGAGTTCGTCTGCATCATCCCGATCACCGTCCCGGCCATCGTGCTCGTCGTCGGACTCGCACCGGTCTACTCCGTCGTGGCCAGGCTCCTCGGCAGTGCGCCGTGGACGCTCGCGTTCGCCTACGGGATCACGGTGCTGCCGTACGCCTACCGGGCGATCGCCGCGAACCTGCAGTCGGTCGACGTCGGCACCCTCGCCGAGGCCGCGCGCACGCTCGGCGCCGGCTGGGGGACCGTCCTCGTCCGCGTCCTGCTGCCCAACCTGCGTCGCGGCGTGCTGACAGCGTCGGTCATCTCGGTCGCCGTCGTCCTCGGTGAGTACACGATCGCCTCGCTCCTCGGACGCAACACGCTGCAGACCTCGCTCGTGCAGGTGTCGAAGAGCGACCCCTTCGTCGCGGTGGCCTTCGCCCTGCTGGCGCTCGCCTTCGCCTTCGTCCTGCTGTTCATCATCGGCCGCGTCGGATCGATCCGACGCATCAGGGAGACACCATGACCACCATCGACCAGTCGGCACCGGCAGCGACGCCCGGAGACGGACGCCCGGCCGGCGCAGCGGTGCGGTTCGATCGCGTCGTGAAGGACTACGGCTCGGGTGCCCGCGCCCTCGACGGCGTGAGCCTCGACCTCGCGCCCGGCGAGTTCGTCGCGCTGCTGGGGCCGTCGGGGTGCGGGAAGACGACCGCGCTCCGCAGCCTGGCGGGACTCGAGGACATCACCTCGGGGAGCGTGCTCATCGACGGCGTCGACGTCGTGTCCGTGCCCACCAACCGGCGCGACCTCGGCATGGTGTTCCAGTCCTACTCGCTGTTCCCACACCTCACGGTGCTCGAGAACGTCGAGTTCGGCCTGCGCATGCGGAAGGTGCCCGCGGCCGAGCGACGGACGCGTGCCGCCGAGAGCCTCGACCTCGTCGGCCTCGGCCACCTCGCCGCCCGCTACGCCCACCAGCTCTCGGGCGGGCAGCAGCAGCGCGTCGCCCTCGCCCGGGCGTTGGTCACGCGGCCTCGGGTCCTCCTCCTCGACGAGCCGCTCAGCGCCCTCGACGCCAAGGTGCGCGTCCAGCTGCGCGACGAGATCCGTCGGATCCAGTCGGAGCTGCAGATCACGACCCTCTTCGTGACCCACGACCAGGAGGAGGCGCTCGCCGTCGCCGACCGGGTCGCCGTCATGCGCGCCGGTGTCATCGAGCAGATCGGGACGCCGGAGGAGCTCTACTCGCGGCCGTCGTCGCCGTTCGTCGCGGAGTTCATCGGCCTGAGCAACCGGATCGCTGGTGTGCTCGTGCCCGGTGGCGTCGAGGTGCTCGGGCAGGTGCTGCCGGTGATCGGCGAGCAGCCGGGGGACGGGGCCGTCGTCGCGCTCGTCCGGCCTGAGGACGTCGTGTTCACCGACGCGACGGAGCCCGCGGTCGGGTCCGCTGCGGTCGTGCTCACGTCCAGCTTCCTCGGCCCGGTGCGTCGCACGACCGTCGAGCTGCCGGACGGCACGCTGGTCGCGGTGCAGCACGGCGCGACGGAACGACTGGAGGCGGGGGAGTCCGTCCGCATCCGCTTCGCCGGTCGTCCCGTCCCGGTGCAGGCGGCCTGAGCACCGGTTCCCGAGCCCACCACCGGTCCCTGAGCCCACCACCGGTCCCTGAGCCCACCACCGGTCCCTGAGCTTGTCGAAGGGCTACGCCTTCGCGTTCTGCCGTGGCACGACGACCTGCTTGATGATCAGCAGGATCGACGCCGTCACCGGGATGGAGACGAGGGCGCCGAGCAGCCCGATGAGCGAACCGCCGACCATCGCGCCGATGACGACGAGGGCGCCGGGCACCGCGACCGCCTTGTTCATGACCCGCGGCGTCAGCACGTACGACTCGATCTGCATGTAGACCAGGTAGTAGACGATGACGATGAGTGCCGTCGTCGGTGAGTCGAACAGCCCGACGGTCGCGACGACGACGGTCGCGATGATCGAGCCGACGAGCGGGATGAGCGTCACGAAGAAGATGACGACGGCGAGGATCCCGGCGTACGGCACCCCGACGATGAGCATCATGATGAGCCCGAGGACGGCGTTGATCCCGGCCAGCACCACCATGCCGCTCACGTATCCGCCGATCGAGGCGGTGATCTGGTCGGTGATCGACACGACGCGCGGCCGGGAGCGACGGGGCACCAAGGAGTAGAAGGCGTTCTTCATCGCCTGCATGGACGCGAGGAAGTAGAGCGCGAGGACGAGGGCGATGAAGCCGCCGAAGAAGCCGTTCGCGATGCCGACGCCGAGGTTGAGGGCGCCGCCGGCCAGGACGACCCACGTCTTCGGGTCGGCGGCCACCCCGTAGAGCCAGTCGAGCGCGCCCTGGAGGTCGACGCCCGGACCGAGGTAGTCGCTCAGGGACCGGAACCACTCCTGGTCCTGGATGCCGGTGAGGAAGGTCGGGGCGTTGCTCACGAGCTCGACGGCCTGCCGGGTGACGACGGGGATGACGAGGGCCAGGAGGAGCGCGAGCAGGACGGCGAAGACGGCGAAGACGATCGCGATCGCGAACGGGCGCTTGATGCCGCGTGCCTCGAGCCGCACGACGACCGGGTCGAGGCCGAGCGCGATGAAGAGGCCGACCGCGATGGAGACGAGGATGGTCGACAGTGAGCCGAGGGTGAGGACGAGCAGGATGGCCGCCAGGGCACCGAGCGCTCCGACGAAGCCGATCGCGAAGGGGCGCTGGAGCGTCGTCCTGACGGTGGTCGTCACCTCGGCCGGGCGATGGGCGCGGAACCGGACCCGCTGCTGACGTGCCGCCGGGCGCAGCGGCTGGTGGCGATGGGGTGCACTCGTCATGCCGCAAGCGTATTGCCCACCGCCCGTTTGCCCGACAGCTGTCGTGGTACCGGAGGATGAGACCGGGCCCCGGAGGATCACCCGGCTGCGGGATGTGCCGGGTGCTCGGGTTCAGGACGATGGGAACATGTCATCGATCACCCGCTCGCACGCCGTCCACACCCGGGTCACCGCACCGCTGCGGGCGGTCCCGCTGACGGAGCCGATGCCGAGTCGGCGCGACGAGGCCGCGGAGCAGGGAGTGGTCGCCGAGCGCGTCAGTGCTACGGCGCACGTCGCCGCGGGCGCTGCCGGGGTCGACCTCACCGCCTCGGTCGAGCCGGCGCAGGCGCCCGCGGCCCCAGCCGACGGGACCGACGCCGGAACAGGCCTCCGGTTCCTCGGCGCGGGCTGGGCGGCCGACGCGGCGGTCTTCGCCCAGTACCGCCGCCGCGGCAACTGACCGCGAGGTCCACGCCGGGTCCACCTCGCGGATGACCCGCACGGCGGAGCTTGCATCGCCCGGCCGACGCGAAGGGCGACACCCGCCGCCGACGATGGGAGCATGAACACTTCGATCCTCTCCGCTCGCGGACTCACGAAACAGTACGGGCCGACCGTCGCCCTCGCCGGCGTCGACCTCGACATCCTCCCCGGTGAGTCGGTCGCCATCATGGGTGCCTCCGGCTCCGGCAAGACCACGCTCATGCATGCGCTCGCCGGGATCGTCACCCCCGACACCGGCTCGATCGCCTTCAACACTCCGACGGGCGTCGTCCGCGTCGACCAGCTCGACGAACGGCACCGCTCGCAGCTGCGGCGCGAGTCCTTCGGCTTCGTCTTCCAGCAGGGCCTGCTCATCCCCGAGCTGACCGCCGTCGAGAACGTCGCGATCGCGCTGATGCTCGGCGGGACACCGCGCATCGCCGCTGAGACGAGCGCGGCGGCGTGGCTCGCCGCCCTCGGACTGGCCGGCATGGAGACCCGTCGGATCGGCGAACTGAGCGGTGGTCAGGCGCAGCGCGTCGCGATCGCCCGCGCCCAGGTGACCGGCGCCCCCATCGTCTTCGCCGACGAGCCGACCGGCGCGCTCGACTCCCGGACCTCGGCCGACGTCATGGGAGCCCTGCTCCACGCGACGACCGGGCAGGGACGCACGCTCGTCCTCGTGACGCACGACGAGACGGTCGCCGCGCGGTGCTCCCGGACCATCCGCCTGGCCGACGGTCGGATCGTCGGGCAGCCGGGCGGGGTCGGCGCGCCGACCCCGCCGCAGCAGTTCGCGACCGGGCAGGCACCCGTGCCGCAGCAGGTGCAGCAGCCGTACCCGCCGCAGCAGCTCCCGTACCAGCAGCAGCCCGCCGGGCAGCCGTTCCCGCAGCAGCCGTACCCCCAGCCCGCTGCGCAGCCGTACCCGCCGCAGGCCTACCCGGGTCAGGCGACCGGCGTCGTCCCGAACGGAGCCCGACCGTGACCGCCGCAGTCGGGGTCGCACCGACCCGGATCCCGGTCCCCGCAGGCAGCGGTCGCAGTCCCGTCGTCCGTCTCACCTGGATGCTCGCCCGCCCGGGCGCGCAGAGCCCTGCGACGATCGTGCTCCCGGCGGTCGCGTTCGCCGTGACCACGGCACTCGTGCTCACCGTGCTGGGTGGCGCCCTGATGTTCTGGCGGTGGACCGGTGAGACGGCCTTCATCTACCAGGTGCTCAGCGTGCTGGCGCTGGCCCTGCTGCTCGTCCCGCTCGGCTCGCTCGGCGGGGCGGCCGCGCGGCTCTCCGCCCGGCGCCGCGACGACCGACTCGCCACCCTCCGACTCCTCGGCGCGACACCCGGCACGGTCACGGCGATGACCGTCCTCGAGTCGGCCGGGGTCGCCCTCCTCGGTGCGTTCGCCGGGATCCTGCTGTACCTCGGCATGCTGCCGCTCGTCGGGCTCATCCCGTTCGGCGGTTCCCCGATCGGGGTCGAGGGCGTCTGGGTCGGTGTCCCGATCATCGCCGCGGTGGTCCTCGGTGTCGTGCTGCTCGCAGCAGCGAGTGCCGCCATCGGTCTCCGCGCGGTGAACGTGAGCCCGCTCGGCGTCCGCACGAAGCAGCAGGCGCCGACCGTGCACTGGCTGCGCATCGTCGTCGGGGTCGTCGTCGTGATCGTCGCCTACGGCATGCTCTCCGTCGTGACGGGGTTGCAGGAGGTCGCCGTCATGATCGCCGTCCTGGGTGTGGGGTTCGCCGCCGGCGTCGGGGTGCTCGGGTTGATCGGCCCCTGGGTCGTCGGGGTGATCGGCCGTGGGTCGGCCAAGCGTGCCAAGACACCGGAGCGGCTCCTCGCTGCCCGCACGATCCTGGAGTCGCCGAAGGCGGCGTGGCGTCAGGTCAGTGGCGTGGCGATGACGAGCTTCGTCGCCGTCGTCGCCGGGACCGGGGTGGCGCTCATGGACGCCGCCGGAGGTTCCGACCTCGACCGCGAGAGCGCCATCCTCATCGACGACATCCGCACCGGCGTGATCATCACGCTCGTCGCGTCGTTCCTCATGGTCGCGTGCTCCGTCGGGGTGAACCAGGCGTCGGCGGTCCTCGACCGGCGAGACCTGTACGTCAGCCTCGACCGCCTGGGGGTGCCGCGGGACGTCATGGAACGGGCTCGCGGTCGCGCGGTCATGCTGCCCCTGCGGGTGGTCGCGCTGGGCTCGGCCGGACTGGGCGTCCTGCTCGTCCTGCCGATGGCCAGCATCAGCGTCATCCTCGCCCCGCTGTCGGTCCTCGTCATCGTCGGGTGCTTCGCCGGTGGCATCGGGCTCGTGTGGGCGGCCCTTCGCGCGACCCGTCCGGTCGTCTCCGGGGTGCTCCGAGCGCCCGAGCGCGTCTGACCGCCCGGCCCGCACGACGAGAGCGCCCGTTCCGTCCCCTGCATGACGCGGGGAGGACGGAACGGGCGCTCTCGGGGAGGTCGGGTCAGCCCGTGACGACCGCGATCTCGTTCGGGACGCCGGGCAGTTCACCCGTCGTGATGTCGCCCGACGCGAGATCCACAGCGTGGATCGACTTCGTCGCCGGGTCGGTCACGTAGGCGACACCGTCCTGGACGACGAGCGCCGGGTGGGCGTCCTGCCACTCGGCCGGCGGCTCCCAGGCGTCGATGACCTCGATGGTGTCGGTGACGGCACCCGTCTGCTCGTCGAGGATGTGCAGCGAACCGTCGTTGCCGAGCACGATGACCTCGTCGCTCGGCCCTCGGGCGACGTCGCGCCAGGTGTAGCCGACGCCCTCCGGCAGGTCGACGATCTTCGTCGTCTTCGCGACCGTGTCGGTGAACGCGAGCTGGCGGAGGTCGTAGCCCTCGGCGTCGGGGTCGCTGTTGTAGTCGCCGACCGCGATGGAGGACGTCTCGCTGACGTACTGGTTGCCCGTGCGCCCGTAGGCGTCCGGCGCCTGGATCTTCGTGAAGACGCCACTGTCGTAGACGAGCACGCCGTCGCTGCAGCCGAACACGACGACCTCGTCCTTGACGGTGCCTTCACCGTGCACCGACGGGCACTGCTCGTTGCGGGCGATCTCGGTGCGCGAGTCGTCGAGCACCCGGACACCGGTCCGGGCGTCCGGGGTGCCGATCGTGGACAGCACGGTGCCGTCCTCGAGCTCGATGGCGACACCGTGGTGCGCGGCCTCCGACGGGATCGTCTCGGTCTCGGGCAGCTCGTCGGTGGCTTCGAGGAGGTCGGCGCTGTCGAAGATCGTCGTGTCGCCGGAGCCGTCGGCGAACAGGATGGTCTTGTCGGCGTGACGGACGACGTGGCCTGCGGTGTCGGCGGGGAAGACGAGGTCGGTCAGGACCGGGTCGGCCTGCTTCGAGGTGCCGTCCTCGTCCGTCCACGTCCCGGTGTCGAGGACCTGGAAGCCCTTCGTCGTGGTGACGAGCACGTGCCGCCCGTCGCCGGCGGCGTTCACCCGGTTGAACCCGTCGAGGGGGAGGTCGCCGACCACCTCGAGGGATGCGGCGTCGAGGACGAGGAGGCCGCCGTCGTAGGTCAGGGTGATCCGACGCTGCGGGTCGGCGGAGGTCGACGCACTCGGGTCGGGCGCGGAGCCGCTCGCGGTCGAGCATCCGGTGAGGAGGAGGGCCGCGGCGGTGCCGACGGCGAGGAACGGGACCCGGCCGCGCTTCAGGCGCGGATGCCAGGGGACTGCGGTGGTGCTGCTGCATGGTTTCCTATCGGTTCGTGGACGCCCGCTCAGGGCGAGAGTCCGGTGGCGATGCGCTCGGTGTTCGCGCGCATCATGGTGAGGTAGGTGGGGGCGTCGCCCGACTCGGCGGTCAACGACTCGGTGAACAACGGGACGACGGCGACGTCGACGTCCGCCTCGTCGGCGAGCACCTGCACGAGCCGGTCGGGTTGCGAGGAGTCGGCGAAGATCGTCCGGACGCCGGCCTCCTCGATCGCGGTCGACAGTTCGTCGAGGTCCGAGGCGCTGGGGGCCGCGAGCGTGGTGCCGCTCGGGATGACGGCGCCGATGACCTGGAAGTCGTAGCGGGCGGCGAGGTACCCGAACACGTGATGGTTGGTGACGAGCTTCCGCTGCTCGGCCGGGATGGCGGCGAACGCCTCGGCCATCTCGGCGTCGAGCGCCTCGAGCTCGGCCGTGTACGTGGCGGCGTTCGCCTGCAGCTCGGCCGCGTCGAGCGTGGGTATCTCCTCGAGCAACGCCTCGGTGACCCCGTCCACGACCGACGTCATCTGCGTCGGGTCGGTCCAGAAGTGCGGATCGGTCGCGCCCGACGCGGTCTCGAGGACGTCGACGAGCGAGCCGGCCTCGACGATCGGCACCCCCTCGTCGGCCGCGGTCTCCAGGTGCTGGGTGAGTCCCTCCTCGAGTCCCAGGCCGTTCGACACGAGCAGCTGCGCACCGGTGATGCGCGCCGCCTGCCGCGCGGAGATCTCGAAGGAGTGCGGATCGGCGTCGGGCGGCATGAGGGTCATGACCTCGGCCTGGTCACCGACGAGTTCACCGACGACGTCGCCGAGGATGTTCGTGGTCACGACGACGAGCGGGCGGTCGTCGGCGCTCGCCGCACAGCTCGTCAGGCCGGTGCCCAGCACGAGGCCGGCCGCGAGGACGGCGGTCGTGCGCAGGAGGACGGTCGTCCGGGGGATGGTCGCTCGCATGGTCAGCGTCCCGTCTCGGCGAGGAACGCCGGTGCCGTGTCGAAGGTGAAGGTGCGGGCGATCCGCGCGGCGTCGCCGTAGTCGATCTCGGAGACGGTGCGCGTGCCCGGGGTGTTCAGGTAGGCGCGGTTCTGGTCGACCTCCAGCTGGACGCCCGTGGCGAGGTCGGCTGCACCGACGAGTGCGGCCGCGGTCCCCGTCACGGCGCCGGTGGCACCGTCGAGGACGAGGAGGTCGCCGGTCGTCGTGAGGCCGACGACGTGCTGGTCGCGGTCGTCGACGGCGGTGACCAGCTGCAGGGGTGCGGGGGTCGGCAGCAGCGCCCAGCTGCGCTCGCGGGTGTCGAGCAGCCAGGCGCCGGAGGTGCCGGCGACGGCGGCGACCGTCGGACGGCCGGGACGCGCGTGGAAGGACGTCGCGCGGTCGGCGGCGGCGACAGCCTGCGGATAGGGGATCGCCTCGAACGTGGGGACCGGGTCGGCCTCGCTCGAGCTGCGGTCGACGACGGCGAGGAGCGCGCCCTCCGCGCAGCCGATGACGACGCCGACGTTGGTCGTGATGCTGCCGGCCGGATCGGTGCACCCGGCGAGCACAGTGTCGGCAGCGGTCACGGACGCCGACGAGGGGTCGAGGAGGTCGCCGTCGATGCCATGGAGATGCAGCTTGCCGGTCCCGTCGGTCGCGACGACCGTCTCGCCGATCGGCACGGTGATTCCGGGAGCACCGGGCGAGGTCCGGATCCGACCGGACTGCGTGATGTCGCCCGTGCCGAGTGCGGCGGTGTCGAGGAGGAGTGTCTCGCCCGAACCGGCGAACCGCACGGCGGTGGTCGTCGAACCGGCGGTGATCGTCGCTGGTCCGTCGCCCTCGATCTCGCCGACGACCCGCGCCTCGGCGCGGTAGTAGTGCTGGTGGTCCTCGTGGTCGACCGTCCACACACCGGTGTCGATGATCGTCACGGTGCCGGCGGGCTCGGACTGCGCGGCGACGAACCGGCCGTCGCCCGTGAGCGCCGAGATCGGGCCGAGCTCGGCGAGCGTCGTGCGCTCCTCGCTGAGCAGGTCGGTCAGCTCGACGGTGCCGTCGACGTCGGCGGTCGCGAGGTGCAGTTGCGGTTCGGGGAGCTCGCTCGCGCCCTCGACGTAGCCGTGTCCGCGCGGTTCGTCCGAGGCCGTCGCGGTGGGTGATGCCGACCCCTGCGGCGCGCAGGCGCTGAGCGTCAGTGCGAGGGCGCCGAGAGCGAGCGCGGTGCGTGTGGCGCGGGGGAGCCGGTCGTCGGTCGGGCGGAGGCCGCCTGGTCGGATGGTCGGTCGGAGGAGTCGGTGCACGGTGCGCTTTCCAGGTGGGTCGGTTCGGTGAGGTGGTCGTCGGGGTGGTCGAGGTGTCGGTCGATGGGCCGCCGGAGCCGTCCGACGAGCGCCCGCGCGCCCCACGACACCGTGGCGAGCAGGATCGAGCAGGCGGCGATGGACGCTCCGGCCGCGGTGTCGCCGTACCAGGAGAGGAGCAGGCCGAGCAGCACGGCGAGGCCGCCGAAACCCGTGGCGAGCAGCATGATGAGCGGGATGCGACGCGCCCAGTGGGCCGCGGCGACGGCCGGCCCGAGGAGGAGCGCCACGACGAGCAGGGTGCCGACGGCGCTGTACGAGGCGACGACTGCGAGCGTCACGAGGCCGACGAGCATCGCGTGGGCGAGTCGCGGCCGGAGACCCATGGTCTGGGCGACCCGGCGGTCGAAGGCGAGGGCGACGAACGGGCGGTGGAAGGCGACCGCGACGCCCACGGTGACGAGGAGTGCGATGGCGAGGCCCACCAGGTCCGCGGGCCGGATGGCGAGGATGTCGCCGAAGAGGATCGCCGTGAGGTCCGTGGCGAACGATCTGCTCGACGACACGATGATGACCCCGAGGGCCAGCATGCCGACGAAGAGGAGACCGATCGAGGTGTCGTGGGACAGCCTGCCGCGCCGCGAGACGAGACTGACGCCGGCGGTCATGACGACCGCGCTGACGGCCGCGCCGGCGACCGGCGGCAGGCCGAGGAGTGCCGCGGTGGCGACGCCGGGCAGCATGCCGTGGGCCATCGCCTCCCCGAGGAACGCGAGGCCGCGGAGGACGACCCAGGTGCCGACGACACCGCAGACGGCCGCCACCAGCAGACCGCCGACGAGGGCGCGCAGGAGGAAGGCCGCGGTGAACGGCTCGGTGATCCAGGTCATGGTCGAGCACTCTACATGAAAATGATTCTCAGTATTGATAGGGTGATGACATGCGATCCGCGACGAGCACCCCTCGCCCTCCGATGGCGGGACGGCCCGTCGTGTCCGGCATCCGACTCCACGACGTGTCGGCCGAGTACGACGGCGCGCGCGTCCTGCACGGGATCTCAGTCGAGGTCGGGGCGGCCGCCATCACCGTCGTCACCGGGGCGAACGGAGCGGGGAAGTCGACGCTGCTCGCGGTGATCGCGGGCCTCCACCGACCGACCTCGGGCGGCGTCGACGGCCTCGACGGTCGGTCGGCCGCCTACGTCCCGCAACGCAGCGCCGTGCCTGAGCGCTTCCCGGTCACGGTGCGCGACGTCGCGTCGATGGGACGCTGGCCGACGCTGCGTCGCTGGTGGGGTCGACTCGGGGCTCGGGACCGACGCATCGTCGACGAGAGCCTCGCCCGCCTCGACGTCCTGCACCTCGCCGGGCGCTCCTTCGGCGAGCTGTCGGGCGGGCAGCGCCAGCGGGTCCTCGTCGCGCAGGCGCTCGCGCGTGAGGCCGACCTCCTGCTGCTCGACGAGCCGACCGTCGGCCTCGACCGTGCTGCCGGGCTGGCGATCCGCGAGGTGCTCCGGGCGGAGGCCGACCGTGGCGCGACGGTGGTGGAGGTGACGCATGATCCGGTCGCGGTCGCGGAGGCCGACGCGCGGGTGCACCTCGAGGCGGGATGTCTCGTCGAGGATCCGCGGTGAACCGGCTGGGGATCGCCCGGCGACCCGTCTCCGGCCCCCGGCGCGTTGCTAGAGTTTTCGCATGAGCCAGGCCGAGCAGCAACCCGAACCCACGACCGGCGCCGCTGCGGCGGACGCCCAGGCGGCCACCGAGCGATTGGGCCGCCTGCGGAGCAGCATCGACAACATCGACGCGGCACTCGTCCACCTGCTGGCCGAGCGGTTCAAGTGCACGCAGGAGGTCGGTCGCCTGAAGGCCGAGCACGACATGCCTGCGAGCGACCCGGCGCGCGAACAGCGGCAGATCACCCGTCTCCGGGCGCTCGCCGAGGAGTCGCACCTCGATCCGGCCTTCGCCGAGAAGTGGTTCAACTTCGTCGTCGCCGAGGTCATCCACCACCACGAGCGTCTCGCCAACCAGCACTGATCCCGCGTGTTCCGTTCCGCCAGCGCGGTGCGCTGACGCGAGCGCGGGTCTGTGGCGTGAGCGCGGGTCTCCGGAGGGTCGCGCCCACGCGTGTGGCCCGCGGTCACGCCCGTTCGTGTGCGGTCAGGCCCGTTCGTCCGCGCTCGGCCCGATTCGCGCGCGGTCACGTCGGCGCACCGCGCTGGCACCTCGGGTGAGCCAGGGCAAGGGGTGGCGCTTCTTCGGGCGGTGTCCAGCGTCCTGCGCCATCATGAGTCCATGACCTGGAACGCCGACTCCCTGCCCGATCAGACCGGACGCGTCGTCCTCGTCACCGGAGCGAACGCCGGCCTCGGCTTCTGGACGAGCCTCGGGCTCGCGCGAGCGGGCGCGGAGGTCGTTCTCGCGTCGCGGAGTGCGACGAAGACGCAGGCGGCGATGCGGGCGATCCGGGTGAAGGTGCCCGATGCCCGACTCAGCCACCTCCCCTTCGACACCTCCTCGCTCGACTCGGTGCGCGCGGCGGGCGAGCGACTCGCGGACCTCGACCGTCTCGACGCCCTCGTCGCGAACGCCGGCATGGTGCACATGCCGAAGGAGCGGCAGGAGACGGCCGACGGCATCGAGCTGGTCTTCGCGACGAACGTCGTCGGCCACGCCGCCCTGCTCGCCGAGGCCCTGCCGGTGTTGCAGCGCACGGCGGATGCGCACGATTCCGCGCCGCGCGTCGTGCTCCTCGGAAGCCTCTCCACCCTGCTCGTCCGGTTCCACGGCGACGACCTGCAGCTCCGCGACGGGTACAGCGGCTGGCAGGCGTACGCCCAGTCGAAGATCGCCCTCTCGTCGCTCGGCTTCGAGCTCGACCGTCGGCTCGCGGCGTCGCACAGCACCGTCCGGGCCCTCGTCGCGCACCCCGGCTACTCGGTCAACGGACTCGACCGTCGCGTCCCCGGCGTCAACGAGCCGACCCGCGGGCGCCGCTTCTCCGACACCCTGCAGTCCGTCTACGCGCAGAGCAAGCAGCGGGGTGCCGAGCCGACGCTCCGAGCGGTCACCGACGAGGCGGCCGACGGTGGTTGGTTCTACGGTCCCCGGTGGCTCACGAAGGGCGACGCCGTGCGGCAGACCCCTGCCGCGATCACGACCGACCGGGACGTCGCGGCGGCGCTGTGGACCGACCTCGAGCGGCTCATCGGCACGCCCATCCTCCCGACCTCCTGACCACAGCCGTCAGCGCACCGCGCTGGCGCAACCAGACCTCAGTCGGCGGGGGTCGCCGGCGGCTGCAGGACCCGCAACCACTCCTCGGTCTGCGCGACGTGCGCTGACGCCGCCCCGGCCGCCCCGACGGGGTCGCGCGAGATGATCGCCTCGGTCATCGCCCGGTGGCCGCGGTTGCTGACCCGACGCAGCTCGTCGCCGGCGGGCAGGCTGAAGACGTCGTAGGCACGTGAGCGCGACCGGAAGACCTGCAGCAGGGCCGTCAGCGTGGCGTTCCCGGCCGTCCGTGCGATGAGTTCGTGGAACCGGTGGTCCAGCTCGCTCGACTCGGCGGGGTCGGTCGTCCGTTCCATCGCCTCCACGAGTTCGGCGAGTTCGGCGCGCACCTCGTCGCTCGCGCGAGCAGCCGCCTGCGAGGTGGCATGGGTCTCGAGCACCCGCCGCAGCTCGTACATCTGCAGGAGACCGTCGAGGGGGAGGAGGTCGACCGTGAGCGACAGGCTGCCGATGATCTCCTCGGGCCGGAGCATCGACACGTAGGTGCCCGAGCCGTGCCGCGACTCGATGATCCCGAGGGCGGCCAGCATGCGGACGGCCTCACGCAGGGACCCGCGGGACACGCCGAGTTCGTCGCAGAGCTCGTTCTCGGCCGGGAACCGCTGCCCCGCCACGAGCCGTCCCGACGCGATCATGTGTCGCAGGCCGTGGAACGCGGTGTCGACTGCGGACATGCGGCTCCTCCTCAGGGGTCGTCCCGCCATCGTAGCGGCCCCTCACCGGTGATCCGCGAGCCGCCGCGGACCGTGAGACGTCCGATGACTCGATGCTCGAAAGGCAAGTCATCCGATGAGTCGATCCCGAAACGACCTGAGTGATCACTTGTAACACGACAGAAACCCAAGTCATCAAACGTTGCCCCTATGGTTATCGGACAATCCACTGCATAATCGACTCGGAGGAACGTCACTGTGGACACTCGCACCATCGCACGGCCAGCGCCGCTCACGCTCGGCGACGGCCGACCGGCAACGGCCGGGTGGACGCTGGATCCGACCAAGCGTCACATCAACCACGGATCCTTCGGGGCGGTCCCGATCGTCGCGCAGGAGCACCAGCAGGCCCTCCGCCGCGAGATGGAGGCGGCACCCCTCACCTGGTTCCCGGCCCTCCCGGCCAAGGTCGGCGCGGCCCGTGTCGGGATCGCCGACTTCCTCGGGGCGTCGGTCGACCAGCTCGCCATGGTTCCGAACGCGAGCGCCGGAGCGAGCGTCGTCTTCTCCAGCCTCCCCGTGCAGCGCGGCCTCGAGATCATCGTCACCGACCACGGCTACGGCGCCGTCACGATGGGGGCCGAGCGACTCGCGCGTCGCTGGGGCGGCACCGTCCGGACCGCCCGCATCCCGCTCGACGCCGACGCGCAGACCGCCCACGACGCCGTCGTCGCCGAGTTCAGCGACCGCACGGCCCTCATCGTGATGGACCAGATCACCTCGCCGACCGCCCGACTCCTGCCGGTCCAGCAGATCGCCGCCACCGCCCGTGCCGCCGGCATCCCCACGCTCGTCGACGCCGCGCACGTCCCCGGCCTCTACGCCGATCCCATGCGCGACCTCGACTGCGACTTCTGGGTCGGCAACCTGCACAAGTTCGGGTGCGCCCCGCGCGGTGCCGCCGTCCTCGTCGCCCGCAGCCCGCTCGCGCAGGAGCTCTACCCGCTCATCGACTCCTGGGGTTCGCCGTACCCGTTCCCGCAGCGCTTCGACACCCAGGGCACGGTCGACGTCACGAGCTACCTCGCCGCGGCGACCTCGCTCGGGTTCATCGAGGACATGTGGGGCTGGTCGGCCGCCAGGGACTACATGACCGAGCTCGCCGACTACGCCGTCGAGGTGGTCGCCGACGCCGTGACCGCCATCACCGGCGAGGACAGCCACGTCGACGTGGGCATGCCCGTCAACGCCCTCCGGCTCGTCAAGCTCCCGACCGGCCTCGCGACGACCCACGCGACCGCCGACGGCCTCCGCGACCGCGTCTCCGCCGAGCTCGGTGTCGAGGGCGCGTTCACGAGCCTCGACGGGATCGGCTACGTCCGACTCTCCACCCACGTCTACAACACCCCCGAGGACTTCGAACACTTCGCCGAGCACGCCGTCCCGGTGCTCGCGCGATGGGCCGACGAGGAGCGCGCGGCCACGAGCTGAGCGCGGAACCGCCCGACCCGACACCACCACACCAGCACCACCGCACCGCACCGGCACCACAGCACCCACCCCCGCAGCACCCCCACCAGCACCACTCAAAGGAGAAGCGAGCATGAGGAAGTCACGCGCAACGGCAGCCATCGGCCTGTCCGTCGTCACCGGCCTCGCCCTGTCGGCCTGTGCCGGCGGCGCGAGCGACGGCACCGTCACCCTGCAGATGGTCGAGAGCCTGACCAACCCCGCCCGGACCGAGGTCCTGAAGTCGCTCATCGCGGACTTCGAGGCCGACAACCCGAAGATCAAGGTCGAGCTCATCTCGCCGCCGACCGACCAGGCCGACCAGAAGATCACCCAGATGCTGCAGTCCGGCTCGGGCGTCGACGTGCTCGAGGTCCGCGACATCACCGTCGGCCCCTTCTCCACCAACGGCTGGCTCGACGACATGAGCGGCGAGCTCGAGGACTGGAAGGGCTGGGACGACCTCACCGACAACGCGACGAAGTACGCGAAGGGCGAGGACGGCAAGGTCTACTACGTGCCCTACGGCTTCTACGGGCTGAGCCTGTTCTACCGCACCGACCTCATCAAGGAAGCCGGTTTCGACGGGCCCCCGACGAGCTGGGACGACCTCCTCGAGCAGGCCTCGGCGATCCAGGACCCCTCGAAGAACCAGTTCGGCTACGCCTTCCGGGGCGGCACCAACGCGAACAGCAACGTCGTCGCGGCCATCGAGGCCTACGTCGCCGACGACCTCGACACCGAGAACGCGTTCAAGCTGACGAACGGCGACACGATCTTCTCCGCACCGGAGGCGCTCGACGCCGTCAACACCTACTTCGACCTCTTCAAGGAGGCTTCGCCGCCGTCGTCCGTCGCGTGGGGCTACCCCGAGATGGTCGAAGGCTTCTCGAACGGTTCGACCGCGTTCCTCCTGCAGGACCCGGAGGTCATCGCGACCGTCGAGCAGTCCGAGGCGATCACGGCCGAGCAGTGGAGCACCGCTCCGCTGTTGACCGGCCCGACCGGCAAGGCCGCACAGCCCATGGCGACCGCGGGCTGGGGCACGGCGGCGTCGAGCGAGCACAAGGCCGAGGCCGCGAAGCTCATCGAGTTCCTCTCCGAGGACAAGCAGGCCACCACCTTCGCCCAGGAGAACAGCCTCGTCCCGATCGTCAAGAGCGCGGCGGACAGCGACTTCTACAAGACCGGCCCGTGGGCCAGCTACGTCACGATGAACGAGAACCCGGACACCTACCTGAGCGTCACGCAGCCGCGCGGCTCCTCCTGGTGGACCGAGTGGATCCAGAAGTCCGACTCGGAGATCCAGCAGGTCCTCATCGGCCAGCTGACGCCGGAGAAGCTCCTCGCGGGCTGGGACGAGTACTGGACCGAGAAGTGGAAGAGCGAGTAACCGTCCATGACGACCACCACTGACGAAGCGGGTCGCACGCAGCAGCGTGCGACCCCGACACCCCCGGCCGGTCCCTCGCGGACCGCCGGCGGGCGTCGGCGGCGCACCTTCACGGTGCGCCGCGGCTTCGGCCTCCTCGCCTTCCTCGCCCCCGCGTTCATCTTCGTGGCGATCTTCATCTACTACCCGATGATCGCCGGCTCGCAGATGGCGTTCCGCAACTGGAACCTCGCCAACCTCACCGACACCTCGTGGGTGGGCTTCGCCAACTTCCTGGCCGTCTTCGCCGACCCGGCCTTCGGCAAGGTCGTCGCGAACACCGTGCTCTGGGTGGTGGCCTCGATCGTCCCGCAGTTCGTCATCGGCTTCGGCATCGCCCTGTGGCTGCGCCGGAAGTTCCGTTTCCGCGGTCTCTACCAGGCGATGATCTTCTTCCCGTGGGCCATCTCGGGCTTCCTCATCGGCATCCTGTTCCGCTGGATGTTCAACAGCGAGTTCGGCGTGATCAACGACCTGCTCCAGAAGGTCGGGCTGATCGACACCCCGATCCCGTGGCTGGCGGACCCGAACACCGCGATGTTCGCCGTCATCGTCGCGAACGTCTGGTACGGCGTCACCTTCTTCGCGATCATGATCCTCGCCGCCCTGCAGTCGGTGCCGGAGGACCTCTTCGAGGCCGCGGCGCTCGACGGCGCGGGCAAGGCGCGCATGCTCTTCCAGATCACGATCCCGTACATCCGCACGACGCTCGCCCTCACGGTGCTGCTCCGCGTCATCTGGATCTTCAACTTCCCCGACATCATCTACGGCATGACGGGCGGCGGTCCGGCGAACCAGACCCACATCCTGACGACCTGGATGATCGCGACCACCCAGCGCGGCGACTACGGCCGGGCCTCCGCGATCGGCCTCATCGTCGTCGCGATCCTGCTGGTGTTCACCGCGTTCTACCTGCTGTCCATGCGTGAGAAGAAGGTGAAGGCATGATCGACCAGGAGACACGGACCGCGAAGGTCGTCAAGTTCCTCTTCCTCGGGCTGTGGCTCGTCATCACGGTGTTCCCGCTGTACTGGATCGTCGTCACCTCGTTCAAGAAGCCGGGCGCGATCTTCTCCTACCCGCTGACGTACTGGCCGGAGGTGTTCTCGGTCGAGAACTACCTCGGCCTGTTCAGCAAGGCGCAGTTCGGCACCTACGTCGTCAACAGCCTCATCGTGGCGACGATCGCAGCCGTCGTGGCGACCTTCATCTCGATGCTGTCGGCATACGTGTTGGCGCGGTTCGAGTTCCGGAGCAAGGGGGCGATCCTGCTGGCGTTCCTCGCCACGCAGATGATCCCGTCGTTCATCGCGCTCGGCCCGCTGTACCTGCTGATGACGCAGCTCAAGCTCGTCGACAACCGGTTCGGGCTCATCCTCATCTACATCGCGGTGTGCATCCCGTTCTGCACCGTCATGCTCCGAGGGTTTCTTCGAGAACATCCCCGACGCCCTCGAGGAGGCGGCCATGATCGACGGCTGCTCGCGGTTCGGCGCGCTCTTCCGGGTGCTCGTCCCGGTGCTGAAGCCCGGGATCGTGGCGGCGTTCATCTTCAACTTCGTGAACTGTTGGAACGAGCTGTTCCTCTCGGTGACGCTCATCAACAGCGATGCGAACAAGACGATCCCGACGGCGCTCAACGGCTTCATCACGAGCTACAACATCGACTGGGGCTCCATGTCGGCGGCCGCCGTGCTGACGATCATCCCGACGATGGTGCTGTTCGCGTTCGCGAGCCGGTACATCGTGCAGGGCCTGACCGCTGGAGCGGTGAAGGGCTGACCCGTCTCAGTCGCCCAAGAATGGGCGAGCCGACGCCCGTTCGCCCATGCCTGGGCGAGCGGGCGTCGTCATGCGAGGCCGTCCGGTGAACCTGTAAGCCAGCTGATAGTTCGATCGGCTAGCGACCGACAGGTGGAAGATGAACCATGTTCGGTTCGAAGCAGACGACGAGGTCACTCCGCTACGCCCGCTACGGCGGGCCCGACGTACTCGAGTTCATCGAGTCCGAGATGCCGCATCCCAGATGGGGCGAGGTCGTGGTCGACGTCCTCGCGAGCGGCATCAACCACATCGAGGCGTTCGTCCGCGAGGGGCACCTCGCCGAGACGGTGCCGATCGAGCTGCCGACGGGGCAGGGGAGCGACTTCGCCGGATTGGTCCGCGAGGTCGGGACCGGCGTCGAGGGCTGGAAGCGGGGCGACGAGGTGATCGGTCACGCCGTCCGCGGCGCGCACGCCACCCAGGTCGTCGTCCCGGCGTCGTCCCTCGTCCGCAAGCCGAAGCGCGTGAGCTGGGAGGAGGCCGGCGGGCTCTACCTCGCTGGACTGACGGCGCTCGACACGCTCGACGGGCTGCACCTCAAGCAGGGTGACACCCTCGTCATCTCGGCGGCGGCCGGTGGGGTCGGGAACATCGAGGCGCAGCTGGCGAAGTTCGCGGGCGTGCGGGTCATCGGCACGTGCGGTGAGCGCAATCACGACTTCCTCCGGGAGCAGGGCGTCAAGCCGGTCGTCTACGGCGAGGGCATGGCGGATCGGATCCGCAAGCTCGCGCCAGAGGGCGTGACGGCGTTCATCGACAACTTCGGTCAGGACGGCCAGGAGCTCGCGTTCGAACTCGGTGTTCCACCGGAGAAGTACCGGTCGAGCGAGGATCGGAAGGCCATCGAGCTCGCCGCACTCGAGCCGGACGAGGAGTTCGCCGCGCACGCCACGAAGCAGCTGCAACGTCTCGCGGAGTATGCCGCCGACCACGCGTTGAAGGTCGTCGTCTCGGCGTTCTACCCGTTCGACCTGATCATCGACGCGTTCGAGGATCTCGAGCGGCTGCACGCGCGGGGCAAGATCATCGTCGGTATGCGCCCTGCGAACCCGGAGCGCATCGTCAAGCAGCGAGACCTGCACGACGCCCGACCCTGACGACGGTCAGCGCGGTGCGCTGACCCGAGACGTCGGGTTCCGGCGCCAGCGCGGTGCGCTGACCCGAGATGCTCGGTTCCGGCGCGGGCGCGGGGCTGGGCCGTGAGCGCGACCCTCCGGAGACCCGCGCTCGCGCGTGTGGGGTGCGCTCGCGTCAGCGCACCGCGCTGGCGACCGGGCAGGGAGGGCGGGGCTAGTTGAAGATGAAGCCGAGGACGGTCGCGCCGCCTCCACCGAGGACGAGCGCGACGACGAGGACCCAGGCGATGAGCCGCTGACGACGCTTGCGCTGCTCGCCCCATTCGGCCAGTTCCCGGTCTTCGCTGCTGCTCATCACCCCAGCCTACCGGCGGGGTTCTCGCCGGGCATCAGGCGGCGGCCGGGACGAGCGCCTTCACCGACGTGGTCCTCGCCCGGGCGATCGCGAACGTCGTCGCGGCGAGCGATCCGAGGAGCCAGAGGACGAGACCGACGACGCCGGCCGCTGCTCCCGCGTCGCCGATCGCGATCGCCTGCAGGCCACCGAGCGCCGGTGCGATCGGCAGGAACCCGAGCATCTGGTCGAGCACCTGGGGAACCGTCGCGATGATCCCGGTCGCCAGGCCGATGATGGCGACGATCATCGAGATGAACCGTCCCGCACCGCCGAAGAGGGCGTTGAGGGCTTGGTTCGCCGCGGCGAACACGAGGCCCGCGAGCACGGCGATCCCGGCGAAGGCGGTCCACCCGGAGGGGTCCAGGTCGAGCAGCGGTGCGGTGATCACGGCGACGAGCAGGCCCTGCAGCATCCCGATCGCCCCCGCCGGCACGAAGGCACCGAGTGCGAGCCGCAACGAGGACCGCGTGGACCCGAACGCCCGCGAGGGGACCGGCCGCAGCACGAGGAAGCTCGCGAGCGCACCCAGCCAGAGGGCGAGGACGGCGTAGAAGGGAGCGCTGTTCGTGCCGAAGGACACCGTCGCCGAATCGCCGGCCGAGACCGGGTCGGCGACGACGTCCGCGAGCGTCTGTCGGTCGGAGCTCGTGTAGGTCGGCAGGCTGTCGACCGCGCTCTGCAGCCCGGACGCGAGCGAGGTGATCCCGCCGGACAGGGTCCCGGCCCCCGACGCGAGCTGGTTCGACGCGTCGGCGAGCTGGGTCGTGCCGGTCGCCGACTGCGCCGCGCCGTCGGCGAGGGCGGATGCACCCGTCTGCAACTGCGTTGTCCCGGAGGCGGCTTTGGACGCACCATCGGCGAGGCCTGCCGCTCCGGCCGCGATCTGTGCCGCCGCGGTGTTGATCTGCGCGATGCCGTCGACGAGTGTGGGCATGCCGGAGGAGAACTGCTTGGTCATTCGTGCGCCAGGGAGGTGGTCGCCGGGGTACCCGGTCGCGATGTCGCCGTCGGTCCGAGGGCGGTGGCCGGTGCTCGAAGGTGGTCGAGGGATGTCGCCGTTCGCGATCAGCGTCGCTGGTCGATCGCGCGTCGCGCGACTGCTCGCCGTTCACTCGGCGTCCGAGGCAGCGAGCCGCCACGGAGCAGTCGAGCTGCTATGCCTTCGTCGCGTCGGCGACGCGGGAGGTTCCGATCGCCGCCTCGGCGAGCCCATTGGCTCCGCCGACCAGCCCCGGGTTCTCCGCGCTCCCGTCACCCTGCGTCCCGGCGTACAGCGTCGCTGCTCCGTTCGCGAGCTGGGGCTCGCCCCGTCGCTCAGCTGCGTCGCACCGGCGGACAGCTGCGTGGCGCCGTCGGCCAGCGCATCCACCCCGTCACTCAGCTGCGTCGCACCCGACGACAACTGCGTCGCGCCCGTGGCGAGCTGCGTGGTGCCGTTCGCGAGTTGCTGCGCACCCTGCGCGAGCGAGAGTCCGCCCGTCGACAGCTGCTTCGCGCCGTCGGCGGCCTCGCCGAGCTGGTCGTGGAGGGTGTTGAACCCGACGTAGACGTTCTCGAGGTAGGTGGTGGTGAGCTGCCGACCGAGGAGCGAGGCCGCGGTCTGCGTGATCGTCTGGGAGATGGCGTCGTCGACGAGCTTGCTGCGGTCGCTCGTCGTCACGTCGAGGCGGGCGCGCTCGGCGTCGGCGGCGTCGCCGGAGAACGAGGTCGCCGCCTTCGAGAAGTTCTCCGGGATCGTCACGACGGCCGTGTACGAACCGTCGGCGAGGCCCGCCTTCGCGTCGGACGCGTCGGTGATGACCCAGGTGTAGTTGGTCTTCTGGTCGCCGTCGACGAGGCCCGCGGAGAGCTGGCGTCCGAGCGGCACGGTCTGGCCGTTGACGGTCACCGGCTTGTCGTCGTTCACGATGGCGGCGGTCACCTGACCGAGTCGTTCCGCCGGGTTCCACAGCGCCCAGACGAGTCCGCCGGCGATGACGAGCGGCACGAGGATGAGGCCGATGATCGAGACGACCGTGATGCCCTTGCCGGAGCGGGCCCGTTCGAGGCGGTTCAGGATGGTGCTCATGCGTCGACCTTCGATTCAGCGATGGCGGTGGGAGTTGAGGAGGTGGCGGCGCGGTCGAGGTCGAGTACCTCCGGCGCCGTGGTCGGCAGGACGTCGGCGAGCGAGGACGCGTCCGCGGTGCCGACGACGATCGTGAGCGGCCGACGCGAGCGTTCCGCGGCCCTGGTCGCCGTCAGGAGGTGCTCGTACAGTCCGCGTCTCGTGTCGTCGTCCGGCACGGTGTCGACCCCGTCGAGGACGATGACGGCCGGGCGTTCGGCCAGCGCCGAAGCGAGCGTCCCGACGGGTTCGCCGTGGTCGAGACGGACGTACGCGACGCGGGACCGGACGGCCCCGGCGCGGACCGGCAGGACCAGACCGGCGACCTTGAGTCGACCGTGGTCGGGTTCGAGGCGACCGGCCAGCGTCAGCAGGAGGGCGGTGACCGAAACCGGGCGCGCGCCCTGCACCGCGAGCACGCCACCGACGGCGACCGTCGTGTCGACGTCCTCGTACAGCGGGCCGTCCGCGCCGGCCAGGGTGACCCCGGCGGCGGCGATGGCGACCTCGTCACCGTTGCGCCACTCGCGCAGCTCGAGTTCGCGCTGCAGGCCCTCGCCCTCGACGTCGAAGGACGGCAGGATGCGGTCGAGCCACTTCGGCAGGTACCAGGCGTGGTCGCCGAGGAGCGCGAGCACCGCCGGCACGAGGGTCATGCGCACGATGAACGCGTCGACGAAGACGCCGACCGCGAGCCCGAGGGCGATGGGTTTGATGTTCGTGTCGCCCTCCGGCACGAAGGCGGCGAAGACCGCGAACATGATGACGGCGGCGGCGGTGACGACCTTCGCCGAGCCGAGGAAGCCGGTCTCGACGGATCGCCTCGCGAGTCCCGAATGGACGAAGTCCTCGCGCATCCGGGAGACGAGGAAGACCTCGTAGTCCATCGCGAGTCCGAACAGGACACCCATGAGGATGATCGGCATGAAGCTGATCACCGGACCGGTCCTCGCGACGTGGAGGGCCTCGGCGAACACGCCGTGCTCGAAGACGAGGGCCACGACGCCGAACGACGCGGCGACCGACAGCAGGTAGCCGAGGGTCGCCTTGATCGGCACCCAGATGGAGCGGAAGACCATCGTCAGGAGCACGAGCGACAGGCCGACGACGATCAGACCGAAGGGGAGGAGGGCGCCGCCGAGGCGGTCGGAGATGTCGATCCCGATGGCCGTGAACCCGGTGACCTGGAGGTCGACGTCGTACTCGTCCTGGAAGTACTGGTGCAGTCCCCGGATCTCGGCGACGAGGTCCTTCGTCGCCTGGGAGTCGGGACTGCCGCTCGGGATGACCTGGATGATCCCGGTGTCGGCCGTCGCGTTGGGGGTGGCGAGCGGGACGGCGGCGACGCCGTCGAGTCCCTCGATCTCCTGCTTGAGGTCGGCCATGAGTCCGAGCGGGTCGGTACTGCCGACGATGCCGCCGGTGACGATGAGCGGCCCGTTGAAGCCCTCACCGAAGTGCTCGGAGACGAGGTCGTATGTCGTGCGGGCTCCGTCGCCCTCCGGCAGGGAACCGGCGTCGGGGAGCGCGAGTCGGAGTGACAGGGCGGGGATGGCGAGGGCGCCCAGGACGGCGACGACGGCGACGATCGTGACGATGGGGAGTCGCGTCACGCCGCGCACCCAGCCGAGGAAGAAGCGGTTGGGGTGCCCTTCGACAGGCTCAGGGACCGCGGTGTTGTGCTCAGGGACCGCGGTGTGGTGCTCAGGGGCCGCGGTGTGGTGCTGAGCGGCCGCGGTGTGGTGCTCAGGGACCGAGTCCTGTGGGCCGTCGACCGGCTCGGCAGCGCCCCGGGCCGCCGCACGCTTGCTGGCCCGCTTCGCCTTGGGCCGGAGGCGTTCGCCGGCGAAGCCGAGCATGGCCGGGATGAGGGTGAGCGAGATGACGACCGCGATCGCGACGCCGACCGCCGCGGCGACACCCATCGTCGTGAGGAACGGGATGTTCGCGACCGCGAGCCCGAGGAGGGCGATGATGACCGTGAGGCCCGCGAAGATGACGGCGGAACCGGCCGTCGCGGTCGCGCGGGCGGCTGATTCGGCCGGGTCGAGCCCGCTGCGCAGGCCGTCCTGGTGTCTCGAGATGATGAACAGCGCGTAGTCGATGCCGACGGCCAGGCCGAGCATGAGCGCGAGCATCGGCGTCGTGGAGGAGATCGGCCCGAAGACCGTCGCCACGAAGATGAGCGCCATCGAGATGCCGACCCCGAGCAGTGCGGTGATGAGCGGCATGCCCGCGGCGAGGAAGGAGCCGAAGGTGAGGATGAGGACGACGAGCGCGACGACCACGCCGACGAGCTCGATGATACTCAGCGTCGGCAGGCTGTTGCTGAAGAGCTGCCCGCCGAGGGACGACTCGGCACCGGCCGGGAGGGCCTTCGCGAGGCTCGCCTCCGCGTCCTCGACGTCGCTGATCGTCGCGGCGGTGATGTCGGTCTGCGCGCCGTCGAACTGGATCGAGATGAGCGCCGCCCGCTGATCCTCCGAGACCGCCCCCGTCACGTTCTCGTCGAAGGGTGAGACCGCCTGCTCGACCTGCCCGATGTCGCCCAGGGCGGTGACGGCGTCGTCGATCGCCGACCGGACCCCGGCGTCCTCGACGGTGTCGCCCTTCGGCGCGACGACGATGATCTGCGCCGAGGCGCCGGCCACCTGCGGGAAGGTGTGGTCGAGCGAGTCGAGCGCCTCCTGCGACTCCGTGCCGGGGATGGAGAAGGCGTTGTCGGTTCCCTGGTTGAAGAGCAGCGCGCCGCCACCCGCGAGGGCGAGCACGGCGATCCAGAGGATCAGCACGAGCTTGCGGGCGCCGAACGCCCAGCGGCCGAGGGTGTAGAGCAGTGAGGACACGCGTCGCTCCTAGGGAGGTCGGCGCTGCTTGCAGGCGAGCCGACGGAGAAATTCGAACAGGATCGATACATCGGTGTATCCGATACACGACTGTATTGGATACAGTGGTGTATCGGCAAGAAGTCGGTCGAGCTGTCAGTAAGGTGTCAGGATGCGCGTGCACGAAGCGGTCGAGTCCCCGAGCGACGAGGCACCCGTCGAGTCCGCGCGTCGGCAGCGGACGCGCGAGCGGCTGGTCGACGCCGCCTACGAGGTCTTCGCCGAGTTCGGCGTGCACGCGGCGTCGGTCGAGCAGATCAGTGAGCGCGCGGGCTTCACCCGCGGCGCCTTCTACTCCAACTTCGATTCGAAGGAGGAGTTGTTCTTCGCTCTCGAGTCACGAGAGAACCAGCTCCGACTCGATCGCCTGGAGGCCGGACTGCAGGCGGTCAGTCCGTCGCTCCTCGACGCAGCGGGCCGCTACACCGAGGGTTCGCTCGAGGCCCTGATCCGTGCCTTCCTCGAACTCCAGCCCGATGACCGCCGCTGGTGCCTCGTGCAGTCGGAGTTCCGGATGCTGGCGATGCGCGACGCCGACGTCGCAGCCCGCTACCTGCAGCACCAGGAGAGCGCTGGCCGACAGCTCGCCGCGTGGCTCGACCAGGCTGCCGGACTCGCACACGTCCGGTTCACGATCCCGACGCCCGACATCGCGAACATCGTCGTCGCCCTCTACGAGTCGGCCATCCAGACGGCCGTGCTCATGGACCCGGACGGCGATGAGGGCTCACCGCGCGAGCTCGCGATGCGCACGCTCCCGGCCATCGTCCGCGCCCTCACCGAGTCGATCGCCGACTGACCTCAGGCCGACTCGCCGGCTCGATCCGGCTGCAGCGCCTGGGCCAGCATGACGATGATGCCGCTCGGCCCGCGCACATAGCTGAGCTTGTAGACGCCCTGATAGTCCGCCACGCCGCGGAGCGGGAAGCAGCCGTGTCTGGCGGCGATCGCCAGCGCCTCGTCGATGTCGTCGACGGCGAATGCGACGCGGTGCATGCCGATCTCGTTCGGCAGTGTCGGCTCGGTCTCGATCGCGTCCGGGTGGAGGTACTCGAAGAGTTCGAGGCGTCCGTGACCGTCCGGCGTCTGCAACATCGCGATCCTGGCGTGATTGCCGTCGAGGCCCACGGCCGTGTCGGCCCACTCGCCGCTCACCGTGTCGCGGCCGAGTACGGTGAGGCCGAGGTCGGTGAAGAAGGCGATCGTCGCCTCGAGGTCGCGGACCGCGATCCCGACGTTCTCGAGTCTGATGTCCATGGGCTGCACGCTACCCGGCCGCGCGGGCCCGATCCAGGGTCTCCTGGAGCGGGCCCGCGTCGGAGCAGTCAGGCGGCGGCCCCGACTCAGCCGCTGAGGGCCGAGGTCGGTGGCGTCCTGGCTGCTCGGATCGCCGGGTAGAGGCCGGCGATCGCCCCGATCACCAGGGTCGCGCCGACGCCCGCGAGCAGCACCTCCGGCGGTACCGCCGTCGGCCAGTCGTTCACCGCGGCGACGACGCTCGTGACGCCGGTACCGATCGCGGCGCCCGCGACCCCGCCGAGCGCGGAGAGGAGGAGTGCCTCGGTGAGGAACTGGGACCGGATGTGGCCCCGCGTGGCCCCGAGGGCGCGACGGAGGCCGATCTCGCGTCGGCGTTCCAGGACCGAGATGACCATCGTGTTCGCCACCCCGATGCCGCCGACGAGCAGGGCGACGGAACCGAGTCCGAGGAGGAGACCGGTGAAGGCTTGATCGGCAGCCTGCTTGGCGGCGAGGGCGTCCGACGGCCTGGAGACCTCGACCTCCTCGGGTGCAGCAGGGTTCACGGTGCGGGGGAGGAGCTCGCGGACGGCCTCGACGCGTTCGTCGGAGGACCGTTCGTAGACCGTGGTCGGTTTGCCGTCGTACCCGAAGCGTTCGGCGGCGACGGTCTCACCGATCATCACCGTGGTGTCGAGTTCCGGGGCGAGGTCGAGCGGATCCAGGATGCCCACCACCGTGAAGTACTGGTCGCCGAGCTGGATCATCGAGCCGACCGTAGCGATACCCAGCCGTTCCGCGGCTTTCGACCCCAGGACGACCGCGGGGTAGCTCGCCGTCGCCCGGTTCAGCCACTCACCGGTGGCGAGGGTACCGCCCACGACGTCCAACAGGCTCTCCGTCACCGCCGCTGCGCCGAGGCCCCCACTCGACGCCCGGTCGATGAGGCTGCTGCGGTAGACGAGGACGCCGTTCAGCACTGCGGCGGAGCCGGCCTGTTCCACACCGTCGACCAGTCCCACCTTGCCGACGGTGTTCGTGGGCAGGGTCGCTGCCTCACCGAAGAGGTTCTGGCCCGGTTGGACGGTCAGCAGGTTCGTCCCGAGAGCGGAGAGCTGCGCCTGCAGTTTGGCCTGACTGGACGAGGAGATGCCGACGACCGCGATCATCGCCGCGATGCCGATCGCGATCCCGAGGGCGGACAGGACCGCGCGCGTCGGCCGTGCCCGCAGACCCGTCGTCCCGAGCCGGAGGATGTCGCGACCGAGGAGCCGCGACCGTCGATCGTGGTCGGGGTTCATGTGCTCCTCGTTCATGCGGCCAGCCCCGAATCGCTCACGATCCGGCCGTCGCGGATCGCCACCTGGCGGGGGAGTCGCGCAGCGAGTTCGGCGTCGTGCGTGATCACGACGATGGTCGTGCCGGCCTCGTGGAGTTCGTGCAGCAGTTCGACGATGCTCGCTCCGGACACGGAGTCCAGGTTGCCGGTGGGTTCGTCGGCGAGGAGCAACGGCGGGTCACCGACCACGGCGCGTGCGATCGCGACCCGCTGGCGCTCACCGCCGGAGAGCTGGGTCGGGCGGTGGCCGAGACGGTGGCCGAGGCCGACGCGTTCGAGGGCGACGACCGCGCGACGACGGCGCTCGGCCCGGGGGACCCCGGCGTAGATGAGGCCGTCGGCGACGTTGTCCACCGTGGTCGAGCCGTCGGCGAGGTGGAACTGCTGGAAGACGAAGCCGATGCGGTAGGCGCGCAGGGCCGAGAGCTTCGCGTCGGAGAGGCGTCCGACGTCCGAGCCCGCGATGCGAGCGGTCCCACCGGTCGGTCGGTCGAGCGTCCCGATGAGGTTGAGCATCGTCGACTTCCCGGAGCCGCTCGGCCCGACGATGGCGACGAACTCACCCTCCTCGACCGTCAGGTCGACACCCGCGAGCGCGAGCGTGGGCGGCTCACCGTACTCGCGGGTGACGCCCTCGAGGTGGATGATCGGTGGGCAGGCCGGCCGATCGGCTGCGGCGGACGATGCCGTCATGGTCTCGGTCATGACACCGGCACCACGACGTCGAGACCTTCGCGGATGCCGTCGCCCGAGACCTCGACCCGACCATCGGCGAACAGACCGGTCGTGACCGGGACCTGACGGCGCTTCCCCTTCCCCTCGACGACCTCGACGCCGAACGTCGTGTCATCGATCGCGATGAGCGCTTCCACCGGGACGGAGAGGACGTTCTCGCGTCGTTCCGTCGGGAAGCCGACCGTCACGGTCGCGCGCTGCAGATCGGCTGCGGCCGCCGGATCGTCGAGCGTGATGCCGACCGGGATCGTGACCTTCTTCTGTCCGTCCGCATCCGACTCGGTGGGGACGCCGACATCGGTGACCGTGCCGGTCGTCCGCTGTCCGCCGGGGAGGTTGACGTCGACCTTCGTCCCGACGACGCCGAGCCGCTGATCGGCGAGCTTCAGCGGGACGTCGATGCGCTTCACGAGGGACGAGACGGTGACGATCTTGTCCGAGGCGGTGGTGCCGACCGCGGCGTCGACCGATGCGATCCGCACGTCGCCCGTCATGAAGACGACCGATCCGAGCTCCAGGCGTCCGGTCTCCTCGACGCCGAGGGCTTTCTGCCACCGCTCGATGGCACGCACGGTCGACGCGGCGAACTCGTCGTCCGGTTCACGGTCGAAGTAGCCGAGGGCCGCGAGGCTCATCTCGAGTTGCCGGACGTCCGGTCCGTCGGTCATACCGGACTCGAACGCCCGCCAGGTCGGGAGCGGTCCGTGGAGGAGCGTGACCGGGACGTTGTCGAGGGCGTAGAGGGTGCCGCCGAGCGAGACCGTGCTGCCGGGAGCGGGCACCGCCGTGACGATCCCGGCTCCACCGCCGATGGTGCGCTGGTCCGCGTAGTCGAGGGTGCCGCTCGCCTGCGTCGTGCCCGCGAGGTCGCCGGCGGTGATCGGTGCGGTGCCGGTGCGGATGCTGCTGACCGGCTCTTCCTGGTTCGTCCCCTGCGTCGGTGCCAGCGTGACCGCCGCGGCGGCGCCGCCTGCAAGCAGGACGGCGCCGACGCAGACGGCCACGACGACCCCTCGTCGTCGGTTGCTCATCGGTCGGTGGAGCCGAGCGGCGCGCTCGAGTCGGACGAGAGACCGCAGGCTTCCATCACCTCTTCCGTGACGTCGGAGGGGATCTGCATGGCCTGCCCTTCCACCGGGTCGGCCATCTCGTATCCCTGTTCGCGGAAGCACTCGGCCATCTCGAGCTGCTGCTCGAAGGCGTCGGCGACCGCGGGGTTTCCTCCGGCGGGTACCGGAGGCGTCCCGAGACGGTCGATGCAGGTCGCGGAGGCGTCCTGGAAGGCATCCTGGTCTCCGTCGCCGAGGGTCACGGACGCACCGCCAGAGCCGTTCTGCTCGGGGTCGGGCATGTCGACCCCCTCATCGCGCATGCAGGAGGCGAAGGCGACCTGCCAGTCGTCGAACGATTGCACCGCCTTCGGGGTCTGGCTGCTCGAGTCGGGCGAGCCCGAGCTGCAGGCCGCCAACGATCCGATGAGGAACGGGATCGCGATGAATGCGGCGAGTCTGCCGGCCGGACGGCGGACGGAACGGGTGATGGTGATGTCGGACATCTGCTCTCCTCAGTGGGTGGGGCTGACTGGTGACGACCAGTCCACTCGGCGGCGCGTTGTCGGGGCGTCAAGGAAAACGTTGACGTTCTCTGAACGTCTCGAACGGCACGATAGATAACCGACACTCGGGGGTTGCTCGATCAGCGTCCGTACGATCCCGGAGTCCCCACACCCCATCGAGAGGAACATCATGCGCGTCCTGGTTGCCGAGGACGAGGTCTACCTCGCCGAGGCGGTCCGAGCCGGTCTCCGGCAGGCGGCGATCGCCGCGGACGTCGTGCACGACGGCGACGCAGCGCTCGAGGCGCTCACGATCAACGACTACGACGTCCTGCTCCTCGACCGGGACCTGCCGGGCACCCACGGCGACGAGGTGTGCCGAACGGTGGTCGCCGAGCATCCCGGTGTCCGCGTCATGATGCTGACGGCGGCACGCCGACTCGACGACACCGTGTCCGGCCTCGGCCTCGGCGCCGACGACTACCTGGTGAAGCCGTTCGAGTTCCCGGAGCTCGTGGCCAGGCTCCGCGCGCTCGCCCGGCGCACGGCGGAGTCGCGCCCTCCGGTCCTCGAGCGTGCCGGAGTGCGAGTCGACCCGTTCCGGCGGGAGGTCTTCCGCGACGGCGTGTACGTGAAGCTGTCACGGAAGGAGTTCGCGGTCCTCGAGCAGCTGCTGCTCGCCGACGGCGGGGTCGTGAGCGCCGAGACCCTCCTCGAGAAGGCCTGGGACGAGAACGTCGACCCGTTCACGAACACCATCCGCGTGACCATCTCGAACCTCCGCCGACGCCTCGGCTCGCCGTGGGTGATCACGACCGTCCCGGGGGCGGGCTACCGGATCGAGGGCGACTGATGCCGCGTTCCGACGCAGCGGGGTTGCTCAGCCGCCCGAACCGCTTGACGGTGCGTCTGCGCTTGACGCTGACGTACGCGCTGCTGTTCACCGTCGCCGGCTCGATCATGCTCGCGCTCATCTACGCCTTCATGCGGTACGTCCCGACGTACGCGATCACCGCGGTGCGGGCCGACGAGGCCATGGACGGCGCGACCCGTTGGCGGGCGACCGCGCCGACCGAGGTCGCCGGGGCGGCCACCTACCAGCCGGCCGAGGGGCTGACCTCGGCGAACGGTACTGCGGCCCTCGTCGTCTCGGACCAGAGCGACATCCTGAACACGCTCCTCGTCTGGTCGCTCATCGTGCTCGTCGTCCTCGCGGCGGCGAGCGCGTGGGGTGGCTGGATCCTGTCGGGCCGGCTGCTGCGCCCGCTGCACGCGATCAACGTGGCCGCGCAGCGGGCGGCGACGGGATCCTTCGACCATCGGGTCGCCCTCGCCGGCCCGCGGGACGAGATCACCGACCTCTCCGACACCTTCGACCACATGCTCGAGCGGCTCGACCGGTCGTTCCGCGCCCACCAACGGTTCGCGGCGAACGCCTCGCACGAGCTGCGGACCCCGCTCGCGACGACCCAGGCGATGCTCGACGTCGCCGCGACCAGCGACGACCTCGACGACGACACCGTCAGGGGACTCATCGCCCGGCTCCGTGAGACGAACACGCGCAGCATCCAGACCGTCGAGGCCGTGCTCGACCTCGCCGACCTCGAGCACTCGGAGCTGCGGGGTGAGAACGTGGCACTCGGAGAGCTGGCTTCCGAGGCCTGCGTCGCCGCAGCCTCCGCGGCTCGAGCGCGCGGGATCGACTGCACGGCCGAGGTGCAGGACCTCGCGGTCTGGGGCGACGAGGCCATGCTGCACCAGCTGTGCGGGAACCTCCTGCAGAACGCCGTCCGGCACAACGTCGACGGTGGTTTCGTGCGGGTCTCGGTGCGCCGGTCGGGCGGTCCGGCGGGCGGCGCGGTGGTCCTCCGGGTCGAGAACTCCGGGGAGTCGATCCCGGTGGACGTGGTCGCGAGGCTCACCGAACCGTTCTACCGCGCCGGCGGCCGGGTCGCGCGGGGTCCGGAGCGGTCACGCGGGCTCGGACTCGCCATCGTGGAGAGCATCGCCGAGGTGCACGGGGCTGCGCTCGAGCTCGCCGCGCGGTCGGAGGGTGGGCTGGTGGTGACCGTCACGTTCCCGCCGAGCGGCCCGGACGCCGGCACCGAGGCGTCAGCTCAGCGCGACGTGGCGACGCGCTCGCCGCGGGCCCACACGAAGAAACCGGCGAGGGTGAACGCCCCGTAGAACAGGTACATCGACGCCGAGACCCAGTACCCGGCGCCGAACAGGAGCGGTACGCCGACGAGGTCGACCGCGACCCAGATGAGCCAGAACTCCACCCAGCGTTTCGCCATCCCCCAGGTCGCGAGCAGGGAGCCCATGAAGATCCACGCGTCGGCCCAGACCGGCTCGTAGGAACCGAGTGCCCGGAACACGGGGATCAGGAGCAGCGTGCCGCCGAGCAGGAGGCCGACGAGGACGAGCCGCACCCGCCAGCCGGCCCAGCGGGGCCGGATCACGGCGACCGGACCGGTCGTCGCCTCGACCCGCTCGACCCGTCGCCACTGCACCCAGCCGTAGATCGACACGACGATGAACATGAGCTGGCGGCCCGCCTGCCCCAGCAGGTTGGTCGGGTTCGGCGTGTGGAAGACCGCGCCGAGGAAGACGGTCAGGAGGAGTGCGTTGCCGATGATGCCGACGGGCCAGGCCCAGGCGCGGCGACGCATGCCGCCGAGGGCGCTCGCCAGGCCGAACAGGTTGCCGACGACCTCCCGCCAGAGGACCACCTGGTCGCCGACCCTGAACGTCGCGTCGAAGAGCCAGAGGAGGATCCCCACTGCAGTGCTCCGATCGGGTCCGTTGCCAGATGATGCGCGGTCACGCGACCGACGGTCCACCGTACAACGTGCAGAGCCGCCTCCCGATCGGGAGGCGGCTCTGTGACGCTCTGCGGCTCGATGGCCGCTGTTCGCCGGCTAGCTCGCGGCGGGCAGTCCTCCACCGGCGGCGATGACCTGCTCGAGGAAGGCGTCGGTGGCCTCGGCCTGCTTGCGCATGACGCGCTCGGCGTCCTCGGCGCTACGTGCCTCGGCGGCCGCGACCAGCCCGGTGACGTACGCGGCGAAGATGTCCCACTGGAAGAAGTCGATCGTCGGCAGCGAGGTGTAGGTCACCCGGGTGTTCATCTGACGGGCGACCTGCTGCAGCAGCGAGTTGCCCGAACGCTCGACCATGAAGTCGGCGAAGGCGGAGGACGACCGGAGGACGTGCTTGTCACGCGCTTCGATGTCCGCGAGCACGGCGTCGCCGAGTTCGCGGAACGCCGCGACGTCCTCGTCGGTGAACTGCGGGATGCTCCACCGCGCGCTGAGCTCGTGGAAGCCGTTCAGGAGGCGCAGTGCTTCGGCGTACTGCTCGGCGGTGGGCTTCGCGACGCGGGTGTACCGCTGCGGTGCGGTCTCGACCAGTCCGATGTCGGCGAGCTTGCTGATCGCTTCGCGGATCGGGGTCCTCGAGACGCCGAGCCACTTCTCGAGCTCTTCGTCGTTGAGGCGCTCGCCGGGCTCGAGGGTGCCGTCTTCGATCGCGGTCAGGAGCTGCTCGAAGACGATGTCGCGCAGGAGCTTCCGAGGGCTCGTCTCGACGGTTTTGGGAACAGGCATGGGACTCCGATCGTCGAGCTGGGATATGACCAGTTCAGAATACCGATATCCAAGGTGTGTTGGATAGTTTTGTGCCTCATGTGTTGGTGAACATGCCGGATGCACAGGTGCAGCCGGGTGCGCCGAGCCTTGCTATCCTGGCGCGCACGGCGTACCTCGGAGCGGCAGGAAGGTGGGACGCATGTCGGCGGATTCGACGGCCAGCAGGCCCCGCCATCGGCGGATCCATCTCTTCCAGACGCTCGGGGCGCTGCTGGGTGGCGTGACGCGGGTGACCGTGCCCGTCCTCGAGGACGCCGACCGAGCGGCGCTCGTCGCCGAGCTGGACGAGGTGTCGCGAGTGATCGGCTTGCAGGACCCGGTCGCCTACGCCGAGCTCTCGTGGCCGCTCATGGACCATCTCGTCGCCCTCTGCCCGAATCGCATCCTGGTCACGACCGCTCGCGACGCACTCGCGCTGCTGTCGCCGCAACTCGAGGTCACCGCCGACACCGACTGGCTCGATTGGCCGTCACTCGCGGTGGACTTCCCGATCCTCCGGGACGCGGTCGCGGAGGGGGACGCGATCGCTGCGGAACTGGCCGTGGAACGACTGTGGGGGATGGCCGCGACGCTTCCGTGAAGCATTCCAAATGCTGATATGCTGAAGTCGTCGCTTGCGACACCACTGCCGGAGACGCCGGTCAGGACATTCGGGTTCCTGGCTTGAGCGCCCGGTGGTGAGTCGGGTGGGTGGGTTTCGGGTATCCGCCCACCCGGCGATCTGATCCTCTGGCGACGGAGCGGCCACCTCGATGCAGCTCACGCGTCGGTGCCGCGCTGGCCGCTCCTGACACAGCACAGCCCCCACACCGTCGGGCGCAGGGGCTGTGTGCAGGCGGGTCGCTCAGCCGATGACCGGACCGAACCGCTCCGGGAGGACGCTTTTGGAGACGCGGCGCAGTTCGGAGACCGGGATGGTCAGGACGTCCTGGATCTCGAGGGCGGGCTCCGTCGCGTCGCCCACGGCGGAGGCGTCGGTCACGCCGATGCGCAGCACCGGGTAGCCGCGGCCCTCGCACAGGCCCTGGAACTTGACGTCGTCCTCGCGCGGCACGGACACGATGACGCGACCGGTCGACTCGGAGAAGAGCGCGGTCGTGAGGTCGACGCCGTCGCGGCTGAGCAGCTCACCGAGGAAGACCCGGGCACCGACACCGAAGCGCATGACGCTCTCCGCGAGCGCCTGAGCGAGACCACCGTCGGAGAGGTCGTGGGCGGAGGACACGAGGCCCTCCTTGGCAGCGGCGTGCAGCAGCTCGGCCAGCGTCTTCTCGCCGGCGAGGTCGACCTTCGGCGGCAGGCCACCGAGGTGGTCGTGGATCGTCCCGGCCCAGGCGGAGCCGTCGAGCTCGAGTGACGTGGTGCCGAGGAGGTAGAGGTTGTCGCCCTCGTCCTGCCATCCGCTCGGGATGCGGCGCGCGACGTCGTCGATCACGCCGAGGACGCCGACGACGGGCGTCGGGAAGATCGGGACGTCGCCCGTCTGGTTGTAGAACGACACGTTGCCGCCGGTGACCGGCACGCCGAGCTCGAGGCAGGCGTCCGACAGGCCGGCGACGGCCTCGGAGAACTGCCACATGACCTCGGGGTTCTCCGGCGAGCCGAAGTTCAGGCAGTCGGTGACGGCGGCCGGGACGGCACCGGTGACGGCGACGTTGCGGTAGGCCTCCGCGAGCGCGAGCTGCGCGCCCTGGCGCGGGTCGAGCTGGCAGTAGCGGCCGTTCGCGTCGGTCGCGATGGCGAAGCCGAGGCCGGACTCCTCGTCGACGCGGATCATGCCGCCGTCGTCGGGGAAGGACAGCGCCGTGTTGCCCATCACGTAGTAGTCGTACTGGTTGGTGATCCAGCTCTTGTCGGCGAGGTTCGCCGAGCCGAGGAGGGAGCGGAACTGCTGCTCCAGCTCGGCAGGGGCGTCGGTGCGGGGGAGGGCCGACGCGGAGTCGGCCTGCAGGGCGTCGATCCAGGTGGGGTAGGCGACCGGGCGCTCGTAGACCGGGCCGTCGACCGCGACGGTCGAGGGGTCGACGTTCACGATCTCCTCGCCGTGCCAGTTGATGACGAGGCGGCCGGTGTCGGTGACCTCACCGAGCACCGAGGTCTCGACGTCCCACTTGTCGGTGACGGCGAGGAAGGCGTCGAGCTTGCCCGGCTCGACGACGGCCATCATGCGCTCCTGCGACTCCGACATGAGGATCTCCTCGGGCGTCAGCGAGGGGTCGCGCAGCAGCACGTGCGACAGCTCGACGAACATGCCGCCGTCGCCGTTGGCCGCGAGCTCGCTCGTGGCGCAGGAGATGCCGGCGGCACCGAGGTCCTGGATGCCCTCGACGAGGCTGTCGCGGTAGAGCTCGAGGCAGCACTCGATGAGCACCTTCTCGGCGAACGGGTCGCCGACCTGGACGGCCGGACGCTTCGTCGGGCCGTTCGCGTCGAAGGAGTCGGACGCGAGGATGGAGGCGCCGCCGATGCCGTCGCCACCGGTGCGGGCACCGAAGAGGACGATCTTGTTGCCGACGCCCGAGGCGTTGGCGAGGCGGAGGTCCTCGTGACGCAGGACACCGACCGACAGGGCGTTGACGAGCGGGTTGCCCTGGTACACCTTGTCGAAGTAGGTCTCGCCGCCGATGTTCGGCAGGCCCAGGCAGTTGCCGTAGGAGGAGATGCCGGCGGTGACACCGTGCACGACGCGCGCGGTGTCGGGGTGGTCGATGTCGCCGAAGCGGAGCTGGTCCATGACGGCGACCGGTCGGGCGCCCATCGAGATGATGTCGCGGACGATGCCGCCGACGCCCGTGGCCGCACCCTGGAAGGGCTCGATGTAGGAGGGGTGGTTGTGGCTCTCGACCTTGAAGGTCACGGCCCAGCCCTCGCCGACGTCGATGACGCCGGCGTTCTCGCCCATGCCGACCATGAGGTTCTTCTTCATGTCGTCGGTGACCTTCTGGCCGAACTGACGCAGGTAGATCTTGCTGGACTTGTAGGAGCAGTGCTCGCTCCACATGACCGAGTACATGGCGAGCTCGCCGCTCGTGGGACGACGGCCGAGGATCTCGCGGATCTTCGCGTACTCGTCGGCCTTCAGGCCGAGGGCGCCGTAGGGCTGCTCGCGGTCCGGTGTCGCGACGGCGTTCTCGACGGTGTCGGCGACGGCGGAGCTGGTGGGGGTGGTGGTCGTCACGAGGGCAGGACTCCAAAGGAAGTGGTGGGATGCCGGACCCACCAATCTTAGCGGCGCGCGGCGACGAACAGATCCTCGGATGGGCGTCGGAGGTCGACGCCGATTCGTCACGGTGCGGTGCCTGATTCGCGGTCTCTTCACGAGCTTCGAGATCGACCGTGACGATCGGTGCGATGGTTGCGTCCTATCACCAACGAAGCGATCAACCGCTCGCTCGAGACGAACCAGGAAGGGCAACACCATGTCGAACACCACCAACTCCCCGAAGCCCACCGTCACGAAGGGTGTCGTCGGCGAGAACAACGCCGCCACGCAGACGAACACCCACGGCAAGACGGTCATCGACAACGGCGTGGTCGCGAAGATCGCCGGCATCGCAGCCCGCGAGGTCCGCGGCGTGCACGCCCTCGGTGGTGGCGCAGCCCGTGCCTTCGGTGCCATCCGCGACGCCATCGGCTCCTCCGACCTGTCGCAGGGCATCCGCGTCGAGGTCGGCGAGACCCAGGTCGCCGTCGACGTCGTGATCGTCGCCGACTACCCGGTCGACCTGCAGGCCGTCGCGAGCGAGGTCCGCGCCTCCATCATCCGCGCGATCGAGCAGTTCGTCGGCATGGAGGTCACCGAGGTCAACGTGACCGTCAGCGACGTCTTCATCCCGTCCGACGACGAGGACCAGAACGCCGAGGCGCGAGTCCAGTGACCGCCACCAACACCGGCATCCTGATCGGTGCCGTCCTCGCACTCAGCTGGGTGGCCTTCGGGTTCTGGGCGTTCGTGTTCGTCGCGGTCGCGATGGGGATCGGCGCCCTCGTGGCCCGCATCGTCACCGGCCAGACCGACCTGAACGCGATCGTCGACGCCGTCCGCGGGAAGCGCGTCTCGTCATGACCACCGCCGTCCTCGACCGGGGTGTCCCCTCGGTCGCCGAAGCTCCCGGCGTGCACCCGCACGGCGGGCCGGGCCGGACGCGGATCACCGCGAAGGCCCTCGAGCACGTCGCCGTGAACATCGCGGCCGAATCGCTCGGGGTCCCGGCGGGACGCGTGAAGGTCGAGCTCGCCGACGACCGGGGCGCACTCGCGCTCATCGTCACCTCGCCGATGCGTGCGATCCCACTGGCGCGCGTCTCGGCCACCCCCGACGCGCTCCAGCGCTCAGGGGGCTCCATCGTCGAGCGCGTCTCGGCCGCCACCGGTGCCATCGCCGCTCGCGTCGAGCAGTTGTCCGGTTCGAGCGTCTCGCGCGTCTCCATCCGCGTGAGCGGACTCGAGATCGACCAGGAAGGACGCGTGTCATGACCCCCACAGCCACGACCCCGGTCACCGGCCCGACGCGGGTGCTCCGGCGCCTGGCTCGCCGCGAACTGCACTCGCCGCGCTCGACCGCCGCGATCCTCCTCGCGGTCCTGCTCGTGCTCGTCGCGCTCTGGATCGCCGTGGAGACGGTGCTCGCCCTCATCGGCGTCCGCCCGCTCCTCGTCGCCCCGGGTGAGATCCCGGGAGCCGCGGCCAGCCTGCCGACGACGCAGCCCGTCATCCTCGCCGTCGCGGGCGCACTCGTGCTCCTGCTCGGGGTGGTCCTCATCGGGATCGCGCTCGGACCGGGGCGTCGTCACCGCCATCTGTTGTCGACCGGGCGCGTACTCGCGGTCGTCGATGACGAGGTCATCGCGTCGGCCCTCGCACAGCGCGCTTCGACGACGGCTGCCACGCATCCTGACGGCACCTCCGTGGCCGTCGGCCGGCGGAGCGCCGCGATCCGGATCACCCCCGCCAGCGGCATGCCCGTCGACCGGTCCGAGGTCGACCGCGCCGTCGCCGCCGACCTCGACGCGTTCGGCCTGCAGCCGTCGCTCCGGGCGACCACCTCCATCTCGTCGAACGGGAAGGTCGGACAGTGAACTCCACCAACCGCGGACTGAACCGTCTGCTCATCCTCCTCATCGGACTCGTGTTCGTCGTGATCGGGGCGGCGGCGCTCGCCGTCGTCACCGTGCCCGTCGTCGCCGACTGGTGGCGCGACAACCGTGACGCGGTGCTCGACACGATCGACGGCTGGTTCGCCTGGAACCCGTTCGCCGCTGTGCCCGGCGCGGACGCCGGACAGACGGCCCCGGTCCTCGTCCCGATCGCCGGGATCGTGCTGCTCGTGCTCGTCGCCGCCCTGCTCATCTCGTTCGTCCTGCGTCAGGGTCGTGGCCGTTCCGGCGTCGTGCATCGCGCGACCGTCGAGCACGGCGACATCGTGCTCGAGACGGACGTCGCGGCCAACGCGCTCGGCGATGCGCTCGACGACACCGAAGCGTTCTCATCCGTCCGCGTCTCCGCCTGGGACGTGAACCGGGCGCAGGCGCTCAAGGTCGCCGTCACCTGCCGGCGCGGCGTCTCGCCCCGCACGGCGGTGGAGACCGTCAGCACGGCGGTGGAGTCGCTCGACCGCCTGCTCGGCGTCGAGCTCCCCGTCCTCGTCGAGGTCGGTGGCGGCTTCCGCGCCGCCAAGCCGAAGCGCGTCCTCCAGTGACCGTCACTGATCCGGACGTGCCGGCGCAATTGCAAGCCCCCGTCCGAATCGGCTGATCCGCAGCCGCGCGTCGCAGAATGCCAGTGTCGCGGGAAGAACCATCGGGACACATCAACGCCCCACGGCGATCCGTGGGAGAGGGAGCAACACCATGGGTAAGAAGATCCTCCTCATCATCGTCGGCCTCATCGCCTTCGGTGCCTACACGCTCGGCGCGAAGGCCGGACGCACCCGGTACCGCGAGATCAAGCACGCCGCAGAAGAGTTCTGGAACGACCCTCGCGTCGAGAAGGCGCGCAAGAAGGCCGTGAAGAACGCGAAGAAGGCCACGGCGAAGGCCCAGAAGGAAGTCCAGAAGAAGCTGCACTGAGCCCCTTCGCCCGCCCGTCCTCGGGTGGAACGCGGCCCGCTCGCCCAGGTCTGGGGGAGCGGGCCGCGTTCGTGCTCACAACACCTTCGAGAGGAACGCCCGCGTCCTGGCGTGCTGCGGGTTGGCGAGCACCTCGCGAGGTGCTCCCGTCTCCACGACGACGCCGCCGTCCATGAACACGAGTGAGTCGGCCACCTCCCGGGCGAACCCCATCTCGTGCGTGACGACGATCATCGTCATGCCGTCCTTCGCGAGTCCCTTCATGACGTCGAGGACCTCGCCGACCAGCTCCGGGTCGAGTGCCGAGGTCGGCTCGTCGAACAGCATGAGCTTCGGGTCCATCGCGAGGGCCCGCGCGATCGCGACCCGCTGCTGCTGACCGCCCGACAGGTGACCGGGGTACGCAGCCGCCTTGTCGCTCAGACCGACCCGGTCCAGGAGTTCCCGGCCGCGCTGCTCGGCGACCGCGCGCCGTTGGCCCTTCACCTGCATGGGTGCCTCGATGATGTTCTCGAGCGCCGTCATGTGGGGGAACAGGTTGAACCGCTGGAACACCATGCCGATGTCGCGCCGCTGCTTCGCCGCCTCCTTGGGCTTCAACTCGTAGAGCTTGTCGCCCCGCTCGCGGTATCCGATGAGGTCACCCTCGACGAGCAACCGTCCGCCGTCGACCCGCTCCAGGTGGTTGATGCAGCGCAGGAAGGTCGACTTGCCGGAGCCCGACGGCCCGACCAGGCACATCACCTCGCCGCGTCGTACCGTGAGCGAGATGTCCTTGAGGACCGTGTTCGAGCCGAAGGACTTCACCACGCCCTCCGCGCGGACCATGTCGGTCGTGTCCGTGATCGTCATCGTCGTTCTCCGCTCTCGCCGTCGGCAGGACTCTGCTTGGCGCGCGCCTCGGCCTCCTGGACCTGGATGGCCTCGGTCGTGACCGGTGCCCCCGCGTCGATCCGGGTGAGCCCGCGCGCGAACCGCTTCTCCAGGAAGTACTGACCCACCATCAGGATCGAGGTGAACAGCAGGTACCAGAGCGACGCGACGATGAGCAGCGGGATCGGGTTGAACGTCTCGGACGAGATGTCCCGCGACCTCGTGTAGAGCTCCTGCGTGAACGGGACGGCCGTCACGAGCGAGGTGGTCTTGAGCATCGAGATCACCTCGTTGCCCGTCGGCGGGATGATGATCCGCATCGACTGCGGCAGGATGACCCGCCGCATCGTCTGCGCCCAACTCATCCCGAGCGCCGTCGACGCCTCCTCCTGTCCGCGGTCCACCGACAGCAGACCGGCGCGCACGATCTCCGACATGTAGGCGGCCTCGTTGAGCGCCAGCCCGATGACGGCGATCCAGAACGTGTTCAGCGCGGCGTCCGTCGGCAGCTGCGCGATCGGCGGGAGGAACGGCAGGCCGATGTTGAGCGTCGGATAGATCGTCGCGAGCAGGCCCCAGAAGACCAGCTGCACGTAGACCGGCGTCCCGCGGAACAGCCAGACGAAGCCCCATGCGATGGCCTTGAGCACCGGGTTCGGCGACAGTCGCATGATCGCGAGCACGACGCCGAGGACGATGGCGCCGATCATCGAGTACACCGTCAGCTGCAGCGTGATGAGCGCTGCCATGGTGATCCGCCGGTCGAAGACGTACTTGCCGACGGCCGGCCAGTCGTACGCCGGTCGCGTCGCCGCGTCGACCACGAAGGCGACGAGCAACAGCACGATGATGACGGCGAACACGTTCCGCCACGGATGGCGGAGCTTGACGACCTTCAACGGCACCGGGGGCGCGGACGCCGTTCCGGTGGTTCTGGAGTCGCTCACGGTCAGCTCGTCGCGCCGTTGATGTCGATCTTGTCGATGGCGCCGGACTCGACGCCCCACTTGCTCAGGATCGAGCCGTAGGTGCCGTCGTCCATGAGGGACTGCAGGGCGGCCTGGAGGGCCTTGCCGAGGTCGCCACGGTCCTTGGCGATCGGCATGCCGTAGAGGAACGTCGAGTAGACGTCACCGGAGAGTTCGAGCTTCCCGTCGCTCTGCTGGACGGCGTACTGCACGACCGGGGAGTCGGCGGTCATCGCGTCGGCGCGGCCGAGCGTGACCGCTGCCGTCGCCTCGTCCTGCGTGTCGTAGCCGAGGGCCTCGATCGCGGGCTTGCCGGCGTCCGTGCAGGCCTGTGACTTGGCGGGGACGTCGTCGAGGGCCTCCGTCGTGCCGTTCTGGACGGCGACCTTCAGCCCACAGGCGTTGTCGGGGTCGACGGACTTGCCCGCGAGGGTCGCCCACTGGATCCCGGCCGTGAAGTAGTCGACCATGTCGACCTGCTGCTGACGCTCCTTGGTGTCGAAGAAGGACGACAGCCCGACGTCGTACTTGCCACCGGTGATGCTCGGGATGATGTTGTCGAACTTCGCCACCTGGTAGTCGGTGGTGAGGCCGAGCTTGCCGGCCATCGCGTCGGCGAGCTCGATCTCCCACCCGATCGGGTCGCCGTTCGCGTCCTTGAACTCGTTGGGCGCGTAGGTCGCGTCGGTGCCGAGGATGAGCTTGCCGGCCTGACGGATGTCGTCGGGGAGCAGGGCCTCGGCGGCCTTGTCGACGGTCACCGCGGCAGCTGGAGCCGGTGGCGTCGGGTGTGGCGACCTCGTTGTTGACGCAGCCGGTGAGCAGCAGCGCGGCGGCGGCCGTGAGTGCGGCCGGGAGCAGGTATCGGTTCTTCATGTCAGGTTCCTTGCTCGGTTGATGTGGTGGTGGAGGTGAAGACGCGGCGTCCGGCGATCCAGGTCCCGACGGTCCTGGTGTGCGCGATCTCGGTGGTGGGGCCGGCGAACGGGTCGCGATCGACGAGGACGAGGTCTGCGACGGCGCCGACCTCGATCACTCCGGTGTCGTCGCGGTGGTCGATCCGGTTGGACCCGTGCGTGTACGCGGCGATCGCCGCTCCGAGCGTCAGCGACTGTCCCGGGTTGAGCGGTTCGGGGTGGTGGTCGGGATCGTCGGCCGGCAGCGTCCGGTTGACCGCCACATGCAGGGCCTGCCACGGGTCGGGGGTCGTGACGGGCCAGTCCGATCCGGCGCAGAGCAGGGTGCCGAGTCGTGCCGCATCGCCGAACGGATACTGCCAGGAGGCGCGTTCCTCGCCGAGCAGGGGCAGGTTCAGCTCGACCATCTGGGGCTCCCACGTGGCCCAGAGCGCCTGCATGTTCATCGTGACGCCGAGTCGGGCGAACCGCGGCAGGTCGTCGGGGTGGACGATCTGCACGTGCGCGATGTGGTGCCGGTTGTCGCTCTCGCCGTTGCGCTCCCGCGCGGCCTCGAGGGCGTCGAGGCACTCGCGGACCGCCCGGTCGCCGATCGCGTGGAAGTGGACCTGGAATCCGGCGGCGTCGAGCCTCGTGACCGCTTCGACGAGGATCGCGGGCTCCAGGAAGGAGATGCCGCGCTCGGGCGCGGTGTCGCCGCAGTGGCAGGTGCGGAGGTAGGGGTCGATCATCGCGGCGGTCCGGTTCTCGGGGATGCCGTCCTGCATGATCTTGACGGTGCCCGCCGTGAAGCGCCCGGTCGTCGTCCCGAGGGCTGCGGCGCGGCGTGCGATCGCGTCGCGGCGTGCGATGAGTTCGTCGATCTGCTCGAGTCCACGATCCCGGTCCCACCAGAGCGCCCCCACGACGTCGCTGGTGAGTGACCCGTCCGCCATCGCCTGCAGGTAGGCGTCGCTCGTGTCGGTGTGGCTGCCGTAGTCGCCGACGATCGCGTCCTGCCAGCCGGTGACGCCGAAGCCGTGGAGGGTCTGCTGGGCTGCGACGAGGGCGGCCGCGACGTCCTCATCGGTGTCGACGGGGACGAACCGGGACACGAGCGAGCGGGCACCCTCGTGGAGCATGCCGTTCGGGGTGCCGTCCGCGTCCCGCTCGATCCGGCCGTCGGCGGGGTCCGGTGTGGTGTGGTCGATGCCGGCGAGACGGAGTGCCGCGGTGTTCACCCAGGCGCCGTGGTGGTCGCGGTTCTGGAGGAAGACGGGGCGGTCCGGCACCACCCGGTCGAGGTCAGCGGCGAGCGGGGTGCCGCCGGGGAAGGCGGCCTGTTGCCAGCCGCCGCCGACGATCCACGGGCGCTCGGGGTGGGCCTCGGCGTAGGCGGCGATCGTGGCGAGGTACTCCTCGGGTGTGCGCTCGGCCGACAGGTCGCACGCGAGCTGTTCGAGTCCGGCCTCGATCGGGGTGGACGTGCGCGTCGACGAAGCCGGGGAGCAGGAGACCGCCTCGGAGGTCCACGATCTCGGTGTCGGGACCGATCGCCGCGCGCGCGTCGGCGTCGAGGGCGACGATCCGGCCGTCGGAGACGGCGACGGCACCGGTCTGCGGCGTGAGCAGGGCGTTCCGGAAGACGGTGCCTCCGGTGAAGACCGTGTCCGCGTTGCTCGTCATATCACCTGCTCGAAGCGTCGGTGGTGCCGTCTGGCCGGCGCGTCATCCTCGGCGCGCTAGCGGTATCGAGAGCATAACCCGGATCGAGGTGACGGATTCGTGCGTCGGATCGCGTTTCTGCAACGGATTCCTCCAGCCGTGGCGTCAGCGCACGCGAACGGGCCCGGAGCATGTGCTCCGGGCCCGGCTGATTGCAGGAGGTGTGGACGCGGCTCAGGCGACGAGCGTGCGCAGTCCTTCGATCAGGGGCGTGGTCGGACGCCCGATCAGCCGACCGAGGTCGCCGCTCGTGTCGGCGAGGAGCCCGTCACGGGTGTTGCCGTCGAGGGCGACGACGAATCCCGCGGTGCCCTCATCGAGACCGGCGGCCAGCAGGGCCTTCAGGTGGTCCTCGGGGGAGAGGTCCTGGTACACGACCTCGCGGCCGACGACCTCGCCGATCGCCTGCGCCAGCTCGTTGTGCGACCACGCGACGTCGCCGGCGAGCTCGTAGGCCTTGCCCTCGTGTCCGTCGGTGGTGAGGACGACGGCGGCCGCCTCCGCGTAGTCGGTACGCGACGCGCTCGACACGAGACCGTCGCCGACGCTCCCGACGAACGATCCGGTCGCCTTGGCCTGGTCGACGGACTGGCCGTAGTTCTCGGTGTACCAGCCGTTGCGGAGGATGGTGAAGGGGAGGCCGGACGCGTGGATGAGCTCCTCGGTCGCCTTGTGCTCGGGGGCGAGGATCAGCGGGGAGGTGTCGGCCCGGAGCGCGCTCGTGTAGACGAGGCGGGCGACGCCGGCGCGCTTGGCGGCGTCGATGACCGCGGCGTGCTGGGCGACGCGCTGGCCGACCTCGCTGCTGGAGACGAGCAGGACCGTGTCGCCGGCCTCGAGGGCGGCGTCGAGGGTGGCCGGGTCGGCGAAGTCGACCTTCGCGGTGCGGACGCCCTGCGCGGCGAGATCGGCGAGCGCCTCGGTCCGGCGGCCGGTGGCGACGATGGTGGCGGGGTCGGTGCCGCGGGCGAGCAGGTGCTCGACGACGAGGTGGCCGAGCTGGCCGGTGGCTCCGGTGACGACGAGAGACATGTGAGGGTCCTTTCGATGGGGTTCGCTGAGGAGGAACCCGCTTCCGATCACATTACTTCCCGATCTGCAGTACCCACTTTGAGGTAAGCTACTGTCCGATAAGTAAGGAATGAGTCATGACAAGCGTAGACACGCAGCTGGGAAGACGCCCCGGATTCACCGACGGCATCCTGCCTGCCGCCTGCCCCTCGCGCACGGTGCTCGACCACGTGACCAGCAAGTGGGGCGTCCTCGTCCTCCTGGCGCTGTCCGACGGCACCCATCGCTGGGGTGAGCTGCGACGGGTGGTCCAGGGCATCAGCGAGAAGATGCTGGCCCAGACGCTCCGCACGCTCGAGGAGGACGGCCTCGTCGTCCGCGTCGCGCACCCCGAGATCCCGCCTCGCGTCGAGTACAGCCTGAGCGACCGGGGTCGCGACCTCAACGAGCACCTGATGCCCTTGATGGCGTGGATCGACCACAACGCGTCGGAGATCCTCGGACGCTAGGCGGTCCGGCCGAGCGCTGCAAGGACGTCCACGAGCGTCGACGGGTCGCCGACGTTCCCCGGGACGACCACGTAGAGCTTCTCCTCGTCCTCGGGTGTCACCACGCTCCACACCGAGACCCCGGGCAGCACCTGTCCGAGGACGCGTGCGCGCCTGGCGCCGAGTCCGACCCGGGCGACCTCGGCGGAGGTGATGCCGCCCTTCGACACGACGACCTCCACCGATCCTCGGAGCGCAGCGGTCGCCGACGTCAGTGCGATCATCACCCGCTCGCCGTGGTCGAGCGTGTTGTGCGAGGCGTCCCGTTCCCGCTCGGACGAGATCGCGGCGAACCCCGTCGCGGCGAGTCTCGCTCGAGCGGCCTCCGCCACGGCCCGTCCGGTGGCGACGGCATCCTGGAGGGCGTCGCTCGTGGGGACGATCTCGGCGGGGCCGAACGCCGCCTCGACGGGCGCGAGCTGTCGCGTCGCACCGATGGTGTGGGAGCCGCAGACGAGGAGCGCGGCGACCGGCTCCGCGACGAGCGGCGAGGGGAGGAGGCCGTCGCTCTCGACGCCCGCGATGGCCGCAGCGAGGGGTGACGCGGACCGGACGACCACGTCGGCTCCGTCGGCCCAGGCCGCCGTGATGGCCTGCGCGATGATCCGGACGTCGTCTCCCGTCTCCGCGTCCGGAAGGAGCACCGTTCCGGGAGCGGCGTCACGGAGAGCTGCACGGAACTCGGCGGCGCCGTCGCGGAGACCCGCCAGACCGAAGTGGGCGGCCTCCCGCCCGGACTGCTCGCGCACGTAGTCCGGCAGGTGTCCCGAGCGGAACGGGAACACGGGGTCCTGGGCGTACTCCGTCTCGTGGGCCGGCAGTGTCTCGTCACCGATCCGGACGTAGTGGGTGCCGTCGATCGTCGTGCGCCCGCCCTCCGGGAAGGCCGGGACGAACACGATGACGCTGCGGTCCCCGGTGAAGACGGCGGTCTCGGCGAACACGTGCCCGCGCAGGGTCGAGTCACCTCGGAGGACGATGTGGATGCGTTCTCCGAGACGACGGCCGGCCTCCGCCGCCTGCTCGCGGGTGCGTTCCAGGAGCGCGACGGCCTCGTCCTCCGGGACGGCGCGGGTGTTGGTGAGCAGGTAGACCGCGTCGGCTCCGCCGAGGGCCTGCTCGATGAGGTCGGCGTCCCACTCCAGCAGGACGTCGACGCCGGAGGCCGACTGCGTGCCGGTGGGGTCGTCGTCGAGGATGAGGGTCTTCATGCGTGGGTCTCCTGGGTGGTGGAACGTGCGGCTCCGAGGGGCTGGGGCGTCATGCGTGGGGCTCCTGGGCGGTGCGACGTGCCGTCGTCGAGGATCAGGGTCTTCATGCGTGCGTCTCCTGGCGGGGGTGGCCGGCATCCTGGTAGGTCTCGATCACTCGGGAGTCGTCGCGTGCGCCGAGGCCGGACGCCGCAGCGGCGAGGAAGCGTTCGCGCGCTGCGTCGAGGACGGGGGTCGCGGCTCCGGCGGCGCTCGCCGCATCGGCGACGAGGCCGGTGTCCTTGACGAAGATGTCGACGCGGCTCATCACCGGGGCATCGGTGTCCTGCAGCATGCGGGGTCCGCGGTCCGACAGCATCCAGGACGCGGCTGCACCGGACTCGACGAGGGGGAGGACGGCCGCCGGGTCGAGGCCGAGCGAGGATGCGAGGGCGAGGGCTTCGGCGGCAGCGGCGATGTGCACGGCGCAGAGGTGCTGGTTGACGACCTTGATCGCCTGGCCGTCGCCGATGGCTTCGCCGACGATCCTGGCGGTGCCGAGGGCGGCGAGCGGCTCCGTTGCGGCCGCGGTGGCGGCGGGGGATCCGGAAACGAACATGGTGAGCTCGCCGGTGCTGGCGCGTGCCACGCCGCCGGTGACCGGGGCGTCGACGACCGCTGCGCCCGCGGCTTCGAGACGGGCGGCCTGCTCGACGACGGAGGCGGGGCCGACGGTGCTCATGATGATCCAGGTCTGGCCGGAGGGATCGGTGGCGGCGAGGGCGAGGGTGACGAGTTCGGCGAGCTGGTCGGGCGTCGCGACCATGACCACGACGGTGTCGGCCTGCGGCGCCTCGGTGATCGACTCGACCGCGCTGATGCCGGCGGCGGCCGCGCGTTCCCGTGCGGCGGGGAAGGGGTCGACGCCCGTGACCCGGTGGCCGGCCGCGGCGAGCTGGGTGGCCATCGGCAGGCCGATCGCGCCGATGCCGACGAAGGTGATGGTGTGTGCGGGCTGTGGCGTCGATGCCATGGCGTCCTCCGGTGGATTGGTTGGACCAATCGTAGCTGCCGGTGTCGACGCGGGCAAGCGCCCGGTGGTGGACGCCCGGCTGTCCGTCGACACGGGGTACGCGGCTCCTTCCGGTCATTGAGCTTGTCGAAATGCCCCCGAGGACCCTTCGACACGTCGACGGGCCCGGTGCGGCGCAGCTCAGCGATCGAGGGTGATTCGGGCGAACCCTAGCCCGATGGCCGAGGTGGCGCGGCTCGGCTGCCCTTCGACGGGCTCAGGGACCGGGCCATCCGGGTGAACCTCTCCCGCTCATCGAGGCGGCGCGACCCGAGTGCCCTTCGACAGGCTCAGGGACCGAAAGCGTGCGAGCACAGTCCAGCCCGGTCACTGAGCTTGTCGAAGTGCCCACGAGGACCCCGTCGACAGGCTCGGGTACCGAATCGGTTCTGGGTACACCTCTCCCGGTCACTGAGCCTGTCGAAGTGCCCACGAAGAACCCATCGACAGGCGCAGGTGCCGGCGGGGGTCAGAACGGCGCGGGATCGGGTTCCGTCCGATACTGCTTCCCGTCGGGTGTCGTCCAATCGAGGACCCCGCCGGGCCCGTGGTCGAGGTTCCAGCCGGGCAGGTGCTTCATCCGGTGGTGATGTCGGCAGAGACAGGCGAGGTTCCCGACATCTGTCGTCCCGCCGTCTTCCCAGGCGACCGAATGGTCGAGGTCGCAGGCCCTGGCGCGTCTGCCCGCAGCCCGGTGCCCGACAGGTGCCGTCCCGCAGGCGCACCGCGCGTTGCAGGTCGGCCGGAACCCGGTACTGGTTCCGCCCGACGGAGAGCACCGCACCCGTTTCCGGTTGGACGAGGATCCGGGTGAAGCTCGGCGCGTTCACCGCGATACGTGCGGCGGTCTCCGGGTCGATCGGACCGTACCCGTCGAGCGTGGCCGGGGCGTCGCTGACACCGGCCATGCTGAGCGCCGGGACCGTGATCTGCACGGTGGGCTTGATGTGCTCCTGGACCTCGATCGGGTGCGGGAGCACCGGGCTCGACATCACGTCGTCCGGGGTCACGCCGGTGAGCGCGAGCGCCGCGAGGGCGTCCGCCTGCAGCTGGGCGCAGGTGCGGGTGTCACCGGCCTTGCGTGACTCCGCCGCGGCTGCTTCGACCCGCTCGATGATGCCCTGCGCGATCGGCGCCGTGGTGAACAGGTGCACCCACGCCATGCCGTCGGCGGCGGGCTCGAACTCGACCCGGCGGTCGGCCTCCGACCGGACCGAGCGCGGGCGGTGATGGACTCGGGGTGGAGGCGCTCGCGGAGCGATGCGGGCGCGCCTGCGGAGGTTCGCGTTGGTGGACTCTTCCGCGACCGGCAGGACCTCAGCGAGGAACACCGGCCGCCCTGCGGTCGGCACGTCACTGAGTTGGTCGATGATCGTCTGCGCGTGCCGCGCCGAGATGCGCCCGGCCTCGAGGGAGGCGAGCACGGCCGGGGCGTCGTTCACGAGGCGTTCGGCGTCGTTCGTCGCCCGCTGAACGGTCCGCTCGGGCGTCCGGGTCGCCATCGCGAGGGCCGCGCAGGTGGAGCGGCGCGAGAGCGCCTGCCGTTCGGCCGGCGGGAAGATCGGCCGGGACCGACCGACGTCCGCGAAGCGCGTCGGCGTAGGCGGCGGAACGGGCGAGCAGCCGAGCCTCCTCGGCGTCCAGAGCAGCACGCCGCCGCTGGATGTCCGCGTAATGGTCCGAGAACTCCGCGAGGCTGCGCGGCGTACTCGTCGCTCGCGCGGATCGCGGTGAGGGTGGTCTCGGTCATGGAACAAGTCCATCATGGACCACTGACATTCCAGATGCTGAGTCGGCCCGGTTGTGGAAGTGTCCTCGTGGGCCCTTCGACAGGCTCAGGGAGCGGAGGAGGCATGCCGGATTCGCGGGGTTCTCCCGTGTGCCCTTCGACAGGCTCAGGGACCGGAGGAGGCATGCCGGATTCGCGGGGTTCTCCCGTGGGCCCTTCGACAGGCTCAGGGAGCGGAGGAGGCATGCCGGATTCGCGGGGTTCTCCCGTGTGCCCTTCGACAGGCTCAGGGAGCGGAGGGGGTTGCTCTGGGTCCGGAAGGAATCCGCGTGCACCTCTTCCGGTCACTGAGCTTGTCGAAGTGCCGACGAGTGCCCTTCGACAGGCTCAGGGACCGAAGGGGCGTTGCCGGGTTCGGCGGGTGTTCCGTGGGCCCGTCGACAGGCTCAGGGAGCGGAGGAGGTTGCCCGGACCGGGTCGGGGTCGCGACGCGTCAGCTCGCGCTGTCGTCGGTTTCGAGCTGCAACCAGTCCTCGAAGTGCTGGCGCATCGCGCGTCGGGCGGCCTCGGCGTCTCGAGCGGCCAGGGCGTCGACGACGGCGTAGTGCACGCTGTCGGTCCGCCGGACGCCGCGCTCGTCCGGCTGCTCCACCTCGATCGCGCGGAGTCGACGCTGCCGGATCGTCTCGCGGAGCACGTGACTGAAGCCCTCGTGCATGAGTCGGAAGATCGGGTCGTCGACGATGGCGTTCAGTCGGCTGTGGAAGTCGACGTCGGCCTCGAGCGCCGCATCGTGATCCCCGGCGAGCGTCGCGGCGATCATGCGGTCGACGTCGTCGCGCAGCACTGCGACCGCTTCGTCGGTGACGAGCCCGGCCGCCGCCTCGGCGACGGTCTCCTCCAGCATCATGCGCGAGCGGGCGAACTGATCGTCGGACAGGTAGCCCAGCTGACGGGAGATGGTGAACCAACTGCGGACGAAGTCGTCGCCCGGAGCGTCGATGGAGGTGCCCCGACCCTGGGTGCGGTGGAGGAAGCCGAGCCGTTCGAGGACTGCGAGCTGTTCGCGAAGGGCGCCGCGGCTCATCTGCAGTGCCTCGCCGAGCTCGCGTTCCGGAGGCAGGCGCCGCGCGGTGGTGCCGGGCTCCGGCGTGGCCAGTTCGACGAGCCTCGCCACGAGCGCTTCGAGCGGCTCCGCCATGCTGCCCCCTCGATTGGTCCGACCAGTGTCGATGGTAGCCGGTGGTGCGGGCCGCCCTTCGACAAGCTCAGGGACCGGATTGGGGCTCGGGGACCGGATTGGCGCTCTAGGACCGGATTGGGGCTCAGGGACCGGGGTGGTAGGGATCAGGGACCGGGGTGGGGCTCAGGGACCGGGGCGGCACTCAGGGACCTGGGTGGCACTGCGGGATCCCTCCACCGACGCAACACGCCCGCCCCGACGGATCGGGACGGGCGTGGAGACGACGTGTGTTTGCTAGACCGCCTGGAGGGCCTGCACAGCGCTCGTGAAGAAGGCGAGACCGTCGACACCGGAGCGCATGGCGAGCGGGGTGTCGGGACCGAAGCCCGGCTCGATCGCGTGCTCGGGGTGCGGCATGAGCCCGACGACGTTGCCGGCCGGGTTCGTGAGGCCGGCGATGTCGTCGAGCGAACCGTTCGGGTTCACGCCCGCGTAGCGGAAGGCGACCAGGCCCTCGCCCTCGACACGTGCCAGGGTCTCGGCGTCGGCGATGTAGCCGCCGTCGGCGTTCTTGAGCGGGATGGTGATCTCCTGCCCCTTCGAGAACTGGTGGGTCCAGGCGGTGTCGGCGTTCTCGACCGTGAGCAGCTGGTCGCGACGGATGAACTGCTGGTGGGCGTTCCGGATGAGGCCACCGGGCAGCAGGTGCGCCTCGACGAGCATCTGGAAGCCGTTGCAGATCCCGAGGATCGGCATGCCCTTGCCGGCGGCGTCCTTCAGCTCGGTCATGATCGGCGAGACTGCGGCGATCGCGCCGGCGCGGAGGTAGTCGCCGTAGCTGAAGCCACCCGGCAGGATGACGGCGTCGACACCCTGGAGGTCGTGGTCGCCGTGCCAGAGCGCGACGGGCTCGGCACCCGCCATGCGGACCGCGCGCTGGGCGTCGCGGTCGTCGAGCGAACCGGGGAAGGTGATGACACCGATACGGGTCGTCATGCCTCGGAGCCCTCGGGGTAGTGGATGGCCACGACGTCCTCGATCACGGCGTTCGAGAGGATGTCGTCGGCGATCTGCTGCACCGTGGCGCGCGTGGCGTCGGTGATGGGGCCGTCGACCGTGAGCTCGAAGCGCTTGCCGATGCGGACATCGGTGAACTCGCTCTTGCCGAGACGCGCGAGGGCGCCGGCGACGGCCTTGCCCTGGGGGTCCAGCAGTTCGGCTTTCGGCATGACTTCTACGACGATGGTCGGCACGGAGGTCTCTTTCGTTGCGACGCGGCGGGGATGCGAACAGTCTAGCGCCGAGCGCACGACGCCCGTCCGACGAGGTGCGTCGGACGGGCGTCGTGGTCAGCGGGTCATTCCGGGAGGGCGGCGTCCGCTTCGTTCGCGTCGCCGGCGATGCCGCGGGCGAGCGTCTTGTTGCGGAAGAAGTCCGGTCGGAGCTTCGCCTGGATGAGCATGATGACGATGCCCGCCACGATGATGATCATGCCGAGGATGAACACGAGCCCGACACCGCCGATGTTCGATCCGCTGCCGTAGTCGGGGTCGGCGCTCTCGATGATCGTGGTGAAGAAGAGCACGCCCAGGATGAGACCGCCGACGAGCGGGGAGAAGAACTGGAAGAAGAAGTTCCGTGCGCTCGAGAACCACTGCTTCCGGAAGTACCAGACGCACGCGAACGCCGTCAGGCCGTAGTAGAAGCAGATCATCATGCCGAGGGTCGTGATCGTGTCCCAGAGCACGTCCTCGGAGATGAAGCGCATGACCGCGTAGAACACCGACGCGACGACACTCGAGACGATCGTCGCGTAGCCGGGCGTGAAGAACTTCGGGTGCACCTTCGAGAACTTCGGCGACAGCGCGCCGTAGTGCCCCATCGCGAGCAGGGTCCGCGCGGGGGAGACGAACGTCGACTGCAGCGAGGCGGCCGAGGACGACAGCACCGCGATCGACACGAGGATCGCGAGCGGACCGAGGATGGGCCCCGCGAGCGAGAAGAACACGTTGCCCTGGATGTCCTCGTTGCCGAGCCCGAACTCGCCGTCGCCGACGCCCGCGTAGTTGATGAGCGCGACCGACAGGAACAGGTAGAGGACGACGATGATGACGACCGTGGCCGTGGCGGCCTTGCCTGGCGTCGAGCTCGACCCCTTCGTCTCCTCGCTCATCGTCAGCGTGACGTCCCAACCCCAGAAGATGAAGATGGAGAGCGAGAGGCCGGCGGCGAAGGCGCTGAACGACCCGACGGCGAACGGGTTGAACCAGTCGAGCGAGATCGGGAGGGCGTCGAACGCGTCACCGCCCGCGACGTGCGCGAAGGCGACGATGCCGAACAGCACCATCACGAGCAACTGGAAGCCCACGAGCACGTACTGCAGCTTCTGCGTCGTCTGCATGTCGCGGTAGGAGATGAGCGTCGCCCCGAGCATGAACGCCAGACAGGTGATGACGTTGATGAACGGGTTCGACGTGAGGCCGGCGATGTCGGGGTTCTGGAAGATCTGCGACAGCATCAGGTAGAAGAAGTCGACCGCGATGCCCGCGAGGTTCGAGAGCACGACGATGGTCGCGGCGATGAGGCCCCAACCGGCCATCCAACCGACCCACGGGCCGAACGCGCGCGTCGCCCAGGTGAACGAGGTGCCGGAGTCCGGCATGCGGCTGTTGAGCTCCCGGTAGCCGAAGGCGACGAGCAGCATCGGGATGAAGCCGACGAGGAAGATGGCCGGCACGTGGGTGCCGACCTCCGCGACGGTCGGACCGAGGGCACCGGTCAGCGTGTACGCCGGGGCGATGCACGAGATGCCGATGACGATCGCGCCGACGAGGCCGACGGTGCCGGCGCCGAGGCCCTTCTTGGAGAGGGCGCCCGTCGCGGTGGTCTCGGGGTGGGCGACGTCGCGCGGGGGAGTGGTTTCGGGAGGAGTCATGTCGGGTCTCCGAGGGTCAGCACGGAGTCGCGGGGCACGACCACCATGGGTACGGGGAGCTCCCGCAGCATCTTCGCTGCCGTGGAGCCGAGGAAGAGGTGCTTCGGGGTGGCGAGTCGGCTGGAACCGACGAGCACGATCTCCGCGGGCTTCCACTCGAGGTGCGAGACGGCGTCCTCGATGCGGGTGCCCGAGGCGATCTCGGTGGTCACGTCGATGTCCTTCGGCAGGTGCTCGGTCGCGTAGGCGAGGACTTCCGCCGCGTGCGACTCGGCCCGGGCGGTCGCCTCGGGGTGCTCGGCGCCCTCCGGCTGGTCGAGCGCGACGAGCGAGACCAGGCGGAGCGGGATGACCGCGTTCTTGGCGACGACGATGGCCGCGTCGAGCAGCTGGTGCGCGCCGGCACGGGTGCCGATCGCGCAGGTGATCCGGCTGACCGTGCCGCCGGTGGGCTGCGCGTCGAGGAGGTCGCGGCTGCCGACCGGAGCGAGGGCGACCGGGACGACCGCCGAGTGCAGGAGCGTGTTCGCGACGCTGCCGAGCGTGAACCGGCCGAGGAGTCCGCCGCGCGCCGCACCGATGATGATGAGCCCGCCCTCGAGGATGCGGGAGGCCTCCAGGAGGCCCTCCGCGAACGACTCGTCGTACACGAGGTGCGTCTTGGCCGTGATGTCGGCTGGGACCGCGTCGAGCGCCTCGGCGAGCCAGCGTTCGGCCGTCTCACGGAGGAACCGTTCGTAGCCGGGATCGGCCGGGGTGATCGTCGGGCGTTCCTCGTTCGCGAGCACGAGGACGATGTCGAGCCGGGCGCCGGTGGTCCGAGCGATCCGGATGCCGAGCGCGAGCGCGTCGCGTCCCGCCGGCGTATCGGTGTAGCCAACGATGTATCTCATCTGGTGTTCGCTTTCGATCGGGTGCGCCCTTCGACAAGCTCAGGGACCGGGACCAGGATGCACGGCGGTGTGCGGGTGTTTCGTTGGTGCAGGGTATCGACGGGGGTGGCCCTTCGACAAGCTCAGGGACCGGAAGTGGTGCTCAGGGACCGGAGGCGGTGGGCGGGGAGCGGAGCGCCCTTCGACACGCGGTTCCTGAGCTTGTCGAAGGGCAGGGACCGAGGAGGTCGGAGACGCTTACGCCTGGTGGCGGGCGATGATCGCCTCCGCGGTGTCGGCGCCCTTGCGGATCGCGCCGTCCACGTGCTGGTAGCCCTCGGCGGCGAGGTCGCTCGTCGACCAGAAGATCGGACCGACCGGCGTCGACTGCATGGCGCCGTAGCGCGAGAGGCCACCGAGGTCGAAGCTCGCCGCGTACGCGCCTCGCGTCCACTCCTCGCTGCCCCAGTCGCTCTCGTAGTAGACGACGGGGGAGAGGGCCTGCTCGCCGTAGTAGTGGGACAGCGAGGTGAGGATCCGCTCGCGACGCTCCTCGGCGCTCAGCTTGAAGACCTCGTCGGCGCGCTCGTCCGAGACGAACCCGACGAGCGTGCCGCGCGGGTCCTCGTGGTTCGTGTTGTCGTAGGCCTCGTGGACGAGCTCGTACGGGCTGAACGCGGTGGCCGACAGGCCGTCCTCGCGCCAGAACGGCGTCTCGTACACGGCGTGGACCTTGATGACGAGCCCGAGCGACATGTGCTGGTGCATCTGGTGGCTGAGGCGCGGCAGCGGCGGCTGGAAGTCGATGCGGGAGTAGAGGTTCGGCGGGACGGCGACGATCGCGTACCGCGCGTTGACCGTCACGCTGTCCGCCTCGGCCGAGACGCCGGCGTCGGACCACTCGAGGCGACGCACGGGCGAGGACAGGTGGACGTCGTCGCCGAGGGCCTCGGCGAGCTTGATCGGGACCTGCTGCAGGCCGCCGACGACGCGCTTGTCGAGGATGAAGTCGGCCTCGACGAGGTGGGTGAAGCTGCCGGCGGACGCCGCCATGAGGAGCGCCTGCAGGAGCGAGAAGGAGTGGGAGGGCTTCGTGAGCATCGCGGCGGCGATGAAGAGGGCGATGTTGTCGCGCGCCTCGACGTCGTCCGTCTGCTCGGCGAGCCAGGCGCTCCACGAGATGCGGTCGTACTCCTTCGCCCGGGCGTGCGCCCACGGCTCGGTGACGCCGACCTGCTCCACGAGCTCGTCGAGCAGGGTGATGAGTCGCTCCATCTCGGCCGCGGTCGACTCGGCGACGGGGAAGATGTCGCCCGTGAAGCGGGTGCGCACGCCCTCGGCGTTGACGTAGACGCTGTCGCCCTCGCGGTAGCGGGAGTAGGTGTCGAGCCCGAGCTCCTCGAGCGTGGCGAGCAGCGCGGTCTGGTCGGGGGAGACCCACTGGCCGCCCAGCTCGAGCATGGCTCCGTCGATGTGGTTCGTCCAGAGGCGACCACCGACGCGGTCGCGCGCCTCGAGGACGGCGACGGACAGGCCCGCCGCGCGGAGCTTGGTGGCGGCCGTGAGCCCGGAGGCCCCGGCGCCGATGATGACGACGTCGCGTTCGATAGCGCTCATGAGGTGTCTTCCTGTTCGTGGCCCTTCGACAAGCTCAGGGACCGGGGTGGTGCTCGGGGGACCGGGGTGGTGCTCGGGGCCGGGTGGTGCTCGGGACCGGGTGGTGCTCGGGGCCGGGTGGTGCGTGGTGTCGGGCTGGTGCTCGGGACCGGCGCCGATAGTCGAGTATGGCGGATCCGGCGGTCGGATGGAACCGAGGATGGCGAGGTCGCCGGTCGGATCGGTGATCGGCGACGGTTTCCGTCGTGCCGACCGAGGTGGGTCAGCCGATGGGCGTCATGGTGTACTTCGTGTACAGGTACTCGTGGATGCCCTCGAGCCCGCCTTCGCGTCCGATACCCGACTGCTTGATGCCACCGAACGGTGCTGCGGCGTTCGAGATGACGCCGACGTTGAGGCCCATCATGCCGGTCTGCAGGCGGCCGATCATGCGCTGTCCGCGGGCGAGGTCGGTGGTGAACACGTAGGAGACGAGCCCGTACTCGGTGTCGTTCGCGAGCCGCACGGCCTCGTCCTCGTCGTCGAACGGCACGATCGCGAGGACCGGGCCGAAGATCTCCTCGCGGAGGATGTCGGACCCCGGCACGACGCCGGTGACGACCGTCGGCTGGAAGAAGGTGCCCGGTCCGTCGACGGCCTCGCCGCCGGTGAGGACCTCGGCGCCGCGCTCGACGGCGTCGCCCACGAGGGTCTTCGCCTTCGTGACCGCGCGGTCGTCGATGAGCGGGCCGATCGTCACGCCGTCCTCGGTGCCACGACCGATGCGGAACGCGTTGACCTTGTCCGTGACGCGCTTCGCGAACTCGTCCGCGACGTCGCGGTGGACGATGAAGCGGTTCGCTGCGGTGCACGCCTGTCCGATGTTGCGGAACTTGGCGGCCATCGCGCCCTCCACGGCCTTGTCGAGGTCGGCGTCCTCGAACACGACGAACGGGGCGTTGCCGCCGAGCTCCATCGAGGTGCGGAGGACGTTCTTCGCGGACTGCTCGATGAGCTTCTGGCCGACGGCCGTCGAGCCCGTGAAGCTCAGTTTGCGGAGCCGCGGGTCGGCGATGATCGGGCCGGACACTGCGGAGGAGCTGGAGGTGGTGATGACGTTCACGACGCCGGCGGGGAGCCCGGCGTCCTCGAGCAGCTTCACGAAGTACAGGGTCGTGAGCGGCGTGAGCTCGGCGGGCTTGACGACGACCGTGCAGCCGGCGGCGAGCGCCGGGGCGATCTTGCGGGTCGCCATCGCGAGTGGGAAGTTCCACGGCGTGATGAGGAAGCACGGACCGACGGGGTGCTGCGAGACGGTCATCATGCCGGTGCCCTCGGGGTTCGACCCGTAGCGTCCGGAGATGCGGACGGCCTCCTCGGAGAACCAGCGGAGGAACTCGCCACCGTAGGTGACCTCGCCGTTCGCCTCGGCGAGGGGCTTGCCCATCTCGAGCGTCATGAGGAGGGCGAACTCCTCGCGACGCTCCTGGAGGAGGTCGAAGGCCTTCCGGAGGATGTTCGAGCGGGTGCGGGGAGCGGTCGCCGCCCACTCGTCCTGGGCGGCGACGGCTGCGTCGAGGGCCGCGGTGCCGTCGGCGACCGAGGCGTCCGCGATCGTCTTGATGACGTCGCCGGTGGACGGGTCGCTCACGTCGAGCGTCGCGCCCTCCGTCGCGTCGCGCCAGACGCCTCCGATGAACAGGCCGTTCGGGACCTTGGCGAGCAGATCGGTTTCACGTGCGTCGGTCATGGGTGGAGCTCCTTGGTGGTGTCGGTGCCGTCGGTCACAGTGTTTCAGCGTGCATGCCCCTCGACAAGCTCGGGGACGACCACATCGGTCCCTGAGCTTGTCGAAGGGCGGCCCTTCGACAGGCTCAGGAACCGGCGGGCGTGGCGTCAGTTCGCGGCGAGCGCCTCGAGGACGACGTCGAGTCCTTCGTCGAGCAGCTCGAGGGGGATGGTCAGCGGCGGGAGGAAGCGGACCACGTTGCCGTAGGTGCCGCAGGTGAGGACGATGACCCCGGCCTGGTGGGCGGCCTTCGCGACGCGTGCTGTGAGGGCGGCGTCGGGCTCGCCGGTGGCCGGGTCGACGAACTCGACCGCCATCATGGCGCCGCGCCCGCGGATGTCGCCGATGCGGGGGTCGGAGGCCTGTGCCGCGGTGAAGCGGTCGACGATACGGGTTTCGATCGCCCGGGCCGAGGCTGCGAGGTCCTCCTCCTCGTACGCTTCGATCGCCGCCAGGGCAGCGACACAGGCGAGTGGGTTGCCGCCGTAGGTGCCGCCGAGGCCGCCGGCGTGCGGGGCGTCCATGATCTCCGCGCGTCCGGTGACGGCGGAGAGTGGCAGGCCGCCCGCGATGCCCTTGGCGGTGATGATGAGGTCGGGCACGATGTCGAAGTGCTCGGACGCGAACATCGCACCCGTGCGGGCGAAGCCGGTCTGCACCTCGTCGGCGATGAAGACGACGTCGTTCGCGCGGGCCCAGTCGAGCAGGGCCGGCAGGAAGCCGTCCGCCGGGACGATGAAGCCGCCCTCGCCCTGGATGGGTTCGATGATGATCGCCGCGAGGTTGTCTGCGCCGATCTGCTTCTCGATCTGGGTGATCGCGCGCTGCGCCGCCTCGGCGCCGGTGAGCCCGCCGTCGCGGAAGGGGTAGGACAGCGGTGCGCGGTACACCTCGGAGGCGAAGGGGCCGAAGCCGCTCTTGTAGGGCATGGACTTGGCGGTGAGGGCCATCGTCAGGTTCGTGCGGCCGTGGTACGCGTGGTCGAAGGCGACGACCGCCTGCTTCTTCGTGTGGCTGCGGGCGATCTTCACCGCGTTCTCGACCGCTTCGGCGCCCGAGTTGAACAGTGCCGTGCGCTTGGCGTGGTCGCCGGGGGTGAGGCGGTTGAGCGCCTCGGCGACCTCGACGTAGGAGTCGTAGGGGGTGATGGTGAAGCAGGTGTGGGTGAACTCCTGCAGCTGTCGGGTGACGGCCTCGACGACGCGCGGGTTGCTGTTGCCCACGCCGGTCACGGCGATGCCGGACCCGAGGTCGATCAGGGAGTTGCCGTCGACGTCGACGAGGACGCCACCGCCCGCGCCGGCCGCGAACACCGGCATCGTGGTGCCGACGCCGGACGCGACCGCGGCGTGCTTCCGGGCCATGAGTTCCTCGGAGATCGGTCCGGGGATGGCGGTGACGAGGCGACGTTCCTGGGGGAGCGAGGGTCCGCCGAGGATGGAGGGCGCGGGGGCTGCGGTGCTGCTCGTCATCGGTACTCCTTCGGCTGCCGCGTCCGGCGGGGGCGCCGAGGTCGTCCGCGAGCAGTGCACCCAGGCTAGGCAGCGGTCCGCGTCGAGGCAGTCGACAGTCTGTCCATGCAACTGGCATCGGTTGGACGATCCGGCATCCGTGCGTAGACTCACGCCATGGCACCGACGCTGCAGGACCTCCTCGACCACCGTGCGCTCGGCCTGAAGCTCGTGGTGGCCGGGACCGAGGGCGCGCTCGACCGGCAGGTCGCCTGGGTGTCCGGGTCCGACCTGCCGGACCCCACGCCGTTCCTCCTCGCCGACCAGGTGCTGCTCACGACGGGCACGCAGTTCGGGACCGCGGTGTCGACGACGCAGGTCGAGGCGTACGTCGCCCGCCTCGCCGACGCCGGTGTCGCCGGACTGGGGTTCGGCACCGAGGTGATCACGGCCGGGACGCCGCCGGAACTCGCCGAGGCCTGCGCGGCGCACGGGATGCCGCTCATCGAGGTCCCGTACCGCACGCCGTTCATCGCCGTCATCCGGTACGCGTCCGACCTCCTCACCGAGGCGGCGCGGGCGAGGGACGCCTGGGCCCTGGGCGCCCAGCGCGCCATCGCGTTCGCCGCGCTCCGCCCCGACGCGACGGCCGCCGTCGTCACCGAACTCGCGCGGTCGCTCGGTGCCTGGGTCGTGCTCTTCGACGCGCATGCGACCCCGGTGGCGATCGCGGGCGACGGGCCCACCGCCGGTCCCGAGACCGAGCGCCTCCTGGAGCGGGTGGCCGGCGAGGCCACCATGCTCCTCAGCCGCGGACAGCGGTCGGGTGCGACGCTCGCGAGCCGCACCCGCACGGTCTCGCTCCAGACCCTCGGTCGGCGTGGGGACCTCCGGGGTGTCCTCGCCATCGCCGGGACCGACGGCCCCCTGGACGCCGCAGCCCAGAGCGTCGTGACCTCCGTCGTCGCCATCGCCGGGCTCACCCTCGAGCAGGGCGGCGCGCTCGGACGGGCTGGGCGCTCGCTGCGCACCGGCGTCTGGCAGCTGCTCCGCGCCGGACAGACCACCGCGGCGCGCGAGGTCGCCGAACAGCTCGGTACGCCGTTGCCGACCGGAGCGGTTCGCGTCGGCGTCTGCTCCGGGCCGACCGAAGCACGCGAGGCACTCCTCACCGAGCTGGAACGGGCCGAGACGCTCAGTCCGGGTTCGCTCTTCGTCGCCGAGCAGGACGGACGGCCCGTCCTCCTCCTCGCAGCGGCCGAGGGGGACACCGAGACGGACGTCGATCGGGCGGTCGAGGCGGTGATCGCGGCGGCCCCCGCTCGGCGGCTCGGCCTCTCCCGAGCCGTCGCGCTCGCCGAACTGACGACGGGGATCGAGCAGGCGGTCTCCGCACACGAGCACGCCGTCTCCGCCGGCGAGGCCGTCGTGCGGTTCGGGGCGCTCGCCGCAGCGGGGATGGCAGGGTTGCTCGACCCCGTCCGCGCCGCCGCCGTGGCCGAGGAACTGCTCGAGCCCGTGCTCCGCGTCGACCGCGAGGAGGGCTCCGACCTCGTGCCGAGCCTCCGCGGCTGGCTCGAGGCGAACGGTCAGTGGGAGCCCGCCGCGCGGCGACTCGGGATCCATCGACACACGCTCCGCAACCGCATCACCCGGGTCGAACAGGTGCTCGGGCGACCCCTCGACACCTTCGCCGCTCGGGCCGAACTCTGGCTCGCGCTGGTCAGCCTGCCGGACGGCGATGCGTTGCGGTCCCACGCGGCCGTTCTGTAGCCTCGACCGCACGGCGCGCGTGTGCTCCGTGGAACCACGAAGGGGGCAGCGCGCATGAGGATCCGAACGGTGGTCGGCCGGGTGCCGGTCACGATCGCCCTGGTGCTGGTCGTCCTCGTCGTCGGGCGTCGTCGGGCGTGGCCTCTGGGAGTCGACGACGGCGCAACCGTGGTGGGACGCGGTCGCCTACGGCTTGCCCGCCTTCGAGGCCGGGCGCTGGTGGACCCCCGTCACCGGGACGTTCCTCGTCGTGGAGCCCTGGGCCTACGTGTTCGCGGTGATCGGGTTCGCCTGGGTCGGCCTGCTGGAGTGGTGGCGGGGATCGAAGGTGGCGCTCATCACCTTCGCCGCCGGTCAGCTCGTCGCCGTCCTCGCCACCGCCGGGTTCCTCTGGGCCGCGAGTCAGCTGCCCTGGCCGTGGGCGACGAGCCTCGCCGGGATGCTCGACGTCGGTCCGTCCGGCGGGACGATGGCCTGTTTCGCCGCCTGTGTGTCGCTCTTCGCCTCGCCGTGGCGGCAGCGGGGCTGGATCATCGTCGCGTCCTACGCCGCGATCGGGGTCCTCTTCATCGGCTCGCTCGCGGACCTCGAGCACGCCTTCGCGGTGCTCTTCGTCCTCGCGGTGAACCGCTCCTTCCGCATCCAGCGGGCCAGCGTCCGCGAGCGCCGACTGCTCGCGTTCACGACGAGCGTGGCCCTCGGCGTCGTCCAGATCGTCGCCCTGCTCGTGCCGACCAACGGCCCGTTCGGTCCGACCGCTCCGGCGGAGGGCCCGTGGCTCGACGTCGCGATCGACACGGTCGTGATCATCCTCGTCGCCAACGGCCTGCGGCTCGGTCGCCGCTGGGCATGGGTGCTGAGCGTCGTCTGGGCGATCCTCAACGTCCTGGTCGCGGTCCTGTACCTGGCGCTGTCGCCGTTGGACCCCGCCGAGCTCCCGATCGACTGGGGCGACACCGACGTGTTCCTGGCGACGTCCGTGCTCTGGCTCGCCTTCCTCGTCTACCTCCTTGCGACCCGCAGCGCGTTCTCGTCCCACCGACGCCGGCAGCTCGGCGTCGGGCGCAAGCAGCAGCAGGACCTGCCGTCGGCGGACGACGCCCGCGCGCTCATCCGGACCGACGGCGGCGGCTCGCTCTCCTGGATGGCCACGTGGGACGGCATGGAGTACTTCCGCACCTCGGTGGGCCTCGTGCCCTACCAGAAGCACGCCGGCGTCGCGATCGTGCTCGCCGACCCGCTCGGCCCGCCGGAGCACCTCCGAGGCGAGCGTCGAGGAGTTCGTCCAGGCGGCCGAGCGCGACTCCCTCATCCCGTGCTTCTTCAGTTCCAGCCAGGCGACGAAGGACGCGATGCCCGAGGGATGGCGCGACCTCATCATCGCCGACGACACGATCGTCGACCTCCCCGGTCTCGCGTTCACCGGCAAGGCCTGGTCGAACATCCGCACGGCGCTCAACAAGGCGGAGCGCGAGGGGATGGTCTTCCGGATGAGCACCTACGCCGCCGAGACCTGGGGCGTCCGACAGCAGATCCGCGCCATCTCCGAGGGCTGGGTCGGCGACAAGGGTCTGCCGGAGATGCGGTTCACCCTCGGGACCCTGCAGGAGGCCGACGACCCCGAGGTCCGTCTGGCACTCGCGATCTCACCGGACGGCGACGTCGACGGCTTCCTCAGCTGGCTCCCGGTCTTCGGCCCCGACGGCGAGCACCGCGGGTGGACGCTCGACCTCATGCGGCGACGCGAGGAGGGCTTCGGTTCGGTCATGGAGTTCCTCATCGCCTCCTCGGCCAAGGTCTTCGCCGAGGAGGGCGCGCAGATCCTCTCGCTCTCGGGCGCGCCGCTCGCGCACCGGGTGGAGGACGACGAGGGGCGCATCGCGCACCTGCTGGGTCAGCTCAGCGGCATCCTGGAGCCGGTGTACGGCTTCTCGTCCCTCCACCGGTTCAAGCAGAAGTTCAACCCGCGATCGGAGCCGATCTACCTCCTGTACCGCGACGAGGGCGACCTCACGCGGATCGCCGCGGCGCTCACCCGCGCGTTCCTGCCGGACGCGACGCTCCGGCAGTTCGCCGGCGCCGGCATCGACATGCTCAAGCGCGACTGAGCGGAGGCCGACCCTCAGGCGGTGTCGCCGCCCGGGAGGCCGGCGGCGCCGAGGTGCGTCGCCCCGCGGGACCGCGCACGCTGCTCCGCGAGCGCGGCGGCGAACTCCGCCTCCCAGTCGGAAGCGACCTCGATGCCGAGGCGCCCGGCCTCCTCGATGGTCAGCTCCTTCGGGAAGCCGTTCGTGTCGGACAGTCGGAACACGTCGTGTCCCGTCATGACCCGCCCGGCGTACCCCTGGACCATCTGGAGGCCTGCGCCCAGCGTGCGTCGGAACGACTGCTCCTCCTTGACGAGGACGGCGACGACCTCGTCGCGGGCGGCGGCCACCTCCGGGTAGTCGTCGGCGTACAAGCCCGCGATGACGGGCACGATCTCGCCGAAGAAGTTCTCGTGGAGGTCGAGCGAGAGTGCGAGCCGGATCGCCCGTCGGAGCAGCCGCCGCATGACGTAGCCCTGCTCCTTGTTCGACGGACGCACGCCGTCCACCGCCAGGAAGGTCGCACCCCGCAGGTGGTCGGCGATGATGCGCATGGCGGAGGTCTCGTCCTCGTAGCGTTTCCCGGTGAGCTCCTGGAGTCGCTCGACGATGGGCCACAGGAGCGAGATGCGGAAGACGTCGTCGGAGTCGATCGACGCGGCGGCGATGCGTTCGAGGCCGCCGCCGAAGTCCACGTTGCGCCGGGCGAGTTCCTCGAACGAGCCGTCCTCGCGTCGGCGGTACTGCATGAACACCTGGTTGCCGATCTCCATGAACCGTCCGCCGTCGCTCGCGGGATGCGCGAGGCCGTAGGACGGATCCTGGAACTCGGGGCCGAAGTCGTAGAACACCTCGCTGTCGGGGCCGCACGGGTCGCCGATCGGGGTGCCCTCGAGTGACCCGCCGCGGGACCACCAGTTCTCGCCGCCGTCGTAGAAGAAGATCCGCTCTCCGGGCCGCACCCCGCGGGCGTCGCCGTCGGCCTGGGAGCCGATCTCCGCGATCCCGTTGGAGACCCCGCGTTCGGCGAACACGGACGCCCAGATCGACGCGGCCTCGTCGTCGCGTGGGATGCCGTTCGCGGGATCGCCGATGAAGCAGGTGACGGAGATCCGCTCCGGATCCAGCCCGACGATGTCGACCAGGAAGGTGAAGAACTGCCGGATCTGCGTCTCCTTGAAGTAGTCGCCGAGCGACCAGTTGCCGAGCATCTCGAAGAAGGTGGTGTGTCGGTTGTCGCCGACGTCCTCGATGTCCTGGGCGCGGACGCACGGCTGGCTGTCGGTCAACCGTCGCCCCTCGGGGTGCTCCTCACCGAGGAGGTACGGCAGGAGTGCCTGCATCCCGCTGCCGTTGAACAGGGTGCTCGTGTCGCCGCGCGGGACGAGCGGTGCCCGCTTGATCAGCGCGTGGCCGTTCCGTTCGAGGAAGTCGAGGTAGGCGTTCCGGATGTCGTGGGCGTCCATGCCGACACGATTCCAGCTTTCGGGCCCGAGGGGAAGCCGGTCTGCGCGGCGACCCGGCTCAGTCCGCGTCGTGGAGTGATCGCAGGGCGGTCACGACGTCGTCGTGCCAGCGGCGGGCCGCAGGGAGCACGCCGCCGAAGATGGGGGTGTCGTGCGTCGCGCCCAGGTACATCGTCCCGCTCGCGTCGACGCCGTCGGCCCGGAGCGCGGCCAGGTAGGCCGCGCCGTCGCCGCGGAGCGGGTCGTACTCGGCCGTGAGGATCACGGCGCGGGGGAGGTCCGCGTGCGACCGCGCGAGGAGGGGCGACGCGTGCGGCTCCTTCGCCTGACGTCGATCCAGGAGGTAGGTCTTCGCGACGGAACGGAGCTCCTTGATCGCGAAGATCCTCGGGATGCCCATCTCCCGCACGGGACGGAGGTCGATGTGGCCGCCGGTCAGGTCCGTGACCGGCACCTCGAGCAGCTGGAGTCGGATGGGCAGCCGGCCGCGTTCACGATTCACGAGCGTGAGCGCAGCCGCGATGCTGCCACCGGCGGACACCCCGGCGACGGCGATCCGCCCCGAGTCGATCCCGAGCGTCGCGGCCTCGGCGAACAGCCACTCGAGCGCCGCGTGGGCCTGCTCCAGCTGGGTCGGGTACCGGTGCTCGGGAGCGAGCGCGTAATCGACGGCGGCGATGACCACGCCGGCGTCGGCCGCCCGACGACGGAACCCCGCGTCGGTCGTCGGGTAGTCGATCCCGCCGATGCGGAACGCCCCACCGAAGAAGGACAGGACCGCGGGCACCGCCTGGTCGCCGTCGGCCGTCGGCGGGTGGTAGAGCCGGATCCGGACGTCGGGGAAGCCGGCGACCGGGATCGTGTGCTCCTCGATGCGCAGCTCCGGGCCCGGGACGCCGACGGTCGCGAGCTCCTTCTTGTCCCAGTTCCGCGCGGCCTTGCGGTGCTGTGCGCGCGTCTTCTTGCGGCGGGGTGCGGCGGTGGTGGCCTTCGCCGTCGGGCTCGAGGGCTTCGCCTTCGGCCCGGCGGCCTTCGGGGAGGTCGCCTTCGGGTCCGCCGCGGGAGCGGGCTTCGGGCGCGCGACGGTGGTCGTCTTCGGCCGCAGGAAGAAGGCCTTCGCCTGCTCGAGTGCGGTCGAGATGAGGTAGGCGCGGTGCGTCCGCGCTCGTTCGACGAAGATCGGGTCGAGGGGCAAACGACTCACCTGCTCTGCTGCTCGGATGGGCGGATTCCAGCAGTCTAGGCGGCTCGGCGGACGACGGCCGTGGCTTGCCTGATCGATCCTTCCGCGGGGCTTCACCTCCTGTTCACCGGGAGGCCCGGCCCTGTTCGGGCGCCGCTCGTAGCGTGATCACACGTACGGCACACAGCAGTGCCCGCGTCGGTCACTCGCGGTTCCGATCCACCGGAGCCACGCGCGGAGCGGGCGGGTGCATCGGTCCTTCTGAAAGGTACGTCCCAGCACATGAAGCTCTCCCTCACCCGCGTCGCTGCGCTCGGCGCCGCCGCCCTCCTCTCGATCGGCCTGGCCGCCTGCTCGAGCGCCACCGCCAGCGACACCGGTTCCGCCGCGGCCGGGACCTTCGCGGTCGACGACCAGACCCTCGTCTTCGGCGTCGTCCCCGACTCGGTCGACACGCAGACCAACTACCAGCCGCTCATGGACTACATCGCCAAGGAGACCGGCAAGAAGGTCGAGTACCACGAGTCGACCGACTACGCGGCCCTCATCGAGGCGGCCGTGGCCGGGAAGATCGACGTCGCCTCCTTCTCCGGCTTCACCTACGTGACCGCGCTCAACAACGGGGCCAAGATCACGCCGATCTCGTCGATCATCACCGTCAAGGGGCAGGAGCCGGGCTACTACTCCGAGGCGATCGTCCCGAAGGACTCGTCGATCACGAAGATCGAGGAGTTCAAGGGCAAGAAGGTCTGCTTCGTCGACCCGTCCTCGACGTCCGGGTACCTGTTCCCGAGCTACAACCTGCTCGAGGCCGGCATCGACCCCGAGAAGGACATCACCCCGGTCTTCGCCGGCAAGCACGACGTCTCGGTGACGAAGACCGCCGAGGGCGTCGAGTGCGAGGCGGGCTTCGCCGAGGACTCCGAGGTCGAGAAGAACGACGGCGTGAAGGTCATCGACCGCACGATGGTCCCCGGTGCGCCGATCGTCGAGTCCGACTCGCTGCCCGCCGACGTGAAGGAGAAGCTCGAGAAGGCCCTGTCCGAGGTCACGATCGACCAGATCATCGACTCCGGCGTGAAGAGCGCCGACAGCGACGCCTTCCGCGCGACCTTCTACGGCACCTCGCCGGTCGACGACGCGTACTACGACACCATCCGCGACATCTGCAAGAAGACCAACGCCAAGCAGTGCCAGGCCTGACCTGAGCGCCAGTCCCGCCCTTCGACAAGCGGTTCCTGAGCTTGTCGAAGGGCGGGAACGGCCGTCGATGATCCGCAATCCACGAGAGGCAGCAGCCATGAGCGTCACCGAGCAGCAGGCGCGTCGCACCGCACCCGACGGAGCGGAACCGCTCGTGCGTCTCCGCGGGGTCACGAAGCGCTTCGACCGGACGGTCGCCCTGCAGCGCGTCGACCTCGACATCCGTCGCGGCGAGATCGTCGTCCTGCTCGGTCTGTCGGGCTCCGGCAAGTCGACGCTCCTCCGTCACCTGGACGGCCTCGAGCGGCCCACCGCCGGGTCGGTCTCGGTCCTCGGTGACGAGGTGCCGGCCCTCGGACAGCGTGCCCTGCGTCGGCTCCGCGCCCGCGTCGGGTTCGTCTTCCAGCAGTTCGAGCTGGTCCCGTCGCTCACCGTCCTCGAGAACGTCCTGACCGGTTCGCTGGCGGGCGTCCGCGGACCGCGTCTCGGCATCCTCGGCTACGGCCGCACCCTGAAGTTGAAGGCGCTCGGCCACCTCGACCGCGTCGGGCTCCTCGAGCGCGCCTACCAGCGCGCCGACACCCTCTCCGGCGGTCAGCAGCAGCGCGTCGCCATCGCCAGAGCGCTCATGCAGGACCCCGAGATCCTCCTCGCCGACGAGCCCGTCGCCTCCCTCGACCCGGAATCGAGCGAGCAGGTGATGGCCCTCATCCGCGAGATCGCGATCGACCGCGGACTCACCGTCGTGTGCAGCCTGCACCAGGTCGACCTCGCGCTCTCCTGGGGCGACCGCATCGTCGGTCTCCGCCACGGCGAGGTGGTCCTCGACACCACGACCGACGGCCTGTCGAAGACCGAGGTGATGGAGATCTACGGCCGGGTCGCGACGAGCACCCGTGAGCTGCAGGCGATCGCGGTGGAGTTGGAGACCGACGAGCTGCTCGGCGACCCCGACGACGACCTCCGCGGCCTGCTCGGTGTCGAGGAGCGCGTGGGCGAGGACGAACTGCCCGACGACCCGGAGTGGGAGTTCGACGCCGATGTCGACGGCCGCGAGCCCGACGAGCTCCGTCGACCGGGCAGGACCCGCTGATGGTCGTCACCGCACCCGCGAAGACGGCACCGCCCGCCGGCCGCCCGCCAGGACTCTCCGGACCCGTTCCCGTCGGTCGGCTCCGACCGCAGACGATCGCCGCCGTGCTCACGCTCGATCGCGCTGCTCGCGTTCTCGGTCTACTCGCTCCTCGAGGTCGGGATCTCGATCCCGAACATGGTGGCGAGCTGGGGCAACGCGGTCAACTTCTTCAACCGGGTGGGCACGATCACGTTCCCGCCGCCCGGGGAACTGCTGTCGCTCACCGCCCTGACCCTGGGGATCGTCATCTCAGGCACCGTCCTCGCTGCGGTGCTCTCGATCCCGGTCGCGTACCTCGCGGCCGCCAACACGACCCCGGGACCGGCCTGGCGCGCGGTCGGTCGGTTCGTCGGCGTGCTCAGCCGTGCCGTGCCCGATGTCGTCATCGCGATGATCCTCGTGCTCATGTTCTCGCTCGGCTCGCTGCCCGGCATCATCGCGATCGGGCTGCACTCCGTCGGCATGATCTCGAAGCTCTTCGCGGACGCGATCGAGCAGGTCGACGAGGGGCCACGACTCGCGATCCGGGCGGCCGGCGGCTCGAAGCTGCAGGAGTTCACCTCGGGTGTCCTGCCGCAGGTCCTCCCGTCCTGGGTGGCCACGGTCCTCCACCGCGGCGACATCAACCTGCGCGGTTCGGTCCTCCTCGGCTACGTCGGCGTCCTCGGCCTCGGCCGTGAACTGTCGCTCGCGTTCAAATCCCTCGACTACTCGCTCGGCATCGGACTCGCGATCGTCATCTTCGCGCTGTGCGTCGTCATGGAGATCGTGTCGAGCACCGTGCGGACCGTGATGCTCGGGGTGCAGCCGACCGGACGTGGACTCGGTGACCGCGTCGTGCGTCGGGTGGCCGCGGGCCGGGAGGCACGTCGTGCGGCGGGTGGGAGCAGCCGCACGGTCGCCTCTCCGAGCGCCGAGTCCCGGATCGCCGCTGCAGCGAAGCGTCCGTGGACGCCGGCCCGCGTCCGCGACACCGTCGGTGCCTGGCTCGCCGTGGCGGTCGTGGTCTGGGGCGTCGTCGTGTCCGACATCCAGTGGGGCGACCTCGTGACGTTCTGGGCCAAGGCCCCCGACGTCCTCGTCCGACTCTGGCCTCCGTCGTTCGGCATGCGCACGACGGAGCAGATGGTCGAGGCGATGTTCGAGACCGTCGCGATCGCCTTCGCGGCGACCCTCATCGCCCTCGTCTGCTCGATCGTCATCGGGTCCCTCGCCGCACGGAACGTCGCCCCGAACCGCGGTGTCCGCACCGGCGCCCGGTTCGCGCTCGTCGGCATCCGCGGCATCCCGGAGCTCATCCTCGCGATCCTCCTCATCGTGGTCACCGGGCTCGGGGCCCAGGCGGGGACGCTCGCGCTCGGCATCTGCGGGATCGGCCTCCTCGGCAAGCTCATCGCGGACTCCTTCGAGGAGGTCGCGCCCGGACCGGAACGCGCGCTGACCGCCGTCGGCGCGACGCGCCCACAGGTCTACGCCGCCGCGACGCTCCCGCAGGGCGCCCGTGCACTGGTCGGGCACACCTTCTACACGCTCGACACGAACATCCGCGCCGCGACCATGCTCGGCATCGTCGGCGGAGGCGGCATCGGCTACTACCTGATCCAGGCGGACCAGGGTGGGAACTACGACCAGGTCACGGCCATCGTGCTGATGATCCTCGCGGTGGTCCTCGTCGTCGAGGGCATCGCCATGTGGATGCGGAGGGTGTTCTCGTGAACGGACGACGGATGAGCGGCGGGGTGTCGGCGCCGCGGGTCGGCCTCGGCGTCGGCTCGCTCGGTGCCTCGGCCGATCGCGCGGACGTCGTGATCGTCGGAGCCGGCATCGTCGGGCTGTCCGCGGCGCTCGCCGCTGTGGACGCCGGTGCCGAGGTCGTGGTCGTCGAACGTTCGGCCGAAGCCCAGGGTGCGTCGGTCCGCAACTTCGGTCATCTGGCCGCGACGCCGCAGGCCGGGCTCGCCGCCCGCCTCGCCGCGCGTTCGGCGGAGATCTGGCAGCGACTCGAGCAGGACGCTGGGCTGTGGGTCCGGCGCTCGGGCACGCACGTGGTCGCCCGGCACCTCGACGAGCTGCGCGTCCTCGAGGACTTCGCTGCGTCCCGTGCCCAGGCGGGAGCTGCGGCCGACGTCCGCCTGTACGACGCGGCCGAGTTCCTGCAGCAGGTGCCGATCAGTGCCGACGACGTGGTGGGCGGCGCCTGGCTGCCACGCGACCTCCAGGTGAACCCGCGTCAGGCGCTGGGCGCCGTCACGGCGTACCTGGAACGCCGCGGTGTCGAGTTCCGACGCCGGACGACCGTGACGGGGCTGCGCTCCGGCTTCGTCGACACCAGCCGCGGCGTCATCGCCGCAGGCCTCACCGTGGTCGCGGTGAACCACGACATCGACACGCTCCTCCCCGAGCTGGCCGAGCGGGCGGTCGTCCGTCGATGCGCGCTCGACATGGTGCGGGTGCGCGCCGAACTCCCGATGCCGATGCCGGCGCCGCTCCTGACCGGGTGGTCGCTCCTGCGCTACGCGGGATTCGCCGACTCGCCCGCCATCCCGGCACTCCGGGAGCGGTTGCAGCAGGACCACCCCGGGCTCGCCTCGCTCGACGTCAACCTCATGGCGACCCAGTTGCCGGACGGCTCGATCATCCTCGGCGACACCCACAGTCGCGGCGAAGCGGTCTCCCCGTTCCAGTCCGAGCACGCCTTCGACGAACTCCTGCAGGCTGGAAGCACGCTGTTCGGGACCAGGCTCGACGTCCTCGAACGCTGGCAGGGCGTCTACGCCACCGCCCCGGAGGAGTTGCTCATCGACGAACCGACCCCGGGCGTCCGCGTGGTCGCCGCGACCACGGGCATCGGGATGACCACCGGACCCGCGCTCGGCGAGCTGGCCGTCGCCGAGCACCTCGGCCCGACCTTCTCGCCGGCGCAGCCGACCAGCATCCGTGCCGCATCAGCCCACCTTCAGAAAGGCCTCTCGTGACCAGCATCGATCGACCCCAGCAGGACAGCACCGCGGCACCCGACCTCGACGACGACGTGGAGACCGACCTCGCCGACCTCGACGAGCTGGAGGGCGGGTTCGACGACGCGCACGAGGACGACCTCCTGCTCGAACTGGTGGTCCTCGACCTCGCCGGGACGACGGTCTCGGACGACGGCGTCGTCGAGGACGCCTTCCGCGTCGCCGCCGAGACGATCGGCATCGACACCGAGGACGCGCTCGACGCGGCCATCGAGCTCGTCCGCGACACGATGGGCCAGTCGAAGCTCGACGTGTTCCTCATGCTGACCGACGGCGACGAGGCTCGAGCCGCTTCCGGCAACGCCGCCTTCGAAGCGGCCTACGAGCGCCTCGTCGGCGAGGGGCGCGTCGAGGCGATCGCCGGAGCCGAGGACACGGTGCGGCGGCTCCGCGAGCTCGGCGTGGGCGTCGTGTTCACCACCGGGTTCGCCCCCGCCACGCGCGACGCGCTCCTCGCGAGCCTCGGGTGGTCCGAACTCGCCGACGACGCCCTGTCGCCCGCCGACGCCGGTCGAGGGCGTCCAGCGCCGGACCTGCCGCTGACCGCGCTCCTCCGGTTCGGTGCGAGCGCCGTCGACACCATGGTCGTCGTCGGCGACACGGCCAGCGACATGCTGTCCGGGGTGAACGCCGGCGCCGGGCTCGTCGTCGGGGTGCTCACCGGAGCACACGACGAGGAGACGCTGCTCGAGGCGGGCGCCGACGAGATCATCACGAGCATCGCCGAGTTGCCCGCGCTGCTCGGTCTCGACTGAACGATCGACCGGGGGAACCATGCACACGACGCTCACCGCGCACGAGGGCAACGACGTCTTCATCAGACCGTCGCCGATCGCGATGGTCTGGCAGGGGCCGGGGCACCCGCACCAGGCGATGGCGGTGCCCGGGGTGACGCTCGGGCCGGGCGACGTCCTCGTCGAGGTGGAACTGGCGACCGTGTGCGGCTCCGACGTGCACACCGTCCTCGGGCACCGTGACGCCGCCACGCCGCTCGTCCTCGGGCACGAACAGGTGGGACGCGTCGTGGCGGTCGGGGGACCCGTCACCGCGGTGGACGGCACGGTCCTCGTCGCGGGGATGCGGGTCGTGTGGTCGGTCGTCGTGAGCTGCGGCGTCTGCGACCGCTGCTCCGCCGGCCTGGAGCAGAAGTGCCGCCGGCTCGCGAAGTACGGGCACGACCGGGTCCACCGCGGCTGGGAGCTGAGCGGCGGATTCGCCACCCACGTCGAACTCCTCGAGGGCACGGCCATCGTGATCGTGGGGGAGACGCCGCCCGCCGCCGTCTTCGCGCCGGCGTCCTGCGCGACGGCCACCGCGATCGCCGCACTGGATGCGGCCGGGCACGACCTGCCCGGCACGGCGGTCCTCGTGACCGGCGCCGGGATGCTCGGGCTGACGGTCGCGGCCATCGCGACCGATGCCGGGGCGCGCGTCGTCGTGAGCGATCCGGACCCCGCCCGCCGGCTGCTCGCCGGTCGCTTCGGCGCCATCGCGACCGTCGACCCCACGATCGGCGCCGCCGAGCACCTCGACGCCGCGCACCTGGCGGCGGGCGTTGAGGGCTTCCCGGTGGCCATCGAGATGTCCGGCGACGCCCGTGCCGTCGACGCCGCCATCGCGTCGCTGTCGATCGGCGGGACGGCGGTCCTCGTCGGCAGCGTGTCGCCCGGTGCGCCGCTCGGCATCGACGCCGAACGGATCGTCCGACGCCTCCTCACGGTGCGCGGCGCACACAACTACCGACCGCGGGATCTGGCACGCGCGGTCGACTTCCTGACCGGTGCGTGGCGTCGGTATCCGTTCGCCGAACTCGTCGGCCCGGAGTTCCCCTTGCAGGACGTCGACGAGGCGCTCGTCGCAGCTGCATCGGGCGCCTTCCCGCGCGTCGGTGTCCGACCCTGAACGACCCGCGGGAGGTCACGCGAGCCGGCTCGAACCCTCCGGCGAGCCTCGCGGGATCCGGTCGAGGTCTCGGCGACGGCGTCCGAGGGCGACGTGACCTCTTCGAGCGCCCCCATTCCGGGGGTCACGACGGCCGATCCACCGCGGATTTCCGCCGATCTCGGCTCGTGAATCCCGCCGCATGACCCACCTTGTGGGGTATCCTCGGGCCATGACGGTCACGACTCGCCACCCTGGTGTGGTCCGTGTCGGTGGTCGCCTCATGGTCGTGGATCCGTTCGCGGAACGAGGTGAGCTCACCGAGGATCAACAGCGCGGTCACCAGCTGCGGCGGAGGATCACGCTCCTGCTCGGTGCATTCCTCCTGCTCAGCGGCTTCGTCATCGGCGCGACGGTGGGCGTGCTCGTCGAGTGGTCACTCGTCCACGACGAACGCTCGTCAGTGTCGCTCCCCGGCTTCGACCCGGAGTGGGTGCCCGGACTCGACGTCGTCGGTGCCTTGCTCGGTGCCATCCTCGTCGCCGTCTTCCTGCTCGTGTCGGCCGAACGACGCAACCGTCGTCGTCGCCTGGACGGCGGGCACCAGCCGTCGCGGTGGATCGACCCGCTCAACGATCACCTCATCGGGCTGAGCGACGACCTCCCGTGGACCTCACTCTGGACGCTGACGCGCATGTACGCCACCGCGGAGCGCCTGCAGCGCGAGCTCGTGGAGCGCAGCGGCACCCGCAGCGAGGTGGGCAGTGACGATTCCTGCGATCTCGTCGAGGCGCGGCTCGCGGCCGACGATGCACGCGACGCACTCGAGAAGACGGCCACGCTCATGGGCGTCATCGTGCCGGAGGGGCCGCTGCCCGATGCGCAGGCCATCCTGGCCGACAACGCTCGGCTCCGCGCCCGTCGGAAGACGAGCTGACCGGCACCTCCGCGATGCGGATGGTTCCGGTGGTCAGCGCCCGCTGCCGGTGAGGCGCTCCAGGAGTTCGCGGTAGCGGTCGGCCGTCTGCGTGACGATCTCGGCAGGCAGGGTCGGAGGCGTGGGTGTCGACGGGTCGTCCTGGTCCCAGTTGTGGGCCAGCCAGTTGCGGACGATCTGCTTGTCGAAGCTGGCCATGCGTGCGGTGGGGTCGTCGCTCGTCAGGTAGACGTCGCGGTCCCAGTACCGGCTGGAGTCGGAGGTGAGCACTTCGTCGCCGAGCGTGATGACGCCGGTCCCCGGGTTGCGGCCGAACTCGAACTTCGTGTCGGCGAGGATGACGCCGTGGCGTTCCGCCGTCAGTGATGCCGTCTCGTAGATGCCGAGTGACAGGTCCTTCAGCGCGACCGCGTCGTCCTCGCCGATGAGCTCGACCATGCGGGAGAACGAGATGTTCTCGTCGTGCTCGCCGAGCGGCGCCTTGTACGCGGGGGTGAACAGCGGCTCGGGCAGGCGATCGCCGTCGCGGAGGCCGTCGGGCAGCGGGATGCCGCAGACGGTGCGGTTCGCGACGTACTCCTTCCAGCCGGAGCCGGTGAGGTAGCCGCGGACGACGCACTCGACGGGGAACATGTCGAGCTTGCGGACGAGCATCGCCCGGCCGGCGAACTCGGCCGGGATGCTGGACACCGCGACACCCGCGGCGTCGAGCTCATGATCGGGGACGAGATGGTTCGGCACCTCGCGGAGCTGGTCGAACCACCAGAGGCTCAGGCTGGTGAGCAGATCGCCCTTGCCGGGGATGCCCGGCTCGAGCACGTGGTCGAAGGCGCTCACCCGGTCGCTCGCGACGACGAGCAAGAGGTCGTCGGGCCCGGCGGCCGGCTCGTACAGGTCGCGGACCTTGCCCGAGTAGACGTGGTTCCAGGCGTTGGTCTCCGAGGGTGCGCTCACTCGTTCATTATCGTGCATCGGCGGTGGCCGGGTCGGTCGCCAGGGCTTGCGACCTCAGGGCGGTACGCGTATATTCCACGTGGAATAGTTCGCGTGGAGTGATGGGAGGGTCATGGGCAAGGTCAAGCCGCTCGGCCTGCTCGCCGTCGCCGCGCTCGGCTACCTCGCCGAGCGCCCCATGCACCCCTACGAGATGTACCAACTCGCGCTCCACCGTCAGGAGGACCGCGTCGTCAAGGTGAGCCCCGGCTCGCTCTACCGCGCCGTCTACGGACTCGAGGCCGACGGCCTCGTGCTCGCCTCCGGGACCGACCGCGAGGGAGCCCGGCCCGAGCGCACCACCTTCGAGATCACCGACCTCGGCCGGCACCTGCTGGGGGAGCGGCTGCGCGAGCTGCTCAGCACCCCCACGAACGAGTACCCGGAGCTCGGGCTCGCGCTGTCCGAGGCGCACGAACTGGGCGCCGAGGAGGTGCGGATGCTGCTCGAGACCCGCATCCTCCGGCAGCAGGCCGAGCTCGCCGACCTCGATCGCCGCATGACGTGGGCGCTCGAGCGCGGGATCCCGCGCGTGTACTGGATCAACGTCCCCTACTCGGCCGCCATGCTGCGCGCCGAGATCGCCCACCTCGAATCGCTCCTCGCCGAGATCGCCGACGGTGCACTCGCCTGGCACGTGCCGGGGACCCGTGCGCCACTCCACGAGCAGGCGGCGACCCCGCCCGTGTCCGCTCAGCCGACACCCTCCACCTGAACCTCCGGGACGACCGACCAGTCCGGCCGGCGGTCCCGCTCATCCTCGCGTCCCGAACGCGAACCCGTCCTCCGTGCAGAAAGGGACATCATGTCCACCACCCCCACCACGCCTCCCCAGGGCGTCTCCGGTCCGACGCCCGGGGCCGTGCGCCCCTGGCCCGCGCTCTGGTCCCTGGTCATCGGCTTCTTCATGATCCTCATCGACACGACCATCGTGTCCGTGGCGAACCCCGCGATCATGCGCGGCCTCGACACCGACATCAACAACGTCATCTGGGTGACGAGCGCCTACCTGCTCGCCTATGCGGTGCCGTTGCTCATCACGGGCCGTCTCGGCGACCGCTTCGGCCCGAAGAACCTCTACCTCATCGGCCTCGTCGTCTTCACGCTCGCCTCACTCTGGTGCGGCCTGTCGGGCTCGATCGAGATGCTCATCGTCGCCCGCGTCGTGCAGGGTCTCGGCGCGGCGCTCATGACCCCGCAGACGATGGCCGTCATCACCCGCATCTTCCCGCCGGACCGCCGCGGTGCGGCCATGGGCCTCTGGGGAGCGACCGCTGGCGTCGCGACGCTCGTCGGCCCGATCCTGGGCGGCGTGCTCGTCGACGGCTTCGGCTGGGAGTGGATCTTCTTCATCAACGTGCCCGTCGGTGTCATCGGCTTCATCATGGTCTGGCGCAACGTCCCCGCGCTCGCCACGCACCCGCACAAGTTCGACGTGCTCGGGGTCGTCCTGAGCGGGCTCGGGATGTTCCTCCTCGTGTTCGGCATCCAGGAGGGCCAGAGCTACGACTGGGGCACGATCACCGGTCCGATCACCGTGTGGAGCCTCATCATCGCCGGTGTCGTCGTCCTCGGCCTGTTCGTCGTGTGGCAGGCCGTCATGAAGGGCGAGCCGCTGCTCCCGCTGGCGTTGTTCCGCGACCGCAACTTCTCGGTCGGCAACCTCGCGATCTCGACGATCGGGTTCACGATCACGAGCATGTCGCTGCCGCTCGTCTTCTTCTACCAGACCGTCCGCGGCCTGACCCCGACGCAGTCCGCGCTCATGCTCGTCCCGATGGCCGTGCTCTCCGCCGGGCTCGCGCCCGTGGTCGGGCGGGCGATCGACCGCGTGAACCCGAAGTGGTTCGCCCTCGCGGGGCTCCTCCTGCTGGCCCTCGCGCTCGGCTGGTACTCGATCCTCCTCACGCCCGAGCAGCCGATCCTCATGCTGCTCCTCCCGAGTGCCGTCCTCGGCCTCGCCAACGGCTTCATGTGGGGCCCGGTCTCCAACCTCACCACCCGGGGGCTCCCACAGCACCAGGCCGGCGCCGGCTCAGGCGTGTTCAACACGACGCGTCAGATCGGAGCCGTCCTCGGCAGTGCGGCCATCGCCGCGCTCATCCAGGGACGCCTCGCGGCCGAGCTGCCCGCTGCACCCGGTGGGGCGGCCGGTGGGGTGAGCGAGGTGACGGGTGGCGAGCTGCCCGAGTTCCTGCATGCCGGGTTCACCACCGCCATGGCCCAGTCGTTGCTCCTCCCGGCAGGCCTCGCGCTCGTGGGCGCGGTCGTGGTCCTGTTCTTCCAGAAGCCGAAGGCGGCCGCCTGGTCGACCCCGGAGACCCAGCACGGACAGGCCGCCGCGGTCGCCGCGGCTGCCGCGACCGCCCGGTCCGAAGCCGAGTAGCGGCTCCGCCGACACGGCGACACCGGACGGTCACGGGCCGAGGAGGTCCGTGACCGTCCTGGTGTCGCCGTTCCAGAACCGGAGCCCGGTGACGAGCCCGGACGGGAGGTCGCCGAGCGACCGGAGCACGGCGAGTGCCGCCGCGGTCTGCTCGCCGGCGACGCGTCGGGAGAGCGTGACGTGGGGTGTCCAGGCGCCGGGCCGGGTGTGCTCGAAGGCACCGGTGACGTCGCCGGCCACACGTCCGTGCAGCTCCAGCAGCTCGTGCGTGGGGATCACCGTGAGCGCGAGGACGGCGCCCGAGCGACGCGGGAACAGCAGCGGAGCCCCGAGCCGGACGGCGAACGGCGCGAAGGCCGGCCGCCCGGTGAGCTCGAGGTCCTCGCCGGCCGACAGCGTGACGTGCGGACGGTTGCTCGCACCGCGATGCGTGGCGAGACTGCTGATGCCGAGGTCGAGGAGCGCGTGCCAGCGGTCGCGGACGGCGGCCTCGAGGGCCTCGTCGAACGTCAGATCGACGCTGCGCACCGGTCAGCCGATCGGGAAGAAGCCGTGGACGGCGGCGGCGAAGGATCGCGGCTGCTCCACCCAGGGGTAGTGTCCGCACCCGTCGAGCACGATGGCCTGGCCGAGCGGGAACCGCTTCGCGAGGTCGACGACGGGCGCGAGTCCCGTCAGGCCGTCCTCGGAGCCCGCGACCACGAGCACGGGAGCCGTCACGGTGCGGAGGGCGTCGCGGATGTCCTCGACCTCGTCGATCGTGGGGGTGTGCACGAACGCGTCCTGCGCGGCCGGATGCCAGGCGCCCAGCCGCTCGTGTTCGCGGGCGGTGTCGTCCCACTCGCCCCAGGCGATGGGCGCCACCGCCGGGAACAAGCCGGTTCCCCGACGCGGAGTCCGGCGCCGCGAGCAGCGCGGGCAGCGCCTCGAGGAAGCCGGGGTACCAGTCCTCCGCCGCGTGCCGCGCGATGATCTCCGCGCTGTCGTCGTCCGTGTCGACGAGCCAGGTGGCGGGCGGCGTGATGAGGCACAGGCGGTCGAGCCGGTGCGGGTAGCGCGCGGCGTAGCTCACGGCGACGCGGGTGCCGGCGGAGTGCCCGAGGAGTTCGAGGCGGTCGACGTCCAGCCAGCGACGCACGGCCTCGACGTCCTCGGCGAGTTCCGGCCAGCTCGCCGCAGCGGTCGACGATCCGCTCTCGGACCGTCCGACCCCGCGCTGGTGCAGCACGATGAGGCGACGCCTGGTGCTCAGGCCGCCGAGATCACCGAGGTAGACCGGGTGGCGCGCCGGACCGCCGGCGAGGACGACGAGGGGCGGCAGGGTGTCGTCGCCGATCACGTCCACGTGCAGTCTGGTGCCGTCGTGACTCTCGACGACGGCCGACGACCCGGTTCCCGCTGCGGCGCTCATCCGGGCCGCGATCAGGAGACGCGTGCGGCGATGTCGGTGCGGTACTGACCGCCCTCGAGTTCGATGCGCGACAGCGCCTCGTACGCACGGCCGCGTGCCTCCGGGAAGGTGGATCCGAGGGCCACGACGTTGAGGACGCGGCCGCCGGTGGCGACCAGGCCACCGTCGACGTCGGCCGTGGCCGCGTGGACGAGGTGGACCCCCTCGACGGCGACGGCGGCGTCGAGGCCGGTGATGCTCCGGCCGGTGACGGGCGTCTCGGGGTAGTTCTGGCTCGCGAGCACCACGGTCACCGCGCTCGCCTCGGCGAACGCGGGTCGCGGCTGCTCGCCGAGCGTGCCGGTGGCCGAGCCGAGCAGGAGCGCCGACAGCGGCGTGACGAGCCGGGGGAGGACGACCTGCGTCTCCGGGTCGCCGAAGCGCGCGTTGAACTCGATCACGCGGATCCCGCGTTCGGTGAGGATGAGGCCGGCGTAGAGGAGGCCCTGGAACGGGTTGCCCTCCGACGCCAGCTGCCGCACGACGGGGACGGCGACGGTCTCGAGGACCTCGTCGACGAAGGCCGTCTCGCTCCCGAAGCGGTTGTCGAGCCAGGGCAACGGGGAGTAGGCGCCCATTCCGCCGGTGTTCGGGCCGGCGTCGCCGTCGAGCAGCCGCTTGTAGTCCTGCGCGGGGGAGAGCGGGAGCACCGTCTCGCCGTCGGTGATGAAGAAGAGGGAGACCTCCTGGCCGTCGAGGAACTCCTCGACGAGGACGCCGCCGTAGCCGAGCCAGTTGGTGGCGTGCTGGATGGCCGCGTCGCGGTCGTGGGTGACGAGGACGCCCTTGCCCGCCGCGAGGCCGTCGGCCTTGACGACGTAGGGGGCACCGAAGTCGTCGAGCGCGGCGATCGCTGCGTCGAGGTCCTCGGCGCGGACCGCGCGACCGGTGGGCACGCCGGCTTCGTCCATGATCCGCTTCGCGAAGGACTTCGAGCCCTCGAGTGCGGCCGCCGAGCGGTTGGGGCCGAAGACCGGGATGCCGGCGGCGCGCAGCTTGTCGGCCACGCCGGCGACGAGCGGGGCCTCGGGCCCGATGACGACGAGGTCGACCGCTTCGTCGCGGGCGAAGTCGCGCACGATCGAAGGGTTCTCCTGGTCGATGCCGACCACGGTCACATCCCCCGCGATGCCCGCGTTGCCGGGGGCGGCGATGATGTGGTGCCCGGCCTCTTCGGAGAGGAGAGCCTTGATGATGGCGTGCTCGCGAGCACCGGAACCGAGGACGAGGATCTTCACCCGTCTAGCTTAAGGCGCAATGGCCTAGCCTCGAATGCATGGCCAGACCCAGGATCACGGACGCCGTCGGTCGCGCAGCCCTGGAGCAGGCGCTCGGGGACGCACCGGCGTCGCGCACGGACACGGCGACCGCGGTCCGCTACCTGTTGGAGCTCCTCGTCGAGCGGGCGCCCGGCAACACCGTCGAGGTGCGGGTGCCGCCGTTCGGTGCGGTGCAGTGCATCGAGGGCCCCCGCCACACCCGAGGCACGCCGCCGAACGTCATCGAGATGGACGCACCGACCTGGCTCGCGCTCGCCTCCGGCCGCATCGACTGGACCACGGCGATGGCCGGCGGCACGGTGCACGCGTCCGGCCAGCGAGCGGACCTCACGGGCCTCGTGCCACTGCTGCTGCCGCGCTGACGGTCCGGGTACATTGGTGCGGTGACCTCCGACATCGACGCCCCAGCCGAGACGACGCTCGACGCGACGATCGTCATCCCCACGTACAACGGCGAGCGGTACCTCGAGCAGATCCTCTCCGCGATCGAGGGCCAGGACTACGACGGCACCTACGAGACCCTCGTCATCGATTCCGGCTCCACCGACCGCACGCTCGACATCGTCGCCGCCCACCCGGACGTCCGGCTGCACGTCATCCCGAACAGCGAGTTCGGCCACGGCCGGACCCGCCAGCTCGCCGCCCGGCTCGCCCGCGGCAAGTACGTCGCGTACCTCACGCACGATGCGATCCCGGGCGACTCCCGCTGGTTGCACGAGCTGACCACGCCCTTGGACCCGGACGGCATGGACGTCGTCGCGGTCATGGGCAAGCAGATCGCGCGCCCGACCTGCTTCCCGCTGCTGAAGTACGAGATCCACGACGTCTTCCACAACTTCGGGCCGGACTTCGGCACGACGGTGTTCGCGAACGACGGCTTCGCCGACGGGAACGGCGGGCTGCTCGACGCCCTCGCGTTCTACTCCGACGTCAACTCGGCCACGCGCCGCGAGCTCCTGCTCGGCGACATCCCGTACCGCGACCTCCCGTACTCCGAGGACATGGCGTTCGGTGCCGACATCATCGCGGCCGGCCTGCGGAAGGCGTACGCGCCGCGGGGCTGGGTCATCCACTCCAACGACCTCACCCTCGACGAGTACCGCAAGCGCATCTTCGACGAGACGACGGCGTCTGCGACGGATCGGCAAGCCCGATCGCGCGGCTCCGACGGTCCCGGCAGATCGGCTACACCGTCGTCGGCGCGATCCGCGACGCGAAGCGGATCGTCCGCGACAAGGAGTACGGCTGGAAGCGCCGGGCGTACTGGTTCGTCATGAACCCCGTGTACCACGCGGCGAAGTGGAGCAGCTACTACGTGGCCTCCCGCGTCGACCTGAACGACGAGGCCGCCATGCGAGCCGGATCGCTGGAGCACAGCCGCAAGTAGTCCGCCGGACAGCGCTCCGCTCGGACGCGCTGCTCGCTGCTCCCAGCGAACCGGGGTGGTGCATCACCGCCTCGTGCGCTGTGATGGAGGCATGAGCACGAATCGGCTGTTGGTCCTGGGCGGGACGGAGTTCGTCGGGCGAGCGGTCGTCGACGAGGCCGTCGCCGCCGGCTGGGAGGTCACCGTCTTCCATCGCGGTACGAACCGGTCCTCGCCGTCGGACGCGGTCACCGTGCTGCACGGCGACCGGACGCTGCCCGGCGGACTCGACGCGCTCAGGGTCGGGTCGTGGGACGTCGCGGTCGACACCTGGTCGTGGGCTCCGGTCGCCGTCCGCGACGCGGCCGCGCTGCTGGCGGACCGGGTCGGGAGCTACGTGTACGTCTCGAGCCGTTCGGTCTACGCCGACCCGCTTCCCGCCGGTGCCGCCGAGGACGCGCCGGTCGTCGACGGGTCGGCGCACGACGACGGCTTCGCGGACTACGCCCGTGCCAAGCGCGGCGGTGAGCTGGCCGCCGTGCAGGCGTTCGGCGACCGAGCGGTCCTGGCGCGAGCCGGCCTCATCCTCGGCCCGCACGAGAACATCGGGCGACTGCCCTGGTGGCTGGCGCGGATCGCCGAGGGCGGTGAGGTGCTCGCCCCTGGTGCCGCTTCCGACCCCATCCAGTACATCGATGCGCGGGATCTCGCGGCCTTCCTCCTCGCCGCCGGTTCGACGGGCGCGAGTGGTGCGTTCAACGTCGTCAGCGAGCCGCGGGCGACGACGTTGGGGGAGCTGCTCGACGCCTGCGTCGCCGCGACCGGGTCGGGTGCGACCCTCCGCTGGGTGGATCAGGAGCGGGTGCTCGCGGCCGGGATCCAGCCCTGGACCCAACTGCCCGTCTGGCTCCCCACCGGACCGGACGCCGACGCGATGCATCACGGTGACGTCTCGCGTGCGGTCGCGGCGGGTCTCCGTCGTCGTCCGCTCGCCGAGACCGTCGCCGACACCTGGGGTTGGCTGCAGGCACTCGGCGGCGTGGCGCCGCAGCGTCCGGACCGGCCCGTCGTCGGACTGGACCGCGCCGTCGAGCGGGCCGTGCTCGCCGGGAGCTGAGCTGCTGTCAGCGGATCTCGCGGAGGAGGGCGAGCCGACTGCGCGTCCTGACCGCGTCGCGGGCGAACCCCTCCGGTCCGAGGGCGGGATCGGTCATGAAGGTCTCCCGGTCGGTGGTGGCCACGACGTGGAGTTCGACGCCGAGATCGCACAGGGCGTCGACGAGGTGGACGAACCGGGCGCGCGCCTCCCGGGTGAGGGCATGGGACTCGGGCAGGCCGTCGAGGACCCACCGGTCGTAGTCCGCCGCCCAGGCGAGGTAGTCGCCGACCGAGGTCGGACGCTCGATGAGTTCGGCGCTGGCGAACCAGACGACGCCGTCGCGCGCGGCGGCTGCCTGGAACGTGTGGCCACTGATCGTCAGCGTCGTCGCCTCGCCTGGCCCCGGACGGTGGAGGCCGAGTGCCGCGAGGTGGGCGTCCGCGGACTCGCCGGCGATGGACCAGCTGCCACGGGCGAAGCCGTCGCCGTGCCTGACCGGGGAGCTGCGACGGTGGTCGGTCGAGCCGGCGAGTTCGAGCACCTGCATGTTCGCCTCGATCAGGGCGATGCCGGGCTCGAAGATGTGGTGGTACCCCGGGTCCGGCAGCAGATCCTGCGGCGCGGAGTTCGAGCTCGTCAACAGGGTCACCTGTCGGGCGAAGAGCGCGTCGAGCAGCCGGATCATGAGCGCGCCGTCGCCGGGATCGTGCACCTGGAACTCGTCGAAGAGCACGACGTCCACCTCGTCGAGCAGTTCGTCGACGGCTTGCTCGACCGCGTTCGTCACCGCTCCGGCCGCCGCGCGGGACCCGGCGCCCGGCTCGCCCGTCGCCCGAGCGGCGTCGGCGGCCTCCGTGCGGACCCGGTGGATCGCGGCGTGCAGCCCGCGGAAGAAGGAGTGGAAGTGGACGCGACGCCTCCGATGCGTCGGGAGCGCCTCGAAGAACGCGTCGAGGAGCCAGGTCTTGCCCCGCCCGGCCGCACCCCACAGGTACAGGTGCGCGGGTCGGTCCTCGCCGATCCGGAGTGACGCCAGACGCCTCGCCACCTCCAGCTGCTCCGGCTCGAGCGTGAACCCGGCGTCGGCGGCGGCGGACTCGACCGCCGAGAGCAGGGTGTCGTCGGGAGGGATCGGAGCGGGATCGGTCGTCTCGGTCCCCGTCGTGTCCACCGCTCGATCGTACCCGTCGGCACGTCGACCGCGGCCGTTCACCATCGGTTCACGATGCCCAGGATCGTGGGGGAGAATGGAGGCATGACAGACGCCACCGGGCAGCCAGCACCGGAAGCTCAGCACCCATCCGAACCGACCGGTCCGACGCCCTCGACCGAGCCCGACACCGAGGTCGCGACCGTGTACTCCTCCGGTTCGGTCTCGGTGCGCCGGTCGCCCCGCTACTGGCGGTTCCTCGTCATCGGCGCCTTCGTCGGCATCATCGCCGCGCTCATCCTCACCTTCGCGTTCCCGGGGAGCGCCGACTACTCGCTCACCCAGGTGTTCGGCTTCCTCCTGCTCGTGTGCGTCGTCGTCTTCGGTGCGATCGCCCTCGTCGTCGGTCTCCTCATCGACCGCTCCATGGCGCGACGGACGCGGATCGTCGCAGCGGATAGAGTTGACGTGCATCCAGCCGGGACCCCCGCGGCCGACGCGGAACCGAACGGTTCCGTCAGTGCCGAGCCAGGTGAGTCCGGCCCCCCGAATCCACCCATCGCAGAAGGTTCAGGACGGTCATGACCTCATCCACCAGCTACCGGGAGGCCGGTGTCGACACGGCAGCCGGTGACCGCGCCGTCGAGCTCATGAAGGCCGCCGTCGCGAAGACGCACGGTCCGGAGGTCTTCGGCGGCTTCGGCGGGTTCGCCGGCCTGTTCGACGCCTCGGCACTCACCGCCTTCCGTCGGCCCCTGCTCGCGACGTCGACCGACGGCGTCGGCACGAAGGTCGCGATCGCCCAGGCCATCGACAAGCACGACACCATCGGCCAGGACCTCGTCGGCATGGTCGTCGACGACATCGTCGTGGTCGGGGCGAAGCCGCTCTTCATGACCGACTACATCGCCTGCGGCAAGGTCCACCCGGAGCGCATCGCCTCGATCGTCTCGGGCATCGCCCAGGCCTGCTCCGACACCGGGACGGCGCTCATCGGCGGCGAGACCGCGGAGCACCCCGGACTCCTCGGGGTCGACGACTACGACGTCGCCGGCGCCTGCACCGGTGCGGTCGAGGCGGACGCCATCCTCGGTGAGCACCGCGTCGAGGACGGCGACGTCGTCCTCGCACTCGCGTCCTCGGGCCTGCACTCGAACGGCTTCTCCCTCGTGCGGCACATCCTCGCCCAGGCGGGCGTCGGCTACGCCGACCACAGCGACGACCTCGGCACGACGTTCGGCGAGGCCCTCCTCGAGCCGACGCGGCTCTACACCCTGCCCCTCCTGCGGCTGCTCGACGCCCCGGCCTTCGCGGGTGGCGTCCACTCGCTCAGCCACGTCACCGGAGGCGGGATCGCCGCCAACCTCGCGCGCGTCCTGCCCAAGGGGTCCTGGGCCGAGGTCGACCGCTCCACCTGGAGCCCGTCGCCGGTGTTCCGGACGCTGAGCGAGCTGGCCGGATCCTCGCTCGAGTCGAGCGAGGGCACCTGGAACCTGGGCGTCGGATTCTTCGCCGTCGTCTCGCCGGCGGTCGCCGCCGGTGTCACGGCCGCGCTCGAGGCCGACGGGATCGCGACCTGGCAGGTCGGCACCGTGCACCTCGGCGACGCCGCCGCAGACCTCAGCGCGTTCGAACAGGGTGCCAAGGGGGTCGACGGCGGTGCCGTCCGCCTCGTGGGCGCCTACCGCGACTAGTCGCACCGCTCCGGCCCACCTTCCTCCGTTCCGCCACTCGCCCAGCACGAACCCCAAGGAGTCCCCACGCATGTGCGGCATCGTCGGCATCGTCTCAACCGAGCCTGCCAACCAGCAGGTCTACGACAGCCTCCTGCTCCTCCAGCACCGCGGTCAGGACTCCACCGGCATCGCCACCGCCGACGGCAGCACCTTCCACATGGTCAAGGCCAAGGGCCAGGTGCGCGAAGCCTTCCGCACCCGCGACATGCGCTCGCTCCTCGGCAACATGGGCCTCGGCCACGTGCGCTACGCGACGAAGGGCGACGCCGCCAACGAGAGCGAGGCGCAGCCGTTCTACGTGAACGCGCCCTACGGCATCACGCTCATCCACAACGGCAACCTCACGAACACCCGCGAGCTCAGCAAGGACCTGTTCCACGTCGACCGTCGCCACGTGAACTCCACGAGCGACACCGAGCTGCTGCTCAACGTCCTCGCGACGGAGCTGCAGGGGCAGATCAGCGGTCTCGACCTCGATCCCGACCAGGTGTTCAACGCCGTCGAGAACGTGCACGAGCGGGTCGAGGGCTCCTACGCGACGATCGCCCTCATCGCCGGTCACGGCCTGCTCGCCTTCCGCGACCCGTTCGGCATCCGTCCGCTCATCCTCGGCAAGCGCCAGACGGGCCTGGTCGGCAACGACTGGGTGGTCGCCTCGGAGTCGCTCGTCCTCGAAGCCGGCGGCTACGAGATCGTCCGCGAGATCGCCCCGGGCGAGGCCGTCTTCATCACCGCGTCGGGTGAGCTGTACTCGCGGCAGTGCGCGAAGAACCCGCGGCTCGTTCCGTGCTCCTTCGAGTACGTGTACCTCGCTCGCCCCGACTCCGTCATGAACGGCATCTCGGTCTACGAGGCCCGACTGCGTCTCGGCAACCGGCTCGCCGACACCATCGCCGAGTACACGCCGATGGGCGACATCGACGTCGTCATGCCGATCCCGGACTCCTCCCGCCCAGCGGCCATGCAGGTCGCCCAGAAGCTCGGCATCGAGTACCGCGAGGGCTTCTACAAGAACCGGTACGTGGGGCGCACCTTCATCATGCCGGGCCAGGCGCAGCGCAAGAAGAGCGTCCGTCAGAAACTCAACGCGATGGGCTCGGAGTTCAAGGGCAAGAACATCCTCATCGTCGACGACTCGATCGTCCGCGGCACGACGTCGAAGGAGATCGTCGACATGGCGCGTCTCGCCGGTGCCAACAAGGTGACCTTCACCTCCGCCGCACCGCCGGTCCGCTACCCCCACGTGTACGGCATCAACATGCCGTCCCGCCAGGAGCTCGTCGCACACGGCAAGAAGATCCCCGACATCGCCCGCGAGCTGGGCGCCGACAACCTCATCTACCAGGAGGTCGCCGACATGAAGGCCGCCATCCTCGAGGGCTCCGGCATCAGCGACCTCGAGATGAGCTGCTTCACCGGCGAGTACGTCACCGGGACCGTCTCCGAGGAGTACCTCGAGTGGGTGGAGCGCTCGCAGCTCTCCTGAGCCCGCGCCTGAACGACGAAGCGCGCGAGCCCCGAGGGGATCGCGCGCTTCGTCGTTCAGGAACCGGCTGCTACTCCGGCGTACCGGGCTGCTCGAGTGGCGCCGGCGTGGCCGCGGGGGCCGCCTTCGGCTTCGTCGTGCGCGGCTTCGCCGGTGCCTTCGCGGTGGCCGGCTTCGCTGCGGCGCCCGTCGTCTTCGTCGTCGGTGCCTTCGTGGCTGCGGCCTTCGGCGTCGTGGTCTTGGCTGCTGCGGCCTTGGGCGTCGTCGAACCGGTGGTGGCGCGCGTCGAACTCGTCTTGCGGACGGTGCTGCCCGCGGCCGTCGCCGACGTGGTCGTCTTGGCGGCGGGCTTGCGGGCCGTCGTCGAACGCGTCGTCGTCGACCGGCTGGTCGAGGTGCGGGGCGCGCTCACGGCCGCGGCCGGTGCAGTGGCCGACACGGTCTCGTCGCGTCCGGTCGTGTCGGCGGCTCCGGTCTCGTCGCTCGCGAGGCGCGCCTCGGTCTCGTCGGCGGCGGCTGCGACGGTCTCGGCGTCGCCGGTGGAGGTCGACTCGAGGACGATCGACTCGGCCGGTTCAGCGGACGTGTCCGGTGCGGCTGCGGCCTCGGGTGCTCGGTCGGTGCCGGAGAAGACCGCGGCGAACTGCTCGGTCGGGGTGGGCTCGGCGGCGCGCACCCAGTCCGAGGTGGGCTCCGCTGCCGGAGCCTCAGGGGTCGGAGACTCGGTCGACGGTGCCTGGTAGGCGCCGTACTGCTGCGTCGCCTGGGAGCCCTGCTGGGTCTGCTGCGTGCCGTAGCCGCCCGTCTGGCCACCCGCGTACTGCGAGGTGTCGTAGGCGGTCGTCTGTCCGTACTGTGCGGGGTCGTACACCGGCGCCTGGCCGGTCTGGCCCGCCTGGTACGGGTGCTGCTCGTAACCGCTCTGGCCGGCGTACGGTGCCTGCGTGGCGTTCGGCTGCGAGGCGGCCTCACGAGCGGCAGCGCGCTGCTGCTGCTGGTTCACGAGGCGCGCGACCTCGGCGTCGATGGCGTCCTCGGTGATGTGCTTGGACGGACCGTAGGCGTCGAGTCCGACGAAGACCAGGGCGATGCCCATCACGAAGATCGGCCAGATCGGCCAGAAGTATCCCCAGGCGCCGGTGAGGAGCCAGATGACGATCAGGAGGACGGAGACCGCACCCCAGACGGCGAGAAACTGCTTGAAATCGTGCTGCGCCTTCAGGCGCTTCTTGGCGGCAACGCGGAGTTCGTCGGTGTTCATCCGTCCAGGCTAGTCTCCGCCCAGCGAGAACTCCATTTGCCAACAGTCGTCTGAGAGATCACCCAGCCGCGAGGTGCTGGAGCGAGGGCGAACCGCCGATGCGGGGGCGCGCCGGAACGGTGCGAAGGGCGCGCCTACGCGCCCTTCGCCTCACCGTCGGCGTACTTCTCGGCGTATTCAGCCCACTTGGCGATCTCGTCGTCGTAGCTCTCGTCGACGCCCGTGCCCGGGTGGTCGACGGAGTGCCCCGTGAGCTCGCGCTCGAGCGCGTTGTAGTTCACGTCCGGGCTGAACGACTTGAGCTCACGAGCGATCTTCGTGTGCTTTGCCTTTTGACGGCCACGACCCATGCGAGACCCCCTCATGATTTTCTGACCGGCCGCGCTTGCGGGGCGTCCGGGGCTTTCGCCTACCAGGGAACGATAAAGACTAGCGTTGAGCTTACCATGCCGCCCGTGGACGGGGCGCTCGTACGGAGACGGTCTGCCGGGCACCGATGCCGACACCGCGACGGAACGGGGCTGGGCCAGGACGTCGAGTGGTGGGACGATGGACCCATGACCGGAACCCTGCACATCACCGGAGATGCGGACGCCGACCGCCTGTTGTCGACCGACCCGCTCGCCCTGCTCGTCGGCATGCTGCTCGATCAGCAGGTGCCGATGGAGACCGCGTTCGCCGGCCCGCTGAAGATCAGTGACCGACTCGGTTCCTTCGACGCGGCCACCATCGCGCGGGAAGAACCCGAGGCGTTCGCCTCCCTCTTCAAGACGAGTCCCGCCGTGCACCGGTTCCCGGGTTCCATGGCCGGCCGGGTGCAGGGGCTCTGCGCCGCGATCGTCGACGACTGGGACGGCGACGCGGAGGCGATCTGGACGCGCGACGCGCCCGACGGCCCGGAGATCCTGAAGCGCCTGCTCGCCCTCCCGGGGTTCGGTGAGCAGAAGGCGAAGATCTTCCTCGCGCTCCTCGGCAAGCAGTACGGGCTCGACGCGGCCGACTGGCGGGAAGCGTCGGCGCCCTACGGCGAGGACGGCAGCCTCCGGTCCGTCGCCGACATCGTCGACCCGGAGTCGCTCGCGCAGGTGCGGGCGGCGAAGCAGGCGGCCAAGGCCGCCGCGAAGCGCGCGAAGGGGGAGTGACGACATGAGCGAAGCGCAGCGGGCCACCGCGATCGTGGTCGGTGTCACGCCGGGGCAGCCCGACACCGTGCTCGTCGAGGCGGCGTCGTTCGCGCAGGCCTTCGCCTGCCGGCTCGTCCTCGCCCACGTCGACGCGAGCCGGTTCGTCGTGGTCGAGAACGTCGACGGCACCGTCACGTCGTTGCCGTTCGACGCCGATCTGCACGACTTCGAACCGGAGCCCGCCGATCCCGGCCTGGAGGCGACGGCGCATCGTCTCCTCGACGACACCGGCGTCGTGTGGGAGCTGACCCAGCTCGCCGGGGACCCGGCGCGTGCCCTCGGCCGACTCGCCGATTCGGTGTCCGCGCGGGCGATCATCGTCGGGACCCGGGAGCGTGGCCTCCGGAAGGGCATCCTCGAGTTCTTCAACGGTTCCGTCGCCGCGACGCTGGCCCATCGGCAGGCGCGTCCGGTGATCGTGGTCCCACTCGCGCCGAGCGCCACCGACGAACCGCTCTGGGACGCCTCCGCCGGCGACCTGCGGTGACGGCCGCTCCGACGGGGACACGGGCTCCGCACCTCCAACCCGCCACGATCGCGATGGTCGCGCTCGGTGGCGCGATCGGGACGGGTGCCCGCGAGGCGATCTCCCTCGCCATCCCGCCCATCGGTGGTGTCCCCGTGGCCATCCTCGGCATCAACGTCGTCGGCGCCTTCCTGCTCGGTCTCCTCCTCGAGTCGCTCCTCCGACGCGGGCCCGACGCCGGCCGTCGACGCGATCTCCGCCTCTTCCTCGGCACCGGCGTCCTCGGCGGCTTCACGACGTACAGCGCGCTCGCGGCCGACAGCAGTGTCCTCCTCATCGAGGGGAGCGCCCTCGTGGGGGTGCTGTACGCGGTGGGGAGCGTCGTGCTGGGCGCCCTGGCGAGCTGGGGCGGCATCGTCCTCGCCCGACGGATCGGCGGTGGCCGCTCGTGACGCCCTGGCTCTTCCTCGCGATCGCGGCGGCCGGCGGTGTCGGCGCCGCGGCCCGCTTCGTCGTCGACGGCATCGTCCGTTCCCGTGTGGGCGGCGCCTACCCGTGGGGCACGACCGTGATCAACGTCAGCGGGTCGCTGCTGCTCGGCCTCGTCACTGCGCTGGCCCTCGGCGGGGTCGTCGACGAGGCGTGGCGGCTCGTCCTCGGAGGCGGGCTGCTCGGTGGGTACACGACGTTCAGCACCGCGAGTGTCGAGACCGTCCGGCTGCTCCACGACGGACGTTCCCGGGCCGGACTGGCGAACGCGTTGGGCATGCTCGTCGCGTCGGTCGTCGCGGCCCTGGTCGGCTACGGGCTCGGTTCGCTCCTCGCCTAGCCGCTCGTTCGCCCGAAGATGGGCGAACGGACGCGGCGGCTATGCCTCGAAGCGGCGGTTGTGCCGGAGGTTCAGCACGATCGGGATCCCGAGGGCGACGATGAGCAGCAGGATGCTCCAGAAGCCGATCTCCGACCACAGCAGGAAGACCCCGAAGACCCCGAGTCCGCCCGACAGCCCGCGCAGGATGATCGTGAACTGCGGGAGTCGCTGCGGGCGGCCCTGCCACATCGGCAGCGGCGAGTCGGGGTTCGCGGCGATGAGGCGGACCATCGACAGCGTCCCGAAGACGGCCGCGAGGAACAGCAGCGAGAGACCCCAGGTGAACATGTCCCCAGTCTGTCAGTCTGCGACACGTCCCTCACGCCGTCGCCGGAGCGCGTGGCCGATCAGGAGCGGGGCTGCCCCGTGTTGCGGTCGATGTGCGGCTTCCGCTCGACCGGCTTCTTGACGCGGACGATCTCGCCACGTCGTTCCTGGCCGGGCAGCGGCCGTGACCGACGTCCGTAGATGAGCTCCGAGGAGTCGAGCAGCCACGGCACGAGGGCGACGGTCACGCCGTGGACGAGCATGATCTGGTTGCGGATCCGCGACGCCCGCCGGTTGTGGAGGAGGCTCTCCCACCAGTGCCCGACGATGTACTGCGGCATGTAGACGGTCACGACCTCGGCGCCGTGCTCAGCACGGTGCGCCTTGATGTACTTCGCGAGCGGCATCGCGAACTCGCGGTACGGCGACTCGAGGATGACGAGCGGCACGTGGATGTTCTGTTCGATCCACTGCTGCTCGAGCAGCTTCGTGGCCTCCGGATCGATCGACATGTGGACCGCTTCGAGGCTGTCGTGCTTGGCGGCGATCGCGTAGTCCAGCGCCTTGAGGATCGGCTTCTGCATCTTGCCGACGAGGACGATCGCGTGGTCGCCGGTCGCGCCGAAGGTCGTGGTCGGGTCGACCTCGACCTCCTTCTCGACGTCGCGGTAGTAGCGGTTCACGCCGAGCATGAGGACGAAGAGGATCGGCATGAGCACGAAGACGAGCCAGGCGCCATGGGTGAACTTGGTGATCGTCACGACGATGAGGACGCTCGCCGTGAGCAGGGCGCCGAACGCGTTGATCGCGAGTCCGCGGTAGACGGAGCCGCGGTTGTCGCAGCCCTCCCGCAGCATCCGCAGCCAGTGCTTCACCATGCCCGTCTGGCCGAGCGTGAACGACACGAACACCCCGATGATGTACAGCTGGATGAGCTGGGTGAGGTTCGCCTGGTACACCACGAGGATCGCGCATGCGGCGAGACCCAGGATGATCATGCCGTTCGAGAACACGAGGCGGTCGCCACGGGTGTTGAGCGACTTCGGCGCGTAGGAGTCGCGCGCGAGGACGGCGCCGAGCAGCGGGAAGCCGTTGAACGCCGTGTTGGCCGCGAGGAGCAGGACGCACGCGGTCGCCGCCTGGATGAGGAAGAACGGGATGCTGTTCGCACCGAACACCGCGGTCGCGACCTGTGCCATGAGGCTCGGCTGCGGGGTCGTCGCGCAGTCCGCGAACCCTTCGAGGTGACAGGCGTTCTCGGCGTAGTGCACGCGGGAGATGAGGGCGAGCGCGGTGAGGCCGACGAACAGCACGATCGCGGTGCCGCCCATGAGGACCAGCGTCTTCTGGGCGTTCTTGATCTGCGGGCGACGGAACGCCGGGACGCCGTTCGAGACGGCTTCGACACCGGTGAGCGCTGAACAACCGGAGGAGAAGGCGCGCAGGAGGAGCAGGATGAACGCCGCCTGGGTGAGGCTCTCGCCCTGCACGGTGAACGCGGCGCTCGACGCGACCGGGGCGTCGCCCATGAACGTGCGGGCGAGTCCCGCGACGATCATGACGAGCACGCTCGCGATGAAGAAGTAGGTGGGGATCGCGAAGGCCTTGCTCGACTCCCGGACGCCGCGGAGGTTCACGGCCATGAGGACGAGCACGAACCCGACGGCCAGCTCGACGCGCCAGGGGTTCAGCCCGGGGATCGCGGAGATGATGTTGTCGACGCCCGAGGCCACCGACACGGCGACCGTGAGGACGTAGTCGACGAGCAGCGCGGAGGCGACCACGAGGCCGGCCTTCTCGCCGAGGTTCCGGTGGGCGACCTCGTAGTCGCCACCACCCGACGGGTACGCCTTGATGAGCTGTCGGTAGCTCGCGACCACCACGACGAGGAGGATCACGACGCACGCGGCGACCCACGGCGCGAAGCTCAGGAAGGCGAGCCCGCCGAGCGTCAGGATCATGAGGAGTTCCTGCGGCGCGTACGCCACACTCGACAACGCGTCGCTCGCGAAGATCGGCAGTGCGAGGCGTTTGGGGAGGAGCTGGCCCTCCAGGTTGTCGGTCGGCAGCGGGTCCCCGATCAACCAGCGTTTTGCCGATCGTGGTTCTGTCCCGGGCTCTCGACCCTCAGTTGTCACGAGCGGCGATATTACTCCTTCGGGAACCGGAGTCAAGCGGGGATGAGCTGGATGGACAGGCATCGTCACCCGACCGTGACGCAGTGTTCATCGAGCGGGGGAGTGGCGGACCCGGATGGTCGACCAATATCCTGATCGACGGCTGTTGCCTGGCTGTGAGCCTGAACAGTCGCTCGTGATCGACACCCACCTCAAGGACCCTCATCGTGACCGCTCGCCGTCGTCTCCTCCCGCTCGCCCTCGCCGCTCTCGCTGCGGCCCTGACGCTCTCCGGTTGCAGTGTCGTGGAGGGCATCCTCCCGAAGCCCGCCGAGACCCGGGATGCGCAGTCCGGCGAGATCGTCGGTGGAGGCACCACGGACGTCTTCACCCTCTCGGTCGGTGACTGCCTGAACGACGAGTCGTCGTCCGACGAGGTCACGGAGGTGCCGACCGTGCCCTGTTCCGAGCCGCACCAGTACGAGGTGTACGGCGAGGTCACGCTGACCGGCGACGAGTGGCCCGGCGAGGAGGCCGTCACGCAGCAGGCCGACGACGGGTGCTACGCGCAGTTCCAGGCGTTCGTCGGGATCGTCTACGAGGACTCCAGCCTCGAGTTCAACTACTACACGCCGACCGAGGCCAGCTGGAACGGGGTGGACGACCGGCTCGTCACCTGCGTGATCTACGACTCCGCGGCGACCACCGGCTCGCTGGCCGGCGCGGCACGCTAGGCCGACCGCACACGCCGTACCGACGGAACCGCCCGACTCCTGTGAGGGGTCGGGCGGTTCTGTGTCTCGGCCTGCGTGTCGGGGCGCTCAGCCCTGCAGGCGCTCGCGCAGGCGGTCGCGGACGGCGACGAGGTCGGCACGCAGGGCCGAGACGGTGTCGTCGTCGAGCACGCCCCCACGGGCGACGTGCTCGCGGAGTTCGGCTCGGACCGCCTGCCGGAACTCGTTGATCGACACGTCGGTCTCGTGGAGCGCCAGGCGACCCTGCACCTTCTGGTCGGCGCTCTCCTCGGCGGTCGACGTCCAGCTCGGACCGGGCTTCGCGGACTGCTTCGCCTCGCGCGCGGCGGAGGCGAGATCGGCCCGGAGGCTCTTCATGGCCGCCGTGACGCCGCTGCGGACCTCGTCGGCGATGCGGCGGACGGAATCGGTGAGCTGGTCCTCGATGCCGTCGAGCTCACCCGCCCGTGCCGCGAGCTCCGCCCGGCCCGCCTCGGTGATCTCGTAGACGGTCTTCCGGCCGTCGCTCGTCTTCGTGACGAGTCCCTCCTCCTCCAGCTTCGCGAGGCGCGGGTAGATGGTGCCGGCGCTCGGGCTGTAGGTGCCACCGCTCCGGTCGGTGAGCGCCTGGATGAGTTCGTAGCCGTGCTTCGGCGACTCGTCGAGCAGGCTCAGGAGGTACAGCCGCAGGCTGCCGTGGGCGAAGACGGGGCTCATGCGCCTGCCTCGCTCCCTGCGGTGGTGGCCGCGCCCGCCGGCTCGGCAGCCGGCCGGCGGAGGACGGTCACCGCGCCGCCGACGGTGTTCATGCGCACCTCGGCGAACTGTCCGGACAGGGCGCCGGTGTGCGAGTTGTACCCACCACCGCGCAGTCCCTTGAGGACGACGCCGTCGATCGCCAGGCGGCCGCCGACCGAGTTCGCCGTGTAGCGCGCGGCGAGCTCCTCGTCGAGGCGGACCGTGATCGCGCCGCTCACGGTGTTCAGGTCGAGCTGCTCGCACGCACCGTGGATGTCGAGGAGCAGGTCGGAGGAGACGCCGTCGATCGAGGCGCGCGTGATGTCGCCGGAGACGGTGACGTCGCCCGAGACCGTGTGCGCCTGGATGCGACCCGTGTGGTTCTGGACCGTGAGCTCGCCGCTCACGGAGTTGAGGTCGAGTCGCCCGGTCATCCGGTCGGCCACGAGGTCGCCGGACACCGTGTTGAGCTTGGCGTCTGCGGTGAGGCCTGCGACCAGTCCACTGGCGCTGACGACACCGAACGTCAGGGCGATGTCGCGGGGGACGAGGACGCTGACCTGGGCCGTGGCGCGATTGGCGCCGAAGTTCGAGAACACTTCGAGGAAGTTGTCCCAGCGCAGCTGCGGGTGGTCGATCTCGGCGACGTCGCCGTCGATGGTGATCTTGAGGTCCTTGCCGGTGACGGCCCCCACCTCGATGCGGGCGCCGGGCTCGTCGTGTCCGATGATGTCGACCTGGCCGCCGATGAGGCCGACCTTGAGTCGTCTCACGAGTTCGAGGTCGATGATGCGGCTCTCGCCGGGAGCGATGATCCACTTCTCCTGTGCCATGGTGCGGTTCCTTCCGAGTGATCGCGATATATCGCGTTGAACTGGAATTCACGATATATCGCGTCTCGGTGCATGGCAACCCCTGGAACCTCCGGGATCACCCTGAGTCGACCCTGGGATCGGCGGCCGCTCAGTACCAGGGAGCGATGGCCAGGTCGTCCGGTACGGACCCCTCGTCGCTCGGCGGTCCGTCGCCGTCGAGGCAACTCGACCCGGCCGGGACCTCCGAGCGCGCCGACCACGGGTCGTCGGCCTCCGCATGGAAGGGTACGTACCCGACGAGCTTCGAGGACGGAGGCCTCACCTCGGCCTCGAGCGCAGCGGTGAAGTCGTCGAACTCCTTCGTGGCGTACACCGTCGCGCCCTCCAGCCCGGACGACCGATCCAGCTCGCAGGAGACGGCCACCGGTCGCCAACCTGCCTCGCGCAGCTGGGCCAACATGGCGGTGGCGGCAGGCCAGGCGGGCCCGCTCACTCCTGGTTCCGCGGTGACGTCCGTCGGCCAGAGGTCGTCGACCGTGATCGCCCCGCGTTGCACACTGACGTTGGCCGAGGTGTCCGGAACCCGTGGCCCGGTGACGCTGCCGTCCGCGAAGAGCGGATCATCGGCCAACGCGGTGAGCCGGGCATCGTCGGTCTCGTCCGCCACGACGGGGGTCGACGACAGGCCGCATCCCGTGCAACAGAGCGCCGCGACGAGGATGGTCAACGACACGGTCGCGAGGCGACGATGGATCTGCTGCATGACGGCCCCTTCCGCGGCGCCCGGGCGGACGCGTCACCCTCACCGTAACCGACGCCCCGTCGTGCGCCAGGTCCGACGCCCACCGGGCTATGGGGAGTGCTGCCCATCGTCTTGGGGAGCCGGCTGGGACAGGGTGGAGCCATCGGATCAGGCGCATCACCGGGATCGGCCGGGCAGCGCGAACAGCACCGGAGAGCGGGGAACCATGAGCGGCACGATGCAGGTGGACGATGCGGGCCTGGCGGCGGTCGTCCAAGCGGTCGCCGGGGCGGCGTCGAGCGCGACGGGGATCTTCTCCACGTGCCTCGACACGTCGTTCCTCGACGAGCAGGTGGCCACGAGCGCCGCCGCCTTCGAACTGACGTGGCGGACCGAGATGACGGAGGCGGGCAAGACGCTCGACGACTTCGCGCGGTGGATGCAGAACGTCGCGGACACGATGGCCGGTACGGATGCGGCGCTCGCCGAGGACGCCTCATGACCGCGCCGTCGCCGCCGGCCCGGACATGCACGGCTGCTCAGCCCGACCGCCGTGATGCGGCCGAGCGGGCCGAGACCGGCGCGCGGGTCGCGTCGCTGGCCGCGGAACTCCGAGGTGCCGGCGTCCCCGCCGGCGTCACCGAGCAGGTCGCGAGTGTGGTCCGCACGGCCGGTCTCGACGCCGTCATCGGCCTCGGCGCCGGCATGCTGACGGACGAGCAGGCGGGGGCGGTGTTGCTCGACGCCCTCCTCGACGCGCGTCGCCGAGGAGCCGACAGTGCGGAGACGGCCGCCGAACTGCGCGCGGTCGCCAAGCTGCAGACCGTCGTCCTGCGGCTCCTCTCCGGCCTCGCCGCGACCAGGAGCACCACCGGAAACAAGGACCGACCATGAACCTCTCCGAACTCCGCACCAAGAGCTCAGCCGAGATCGACGTGCTCGCCACCTTCATCGGCTCGTTGAGCGGCGACCCGTTGAGCTTCATCACGTCGATCGGTTCGTTCGTCGATCGCGCGGTCGGGCTCATCCCCAGATCCTCCACGTTCGCGGACACCCCGCCGCCGGGTGACCCGGCCACCATCGACGGGCTCGCGGAGCAGTACGAGAACGCGGCGCTCGCCGCGGAGGCGATCCAGACCACGCTCTCCACCGTCACCGGGTCGAGCCTGCCGGACGCCCTCGTCGGGGTGACGGGCGCGAGCGCGACGCAGGTCCTGGCGTCCGTCGACACCCTCGTCGGCACCGAGATCGAGGGGCTCCGATCCGGGGCCAGCGGCCTCCGAGACTACGCGGACGCCATCACCTCGGCGCGCACCGCCCACCAGCCGGGTGCCGACAGCATCCGCGACGGCCACCGGACCATCGGGAACATCTCCGTGAACCCGTGGGCGATGACGAACCCGATCACCGGAGCAGGAGAGGTCGCCGGGGTGATCTCGGACCTCATCCGCGGAGCCGGTCAGATCCTCGACGGCGTATCCGTCTGCCACGAAGCCTACGAGGACGCATGGGCGGCCGGTGAGGCGCTGCAGCGGGCCCTGTCGGACTCCGAGGGCTACGCCGTGCTCGCCGGCGTCGAGGTGCCCGTGGGCCAGACGAGGCTGGACGTCCTCGTCTCGCGGACGCAGTTCCCGAACGGCGACCCCGACGGTTCGGTCCTCTCCGAGACGGAGTGGGCCAACTACGTCCAGAACTGGAACGCGATGAGCGACGACGAACGGGAGCGCATCCTCGCGGCGATGGAGGAGTCCGGCGACCCCGCCGTCAGCGCCCTCCTCATGAGTGCGATCGCCACCGGCGCCGGCAGTTCCTCCGTGCTCGCCCTCGCCGACGCGATCAAGAACGCTCCCCCCGGCGAACGCCAGCGCATGATCGACGAGCTCACGAACCTCGGCGTCGGCGACAACGGGGACGCCACGGTGAACGGCGAGACCTTCGACCAGTACAACAACAAGACCTGCGGGTCGACGACGCTCATCACCCTCGCCGCCCAGTCGGACCCGTTCCTCGCCTACTGGCTGCAGACCGGCGAGTTCCTCGACGGCCATGTGCCCGACTACCTCCGGGGTCTCGACCTCGCCGATGCGGCCGGTCTGGACACGGAGGATCGGATGACGTTCCTGCAGCAGGCCGTCCAGGACCGCGCGAACGACCTGTTCCCCGGCCCCATCGACTACCCGAACGTCGCGGGCACGGCACCCGGCGGCGCGGTCGCCGAATCCGACCGCACCGGTACCGACTACCACATCGACTGGACCAACGCCCTGGGTGGTGACTCGGGCCGAGGGGCGGCGCTCACCGAGGCCGCGGCGGCAGCGAACGACGGGACGCCCGTCCCGCTCCTCGTCGGCCCGAGCGACAACACCATCCCGCAGCATTACGTGCTCATCATCGGCTTCCACGACGGCGACTACGAGATCTACGATCCGTCGACCGGCGAGACGAACTCCGTGGACGAGGACATCATGCTGAACGGCTCGGATGAGCCGGTCACCGGCTTCGCGAACTGGAACCAGATCTACGCGGTCGTGAACCCGAGCTGACCCTTCGACAAGCTCAGGGACCGGGCAGCCTGCTCGAGGGCAGCGGAGACCACAGCGGCATCAGCGCCAGTGGTACTCGAGCTGACCCTTCGACGAGCTCAGGGACCGGGCGCGGCCGTCCGCGGCTCAGCCGACCCGCTTGCGTCGTCGGGTGATGAGGATGGCGGCACCGACGGCGAGCAGCATCGAGGACGGCAGGGCGATCGCGAGCGGGAGGCCGAAGGGGACGTCGAGCAGGGCCGCGACGGCGAGGGCGACGGCGAACCCGAGGCCGACTCCGGCGCCGGTCATCGCACTCATGATGACGGGGTCGATCAGCGCGGGGCGGGCGGTGGATGTCGTCGAGGAGGTCATGCTCCGAGCCTAGGAACCACCCGCTCAGCCGACATCCGTCGGCTGACTGATCCGTCATCGAGACGGTCTCCGCCGAGCGGGGGAGGTCGGCGCGGCATCAGCGCCAGCGGTACTCGAGTTCCGGGCGGCCGGGGGAGCCGTACCGGGGCGACCGCTCCACCGCGCCTGTCTCGGCGAGGTACTCGAGGTAGCGCCTCGCCGTCACCCGTGACAGGGACCCGGCGGCCGCCGCCTCGCTCGCCGAGAGCGGAGCCGGCCGCGCTGCCGGAGGAGGTCCGAGACCAGACGCAGGGTGTCCTCCGAGAGCCCCTTCGCCAACTGCGGGCGGGAGGACGGCGCTCGCAGCGTGGCGAGCGGTGAGGTCCACCTCGTGCTGGCTCGCGACCGAGCTCCCTCCGCCGACATCGTGTGCCGGAAGGAGCGATACGCCTCCAGCTTGTCGGCGAACGCGGGGAACGCGAACGGTTTGATGAGGTACTGGACGATGCCCGCCGAGACCGCCGCTCGGACGATCCGGAGATCACGGGCCGCGGTGATGGCGATGACGTCGACGTCGATACCCGCCGTCCGGATGCGTCGGCAGAGCTCGAGACCGTGCGCGTCCGGCAGGTTGAGGTCGAGCAGGACGAGGTCGATCCGGTCGTCGGGGGAGCGGTGGGCCGCAGCTGCCCGCAGCGCCTGCATCGCGGTGGCCGCATCGCCCGCCACGGCGGCGAGTTCGAAGCCCTCGACGCGGCGCAGGTAGGACGCGTGGGCCTGCTGGGTGATCGGTTCGTCCTCGACGACCAGGACCCGGATGCGCTCGCTCATGTGCCTGCCTCGTCCCGGACGCCGACCGCGGCCGGCAGCGTCACGACGAACGCCGAGGACGGCTCGCGGACGACCTCGATCGTGCCGCCGAGTCGTGTCACCGCCTGCTGGACCAGCGCGAGACCGAACCCCCGACCGTAGCGGCCGGGCTCCTTCGTCGACCAGCCGCGCACGAACGCGAGGTCGAGGGCCTCCGGGGGCAGGCCCGGTCCGCTGTCGGTCACCTGGATCACGAGCTCCGTCGTCTCGGCGTCGTCGGACCGCCCGGCGCCGAGGTCGTCCGGCAGCCCCTGCCCGAGGTAGACCTCCACCCAGGGGCGATCGCCGGACGCCGCGTCGATCGCGTTGTCGATGAGGTTGCCGAGGATGGTGACGATCACGGCCGGGTCGACGCGCACGCGTCCGAGCGCGGGGTCGCTCTCGAGGTGCAGCTCGACCCCCTGCTCGGCCGCCTGCGCCGTCTTGCCGAGCAGCAGCGCCGAGATCACCGGCTCCTGTTCCGCCGCGAGCACGCGGTCGGTCAACCGCTGACTCGCTCCGAGTCCCTGCGCCGCGAGGTCGAGCGCCTCCTCCCGCCGGTCGAGCTCGATGAGCGAGACGATCGTGTGCAGCCGGTTCGCGAACTCGTGGGTCTGCGAGCGCAGGGCGTCGCTCATCGTCCGCATCGACGCCAGCTCGCCGCTCAGGTGTTCGATCTCGGTGTGGTCGCGCAGCGTCATCACCCACCCACGCGGGTGCGGGCCTGCCGTCTCGCCCGGACCGACCGCCGACTCCTGGTTCACGACGAGCACGTGGTCGCGTGTGAGGTGGATCTCGTCCACGGCCTGGCGTCCGCTCGCGAGGAGCTCGCGCAGGCCGGCGTCGATCGGCAGCTCGTCGACCGGCGCCGCTCCCGGGGAACGCTCGCCGAGGGGCAGCCCGAGCAGTTCGGACGCCTGGTCGTTGACGAGCACGAGACGGCGGTGGCGGTCCACGAGGACGAGCCCCTCCCGCACCGAGTGGAGCACCGACTCGTAGTAGTCGAACATCCTGGCGAGGTCCTCCGGTCCGCGCGACCCGGTGACCCGTGCGAGGTAGCGGCGGAGCGTCCAGGAGCCGATCGCGCCGATGACGAGCACGAGCAGAGCCGTTCCGAGCAACCACGGCACCCGGGTCTCGAAGGTCTCGGACACGTTGCTGACCGTGACGCCTGCGGCGACGAGGGCGACGACCTCGCCGGCGCCGTCACGGATGGGTGCGACGGCGCGGACGGAGGGGCCGAGCGTGCCCGTGTACGTCTCGGTGAAGGTCCGTCCCTCGAGCGCCGGTCCGATCGTGCCGATGAACGGCTTGCCGATCTGGTCGCGCTCGCGGTGCGTGTACCGGGTGCGATCCGGAGCCATGATCGTCACGAAGTCGACACCGGTGTCGCGCATGAGCGCCTCGGCGTAGGGCTGGAGTGCGTCCGACGGGCGATCCGAGCCGAGCTGCGCGACGACGTAGGGGTTGTCCGCGACGCCGTTCGCGACGTCGAGGCACTTCGCGACCGCGCGGTCCTCGGTCTCGGTGCGGGCCTGGAACCACAGCAGGACTCCGGCGACGAGCGTCATCGCGACGACCGCGACGAGCTGCACGAGGAAGAGCCGCGAGGCGATGCTCCTGGACCGACCGGCCATCGCGTCACCTCCGTCTGCTCCGTCGCGTCGACCCCTCAAGTATCGGGGGTGACGACGGCCACAGGCGTCGCCGACCGCGACCAGTACGACCACAAGCGGTCACTACGACCACAACCCGGTCGATCCGCCGGCGTGGTCGCAGCATGGGTCGATCGACCACCCGCTGCCGCACTGACGCGGCCGACGAAACGGATCCGGAATGGCAATGACGCTCTCCTCCCTGAAACGGCTGGACAAGACCCACTACCTCTACCTCGCGGTGATCGTCGCGGTGCTCGCCGGCATCGTCGTCGGACTCGCCGCCCCGGAGTTCGCGAAGGGACTCAAACCCATCGGCGACGCCTTCGTGGCGCTGATCAAGATGATGATCGCCCCGGTCATCTTCTGCACCATCGTGATCGGCGTCGGGTCGATCGCGAAGGCCGCGACCGTCGGCAAGGTCGGCGGGCTCGCGCTGCTGTACTTCATCGTGATGTCGACCTTCGCCCTCGCGATCGGCCTCGTCGTCGGCAACCTCATCCAGCCGGGCGCCGGCTTGAACCTCGCCGAGACGAGCTACCAGGTGGAGGGGGAGGCCAAGAGCACGACCGAGTTCATCCTCGGCATCATCCCCACGACGCTCGTGTCCTCGCTGACCGGCGGCAACATCCTGCAGGTCCTCTTCGTCGCCCTGCTCGTCGGCTTCGGCCTGCAGAAGATGGGGACGACGGGTGAACCGATCCTGCGCGGCATCAAGCTCATCCAGGCGCTCGTGTTCCGGGTGCTCGCGATGATCATGTGGATCGCGCCCATCGGTGCCTTCGGTGCGATCGCCGCCGTGACCGGGTCCGCCGGCGCGAGCGCGCTCGTCGGGCTCGCCACGCTCATGATCGCGTTCTACATCACCTGCGCGTTGTTCATCGTCGTCGTGCTCGGCGGGGTCTTGCGCCTCGCCACGGGCTTCAACATCTTCAAGCTCATGAAGTACCTCGGCCGCGAGTACCTCCTCATCGTCGGCACCTCCTCCTCCGAGGCTGCGCTGCCGCGACTCATCGCGAAGATGGAGCACCTCGGTGTCTCCAAGCCGGTCGTCGGCATCACCGTCCCGACGGGCTACTCCTTCAACCTCGACGGCACCGCGATCTACCTCACCATGGCGTCGATCTTCATCGCCGACGTCATGGGCGTCCCGATGAACCTCGGGGAGCAGATCTCGCTCCTCGTGTTCATGATCATCGCGTCGAAGGGCGCCGCGGGCGTCACCGGCGCCGGTCTCGCGACCCTGGCCGGCGGCCTGCAGGCCAACCGACCCGACCTCGTCGACGGGGTCGGCCTCATCGTCGGCATCGACCGCTTCATGTCGGAGGCGCGTGCGCTCACGAACTTCACCGGCAACGCGGTCGCCACGATCATCATCGGCACGTGGGTGAAGGAGGTCGACCGGGTGCAGGTCGGCGAGGTCCTCTCCGGTCGCTCGCGGTTCGACGAGGCGACGATGAGCGTCGACGACCACACGGGCGCGGTGGCGGTGGCGAAGCCCTGAGGGATCGGCCCTTCGACAGACTCAGGGACCGGACATCCGGTCCCTGAGCCTGTCGAAGGGTGGCTTCAGTTGGCCGGGGAGTCGACGATCGGCTTCGAGGGCGGGGTGTCGCCCTCGAGCACAGCCTCGTCCACGGCGGTGGTCGAGTGTTCCGTCCGCGGAGCGATCCGGAACAACGGGATCGTGTAGCCGCAGATCGGGCCGATGAGCACGGCGAAGACCACCGTTCCGATGCCGACGTTCCCGCCGAGCAGCCATCCGATGCCGAGGACCACGAGCTCCACACCCGTGCGCCCGACCCAGATCGGCCACCCGGTGACGCGGTGGATGCCGGTCATGAGGCCGTCTCGCGGGCCGGGGCCGAAGTTGCCGCCGATGTAGAGGCCCGAGGCGACGCCGAGGAGGAGCAGTCCGCCGGCGAACAGCAGGATGCGCGCCCACAGGTCGAGGTCCGCGGGGATGAACGCCAGCCCGATGTCGGCCGAGGGCCCCACGAGGAGGACGTTCAGGACGGTGCCGACACCCGGCCGCTGCTTGAGCGGGATCCAGGCGAGGAGCACGAGCCCGCCGACGATGATCGTGATGAGTCCGAAGCTCAGGCCGGTCCGCAGGTTGAGTCCCTGGGTGAGGACGTCCCACGGGGCGACGCCGACCGCACCGCGCACGATCATCGCGATGGCGATGCCGTACAGGAAGAGGCCGATGAGGAGTTGGAGCACACGACGGGTCATGGTGGACAATCCAATTGCACGATTGGCTTTGGCGCTAGAGGCCAATCTGGGTATCGTGGTTCAATGGCTTCCATCACCCTGAGTGCCCGATCGCTCGCCGCCCTGCTCGGGCAGTGGAAGACCGCTGCGCCCGCATACCGCGGTCTCGCCGACCGCATCCGACTCCTCGTCCTCGACGGACGCATCCCGGTCGGCACCCGTCTGCCGGCCGAGCGGGAACTGGCCGATCGGCTCGCGCTGAGCCGCACCACGGTCACCGCGGCGTACCGCGAACTGCGCGAGGCCGGCTACCTCCGCAGCATCCGCGGTTCGGGCAGTGTCACCCTCCTGCCGTCGGCGCCCACTGCGCTGGCTCCCGTGCCACAGGGCGGGTTCCTCGACTTCAGCAAGGCGGCCGTCCCGCCGTGCCCCGAGATCATCGACGCCGTGGCCACCGCCGCCGCAGAACTGCCGCGGTACATGCACGACTTCGACTACGACCTCGTCGGCATGCCCGAGCTGCGGCAGGCCATCGCCGACCGCTACACCGCGCGCGGGCTGCCCACCGACCCCGACGAGATCATGGTGACCGTGGGGGCCCAACACGCGATCGCCCTCATCGCGCGCACCCTGCTCAGCCGAGGTGACCGCGTCCTCGTCGAGATGCCGAGCTATCCCCACGCCTACGAGGCGCTCCGGGCGGCCGGGGCCAGGCTCGGCGCCGCGACCGTCTCCTCGGAGACCGGCTGGGACGTCCGCGAACTCGAGCAGTGGTTCGAGCGCACGAGCCCCGCGATGGCGTACCTCATGCCGGACTTCCACAACCCGACCGGGGCGTCGATGCCGCTCGAGACCCGCCGACGGGTCGCCGCAGCCGCCGAGCGGCACGGGACGGTGCTCGTGATCGACGAGACCACGGCCGAGCTCGACATCGACCGGCCGACGGACGAGGGCCTCGACGGCACCCCGTTCGCCGCACTCCAGGGCGCGCCGGCGTCGATCATCACGATCGGCTCGGTGGGCAAGACGATCTGGGGAGGCCTCCGCATCGGGTGGATCCGGGCCGAGCGCGGCACGATCAGGAAGCTCGTCTCGGCACGCTCGCTGGGCGACCTCGGCACGCCGATCCTCGACCAGCTGACCGTCCAGCAGTTGATGCCGGCGATGGACGGCATCGTCGCCCGGCGCGGTGTCGCGCTCGGCGAGACCCGCGACCGGCTCGTCGACCTCCTGGCCGACCGCCTTCCCGAGTGGACCGTGCCGCGGGTCGACGGTGGGATCGCCACCTGGGTGAACCTCGGCGAGGCCGCGTCATCGCAGCTCTCGCTCGCGGCTCGCAGCCACGGGCTCGTGATCGTCGCCGGGCCACGGTTCGGGATCGACGGGGCGTTCGAGCGCTACCTTCGCATCCCGATCAGCTATCCGTGGGCCCAGACCGAGCAGGCGGTCGAGCTGCTGACGCAGACCTGGCACTCCGCGATGTTCGGGCACGTGCCGGCTCTGGACTACCTCGAAGACGTCGTCTGACCTCGTCGCCGACGAGCGTGACACCGCTCCACACGCAGTGCTCGTGCGTGCCGTGTCCAGCCTCCGCGCGAGACCGCCGTCGGACGGGTGTGCGGTGACATAATTACAGCGTCCGCACCTCTCGCAACAACCGAAAGCGGCTCCGTGCACCTGCTCTCCGTCCTCAGCATGAAGAACCGCGCCTTGATCGCGCTCGTCACCATCGTGGCCGCCGTGTTCGGCGTCCTGGCGGTGGGCGGCCTCAAGCAGGAGCTCATCCCGTCGGTCCAGTTCCCGCAGCTCGCGATCATCACGAGCTACCCGGGTGCGGCACCCGAGGTCGTCAACGACGACGTCTCGACCCCGATCGAGACCGCGATCCAGGGCGTGCCCGGTATCGAGTCCACCTCGGCGACGTCGAGCACGAACTCGAGCCTCATCAGCGCGACCTTCACCTACGGCACGGACCTCGCCACCGCCGAGCAGAAGATCACCCAGGCGATCAACCGCATCAAGTCGACCCTGCCCGACACCGTCGACCCGCAGGTGGTCAGCGGCAGCATCGACGACCTCCCGGTCATCCAGATCGCCGTATCCGGCGCGGCCGACCAGGACTCCCTGGCCGAGGTGCTCTCGAGCTCCGTGGTCCCCGACATCAAGGACGTCGACGGCGTCCGCGACGCGGCGATCGTCGGCGAGGTGGGCAAACGGGTCACGATCACCCCCGACGACGCCAAACTGGCCCTCGCGGGGCAGACCAGCCGGGTCATCGGGACGACGCTGCAGCAGAACGGCTCCCTGCAGCCCGCGGGCGACATCACCGAAGGCGACAAGACGTTCTCCGTGCAGACGGGCACCAAGCTCACCTCGGTCGACGACATCGCCGCCCTGCCGATCACGGGCGCCTTCGCCGCCGACGGCTCCGTCCTGACCATCGGCGACGTCGCGACGGTCGCCCTGAGCGACGACCCGATCACGTCGATCTCGCGCGTCGACGGCGAGCCGGCGCTCACCATCGCCGTCACGAAACTGCCCGCGGCGAACACCGTCGAGGTCTCGCAGGGCGTGCGCGACATCCTTCCCGAGCTCGAGCGGACCATCGGCTCCGACGCCAAGCTCACCGTCGTCTTCGATCAGGCGCCCTACATCGAGCAGTCCATCGAGGCCCTGACGACGGAAGGCCTGCTCGGCCTCGTCTTCGCGGTGCTGATCATCCTCGTGTTCCTCCTCGACGTCCGGGCCACGCTGGTGACGGCGATCTCCATCCCGACGTCCGTGCTCATCACCTTCATCGGTCTCCAGGTCGCCGAGTACTCGCTCAACATCCTCACGCTGGGCGCGCTGACGATCGCCATCGGGCGCGTGGTCGACGACTCGATCGTGGTCATCGAGAACATCAAGCGACACCTCTCGTTCGGCGACAACCGCACGGGTGCACAGCGCGCCGGGTCGATCCTGAGCGCCGTCCAGGAGGTCGCGGGCGCGATCACCGCCTCGACCATCACCACGGTGGCCGTGTTCCTGCCCATCGCGTTCGTCGGCGACGTCACCGGAGAACTCTTCCGACCCTTCGCCCTCACCGTCACGATCGCGCTGCTCGCGTCGCTCCTCGTCGCGCTCACCATCGTGCCCGTGCTCGCCTACTGGTTCCTCCGCGCCCCGAAGGCCCAGCGCCTCGCAGCCGCAGCCGCAGCGGAGGAAGCGCCCTCCGACGCGACGAGCGGACCGGTCCGGAGCCGACGCGAGCGCCGGGTCAGCGTGCAGGACGAAGACGACCTCGAGAAGCCGTCACGGCTCCAGAAGGCCTACCTCCCGATCATCCACTGGACCCTCAAGCACTCGGTCACCACCCTGCTGCTCTCGGTGCTCGTGCTCGTCGGCACCTTCGCGCTGACGCCGTTCATGAAGACCAACTTCCTCGGTGACTCCGGCCAGAACACCCTCACGGTCACGCAGACCCTGCCGGTCGGCACGAGCCTCGACGCCCAGGACGCGGCGGCGAAGCAGGTCGAGACGAAGCTGCGCGACATCGACGGCATCGACACCGTCCAGCTCTCGATCGGGTCGAGCGGAAGCTCGTTGCGCGACGCGTTCTCGGGCGGCGGTGGCGGAGCCATCACCTACTCGATCACGACGAGCGAAGACGCCGACCAGACGGCACTCCAGAAGACGGTCCGCAAGGACCTGTCCGGGCTCGACGACGTCGGCGAGATCGAGGTCGCCGCGTCCGCGGGCTTCGGCGGGTCGAGCGACATCGAGATCGACATCACCTCCGCACGGCAGAGCGATCTCGCGAAGGCCGCCGACGCGATCCAGCAGGCCGTCACCGGCCTCGACGGCATCGACCAGGTCACGAGCAACCTCAGCGAATCGCGGCCCTACGTCCAGGTGGCCGTCGACCGCGACGCCGCCGCCGCAGCAGGGTTCAGCGAGGTCGCGCTCGGTGCGTACGTCTCGCAGCTCATGCAGCCGACGACGGTGGGATCCATCGTCATCGACGACACCACGCTCACCATCTACGTCGACGCCCAGGACCCGCCGACCACCGTCGACGCCCTCGCGGCGACGGAGGTCCCGACCGCCACCGGCCCGAGACGCCTCGACACCCTCGCGACGGTCTCGCAGGTCGACGGACCCGCGACGATCTCGACCGTCAAGGGGCTGCGCTCAGCCACGATCAGCGCGACTCCGGGCAGCGACAACCTCGGTACCGCCAGCGCCGAGGTGCAGACGGCGATCGACGACGTCAAGCTGCCCGCCGGCACCACGGCGACCCTCGGGGGTGTCACGGCATCGCAGAGCGACGCGTTCGGACAGCTGGGCCTCGCGCTCCTCGCCGCGATCCTCATCGTCTACGTCATCATGGTCGCGACGTTCCGTTCGCTGCGGCAGCCGCTCCTGCTGCTCGTGTCGGTACCGTTCGCCGCGACCGGCGCGATCGGGCTCCAGATCATCACCGGCGTGCCGCTCGGCGTCCCGTCGCTCATCGGCGTGCTGATGCTCATCGGTATCGTCGTGACGAACGCGATCGTGCTGGTCGACCTCGTGAACCAGTACCGGCGCCGCGGCATGACGGTGATCGAGGCCGTCGAGCACGGTGCCGCACGCAGGCTCCGCCCGATCCTCATGACGGCGCTCGCGACGATCTTCGCCCTCACCCCGATGGCACTCGGCATCACCGGACACGGTGGCTTCATCTCGCAGCCGCTCGCGATCGTCGTCATCGGCGGGCTCGTCTCCTCGACCATCCTGACGCTCGTCGTGCTCCCCACCCTCTACAACCTCGTCGAGGGGTTCCGGGAACGTCGCGAGCAGCGGCGGGCTGCAGCCGAGCCGAAGCCGACGCCACGCACGGTCGCCGCGATCGAGGGGCCGCGGGCCGCGACTGTCCCCGCTGAGGAGCCGGTCCTCGTCGGCGCCGGTGGCGGAAGCGCTGCAACCGCGCCGAGCGTGCCTGACGCATCCGTTCCGTCGGCCTCGGCGGACGTGGCTCCGGTGGACGCGGCTCCAGACGGCGCCGCTCCGGCTGACGCGGAACCGGCGGATGCGCGCACCCGAGCCGCCGGTCGTCTGCGCCGAGCTGAGCCGGCGGCTGGATCGACCGATGACGCGGCCCGGCTGTGCACGAAGCCCACGAAGCCCACGAGGTGCACGGGGCGCATGTGGCGACGGGTGACGAGCTGCCGCGCACCGAGGCGATCACCCTTCCCGACGCGGTCTCCGAAGGCCCTGCGGACGAGGTCGCTCATTCCGGCGAGCACGCAGCCCCTGCGGTGCAGCCTGAGCCGGAAGCGACGGCTGAGCCGGTCGCCGAGCCCGAGCCGATCCTGGAGACGGAGCCGGCCGGAGAGGCTGAGGCGGCGGAGAAGTCCGAGCTCCCTGCTGACTCCAGCCCGACGAGCGACACCCAGCCGACGCCTGACGCTGAGCCGAAGCCCGATGCCGACCCGGCACCCGGGACCGAGCCGTCTTCGGGCACCGAACGGCCGAAGCGCCGCCGCGCGCAGTGGCCGTGATCGACCACCTCCCGCTCGGTCGATGAGCTGAGGTTCGAGCCCTTCGACACGAAGCCCTCGGGAACGCCGTCACCGGCGCCCGAGGGCTTCGTCGTGTGACGCCCGACTCAGCGGAGATCGCCGACCGCGCCGGTGACCGCCCGCACGACCTCGCCCGACTGCACCAGCGCGGTGACCGCCTCGATCTCGGGGGAGAGGAACCGGTCGGGTCCGGGACCCGTGACCTGCTCACGCACCCGGCGGAGCACCGCCCCGGTGCCGACGGCCGGCTCGAGCGGGCTGCGCAGGTCGAGGCCACGGGCCGCCGTCATGACCTCGATCGCCAGCACGCGGCCGAGACCGTCGATCGCCCGACGGAGCTTCCGCGCCGCCGCCCAACCCATCGAGACGTGGTCCTCCTGCATCGCGGAGGACGGGATCGAGTCGACGGACGCCGGGTGCGCCAGCCGTTTCAGTTCACTCACGATGCCGGCCGCCGTGTACTGGGCGATCATGAGGCCCGAGTCGACACCCACCTCGTGCGCGAGGAACGGCGGGAGGCCGTTGCTCCGGCTCCGGTCCAGGAAGCGGTCGGTGCGGCGCTCCGACATGGACGCGACATCGGCGACGGCGATCGCGAGGAAGTCGAGCACGTAGGCGACCGGGGCGCCGTGGAAGTTCCCGTTCGACTCGACCCGCCCGTCCGGCGTGAGCACCGGGTTGTCGACGGCACTCGCGAGCTCCCGCTCGGCGACCATCGCGGCGTGGTCGACGGTGTCCCTGGCTGCACCGTGCACCTGCGGGGCGCAGCGCAGTGAGTAGGCGTCCTGCACCCGGGTGCATTCAGGGCCCCGGTGGCTCGCGACGATCGGGGAGCCCTCCAGCAGCAACCGCAGGTTCGCGGCGCTCTCGGCCTGACCCGCCTGCGGGCGCAGGGCCTGCAGGTCTGCGGCGAACACGGCGTCCGTGCCGAGCAGGCCCTCGACGCTCATCGCCGCGGCGACGTCGGCGGTGCGCAAGAGCATCCGCAGGTCGTCCACGGCGAGCGCGAGCATCCCCAGCATGCCGTCGGTGCCGTTGATGAGGGCGAGCCCCTCCTTCTCGGCGAGCTGTACCGGCTGGAGGCCGGCGTCCGCGAGCGCCTCCGCAGCGGAGCGCGTGCGCCCGGACGCATCGGTCACCTCGCCCTCGCCCATCACCGCCAGCGCGCAGTGCGCGAGGGGCGCGAGGTCGCCGGAGCAGCCGAGCGACCCGTACTCGCGCACGACCGGGGTGATGTCGGCGTTCAGCATCGCCGCGTAGGCGCGGACCGTCTCCACCCGCACCCCGGTGCGGCCCGTCATGAGCGTCGAGAGGCGCAGCGTCATGAGGGAACGCACGACCTCCCGCTCGACGACCTCGCCGCTGCCGGCGGCGTGCGAGCGGACGAGACTCGCCTGCAACTGCGCGCGGCGCGTCGGCTCGATGAACGTGGTCGCGAGCGCACCGAACCCGGTCGAGATCCCGTAGTGGGGCTCGGGGTCGGAGGCGAGCGCCTCGATGATCCGACGGGATGCGGCGACACCGTCGAGGGCCTCGCCGTCGAGGTCGATCCGTGCGCCGTGCCGGGCGACGGCGACGACCTCGTCGATCGACAGCGGCCCGGCGCCGAGGGAGACCGAGGTCGGGCCGGCGGGTTGGGGATACGAGCGACCGGAGGTCGTCGGGTCGCTGGTGGTCGGGGTCGCGCCGGGCTGGATGTCCATGTTCCGATGGAACACCCGGGCGCCCACCGCGGCGGTGCGCGTAGAGTCGTCCGTGTCTGGGATGACAGACATGGACGACCAGGCGGCCGCGTCCGAGCCGCGGAGACGAGGTCAACGGTGAGTCAGGTCCCGGCAGCCGACGCCACCCTGCGCGTGCTGAGCCATCTCGCCGGCGCCCGCGGCCCGCTTCCGGCCGCGGCCATCGCCTCGGCACTCGACCTGCCGAGATCGACGGTCTACCACCTCCTCAGCGTGCTGCAGGAGCACGGCTTCGTGGTCCACCTGCCCGAAGCCCGTCGCTACGGGCTCGGGGTCGCCGCCTTCGAACTCTCCGGTGGGTACGCGCGCCAGGAGCCGCTCAGCATGCTCGGGCGCCCGTTGCTCGCCGAGCTGGTCGACCGGGTGGGTGAGAGCGCGCATCTCGCCGTGCTGCACGGCCGGGACGTGCTCTACATCGTGGATGAGCGGGCACCGCGTCGGCCGCACCTCGTCACCGACGTCGGTGTGCGCCTCCCGGCTCACCTGACCGCCAGCGGCTGCGCGATCCTCGCCGCGCTCCCGGCCGGCCAGCTGCGCGCCCTGTTCCCCGACCAGGCGGCGTTCGTCGACCGCACCGGCCACGGGCCGAAGCGGTACCGCGAGCTGCGACAGCTGCTCGCCCAGACGACGCAGGACGGGTATGCGCGCGAGGCGGGCGGGGTGACGCTCGGCCTCGCGAGTGTCGGGGTGGTCGTCCGTGACCACACGGGCTGGCCGGCGGCGGCGATCGCGGTCACCTACGACGCCGATACCGGGCTCGACCCGGCGTGGTTGGCCCGCGAGATCCACCCGGCGGCGGCCGAGCTGTCGCGCCGGATCCGGGGTCGCTGAGCGCGCGGCGGAGCGGGCGGGCGGTGCGGCGGCTCCGGAACCGTGGTCAGGCGACCGAGCGCAGGATGAGCTCGAGCAGTGCGGTCGCATACGCGTCGGGCGCCGTCGCGGCGCTGAACCGTCGCAGTTCGCCGCCAAGCTCGACCACGACGGTGTACGCCTCGGCGTCGCCCAACGACAGGAGGACGTCGAGTTCGTCGTCGAGCGTCGGCTCGCCGTCGGTCGGCGCAGCCGGGGACACCGCGCGTTCGAGCGACCGGAACGAGCCGCGCAGCAGAGCGCGCAGCTGGTGCTCCGACGGCAGCCAGAGCGTCTCCTCCTGGTCGACGGAGTCCAACGCCCACTCGGTCGTGCCGTTGAAGCCGAAGCTGCGGCCACCCGGGTGCTCGTGCACCTCGACGGTCATCTCGCTCACCGTGAACACGTCGCCGGCGAGCTCGCCGCCGTCGATGGTGAAGCGGTCGCCGGGTTCGGGGGTCCAGCGCAGGCCGGCGGTGCGGAGCGCTCGGGCGAGGTCAGCGGAGATCATCAGTCCAGTATCGCCGACCACCGTGCGATGCGGCTGGCAACCCCTCGATTCGGACGGAACCCTGTGCGAGGGTGGATGAACTCTTCGAAGGGTCCGATGATGCCCGCACCTGATGATGGCCTATCCGGTCGGTTCCCTGCGCGCGGCCGCGTGACCACACGACGGTTCGAGGGTGCGACCGGGATGCAGGAGGCGTCGGGCGCGCTGCGATTCGTGGACGTGGACCCCGACCGGTTCTCGATGACCGTCGACTCGGTCGTGCTCGGCGAGTACGTCCTCCATCGCAACACGGTCGGGCCCGGGACGTTCGACGTCCTCGCCGACGCCTACGGGCTCGATGAGCCGGTCGCGACGATCGTGATGCTCATCGAGGGTGCGGCCAGCCTGGTCCACGGACGACAGCAACTCGACCTGCTCCCCGGGACCGGAACGCTCACGGAGGGCGCCGAGACGTATCGGACGACGATCCACGACCACGCGACCTATCTGTACGTGTTCGTGCCGATGCGTGCGCTCCGCCGCCTCGGCATCGCCCCGACGAGCGCCCTCGGCCCCTTGGCGCCGTCGCCCCTGTTGCGGGGGAGCGCCGCGTTCCTCGTGGAGGTCATCTCCGCGTTCGAACCGATCGGCGGCGCCGCACAGCTCAGACTCTGCCGCGTGATCGACACGATGCTCGCGACGCTCTACGCGGAGAACGACCTCTTCCGGGCCGAGGGTGAGGCCGGCCGGGTTCCGCTCCGGCTCCGGATCATCGAGCACATCGCCGCGTCCTTCGCCGAGCGGGAGCTGCGACCGGAGACGCTGGCGCGTCGCTTCAACATGTCGACCAGGTCCCTGCAACGGGTGTTCGAAGGCTCGGGCACGAGCGCCGCCGGCGAGATCGCCGAGCGGCGGGTGCAGCTCGCGCTCGCCCTCCTCTCGGACCCCGACCACCGGGGCCTGTCGATCGCCGAGGTCGCGGCCCGCTGCGGCTACCACTCGCAGGCGCACCTCCGTCGAGCGGTCGTCGCGCACACCGGTCTCAGCCCGAGCCAGTTCCGAGAGCAGACCAAGGCGGAGGACGCCTGAGGTCGCAGCGCCGTCCGAGTGCGCCGGATCAGGCTGCGGTGCGCCCGCTTCGTCGCGGAGCCGTCAACCAGGGCCGCAGCAGCCTCGTGACGAGTGGCAGGAGCCAGTAGGTCATGATCGGCGTCAGGATGAGCGTCGAGATGAGCACATGGAGGAACACGCCGAGCGGTTCCCAACCGGGCACGAGCGCCGTGACGAGGAGGGTGAAGACGAGGTTGAGCGGGAAGAAGCCCAACCAGATGCTCACCGCCTGCTTCCAGCGCGGCGGTGCCGGTGGGATCGGATCCGGGTCGCCGGAGAGCTCGGCCTCCTCGACGCGGAGGATGCCGTCGGGTGCGTCGAACCACCCCTCGATCCCGCTGCGCCGTTCGACGCGGGACTGCTCCATGAACTCGCGGCCGCTCGAGAGCCACCAGGCGCGTTCCTTCGACTCCTCCCAGTCGGTGAGCGTCTGTTCGTCCGCGAAGCGGTAGAGCATGTACCAGACGTCGCTCTCGGCGCCGGCGCGCACCCAGCCGGAGCCGAGGAAGCCGGGGTATCGGTTCGCCAGGTTGATGCCCGCCTGGACCCAGATGGTGGCCTCGGAGATCGACGCCGGGTTGACGCGTCGCTCGATCGAGACGGTGATGGGATCGTGTTCCATGCGCCCAGTAGACCGCACTCGTGTTTCGATCTCGTGTCCCGCTGTGGCCCCCGTAGAGTCGAGGCATGGCGACTCCTGACTTCGTACTGGCCCTCCGCGAGCGGATCGGGCACGCGCCCCTCTGGTTGACGGGGGTGACCGCCGTCGTCCTGCGCGGTCTCGGGACGCCCGAGGCGGAGGTCCTGCTCGTCCGGCGACAGGACAACGGGGCGTGGACGCCGGTCACCGGCATCATCGACCCGGGCGAGGAGCCCGCGGTCGCGGCGGAGCGCGAGGTCCTCGAGGAGGCGGCCGTGGTCGCCGTCGCCGAGCGTCTCGCCCAGGTGCAGGTGCTCCCGCAGAACGTCTACGACAACGGCGACATCACGCAGTACATCGACCTCGTGTTCCGATGCCGCTACGAGTCGGGCGAGCCGTATCCGGCGGACGGCGAGAACTCCGAGGCGCGGTGGTTCCCGCTCGATGCCCTGCCCGAGCAGGTCTCGCAGAACTTCCGCACCCGGATAGCGCTCGCCGCCTCCGACGAGCGCGAGGCCCGCTTCACCCGCTGACGTCCCTCCACCTGCCCGCGAACTGTCACTTGAGGCTAGTTCCGGGGCCCGTGACTAGCGTTTGGTGACAGTTCGCGGGCTGGAGGGGGTGGCGGTGGCTGCGGCGATGGCGTCGGCGGCTCGGACGAGGGTGAGGTGCGAGAGCGCCTGCGGGGTGTTGCCGACCTGCCGCGCCTGCTGCACGTCGTACTCCTCGGACAGCAGGCCGAGGTCGTTGCGGAAGGACAGCAGCCGGTCCATCAGCTCGCGGGCGTCGTCGAGTCGGCCCGAGGCCGCGTACTGCTGCACGAGCCAGAACGAGCACGCGAGGAACGGGTGCTCGTCGCCCGGCAGACCGTCGACCCCGCTCGTCGTGCGGTAGCGCAGGAGCAGACCGTCCTGGAGGAGGTCCTCCTCGATCGCGGCCACCGTCGCGAGCATGCGCGGGTCGTCGGGCGCCACGTAGCCGATCTGCGCGAGGACGAGCAGCGACGCGTCGACCTCGGTCGTCCCGGCGTGCTGGACGTAGCACCCGCGTGCATGGTCGACGTTCTCGCGCTCGATCGTCTCGCGGAGGGTCTCGCGCAGGGCCTCCCAACGTTCGACGGGCCCGTCCATGCCGTGCTCGCGAACCGCTCGGACGCCGCGGTCGAGCGCCGCCCAGATCATGGCGCGCGAGTGGGTGAAGTGCTGCTCGTCGCCCCGCACCTCCCAGATGCCGCGGTCGGGGCGGTTCCAGTGCTCCTCGAGGACGCCGAGCAGCGCGCGCTGGAGGCTCCACGAGAAGTCGTCGTCCGCGAGACCGACCGAGCGCGCCTCGTCGAGGGCGATCATCACGGACCCGAAGACGTCGCCCTGGTACTGCGTGTAGGCGCCGTTGCCGACGCGCACGGGGGCGGCACCGAGGTAGCCGGGGAGGCTGTCGAGCTCCTCCTCCACGAGGTGGCGTTCGCCGGCGAGGCCGTACATGATCTGCAGGTCGTTCGGGTCACCGGCTATCGCCCGGAGGAGCCACCTGCGCCAGTCGTGCGCCTCCTCGGTGAAGCCGTGCTGCATGAGGGCTTCGAGGGTCAGCGAGGCGTCGCGCAACCAGACGTAGCGGTAGTCCCAGTTGCGGACGCCCCCGAACGACTCCGGCAGGCTCGTGGTCGCGGCGGCGACGATGCCCCCGGTGTCCTCGTGCGTGAGGGCGCGGAGGACGAGTAGCGACCGCACGACCGCCTCCTCGTACTCGTCGGCGGGATCGCAGCGGGACGCCCAGTCGCGCCACCAGGCGATCGTGTGGTCGATGCGCGGGCCGACGTCGACCGGGTCCGGCACCTCGCGGTGCGAGGGGTACCAGGTGAGGGTGAGGTCGACGGTGTCGCCCGCGGAGACCTCGACGGTCGCCGAGTGGGCGTGATCGGACGCCGTCAGGTGCACGCCCCGGACCACGACGGCGTCGGGGCCGGCGACGGCGACGATCCCGGATCCGTCCGGGAGCTGCCGCACCCACGGGATCGCGTCGGCGTACCCGAAGCGGAGGCGAACCTCGACGTCGACCGCGACGGTGCCGCTGAGCCCCTCGATCCGGCGGACCACATCCGCCCGGCGGTCGCCGTGGGGCATGAGGTCGGTCACACGCACCTGGCCGTCGGGGGTCGTCCAGACGGTCTCGAGGACGAAGGTGTCGTCGAGGTAGGCGCGGCTCGCCGTCGCCCGAGCATCGGCAGGCCGGACCGTCCAGCATCCGTGGTCCTCGGTGCCGAGCAGCGCACCGAACATCGACGGCGAGTCGAACCGGGGGAGGCACAGCCAGTCGATGCTGCCCTCCGACGAGACGAGCGCGGCGGTGTGGCAATCACCGATGAGGGCGTAATCCTCGATGGGGCTGGGCATGCACCCATGCTGCCACGCCGCCGCGCGCCTGCCTGGGAGTGATGCTCCGTGACTTCTCAGGGTGGATCGGGTAACGTAGGTGAGTCGGCTCTAGACACCGCGTTTGTACCGCGGAGGGTTATGTCAGTCTGGTGGGCCGGTTTCGTCGGAGAGAACTCCGCGAACACACACATGATGTGGACGGCCCCGGCCAGTGATCGCCCGGGTATGAGCATGCCGCAGCGCAGCCGAGGTTTCGGATGGCGCTGTGTGAGTCATGCAGGTTGTTCATGCGAACGAGTTATAACCCGGAAAGCATTTCTCCATGCCCAAGAACAACACCCCCGCCGGCAAACGCCCGGCCAAGAACTTCGACCCCAAGTCCAAGTACGGCGAGAACAAGCGGCCCTTCGGTTCGCGTCCCGGCGCGAAGTCCGGCAGCAAGAGCGAAGGCCACCGCGGCTACCGTCCCGACGCCGGTGGAGCGCCGCAGAAGTCTCGCTGGAACGCAGACGAGCGTGCCGAGCGCGCCGCCCGCTTCGAGTCGGAGGAGCGCGGCGACCGCGCACCCCGCGGCGACCGCAACGAGCGTCCTGCCTACAACCGTGGTGGCGACCGCAATGAGCGTCCCGCGTACAACCGTGGTGGCGACCGCAACGAGCGTCCCGCGTACAACCGTGGTGGCGACCGCAACGAGCGCCCCGCCTACAACCGTGGTGAGCGGACTGAGCGTCCTTCGTACGGCGACCGCAACGAGCGTCCTGCGTACAACCGCGGTGGCGACCGGAACGAGCGTCCTGCGTACAACCGTGGTGAGCGGTCCGAGCGTCCGTCGTACGGTGACCGCAATGAGCGCCCGTCGTACAACCGCGGTGGCGACCGGAACGAGCGTCCTGCGTACAACCGTGGTGAGCGGTCCGAGCGTCCGTCGTACGGTGACCGGAACGAGCGCCCGTCGTACAACCGCGGCGAGCGGACCGAGCGTCCCTCCTACGGTGACCGGAACGAGCGTCCTGCCTACAACCGTGGTGAGCGGTCCGAGCGTCCCTCGTACGGCGACCGGAACGACCGTCCCGCGTACAACCGTGGTGGCGACCGCAACGAGCGTCCGGCCTACAACCGGGGTGAGCGCACGGAGCGTCCCTCGTACGGTGACCGCACCGAGCGTCCCGCGTACAACCGTGGCGAGCGGACCGAGCGTCCCTCGTACGGTGACCGCACCGAGCGTCCCGCGTACAACCGTGGCGAGCGGACCGAGCGTCCCTCCTACGGTGACCGCCCGGCCCGTCAGGGTGACCCGCGTCAGGCGAACCGCACCGACCGCCCCGCGCGTTCCTACGACGACCGTCCGAAGCGTTCCTTCGAGGAGCGTCCGGCGCGTTCGTACGACGACCGCCCCAAGCGGTCCTTCGACGACCGCCCGAAGCGCTCCTTCGACGACCGCGGCGCGTCCGACGCCGGCCGTGGCAGCGACTACTACCCGAAGCGCGACGCCGGCTCCTACACGCCCCAGGACGACGTGGTGCTCGAGCGCCTCGAGGCCGACGCGATCCAGGCCGGCGACGTCGAGGGTGTGACCTTCGAGAGCCTCGGCCTCGGCGGCAACATCGTCCGTGCGCTCGCCGAGCTCGGCGCCGACAGCCCGTTCCCGATCCAGGCGGCGACCATCCCGGACGTCATCGCGGGCCGCGACGTACTCGGCCGTGGCCGCACCGGCTCCGGGAAGACCATCGCCTTCGGTGCCCCGCTCGTCGAGAAGCTCATGGAGAACGGTGGCGGCAAGAACCGCAAGCCGGGTCGCAAGCCCCGCGCCCTCATCCTCGCCCCGACGCGTGAGCTCGCCCTGCAGATCGACCGCACCGTGCAGCCCATCGCGCGCGCCGTCGGCCTCTTCACCACGCAGATCTACGGCGGTGTCCCGCAGGGTCGCCAGGTCGGCGCACTGCAGCGCGGCGTCGACATCATCGTCGGTACGCCCGGTCGCATCGAGGACCTCATCGAGCAGGGTCGCCTCGACCTCTCGCAGGTCACGGTGACCGTCCTCGACGAGGCCGACCACATGTGCGACCTCGGCTTCCTCGAGCCCGTGCAGCGCATCCTGCGTCGCACCGCGCCCGACGGCCAGAAGCTCCTCTTCTCCGCCACCCTCGACAAGGGTGTCGCAGCCCTCGTCAACGAGTTCCTCCCGAACCCGTCGGTGCACGAGGTCGCCGGTGAGGACCAGGCGTCCTCCACGATCGACCACCGCGTGCTGGTGGTGGAGCACAAGGGCAAGGACCGCCTCATCGAGGAGCTCGTCAACCGCACCGAGAAGACCCTCGTGTTCGCCCGCACCCGGGCGTACGCCGAGCGTCTCGCGGAGCAGCTCGGCATGGCGGGCATCCCCGCCGTCTCGCTCCACGGCGACCTCAACCAGGCGCGCCGCACGCGCAACCTGGAGAAGCTCACCTCGGGTCGGGTCAACGTGCTCGTCGCCACCGACGTCGCCGCCCGCGGCATCCACGTCGACGACATCACGCTCGTCGTGCAGGCCGACGCCCCGGACGAGTACAAGACGTACCTGCACCGTGCCGGCCGCACCGGCCGTGCCGGCAAGATCGGTCGCGTCGTCACGATCATCCCCAAGGCCCGTCGCCGCCGGATGACCGAACTGCTCGACCGCGCTGAGATCGAGGCCGCGTTCGACGACGCCGCCCCCGGCGACCAGCTCGTCGAGGACATCGCCACCGCGTAGTCCGCACCGCATCAGGAACGCCCGCCGAGCTCACGCTCGGCGGGCGTTCTCGCGTGTCAGGGGGTGAGGGCCGCGCGTTCGTCGTCGCGCGGCGCGAGGACGACGGCGTCGTCGACCCCGTCGAAGGTCCGGACCGGGCGCGTGGCGTCCCAACGCTGCCAGCCCGGGTCGCCCGCCTTCGCGAACGCGACCCAGGCGTCGTGCATCGCGGTCGCGAGCGACTGCGGCGCCGAGGGGCCCGCCATCCGGACGGCCTCCGGCGAGTCGAGGTGGTCGAACACGAAGCCGATCTCCATCGCGTGGGCGGCTCCGAGGGCACCGTGCCCGTCCTCGCCGACGGGGCTCCGCCAAGCGAACTCGTACACCCACGTGTCCGCACCCGCGGCTGCACGCGCGTCGGCGACCCGGTTGAGTGGCACGCGCAACAGGACGTCCGTCGCCATCGCACCGAGGATCTCCCCGGTCGAGGCCTTCGGACGGTTCCGTCGGAAGGTGCGGACCGTCGCCGCGGGGATCCCGAGCTTGAGGCGTGCCGCGAGCAGATGGACGCGTTTGATCGTCGGGAGGAGTCCCGTCGGAACGAACCACAGTCGGTACTCCTCCGTCGTGCTGCCGATGAGGACGGGGATGCCGGCCGCCCGTCCGGCGAGCAACGCGTCGAACGGACTGTCCGGTACGAGTGGTGCGGCCGTCGCGACCGCGAAGCCGGCGCCGCCGTTCAGCGGGTTGCCGCCCGCCATGGCCCGCTCCTGCGCGGCCACGAGCCCCTCCGGTGGAACACGTCGGAAGCCTGCTCGGGTGGTGGCGACCCCCAGATCCTTCGCCATGAGCTTCGAGATGCGGCCCGCCCGCTCGCGCGTCTGCGCCTCCAGCGGCCCGCTCTGGATGATCGCCCGCCGCATCACGGCTGGAGCGTCCGGGTGGGTGAGGAGCGTCGCCACCGAGGCGCCGCCCGCGGACTCGCCGAACACGGTGACGTTGTCGGGGTCGCCGCCGAACCGGGCGATCTCGTCCTGGACCCAGGTCAGGGCCGCCAGTTGGTCGGCGATGCCGAGGTTCAGCGGGACGTCGTCGAGCACCGAGAACCCCTCGGACCCGAGACGGTAGTTGACGGAGACGAGGACGACGCCGTCGCGAGCGAATGCGGTGCCGTCGTAGGCGTCGAGCGCGTTGGAGCCGTGGACGAACGAGCCTCCGTGGATCCAGACCATCACCGGGCGCAGGGCGGTCGACGGCTCGGTCGGTGTCCACACGTTGACGTTGAGGATCTCGTTCCCCGGCACGGTCACCGTGGAGAGGAGGTCGCCGACCGCGCCGGCATACGGGGCCTGCGGTGCGGTGGCGCCGGGCCGGGTCGCGTCGCGCGGCTCGTCCCAGGGCTCGACCGGCTGGGGGAGGCGGAACCGGTCGTCGCCGAACGGCGCCGCCGCATACGGGATGCCGAGGAAGCTGGAGACACCGCCTGCGCTGCGTCCGGTGACCGGGCCGCTGCCGGTGTCGACGGTGATCGGCGTGGGGCTGGTCGTCCGACCGGGTGTCGTCGTCGGCCGGTTCCAGCCCAGGGTCGATGCTCATACGCGTCCGTTCGTCGATGCTCGGGTGACCAACTGTATCGACGGCGGTCGTACGCGTGCCTGTGCATCGGACGGGAGACGGGTGCGGAAGACTGGAACGATGCAGATCCGTCCGTTCACCCCAGCCGACACCGACGCCGTCATCGCCCTCTGGCAGCACCGTCGGGCTCACCCGACCGTGGAACGACCCGGCGAAGGACATCGAGCGCAAGTCGACGACGCAGCCCGAGCTGTTCCTCGTCGCGGTGGATGCCGACGGTGCCGTCGTCGGCACCGCGATGGTGGGGTACGACGGCCACCGCGGATGGGTGCACTACCTGGCCGTGTCGCCGGCCCAGCAGGGTGGTGGACTCGGTCGGGGGCTCATGGCCGAGGCCGAGCGCCTGCTCATCGGACTCGGGTGCCCGAAGATCAACCTCATGGTCCGGACGGGCAACGACCGGGTGATCGGGTTCTACGAGGCGCTCGGGTACGGCACCGACGAGGTCGCGCTGCTCAGCAAGCGGCTCATCCCCGACGCCTGAGGCTCCGGGTCAGAAGAGGGTCGGCTGGACCTGCAGGCCGGTCGTGACGAACTCCGGCGCCCGCTTGCGCAGCTCGGCCCGCTCGCCGTACCCGTCGCGCAGCATGCCGAGTGCCGACGAGCGGACACCCCCGGTGGCGGGGTCCTCGGTGCCGCGCTCGAGCCCGTGATCGCGGATCATCGGGCGGATGCGCGCTGCCAGCCACTTCCGGTACTCCTTCGGGGCGTAGGCGCCGTCGGCGTACATCGAGGTGTACCGGTCGACGAGCTCGGGGTGCTCCCGCGACAGCCACTGCATGAACCAGGGTTTGACGCCGGCCTTCAGGTACAGGGTCGAGAAGAGGACGGTGCTCGCGCCGGCCTCGCGGATGCGCGACAGGGCGAGGTCGAGGTGGTCGACGGTGTCGGTCAGGTAGGGGAGGATCGGCATCATGAAGACCCCGACGTCGAAGCCGAGGTCGGCAGCGGCGCGGACGGTCGCGAGTCTGGCCGCCGCCGTCGGGGTGCCGGGCTCGATCGACTGCTGCAGCTCGTCGTCGTAGATGGCGATCGACATGGCGAGGTCGACCGGCACGCGCTCAGCGACCTCGGCCAGGAGGGGCAGGTCGCGCCGGAGCAGCGTGCCCTTCGTCAGGATCGAGAACGGGGTTCCCGAGTCGGCGAGGGCCTTGATGATCCCCGGCATGAGGCGGTACTTGCCCTCGGCGCGCTGGTACGGGTCGGTGTTCGTGCCGAGTGCCACCGGGTGCCTGCCCCAGCTCGCCTTCGCGAGCTCCTTCTCGAGGACCTCGGCGACGTTCACCTTGACGATGAGCTGCGAGTCGAAGTCCTTCCCGGCATCGAGGTCCAGGTACGAATGCGTCGGTCGGGCGAAGCAGTACACGCAGGCATGGGAGCAGCCCCGATAGGGGTTGATGGTCCACCCGAACGGCATCACGGACTGGCCGGGCACGCGGTTGAGTGCGGACTTCGCGAGCACCTCGTGGAAGGTGATCCCGGCGAACTCGGGCGTCTGGACGCTGCGCACGAGGTTGTTCAGCTTCGCGAGGCCCGGCAGCGCCGACGTCGTCTCAACCCCGAGTTCCTGTCCGCTCCACCGCATGCCTCCATTAGAACATACGTTCGAGTGCTGCGGGTGACTCCGGACGATCAGTTCCGGATGACGGGACCCGGACCGGCGGCGAGGCTCCACCACAGGAGAGCGGCGCTCACGAGCCAGAAGGCGACCATGAAGCACCAGTCTCGGGTGCGGAACGGGATGCGGGTCCGCTCCGTCCGCTGCGGATGGGCGCCGAACGCGCGGGAGTCCATGGCGAGCGCGACCCGCTCCGCGTGACGGATGGCACCGGCCAGCAGCGGCACGACGGTGCCGGCGGCCCGGCGGACGGCGGCGATCGGTCCGCGACCCTCGGCCATGCCGCGGACCCGGTGGGCGGAACGGATGACCTCCAGCTCGTGCCCGAACCGCGGCACGAACCGGTAGGCGGCGAGCGCCGTGTACCCGATCCGGTACGGGCACGTGCAGCTGCTGGATCATCGCGCGCACGAACTCCGGGCCGGTCGAGGTGAGGCCGCCGATGCAGGCGAGGACGAGGAGGGCCGCGAGCCGCAGTGCCGTCGCGAGGCCGACGAGCAGCGCCCCGAGGAAGAACCGGTAGTCGCCGACCTGGAACAGCAGGACGGACTGGTCGACGCGGCTCGGGTCGGTCCACAGGCCGAAGCTGAACGACATGATCGCGACGATGAGCGGCAGCGCCACGAAGAGCAGGAGGGCGACCGTCCGCGTGAGGCTGGCCCCGACGAGGATGACCACGACCGCGAGGGCGATGAACAGCGCCGGCGTGACCGGGTCCCTCGTGAACGCGAGCAGGATCATCACCGGGAGCGGAGCGCCGAGCTTCGCGAGCGGGTTCAACCGGTACAGGAATCGACCGGCCGGTGCCGTGCCCGAGGCGTACGGGTCGATCGTCGTGGCGCTCATCGGGCGGCCGCCCCGGGCAGGTCGTCGAGTCTCGACAGGTGCCGCCAGTCGGGGTGGTTCGCCAGCGAGCGCATCGCCTGGGCGAGCGGTGGTGGGCGGAGCCCCGCGCGGCGCAGGAGCTCGTCGTCGCCGAGGACCGCGGCGGTCGTGTCGTGGGCGAGCAGGCGACCGCCGGCCATCACCGCGACGTGACTCGCGTGATCGGCGACGAGCTGGAGGTCGTGGGTCACGACGAGGACCGTGGTGCCCTGCGCGTTGAGTCCGGCGAGGAGGTCCAGGAGCTCGTTCGCCCGCGCCCGGTCCTGACCGAAGGTCGGTTCGTCGAGCGCGAGCACCGGAGCTCCGGCGATGAGGGCGCTCCCGACGGACAGCCGGCGCTTCTGGCCGCCGGACAGGAGGAACGGGTGCACGTCGCGTGCGGATTCCAGGCCGAACCGCCGCAGCAGGTCGTCGACGCGCCGCTCGATCTCGGTGTCGTCGACGCCCCGGATCCGCAGGCCGTGCGCGAGTTCGTCGTGGACGGTGTGGGCGATGAACTGGTGCTCGGGGTTCTGGAAGACGAAGCCGATGTGCGCCGCGATCGTCCGGACGTCGCTGCGCCCCGGGTCGATCCCGCCGACGTCGATGCGCCCGCGGGGAGGCCGGACCACCCCGGCGATCGCCTGGAGCAGGGTCGTCTTGCCGGCACCGTTCGTCCCGATCACCGCGAGGAAGTCGCCCGTCCCGACCTCGAGGCTCACCTCGTGGAGGATCGGGGTGCGCCGGCGGCCGCGACCGCGTTCGACGCTGAGCCGGTCGACGCGGACCGCCACCGACCGCTCGGCGGTGACCGGGGCGACGGGTGCTGTCGGCGGCGTCGGCAGTGCGGTCGCGTCGAGTGCGGCGGTCAGCTCGGCGGGTGTCAGGGGGAGGTCCGGCAGCAGCGACACCGCCCTCCCGCAGTCGCAGGGCCGCGAGCGTCGCGACCGGGAGCCAGACGCCCATCGCGAGGAGTTCGTCGAGGTGGCCGAGCAGGACGTCGCGGGTCGGGCCGTCGAAGGCGAGCCGCCCGTCACGATCGAGGACGACGACCCGGTCGACGAGGTCGATGGCGGCGTCGAGGTTGTGCTCGACGAGCAGGATCGCGTGCCGCTTCCCGGCGCCGTCGGGTCCGGAGACGAGTGAACGGAGGGCGGCGTAGACCTCCTCGATCCCGGCCGGATCGAGGTTCGCCGTCGGCTCGTCGAGGACGAGGAGGTCGCTCCCCATGGCCAGGGCGCAGGCGATCGCGAGTCGCTGTCGGCCTCCGCCTGAGAGTCGGTCGGGGTTCTCGGCCCGGCGCTCCCAGAGCCCGACCTGCCGGAGCGCGCGTTCGGCGCGGGACAGCACCTCCTCGACGGGGAGCAGGAGGTTCTCCGGGCCGAAGCACACCTCGTCGAGGACCGTTCCGGTGACGATCTGCGCGTCGGGGTCCTGGAACACCATCGCCACGTGCTCGCTCAACTGCGCGACCGTCGAGGTGGCCGTGTCGAGCCCGCCGGTGACCACAGCACCCTCGAACTCGGCCGGGACGGCGTGGGGGACGAGGCCGTTGAGGGCCAGCGCGAGCGTCGACTTCCCCGAGCCGCTCGGCCCGAGCAGGAGGACCACCTCACCGGGTGCGACCTGGAACGACACGTCGTCCGGGGTCCACTCCTCACGCTCGTCGTGGCGGATGCGCACCCGCCGGACGACGGTGGCGGGGTGCGTCGGCGGTACGGGGTCCACTCAGGCCCGCGTGCCGGCCGAGCCGCGGTCGCGCTGCAGGGGTTTCGCGATGGACCGCCCCACACCGGCTCTCGCGAGGGCTGCTGCGACCGCCCGCCCGAGCGCGGTGAAGGCGATCGGGCTGAGGACGAAGAGCGCGATGTAGACCGTCTGGGCGAGGGGTGCGAAATGCTCGATCCCGAGGACGACGAGCACGGAGCCGCCGAAGACGAGTCCGGCGATGCCCGCTGCCAGGTAGAAGACCCAGGCCCTCCAGACGCGGTAACGCGACACGGCGAAGGGGATCTCCTGCAGGAGCCCGATCGCGAGGCCGGTGCCGAAGTACCGGAAGAACCACTGCGGGCTGAACGCCGCTGAGACGAGGCCGGCGGTGAGCCCGGTCATGAGGGCCACGCCACCACGTCGGAGGAGCGCCTGCGAGACGACGCCCGGCAGGAAGTACACGCCGATGATGAGGCCGTAGAGCACGGGGGCGGTCGCGGAGATCGTGCCGCCGACGTACCCGGAGACGACGAAGACGAGGCCGCCGCCGACGCCGATGGCGGCGCAGGTCAGCAGCAGTCGCGTACTCAGACGTTGCATGAGCCCACCTTCACGAGCAGCCGATCTCCTGAGGACAGCCTATCCTTTATCAGCCCGTCGAGACGCCGACGGACACCGCTCGGAACGGGGTCCCGAGCGCCCCGTCCGGGCGATCAGATCGAGCGTCGGCGCGGGGTCAGACGGACGTTCGGCAAGGGCGGCGCCGGGATGCGGTCCGTGCCGTGGCCGGCGACCGACCCGAAGCGCGGCGACCCCGCCTCCCAGTCCTCCCGGGCGGACGCGATGTCCTCGTGGCTGCGACCGACGAAGTTCCACCACATGACCAGCTCCTCCGGGAACGGCGTCCCTCCGAGGAGCACGAAGCGGGCACCGGTCGCGCTCCGGAGCTCGAGGCGATCGCACCCGGGCGCCAGGTAGAGCAACGGGCCGGAGCCGAGTTCGACGCCGCCGACCTCGAGCGCCCCGTCGATCACCAGGACGCCGTGCTCGAAGGACGGATCCACCGGCACCTCGACGACGGTGTCGGCCTCGAGCGTCACGTCGGCACCGAGCAGGGGCGAGTGGACGGTCGCGGTCGACGTCACGCCGCCCAGCGTGCCGATGAGGACGGTCGCCTCCAAGCCTGGAGCGCGGTGGACGGGCAGGTCCGTGTGCTGCTCGAACGCAGCCGGCACCTGGGCGGCGGCCTCCGGGAGCGCCACCCACAGCTGGAGGCCGTGCATGGCGGCCGCCTCCTCGCCCACCGAGAACTCGGAGTGCGACACGCCTCGACCGCTCGTCATGAGGTTGAGCTCGCCCGGGCGGACGACCACGTCGCTGCCCACGCTGTCGCGGTGGCGGATGTCGCCGACGAGCGGCCACGTCACGGTCTGCAGGCCGGTGTGCGGATGCGGCAGCACGCGCATCAGCGAGCGGTCCTCGTCGAAGCGGTCGAGGAAGCACCAGGCGCCGATCATCGGCAGCTCGCGCTGCGGGAGGGTGCGATGGACGCTCAGGCCGCGGACGCCGCCGAGGGGGACCTCGCGGGCCTCGAGGAGTCTCGTCCCGGATCCGTCAGGTGCGTGGCAGACGCTGGGGACCGGGTCGGCGTCGAGTCTCGTCATGAGCGCCTCCTTATCACGGACAACGCTACTCCCGCTCGGCCTGACCTCGGCCCGCACCGACGTGGTTGACTGGGCGCGGGGCCCGTCCGGCTCCGCCGCTGCCGAGATTGGGGATCCCATGGGCCTGTTCGACAAGCATGAGGACGCACCGGAACCGCTCGCCCGCGGCCTCTGGCACGACCGCATCGGCACGTTCGCGACCCGGAGCATCCAGACGCTCGCCATCGTCGCGGTCGCCGCGCTGATCGTCTTCGCGCTGACCCAGCTCTCCCTCGTGATGATCCCCGTCGTCATCGCACTCATCCTCGCCTCGGCGATCTACCCGCTCATGCGGTGGATGCGGTCGAAGGGGCTCCCGTCGATCCTCGCCACCTGGATCGCCCTCGTCTCGATCCTCGTCGTCCTCGGCGGCATCGGATGGCTCATCGTCTGGGCCGTTCGCAGCCAGTGGGACGACCTCGTCGACTCCGCCTCGAAGGGCTTCGGGCAGCTGCAGGACTGGCTCGGCACCCTGCCGTTCGACATCGACGAGAAGCAGATCGAGGACGCCAAGCAGACCGCGGTCGACTTCCTCACCTCGAGCCAGTTCGGCAGCGGGGCGCTCGCCGGCGTCTCCGCGACGGCGAGCTTCCTCACCGGCCTGGTGCTCATGGTCGTCGTCCTGTTCTTCTTCCTCAAGGACGGACCGCGGCTCTGGGAGTTCCTGCTCCGTCCCTTCACCGGAACCGCGTACGACCGCGCCAAGCGCATCGGCGGCAAGACGGTGGACACCCTCGGCGGGTACGTGCGCGGCACCGCCACGATCGCGGCCGTCGACGCGATCGGCATCGGCATCGGCCTCGCGATCATCGGGGTCCCGCTCGCGCTGCCGCTCAGCGTCATCGTGTTCCTGACCGCCTTCATCCCGATCGTCGGTGCGACCGCCGCCGGCATCCTCGCGGCCCTCGTCGCGCTCGTCGCCAACGGTCCGGTCGCCGCCCTCATCGTCGTCGGCATCGTCGTGCTCGTGAACCAGCTCGAGGGCAACTTCCTCCAGCCCGTCGTCATGGCACGCTCGCTCAAGCTGCACGCCCTCGTCGTCCTCCTCGCCCTGACCGCCGGCACCATCCTCGGCGGCATCGTCGGCGCGGTCCTCGCCGTCCCGATCGCCGCGGTCGCGTGGGGCATCATCGGCGTCTGGAACGGTCCGGACCAGCCGGCCGAGCCCATGCGGCAGAAGCGACCCGAGTCCGTCTGAGCGAGGCCGTCCGGGTCGTGGGTCCGCCCGCCGGATAGCATGTGATCGTGGACCCCCACGATCTCCTCGGCCTCGTCTTCGAGGTCTTCACCTGGATCGGCTTCGGCAGCGCCGTCGTCGTGCTGCTCGTCATGCTCATCGCGCGGGCCGCGGACGGCAGCTGGGTGGAGACGCACGGGGTCATCGTGGACCTGCCGGACGACGCGGGCGGCGGGGACGTCGATCGAGGTCCGGGGCGCGAGGTCCGCTGGATGACCGAGGCGGCCGAGCTGTACTCACGACCCGTCACGGATGCGGAGTTCGACGCCCTCCGCGACCCCGAGGAGCCGAACGTCTTCTACGCCCGCCGGGAACCGTCGCGCGCACGCTTCCGCCGGACGGCCGATCACACGAGGGCGCTCCGGCTGCTCTTCGGCGTGACCTTCGGCATCGGCGTCGTCTGCTCCATCGCCTCGATCGTGCTGCTGTTCGTCGCCGACACCGGGGCCTGAGCGCCCGCTCCCTGGTCCCTGACGCACCCCCTCCCCGGTCCCTGAGCCTGTCGAAGGGCGACGCTCGGGTAGGCTGTGTGCACGAGCGTCGACACCTGGTCCGCTCGCTCTCCCGGAGGCATCGCATGACGGAACGGTGGGCCCGTGTCGCCCGCGGCACCGCCGCAGCCGCGTTCGCCACCTTCGCCGCAGCCCTCTCGCACACGATCGGCGGGGCCGCCGCACCGTCCGCGTTCGTCCTCCTGGTCGGCGGCACCTTCGCCGTCCTGGTCTGCGTCCTCCTCGCCGGCCGCCGCATCACCGCACTCGGGGTCGTCGCCTCCGTGCTCGTGAGCCAGCTCGGCTACCACGCGCTCTTCACCCTCGTCCCGAGCACCGTCAGTGCCACGGTCGCATCCGGCGGTGCGACCGGCCCCGCGAACTGGCACCGGCACGGGGTCGTCGAACTCGCGTCCGGCGGCGTCACCGCGGCGCACACCCACGGCGACACCACGATGTGGGCGGCGCACCTCGTCGCGGCCGTCGCGACCATCGCAGCCATCCTGTTCGCCGAACGCGCGACGCTCGCCGCGCTCGCCGCCCTGACCGTCCGGATCCTCGCCCGCCGTGCCGCACCGACGCACCTCGTCCCCGCGCCCCGCCGGGTGCGCTGGGTCCGCGTCAACCGTCGTCCCCGCAACCTCGGGGTGGTCCTGCTCCACCTGCGACACCGCGGTCCGCCGGCGCTCGCCGCCGCCTGACCGACGCACCACCCTCCGACCGGGACGGGTGCCGTGCGTGGCCGGTCGGCCCCGACGCAGCAGCACCCTTCGGCGCGCCATCCGGCGTGACCATCCCCTTTCCGCACGCTCGACGCCGTGCGGAGCAGTCGACAGGACGATCATGAACGCAACCACCCCCCGCCCCACCTTCCGCAAGCCCGCCGTGCTCGGTGCCATCGCCATCGGCGCCGGAGCGCTCCTCGCGGTCGGCGCACCGCTCGCCGCCAGCGCCCACGTCAGCGTCACGCCGACCTCCACGGCCGCCGGCTCCTACACGGTGCTGAGCTTCGCCGTCGGTCACGGCTGCGACGGCTCGCCCACGACGAGCCTCTCCTTCGAGATCCCCGAGGAGATCAACGCCGTGACGCCGACGGTCAACCCGAACTGGACCATCGACAAGCAGATGGCCCCGCTCGCGAAGCCCATCACCGACAGTCACGGTGAGCAGCTCGCCGAGCGCGTCGGCACGGTCGTCTACACGGCCAAGACGCCGCTCGCCGACGGCTACCGCGACACCGTCTCCTTCCAGGTCCAGCTGCCGGCCGACGCCGAGGGCAAGACGCTCGTCTTCCCCGTGACGCAGACGTGCGAGGTCGGCCAGACCGACTGGACCGACGTCGCGAAGGACGGTCAGACCGAGGACGACCTCGAGTCACCGGCGCCGGTCGTGGTCGTGACCGCTGCCGAGGCCGGCGACCACCACGGTGGTGCTGCCATGGACGACGACGGTGACGGCGACCACACCGAGGCCGCTGCCTCGACCGACGCCGGCACCACCGACGTGCTGGGCCGCGTGCTCGGCATCGCCGGTCTCGTCGTCGGTGCCGCCGGCATCGTCATCGCTGCCTCCGCACGCCGCGCAGCGTCCGACGCGAAGCGCCAGGCCTGATGACGGTCTCCCGTCGTCGCCGTCTCGTCGGCACCGCTGCGACCGCGTTCCTCGCGGTCGCGGCGGTGCTCGCCGTGGCCCAGCCGGCCTCAGCGCACAACAGCATCATCTCGACGACGCCGGCCGAGGGCTCGACGATCACCGAACAGCCGGAGCAACTCGTCATCACGACGAACGACAACCTGCTCGACCTCGGGGATGCCGGCCAGTCCAACCAGATCCAGGTGACCGGTCCCGGCGACGAGCGGCTCTACTACGGCACCGCGTGCGCAGCCGTGAACGGCCCTGCGCTCGTCATGCCGCTGCAGCTCGGTGAAGCCGGCGAGTACACCGTCGTCTGGCAGCTCGTCTCGACCGACGGCCACCCGCTGTCGGGCAGCTACACCTTCGAGTGGGCGCCGGCCGAGGGCCAGGAACTCGCCGCGGGGAGTGCGAAGCCCGCGTGCGCGACGAGCGGTGCCTCCACGGTCGAGCCCTCGTCGGAGGCGGGTGGCGTCGAGCCGGAGTCGTCCGCTGGCGGGCTCAGTGGCGATGTGTGGTGGATCGTCGGCGCGATCGGCGTCGTCCTGATCGCCGGCATCGGCGTGCTGCTCGTGACCCGGCGGAAGCCGGAGCCGACCTCGGACGACCAGGGCACGGACACCTCCGCGCCCTGAGCCGCACCCCGTTCCGGTCCCTGAGCCGCACCCCGTCCGGTCCCTGAGCTTGTCGAAGGGTCCCGACACAACGGAACAGCCCCGCCATCCTGGAGAGGATGACGGGGCTGTTCCGTTATTACCGGTGTAGCGTGCGGGTGAACCCGCGGTCGGCTACTTTGCCGGCGGCATCAGCACCGAGTCGATGAGGTACACGGTCGCGTTGGCGGTCTTGACGCCACCGCAGATGACCTTGGCACCGTTGACGGTGATGTTGTCACCCGAGCCCTCGACCTTGACGGTTCCACCCTCGACGGTGGTCTGCTCACCGTCGATGTCGGACGGAGCGATCTGGCCGGGGATCACGTGGTACGTGAGGATCGAGGTCAGCGTCGCAGCGCCCTCAGGCGTCTTGAGGCTGTCGATCGTCGCGGCGTCGATCTTCTTGAACGCGTCGTCGACCGGGGCGAAGACGGTGAACTCGGAGCCGTTCAGCGTGTCGACGAGGTTGACGTCGGGGTTCAGCTGGCCGGAGACCGCAGCGGTGAGCGTGGTCAGCAGCGGGTTGTTGGACGCGGCGACGGCGACCGGGTCGGCCGACATGCCGGCGACGGAGCCAGCACCGTCCGGGACGGCGTCAGCGTAGGCGGCGCAGCCCGAGCCGACGAGGTCCGCTGCGGGGTCTGCAGCCATCGACTCGGTGGGAGCGGAGCTCGGCTCCATCGAGGAACCGCTGTCGGAGCTGGAGCCGCTGGAACAGGCTGCGAGGCCGAAGGTCGCGACGGCGGCGAGTGCGAGCACTGCCATGTGGTTTCGCTTGATGGTACGCATGTGATTCTCCTTTGATGAGGTTTGGACCGGTTGTCGAGTGCCTCTCAGAACCGGCCCTCGATGACACTTCGGAGCCCCCACGGGGGTGGTTTGGAAAAAGATCCGATCGCGTGTCGGACGGGGTCGCGCATTAAGAGGAGCGAAATTCTTCGGATCCGTTCCTGTGGAGGGGCACCGGGGTGTCAGCTGCTGCGGCTACGATCGACGGATGAGCTGGAGCACCGAACCCGACTGGATCCCGGACGACGCGGACGCTCCCGACGACTTCGACGCCCCACCGCCCGACGACGCGTACCTCGGCGGTGGTGTCGCGTGGGGGAGTGGAGCGGTCGCGTCCGCTCCAGGCGCTCCGCCCGCAGCGGCTCCGGTGGCCGCCCGTGCGGCCGGCCAGAAGTTCGCCACGGCGCAGGAGGCACTCCACACCGTCTTCGGGTACGACGCGTTCCGCGGCGAGCAGCAGCAGATCATCGAGCAGGTCGCCGGTGGCGGCGACGCGGTCGTCCTCATGCCGACGGGTGGGGGCAAGAGCCTCTGCTACCAGATCCCCGCCCTGCTCCGACCGGGCACCGGCATCGTCGTCTCCCCGCTCATCGCGCTCATGCAGGACCAGGTCGACGCACTCCTCGCCGTCGGCGTCCGCGCCGCGTTCCTCAACTCGACGCAGGATCCCGCTGAGCGTTCGCGGGTCGAACAGGCCTACCTCGCCGGCGAGCTCGACCTCCTCTACGTCGCGCCCGAGCGCCTGAGCTCCGAGGCGACCCGGCGGTTCCTCGGCCAGGGCACCATCGCCCTGCTCGCGATCGACGAGGCGCACTGTGTGTCGCAGTGGGGGCACGACTTCCGCCCCGACTACCTCATGCTCGGCGAGCTCGCCGAACGCTGGCCCGACGTCCCGCGCATCGCGCTCACCGCGACCGCCACCGAGGCGACGCACCAGGAGATCACGCAGCGGCTCCATCTCGGCGAGGCGAAGCACTTCGTCTCGAGCTTCGACCGCCCGAACATCCAGTACCGGATCGTCGGCAAGAACGAGGTCCGCAAGCAGCTCGTCGCGTTCGTGAAGGAACAGCCGGCCGGCACCGCCGGGATCGTCTACTGCCTCAGCCGCAAGACGGTGGAGCAGACGGCGCAGCTCCTGCGCGACAACGGGGTGGACGCCGTGGCGTACCACGCCGGACTCGACGCCTCCGTGCGAGCGGCTGCGCAGTCCCGCTTCCTCCGCGAGGACGGTGTCGTGGTCGTCGCGACCATCGCCTTCGGGATGGGCATCGACAAGCCCGACGTCCGGTTCGTCGCCCACGTCGACCTCCCGAAGAGCGTCGAGGGCTACTACCAGGAGACCGGCCGTGCGGGGCGCGACGGCGAGCCGTCCATCGCCTGGCTCGCCTACGGCCTCCAGGACGTCGTCCAGCAGCGGCGCATGATCGCCGAGTCGCCGGGCGACCTCGCGCACCAGCGCAACCTCAGCGCCCACCTCGACGCGATGCTGGCCCTCTGCGAGACCGTCGACTGCCGCCGGGTCAACCTGCTGCGCTACTTCGGTCAGCCCTCCACGCCGTGCGGCAACTGCGACACCTGCCTCGAACCACCGGTCACCTGGGACGGCACCGTGCCGGCGCAGAAACTCCTCTCGACGATCGTGCGCCTGAAGCGCGAGCGCAACCAGTCCTTCGGCGCGGGGCAGATCATCGACATCCTCCGCGGCAAGCGGACCGACCGCGTCGCCCAGCAGCGGCACGACGAACTCGCGACCTTCGGCATCGGCGAGGACCTCAGCGACCAGGAGTGGCGCGGCGTGGTCCGTCAGTTGCTCGCACGCGACCTCCTGGCCACCGTCGGCGAGTACGGCACGCTCGGCCTCACCGACGGGAGCGCCGAGGTGCTCGCAGGGAACCGACCGGTGGCCATGCGTCGCGAGCCGGAACGTGCCGCCCGCTCCTCGTCGAGGTCGTCCTCCCGCTCGTCGAGCGCGAACGCCGAGCTCGAGCCGGCCGCGGCCGAGCTGTTCCAGGCCCTGCGTGCCTGGCGGGCCGGGGTCGCGAAGGAGCAGGGCGTCCCCGCCTACATCGTCTTCGGCGACGCGACGCTGCGCGAGGTCGCGACGGCGAAGCCCGACTCGCTCGGTGCGCTCGACGGCATCAGCGGCATCGGTGCGAAGAAGCTCGACGCCTACGGGCAGGCGCTCATCGAGGTCGTCGCCGCCAACGCCTGACGCCGCTCCTGGGAGCGAGCTGCGACAGCTGTGGGGGAGGACCAAGTCGATCGACGACGATGGGGCGGGCCCTTGTCCACATCCCACAGGCGCTTTCACCCATCGTTATGACAGTCCTACCATTGTGGGAGGTTTTCATGGGTGAAAGGCAGGACACAGCGATGGTCGACACAGCGATCCGGACGAGCGTCAGCGGTACCACGGCAGCGACGGTCGAGGTGGCGCCGTCCGACGCGCGGATCGACGTCCCGGCGCTCGCGCACCAGCTGCTCGGCACCTGGCCGGAGGCCCGTCTCGCGTCGCGTGCGCTCGCCGCCAAGCCGGAGATGCAGCGGATCGAGGGCCAGTCGATGGACGACCACCGCGACCGCGTCTTCCACCAGCTGAAGCTCCTCGTCGAGAACGGCCAGGTGCTCAAGGCGTTCCCGAAGCGCCTCGGCGGCGCCGACGACCACGGCGGCAACATCGCCGGGTTCGAGGAGCTCGTCCTCGCCGACCCGTCCCTCCAGATCAAGTCCGGTGTCCAGTGGGGCCTCTTCGGTGCGGCGATCCTGCACCTCGGCACCGAGCCGCACCACGACGCGTTCCTGCCCGGCGCGATGAACCTCGACGTCCCCGGTGCATTCGCGATGACGGAGTCCGGTCACGGCTCCGACGTCGCCTCGATCGCGACGACCGCGACGTACGACCCGGAGACCCAGGAGTTCGTCATCGACACCCCGTTCCGCGCGGCGTGGAAGGACTACCTCGGCAACGCGGCCGTGCACGGCAAGGCGGCGACCCTGTTCGCGCAGCTCATCACGAACGGCGTGAACCACGGCGTGCACTGCTTCTACGTGCCCATCCGCGACGACGAGGGCGCATTCCTCCCCGGGATCGGCGGCGAGGACGACGGCCTGAAGGGTGGGCTCAACGGCATCGACAACGGCCGGCTGCACTTCACCGGCGTCCGCGTGCCGCGCACCAACCTCCTCAACCGCTACGGCGACGTCGCCGAGGACGGCACCTACTCCTCGCCCATCAAGAGCCCCGGGCGTCGCTTCTTCACCATGCTCGGCACGCTCGTCCAGGGCCGGGTGTCCCTTGACGGAGCCGCGACGTCGGCCTCCGCCCTCGCCCTGCAGATCGCGATCACCTACGGCAGTGAGCGTCGGCAGTTCAACGCGGGCAGCGACACCCAGGAGGAGGTCATCCTCGACTACCAGCGCCACCAGCGCCGGCTCCTGCCGCGCCTCGCGACGACCTACGCGCAGATCTTCGCCCACGACCGGCTGCTCGTGAAGTTCGACGAGGTCTTCAGCGGCAAGGCCGACTCGGACGACGACCGTCAGGACCTCGAGACCCTCGCGGCGGCCCTCAAGCCGCTGTCGACCTGGCACGCGCTCGACACGCTCCAGGAGGCGCGCGAGGCGTGCGGTGGCAACGGCTTCCTCGCAGAGAACCGCCTCACCGGCCTGCGCGCCGACCTCGACGTCTACGCGACGTTCGAGGGCGACAACAACGTGCTGCTGCAGCTCGTCGCCAAGCGTCTCCTCACCGACTACAGCCGGAAGTTCGCGAAGGTCGACGCCGGTGCGCTCGCCCGCTACGTCGTCGAGCAGGCGACCGACCGCGCCGTGCACAGCAGTGGACTCCGGAGCCTCGCGCAGACCGTGAAGGACTTCGGGTCCACCGCACGCTCGGTGAGCCAGCTGCGCGACACGAACGTCCAGCGCGAGCTGCTGACCGAGCGCGTCGAGTCGATGATCGCCGAGGTCGCGACGAAGCTGCGCGGCGCGAACAAGCTCTCCAAGCAGGCCGCGTCCGACCTGTTCAACGCGCACCAGAACGAGCTCATCGAGGCGGCGCGCGCTCATGGCGAGCTCCTCCAGTGGGAGGCGTTCACCGAGGGTGTCGAGCAGATCCAGGACCCCGGCACCAAGCAGGTGCTGACCTGGGTGCACGACCTCTTCGGGCTCTCGCTCATCGAGAAGCACCTTGCCTGGTACCTCATCCACGGGCGCCTCTCCCCGCAGCGCGGCCAGGCCGTCAGCGCCTACGTCGACCGCCTCATCGCCCGCTTGCGTCCGCACGCCCTCGACCTCGTCGAAGCGTTCGGCTTCGCCCCCGAGCATGTGCGCGCACCCATCGCGACCGGCCAGGAGGCGCAGCGCCAGCAGGAGGCCGCCGACTACTTCGCCGAGCTCCGTGCCTCGGGCGACGCACCCGTCGACGAGAAGACGCTCACGAAGAAGTCCCGCTGACCACGCGCGGTTGACGGGAGGCACATCGTCGTCCGCGCAAGGGTCCGGCGACGATATGCCTCACCTCGCGCCGCGCGATAGGGTGCCGACATGACGTTCAACGACAACGCCGACATCAGCGGGAACAAGGTCAAGCGACGGGGCCGCACGACCGGCATCGCCGTCGGTGGCGGCGCGGTCGGCGTCATCGTGATCGCGCTCATCTCGCAGTTCCTCGGGGTCGACGTCTCGGGCATCCTCGGCGGCGGCGGCATCGGCGGGGGCCAGCAGGAGGAGAGCCAGCTCTCCGACGAATGCCAGACCGGTGCCGACGCGAACGCGAACGTCGACTGCCGCATGGGCGGTGCCTACTCGTCGCTCGACGCCTACTGGGCCGAGGAGCTGCCCGCGCTCGGCGCCGACTACACCTCGCCGGCGGACTTCATCATCTTCGACCAGCAGACGAACACGGGTTGCGGTGCCGCCACGAGCGCCACGGGCCCGTTCTACTGCCCGCCGGACCAGACCATCTACATCGACACCAGCTTCTACGCCGAACTGCGCGACCGCTTCGGTGCCTCGGGCGGACCGCTCGCCGAGATGTACGTCGTCGCACACGAGTGGGGGCACCACATCCAGGCGCTCACCGGCATCATGGACCGCGCCGACCGCAGCGGTACGGGTCCGGCCTCCGACTCCGTCCGCATCGAGGTCCAGGCCGACTGCTTCGCCGGCGCGTGGGTCGCCGCGGCATCGGACACCGAGGACGCGAAGGGGGTCGCCTTCCTGAAGCCCGTGACCCAGCAGGAGATCGACGACGCGCTGAGCGCCGCGGCGGCCGTCGGTGACGACCGCATCCAGGAGGCCGCGACCGGCCAGGTGAACCCCGAGGCGTGGACCCACGGTTCGGCCGAGCAGCGGCAGCGCTGGTTCATGACCGGCTACCAGTCCGGTCCGTCCGCGTGCGACACCTTCTCGGTGTCGGCCGACCAGCTCTGACCGGCGTGCCGGGTGCGGCATGCTAGATGAGACACGTGTCGTGAACACAGGAGGAAGTGGACCGTATGGGTGAGCCGTATCCCGAGATCGAGCCGTACGAGACCGGCATGCTCGACGTCGGCGACGGGCAGTCGCTGTACTGGGAGACCTCCGGCAACCCCGACGGCAAGCCCGTCGTGTTCCTCCATGGTGGCCCGGGTGGCGCGACGAGCCCGATCCACCGTCGGCTCTTCGACCCGAAGCGCTACCGCATCGTCCTCGTCGACCAGCGCGGCTGCGGCAAGAGCACCCCGCACGCGAGCGATCCGGCGGCCGACCTGTCGACGAACACCACCTGGCACCTCGTCGCCGACCTCGAGGTCCTCCGGAAGGCGCTGAAGATCAAGCGCTGGATGGTGTTCGGCGGGTCCTGGGGCTCGACGCTCGCGCTCGCGTATGCGCAGAAGCACACGAAGCGTGTCACCGAGCTCGTGCTCCGGGGCATCTTCACGCTGCGCGACGCCGAGCTCGACTGGTTCTACGAGGGTGGTGCCTCCGCGGTCTTCCCCGACCTGTGGGAGGGCTACCTCGAGCCGATCCCGGTCGGTGAGCGCCGCCACCTCATCGAGGCCTACCACCGGCGTCTGTTCGACGAGGACCCGGCCGTCCACGGGCCGGCGGCCGTCGCCTGGTCGCGGTGGGAGTCCTCGACGATCACCCTGCTCCCGCAGGAGGAGACCGTCGCCCGGTTCACCGACCCGCACTTCGCGGTGGCGTTCGCGCGCATCGAGAACCACTTCTTCACGAACAAGGGCTGGTTCGAACCCGAGCAGCTCATCCGCGATGCCGGCAAACTCGCCGGAGTCCCCGGCGTGATCGTCCAGGGCCGCTACGACATGTGCACCCCGGTCTTCACCGCGTGGGACCTGCACCGGGCCTGGCCGGAAGCGGACTTCACGATCGTCCCCGACGCGGGCCACGCCTTCGACGAGCCGGGCATCCTGTCGGCGCTCATCGACGCGACGGACCGCTTCGCGAAGGACTGAGGGCTGCGGTCCCGGACGCCGCTGGCGGGAGAGACTGCTCCGGTCCCTGACGACGCCCTTCGACAGGCTCAGGGACCGGGGTCGGCTCAGGGACCGGGGTCGGCTCAGGGACCGGAGTCGGTTCAGGGACCGGGGGTGATCACTATTCCGTGAAGCGTGCCCGGCGGACGGCCTTGCCCACGCCGCAGGGCCTCGCCGAGCGAGCGGCCGACGAGGCCCTCGCGGGCGAAACCGCTCAGCAGCTCGGCAGCGAGCGCGCCGCGGTCGACCTCGGGTTCCGGGCCGTCGTCGACGCCGTCGGCCGGGCCGGCGAAGCCGTCGTGGGCGAGCAGGATCGAGCCCTGGTGGCAGTGCCGGACGGCGTGGGCGACGCGCTCGTGCTCGCCGACGTCCTTGACGTCCCAGGCGGTCGCCGTCCAGAGCACCGTCTGCAGGCCGGCTCGTTTGACGGCCTGCCACGTCTCGATGCTCTGCGCGCCGTAGGGCGGCCGGAACCACTCGATCGACTGGCCGCTCAACTGCTCCAGCTCCTGTTTCGCCGCGAGGGTGCGCCGGTAGGCGACCTCCTCGGAGAAGTCGGTGAGGCGTACGTGGTCGTCGCCGTGCAGGGCGAGCTCATGCCCACCTGCGACGATGCGTTCGAGGAGCTCCGGGTACTTCCGCGCGCGGCCGACGAGGACGAAGAACGTGGCGGTCGCGCCGGCCTCGGCGAGGGCGTCGAGGACACCCGGCGTGCCGTCGGGGCTCGGGCCGTCGCCGTAGGTGATGACGACCGTCCGCTCATCGGTCGCGACGCCGACGATCGAACCGTGGACGGGCAGCGAGCCGGTGAGCCGGGCGAGCAACGCCTGCCGAGCCTTCGTCATGTGTCCACCGCCCTGTGAGTCGATCCGTCCAACAGTACCTCGCTGTCGTGGCGAACGGGAGCGCGGCCGCGGCGGCGGAACGGGCGCAGGGAGGGCGGGTGTCAGGCCTGGACGAGCGTCGTGTCGAGCTCGCGCTGCTCCTCGAGCTGGGCGAGTGCACGGCGGAGTGCCGTGCTCGAGGTGCTCATCGTGTACGGGAAGTAGACGACCTCGACGCCGACCTTGGCGAACTCCGCCTCGAGCCGGAGGCCCTCGGCGGTCCCGCGCCAGTCGTCGCCCTTGAAGAAGATGTCGAACCGGAGCGCTTCCCACGCCTGGAGCTTGTCCTCCCAGGTCTCCTCGACGGCCTCGTCGACGAAGCCGATGTGGCGGACGATCTCGAGACGCTCGGTCAGCGGGACGATGGGCTCGATGCGCTTTCGGGTGCGCAGCAGCTCGTCCGAGACGACCCCGGCGATGAGGTAGTCGCACGCGCTCTTGGCGTGACGGAGGATGTTCAGGTGCCCGACGTGGAAGAGGTCGAAGGCGCCTGCTGCGTAGCCGACGCGTCCCGGTCGTGCCGCTGCGTGCTGATCGCTCATCTGAACGCTCCCCGTGTGTGTGTTTCCCTGACGTCTCCGGCGCGTTCATTGAGCCTGGTCCGAGCGTATGAGGGTCATCACCGCTTGCCGAGTCCACTTTCAGGTGCCACCCGAGGAGGGGGCGACGCCTGGCAGCGTCAGGCCGGGCCCAATAAGCTGCCTCCCGAGAGGACTCCTTCCGGAGGCCTCCGCAGCGGACACGGGCGGATCGCTCGGAACGGGGTACCACGGTGACCGAGCTCGAGGGTGAACAGACGGCAGACACGAACGTGCCGAAGACCCGTCGTCGGACCACGCTGATCGTCGTGTCGGCGGTCGTGGTCGTCGCGCTGCTCGTCGTGGCGTTCCTCCTCTTCCGTCCGGCGACGACGACCGATGCGGGCGGCGCGACCGGGACGGCGGTCCCCACCTCGTCCACCAGCGCCGGAGCCACGACGCCTGGAGCGACCGGCTCGTCGACCGGCGCACCGGTGGAACCGGGTGGACGGCCCACGCAGACGCCGATCGCCTTCGACGACGACGCCGAGCCGCTCCCCGGTGTCACGGTCGCGATCACCGGGCTCGAGGCCGTCGACGGCGAGGCGACCGGCGTGGGGGAGATATCCGGGCCCGCCGTGCGGGTGTCGGTCGAGTTCGTGAACGGCTCCGACGCCGAGGTCGACCTTCGCACCGTGCAGGTCACGGCCGACTCCGGCCCGGACCGGACCGCGAGTTCCGAGCTGAGCGGTCCCGGCGTCGTGGCCTTCCCGGCCCGGCTCGCTGCTGGGGACCGTGCGACAGCGGTCTACGTGTTCGCCGTGCCGGCCGACCAGCGCGAGTCGTTCCGGGTGTTCGTCGACTCGGTCGTGACCGCACCGGTGGTGCTGTTCGAAGGCGCAGCGCCGTCCGCCTGATCATCTCGAGCGAGTCGAGGTCGGCGACGGTGGCCGATGGCGACCTGAGGGGGTGATCCGCGGGGCAACAGCGGGGGGCAAAATCACCCATGTTCGAGGGATACTGGCGCGTCAGCGGCGCTGATAGCATCCGATCGCGCCACTGCACCCGAAGCCGTGTCGTGCATCTCTCTCACCGTTACCGGTCGCCTGCTCGGCGACTGATGGGGGCACCCGATCATGACCCGTTCTCTCTTCTCGAAGGCTGCCGTCGCGGCCGTGGCGCTCGCCGCGGTCCTGACGGGCGCGCTCGTCGCCACGCCTGCGTACGCCGACACCGCGCCGGTCGATCCGACCAGTCCGGCCTCGCCGACCACGGTCAGCGCCGACGCGCTCCCGACCGTCCAGGTGGACGGTGTGGTCTGGCAGCAGATCGTCGTCGGCGACACCGTCTACGCGGTGGGAGACTTCTCCACGGCCCGTCCGGCGGGTGCCGCCCCCGGCACGAACACGGTGACGCGGAACAACATCCTCGCGTACAAGCTCTCGACCGGCGAGCTCATCCAGGGCTTCGCTCCGAGCCTCACCGGCGGCGAGGCGGTCAGCGTCGCGGCATCCCCCGACGGCTCGCGGATCTACGTCGGCGGTTCGTTCACCGCGGTGAACGGCGCGACGGTGTGGCGGATCGCCGCGCTCAACCCGACCACCGGCGCGCTCATCACCTCCTTCCTCCCGAAGCCGGCCTCGACGGTGCGCGCGATCGCCGCGACGAACAGCACCGTCTACTTCGGCGGACTCTTCACCTCGGTCGGGACCGACCAGCGCCTCCGCCTCGCGGCGGCCAGCGCTTCCAACGGCGCGGTCCTCCCATGGGCACCGGCGGCGGACGGCGGGCGGGTGAACGCGATCGTCCTGTCGCCCGACGGCTCGAAGGCGGTCGTCGGCGGCCAGTTCACGTCGGTCAACGGTTCGACCAACCCGGGGTACGGTGTCGCGGCCGTGAACCTCACCGACGGTGCGCTGCTGCCGTTCGGTGCGAACGACAAGGTGCGCAACGGCGGCACCCAGGCCGGGATCACGAGCCTCACCTCCGACGGCGACAGCGTCTACGGCACCGGCTACGTCTTCGGTTCCGGTGGCAACCTCGAGAACAGCTTCCGCGCTTCATGGGACGGCGGGGCGCTCCAGTGGGTCGCAGACTGCCACGGTGACACGTACAGTGCCGCGGTCGTCGGAGACGTCGTGTACACCGCGGGCCACGCACACTACTGCGGCAACATCGGTGGGTTCCCGCAGACCGACCCCTGGTCGTTCTACCGCGGGATCGCCTTCAGCAAGGCGGCCACCGGGACGGCGACCCCCGACATCTACGGCTACCCGAGCTGGGGCGGTCAGGCTTCGCCGACGCTCCTCAACTGGTTCCCGAACCTCGACACCGGCACCAAGACCGGTCAGAACCAGGGCCCATGGTCCGTCGCGGGTAACACGCAGTACGTCGTGATGGGCGGCGAGTTCAAGAACGTGAACGGATCCGGTCAGCAGGGTCTCGTCCGGTTCGCGGTGTCGTCGAAGGCGCCGAACGCGCAGGGTCCCGTCGTGACGGGTTCGCGCTTCAACCCGACGGTCACCTCGTCGGTCAACGGCCAGGCACGCATCCGTTGGACGGCGAACTGGGACCGCGACAACACGAACCTCACCTACCAGGTGATCCGCGACGGCAACACGGCCAAGCCGATCTACACGACGACCAAGGAGTCGACCTTCTGGCAACGTGGCTCGATGGGCTACGTCGACACGGGTCTGACCCCCGGTCAGACCTACCGCTACCGGGTGTTCGCCACCGACCCCTTCGGGAACATCGCTCGCTCCGACACCGTGACCGTGACGATCGCGTCCGGTGGTCAGAGCTCGAGCGCGTACTCGTCGTCCGTGTTGGCCGACAGCCCGAAGACCTACTACCGGTTCGGTGAATCGGGCGGCACCACCGCCGAGGACTGGGCGGGCTTCGCCGACGGCAACATCACCGGTGACGTCTCGCTCAACCAGGACGGCTCGGGGATCGGCGACACGAACGCCTCGTACGGGTTCTCCGGGACCAACGGGAACGTGACGACGCCGGACGTACAGCTGTCCCCGGACACGTTCACCGTCGAGAGCTGGATCAAGACGACCTCCACGAGCGGTGGCAAGATCATCGGCTTCGGCGGCTCTGCGACCGGCAACTCGAACAACTACGACCGCCAGGTGTACCTGGACAACGACGGCCGGATCTTCTTCGGGGTCTACCCGGGCCAGGTCAGGACCGTGAACTCGTCGAAGAGCTACAACGACGGACAGTGGCACCACGTCGCAGCGTCGATGAGCAGCGCCGGGATGAAGCTGTACGTCGACGGCCGCCTCGTGGCGAGCCGTGCCGACACGACCACCGGTCAGCCCTTCAACGGCTACTGGCGGATCGGCGGTGACAACCTGGGCGGTTGGCCCAACCAGCCGTCATCGTCCTACCTGGCCGGCAACATCGACGAGGTCGCCATCTACGACGCCGCGCTCAGCCAGGACTCGATCATCAACCACTTCGTCGCTTCCGGACGGACCTCGCCGATCCCGGCGGCGCCCGCAGACAGCTACGGCGCCTCGGTCTACAACCTGGACCCGACGCTGTACTGGCGACTCGGCGAGACGGCGGGCGCTGCGGCGCTCGACTCCTCGAAGAGCGATCACGCCGGAACGTACACCGGCCGGGTGAACCAGGGCGTCGACGGTGCGATCACCGGGACGGCCAACAAGGCCGCCGCGTTCGACCCCATCAACCAGGGCGGCTGGCAGCAGGCCGGCGTCGCGAGCAACGACCAGTTCTCCAGCCCGAACTCGTACGCCCTCGAACTGTGGTTCAAGACCACGACGACGCGTGGAGGCAAGCTCATCGGCTTCGGGAGCAGTCAGACCGGTACGTCCGGCAGCTACGACCGCCACGTCTACATGGAGCCGAACGGTGCGTTGACCTTCGGGACCTGGACGGGCCAGACGAACACGATCACCTCGGTCGCCGGCCTCAACAACGGTGCCTGGCACCACCTCGTGGCCGAGCAGTCGAGCGACGGGATGAAGCTCTACGTGGACGGGGCGCTGCAGGGCACCAACCCACAGACGGGTGCGCAGGACTACGCGGGCTACTGGCGGATCGCCGGTGACAACGTGTGGAACGGCACCGACCCGTTCTTCTCCGGGACGCTCGACGAGGTCGCCGTCTACCCGACGCCGCTCACGAACGCCCAGGTCCAGAACCACTGGGAACTCGGGACGGGCGTGGTGCCGAACGTCGCTCCGACCGCATCGTTCACCGGTTCCGCCGTCGACCTGCACGCGCAGTTCGACGCCTCCGCCTCGGCGGACCAGGACGGCACCATCGCGTCCTACGCCTGGGACTTCGGCGACGGGACGACGGGGACCGGCGTGACGCCGAGCCACGACTACACGACGGCCGGTGCGCACACCGTGACCCTCACCGTCACCGACAACCGGGGCGCGACGGCGACCACGACCGGCTCCGTCACGACGAAGCTCCCGAACGTCGCTCCGACCGCCGCCTACAGTCCGTCCGCGCAGAACCTGACGGTCGCCTTCGACGCTTCGGCGTCGACGGATCCTGACGGCTCGATCGCGTCCTTCGCTTGGAACTTCGGTGACGGCACGACCGGCACGGGCGCCACCACGTCGCACACCTACACGGCCGCGGGCAGCTACCAGGCCAAGCTCACGGTGACGGACGACCAGGGCGCGATCGGCGAGGTCACCCAGACCATCGTCGTCAGCGCGCCGGTCCTCGTCGCGCCGACGTCGCACTTCACGCAGTCGGCCGCCGGTCTCGCGGTGAGCCTCGACGGTTCGACCTCGACCGACGGCGACGGCACGATCGTGTCGCACGCCTGGAACTTCGGCGACGGTCAGACCGGCACCGGAGCCACGGTCTCGCACACCTACGCCGCCGCCGGAAGCTTCACAGTCACGCACACGGTGACGGACAACGACGGCCTGACGGGCAGCAGCACCTCCGTCGTGACCGTCGCGGCTCCCGCCAACGTCGCTCCGACGGCCGCCTTCACGGCGACGCCGAGCGGCCTCGTCGTCGCGGTCGACGGCTCCACCTCGACCGACAGCGACGGCACCATCGCGTCCTACTCCTGGAACTTCGGCGACAGCGGGACGGCGACCGGAGCCACGGCCTCGCACAGCTACGCCGCCGCCGGGACCTACACGGTCACGCTGACGGTGACCGACAACGGCGGTGCGACGAACTCGACCACGCGCAGCGTGACCGTCACCGCACCGGTCACCCCGACCTCGCTCGCGAACGACTCGTTCACGCGCTCGGTGACGGGTGGCTTCGGCACGGCGGACAGCGGCGGCACCTGGTCGATCACCGGAGGTGCGGCGAACGCCACCGTCACCGGCGGCAAGGGTGTGCTGAAGCTCACCAAGGGCGGGGCAGGCGTGAACGGGTCGCTCTCGGGCGTCTCGTCGACCTCGACCGACGCCAGCGTCGTCTTCCGCCTGGACAAGGTGGCTGACGGCGGCGGGGCATTCGTCTCGCTCGCCGGACGCCAGGTGTCCGCAGGCAACGACTACCGGGCGAAGGTGAAGGTGGCGTCGAACGGCGCGATGACCCTCTACATCACCCGAACGGTGGGCGGCGCGGAGACCACGCTGAAGACCGTCGCCCTTGCAGGCACCTACACGGTCGGCACGGAGTACACCATCCGTGTCCAGGTCGACGGCGCCAACGCGACCACGGTCAACGCGAAGGCGTGGCGCACCGCCACTGCCGAGCCGACGAGCTGGCAGACGACGACGACCGACAGCACGGCCGTCCTCCAGACAGCGGGAACCGTCGGGGTCATGACCTACCTGAGCGCCAGCTCGACCAACTTCCCGGTCTCCGTGGCGTTCGACAGTCTGACGGTGGTGCCCGTCGGTGCCCCGACGACCCCACCGGTCGCGAACGTCGCCCCGGTGGCCGCGTTCACCCAGTCGGCTGCGGACCTCGTGCTGAGTGTCGACGGCTCCACGTCGAGCGACAGTGACGGGACGCTGGCCTCCTACGCCTGGGACTTCGGAGACGGCGGGACCGCGACCGGTGCCACCGCGACGCACACCTATGCCGCGGCAGGTTCCTACACGGTGCGGCTCACGGTGACGGACAACGTCGGTGCCACAGGCACCGTCACGAGTGTCGCGACCGTGACCGCCCCGGTGACCCCGCCGGTCGACCCGCCGGTGGACCCGGCAGCCAAGTTCGCTGCCGACACGTTCGAGCGCACCCAGGCCGGCGGCTTCGGCAACGCCGACACGGGTGGTGCCTGGACGGTCACCGGGGGAGCGGCCAACGCGTCCGTGGCGGCCGGCAAGGGCGTGCTCAAGCTCACGAAGGCCGGCGCCGGAGTGAGCGCGTACCTGGCCGGTGTCTCGGCGCAGAGCACGGACGCCACCGTCAACTTCTCCCTGGACAAGCTGCCCGACGGTGGAGGCGCCTTCGTCTCCCTCGCGGGCCGCCAGGTGTCCCCGGGGAACGACTACCGGGCGAAGGTCAAGGTCGCTTCCAACGGCGCGATGACCCTCTACGTCACGAAGACGGTCGCGGGTGTGGAGACCACCCTCAAGACGGTCGCCGTGGCCGGGGTGTTCGCTCCTGCGACGGAGTACACCGTGCGCGTGCAGGTGACGGGGAGCGGGACGTCGACCATCAGCGCCAAGGTCTGGGCTGCGGCCTCCACCGAGCCGGCCGCCTGGCAGACGACCGCGACCGACGCATCGGCCGAGTTGCAGGGCGCCGGGACCGTCGCGCTCGTCGCGTACCTGAGTGGCAGCTCGACCAACTTCCCGGTGTCCGTGTCGTTCGACAGCCTCGTCGCTCGGCCCGTCCAGTGAGCGCGGCTCGATGAGCGCCGTCTCCACCGGCCACGCGTCGTCACCGAAGGGTGGCGGCGCGCTGCGCCGCGCTCGCAAGCGTCTCAAGCACCTCGTCGCGCGCCTCGACACGATCACCCTCGGCGCGCTCGAAGCCACGCGTCGGTCCTCGCTGCTCGGAGACGGCGATGCCGTCGTCTCGCTGACGAGCTACGGCGTGCGGATCGACGCTGTTCACACCACCATCGAGTCGATCGGACGCGGCGTGGTCCGCCCTCGCCGGATCATCCTCTGGCTCGATGACGCTGACGCTCTGGAACGGTCCACGCCGCAGCTCCGACGTCTGCAGCGGCGTGGGCTCGAGGTGCGTCTCGCCGACAACCTCGGCCCCCACACGAAATACTGGCCGTACGTCGAATCGACGCCGGATCGGTCGGTACCGCTCGTGACGGCCGACGACGACATCATCTACCCCCGTCGATGGCTCGCAGACCTGCTCGAGGCGGGTCGAACGCGCCCCGACACGATCCACTGCTACTGGGCACGGGTGGTGCGACTGGACGACGACGGACGCTTCGCGCCCTACGGCTCGTGGCCGTCGGCATCCGACACCGCACCGTCCCCGGCGAACTTCGCCCTCGGCGTCTCGGGTGTCCTGTACCCGCCACGTATGCTCGACGCGCTCCACGGAGCCGGGCGTGCCTTCGAGACCGTGACCCCCAAGGCCGACGACATCTGGCTGCACGCGATCGCCCTGCGCGCCGGCGTGCCGGTCGCCCAGGTCCGCGACAAGGCCGTGCACTTCCTCACCGTCCCAGGAACCCAGGTGATCAGCCTGCGTGCGGACAATGTGGCGGGAACCGGGAACGACGACGCCATCGACCGGGTCTACGGACCGGAGGACCGAGCCGTCCTCACCGGCATCGATCGCGGAGCGAGGCGGACCGGCACCTGAGCGGACCGCCGGGAGGCGTGTCGGGCGACGACGACCCTGGGTGGCCTGAGCGCGAGAGCCGTCCGGCGGCCGATCGTCGCATCCGCGACGGCGATGCCGATGACCGCCCAGAGCACGATGCCGGCGACGGAGCGGGTGGCGAGTGAGCTGTACGTCTGGGGGATGATGACCGCGATCGCACCGGCCAGCATGACCCCGGGCATCGAGACCCATCGTCGAGCGGTCACGAGCAGTGCGACCATCGTCCCGAAGTACAGCAGCGCGAACACGATCCCGATGTCGATCGAGTACATGAGCACGGCACTCTCGAGGCTGGTGCCGAGGCCGGCCGCCGACCCGATCCGGTAGCTGGAGGAGATCCCCTGCCCCGTCAGCAGGAAGTCCGGCCATTCCCGGGCGAAGAAGTCGAGGGCGAGGAGCCGGGCGCGGGTGGACCCCGTGTCGTCCTGGACACGATCGAGGACGCCGGCCGCGAGGGGTGAGAGGGCGGTCGCGACGATCGCGACGGAGGCGAGCACCATGCCGACGAGTCGTGCGGCGGCACTCTTCGTCGACATCCCGACCACGTACAGGGCGCCGACGATCATGACGATGAGCCCGAGGCGCGACTGCGACACGAGGACGCCGACGAACATCACGGCCAGCAGCGGCAGCCGGAGCCACCAGTGGCGCACACCGGCGAGGAGCGGGGTCACGACGCAGACGGCGAGGGACAGCGCGAGCGGTTGGTCCAGCGTGCCCATCCACCGGTCGTGGACGGGGTTGAACCAGTACTGGGATTCGAAGCCTGCCGCGTAGACGATCGGCTCCTTCACGATCCACTGCGCGATCGCGACGGCGACGGCGACGGTGGTGAGGAGGATGATCAGATCGCGGAGGCGCAACAGCCACCGGCGGTCGGCACCCTCGAGGATGAGGAGCAGGAGCAATACGGGCACGAGGATCTGGTCGACCAGCAGATTCATGCCGCCGCCGTAGCTGCTGAACCGGGTCGTGACGAACGCGACCGACACGACGAGCCCGAGCGCGAGGAACACCACGACGTGCTCGGCGACCACCTCGGCGAGCCGCGGTCCGTTGTGGATCACCTGCATCGCGACGGTGGCGATGACCAGCCAGGTGGCCGGATGGAACGCCAGCCCTCCGCTCGCCTGGCCGGTCAGCACGTATCCGCCGACGGTCGGGACGAGGAACCAGAGTGAGACCGCCATGGCGACGCTCGCCATCGGGCGGTCGCGCAGGACGAGCGCCACCGCCAGGCAGACCAGGATCCAGAGGATGAGTTGGGTCATGGGCGGAGCGCGGCTTACGGTTCGGCGCGAGCGGTCCGGGCCGTCGTCTTCGGTCGCTCGTCTCCGCCGCGCTGACCGATGAGGGAACGCAGCTGCTCGTCCATCCGACGCGCATGGGCGCCCCCGTGGCGCCTGGACGGACGTGGAGACGAGTTGAGCACGGAACCGAGGACCAGGGTGCCGGCCGGCGCGAGCGCCTCCATGCCGCTCAGGAGCTGCGGCTTGGTCGCCCGGTCGCGACCGACCACGAGGACCGCGCCGTCCGAGAGCCGACCGATGAGCGAGGCGTCGATGCGGGGCAACAGGGGAGCGGTGTCGATGACGGCCAGGTCGCAGTTCGCCCTGATGTGCTCGACCAGCTGCGCGAACCGGGTCGAGGCGAACCCCTGCGCGGCGTCGAGGTGCGCACGGCCCGCCGGGATGACGAGCAGGCCCGGGGTGGAGGTCTCAGCGATGATGTCGGACACCTCCGCCTCTCCGGCGAGGTACTCGCCGAGGCCCGGTGACTCGGTGAGGCCGAAGGCCGCGCTGAGCGCCGGATGGGCGAGATCGGCGTCGACGATCACCACGGTCGAGTGGAACCGGGTCAGGGACAGCCCGAGGGAGCCTGCGACGAGCGACCGCCCGTCGCCCGCATGGGCGCTGGAGACTTGGATCACCTGCTGCCGTGGCTTCGCCACGTCCAGGCCGAGACCCGCGACGAGACGCTCGACCGGCCGGTCGAGCTGGCCGGCGGGATCATGGCCGCCCGCCGCCCGCCGGGCGAGGAGTCCGCGGGTGCGGACCCGCGGGATGCTCGCGAGCACGGGCAGTTCGAGGGCGTCCTCGAGCTCGGTGGCGGTCCCGATCGCCCGGCGGCTCGTCTTGCGGACGATGGCGATCGTGGCTCCGAGAGCGAGTCCGACGATGGCACCGAGCGCGAGGTTCAGGGGCTTCTTCGGTGAGATCGGCGTCCTCGTTGAGCGTCGGACCGGAGACCACGTTCAACTTGACGTTCGCAAGCTCGGCATCACCGCGGTTGTCGAGCGTGGAGACGAGTTGACCGAACTGGTCGGCGACGGCGCGCGCGAGCGCGAAGGACCGGTCCTTGTCGGTGTCCTGCACCTCCACGCCCAGCAGGACGGTCTCCGGGTCGGAGTAGGCGTTGATCCGTGAGGAGACCTCGGCGACCGTGAGGTCGACCCCGCTCGACTCGATGATCTGACGAGCCATCGACTCGCTCGTGAGCAGCTGCACGTAGGAGTTGATGCGACGCTGCGCGAACTCGTCCGCGGCAAGCGCCGAACCGCCCACGTCGGTCTGGGTGGACACGAAGAACTTGACGCTGCTCGCGTAGACCGGGGTGCTGATCGAGTTGTAGACCATTGCGAGGCCGAGGCCCGCGATGAGCGCGATGGCGACGATCCACCACCCGGTCACGATGGCGCGTACGTATCCGAGCAAAGTCACGGGTGGTCTCCTGGGTGGTCGGGCCTGCATCGCATCTTACGGCGTTCTCCGAGGACCGAACGCCGTGAGCGGTGCGGGACGTCCGCAGTCCGGTACGCTGATTCCAGCGTGTACCCGTTTGTCTCCGCCGCCCCGTTCGCACCCGAAGCGTGACCTGGGCCTGGGTGCCCGCTCGCAACACGCTGCGACGAGATGGGGTCGGCTCGATGAGAGTCATGGTCATGCACCCGAGCGCGGAGCTCTACGGCTCCGACCGGGTGCTGCTCGAGAGCGTCGCCGCCTATACGGAGCGGGACGTGCCGGTCACGGTCGTCCTCGCGTCCGACGGCCCACTGGTGGACGAACTGCGTCGGATCGGTGCGGAGGTCGAGGTCACGGACCTCCCCGTGCTCCGCAAGTCGATGCTGTCACCGGTCGGGCTCGTCCGACTCGCCGGCCGCTCGATCGTGTGGGTGTTCCGCGGACGGCGCCTCGTCCGTCGGGTGCGACCGTCCGTCGTCTATGTGAGCACCGTCACCATCCCCATCGCCAACGTGATCGCGAGGCTCTCCCGCATCCCGCTCGTGGTGCACGTGCACGAGGCGGAGGACAGCGCGGGACGTCTGGCGCGGTTCGCATTGTCCGCCCCCCTCCATCTCGCCCACCGCATCGTCTACAACAGTGGCTTCTCGCAGCGGACCGTGGAGCGGATGTTCCCAGCACTGGCCGCACGATCCGAGATCGTGTTGAACGGGGTCACCGCTCCCAGGACCGTCCACGCCCCCCGTCCCACCCTCGAGGGTGGCATCCGCGTCGTGTACGTGGGCCGCCTGTCGGCGCGCAAAGGGCCTGACGTGGTCGTCGAGGCCATCGCACAGCTCCCGGAGACCCTGCCGGCGTCGCTCAGCCTCGTCGGCGCGGTCTACCCCGGGTACGAGTGGTTCGAGGAGGCGCTCCGCGAGCGGGTCGGTGCACTCGGGCTCGAGGAGCGTGTCGCCTTCGAGGGGTTCGTCGACGACGCCTACCCGATGATCAGTGCCGCCGACGTCATGGTCGTCTCCTCTCGCGTCGACGAGCCCTTCGGCAACACCGCAGTCGAAGCGATGCTCGCGGCGCGCCCGGTCGTCGTCAGCGACACCTCCGGTCTGCGGGAGGCGGCCGCCGGCTACGAATCCGCGCGTTTCGTCGCCCCCGGTGACGCGTCCGCCATCGCGAGCGCCATCGAGTCCATCGCGACGGGTTGGTCGGACGTGCGGGAGGCCGCAGAACGTGACGCCCTGGTCGCCACCGAGCGTCACAGCACCGCCTCCTACCGCGAACACCTGCGCACCGCCGTGTCCCGGGCGCTCCAGGGGCGTCGGAGCCGTGGGGTCGAGGCTGCGTCGTGACGGCGACCGACCCGGCTGACGACGGGCTCAGGAAACCGCCCCAGACGACGGCGCAGGGCGTGAAGTGGTCGGGCACCGCCGTCATCCTGCGGCAGCTCGCGCAGGTCGCCAGCGCACTGGTGATCGCACGCATCCTCGGCCCGTCGAGCTACGGGGTCGTGAGCGCCGCGACGATCTACGTCACCCTGACCACGTTGATGCTCGACCAGGGCCTCTCCTCGGCGCTCATCCAGCGGCCCTCCCTGGAACGACGAGCACCCGGTGCGGTCGCCACCCTCAACATCCTCCTCGCCGTCCTCCTCGCCGTCCTCACGTGGTTCCTCGCCCCCGTCATCGCGGACTTCTTCCGCGTCGACGCGCTGGCGGAGGTGCTGCGGATCCTGGGCGTCCTCCTGCCGCTCAAGGCGCTCGCCGTCGTGCCTCGTGCGATGCTGTCCCGCACGCTGCAGTTCAAGCACATCGCCGTCGCCGACGTCGTCGGCGCGGTCATCGGCGCGATCGCCGGTATCGCATCGGCACTGCTCGGCGCCGACTTCTTCGCCACCGTCTACCAGACCCTCGTGACCGATGCGCTCGTCGCGGTCGTGCTCCTGATCGCCTTCCGCGGGCCGGTTCCGAACCTCGCGTTCCGCAGCATGGGCATGCTGTTGAGTTACAGCATCAAGGTGTTCGCGACGAACTGCATCGCGTACTTCTCGCGGAACATCGACAACATCCTGGTGGGACGCTTCCTCGGCGTCACCTCACTCGCGTTCTACGGGATGGCCTACCGCGTCCTGTCCATCCCGGTGCAGCTCATCGGGCAGACGGTCAACCGGGTGCTCTTCCCCGTGTTCTCCAGGAACGCCGGCGACCGGGTCCGGATCGCCAGGCAGCTCACCGACGCGACGGAGATGCTGGCGACCACCGTCATCCCGATCATGGTGCTCATCTCCGCGGCGGCTCCCCAACTCGTGATGGCCGTCCTCGGCCCTGAATGGGCCGCCGCCGCGGTGCTCATCTCGATCCTGGCGCTGGGCGGCGCCCGCGAAACGGTGTTCTACATCACCCCGTCACTCATGAAGGCCCTCGGGTTCGCCTCGTTGAACCTCAGATACGAGCTGTTCGCCACGGCGCTCCAGGTCGGCGGGATCGTCATCGGTCTGCAGTTCGGCGTCGTCGGCGTCGCAGCCGGGTACACGATCGCCGGATTCGTCCTCGCGCCCGTGCTCCTCGCGATCCAGCGCCGGCTGACGGGTGTCCGCATCCGCGCCCAGCTCGGCGTCATGCTGCCGGCCGTCCACGCGAGCATCTGGGGCGCGGCGGTCTACCTCGGCATCGGGTTGCTCGGGCTCCCCGACCTGCTCCACCTCGTCGTCGGCGGTCTCGCCTTCGTCCTCAGCTGCGTCGGGGTCTTCCTGCTCTTCCACCGCCGCACCGCGCGACGGTTCGTCCAGCGGGCCCGAGAGACCATCGGGTCCCGTCGCGCGCCCAAGCCGACCACTCCAGGAGAGGATGCCGTATGAGCACCCCACCATTCACCACCCTGACGATCGCGGTGCTCACCTACAAGCGTGTCTCCCAGATCGTCGACCTGATCCCCAAGCTCGTCGAGCAGGGCCGCATGGTCGATGCGAGCGTGCGGATCCTCGTCGTCGACAACGACCCGGAGGCCGGCGCGCGCGAAGCGGTCGTCGCGGCACTCGGCGATGAGGGCGTCTACGTGCACGAGGCGGTCCCGGGGATCGTCGCCGGACGCAACCGTGCCCTCGCCGCGTCGGGCGACCAAGACCTGCTCGTGTTCATCGACGACGACGAGGTGCCGTCGGCACGGTGGCTGGCGCAGCTCGTCGAGGTCTACCGTCAGGCCGATCCGTCCGTCGTGGCCGTGGTGGGGTCGGTCGTGTCCGTCTTCGAGCGTGAGCCGGAGCCGTGGGTCGAGGCCGGTCGGTTCTTCGACCGGCGGCGCCTCGCCACCGGGACCGAGATCACGGTGGCTGCGACGAACAACCTCCTCCTGGACCTCCGATGGCTCCGTGGGCACGGGATCGTGTTCGACCACCGCTTCGGTCTGTCGGGTGGCTCGGACACGCTCTTCTCCCGGGCGATCGTGGCGCAGGGAGGACGGATGCTCTGGTGCGACGAGGCCGAGGTGACCGACGAGGTGCCGGTGAGCCGGATCACGAGGGCGTGGGTCCTGCAGCGCGCCTACCGGAGCGGCAACTCCTGGAGCAGGACGTCCCTGGCGCTCGAACCGTCTCGCCTCGGCCGCCTGCGGATCCGCGCAGGGCTCCTGTCCAAGGGTGCGGTGCGGCTGGTGGGCGGTTCCGCGCAGAGTCTGCTCGGACGGGTGCGCGGTTCGATGCGGCACGATGCGCGAGGACGCCGCACCGCCCGACGCGGAGCGGGGATGATCGCAGGCGCGTTCGGCGGCGTGTACAGCGAGTACGCGCGGGCGTCCCACTGACCCGGACCGGTCGCCGACCCGGATGTCTCCCGGTCAGGACACCAGCAGCAGTGCGCTGACGACCGTCCCCGTGAGCTCCATCACATTGCCGCTCTGCGTCAGGCTGACCGCCGGGTACGCGGTGAAGGGGCACGAGGAGACCACCCGGTTGGGTCCGAACTTGTTGTTCGTGACCGTGGCCGTCTGGCTCCACCCTTTGCGGGTCTGGAGCTTCACGGAGCAATGGCCTCCGTCGATCCAGTTCCCGTCGACGGTGAGCGTCACATCGTCCTGCTCCGCACCGCCGAGGATGGCGAAGTTCGTCGCGCCGCGGATGGTGTTCCCGATGATCCGGAGGTTCTTGCCGCGCAGGATCTGGATGTTGTCGTTGTGGGTCGACCCGCCGCCCTGCGCGGGGTCGTTCGCGTAGAACACGGTGTCCTCGAGGAGGGACTTCTCGACCAGGACGTTGTCACCGTGGATCTTGATCGAGTCGACGTTGCCGACGACGTGCACGCCGCGGGCGGTGAAGTCCCAGCCCTTGATGCCGTCGAAGTAGACCGACGGGAATTCGGCGATCACGTCGACCCGTTCGATGAGGAGGTTGTCGTACCCGTAGTTCGTGATGAGTCCGAGGGCGTACCCCCGTGCCTTGCCGCCGCGGACGATCGAGTTCTTGATCGTGACGTCCGGTGCCTTCACCGTGACGAAGCCGTGGATGTCGAGGCCCGAGATGACGGTGCCCGGTGTCGTGATCGTGAGGTCGCCGTCGTATCGGGTGAGCTTCGTCCCGGCCGGGACACCCGTCGTGCTCGCCGAGGGCTTCACCGGGTCTTTCGGCGGGGAACTCGGCTGACCTCCGGTCGGCGGAGCGGGTGACGGGGACGGATCCGGGGAGGGGACGGCCGACGGAGCGGGAGAGGGTGACGCGGATGGGGCTGGACTGGGCGATGCGCTCGGAGCCGGTGACGGCTGGCCGGGCGCGGGGTCGTCGTCCGGCGGGGTCGTGAGGGTCGGGGCGGGCGGCCGCACGACCGTCGAGGTCGAGGCGTTCGAGAACGGGACGGTCGCGCTGAGCGCCGCCGACGCGGACAGGTATCCCCAGAGGCGGACGACGCCGGGGGTCGAGATCCGTCGGGAGCTCGCATCGGCGATCGACTGCTGCCACCCGGGCTTCGCGGCACCGTCGGCCCACGCTCGAACGGCGATCCGCACCGGGTTGGTGCCGGCGACGACGCCCTCGATCCGGAGCTGCTGACCGGTCGACACCGCGAGGCTCGTCGAACCACTCGCCAGCGTGGTCTCGACGCCGCCGACGACGCGGACGATACCGACCGAGACCTCTCCGGCATCCTGGATGCGGACCTTGGCTCGATATCCCGATCCCGGATCGGTCGAACGCATCTGCACCGCGAGGTAGGTGGAGCGCTGCTCCGGCACGGTGAAGGACGCGGACGCCGTCACATTGCCGAGCACAGCCTCCGACACGGTGACCGCGGTCGAGTAGCCGGTCCGCAGGGCGAGTGACCCGTTCGTCGCGGCGTCGGCCGGCCCGGCCACGATCGTCGTCCCGACGAGGGCCAGGAGCCCTCCGGTCAGGACAGCCGCCCTGATCCGTGAGGATGACGGTGTCGCGAGCGACGCCCCGGTTCCGCCGTCAGCACCGGTGCGCCTGGCACCACTCCATCCACCCATGTGAATCCTCCGTCGGACAGCTGCTTCGGTTCGGCGGGATCCTCCCCCGATCGGGGGGTCCGTGCATCGCGAGTGTGCAATACCTTGCCCGAACCGAAACCCGCTTCGCAAGCCGGATCTGGTGGAGTCGGAGCTGATGACCCCCGAACCGTGGATGGCAGTTGCAGGGCGCCCGTCCGCTCGCGCTCGGCTGCAGGAGGGTGGCCTATAAGAGAGGAACGCCGACGACGATTCCACGCACGCAGGGCGGAGCTGTGCGCCCGTCATCGGCGTCGGAGAACCGGCGTGGAGAACGTCGGTGATGCCCCCCTCGGAACCGGCCGTGAACGAGCCCACGAATACGACGTCGGTCGTCGCCCGGAGGCGACGACCGACGTCGAGGGGGAGGGAGCGCCGCTACTCGGCGGACACCGGTGCCGCACCGAGGCGGTCCATGTCCCTGAACCACTTGACCGAGGCGAGCAGCAGGTGGCCGGCGTTCGCGACGAACATCAGCGTGTACGCGGCGAAGAAGAGGACGGGCGCGCCGATGAGCAGGAACACCAGGCACAGGAACCCGTAGTCCGTGGGGATCACGAGGAGCGAGCGGAGTGGTGAGCTCCTGCGCGCGTCCGCAGCGGGCTTGAAACCGTAGGCGGCCTTGAGCTGGTCGTTCAGGATCATCGCGAAGAACGACACCGCTGCGACGACCGTGTACCCCATCGGGATGAGGTAGAGCGCAGGATCCGTGAACTCGAAGTGACGGAACACCATGATGAGCACGGCGAGGTGCAGGGTCGAGATCTTCGTCGCATCGACGACGTGGTCGAGCCATTCGCCGCTGGCGGATCCGCCGCCGCGCAGACGCGCCACCTGTCCGTCAGCCGAGTCGAAGGCGTAGCCGATCGCCAGCGCGAGCCAGACGGCGACGCCGACCCACCACGCCGGCGGGAGGATGGCCAGCATCGCGATGCCTGAGAAGGTGAACACCGCGCTGATGGCCGTGACGATGTTCGGGGTGAGTCCGACCTTGTAGGCGCCGGCGGCCAGGTATCGGCCGGCTTTGCGGTTCACGTAGATCGAGTAGGCCGGGGCTCCGGCGGCGCGCTTCTTCTGCGCACCGGCCAGGCGGGCGACGATCTCGGTGTAGGACTCGGTGGTCGAACGGGTGTCGGCAGTGATTCGGGTCATGCCAATCCTCCGGTGCTCTCGGTGATGCGTGTCGGGTTGATGCCGCTGACCGGTTTCGGGTTCCAGTCGATGGGCAGGCGGGTGAAGCGTCCGGTGCCGTGGATCGTCGCGCCGTCCGCCAGACGGAGGGCGAGCGCCTCGTAGCCGTCGGCGATCGTGTCCCAGCGGTAGACATCCGCGGCGCGCACCTGCAGGGCTGCGCCGAGGGCGGCGGTGCCCGCCTCGTCCCCCTCCGCCTGCTCGACGAGGCGGGCGACCTCGTCGGCCGTCGCGAAGAACGAGCCGGCGCTGCCGACGACCTCGTGGTTGAACACGGAGTCGAAGCCGATCACGGCCGTACCGGCACCCATGGCGCGGAGGAGCGAGGGGTTGGTTCCACCGACCGAGTGGCCGTGGACGTAGGTGAGTGCGCCGGCGTACAGCTGGTCGAGGAGCTCCTGGTCCCAGACGCCGCCCAGCAGGTGCACCCGGGGGTCGCTCGCGGCAAGGGCGGCGATGCGCTCGCTGTGCTCGGCGCCGTACGGTGCCGAGCCGACGACCACCAGCGGGTGCCGCGCGGCACTGCGGATGAAGCCTTCGACGATCAGGTCGACGTGGTTCTCCGGTTCGAAGCGGGCGACCACGAGGTGGAACGCACCGGCCTCGACGCCGGCACCGGAGCCGAGCAGATCCGTCCGAGGCTGCTCGAGGATCTTGGCGCCGTAGGTGAGGAGTTCGGTCGGCACGCCGAACTGCTGCTCGTAGTAGTCGGCGATCCCCGCCGCGTCCGCGATGAGCGCGTCAGCGGTGCGCACGGACCGCTCCTCCGCCCACCGGTAGTAGCGCTTGCCGGAGCCGCTCCACTTGGCGCGCTTCCATTCGAGGCCGTCGACGTGTACGGCGGTCGGGACGCCCTTGGCACGGATGACGGGGACGAAGGGCGCATTCGCCGCGTTGAAGACGAAGGCGACGTCGTTGCGTCGGGTGACCGCCATGTGGAGGACGGACAGAGCGGTGTGGCTGAGGGTCTCCAAGACCTTCTTGCGGACCGCCGGCAGGTGCACGAGTCGCATCCCGAGGTGTTCGGCCGGTTGCTCGGCCGCGGTGCGGCGGCAGTAGACGGTGACCTCGTGGCCGCGCGCGGCGAGCCTGCTGCCGATCTCCTCGACGGCGGTCTCGAATCCGCCGTAGGCGGCCGGGACCCCACGGGTCCCGACCATCGCGATGCGAAGCGTGCCGTCGGGACGTCGGCCGTGGGCGACGGTCTTGCGTCTCGGGTCGCTCATCGGGTGGACGCGGACGTTGTTCGCAGGAAGGACTGCACGATGCTGTACATGGCTGAGTTCGGGTCTCTCATGGTCGTTCGACCGGCGCACGGGTTTCGGGTCGGTGCGGCGGTACTGCTGCCCGGCGCCTCAGGCGCCGGCGTTCGGGTATCGGGTGCTCGGTCGGGAACCGGGTGTTACGTCGATGATGGTGCCGCTCACGAGCGTGCGAGCGAAGCGTCCGTCGTCGGGTGAGGACGGGACGGAGGCGCGGTCGGCTCGGGTAAGCGTCGCGTGACTCGTCGCAGCTTCGGGTGCATGCGCGCGAATGGCTTCATTGACCGGGTGGGGCTCGGCGGGTTCGGGTGCCGGGAGAGCCCACCAGTTCGCGGTGGTGAAGACGACTGTATCGAAGTGTTGCCCCCTCTGGAAGGGGATTTGTCCTCTTTTCGCAGGACACCCCTCGCTTTGGGGGCATCACCGACAGAAGTCCTGACATCAGTACGCGCCGACCGGTTTGAGCACGACCTTGACGGTCTGCCACATGATCATCAGGTCGCCCGTGATGGACCAGTTCTCGACGTAGTAGAGGTCCAGGCGGACGCTCTCCTCCCACGTCAGGTCGGAACGTCCGGAGACCTGCCACATGCCGGTGAGGCCTGGCTTGATGTGCAGACGCCGGTGGACGTCCTTCTCGTACTCGGCGACCTCGCTCGCCAGCGGCGGCCGGGGCCCGACGAGACTCATGTCGCCGGTGAGGATGTTCCACAGCTGAGGCAACTCGTCGAGGGAGTACTTGCGCAGGATGCGACCGACGCGCGTGACGCGCGGGTCGTTCTTCATCTTGAAGAGCACGCCGTTGCCCTCGCTCTGCGCCATGAGGGCGGGGAGGGCGGCTTCGGCGTCGGTGACCATGGACCGGAACTTGAACATCGTGAAGCGCTCACCGTTCCTGCCGACGCGTTCCTGCCGGAAGAGGACCGGGCCCGGGCTGTCGAGCCTGACGGCGAGGGCGACGAGGGCCAGCACTGGCGAGATGAGGAGGATCCCGAGGCTCGTGAGCCCGATGTCGAGTGCGCGCTTCATGATGTGGTGACCGCCCTCGAACTGCGGGATCTCCACGTGGATGAGCGGCAGCTCCTCCACCGGGCGGAAGTGGATGCGGGGCCCGGCCACGTCGGTGAGTCGGGCCGCGAGCACGAGCTCGGTCGCCGTTCCCTCGAGGTCCCACCCGAGTCGGCGGACGTAGTCGCTGCCGCCGTCGACGGGGCCGGCGATGATGACCGCGTCGGCGGTGAGGTTCGCGGCGGCCTGGGCGACGCCGTCGATGTGCGCGATGACCGGCACCGAGGTTCCCCGGCTCGAGAACGGCTCGGCCGTCTCCTGGTCGACCACGGCCGCACCGACGACGGTGTAGCTCATGCTGTGCTGCTTGGCGACCTGTTCGAGGACGTACGCGACGTCGTCACGCCGGCCGACGACGACCGTCCGTGCGGTGTACTCACCGACGCGACGACGGCTGAGCAGCCATCTGCGCCACATCCAGCGGGAAGCGAGGAGCGCGAGTGTCCCCGCGGGGAGCGCGAGGATGAAGTAGCCCCGGGCGATGTCGATCTTCAGGATCAGGAAGACGATGGCGAGGATGCCGAAGGCGAACGCGCTGGCGTTGACGACGCGCTTGTACTCGGCGACACCGGAACCGATGATGCGGCTGTCCCGGGTCCTGGTGAAGCCGAGGAAGGCGAGCCACACGAGCACGATGACGCCAGACAGCAGGATGTAGAGCTGCTGGGCCTCGGGGCCGACCGGGTCGTCGCCGAACCGCACGACGAAGGCGGCCGAGACGGCGAAGAGTGCGATGACGCTGTCGGTGAGGATGAGCCAGCGACGGTAGCGCTTCGACCACTCGCGCTGCGTCATGGACTTGACCGCGACGGTGGAGGACTCCGCGCCGAGCGCAGCAGCTCGGCGTCGGACGAGCGCGATGGGTCCCGTGATCGGGAAGGCGTTGTCGTTCACGTCGGCGCTCATGCTCGGGTCGACCCCTCGGAGCGGAACTGGGCGAACGCCGCGCTTCGGGTGCGCGGACGGATCTGTCGGGAGGACCGACGGCGGTTCGGGTACGTCGTCATTGGGTTGCTATCCACTTGTGGGGTTCGGGTGCGGTTCGGGTGCGCGATGCGCAAGGGCGGTTCGGGCCGCCCGCGGAGAACGCGACGTCGCTCGTGTGCCCACGACCGACCGGTGAAACCGGTCGAGATGAGCGTCCCCCTTGGATATCCCTCAACTGTAGGAAGCGGGGGTCATCGGCGGATCCCCCACTCCAGGGGGGTCGCCGCCCCCAATGCTGGGGGTGTGGGGGTCCTTCGACGCGCGATTCCGTCGTCATCGGCCGAGATGACGACGGACCTCGTCGGTCGCTCTCGTCGCCGCCCGGTGGGGGACAGCACCCACTGCCGACGTCACACCGGTCGTGGGTGGCGGCTCGGCCGTAGGCTCAGCGACTACATTGGTGCCATGGATGGAGCGCGCGCGACCGATGGCGTGATCGCCGACGCCGCCCGCGATCCCATGGCCGATTGGCCCACCGGGCGCCTCCTGTCCACGGCGTCACGACTGATCGAGCACACCTGGCAACAGGCCCTGGACGGCATCGGGGTGACCCACGCCGGTCTCATCGTGCTGCACCTGCTCGACAGCGGCCCCGCCAGTCAGAAGGAGCTCGCCCGACGAGCCCGCGTGCAGAACCAGACGATGTCACGCACGCTCGACCGACTCGAGCGGGCCGGCCACATCGAGCGGATCGCGGCGGCCGACGACCGTCGTCGTCACGTGGTGAGCCGGACACCAGCGGGTGACGAGGCCTGGCTGGCGGCACACCGGCTCGAGGCCGACGTCTTCCCGGAGCTGCCCGACGAGTCGGCGCTGCGGTCGCAGCTGCTCGCGATCATCCGTTCGGGCGAGTCCGCCCGTTGGTCGCCCGAGGACGTCGAACCCGCCTGACCTGCCCGCTGGGCCGACGTTCCCCGGTCGACTGAGCGTGCCCCCCCGGGGCTGTCCTTCGACGGGCTCAGAGACCGTTCCAGGTCCGGGTGCACCTCTCCCGGTCGCTGAGCTTGTCGAAGCGCCCACGAGGAACCTTCATGATGCGAGGGCGTCCGGCCGGGGCGGCACTTCGGGTGACCGTTCGGGGCACACCCAGGCGCGCCCGTGCCCCGTCCGGGGGGATTCGAGCTGGTGCTCCGGGACGAGAGTGGCTAGTGTGATCAAAGTTTCTATTGTGACTGTTGTGACAGGATGACGGCCGCGACCCGCCGAGGTCGCCGTGATCGTGTCGTCGGACTGGAGAATGATGACCCCCGCACGAACGCCCGGTGCGCAGTACGGCCGCCGCCGTCCCTGGCTGGCGATGGCCCTCTCCGTCGGCGTCGTCACGGCGTCACTCACCGTCGGTGCCCTGCCCGCCCACGCGGACGACTATCCGAGCTGGGCCGATGTCGAAGCGGCCAAGTCGAGCGAGTCCGCGAAGGCCGCCGAGATCACGAACATCACTGCACTCATCACCTCGCTGCAGGAGCAGTCCGACGCCGCGTTCCGCACGGCGCAGATCGCCGCCGAGGCCTATCGTCAGGCGCAGGACGCCGTGACCGAGGCGACCGCCCGCGAGTCGGCGCTGCGCGAGCAGGCCGAGGCCGCTGCGGCCGCCGCCAAGGTCTCGAAGCAGCGCGCCGGTGCGCTCATCGCGCAGCTGTCGCGTGGCGGCGGTGGCGACGTCTCGCTCGACCTCGTCCTCGGCGCTGGGAAGTCCGACGACCTGCTCTCCCGGCTGTCCGTCATGGACAAGCTGGGCGAACGGAACGCCGCGAGCTACGCCGAGGCGGTGACCGACCGCAACGCGGCGAGCGGCCTGACCGACCAGGCGGAGGTGGCGAAGACGGAACGCGAACGCCTCGAGGGCGAAGCACAGACGAAGTACGACGAGGCGGAGAGCGCCTCGGCGGCGGCATCCGCAGCGGTTGCGGCCCAGGAGCAGCAGGCCGACCAGCTCTACGCGCAGCTCGCCTCCCTGAAGAACACCACCGCCGAGACCGAGCGCGGGTACGCGGCCGGTGAGTCCGCTCGCCAGGCGGCGGAAGCGGCGGCAGCAGCGGCTGCTGCTGCCGCGGCCAACACCCCTCCTGCTTCGTCCGGCGGTTCGTCCGGCGGCGGTGGATCGAGCGGTGGCGGCGGCGCGTCCAGCGGTGGTGGCGGCGGCGCGGTCGCACCTCCGGACTCCGCCGGCGTCGAGTCGGCGATCGCCTTCGCGCTCGCCCAGGTCGGCAAGGGCTACCAGCTCGGCGGTTCCGGTCCGAACGTCTGGGACTGCTCGGGCCTCACCCGCGCGGCCTACGGCAGCGGCATCGGGACGCACTCCGCGACGAACCAGTACTACACGATGCAGTCGCAGGGACGCCTCGTGCCCTACAGCCAGAAGCAGCGTGGCGACCTCATCTTCTGGTCGAGCGGCTACGACTACTACCACGTCGCCATCTACCTCGGGAACGGCCAGATCGTCGAAGCGGCCAACGAGCGGGCCGGCACCCGGGTCGGCGGTATCTGGGGATCCGGCGACGTCGCACCCTACGTCGGTCGCCCGACGGGTTGACCCCATGAGCTCCGCCGAGGTCGACGCCTACCTCGCCTCCCTGACGCACCAGCTGAAGCCGGCGGTCGTCCGTCTGCGCGAGGCGATCATGGCCTCGGACGAGGGCATCTCGGAGCACCTCAAGTGGAAGGCGCCGAGCTTCGTCTACGACGGCGAGGACCGCGTCACCTTCGCCCTGCACCCGGCGAACCGCATCCGGATCATCCTGCACCGGGGTGTGCATCAGCGGGACGACACCGACGCCTTCCGGTTCGACGACCCCTCCGGTCTCGTGGTGTGGGCGGCGCCGGACCGCGGTGTCGTCACCTTCTCGACCATCGATGCGGCGGCCGACGCCGAGCCCGCCCTGCTCGAACTCATCGGGCGCTGGGTGCGGGCCTGACACCCGTCGACGAGCGCGGGAGCACGCGGTCGGCGAGCCGTCGTATGATCGACTGCCGAGCGGGCGACAGCGCACCGACGGACCGGCGGTGAAGGAGGCCTCGTGCGCAGTGCCGTGCTCGGCCTCGTGCTGCTCGTCATCGGGACGATCGCGATCCTCACCGGTGTCCTCCCCGCCCCGGAGGCCCTCGGCATCGCCGACCGCGTCTGGCCGATCCTCCTGTTCGTCGTCGCGATCACCGTCGTCGCCGAACTCGCTGCGGACGCCGGCCTGTTCACCCTCGTCGCCTCGCGGCTCGTGCGCTGGGGCCGGGGGAGCACCTGGTTGCTGTGGGTGCTCGTCGTCGCGCTGGCCACGCTCAGCACCGTCTTCCTCTCGCTCGACACCACGGCCGTCCTCCTGACGCCGGTCGTCATCACGCTCGCGAGGCACGCCGGGCTGTCGCCGGTGCCGTTCGCCCTGACCACCGTCTGGCTGGCGTGCACGGCGTCGCTGCTGCTGCCGGTGTCGAACCTCACCAACCTCCTCGCGGAGCACGCGATCGACGAGGCCGCCACGGCCTCGGGTGGCGGTCCGCTCGGCCCTGGCGGATTCGCAGCGCTCATGGTCGTCCCCGCGATCATCGCGGTCGTGGTCCCGTGCGTGGTCCTCGCGATCGTGTACCGCCGTCAGCTCGCCGGTGCCTACACGGTGGACGTGGAGGCGCAGGACGACGACCGGGTGCTGCTGTGGACGTCCGGGCTCGTCGTGCTCGTGCTCCTGCCGCTGCTGGTGTCCGGCATCCCGGTGTGGATGTCGGCGCTCGGTGCGGCGGTGATCCTCGTGGTCGTCTTCCTCATCCGGCGTCCCGGCGGCGCTCCGTCCGGCCCTCGTCCCGTGGCAGCTCGTCCTGCTCGCCTCAGGACTGTTCCTCGTGGTGGAGGCGGCTCACGCCCTCGGGCTCGCGCGGGCGCTCGCGTCCATCGCGGGGACCGGCGACTCGCTCCTGGCGCTCCTGCAGCTGGCGGGGGTCGGCATGGCGAGCGCCAACCTCGTCGACAACCTCCCGGCGTACCTGGCCCTCGAGCCGGTGGCCGGCGACCCCGTGCGCTTCGCGGCACTGCTCATCGGCGTGAACGCGGGCGCGCTCATCACCCCGTGGGCGGCGCTCGCGACGCTGCTCTGGCACGCGCGGCTCACCGCGGCGGACGTCGAGTTCGGTTGGGGCCGGTTCATCGCGCTCGGCTTCGTGGTCGCCCCGCTGACGGTCGCCCTCGCCACCGTCGGGCTCTGGCTGGCCCACGGTGCCGGCGCGATGCTCCCGTGACTTCCCACGCCGCCCTCAGTGCTCGTGGCGTGCGTCGGCCGCCCGACGCCGCTCCAACAGCTCCGTGACGATCCGGTCGATGAGCTCGAAGGGGATCGGCCGGCTGAACGGGAACTGCAGCGTGTCCTTCGCGGCCCGGTAGTCGGCGACGGCGTTCTGGAGGGGGCCGTCGAACGGGGGGATCGAGTACAGGGCGATGTGGTGCTTCCAGGCGCCGAGGTAGAGCAGGTAGCGGTCGTCGAGCATGAACGTCGGCATGCCGTAGCGGATGGCCTCGGTGACTCCAGGCACGATGCGGTGGACGCGGAGTCGGATCTCCTCGATGGCGTCCGCGGCGTCGGTGGGTTGCGCGGCGAGGTAGTCGTCGATCGTGGTGGGTGCACCCGGCATGTCTCTCCTCGTCGGAACGGAGACGGCACGGGAGCCCCTGCCCCCGTGCCGTCATCGTCCCATGTCCGCGTCTCGCGCGACAGTGGTGGTTCTACCGCTTCGCGAGGGCGCGGCGCACGTCCTCCTGGACGAGGTCGGCGTTCATGATCGCACCTGCCATCGATCCGGCGGCCGCCGCCTGCAGGACCTGGGTACGCAGGTTGGTGACGTCTCCGGCCGCCCAGACACCCGGCACCGAGGTGGCGCCCAGTTCGTCGACGCCGATCGCGTCGCCGAACTCGGCCCCACGCGGGTGCGGTCGCGTGTGGAGCCCGAGACCGGTGAACGCCTCGGCGCGCACTCGGTTGACCGGGGCGACGGCCAGCGCCTCGACGGGGACGGTGCGGCCGTCGTCCAGTCGCACGCCGACGAGCCGGTCGTCGGCGATCTCGAGCCGCTCCACGACGCCGTCGACCACCTCGATGCCCCGCGCCGCGAACGCCGCCTCCTGCTCCGCCGTGAAGGCGCCCGCGGTGTTGCGGAGCACGACGACCCGGTCGCTCAGCTGCCGGAACAGCTGCGCCTGGTGGGCTGCGGCCTCCGCGTTCGTGCCGAGGACACCGATCACGCGGTCCTGGACCTCCCAGCCGTGGCAGTAGGGGCAGTGGAGGGCGTCGCGGCCGAACCGCTCCCAGAGGCCGGGGATGGACGGGAGCTCGTCGGCGGTGCCGGTGGCGATGAGGAGGCGGCGACCTCGGACGATCGCGCCGTCCGCCGTCGTCAGGGTGAATCCGTCATCGTCACGCCTCGCATCGACGACCTGACCGTCGACGACGCGGACGCCGTACGACGCCACCTCCGCGCGGCCGAGGCGCAGGAGCTCGCGAGGCGGGGTGCCCTCTCGGGTCAGGAAACCGTGGACGCCGTCGGCGGGCGCGTTCCGGGGCTCGCCGCCGTCGACGACGATCACGGACCGTCGTGATCGTCCGAGCATGATGGCTGCGCTGAGCCCGGCGGCGCCCCCGCCGACGATGACGGCGTCGACGAGGTCGGTGGTGGGTGCTGGGGTGACGGGGGTGCTCATGGATCGTTCCGTTCGGTCGACGTGCTGGGAGGTGTCCAGGGTGCGCCGACCGGTGCCGAAGTGGCAAGAAGACTTGCCGAAGCGGCAACGTGCGAGCGAGAATCGACCCATGGCGCATGCACACGACGAGCAACGGTCCATCGACGGCGTCCTGGATGCCGTCGGGCCGAGGCTGCGAGCCATCCGGCAGCATCGCGGCACCACCCTCGCCGCCCTGTCGGCTGAGACGGGCATCTCGGTCTCCACGCTCTCCCGGCTCGAGTCCGGCCAGCGCCGACCGAACCTCGAGCTGCTCCTGCCGCTCGCCAAGGCGCACCAGGTGCCTCTGGACGACCTCGTCGGCGCTCCGCAGACGGGTGATCCCCGCGTCCACCTGAAGCCCGTCCAGCGGTACGGCCAGACGATCGTGCCGCTGACGCGTCGATCGGGCGGCCTCCACGCGTTCAAGAGCATCATCCACGGCGGCGACGGCCCGCAGACGCCCGAGACGCAGAAGGTCCACGAGGGCTACGAGTGGCTCTACGTCCTCAACGGTCGGTTGCGGCTCCTCCTCGGCGACCAGGACATCGTGCTCACCGCGGGAGAGGTCGCCGAGTTCGACACCCGCGTCCCGCACTGGTTCGGCCGGGCCGAGGCCGCAGCGGTGGAGTTCCTCAGCCTGTTCGGCAAGCAGGGTGAACGGATGCACGTCCGCGCGACGTCGACGAGGAGGAGCGCATGATCGGACACGATGACGAGGAGGGTGCCCGCCCACCCGAGGACGGCCGGCCGTTCGCGGAGCAGGTCCTCGAACGCCGCGGGTTCGCGATCACGGCAGCCCTGTTCGTGATGCTCGGAGGGCTCGTCGTGCCGTTCGTCGGCTGGGTCGCCGGCATGGTCATGCTGTGGCGGTCGCGCGCCTGGACGACCAAGCAGAAGGTCTGGGCCACCGGCGGACCGATCCTCGCGAGCGCCGCGGTGCTGCTCGTCCTGGCCCTCCTGACCGCGAACGGGAAGTCGACGGACGCCGGCGTCGGTGGCTCCCCGGTGCTCCCCGTCGTCTACGACCTCGGGTCGACGGCCGTCGTGCTGCTACTGATCGGGTATGCGGCGGCGGGTGCCTGGTTGCTCTGGCTCGCGCTCCGGACCGTGGGCCGGCGCGCCTGATTCGCGGTCGTCGCTCAGGTGGACCGGGCAGCATGGGGAGATGCCCGACTCCTCGCGATTCCGCCGCCCCCTGCCCGTCCAGCCCGGACCCGGTGAGGAGTCCGTCTGGGAGTACCCGCGTCCGCCGCGGGTCGAGCCGCGCGACGAGCGCGTCGTGATCCGGTTCGGCGGCACGGTCATCGCGGAGTCGACGGCCGCGGTCCGGGTCCTGGAGACGAGCCACCCGCCGGTGTACTACGTCCCGGCGGCGGACTTCTCGCCGGGGGTCCTGGTGCCGGTCGACGGGACGACCATGTGCGAGTTCAAGGGCGAGGCCCACTACCTCGACGTGCGGGTGGGCGACGCGGTCGCCGGTGCCGCCGCGTGGACCTACCCCGATCCACGCCCGGGATACGCGCCGCTGTTCGGCATGATCGCCGTCTATCCGGGACGCATGGACGCCTGCGAGGTCGACGGCGTGCCGGTGCAGGCGCAGGAGGGCGACTTCTACGGCGGATGGATCACGCCGGGCATCGTCGGGCCGTTCAAGGGCGCCCCGGGCACGCGCGGCTGGTAGCAGACGCCGCAGCCTTACACCCGCTCCTCCTCCGCGCGCAACGCCCTGGAGCACCACGCACCCACGTGCCACGCTGAGCGCCAAGCGCCGTCGACGACGAGGCGCGCAGGAGGCGGTCGAAGCCATGGACGTGTTCGATGAAGCAGCGGACCCGGGTTGGTCCCTCCTCCGTGTCGTCCCGCTGTTCGGCCTCGCCGTCAGCGTCGGAGCGGTCGCCGGAGCGGCCCTCGCGGCCGGTGCAGAGCTCTTCGGGACGGTCGGGACCGTCTCGGTGCATCCGGCCGATCTCGGCGGGATCGCCGTCCTCGTCGGTGGACTCGTCGGAGGGATGCTCGCCGCCGTCGGGGCGGTCGGCGCGCTGCTGGCGCTCGGCATCCTCGACCACTGGGGCGAGCGGGGCCCGGTCCACCGGGCCTGGATCGCCGGTGGTGGTGCGGCCTTCCTCGTCCTGATCGTCGGCGGCCTCATCGCCGCACCCATCGGACTCGCCTCGACGATCGGGGTCGTCGTGTTCGCGGTGCTCGCCGCCGGGGTGGCGGCCGGCGGTGGGCTCTACGCCTTCGAACGGGCGCTGGCGCGTCGTCGAGCCGGGTGGGCCGGCCTCAGCCGGTAGCGCGGACGGTCAGCCGGCGAGCTGCTGAAGGCGCGCCCGGTGCCAGTCGGTCTGCGTGAGGGCCGAGACGCGGAGGAGACCCGTCAGCGCGTCCCATCCGGCCGACCAGCCGATGCGGGAGGCGATGGTCCACACGCTCGCGTCGGGGTCGTCCAGAAGGACGGCGCGCACCTCGTCGGCTCGCCGCAGATGGTGGGCGGCCAGCTCGTCGCAGCGGTCCGCGAGTCCCGTGAACCGGAAGCCGTGTCCGGGGACCACCTGATCGCCGTCGTATCCGCGGACGCGGTCGAGTGATGACAGATAGGCCGTCACCGGGTTCTCCGAGGTGTGCGCCCCGAGGCCGAGGCCGGAGAAGATCGTCGGCAGCACGTGGTCGCCCGTGAACAGGTAGCCGCGGTCCTCATCGCGCAGGGTGAGGTGGCCCGTCGTATGGCCGGGGGTGTGCAGGACCCTGATCGAGCGACCGGGGAGCGTCAGCAGGTCGCCGTCCTCGAGCGTCCGGTCCGCACGGGTGTCGCCGAGGTGCCCGGCGGGTGCCGTCGCACCAGTGGCCCAGGGGCGCACGGTCGTGTCGTCCGCCGGGACACCCCACTCGTCCAGTGCCGCAGCGAGGTCGGCCGGGCCCGGCGGGGTCGAGCCCGCCGCCTCGTCCTCGAGGCGGTGCATGAGGACCGGTGCGGCGAGCTCGTCGCGGAGCATGCCGGCGAGCCCCAGGTGATCCGGGTGCAGGTGGGTCACGACGACGCCGGTGAGCGTCGTCACCCCGATGCCGCGGAGCTCCCGCAACAGGTGCTCGCGGCCCTCGGGGGTGTCGGTTCCGGGGTCGACGACGATCGCACGACCGTCGGTGCCGAAGAGCACCGAGCAGAGGGTGAAGGGATTGCCGGGGTCGCCGGTCGGGACGGCGATGACGACCGTGTCGGCGTCGAGGTGCTCCGTCGCAGGGATCCGGCCGTCGCGGAAGGCGGCAGCCTGGGATTCGCTCGATGAGGTGATCATGGTGCTGCTCCGGGTGGTGTCGGGGGACGGACCAACCCTAGTCGTGGGGCCCGTCGGGTTCAGTACGATGGGTGCATGACCGTCAACGACATCCTCATCGGCGTGATCGCCTTCATCACCGTCTTCGGCGGCATCGGCCTGGTCGGGGCGCTCGTCGCCATGGCCAAGTCGGGCTACCACGGCTGATCCTCCCCGCAGGGAGGCTCGGCCGGTTCCGCGGCGGCTCAGCGGGCGACGGCCTCGTCCGTGGCCCGTTGGACGGCTGCGAGCGCTGCCGCGACGGCCGAACGCTGCAGTGAGCCCTTCCGCGCCGTCGCGACGATCTTCCGCTCGCTCATCCCGGCGATGGGCTTCCGCACGACGTCCGTCCGCGAGCCGATCGCGATGTCCGGGAGCACGGCGATCGACAGCCCGGCGGCCACGTGGTCGATGACGACCTCGTAACTCGTGAACCGTCCGGCCACCCTCGGCTCGAACCCCGCGCGACGACAGATCAGCGGGACGAGTTCGCCGAGGTAGGTGCCCGGTGCGTCGAGGGCCCACGACTCCGTCTGCAGCTCACTGAAGGTGACCTGATCCTGCGCGGCCAGTCGGTGGTCGAGCGGCGCGATGAGCAGGAGCGGGTCGGTGGTGAGCGGCACGCTGTGCACTGAGGGGTCGAGGAGGAACCCGTCCTCCTGATCGACGGTGATCACGACGTCGCAGCTGCCCCGCTGGACGGCGGTGGTGCTCTCGTGCGGTTCGACCTCGATGAGTTCGACCTCGAGGCGCGGGTACTGCCGCGCGAGGGAGCGCGCGGCGGGGATGAGGATCGGGGCGATGACGCTCGCGAACCCGGCGATGCGGAACCGACCGGACGGCTCGGACTCGACCTCGGCCAGTTCGACCTCGATGGCGTCCATCTGCGCGAGCAGGGCCCGAGCGCGCTCGACGAGCAGCGCACCCGTCGGCGTCAGGGTGAGCGTCCGGCCGCGTCGTTCCAGGAGCGCGGCGCCGGTCTCGGCCTCGAGCACGGAGAGCTGCTGCGAGACGGTCGAGGGGCTGAGGTCGAGCTCACGGCCGACGGCGCGGATCGTACCGAGGCGGTCGAACGCCTCGAGCAGTCGCAGTCGCACGGGGTTCAGGGCCATGCTGCAACAGTATCGAGCGCGCCAGGGCGCCCTCCACACGGGTGGCAGTCCGATCCGGGTCCCGTGGCTCCCGGCGGGTGCCGACCGTCGCCGTCCTGGTCACTCCCAGACGAGCTCTTCCGGCAGATGGCCGGGCTCGGCGAGTCGGGCGTTCCGGAGCACCGCACCGTCGGGGCCGAGCGAGAGCGCCGTCACCGAGAGCGAGGCGAGACGCAGGCCGTCGTGGTCGTCGATGCGGACGATCGCCTCGTCGGCATCGGCGCGGACGGTCGTCGTGGAGCGCAACGTGCGCAACCACGGCTCCCAGGACGCGGCCGTCGCACCGTCCAACGGCCCGATGGGCGACGGGACGTCGAGGAAGGCCGGCCGCCACCGGTGGACCCGTGGGACGTCGAGGTGGTCGGGGCCCTCGTGCGTCACGAGGTGGAGACCGGGTTCGACGTCGATGGACCGGGGTGAGGTGCCGTCCCAGCTCGTGACGGTGACGCGGTCAGGACGCAGCTCCACGAGGTTCCAGGACCTGGCGCTGCGGGCGTCGTCCGGGTCGACGCCGGTCGTGACGGCTTCCAGCGGCAGCACGCCCCGCGAGGTCCACCCGGCGGCGGGCATGTCGAGGTCCTCGCGTCGGTTGAGGACCACCGCCGCCCGGGGGCCGCCCGGGGCGCCGTCGTTCGTCGCCAGCCACGCGCCGCCCGCTTCGCGGTCGTGGATGCCGCGGACGCTGTCACCGAGTCCGGGCCACCACGCGCCTGGTGGGTCCCAGGCACGCCCCGGCTGTTCGTCTCGCAGCCCGAGCACGGCGATCGGCCACGCGCGCCCCGGCTCGAAGTCGATGATGACGGTGCACACGCTGGTTCCTCCTCGGCCGGCCGGACTAGGACAGACTAGACGAGGACCCGGCGCGGGAGCGCCGGAAGCGAGGAGGCGGCATGGGCGTGCAGGACGCATCGCGGGAGGCGGCGGGGCGCACGGTCGTCGTCGGGATCACGGGCGGGATCGCCGCGTACAAGGCGGTCGGCGTCGTCCGCGGGTTCGTGCTCGCGGGCTTCGACGTCCACGTCGTGCCGACCGAGAGCGCCCTCCGGTTCGTCGGCCTGCCGACCCTCGAGGCGATCAGCCGGAACCCCGTCACGACCTCGCTGTACGACGGCGTCGCCGAAGTCCGGCACGTCGCCCTCGGGCAGCGCGCGGAGCTCATCGTCGTCGCGCCGACGACGGCCAACACCCTCGCGAAACTCGCGGCGGGACTCTCCGACGACCTCCTCGGCACCACCATCCTGGCCAGCCGGGCGCCGGTCCTGCTGGCGCCGGCGATGCACACCGAGATGTGGCAGCACCCGGCGACGACCGCGAACGTCGCCCTCCTGCGATCGCGCGGGGTGGCCGTCATCGGGCCGGCGCACGGCGCGCTGACCGGCGGCGACACGGGGCCGGGACGCATGAGCGAACCCGACGACATCGTGGCCGCCGGCTTGGCGCTGCTCGCCGGACGCAGCCGGTGGAGCGGACGCGCACCCGGACGACCTGCGGGCCGAGCGCGTCGTCGTCTCGGCCGGCGGCACCCGCGAGCCGCTCGACCCGGTGCGGTTCCTCGGGAACCGGTCGAGCGGTCGGCAGGGGCTGGCCATCGCGCAGGCCGCCGCCGAGCGCGGAGCCGAGGTGGTGCTCGTCGCGGCGCACCTGGACTCCGATGTCGCGGCCGAAGCGGATGCGGTCGACGGTCTGCGGGTCGTCCCGGTCGGCACCGCAGCGGAACTCGCAGCGGCCATGGAAGACGCGGCGGCCCACGCGACGCTCGTGGTCATGGCGGCCGCCGTGGCGGACTACCGCGCCGCCGAGATCGCCGAACGGAAGATCAAGAAGGACGACACCGGCGACGAGCTCACCCTGCGACTCGTCCGCAACCCCGACGTGCTCGCCGGACTCTCCGCGGCCCGGGTGCCGGGACGGATGGTCGTCGGGTTCGCCGCGGAGACCGCCACCGACCGCGAGGAGTTGCTGGCCCTCGGCCGGGCCAAGGCGGCACGCAAGGGCGCCGACCTCCTCGTGCTCAATCGCGTGGGGTGGACGAACGGCTTCGGCACGCCCGACAACGACGTCGTCGTGATCGACGGCGCCGGCGAGGTGGTCGGTGAGGCGACCGGCTCGAAGCGCAGCATCGCCGACCGGCTCCTCGACCTCGTGCTCGCCCACCGGGCGGAGCCGGTTCGTTCCCAGGCGGGCGAGCCTCCCCCCGAACGGGGCTGACCACTGCCACGATGGCACCATGCCACGCCTCCGTCCCGCGCGCCGTCGCGCCTCCATCGCCGCGGCCCTCGCCGGAGTCATCGTCCTCTCGATGGGTCTCGCACAGCCGGCCGCAGCTGCGGAGTACCCCAGCTGGGAGGACGTCGAGGCGGCCCGCTCGAGCGAATCCTCGAAGCAGTCGACCATCGGTCAGATCGAAGGGCTCGTCCAGCAGCTGAAGACCGCTGCGGCGCTCGCCGAAGCTGAGGCCGTCCTCCGTGCCGACGAGTACGAGGCCGCTCAGCTGGCCGTCGACGAGGCGAGCTACCGTGCCGTCTCGCTCCGTGAGCAGGCCGTCGCCGCGACGACCGCGGCGCAGGCCTCCAAACGCCAGGCCGGCGCGCTCGTCGCCGCGTGGTTGCGGTCGGGGAACGTCGACCTCAGTACCGCCGCATTCCTCGACGGCCAGGAGCCGGAGTCGCTCCTCGGGCGCTTGAGCACGATCACGAAGCTCAGCGAGTCCACGGACGGCACCTACGACCGGGCGAGGACCGATGCGAACACGGCGTCGCTCCTCACCGAGCAGGCGACCATCGCCGAGGCCGCCCTCGGCGAGCTCGCCGCGGCAGCCGAGACCGCGCTCGGAGATGCGGTCGCAGCCCGTGCCGACGCCGAGACCGCCGTGTCCGAGCAGCAGGAGTACCTCGCGACGCTCGAGGCCCAGCTCGTGGTCCTCAAGGAGAACCGCGCAGCCACCGAGGCCGACTACCGCAAGGGCGAGGAAGTGAAGGCGGCTGCGGCCGCCGCTGCTGCAGCCGCGGCGGCTGCGGCTGAGGCTGCACGCGCGGCTGCCGAGGCCGCTGCGAACGCGGGCGGTGGCGGAGGTGGCGGCGGCGGCGGAGGCGGCGGTGCTTCGGGTGCCGTCGGGAGCCAGGGGTGGGCCCTGCCGATCTCCGGCCGGATCACCGACAACTACGGACCGCGACCCGGTCGCCCCGTGCCCGGCGTCAACCCGTTCCACTCGGGCACCGACATCGGAGCGGGTTGCGGGCGAGCGGTCTACGCCGCGAACGCCGGCACCGTGGTCTACGCCGGCTGGCTCGGCACCTACGGCAACTGGGTCCTCGTCGACCACGGTGGCGGCGTCATGACCGGGTACGCGCACAACAGCAGCATCCTCGTCGGCGAGGGGCAGTGGGTGTCCGCCGGTCAGAACATCTCGCTCGTCGGGACGACGGGTGCCTCGACCGGATGCCACGTGCACTTCGAGGTCAGGATCGGCGGCTCGCGCGTCGATGCCGTCCCGTTCATGGCGGACCGGGGCATCCGCCTGGGCTGAGCGGCGACGGACACCGGGGCGTCAGAGTCCGAGGCGCTCGAGCTCGGCATCCATCCGGCGAGCCATCTCCGCGTATCCCTCGTCGTTCGGGTGGAGGCCGTCCGCGGCCATCCACTCCGGGTGCCCCTCGATCCAGTGCGACGCCCCGGGGATGGTGTCGGCGTCGATCTCCTGCGCGGCGTCGTCCACCCAGCCGATGATCGTCTCGATCGACTGCGGACGCTCGTCGGTGTACCAGAACGGTTCGACGACGATGAAGCGGGCCTCCGGGAGCGCGTCGCGGAGGCGCTGCAGGTCCGTCGTGATCTGCTCGTGGATCCGGTCGGCGGCATCGTCGAAGCTGAACGCGTCGTTGAGCCCCATCGTGACGAAGACGATGTCGGGCTGCTCGGCGATGATGAGGGAGGGCAGGTCGCCGCTGCCGTCGCCGAAGCGGTCGCGGTGGTTCACGAACCCGAGGCCGTTGACGCTGGGGTTGAACTCCCGCCAGCCGCGTTCCTCGCTGACGACGGTGGACCAGCGGTTGGCCGGGTCGCTCGCTCCGGTGCCGAGGGTGTACGAATCGCCGTAGAACGCGACGAGCGGTCCGTCGCCCGGGGCGCCGCCGGTCCCCGAGCCGGGGGACGCGCAGGCGGTGAGGCCGGTGGCGAGGGCGAGCAGGGTGACGGCGGCGAGCAGTCGTGATCTCATAGGGATGCTTCGGAGCGGTGGGCGTCGCGGAGGGTCGAAGCGCCGGTCGGCCGCCGACGACCCGAAGCGCGAATGCGGTTACAGCTAGGTCGTGTCAACGCGAATGCGTGCACTAGCCTGACTCCATGCCGCAGATCCGTATCCGAGACGCCGCCCTGTTCCTCGGGGTCAGCGACGACACCGTCCGTCGCTGGATCGACCAGGGCGCGCTCGTCAGCGCGAAGGACGACGCAGGCCGTGGCGTCGTCGACGGCCTGTCGCTCGCTCGGCTGGCCCGGGAGAACGCCGTCCTCCCCGTCGACCCCTCGGAGATCGGACGCTCGGCACGCAACCGCTTCGTCGGCATCGTCACCGACATCACGATGGACACGGTCATGGCGCAGGTGGAACTGCAGTGCGGCCCGCATCGCGTGGTGTCGCTCATGAGCAGTGAGGCCGTGCGTGAACTCGGCCTCGAACTCGGCTCCACGGCCATCGCCGTCGTGAAGGCCACGACGGTCCTCATCGAGACCCCGAAGGCGAGCTCATGAACCGCACCGCACCCCGTCGGTCCTTCCGACTGCTCAGCGCACTTGCCCTCGGCACCGGCGTCCTGCTCGCAGCCTCCGCGTGCGCCGCCCCCGCCGCGACGCCGACACCCACCGCCTCGGCCACGTCGGACGAGCTCAGCGGCTCCATCACGGTCTACGCGGCGGCTTCGCTCAAGACGACCTTCACCGCGCTCGCGGAGGACTTCGAGGAGGCGCACCCCGGTACGACCGTCGAGCTGACCTTCGCCGGCTCCTCCGACCTCGTCACGCAGCTCACGAACGGTGCTCCCGGAGACGTGTTCGCCTCCGCGGACGAGAAGAACATGGCGAAGCTGACCGATGCCGACCTCGTCGAGGGCGACCCGGTCGACTTCGCGACCAACGTCCTGCAGATCGCCGTGCCCCCGTCGAACCCCGCCGGCGTGGAGACCTTCGCCGATCTCGCCCGTCCGGGCGTCAAGACGGTCGTGTGCGCGCCGCAGGTCCCTTGTGGAGCGGCCACCGTCGCCGTCGAGGACGCCACGGGTGTCGCGCTGAGCCCGGTCAGCGAGGAGTCGTCGGTCACCGACGTCCTCGGCAAGGTGACCTCGGGCGAGGCCGATGCCGGGCTCGTCTACGTGACCGACGTCATCGCGGCCGGCGACGCCGTGCAGGGCATCACCTTCCCGGAGTCGTCGAAGGCCGTCAACACCTACCCGATCGCGCCGCTCGCAGGGAGCGCGAACCCCGCCGTCGCGGCGGCCTTCGCGGCCTACGTCGTGAGCGCCGAGGGACAGCGGGTGCTCGCCGACGCCGGCTTCGGCGCACCGTGACCCCGTGAGAGGACTCGGCTCGGGGGTGCCCCGCTGGATCATCGTCGTCGCCATGGTCGGCGCGGCGTTCGTCCTGCTGCCGCTCGTCGCGATCGTCCTGCGCGTGGACTGGGCGGACTTCGGTGCACTCGTCACCTCGGAGTCGTCGGTCGCGGCGCTCGGGCTGAGTCTGCGGACGTCGTCACTCGCGACGGCCCTCTGCATCGTGTTCGGCGTGCCGCTCGCCCTCGTCCTCGCGCGCACCCGGTTCCCGGGGCAGCGTCTGCTGCGGTCGCTCGTCCTCCTCCCGCTCGTGCTCCCGCCCGTCGTCGGCGGGATCGCCCTGCTCTACACCTTCGGCCGGCTCGGCCTGCTCGGGCCGGCACTCGCGGACGCCGGGATCGACATCGCGTTCTCCACGACCGCCGTCGTCCTCGCCCAGACCTTCGTCGCCCTGCCGTTCCTCGTGCTGAGCCTGGAGGGGGCGATCCGCACGACCGGCTCGCGGTACGAGGCCGTCGCCGCGACACTCGGTGCTCGTCCCACCACCGTCTTCCGCACCGTCACGCTGCCGCTCCTCGCGCCCGCCGTCGTGTCGGGCGCGATCCTCTCGTTCGCGCGGGCCCTCGGCGAGTTCGGGGCGACCCTCACCTTCGCGGGCAGCCTCCAGGGGGTCACCCGGACGCTGCCGCTCGAGATCTACCTGCAGCGCGAGACGGATCCCGACGCCGCTGTCGCACTGTCGCTCGTCCTCGTCGTCGTGGCCGTGCTCGTCGTCGGCGTCGCTGGGGCGCAGGGGTCGATCCGCCGTGGACGGACCGTCGCCGGAGTGGTTCGATGACCGGGGCGGCCCTGGCGTTCCGAGCGACGCTGCGTGAACGCGACTGGGAGCTCGCCGTGGACCTCGCCGCGGGGGAGACCGTCGCCGTGCTCGGACCCAACGGCGCCGGCAAGTCGACGCTGCTCGCCGTCCTCGCCGGGCTCCTGCGTCCGGACACGGGTCACGCGACCCTCGCCGGTCGCGAGCTCTTCGCGGTCGGTGGACCGGGTCGGGACCAGTGGTCGCCGCCGCACCGGCGGGGGATCTCGCTCCTGGCCCAGGAAGCACTGCTCTTCCCGCACCGCTCCGTGCTCGACAACGTCGCCTATGGCCCGCTGGTCGCCGGTGCGTCACGCGGCGAGGCTCGGGACATCGCCCGACGACGGCTCGCGGAGGTCGAGGCGTCCGAGCTCGAGAGGCGCCGCCCCGCCGAGTTGTCCGGCGGCCAGGCGCAGCGGGTGGCACTCGCCCGCGCGCTGGCCCCGGACCCGGCCCTCCTCCTCCTCGACGAACCGATGGCCGCGCTCGACGCGACGGTCGCGCCCCACCTGCGCCGCATGCTCCGTGAGCAGTTGCGTGGGCGGACGACCGTGCTCGTGACGCACGAGGTGCTCGACGCGTACACGCTCGCGGACCGGGTGATCGTCCTGGACGCCGGGCGCATCGTCGAGCAGGGGCCGACGGCGGAGGTGCTCGAACGGCCGCGGACGGCGTTCACCGCGGACCTCGCGGGACTCGAACTGCTGACGGGCGTCCGCACGGCACGCGGGCTCCGTCTGCCGGACGGAGCGGAGGTCGCGGTCGAGGTCGACCCCTCCGCGGAGGCCGACCCGATCCCGGCCGGGGTCGCCGTCGCCTGCGCGTTCCGACCGTCCCGCGTCGAGGTCCGCGAGGCTGGCGGGTCTGGCGGCCCGACTGCGTCAGGCGCCCTCCGGGCGACGATCACCGACCTCGAACCGCAGGGGCGACGTCGTCCGGGTCCGCTCGGCGGTCATCACCGCCGACGTCGCCGTGCAGCAGTTCGCGGCCGCGGGCTGGTCGACGGGTGACGTCGTCGACTTCGTGGTCGACCCGCGGGCAGCCGTCCTCTACCCGCGCTGAGGCGTCCTGCACCGGGACACGGCCGGGACGTGACAGAGTGAGTCGATGAGCCGATTCTGGAGACGCTGGTGGCCGATCGTCGTCGGGGCCGCCGGCACGCTCGCGATCGGCGGGATCTGCGCGGTGCTCGTCGCCATGGGGCTGGTGCGGCCGAACGCGATCCTGGCCGCCTCGTACGCGGTGCGCGGTGTCGACGTCTCCTCGTACCAGGGCGAGATCGACTGGGACGTCCTCGCGGCGCAGCCCATCGACTTCGCGATCATGAAGGCGACCGAGGGATCCGGTGATCAGGACGAACGGTTCGCCGCGAACTGGGCGGGCGCGCAACGAGCGGCCGACGAGACCGGCTTGCTGATCGGGGCGTACCACTTCCTGAGTTTCGACAGCCCTGCCGAGACGCAGGCGCAGAACATCTTCGACACCGTGCCGGTCACGGCGGGCGCTCTCCCGATCACCATCGATCTCGAGTGCTATGCCGACTACTGCCGGACGCCACCGAGTGCGGAGCGGGTCGCCGCCGTACTCGATCCGCTCCTCGCGGCACTCGAGGAGCACTACGGTCGGCCGCCGATCATCTACGCCACCATGCGGTACTACGACGCGTTCCTCGCGGGCTCGTACGAGCGGAACCCGATGTGGATCCGCTCGGTCGTCACGCCGCCGGTCCTGTCGGACGGGCGGGCGTGGGACCTCTGGCAGTACACCAGCCGGGAACGGCTGCCCGGGTACGTCGGCAAGGAGGAGTTCATCGACGTGAACGTCTTCGACGGCTCCCTGCGCGACCTCCAGGCCCTCGTCGGCCCCTGATCCGCGGCCCCGGAGGCGCGTCGGGGTTACGGGGCGGGAGCGGGACCGGTGGTCGGCTCGGCGACGGGGAGGAACGTGTCCTCGCCGTCGACCTCCTGCTCGATGGAGTCCTCGGTGGTCTCGTGGTCCTCGGGGAGGTTGTCGTCGTTCGCTGCGTGCTTGCTCATACGACCACGATACGACGGGTGTCGCGCTGGGCAATGGGGTTGCGTGCCGATGCCGGGCGCTGGCCGACCACCATCGCTCTCAGGAGGCGAAGGCGAGTGAGCGGGCTGTGAGTTCTTCGGTCAGGATGTCGACGGCCTTCGGGCCGACGCCGTGGATGCGGAGCAGGGCGGCGGGGGAGACCCGCGTGAGCTGCTCGAAGCGGGTGAACCCGTGCGCGCCGAGCGCTTCGTGGGCGACCGAGCCGATGGTGGCCGGGAACTCGGACGCCTCGGCGGGCACGAGTTCGACGAACAGTGCGGCGATCCGCTCCTCGATGTCGTCGCGGATGCGGCGGACGGCCTCGATGCCTTGCCCGGCCGGATCCTCGAGTTCCCAGTCCTCGTAGCGCTTGCCGGGGAAGATCGGGCAGGCGTCGCCGCAGCCCATCGTGATGACCGCGTCGGACGCCCGGACGGCGTCGGTCGTGAGGATGCGGGGCACGGCTGCGGTGATGTCGATGCCGTGTTCGGCCATCGCCTCCACCGCCACGGTGTTGATCCGGTCCTTCGGTTCGCTCCCGGCCGACAGCACCTCGACCCGGTCGCCGGCGAGGGCGTCGAGGAAGCCGGCTGCGATCTGGGAGCGACCGGCGTTGTGCACGCAGACGAAGAGGACGGTCGGGGCGGTGGTGGTCGTGCTGGTCATGGCGTCTCCTGGAGGTGGCGTGAGCCGAGCGCGGACGAATGGTCGAGCAGGTCCACGAGGGCAGCGTAGCTGGTGGCGGGGTCGGCGCCGCGGGTGAAGCCGCCGACGAGCTCGAGGGACACGAAGCCGTGGAGGGCCGCCCGGACGATGCGTCCGGCGTCCGTCATCGCCACGCTGTCGAGACCGCGCCCCGCGAGTGCCCGTTCGACGAGCATCACGAGCTCGCGGTCGGCCGGCTCGCCGGTGTCGGCGCGGACGTCCTCGATCGAGAACGCGAGGGCGTACCGACCGGGATAGGCGAGGGCGAAGCGGCGGTACCCGTCGGCCAGCGCGGTGAGTGCAGGGGACCCGCTCAGACTGGTCGTCGCGATGTCGAGTCCGCTGGCCAGTTGGGCGAGGGCGAGCTGGGCGACGGCGGCGCGGAGGTCCTCGGTGCTGCGGACGTGCTTGAGGAGGGCCGGTGCCGAGGTGTCGAGCTCGCGGGCCAGGGCGGCGAGCGTGAGGGCGTCGGCGCCATACGTGTCGGCGAACTCGGCGGCTCCGACGATCACCCGTTGGCGGGAGAACTTCGTCCGGGAAACGGGTGCATCGGTCATCGGATCGAGCCTAACGGCACGCGGCCCTCATGCCGTGCGGCTTCAGACCGTCGGCGGTGTGGCTTCGTGGTGGGGCGCGCCGTGCGTGCGGCGGTCCTCCTTCATGGCGGCTTCCGCGAGGTGGCGTCGGCCGCCCGCCAGTTCGTTGCGGACCTCCGCCTCGAGCGTGCGGAACGGTTCCCAGTAGTTGCCGTCGTAGTCTTCGACGATCTGGAACGTCCAGCGTCCGTCGATGACGTTGCGTCCGACCAGCTCGGTGTCGATCCGGTCGGCGAGGGCGTCGTGTCCGGCTTCGCGCAGGGCGTCCGCGGCTTCGCCGAGCGCGAGGTCCGCTTTGCCGGTCAGGCGATGGAAGCCGTAGAGCATGCCGCGCGCCTGCTCGACCACTTCGAGCGCCTCGGTCACTTTGCCGACCGCTTCCACGGTCGCGTCGTCGACCCCTGCGGGGACTCGGTGGGCGTCGTCGGGGCCGTCGGTCGTGCGGTCGTCTGCAGAACTCATACGACCAGTCTGTCCGGATCGGCCCCGGATGTCTGGGGCTTGCGGACGGAGGTGCACGATGTGAGCCGGCGGATGTCCTCCCGCGCACCGAGCGAGAGCACCCCGCCTGCCCTTCGACAGGCTCAGGGACCGAAGCGATCCGGCCGTACCGTTCCCGGCCACGGAGCCGGCGCAACCGAGGTGCCCTTCGACAGGCTCAGGGATCGAAAGCGTGCGAGCACAGTCCACCCCGGTCACTGAGCTTGTCGAAGTGCCCACGAGGACGCCTCATCGTTCCGGGCACACTTTTCTCGGTCGCTGAGCTTGTCGAAGTGCCCACGGGGAACCCTTCGACACTTCGACAAGCTCAGTGCGGCGCAGCCCAGGGACCGGAAACGGTCAGAACGGTGCGGGGTCCGGTTCGGTCCGGTGGTGTTTGCCGTCGGGTGTCGTCCAGTCGAGGACCCCGCCGGGTCCGTGTTCGAGGTTCCACCCGGGCAGGTGCTTCATCCGGTGGTGATGTCGACAGAGACAGGCGAGGTTACCGACATCCGTCGTTCCGCCGTCTTCCCATGCGACCGAGTGGTCGAGGTCGCAGGCCCGGGCTCGCCTGCCGCAGCCCGGTGCGCGACAGGTGCCGTCCCGGAGGCGGACCGCGCGTTGCAGGTCGGCGGGAACGCGGTACTGATTCCGCCCGACTGAGAGGACCGCGCCGGTTTCCGGCTGGACGAGGATCCGGGTGAAGCTGGGCGCGTTCACCGCGATACGTGCTGCGGTCTCCGGGTCGATCGGGCCGTAGCCGTCGAGGGTGGCCGGGGCGTCGCTGACACCGGCCATGCTCAACGCCGGGACGGTGATCTGCACGGTGGGCTTGATGTGCTCCTGGACCTCGATCGGGTGCGGGAGCACCGGGCTCGACATCACGTCGTCCGGGGTCACGCCGGTGAGCGCGAGGGCCGCGAGGGCGTCCGCCTGCAGCTGCGCGCACGTGCGGGTGTCGCCGGCAGCGCGCGACTCCGCCGCGGCTGCTTCGACGCGCTCGATGATGCCCTGCGCGATCGGCGCCGTGGTGAAGAGGTGCACCCAGGCCATGCCGTCGGCTGCGGGTTCGAACTCGACCCGGCGGTCGGCCTCGGAGCGGACCGCTCGGGCGGTGATGGACTCGGGGTGGAGGCGCTCGCGGATGATGCGAGCGCGTTGCCGGAGGTACGAGACGGTCGCACCTTCGGCGACCGGCAGCACCTGCTCGAGGAACACCGCCCGCCCAGCAGCAGGGACGTCACCGAGCTGGTCGGTGATCACCTGCGCATGCCGCGCCGAGATCCGCCCCGCCTCCAGCGACGCCAGCACGACGGGTGCGTCGTTGACGAGACGTTCGGCATCGTTCGTCGCACGCTGGACGGTCCGCTCCGGCATCCGGGTCGCCATCGCGAGGGCCGCGCACGTCGACCGACGGGACAGCGCCTGACGCTCGGCCGGCGGGAAGATGGCCGGGACCGTGGCGTCCGCGAAGGCGTCCGCGTAGGCGGCGGAGCGGGCGAGGAGGCGCGCCTTCCGCGCGTCCAGGTCGGCCTGTTGCCGGTGGATCTCAGTCCACTCGTCCGAGAACTCCGCGAGTTGCGCGGCGTATTCGTCGCCTGCGCGGGTCGCGGTTGGGGTGGTCTCGGTCATGGGACAAGTCCATCATGGACCACTGACATTCCAGATGCCGAGTCGTCTCGGATGTGGGAGTCTCCTCGTGTGCCCTTCGACAGGCTCAGGGACCGGAGGAGGCATGCCGGATTCGCGGGGTTCTCCCGGGCGCCCTTCGACAAGCTCAGGGACCGGGGAAGGTTGCGCGGAGACCGGAGTGAGTGCGGGTGCACCTCTTCCGGTCACTGAGCTTGTCGAAGTGCCTACGAGTACCCTTCGACAGGCTCAGGGACCGGATGGGTGTCGCTGGTCTTGGATGCTTCTCCGTGCGCCCTTCGACAGGCCGCAGGGAGCGGGGAAGGTTCAGGGATCGGACGGGTGAGACTCGTCTGCCCGGGCGGGCTAGTAGTTCAGGCAGCGATCCGGATCCTCGGTCTCCGGAGGATCACCCTGATACAGGGTGAAGAAGTTCTCGGCCGGGCCGGACAAGGATCCGCGGGCGTGGACGCACAGGCGCGCGAGACCGTCGTCGCTCCGCACGTCGGAGGTGATCCGGGACGTCTCGCATGCGCCGTCGCCGGGATGGAGGACGAGGTCTCGATTGGTCCCCTCGTTGTCCACCATCCAGGTCCCGGAGAAGTCGATCGGGTCGTCCGCGCGGGGGTCGTCGTCAAGACTGCACTGGACATCCGAGGGCCAGGCGGTGGCCTCGAAGGTCCCGTCGTCGGCGAGCTCGAGCCGGGTGTCCCCGCTGCGCCAGGTGCCGACGGCCTCACCACGTGGCAGTCCGTACCGCGTGTCCGAGCAGGCGACGAGCGACGTGCCGAGCAGGACTGCGAGTACGGAGGCGGTCACCCAGCGTGACGGTTTCGATTCCACAGTGCGAGTCTGTCCGCCGTGGGCCAGGAGTGGCAACTCGGGTGGTGGCGTGGGTGTTCGCGGGCGTCCGGGCAAAAAAAGAACCCCCACCATGTAGAAGCTAGGTGGGGGTTCCGTGGCTCCGACGGGCGTCGATCCCGTGACCTCACGATTTTCAGTCGTGCGCTCTACCAACTGAGCTACAGAGCCGAGTACATCAGCTGCACGAACGGCGACGATGTCTCAAAAGCAGAAGCCCTCCCTTGCGAGAGGGCTTCCGACCTTTTGCGACCCTGACGGGACTTGAACCCGCGACCTCCGCCGTGACAGGGCGGCACGCTAACCAACTGCGCTACAGGGCCATACATGTTGAATTGCTGGTGATGCGAACTGCGGTGATGCTGGTGTTACTCGGTGCTTCTCGCAGTCGCGCAGACTCACTATACCTGAATCCGAGCGGCTGTTTTTCCAGTAGTCGGTGGTGACCCCAACGGGATTCGAACCCGTGCTGCCGCCGTGAAAGGGCGGTGTCCTAGGCCGCTAAACGATAGGGCCGCGAAGCCCTGAAGCTTCATGACTACCGAGCGACAAGCATACGGATGAAACCGCCGAATCCAAAATCGGGTTCGCGGAGCAGCGATTCGGCGCTCCATGCCGGATCTGACGACAGGCGCCGAATGACCGCTCCACGGCCCCCGGCCGGGGTTAGCCTCTGGCGTGGACCACTCCCGGATGCCGCGGCCGACGGGAGTGTCCACAGCCGGTCCCGACCCCCGTCGGGCTAGCGTGGACAGTGGTACCGATGTGACCGATGTGACTGCAGCGAACCGAGATGGGCCCCTACTTCATGAGCAAGAAGCTTGCCGGCGCTTGGCGCCGAAGCCGGACGACCAACGCCGGATCGGCGTCCTCCGTGCGGTGGCGAGGACGCCTCACCGCCGCCATCGTCATGTCGCTCGCGATCGTCGGCTCCTTCGGCGTCGCCGGCCCGGCGTCGGCAGCCGACTACCCCTCGTGGGACGACGTCCAGGCCGCGAAGGGCAACGAGGCCGCCAAGGCCGCCGAGGTCACGAACATCAAGAACTTCATCGTCCAGTTGCAGGACGAGCTGCAGGTCGCCCAGGACGAGGCCGAGAAGCGCGGTACGGAGTTCCAGGCCGCTGAGGAGGCCTTCTTCGAGGCCGACGCCAGAGCCACCGCGATCCAGTCGCAGGCCGACGCCAAGACGGCCGAGGCCGACACCGCGACGAAGCAGGCCGGTCGGGTCGCCTCGCAGCTCTACCGCTCCGGCGGCGCCGACCTCAGCCTGAGCCTCTTCCTCGACGGCGAGAGCAAGGGCGCGACCGACCTCCTGTCGAAGCTCGGCAACATGAACCAGGTCGCCGAGCACAGCAACGGCGTCTACGAGCAGGCGGTCGCCGCGCGCAACACCGCGGCTGCGCTCGGTGAACAGGCCGGTGTCGCCCGCGACGAGCGCGAGTCGCTCCGGCAGGCGGCGCAGGCGGCCATGGAGGCCGCCCAGGCGGCGGCGTCCGCGGCGGCGGCGAAGCTCGAGAAGAACCAGGAGCTGATCGTCACGCTCAACGCCCAGCTGACGGCGCTGCAGGACACGACCGCGAAGACGGTCAAGGACTTCGAAGCCGGCGAGGCCGCGCGGAAGGCCGCCGAAGCTGCGGCAGCGGCCGCGCGTGGCGAGAGCGCCGACGGCGGTCAGCTCAGCAGCCAGGGCTGGGCGATCCCGGCCTCCGGCAGCATCTCGGGCACCTACGGCTACCGCGATCCGATCTCCACGGGCGGCGGCAGCTCAGGCAGCTTCCACCGCGGCACCGACATCGCGGGCGGCTGCGGCATCCCGATCTACGCGGCGACCTCCGGCACCGTGACCTACGCCGGTTGGTACGGCACGTACGGCAACTTCATCCTCATCGACCACGGCTCCGGCGTCTCGACCGGCTACGCGCACATCGTGAACGGTGGCATCCAGGTCGGCGTCGGCTACCAGGTCTCCGCCGGACAGGTCATCGCCTACGTCGGCACGACCGGTGCCTCCACCGGCTGCCACCTGCACTTCGAGGTCCGCATCAACGGCAGTGCGATCGACGCGCAGCCGTTCATGGCCGACCGCGGGGCGCCGCTCGGCTGACCGAGCGCAGCGACCCGCACGACGAAGCGGCCGGCACCCGAGGGTGCCGGCCGCTTCGTCGTGCGGTGTGCGGAGGTCCGCAGTGGGTCAGTGACCCTCCGCCTTGAGCTTGTCGAAGCCCGCGAGGATGATCTTCTCGGCCGCTGCGGCGTCGCCCCAGCCGTCGATCCGCGCCCACTTGCCGGGCTCGGTGTCCTTGTAGTGGACGAAGAAGTGCTCGATCTCGTCGCGCGTCGCCTGCGGGATGTCGGTCAGGTCCTGGATGTGCGACCAGCGCGGGTCCTTGTACTGCACGGCGATGACCTTGTCGTCGCCGCCGCCGTCGTCCGTCATGTGCAGCACGCCGACGGGGCGGACCTTGATGCCGACGCCCGGGAAGGTCGGGAAGTCGAGCAGGACCAGGACGTCGACCGGGTCGCCGTCCTCGCCGAGGGTGTTCTCGAAGAAGCCGTAGTCGGCGGGGTAGACGAAGCTCGTGAACAGGACGCGGTCCAGGAAGACCCGACCGGTCTCGTGGTCGATCTCGTACTTGTTGCGGCTGCCCCGCGGGATCTCGATGACGGCGTCGTACTCGGCCATAAGCCTGCTCCTTGCGCGGTTGGATGACGTTGAGTCGGCGCGGTCGCCGACGAGGACCAACCATAACCGATGCGTCCCGGAGCGAACGGTGTGGGGAGGCGCTCGGCGCGGTGCAATAGCGTGGTCCGCGTGAACGACGTCCGACCCCCGCTCCACCCGTCCGTCGCCGCCCTCCGGAAGGCGGTGCGCGACGCGATCGCGGGCACGGCGCCCACGGCGTCGCGTGACGTCGCCGGTGCCGACCTGCTCGTCGCACTGAGCGGTGGCGCCGACTCGCTCGCGCTCGCCGCCGCGACCGCGTTCGAAGCCGGAAAGGTCGGTCTGCGGGCCGGCGCCGTGATCGTCGACCACGGACTGCAACCGGGCTCGGCCGACGTCGCGGCGCGTGCCGCGGACCAGGCGCGTGCCCTCGGGCTCGACCCCGTCCTCGTCCGGGTCGTCGAGGTGGGCTCCGAGGGTGGACCGGAGGCCGCGGCACGGGCGGCCCGGTACACCGCACTCGACGCCGCGCGAGTCGAGGTCGGCGCGTCCCTGGTGCTGCTCGCGCACACCCTCGACGACCAGGCGGAGACCGTGCTCCTCGGCCTCGCTCGCGGGTCCGGAACCGGCAGCCTCCAGGGGATGGCGCCCGTCTCCGGTGCGCTCCTCCGACCCCTGCTCGGGATCCGGCGCTCCCAGACCCGCGAGGCGTGCGCTGCCGAAGGACTCGAACCGTGGCACGACCCGCACAACACCGACGACGCCTACGCGCGGGTCCGGGTCCGGGAACGGGTCCTGCCGGTGCTCGAGGCGGAGCTCGGGCCGGGGATCGCCGAGGCCCTCGCCCGCACCGCCGACGCCGCCCGGGAGGACGCGGAAGCGTTCGAGGAGATGATCGAGGAGACCATCGAGGAGCTCGTCGAGCACGCCGAGGCCGGGATCTCCGTCAGTGCCGGGGCACTCGCGGCCAACCCGGCAGCGCTCCGCCAGCGGATCATCCGGTACATCGTGCAGAGCGAGTTCGGCGTCTCGCTCACGCGGTCGCAGACGATCGAGGTCGCGCGGCTCGTCACCGATTGGGCGGGCCAGGGTCCGATCGACCTGCCCGGCCTGACGGCGTCCCGACACGCGGGACGCATCGTCTTCGCGGCCCGCTGACCGCCGGGCTCTCCGAGCAGGAGGCGCACGGGCTTCCGGGTCATCTCGCATACACTCGACGCATGGAGCAGAGCGACATTTCCGACGACCTCACGACCATCCTCGTCACCGAGCAGGAGATCCGCGACAAGCTCGCCGAACTCGCCCGGCAGATCGAGACCGACTACGCCGGGAAGGACGTCCTGCTCGTCGGCGTGCTGAAGGGTGCGGTCATGGTCATGGCCGACCTCGCGCGCGAACTCCGCATCCCGCTCTCGATGGACTGGATGGCCGTCAGCTCGTACGGCGCCGGCACGAAGTCGAGCGGTGTCGTCCAGATCCGCAAGGACCTCGACGCCGACCTCACGGGCCGCCACGTCCTGATCGTCGAGGACATCATCGACTCCGGCCTCACCCTCTCCTGGCTGCTCGAGAACTTCGCCTCGCGCGGAGCCGCGTCCATCGAGGTCTGCGCGCTCCTCCGCAAGCCCGAGGCCGCCAAGGTGCACGTCGAGTGCAAGTACGTCGGTTTCGACATCCCGAACGACTTCGTCGTCGGGTACGGTCTCGACTTCGACGAGAAGTACCGTAACCTCCGCGACGTCGGCGTCCTCGCCCCGCACGTCTACGCCTGAACCACTCCACCGACCTCACACCGCACCCCCGTTAAGCCCACGGCAAACACAGGGGAGGCATCCAGCGGCGAGGGGGTAGCCTGATTTCCGACGCGGCTCCGCCCGTCGACCCCTCCTGCAGAAAGGGAACGGGCCAGCCCCGGCCTCTCAACTTATGAACGTCAAGCGTCTCTTCAAGGGTCCCATCCCGTACCTCATCATCGCCGCCCTGGTCTTCTGGATCGGCATCAGCCTGATGAGCATGAACGGCTTCCGTGAGGTCTCCACGCAAGAGGGTCTCGCCTTCCTCGAGAAGGGTCAGGTCAAGGAGGCCGTCATCACCGACGGCGACCAGCGAGTCGACCTCACGCTGACGAAGGCGGACGACGAGTTCGGCAAGCAGGTGCAGTTCTACTACGTCGGCGCCCGTGCGGCCGACGTGGTCGAGGCCGTCGACGCCGCAGACCCGTCCGGTGGCTACAACGACAAGGTGCCCCAGCCGAGCTGGCTCCTGTCGATGCTCGGACTCCTCCTCCCGCTGCTCCTCATCGGTGTCTTCTTCTGGCTGATGCTCTCCGGCATGCAGGGCGGCGGCAACAAGGTCATGCAGTTCGGCAAGTCGAAGGCGAAGCTCGTCTCGAAGGAGTCGCCGAAGGTGACCTTCGACGACGTCGCCGGTGCCGACGAGGCGATCGAGGAGCTCGAGGAGATCAAGGACTTCCTCAAGGAGCCCGCGAAGTTCCAGGCCGTCGGTGCGCGCATCCCGAAGGGCGTCCTGCTGTACGGCCCTCCCGGAACGGGCAAGACGCTCCTCGCCCGCGCCGTCGCCGGTGAAGCCGGCGTGCCGTTCTACTCGATCTCCGGTTCCGACTTCGTCGAGATGTTCGTCGGTGTCGGTGCGAGCCGCGTCCGCGACCTCTTCCAGCAGGCCAAGGAGAACTCGCCCGCGATCATCTTCGTCGACGAGATCGACGCCGTCGGTCGCCACCGCGGTGCCGGCATGGGCGGCGGACACGACGAGCGCGAGCAGACCCTCAACCAGCTCCTCGTCGAGATGGACGGCTTCGACGTCAAGACGAACGTCATCCTGATCGCCGCGACCAACCGCCCCGACATCCTCGACCCCGCGCTCCTGCGCCCGGGCCGCTTCGACCGCCAGATCGGCGTCGACGCCCCCGACCTCGCCGGCCGAAAGAAGATCCTCGAGGTGCACGGCAAGGGCAAGCCGCTCGCCGCGAGCGTCGACCTCGAGGTCGTCGCCCGCAAGTCGCCCGGCTTCACCGGTGCCGACCTCGCCAACGTCCTCAACGAGGCCGCGCTGCTCACGGCGCGCTCCAACGCCCAGCTGATCGACAACCGCGCTCTCGACGAGGCCATCGACCGCGTCATCGCCGGCCCGCAGCGCCGCACGCGCGTCATGCGCGAGCAGGAGAAGCTCATCACCGCCTACCACGAGGGCGGGCACGCGCTCGCTGCGGCGGCGATGAACAACACCGACCCGGTCACGAAGGTCACGATCCTCCCGCGCGGCCGTGCCCTCGGCTACACGATGGTCCTGCCCCTCGAAGACAAGTACTCCGTCACGCGCAACGAGCTGCTCGACCAGCTCGCCTACGCGATGGGCGGCCGCGTCGCCGAGGAGCTCGTGTTCCACGACCCGACCACGGGTGCGTCGAACGACATCGAGAAGGCCACGGGCATCGCTCGCAAGATGGTCACCGAGTACGGCATGACCACCGACGTCGGTGCCGTCAAGCTCGGGCAGTCCTCGGGCGAGATGTTCCTCGGCCGCGACATGGGCCACCAGCGCGACTACTCGGAGGAGATCGCGCAGCGGGTCGACGCCCAGGTCCGCGAGCTCATCGAGGCCGCACACGACGAAGCCTGGCAGGTCATCACGACCAACCGGGCCGTGCTCGACCGCCTCGCCGCCGAGCTGATGGAGAAGGAGACCCTCGACCACAACCAGCTGGCCGAGATCTTCAAGGACGTCAAGAAGCTCCCGCCGCGCCCCGTCTGGCTGTCCAGCAAGAAGCGTCCCGTCGGGTCGGGTTCGGCCGTCGGTTCCGCGTCCTTCACCGCACCCATCGACTCCGGTGCGGCAGACGGCGGTGTGAGCTCGGAGCCCGAGCCCGAGGCTCCCGTGAAGCCCAAGCGCACCCGCGCGACGAAGCCGCGACCGGCGACCGCCTAGCCCGCATGACCCACGGCGAGCACACCGCGGACGACGCGGTCGCAGCCGCGCAGGCCGAGCCCGATCAGGGCTCGGCCTCGCGGTCGTCCGTGGACCGCGAGCGGATCGCCGCAGCGGTCCTCGAGATCCTCGAGGCGATCGGCGAGGACCCCTCCCGCGACGGCCTCGCCGACACCCCGACGCGTGTCGCCGATGCGTACGCCGAGTTCTTCGGTGGCGTCGGTCAGGACGCCGGTGTGCACCTGGCGCGCCCCATCCCGATCGAGGAGGGCGCGACCAGCGACGTCGTGCTCGTCCGCGACATCGCCTTCCGTTCCGTCTGCGAGCACCACCTGCTCCCGTTCCTCGGCACGGCGCACATCGCCTACCTGCCCGACGAACTCGTCATCGGACTCGGTGCCCTGCCGAAGCTCGTCGACACACTCGCCTCGCGCCCGCAGGTCCAGGAGCGCCTCAGCGAGCAGATCGCCGACACCCTCGTCGAACGGCTCGCGCCCCGCGGCGTCCTCGTCGTGCTCCAGGCCGCACACGGCTGCGTCTCGATGCGCGGGTCACGCCAGCTGACGAGCACCACCGTCACCATCGCCAGCCGTGGAGCCCTGGCCGATCCGGCTGCACGGGCCGAGCTGATGGTCCTGATCGGCGCGTCCGCCGACCAGGCGGGGTGATCGCATGTTCCAGATCATGGGCGTCGTCAACGTCACCCCCGACTCGTTCAGCGACGGCGGCCGGTACCTGGACGTCGACGACGCCGTCGCCCACGGGCTCGAGCTCATCGCGGCCGGCGCGACCATCATCGACGTCGGCGGCGAATCGACCCGGCCCGGTGCCGCCCGGGTCGACACCCGCGAGGAGCAGCACCGGGTCGCACCCGTCATCGCCGCACTGGCCGCCGCTGGTGCGCGAGTGAGTATCGACACGATGAACGCGGAGACCGCCCGTGCCGCGGCCGACGCCGGTGCCTCGATCATCAACGACGTCTCCGGTGGCCTCGCCGACGATCGCATGCCGGGCGTCATGGCGGCGTCCGGTCTCGATTGCGTCATCAGCCATTGGCGCGGGCACTCGGCCGACATGGCGAGCCGCGCCACCTACACCGACGCGGCGGTCGACGTCGCTCGGGAACTCGACGACCGGGTGACGACCCTCCGCGGTCAGGGCGTCGACCCCGGCCGGATCGTCGTCGATCCCGGCCTGGGGTTCTCCAAGCACGCCGAGCACAACTGGCGCATCCTCGCCCGACTCGACCTGCTGCGCGAGCTCGGGTACCCGGTGCTGGTGGGCGCGTCCCGCAAGCGGTTCATCGGAGCGCTCCTCCCCGAGGACGCCCCGATGGAGGCGCGCGACCTGCCGAGCGCCGTGGTGAGCGTGCTGGCCGCGCAGGCCGGAGCCTGGGGTGTGCGCGTCCACGACGTCGCCGCAACCAGACTCGCTCTCGATACCCTCGATGCATGGCAAGGTGGAGCCGATGACTGATTCGATCACCCTCACGGGCCTGCGTGCGTTCGCGCACCACGGCGTCTTCGACTTCGAGCGCGAGGCCGGACAGGAGTTCGTCATCGACGTCACCGTGTCGCTGGACCTCCGCCCGGCCGCCGGCGGCGACGAGCTCGGCGCGACCATGCACTACGGCGAGCTCGCCGAGGCGGTCGTCGCGGCCGTGGAGCGCGACCCGGTCGACCTCATTGAAACGGTGGCCGAGCGCATCGCCGACGTGGTGCTCGCGAACGAGCGCGCGGAGGCGGTCCGGGTCACCGTGCACAAGCCGAGCGCCCCCATCACGGTGCCCTTCGCGGACGTGGCGGTGACGATCGAGCGCACCCAGGCCGACCGCACCGCAGGCCGGGCGGGCCGTCTGATGGTCTCGCGCACACCGATCCACGACCCCGCCCGTCGGCCCGGACCACCGAAGCCGCGCGCCGTCTGGGCCGTCGTGGCCATCGGGGCCAACCTGGGGGACCGCCGCGCGACGATCGCACAGGCGGTGGACGACCTCGCCGCCGTCGACGGGGTGCTCGAGGTGCGGCCGTCGCCGCTCGTCTCGAGCGCGGCCGTCAAGTCGTCCGGCGTCGACGAGTCGGCTCCGGCCTACCTCAACGGTGTCGCTGCCGTCCGCACCCGCCTCCAGCCGCACGCGCTCCTCGACGAACTCCAGCGGATCGAACTCGCGCACGGCCGCGTCCGCGAGGAACGCTGGGGCGATCGGACGCTCGACCTCGACCTCGTCGCCTACGACGACGAGACGATCGACGACGAACGCCTGACGGTCCCGCACCCGCGAGCCGCCGAGCGCGGCTTCGTCGTCGTGCCCTGGCTGCTCCTCGACCCCGACGCGACGCTGCCCGGCGTCGGCCGCCTCGACACCCTCGCGGCCGCCAAGGACGGCTCCGTGGTCCCCGACGACGGCACGCACCCGTGACCCGCACCACCGCGACACCGCTCATCGTCCTCGCCGGGGTGGGCGTCGTCTTCGGCTTCCTCGTCGAGGTCGCGATGGTCTCCGGCGGACGCGCGTCGATCATCCCGCCCGTCACCCTCGCGGTCTCGCTCGTGGCGGTCGCGATCATCCTCATCGCCCTGTCCTGGCCGATCCGCCGCAGCACGACCGGTCGCGCCACCCGTCGGATCGATCCGTTCCGCGCCATGCGGGTCGCCGCGCTCGCGAAGGCCTCGAGCCATGCGGGCTCCCTGGTGGCCGGGGCGACCGTCGGGATCCTGCTCTTCGTCCTGACCCGCCCGATCCTGCCCGCGATAGGCTCGTTGTGGCTGGTGATCGCGTCCATCGTGGGATCCGTCGCACTCGTCGTCGCCGCCTTGGTGGCCGAGTGGTTCTGCACCGTTCCGAAGGATGATGATGACGACGCCGCACCCGGGGGAGCCCCGTCCCACACCTGATCAGCCCGCCGAGCGGCCGCTGATCGAGACGCCGCTGGAGGAGCTGTCGTCGCCGGAGACGGTCCAGGCCGACCCTGCGGAGCAGAGCGGCAAGCGGCTGGAACTGCCTGATGCCGAGTGGCGCCGCGTGAGTCGCAAGCTCATCGCCGTCGAGTTCATCTCCGAGGGCGCCGGCCTCGTGCTCGTCACGGCGGCCGTGGTCTTCGTCGCGCTCGTCTGGGACTGGACCTGGATCTGGTGGCCGTTCGCCGCCTTCGCCGTGATCTCCCTGATCGCCGCGGCGTTCATCCCGCGTCGCATCCGATCGATCGGGTACCAACTGCGCGCGGACGACCTGTTGTTCCGCCGAGGGATCATGTGGCAGCGCTTCGTCGCCGTGCCGTACGGGCGCATGCAGCTCGTCGACATCAACCGCGGGCCCCTCTCGCGGGCGTTCGGCCTCGCCGACCTCAAGTTCGTGACCGCCTCCGCCTCGACCGGAGTGGTGATCAACGGGTTGCCGGAAGCCGAGGCCGAGGGGCTGCGCGACCATCTGGTCGCCGTGGCGGAGAGCCGGCGGACCGGACTGTGAGCGAGCACCAGGCGGCAGGACCGCCGGAGCGGTTCGAGGCTCCGGCCGCGGGTCCTCGGGTGAAGCCGACGGCCGAGGCGATCGTCCCACGGGTGGCCGGACAGAGTCTCGTCGACGGGCAGTGGCACCGGCTGCACCCGGCGACGCCGTTGCTCCGAGGCGGGATCGCGTTCGTCGCCATCCTCGGCATCGTCATCGCGAACCTCCGCGAGCGCCTCATCGAGTTCTTCATCCCCGCCCCGGGGATGGAGCAGCCGACCGACCCGATCGACTACATCCTCAACCACGGCTTCGTCGGGTGGGTGCTCCTCGCGATCGCCGTCGGGCTCATCGTGGTCATCGCCGTGTTCTGGTTCTCATGGCGCATGCACACGTTCCGGGTGACCGACGAGGCGGTGGAGGTGCGCAGCGGGATCCTGTTCCGCACGAACCGCAAAGCCAAGCTCGACCGCATCCAGGGCGTCTCCATCGAGAAGCCGCTCCTCGCCAGGCTCATCGGGGCCTCCCGCATCAACGTGAGCGTCGCGGGCCAGGACGCGAACGTCAAACTCGAGTACCTGTACGGTGCCGACGCCGACGGCCTCCGCCGGGACGTCCTCACGCTCGCGAGCGGGGTGAAGCTCGCCGAACGCCGGCAGACCGCCGCAGCCGGCGACCCGGCCGACCCGACCCTGCCGCCGCAATCGGTGCCCGACGGCGCCGGCGGGGTGTCCCGGTTCGTCACCGAGCGCGTCGACGACTTCATCTCGCCCGAACTCGACCCGGAGGAGGCGGTGCCGGACTCCGTCGTGCGCTTGACGCTCGGACGCCTGGTCGGATCCACGCTGCTCAGCCCGTTCACCGTGATCGTCCTGATCTCGGTCGTGGCCGGCGTCGTGCTCCTCGTCAACGGGCTGGACTGGGCCTGGTTCTGGCTCGTCCCGATGGTGCTGAGTCTCGGGGCCTTCGTCTGGTCGAGCGTGACGAAGTCGCTGCGCTACAGCATCGCCGCGACGCCCTCGGGCGTCCGCATCGGCTTCGGGCTCTTCTCGACGACGAACGACACCGTCCCGCCCGGACGGATCCACGCGATCGAGGTGTCACAGCCCATCATCTGGCGCCCGTTCGGCTGGTGGCGGGTCCGGATCAACAAGGCCGGCCTGTCACTGGAGCAGGCTGCTCGGGGTGCGACGAGCAACACGGTGTTGCCGGTCGGGTCGCTCGTGGACGCCGCCCAGGTCGTGGAGTTGATGCTCGCGGGCCGCATCGACGGCAGCGCCTGGGCGCCCCTGCAGTCGGCCCTCGCCACACGCGACGGCGTCGGTTTCGTGGGCTCGCCCCGCCGCTCGCGATGGATCAACTGGTTCTCCTGGCGTCGTACCGGCTACGCCCTGCGCGACGGGATGCTGCTGTTCCGGCAGGGGGTGGTCTGGCGCAAACTCCACATCCTCCCGCTCGCACGCCTGCAGAGCATCCGGATCGACCAGGGGCCGCTCCTGCGCGCGCTCGACCTCGCCTCCGCGACCGCGCACACGGTCCCTGGCCCGGTGATCGCCAAGCTCCCGGCCATGGCCCGCGACGAGGCGGTGCGGATGTTCGACGCGGCGTCGGCGGCGATCGTGGTCGCGCAGTCGACCGACCGCAGCCACCGGTGGGCGAGCTTCGACCCCGAGCACCAGCCCGACCGAGGCGCAGGCGACGGCGCCCTACCTCGATGAGCCGGTGGCGCAGTCCGGCACCGAACCGACGACGCGGGCGCACGCCGAGCCGTGGCAGGAGCAGCGCCCGGCACCGTCCGTGCCGTTCCCGACGACCGACCAGGACCGGAGGACCACGTGAGCGCGGAACGACGGAGCGCCAGGCTCGGCGTCGGGATCATCGGGAGTGGTCGCGTCGGCCCGGTCATCGGAGCGGCGCTCGGGGGAGCCGGACATGCGATCGTCGGCATCACCGCGGTGTCGGAGGAGAGCCTCGAACGGGCGAACGCCCTGTTGCCGGATGTGCCGGTGCTCGATCCGACCGAGGTGGTCGAGCGGAGCGAACTCGTCGTCATCGCCGTACCCGATGCGCAACTCGCGTCGTTGGTCGAAGGGCTCGCGGCGGTCGGTGCGTGGCAGCCGGGTCAGCTCGTCGCGCACACCTCGGCTCGGTTCGGGACGGCGGTGCTCGCTCCGGCAGCGCGCGCCGGTGCCATCCCGTTGGCGTTGCACCCCGCGATGGTGTTCACCGGGACGAGCCTCGACCTCGCCCGGCTCCACGAGACGTCGTTCGCCGTGACCGCACCGGCCCCCGTCCAACCGATCGGGCAGGCGCTCGTGGTCGAGATGGGCGCGGAGCCCGTGATCATCGCCGAGGCCGATCGTGCGGCCTACGCCGAAGCGGTGGAGACGGCCGCGAGCTTCTCCCGCGCGGTCGTGCAGCAGTCGACGGCTCTGCTCCAGGACATCGGCGTGGAGAACGCCGGCGGCTTCCTGTCGTCGCTCGTGCGGTCGTCGGTCGACGAGGCGCTGCGCGGGGCGACCACGCCCGACGTCGACGAGCTGCTCTAGCCGGGTGGACGGACCGCCGCCCGCCCACCCGAGTCCGGGCAGGCGGGCGGATCCGAGTCAGCGGACCCGTGTCAGCGGCTGCGGCGGCGACGGATCAGCGCGTCGATCGGCGAGTCGGCCCGGGCCGGCGAGGGTGAGCGCGAGCGACGCGAGCGCGAGCAGCATGACGTACTCGAAGCCACCGTCGGCGGCGTAGAACCCCGCCGGCAGGTGCACGAGCACCATCGCCACGGCCATCGTCACCGCGAGCAGGGCGCCCACGATGCGCGTGCCGAGGCCGACGATGAGCAGCAGGCCACCGACCACCTCGAGCCCGGCGACGACGACCGCCGCGACCTCCGGTGCCGGGATGCCCATGCCTCCGAACCCGGAGGCGACGCCCGGAATGGAGTCGACGAGGAACTTCTGGAGGCCGTGGGCGATGAAGACCACGCCGAGGGCCAGGCGCAGGAGGAGGAGACCGGCGTCGATCCCCGCCTGTCCGCGCGGCGCGGCGGGGGAGGCCGGTACCGGTGGGACGGTGGTGGCTTCACGGTGGTCGGTGTGCTGGTGGTCGGAGAGCGTCGTCATGACGAGCCTTTCGAGTTCGTTTCCGGCGTCGGTGCCCCCGATCGGGACTCCTGTCCTTCGAGCCAAGCACGGCCCGGGTACCCGGCGATGTCCTCCGAATGGTTGTTCGCAGACCCTTGTCAGGGCGTCGATAGCCGGTTCATAGGAAACCGGCCGTGCGCGCGGCCCGCACGGTCCCCGGTAAACTCCAGTGACCGCACGAGGAGAATCCCACCGCATGACTGACACGACGCCAGAGCCGATCGACGACGCAGCAGAGCAGGCAGAGCTCTCCGAGCAGAAGGCCGTCCGGCTCGCGAAGCGCCAGCGCCTCATCGACGAGGCGACGTCGGGTGCCGGTGGCGCCTACCCCGTCACCCTCCCCATCACCGACACGATCCCGGCGGTGCGCGCCCGCTTCGGTGAGCTCCAGCCCGACGAGGCGACGGGCGTCACGGTCGGCGTCGCAGGCCGCGTCGTGCACCTGCGCAACACCGGCAAGCTCTGCTTCGCCAGCCTGCAGTCGGGCGACGGCAGCCGCATCCAGGCGATGGTGAGCCTCGCCAGCGTCGGCGACGAACAGCTCGCCGCTTGGAAGGAACTCGTCGACCTCGGCGACCACGTCTTCGTCTCCGGCGAGGTCATCTCCAGCCGCCGCGGCGAACTGTCGATCATGGTGGCCGAGTGGACCATCGCGGCGAAGGCGATCCTGCCCCTGCCGAACCTCCACAACGAGCTGAACGAGGAGACGCGGGTCCGGAGCCGGTACCTCGACCTCATCGCCCGCGACCAGGCGCGCAAGAACGTGCTCGACCGGGCCAAGACGGTGGCCAGCCTCCGCCAGACCTTCACCGAGCGCGACTTCGTCGAGGTCGAGACGCCGATGCTCCAGGTCATGCACGGTGGAGCCTCGGCCCGCCCCTTCGTCACCCACTCGAACGCGTTCGACACCGAGCTCTACCTGCGCATCGCGCCCGAGCTGTACCTGAAGCGCGCCGTCGTCGGCGGCATCGACCACGTCTACGAGATCAACCGCAACTTCCGCAACGAGGGCGCCGACTCCACGCACAGCCCCGAGTTCGCCATGCTCGAGGCGTACGAGGCCTACGGCGACTACGGCACCATGGCCGACCTCACGCAGACCCTCATCCAGAACGCCGCGCTCGCGACGAGCGGGAGCCACGTCGTCACCTGGGCCGACGGCACGGAGTTCGACCTCGGTGGCGAGTGGGACCGCATCTCGATGTTCGAGAGCCTCTCGGCCGCCGCTGGTGTCGAGATCACGCCGCAGACGCCGATCGAGGAACTCAAGGCGCTCGCCGAGCGTGAGGGCGTCGAGGTCCCGCACCCCATCCACGGCAAGTACGTCGAGGAGCTGTGGGAGCACTTCGTCAAGGGTGGCCTCGAGCGCCCGACCTTCGTCATGGACTTCCCGGTCGACACGAGCCCGCTCGTGCGCGCCCATCGCTCCATCGATGGCGCGGTCGAGAAGTGGGACCTCTACGTCCGCGGCTTCGAGCTCGCCACCGGCTACTCCGAGCTCGTCGACCCGGTCGTGCAGCGCGAACGCTTCATCGAGCAGGCGAAGCTCGCCGCACAGGGCGACGTCGAGGCCATGCGTCTCGACGAGGAGTTCCTGCGTGCGCTCGAGTTCGGGATGCCGCCGTCCGGAGGCATGGGGATGGGCATCGACCGACTCCTCATGGCGCTGACCGGTCTCGGCATCCGCGAGACGATCCTCTTCCCCCTGGTCAAGTAGCGGCCACCCGGCAGCACGACCACCGACAGTCAGGCGCGACGATGAGCATGATGGACCCCGGCGACCACCAGGACCCGAAGAAACAGGGGCCGACGACGGCGCGCATCACCATCTGGATCGTGGTCGGCGGGATCGGCCTGTACCTCGTCGTCAGCGGTCTGTGGGGCGCCCTCGCCGGAGGCTCCTGAGGCCGCTGCGCGCTCGTTCGGCATCGCGCGACCACGTCGTTCCGGTCCCTGAGCGAACCCTCCGGTCCCTGAGCGAACCCTCCGGTCCCTGAGCCTGTCGAAGGGCGGTACGATTGACGAGTGATCGAAGACTACTGGCTCAACGCGCTCTGGTCGCTGCTGCCCACCGTGGTCGTCGGCATCATCTTCTGGGTCGTCATGCGCGCCATCCTGCGGTCCGACCGCAACGAGCGCAAGGCGTACGCGCAGGTCGAGGCGGAGCAGCGCGCGAAGCTCGGTCTCCCGCCGGTCGAGCCCTCCGCCCCTCGCGAGGTCTGACCCGCCCGTATCACGTGGCGATGTCGCCCCACAGCTGTCCGGCATGGTCAGTAGGCTGGAGCCTCGGCAGCTGAGCGGATGGGCGACATGACGATCGAGTTCTCCTGGAACTGGCTGGGCATCACGGCCCTCGTCCTGGACTTCATCATCCGTGTCATCGCGGTGATCGTCGTCCCGCGCAACCGGCGCCCGACCGCGGGGATGGCCTGGCTGCTCGCGATCTTCCTCATCCCGTACGTCGGTGTCATCGCCTTCCTCCTCATCGGCAACCCGAAACTCCCACGGGTGCGCCGGCGGAAGCAGTACGACATCAACGTCTACATCCGCCAGACGACCCGCGACCTCGTCAAGGCGAACCTGACGTCGAACGCCCCGGCCTGGTTCCGGTCGGTCGTGACGCTCAACCGCAACCTCGGGTCGATGCCGCTGCAGGGCGGGAACACCGCGAGTCTCATCGGTGACTACGAGGCCTCGCTCCACGCCATGGCCGACGAGGTCGACCGTGCCGAGCAGTTCGTGCACGTCGAGTTCTACATCCTCACCTGCGACCGCACCACGAAGCCGTTCTTCGACGCGCTCGAGCGCGCGGTGGCCCGCGGCGTCACGGTCCGGGTGCTGCTCGACCACTTCGCGAGCTGGCGGACCCCCGACTACAAGCACACGCTGAAACGCCTCACCGCGATGGGTGCCCAGTGGGCGCTCATGCTGCCGCTCCAACCGTTCAAGGGCAAGTTCCAACGTCCCGACCTCCGGAACCACCGCAAGATGGTGATCGTCGACGGCGCGGTCGCGTTCATGGGCTCGCAGAACATGATCGACCGGAGTTACAACAAGCCGGGCAACATCAAGCGGGGTCTCCAGTGGCAGGAGCTCATGACGCGGGTGGAGGGCCCCGGGGTCGCGGGGATCAACACGATCTTCCTGAGCGACTGGTACAGCGAGACGGGCGACGTGCTCTCCCACGAGGTCGGCCTGCTCGAGGCCCGACCGGTTGGCGACCTCGAGCTGCAGGTCGTGCCGAGCGGGCCGGGGTTCGACGGCGACAACAACCTCAAGCTGTTCCTCACCCTCATCTACGCGGCGCAGCGGCGCATCGTCATCACGAGTCCGTACTTCGTGCCTGACGAGTCGTTGCTCGCAGCGGTCACGACGGCGGTCCAGCGTGGTGTGCCGGTCGACCTGTTCGTCTCGGAGATCGGCGACCAGGCGATGGTCTGGCACGCGCAGCGCTCCTACTACGAGGCGCTCCTGCGAGCCGGCGTGCGGATCTTCCAGTACCCGGCGCCGTACATCCTCCACGCGAAGCACTTCACGATCGACGACGACGTCGCCGTGATCGGGTCGAGCAACATGGACATGCGTTCCTTCGGTCTCAACCTGGAGGTCTCGCTCATGGTCCGCGGGCGCGAGTTCGTTCAGGAGATGCGCGGCGTCGAGGACGGGTACCGGGAGATCAGCAAGGAACTGACGCTCGCGGAATGGTTGAAGCAGCCCCTCCGGTCGACGGTGCTCGACAACCTCGCCAGATTGACGTCCGCGCTGCAGTAACTGATATGTGTTGTTTTCAACAGATATATCTGTCTGATATTCTCGCAGGGTTCACCCCCTCGAGAAAGCGACTCCATGTCACTTCTGTTCTCCCCGCCACGCGCACTCGCGGCCTGCACCGCCGTTGCGGCAGCAGCGGTGATCGGCTTCGGCGCGATCGTGCCTGCGTCGGCCGCGACCGATCCGCCGACGACCGACGACACCTCGTCGGCGTCTCCCGAGGCGCCGACGGCGCCCGACCAGGCGCCCGCAGCTCCGACGGCGGTGACGCCTGACGCCGGTCCACTGACGCTGTTGACCAAGCTGCAGCGCACGGTCACGGGTACGGCTCCCTTCGACGACGATGCAGGGCCCGGTCGCGACATCAGCGGCGAGGATCTCATCGTCCGCTCGCACGACACGGTGTCCTATCGCATCGAGGTCCAGGTGAACGGCACGGCCCAGGACGGTGTCGTGACGATCCGTCAGGAGCTCCCCGGCGGCATGACGTGGCCTGCCGTCGGGTCCCTACCCGGCTACTGCGGCGACGGTTCGGTCGTGAGCGATGATGCGCGCACCGTCGACTGCGTCGTGCACGACGTCGCGCCGAACTCCGTGTCGACCTACGACCTGATCGCCTCCGCCAGCACGGCACTGCCCGACGGAACCGTCCTGCCGGCTCCGGCGGACGCCATCCAGGTGTCGGCCGCCGACGCGACGAGTGGGCAGGCCGCGTCTTCGACGGTGACGCCGGACGACCTCGTCATGAGCACGGGTCCCCGCCTCAATCTCGGCGTCAAGCGGCACACCACCGACCAGGTCGCGGTCAACGCGGAGGGGGTCAGGGGGTACCGCGTGTACTTCGACACGTTCCTCGACCTCGCCGACTACAACGCAGCGGGCGGACTCGGCGCACGGGGCCAGTCGGCCATCGTCGGCGACGTGACGTTCGACATCGACCTGTCCGACTTCAGCGACCATGCCGAAGCCGTCGATCTGGCCGGGCAGCGGTGCGCGCTGAACCCCTACGACGGCAGTGCGTTCCCCTGGAGCGCCGGCGGTGCGGAGAACAGCGTCACCGACTCGGGCACCTGGACGTGCACGCCCGATGCGGCGAATCCCGCAGCTGATCCACGTGGTCGTCTCGGGTGCCGACCTCAGCGCGGATCACATCCCGACGAAGACCGCGGCCGGTGCCAACATCACCACTCGGGGCTACGTCGCGATCGGCAAGTTCGCGGTCTTCGTGCCGCACACCGACGTCCCGTCCGACGGGAGTATCGACTCGCTCGTCACCCTGCGCGACCTCGTGGCGTTCGGTGAGAACGCAGCCGGTGAGCCCATCGCGAATCCGTGCGGAGCCGCTGACCGACAACACCGTGACGACGCGCCTCACCCGACGCGTGGGTGCCGGGCCACAGCACGCGGTATCTCGACAGTGCGTCCAACCTCACCAAGGTCCCCGGCCAGAGCACGGTCGGTTCCGGAGACGGCCCGGTCGACCAGCGGGCCAGACCTTCGTCGCACTACACGGCCGTCATCAACTCCTCGGTCGACGGCGCCGATGGACGGGCGCGATCGTGTGCCAGGTCTTCGACCCCAAGACCCAGTTCGTCGCGACCGACGGGTGCCGAGCGGCTCCTCCGGTCACCGTCCGCGCGAGCGGGGCTGCCGACGGGACTTCAACCCGAGTCAGGTCATCGTCGAGTACGGCACGACGTCCGGTCGTCGGACGCCACCGCCGACGACGAGACCCGCTGGAGCGGCCTCGACGCCGCGACCTGCGACGACTCAGACGACACCTGGACCGCGAACTGGCAGTCGCTCGATCTCGAGGCAGGTCACGCGGGTGCGCTACCGTCCCGTCGGCGGCGATGTTGTCCGGCGGGAGCGCAGTTCAACGCGGTCGCTCACGCTGCAGCTCCGCGATGGTCTGCCGGTCGGCGAGACCATCGACGCAGACCTACTCGGTGAAGTCGACCTCGATGTACAGCGACGGACGCCGATGCGCTCGACCCACTGGATCGAGGACGCCTGGTACCACGGGAAGTACAATCCGGTGCAGTCGACGAACAAGGACTTCCCCCGTGGAGACCGCCTCCTCGTCTCGGAGGGGTCCGTCGCCATCGCCAAGCGCGCGATCGCGCCCGCCGTCGACGCCGGATCGCCGGCGCACGTCGCCTCAGGCGAGCGCGTGCAGTTCGAACTGACCCCGCAGATCGCCAGCAAGTCCGGTCTCGCCGACGCCGCGCGCGACGTCGTCGTGGTCGACCGACTCCCGAAGGGGCTCGCCTTACGACCCTGCAGACGTCTCCAGTCCGCTCCGGACTCGGTGCAGGTGACCGCGGAGGACGGCACGTACCGAGCTCACCTGGTCGTTCGAGCGGATCGACCGCGGGAGCGAGCCGGTCATCACCTACTGGGCCAAGACCGACTCGACGATCGTCGGCGACCTCGTCAACCAGGTCATCGTCTCGAGCTCCGACGATCCGTCGTCCCTCGAGGAGATCCCGGCCTCCCCGACGATCGTCCGACGCGCACTACTCGCGTCAGACGGTCTCGCTCAGTGCCCCCGGCGGGCTGCGCATCGAGAAGTCGGTGGCACAGCAGGTGGTCGAGTCCGGCGACGACCTCGATTACACGGTCGCGTTCGCGAACATGAACGCCGACACCCCGCAGCAGGGCGCCTCGTCGATCGACGTGCTGCCCTACGCCGGTGATGCACGCTCGTCGTCCGTCGAGGGCGTGCTGGCAGCAGCGGTCGAGGCACCGTCCGGTGTCACGGTCCGGTACACGGACGCCGATCCGGCGGCCGTCGCCGCGGCATCCGTCGTCGACGGCAGTGCCGGATACGGTGAGCTCCCGGCCGGTTCGGCCTGGTGCACCGCGTCCGAGCTCGGCGCCGAGGGCTGTGCCACGTCCTTCGCCGACGTCACCGCGATCCGGATGGACGTCGATTCGCTCGCGGCCCTGGAGCGCGTCGAGGTCCGGTACACCCTCGTCTCACAGGGTGCGCCGAGCGGTGCCACCTTCTCGAACGACGCGACCGTCCGCTCGGCGACCCAGACCCTGGGGGCCCGGTCGCCGCTCGTGAGCACCCGCGTGGTGTCCTCGTCGATCGGTCAGCGTCTGTGGTGGGACACGAACGAGGACGGTCTCGACAACGACGGCCCGGAGGGGGCGCCCGGTGAGGGCGTCGCCGACGTGCCCATGCACCTGTCCGGAGTCGACAAGTTCGGTGAAGTCGTCGAGGCCGAGACGGTGACCGACTCGACCGGCTCCTACCGGTTCTCGGGTCTCGTGTCCGGTGAATACGCGATCGTCGTGGACGTCCCGGCGAACGCGGGTGTGACCACCTTCCGCGTCGGCGACGACGACCTGCTGAACTCCGCCGTGGACACCGCTGCGGGCGTGATGGAGGACATCACGATCGTCGATCCCTCACCCACTGGTGCGGACGGTGAGGACCTGACCTGGAACGGTGGGCTGGTCGTCGGAGCCGAGCCCCCGGTTGCGCCCGTGGATCCGCCCGGCATCCCGAAGGTGGACGACGCTGCCGCGAAGACCGCCCGCGGCGACCTGGCCGACACCGGTACGGCGTGGGTGTTCGCGGGGGCCGTGACGGCCGCGCTACTCCTGGCGATCGGAGCCGGTCTCGTCCTCGCCCGCCGTCGTCGGATGGAGCCGGAGGCGACAACGGCCGAGTGATCGCATCGAAGGGGGTCGACCGCATCGCGGTCGGCCCCCTTCGTCATGCTTCGAACGGATGGCCCGTTCCCGACAGGCGTCCTATATCGCATCGACATTCGAATATCCCACATATCAGTCGACCAATTTGTGTATCGTGTGACCGCCCCCTCTCCTCCAGAAGGTCGGACCCACGTGAACACCATCCTCTTCCGCAGGGCGCTCGGCGCCCTGTCCATCGTCGCCGTCACCGGCGGCGCCATGCTGCCGGTCACGGCACCGGACACCACCTCGACTCCCGCTGCCGCCTCGACCCAGGCGCTCGGCCTCAACACCTCGCTGCAGCGCACCGCCACCGGGAGCGTTCCCTTCGATCCGGCGCCCGGTCCGGGGCTCGACGTCTCACCCGACGACGCGGTGCTGCGGTCCCACGACGCCGTGACGTACACGATCGAGGCGCAGCTGCGCGGGGCCGCCCGCGACAACCGGGTGGTCGTCCGACAGCGGCTGCCCGAAGGGTTGCAGTGGCCCACCGTCGATCAGTTGCCGGGGTACTGCGTCGCCGGATCGACGGTCAGTCCCGACCGCGCCGTCCTCGACTGCGTCCGCTCCGACGTCCTCCCGAACTCGGTGAGCGCCATCGAGCTCACTGCGATGCTCACCACCGCGCCGGCGAACGGCACCGTCATCAGCGCGCCGCAGGACGGTATCGAGATCATCGCCGCCGACGCCGCCGACGGGTCCGAGATCCGGGCCAGCACGACCGCACCGGATCTGGTGGTGAGCAGCGGCCCGCGCGTCAACGTCGGCGTCCGACGGGGGCCGGTCGTCGACGGCGTGCAGGAGCAGGACGGCACCGTGGGTTGGTACATCGCACACGACACCTACCTCTCGATCACCGATTTCGGCACCGATGAGGGACGCGGCGCCCGCGGATCCGGGAACGTCGTGGGCGACGTCACCTTCGTCATCGATCTCAACGGGTATCCAGCCGGCGCGCGGCTCGCGACCGTCAACCCTGAGGGGAGGCCAGTGCCGCAGAGCTGTCTCACCGGGGCCTTCGACTCCGCGGTCTTCCCGAAGGCGGCGGGCGGAGGCGACGACGCGGTCTCGGATTCCGGGACCTGGACCTGCGAGCCGGCAGCCGACGGCCGTTCCGTCCTCGTCACGGTCAGTGGGGCCGACCTGAGCGGCGACCACATCCCCTCGCGGTCCGCTTCCGGCTCCGCGATCACGGCGCAGGGCTACCTCGCCATTGGACGATTCGGCGTGTTCGTGCCCGAGGACGACGTCCCGGCGAACGGCGCCCTGCCCGTGCGGCTGGACCTCGCCGATCTCCGCGTGACGGGTGTCGCCGCCGACGGGACGCCCCTGCCGAACGCTCCGGAGCCGCTGGCGGACAACGGCGCCACCGCGACGATCGCGCAGCGCACCGGCGGCGGAGACCACGCGAGCCGGTACTCGGACCGCCGGACCGACAACCGCATGGTGCCCGGACAGAGCACGGCCGGCTCCGGCGACGGGCCTGTCGCCGGCGGCCAGCGGTTCGAGCAGACCGTCGCCTGGAACAACACCACGACGAGCCCCCTGACCGGCGCCGTGCTCTGCGCGGTGTTCGACCCGGCCACCCAGCAGGTCGGTGAGCGTCCCGGCGGTGGAGACCCTGCGGAGTTCCGCTCAACCGCCGGGGCCGTGATCGTCGAGTACGGGACGACGCCCAGCGTCGACGCCGCGGCCGACGCCGAGACCCGGCAGGCGCAGATGGATGCGACCACCTGCGACGACGCCGACGACACCTGGATCTCCGACCCGTCACTCGTCGACACCGACGACATCACGAAGGTCCGTCTTCGTCCCGTCGACGGCGAGCTCCCTCCTCGCACGAGCGTGACCCTGTGGGTGCAACTGCAGGCCGAACAGGGCCTCGACGTGGGCACCATGATCACCGAGACCTACAGCATCAAGTCCTCCGGCAACGGTCCGGACCGGGAGTCGGCGACCGCCTGGGTCGAGGACGGATGGTGGCACGGCCGGTACCGCGCGTCCGAGGGCAACGCACAGTACCCCCGTGGCGATCAGCTGGTCGCCGCGAACGCGGCGGTCACGCTCAACAAGCGGGCCACCTCGCCGGAGGTCGCGCCTGGCGCGCCGGCACCGATCGCGGCTGGCTCACCCATCACCTTCGAGGTGCGTCCGCAGATCATCACCCCCGACGGGGTGGCCGATCGAGCCGACGCCGTGACGGTCACGGACTCCCTGCCGGCCGGATTCCTCTTCGACGAGGGTTCGGCGACCCCGGCGGCCACGACCGTGGTCCCGCAGGCGGACGGCAGCACGCTCCTCACCTGGGACCTCGGGCGGATCCGACAGGGAGCCGAGCCGGTGATCGCCTACACCGCGGTCTCGGACCGGTTCTCCGTCGGACAGTTCCTCAATCGTGCGATCGTCGCGAGTCCGGACGACCCGGGGTCCCTGACGGACTTCCCCGCGGAGCCAGGACGACTCGACTCCCACTACTCCTGGCAGTCGATGGTGGTCACCACCCCATCCGGACTGCAGATCGACAAGCACGTGGCCCGGTCCGTCGTCGAGTTCGGCGACGCGGTCGAGGTCGACGTCGTCTTCGGGAACATGAGCGCCGGGGCCGTGCAGCGCGAGGTGCGGATGATCGACGTCCTCCCGTACCCGGGCGACGAACGTGGCTCGACCGGGCAGGGCGTCCTGGCGGGTCCGGCCTCGTCGGACGGAGCGGACCTCCGCTACACGGCGGCCCCCGGTGATGCGGTCGCGAGCAACGTCGACCCCGTCGTCGACGACGGCTTCGGCACCCTGCCGGACGGAGCGCGGTGGTGCGCGGCGGACGAATTCGGCATGACCGGGTGCCCGGCGTCCATCGCAGAGGCGACCGCGATCGAGGCCACCGTCGCCGAGCTCGCGCCGTTCGCGCCGGTGGTCGTCGACTACGAGCTGACGACCACCGGTGCCGCGGTCGACGCCCGGTTCGTGAACGACGCCGTCGTGCACTCCGCGACGCAATCGCTCGGCGCACAATCGCCCCAGGTCGCGGCTCAGCTGGTGAGCTCGGCGCTCGGCGAACGCATCTGGTGGGATCTCGACGCGAACGGGCTCGACGACGACGGGCTCGACGGGACGCCGGGGCCCGGTGTCGCAGACGTCGAGCTCGAACTGACCGGCACCGACAAGCGCGGGGAGCCGGTCACCCGGACCGTCACGACCGACGCCGACGGGCAGTACCGGTTCGATGCGCTCCGTTCCGGTGCCTACCGGATCGACGTGCGACTCCCGGACGACCTGATGGCCGACGCCACGTCGCCTCGGGTCGGCGACGACGATCTCCGGAACTCCGCGATCGACCCGGCGGAGTGGGTCATGCCGGACATCGTGATCGCGGACCCGTCGCCGAACGGAACCGACGGCGAGGACCTCCGTTGGAACGGCGGTCTCATCGCGACCGAGCCCGGGACCGGCCCGGATCCGGAGGGGCCGGGCGCGACGCCGGGTGCACCGGAGGCCACGACCGGCCGGGACACCGCGAGTCCGCTCGCCGTCACCGGCGCCGGGCTCACGACCGGCGCGCTCCTCGCGGCCGGCCTGCTCGTCGTCGCCGGTCTGCTCGTCCTCGCGCTGCGGCGGACGCGACGCCTCGTCGCATCGGAGCAGCCGACGGACGGCCCGGTCACGACCGAGTGACGAGGCCGTGAGTCGGGCCGCGGGATCGAGGTCCCGCGGCCCGACCCGGCTCCGAATGTCCGCAGAATCGACCCCGGATCGAGGGGTGGGCGCTCCCTATACTGGGGTCAAGTCAGGCCCACGACGGCGTCGCCTGCTCCCGGTCGACCCTTCGCCTGACGCGATCGAAGGAGGCATCAGTGCACCACACCGATATTCCGACCCGCTCCGACATCGTCGAGCTCGCGACCGCCCGAGAAGCGTCGAGCGTGTCGATCTACCTCGAGACGAGCACCAACCCCGCGGACACGAGCCACATCCGGCTCGACCTGAAGAACCAGGTGAAACAGGCCGTCGAACAGTTGGCGTCGGCCGGGGCGGACCGCACCGACGTCAGCCGGTTCACCGACGAGATCGATCGGCTCCTCGAAGACCCCGACTTCCTGCGGTACCTGTCGTCGAGCCTCGCGATCTTCGTGAGCCCGTCGACGACCAGGTACTTCCGCGTGCCCAACGTCCTGCGCTCGTGCAACGAGGTCTCCGACCGCTTCTACATCAAGCCGCTCATGCGCGCCCTCACGTTCCCGCAATCCGCCTACGTGCTCGCCCTGGCGCAGAGCGGCGTGCGGCTCGTCGCCGTGGCACGGGACCTCCCGGCGACGAGCATCGAACTGGACATCCCCGACGACGTCGCGGCGGCCGCCCACGTGGACTCCATCCGTGGGCGTGGATCGAACGGTCGGGAGCAGCTCGGACGCATCCAGGGGTCGGAGGGCCAGAAGATCCGGATGCAGGAGTATGCGCAGGTGATCGACAAGGCGCTCGCCCCTATCCTCGCGAATTCGAAGGAGCCGTTGATCCTCGCCGGAGCCGAGCCGATGACCGGAATCTTCCGATCGGTGTGCACCTCGAAGCAGTTGGTGAAGCCCGAGATCGAGGGCAATCAGCAGGAGCGCTCGGACGAGCAGCTCGCCGCGGCGGCCCGCCCGATCCTCGACGAGCTGTACGCCGCCGAACTGCACGCGCTGTGCGAGGAGTTCGGCACCCGCGCGTCGAACGGCCGTGCCGTGACCGACCTCGGCGACGTGGCACGCGCCGCGACGGCGAACGCGGTCGACACCCTGTTCGTCGACATCGACAGCAACCTGCCGGGCACGGTCGACGAGACCACCGGTGTCGTCACCCTCGCCGACGACGCCGACGCGACGAACTACGGCGTGATCGACGAGATCCTCCGCCGGGCGCTGCTCTCCGACGCCCGGATCCTCGCCGTCCGCGCCGACGACGTCCCCGGTGGGGGCGCCCTCGCGGCGACCGTCCGGTTCCCGGTCTGACCGAGCCGCGATCCTCCGACACCCGCAGCGCACGTGCCCGGTGCACGTGCGCTGCGGCGTTCCCGGTGGCCGCGCATCACGCCCACGGCGAACAGGGGCGAAGAGAGCTGCGGCGGTCGTTACGCTCCTACTAACGGCATCACCACCCTGCCCGGTGCCGGAGGAGAGTGATCATGTTCGAGAGATTCACCGACCGTGCGCGTCGTGTCGTCGTCCTGGCCCAGGAAGAGGCCAAGATGCTCAACCACAACTACATCGGGACCGAGCACATCCTGCTCGGCCTCATCCACGAGGGAGAAGGAGTCGCCGCCAAGGCGCTCGAGTCCCTCGGGATCTCCCTCGATGCCGTGCGCGAGCAGGTCACCGACATCATCGGCACCGGCCAGCAGCAGCCGACGGGACACATCCCGTTCACGCCGCGCGCCAAGAAGGTGCTGGAGCTGAGCCTGCGCGAAGCGCTGCAGCTCGGCCACAACTACATCGGCACGGAGCACATCCTGCTCGGCCTCATCCGCGAGGGCGAGGGCGTCGCAGCCCAGGTCCTCGTGAAGCTGGGTGCCGACCTCAACCGCGTGCGCCAGCAGGTCATCCAGCTGCTGTCCGGCTACCAGGGCAAGGAAGCAGCCCCGGTCGGCGGCAACCAGAGTGAGCAGCAGGCACAGGGCGGGTCGCAGATCCTCGACCAGTTCGGCCGTAACCTCACGCAGGCCGCGCGCGACAACAAGCTCGACCCGGTCATCGGTCGCGACAAGGAGATGGAGCGGGTCATGCAGATCCTCTCCCGTCGCTCGAAGAACAACCCGGTCCTCATCGGTGAGCCCGGCGTCGGCAAGACCGCCGTCGTCGAGGGTCTCGCCCAGGCGATCGTCAAGGGCGATGTCCCGGAGACGCTGAAGGACAAGCAGCTGTACTCGCTCGACCTCGGCTCGCTCATCGCCGGCAGCCGCTACCGCGGTGACTTCGAGGAGCGCCTGAAGAAGGTCACCAAGGAGATCCGCACCCGCGGCGACATCATCGTCTTCATCGACGAGATCCACACCCTCGTGGGTGCCGGTGCCGCCGAAGGCGCGATCGACGCGGCCTCCATCCTCAAGCCGCTGCTCGCTCGCGGTGAGCTCCAGACCATCGGTGCCACCACGCTCGACGAGTACCGCAAGCACTTCGAGAAGGACGCCGCACTCGAGCGTCGCTTCCAGCCGATCCAGGTCATGGAGCCGTCGCTGCCCCACACGATCAACATCCTCAAGGGGCTGCGCGACCGGTACGAGGCACACCACAAGGTGTCCATCACCGACGGCGCGCTCGTCTCGGCGGCGAACCTCGCCGACCGGTACATCTCCGACCGCTTCCTGCCCGACAAGGCCATCGACCTGATCGACGAGGCCGGTGCACGCCTGCGTCTGTCGATCCTCTCGAGCCCCCCGGAGCTGCGCGAGTTCGACGACAAGATCGCCGGCGTCCGCGAGGCCAAGGAGACGGCCATCGAGGAGCAGGACTTCGAGAAGGCGGCGTCGCTCCGCGACGAGGAGAAGAACCTCCTCGGCGAGCGTCTTCGCCTCGAGAAGCAGTGGCGCTCGGGCGACGTCAAGACGACCGCCGAGGTCGACGAGGGTCTGATCGCCGAGGTCCTCGCCCAGGCGACCGGCATCCCCGTCTTCAAGCTCACGGAAGAGGAGTCCTCGCGACTCGTCTTCATGGAGAAGGCGCTGCACCAGCGGGTCATCGGTCAGGAGGAGGCCATCTCGGCGCTCTCCAAGACCATCCGCCGCACGCGTGCCGGCCTCAAGGACCCGAAGCGTCCCTCGGGCTCGTTCATCTTCGCCGGCCCCACGGGTGTCGGTAAGACCGAGCTCGCGAAGGCGCTCGCCGAGTTCCTGTTCGACGACGAAGGCGCGCTGATCTCCCTCGACATGTCGGAGTACGGCGAGAAGCACACGGTCTCGCGACTGTTCGGTGCTCCTCCCGGGTTCGTCGGCTTCGAAGAGGGCGGCCAGCTCACCGAGAAGGTGCGTCGCAAGCCGTTCAGCGTCGTGCTCTTCGACGAGATCGAGAAGGCCCACCCCGACATCTTCAACTCGCTCCTCCAGATCCTGGAAGAGGGCCGGTTGACGGATGGTCAGGGTCGCGTCGTCGACTTCAAGAACACCGTCATCATCATGACCACCAACCTCGGTGCTCGTGACATCGCCGGTGGTCCGGTCGGCTTCCAGATCGAGGGCAACGCCTCGACCGGGTACGACATCATGCGCGGCAAGGTGAACGAGGAGCTGAAGAAGCACTTCAAGCCCGAGTTCCTGAACCGTGTCGACGACATCATCGTGTTCCCGCAGCTGTCGAAGCCGGAGCTCCTGCAGATCGTGGACCTGTTCACGAAGCGTCTCTCGGAGCGTCTGCTCGACCGCGACATGACGATCGAGCTCACGCTGCCGGCGAAGGAGCGCCTCATCGAGGTCGGCTTCGACCCGACCCTCGGTGCTCGTCCGCTGCGTCGTGCGATGCAGCGCGAGGTCGAGGACCAGCTCAGCGAGCAGATCCTCCACGGCGAGCTCAACGCCGGCGACCACGTGCACGTCGACTTCGTGAACGGCGCGTTCGCCTTCACGACCTCGGCTCGTGGTGAGTCGGTCGGTGCCGGCGTCAACGCGCAGGCGTCGCTCGGTACGGGTTCGGCCACGCCGGACCTCGCCATCACGGGCGAGTAGTCCCGAGTCACCGAAGGCCCCCACTCCGCGGAGTGGGGGCCTTCGTCGTGTCTGGGCGTGTTCGTTCGCCCATCTTCGGGCGCGCGAGCACTGGAGCGCCCGAACCTGGGCGAGCGAACGGTGGCGGTCAGCCGAGGCGGTCGAGGTAGCGGAGGATGATGCCCTCGCGGAGCGCCCACGGGGAGACGTCGAGCTCGCGGACGCGGAAGGCGGCCATCGCCTCGGACAGGACGATGCCGCCGGCGACGATCTGGAAGGTCCGGTCGGCGGTGATCCCGGGGAGCGCGGGGCGGGCCTCAGCCGGAATGCGGGCGAGCCGGGGGATCCAGTCGTCGAGCTGGCTGCGCCGGAGCAGCGACCGTTCGGTGCCACCGATGCCGTCGGCCACCGATCCTGCGAGGCGTGCGAGGGAGCGGATGGTCTTGGACGACCCGACGACGTGATGGGCGTCGGGCTCCTCGGCGAACGCGGGGAGTGCTGCGGTGAGCACCTCGCGGGCGTGCAGGCGGAGTGCCTCCTGCTGTGCGGCGGTCGGCGGGTCGTCGTGGAGGAAGCCGACGGTGGAGCGGCCGGCGCCGAGCGGGAGGGAGATCGCGACATCGGGGTACTCGTCGCCGCCGGCCGCGATCTCGAGTGAGCCGCCGCCGATGTCGAGGAGGAGCATCTCGCCGGCCGACCAGCCGTACCAGCGGCGGACGGCGAGGAAGGTGAGCTTCGCCTCGTCGTCACCGGAGAGGACCTGCAGGGCGATGCCGGTCCGTTCCTCGACGAGGGCGAGGACCTCCGGCCCGTTCGTCGCCTCACGGATGGCCGAGGTCGCCATCGAGAGGAGCTCGTCGAGGCCGCTCTCGCGGGCGATCGCTGCGGCTGCACCGATCGACTCGAGGATGACCGCGACGCCCTCATCGCTGATCGATCCATCCGGCGTGAGGTATCGCATGAGTCGCAGCACCGACTTGTGCGACGACTGGGGGATCGGCCGTGCTCCCGGGTGGGCGTCGACGATGAGCAGGTGGACGGTGTTCGATCCCACGTCGAGGACTCCGAGTCGCATGCGCTCACAGTACTGCCTGCCCGCCCGGGTCTGCTGTGGTGGTCGCCAGCGCGGTGCGCTGACGTGAGCGCGGGTCCAGCGCGTGAGCGCGGGTCTCCGGAGGGGGCGCCCACGCCTGACCGCGGGAGGCCATACCGCGCCACTCGCGTCAGCGCACCGCGCTGACGCCCACACCTCCGCTCGCGTCAGCGCACCGCACTGGCCGGGGGGGGACCTCGGGAGGGCGCAAGGCCGCGCGACCTCGTCGGCGCACCGCGTAGGATCGCCGCATGACCGCCGCCACCTCGGAATCCTCCGCCCCTCGAACCCTCGTGATCCTCGGTGCCGGGGGCGATCTCACGGCCCGACTCCTGCTGCCCGGACTCGCGTCGCTCCTCGCCTCCCCGCGTGGCGAGGCGGTGCGCCTCATCGGGGTCGACCGCTCCGAGTCGAGCGACGAGGCCTGGCGGAAGCGCGTCGAGACCGCGTTCGCGGACGCCCCGTCGAAGCTCGCCGAGACGATCGTCGCCGAGACCACCTACGTGCAGGCCGACGTCTCCGACCCGGCGTCGCTCGAACGCGTCCTCGCGGCAGCCGGACCGAACGTCGCCCTCTACTTCGCCCTGCCGCCCGCCATCACCCTGCTCGCCTGTAAGGCGCTCCGGAAGCTGGAGCTCCCCAAGGGCATCATGCTCGCCCTCGAGAAGCCGTTCGGCACCGACTACGCCTCCGCCCGCTCGCTCAACCGCCTGCTCCAGCACCTGGTGCCGGAGGAGCAGGTGTTCCGCGTCGACCACTTCCTCGGCAAGTCGACGGTCCTCAACCTGCTGGGCCTGCGCTTCGCGAACCGCATCTTCGAACCGCTCCTCTCCGCCGACAACGTCGAACGCGTCGACATCGTCTTCGACGAGCAGCTGGCCCTCGAGGGTCGCGCCGGGTACTACGACCGTGCGGGCGCGCTGATCGACATGATCCAGAGTCACCTGCTCCTCGTCCTCGCGTTCGCGGCCATGGAGCCACCGGCGAGCGTCGACGCCGAGGATCTGCGCGGCGGCATGGCCCAGGTGCTGCGGGCGACCCGTCCGTGGAAGGCGAACGGCACGGAGAGTCGGCGTGCACGCTACGGCGCCGGGACGATCGGCGACCGCAAGCTGCCCGCCTACATCGACGAGCAGGGCGTGGACCCGTCGCACCACACGGAGACGCTCGCCGAGATGACCCTCGCGATCGACAACTGGCGTTGGGCCGGTGTCCCGTTCGTGCTGCGGTCCGGGAAGGCGCTGGCGGACACCCGTCAGGAGATCGTCTTCACCTTCAAGCCGGTGCCGCACCTCCCGTCCGGCCTGCACGGCATGAAGACCCCGGCGCGGCTCCGCATCGGCCTGAAGCCGGCGTCGCTCGACCTCGACCTGATGATCAACGGCGAGGACGACCCCTTCGAACTTGACCCGGTCGCCCTCCATGCCGAACTCCAGGCCGGGCAGCTCAGTGCCTACGGCGAGGTCCTGTCGAGCATCCTCGAGGGAGACCCGACCCTGTCGGTGCGCGGTGACGTCGCCGAGCAGTGCTGGCGGATCGTCGCGCCGGTCCTCAAGGCGTGGCGCAAGGACGAGGTGTCGATCGACACCTACCCGGCCGGCACCGCGGGCCCGAGGTCCTGGCACTGATCCGCCCCTCGTGATCCGGTGCCGTCACTCCGGTGTCCGGCGCCAGCGCGGTGCGCTGACGTGAGCGCGCCCCACCGGACCGAGCGCGCCCCTCTGGAGGCCCGCGCTCGCGCGGCTGGGTAGCGCTCACGCCGCTTCGGCAGCGCTCGCTCGAGCGCACCGCGCTGACGCCCACCAACCCGCGCTCGGTCGGGAGCACCGCGCTGGCGTCAGTAGACTTCTCGGAGGTTCTGACAGGAGGAGGCGGGATGGTCGAGCAGGCTCAGCAGGGGTATGTGGTCCGTCGCGCCCGCACGAGCGACGTCCGCCGCATCCAGGCGCTCGTCGAACCACTCGTGCAGCAGCGCATCCTCCTCGGCAAGGACGACGTCGTCTTCTACGAAGCGGTCCAGGAGTTCCGCGTCGCCGAGACACCCGACGGCGAACTCATCGGCTGCGGCGCGCTGCACGTCATCTGGGAGGACCTCGGTGAGGTCCGCACGCTCGCCGTCTCCGCAGACCACCTCGGCACCGGGGTCGGCCACGCGCTCGTCGAGCGCCTCGAGCACGACGCGATCGAGCTCGGCCTGCGTCGCCTGTTCTGCCTGACCTTCGAAACCGGCTTCTTCACGAGGCACGGCTATCAGGAGATCGGCGAGGAGATCGTCCCACCCGAGGTCTACGCACAGCTCGTGCGCTCGTCGGACGAAGGTGTCGCGGAGTTCCTCGACCTCGCGCGGGTCAAGCCGAATACGCTCGGTAACACCCGGATGCTCAAGCTGCTCTGAACCACAGCTTGAAGGTTGGCGCTCGTCGGAGTGACCGATGAGACCGTTCACAATGCCGCGCTGATCAGCGCTTTCCTTCGTTTCCAGCGCGAAGCCCGTGCTCAGATGAGCAGGCCCGGATTTACGTGCCGTTCACATTCGCGGTGGTCTTCCGTCACGCATGTCGGTTAGCTTGTGAGGCACTACCCATCGTCTGTGCCTCGAATGGGGGGTGCGTTGTCGCGCGCTCCGAACGAGGACGGCCCTCGATTCGGAGCCACATGTCGTTCAAACACCCGTGGAGGCTGTCCGCCTTCGCCGCCCTTGCCGGGCTCGTCGCCGCGCCCCTCGTGGCGACACCAGCCGTCGCCTCGACCGACGGCCTCGGTGTCGTCATCAACGAGGCCTACCTCTCGGGCGGGAGCGCGAACGCGCCCTACCTGAACAAGTTCGTCGAGCTCTACAACCCGAGCGACGCGGTGGTCGACGTCAGCGGCTGGTCGATCCAGTACCGCTCGGCTCGACCGGCGTCGGCGCCTCGTCGACCGACGGTGCCGCTCACCGGGACGATCGCGGCCGGCGGCTACTTCCTCGTCTCGGGCTGCAGCGAACGGCGCGAACGGCGTCGGCCCTGCCGACCCCCGACGTCACGAGCGACGCTGAGCGCCTCAGGGCCAGAACGGCACGCTCGCGCTCGTCGCCTCGACCGCCGCGGTCACGCTCACGCCCGGCTCCGTCGTCGGCGACCCGGCTGTCGTCGACCTCCTCGGCTACGGCACGTCGAACACCTTCGAGACGGCCGCGTCGCCGTCCCCGTCGGGCAACACCGTTCCGCAGTCGATCGTGCGCACCACCTTCGCCGACACCGACAGCAACGCCGCCGACTTCACGCTCAGCGACACGGTCACGCCGCAGAACAGCGCCGGCGACACCCCGGTCGACCCCGAGCCCACGCCGGAGCCGACCCCCGAGCCCACCGACCCGACCACCCCGGTCGAGCCCGGTACGGCGACGATCGCGGAGATCCAGGGCACCGGTGCCGCGAGCACGATGGTCGGCCAGACGGTCACCACCACGGGCTTCGTCACCGCGAGCTTCCCGACCGGCGGCTTCAACGGCTACTACCTGCAGACCGCGGGCACCGGTGGAGCGATCGACCCCGCGACGCACCTCGCGTCCGACGGCGTCTTCGTCTACTCGCCGGCCACCGTCGGCTCCGTCGCCGTCGGCCAGTACCTGCAGGTCACCGGCGTCGTGGACGAGTACTACGGCCTCACGCAGCTGAAGGTCACCGACCCGGCCGCCGTCTCCGTGCTCGACGCCACCGGTGTCAGCGCTCCGACCGCCGCCAGTGTCGCCTTCCCGGCCACCGACGAAGAACGCGAGCGTCTCGAGGGCATGCTGCTCGACCCGGCCGGCGACTACACGGTCACCGACACCTACAGCACGAACCGCTACGGCGAGGTCGCGCTCGCGGCATCGACGACGCCGTTCGTCACGCCGACGGTCCTCGGCAAGCCCGGTTCTGCTGAGGCGCTCGCGGCCGCGGCCCGTGTGCCGGCGGAGAAGGTCGTCCTCGACGACGGCTCTACCGTGGACTTCTCGAAGGCTGAGAACACGGGCATCCCGCTCCCGTACGTCTCGACCACCGCGCCCGTCCGGGTCGGTGCCGCCGTCGACTTCACCGCACCGGTCGTCTTCGACTTCCGCAACAGCAACTGGAAGTTCCAGCCCACGCAGCACCTCACCGGCGCCAACGCCGCGGATGTGCAGCCGGCGTCCTTCGAGAACACCCGCTCCACCTCGCCTCGCGGGGTCGGCGGCGACGTGTCCCTCGCGACCTTCAACGTGCTCAACTACTTCGCCACCACCGGCGACTCGCGCACCGGCTGCACCTTCTTCACCGACCGTGAGGGCGGCAAGACGACCGTCGACGACTCCGATGCCGCCGGTTGCGGCGTCCGAGGAGCGGCGACGGCCGAGAGCCTGGCGCGTCAGCAGGCGAAGATCGTCTCGGCGATCAACGCCCTCGACGCCGACGTCGTCTCGCTCGAGGAGATCCAGAACTCCGCCTCGATCGGCCTCGACCGCGACGACGCGCTGAAGACCCTGACCGCGGCGCTCAACGCCGATGCCGGTGCGGGCACCTGGACGTTCGTCCCGTCGCCCGCGAAGGTCCCCGCGGACGAGGACGTCATCCGGACGGCGTTCATCTACAAGTCGGCCGCCGTCGAGACCGTCGGTGAGTCGCGCATCCTGCTCGACGAGCCGGCCTTCGACAACGCCCGTGAGCCAGACGCGCAGGCGTTCAAGCCCAAGGGTGCGGACGACGCGGCGACGTTCCTCGTGATCGCGAACCACTTCAAGTCGAAGAGCACTTCCAAGGCCGCGACGGGCGACAACGCCAACACCGGCCAGGGCGCCTTCACCGGCGACCGCACGCGTCAGGCCAAGGCCCTCGTGACCTTCGCCGACACGGTCTCGAAGGACATCGGCACGAAGAAGGTCTTCCTCGTGGGCGACTTCAACTCCTACGACGCCGAGGACCCGCTGGACGTGCTCCGCGACGCCGGCTACATCAGCCAGGAGGCCAAGACCGGGGAGTACACCTACGCGTTCGACGGTGCGGTCGGGTCCCTCGACCACATCTTCGCGTCGCCGGAAGCCGACCAGAGCGTCACCGGTGCCGACGTGTGGAACATCAACTCCGTCGAGTCGATCGCCCTCGAGTACTCCCGCTACAACGCGAACGTGACCGACTTCAACGTGCCGGACATGTTCCGCTCGAGCGACCACGACCCCGTGATCGTCGGCATCAGCGCCGACGCGAGCGAGTCTGCGACCGTCAACCTGCTCAACATCAACGACTTCCACGGTCGGATCGACGCCAACACGACGAAGTTCGCGGGCACGATCGAGCAGCTCAAGGCGATGTTCGCACCCGACCAGACGGCGTTCATCTCCGCTGGTGACAACATCGGTGCCTCGCTCTTCGCTTCGTCGTCGCAGCAGGACCAGCCGACGATCGACGTGCTCAACGCACTCGGCCTGAAGGCCTCCGCGGTGGGCAACCACGAGTTCGACCAGGGCTACGGCGACCTCGTCGACCGTGTCATGGCCGACGGGAAGAACGCCGCCTGGCCGTACCTCGGGGCCAACGTGTACGAGAAGGGCACGAAGAAGCCCGCGCTCGAGGAGTACACGATCCTCGACATCGACGGGGTGAAGGTCGCCGTCGTCGGCGCCATCACCCAGGAGACGCCGACGCTCGTGTCGCCCGCCGGCATCGCCGACCTCGACTTCGGGGACCCGGTCGAGGCCGTGAACCGCGTCGCGGCGCAGCTCACCGACGGCGACGAGTCCAACGGTGAGGCGGACGTCATCGTCGCCGAGTACCACGAGGGTGCCGGAGCCGGCACGCCGGACGGCGCGACCCTCGAGCAGGAGCTCGCCGAACAGAGCGCCTTCACCGAGATCGTCACCACGACGAGCGCGGACGTCGACGCCATCTTCACCGGCCACACGCACAAGCAGTACGCGTGGGACGCTCCGATCCCCGGCGTGACCGGCAAGACCCGTCCGGTGCTCCAGACCGGCAGCTACGGCGAGTTCATCGGTCAGATCACGCTGACCGTCGACCGCGCGTCGGGTGACGTCACCGCCTACACGGCGAAGAACGTCGCACGCACCACCGTGGCCGAGGCCGACCTGGTCAAGCAGTTCCCGGCGGTCGCGACGGTCAAGACGATCACCGACAAGGCCCTCGCGGTCGCGGCGGAGATCGGCAACCAGAAGATCGGTGAGGCGAAGGCCGACATCACCCGCGCGTTCAACAACGGGGTGAAGGACGACCGCGGCGCCGAGTCGACGCTCGGTGCGCTCGTCGCCGACTCGCTCCGCGCCTCGCTCTCGAGTGCCGACCGGGGCGGAGCCGACATCGGCATCGTCAACCCGGGTGGCATGCGTGAGGAGATCCTCGCGGGCGACATCACGTACGCCGAGGCGAACGCGGTGCTGCCGTTCCTCAACAACCTGTGGACGACCTCGCTCACGGGTGCACAGTTCAAGACCGTGCTCGAGCAGCAGTGGCAGCTCGACGCGGCCGGGAACGTCCCGTCCCGTCCGTACCTGCAGCTCGGACTGTCGTCGAACGTGCAGTACACGTTCGACCCCACGAAGGCCCAGGGGCAGCGGATCACGAGCATCACGGTGAACGGTGCGCCGATCGACCCGAGCAAGAGCTACCGGATCGGCTCCTTCAGCTTCCTGCTGCAGGGTGGCGACAACTTCCGTGAGTTCGCGAACGGCACGGACACGCGCGACTCCGGTCTCGTCGACCGCGACGCGTGGATCGCCTACCTGACGGCGAACAGCCCGGTGTCCCCGGACTTCGCCCGCCAGAGCGTGCAGGTCACGAACGCGCCGACCGCAGCGGTCGCCGCTGGGAAGACGGTCTCGTTCGACGTCGCGAAGCTCGACCTCACCTCGACCGGCAGCCCGGTGAACACCTCGCTGGCGATCGAACTCAACGGCTCGCCGATCGGGACGGTCCCGGTCACCGCGGGGGCCGCGACGGTGTCCTTCACCGTCCCGGCGGGTACCGCTGACGGCGCGGCGACGGTGCGCCTCACGGCACTCGAGTCGGGGACGACGCTGACGGTGCCGCTCACGGTCGCGACGCCGCCGGTGGTCACGCCGCCGACGCCCGCACCGGAGTCCGCGCTCATCCAGGCGCTCAAGGACCTGATCAAGGCGATCACCGACTTCATCATCGGCAAGCTCGCCACGATCCACGTCGGCAAGGAGTACGCCGGCACCTGGGTCAGCGTCTGGCTGCACTCCGACCCGATCCTCGTCAGCGACGGCCTCGTGCAGGTCGACGCGGACGGCAACGTGCAGGTCACGGTTCCTGAGGACGCGCCGGTCGGTGCCCACCGCCTCGTCGTCCAGGACGCCGACGGCAACGTCATCGGCTGGCAGGACATCGTCGTGCAGGCTGCGGCGGTCGACCCCGGCACCGACCCGGGCACCCAGCCCGGTGCGGGCGGCGGGACCGGTTCGGGAACGGCCGGCGGCAGCCAGGACGGCAGCCTGAGCAAGACCGGTGCCGAGCCGTGGGGGAACGCGGCGCTCGCCGCACTGCTCCTCGTCGGTGGCCTCGCGCTCGTGATCGCCCGTCGTCGCTCGGCGCAGCAGCTCTAGGCGCTCGCACCACTCAGCACCACCGAGCACCACCCAGCACCATCCCGATGCCTCGTCATCGGTCGGACCACGGTCCGCACCGACGGCGGGGCATCGGGCGTTTCCGCGCCACTGCACTTAATCTGTGAGCATGTCGAGCCTCACGAATCCCCGCGGACCGGAGCGGCCCGCCGTCTACTGGCGACGCAGGTTGATCGTGTTCGGCGTCCTGCTCGCCGTCATCGTCCTGGTCATCGTGCTCATCGTCCGGCTCGCGTCGGGTCCGGGCACCGAGAACACCGCCGCGACGCCCACCCCGACGCCCACAGCGACCCCTGCGCCGACCCCGGCTCCCGAGGCGTCGACCACCGCACCGATCGATGAGGCCGCGACCACCGACCCCGGTTCGGCGGCCGCGTGCACGGCCGACCAGATCCGCGTCGAGGCCGTCGTGAACGGGACGAGCTTCGCGGCGGACGAACTCCCGCAGCTCTCGCTGAGCGTGACGAACACCGGCTCGGCCGCGTGCACGATGAACGCCGGCACGAGCCAGCAGGTGTTCACCGTCTCGAGCGGTGAGGAGCCGTACTGGACGTCGACCGACTGCCAGACGGCACCGAGTGACCAGCAGGTGCTCCTCGAGCCGGGGAAGACGGTCTCGTCGAACCCGCCGATCACCTGGGACCGCACGCGGTCGGCGCCCGACACCTGCGATCAGCCGCGCGACCCGGTGCCCGCCGGTGGCGCCTCCTACCACCTGAACACGTCGATCGGCGGGTTCGCCTCCGCCGACAGCGCGCAGTTCCTGCTCAACTGACGGAACCTGCTCGCCGAGCCGCCCCGGTCACTGAGCCGCCCCGGTCACTGAGCCGCTCCCGCCCCGGTCACTGAGCCTGTCGAAGTGCTCGACCCGCAGCCCCGCACCGGCCTGCGACAATGGACGCATGGCGAAGCAGAAGCGACCCGAGTTCCGTTCCGAGCCCCTGGCCGCGGCCCTCGCCGCCGGCGACATGGTGGCCGTGGCCCTCGCCCTGCGGAACGGGCGGTTCGTCGTCCCGCTCATGAAGCCGGGTAACCCCGACAAGCCGACCGAGACCGGTGAGGTCTGGATGTTCCGTCAGCCCGAGACCGCGAGGCTCGCGCTGCTCCTCTTCTCCGATGCGAAGAACAAGCCGGCCGCCCTGCCGCCCTACGTCGGCCTGCACGACGGCACCTGGCTGGCGAGCTTCCTCCGCACCTACGGCGACGACATCGAGACGGTGCTCTTCGACGTCGCCGGTCCGCACTCGCTGCAGGCCTCGCCGGAGGAACTGCTGCGGGTCCTCGAGCTCGAGGCGCCGGCCGCCGAATAGCCCGACCCCGACCGCAGGTCCTGCTCTCGGCGTCGTCCGCGGTTCACAACTCCTGCACGTCGTCGTCCGAACCCGGGCAGGTCCCGTTCTGGGGCCCTGCGGGACCAGTCCGCAGGAGTTGTGAGCAGCACGCCCCCGCCCTGGTTCGTGGAGCAGGTGCGCGGGTGCGCTCAGAAGGCGGCGTCGAGCTCGCGTTCGCGTCGGGCGGGCCGTGCGGCCTCGGCTGCGGTCTTCGCGATGCCCAGCACCGACTTGAGGTCGTTGCTGACGTCGGAGTTGAGCAGCAGCTTGTAGCCGAGTCGGTTGCCCTCCGAGCCGCGCTGCTTCGCGACGCTCACCGGGCGCACTTCGCCGCTGAGGCTGATCTCCCCGTAGGCCGCGAGGTCGCGGGGGAGGGCGAGGTCGCGGATGACGGAGACGAGGGCGAGGGCGATCGCGAGGTCGGCCGCCGGTTCGCTGATCTTCACGCCGCCGACGGTCGAGATGTAGACGTCGTGGTCGGTGAGGTCGTAGGAGTAGCGGCCGTGCAGCACGGCGAGGATCATCGCGACACGTGAGGGGTCGACGCCGTTGGTGACCCGGCGGGGGTTCGGTGCCTGCGTCTTGTTGATGAGCGCCTGGACTTCGACGGGCAGTGCGCGGCGGCCCTCCATGACGATGGTGACGCAGGTGCCGGCCACGGGTTCGTTCTGGCTGAGGAAGAGGGCGCTCGGGTCGGGGACCTCGGCGATGCCGTCGCCGGCCATCTCGAAGCAGCCGACCTCGTCGGTGGCGCCGAAGCGGTTCTTCTGCGCGCGGAGGAAGCGGAGCGCGGTGTGGCGGTCGCCTTCGAACTGGCAGACGACGTCGACGAGGTGCTCGAGGAGCCGGGGGCCGGCGATCGAGCCGTCTTTCGTGACGTGGCCGACGAGGAGGATCGGGAGGTCGCGTTCCTTGGCGATACGGGTGAGCACGGCGGAGACCTCGCGGACCTGGCCGGGTTGTCCGGCGAGGCCGTCGGACTGCGAGGAGGACACGGTCTGGACGGAGTCGACGATGAGGAGCTTGGGCTGCACCTGGTCGATGTGGCCGAGGATGGTGGCGAGGTCGGTCTCGGAGGCGAGGTAGAGGTCGTCGTGGAGGGCCCCGGTGCGTTCGGCGCGGAGGCGGACCTGGCTGACCGACTCCTCGGCGCTGACGTAGAGGACGCGGGCGCCGGTCTTCGCCGCGCGGGACGCGACCTCGAGCAGCAGGGTCGACTTGCCGACGCCCGGCTCGCCGGAGAGGAGGATCGCGGCGCCGGGGACGATGCCGCCGCCGAGCACCCGGTCGAACTCGGCGATGCCGCTCGACCAGCGCGGTGCCTCGTCGGCGCTGGCCTGCGTGATGGGGCGTGCGGCGCGTTCGTCCGTGGCGCGGATCGGAGTCAGCTTGCCGAGGACGCCGGTGGGAGCCGACGCTTCGACGACCGTGCCCCACTGCTGGCATTCACCGCATCGGCCGGCCCACTTGGCGGTGGTCCAGCCGCATTCGGTGCAGCGGAATGCGGGGGAGGGTGCCTTGGCCATGCGGCCAGCCTAAGCGCGGCCGCCGACACCGCCGGCCCTCCGCGCCGCCTGTGGATGACCGGCATCGCTCAATTCGCGTCGGCGCTCGTCTTCTATTACACTCGACCCCGGTACCGTGTCCGAGCGGCCGAAGGTGCAACTCTCGAAAAGTTGTGTGCTTGAAAGAGCACCGTGGGTTCAAATCCCACCGGTACCGCCACGAAGAAGCCCCCTCCATCCCCGAGCAACACCGGGACGGAGGGGGCTTTTCGTCGTCATGCCCGTCCGTCGGCAGGCACGGGCGGCATAGCATCGAAGCGTGCAGACGGGGGAAGACGCGGAGTTCGAGGTCGAGCCTCGCTGGAAGGAAGAGGTCGTCTACTGGGAGGGGGCCGAGGGCTTCGTCTTCGACGCCGGGTGGGGCGTGGATCCGCCCGTGCTCTACATCCCGTTCCCAGAGGAGTGGGACGCGGTCACTGCGCCATGGATGAATGGCCGACGCGATGAGATCGTGGAAAGGCTACGTCGAGATTCCCGGCATCGGATCGAGCCCGGGCCCTATCCCGGCCAGGGGCGCCGGGTCACACGCTGACCGAGGTGAGTGATCGCCTCGTCTCGAACGCGAGTAACGTTCCTACCCGAGCACGTTGCAGATCGGCGTCAGTGAACGGAGCCGCGGCTCGTTCACCACGATCGAGTCCCGTCGACGCCAGCCTGGCGAGATGAAGAGCGCGACAACCATTTCGTCGCCTGCTCTGCGACAGCGGACAGCACCAGCCCGGGCGTCATGATCAGTGCTACCGCCGCGATGCCGATGAGCGACACGAAGGCGTCGGAAGCCGTCGCCGCTTCCCAGCACCAGCGGGGATCTCGCGCAGCATCGCGTCCCGCAGCCCCTCCCAAAGGAGGTAGCCGACCCCGAAGACCCAGCAGACCGCCGAGGGTGCGAGCGAGCGCGTACCGGTTCAGCATGCACGGAGCCTTTCGTCGAATCGATCAGGCATCATCACGGGGCCGGGACGTCTGGATCGCGTCTGCGACCTCGTGCTCGGAGAAGCCGTCCTCGAACAACTGCGCCCGGAGCTCGGCGTCGGCGCGCGCCAGCTTGCCCTGCGGCCGTCGGCGGCGCATCCGCACGTACTGGGTGCCCAGGGCGAGGACGAGGAAGAGCACGAGCCCGGCGAGCAGGAGTCCGAGCGCCAGCAGCAGCCCACCACCCACGTCTTGGATCAGGCCCACGATGCACCCCCCCCGGATGTCACGGTCGTTGCACCCAGGGTAGAGAACGGTGCGAGCGGATGCGAGCCGCGAGAGCAGACTGCGGGAGGTTTCAACCGCCGTCAGAACTGAAAGACACGGATTCCCAGCGAAGCCCAGGGACACCTCACCTGAGGTTCAGAACGCCGTCGCACAGTGATTCCATGACCAGATCACGTGCCCTCGTCGTCCCCCTCGTCCGCACCGCCGCCGTCCTCGCCGGCGTCTCACTGCTTGCGGGGTGCCAGGCCACCTCGGCAGCCGTGCCCGATCCGTCGTCCTCGGTCTCGACGGCACGGAAGGGAAGTGCCGACGGCGGCTCGACGGGCGACCGCAGCGACTCGAAGACCGAGCAGAAGAACCTCGCCGCCGTGCTCAAGCTCTACACGGACGCCTTCCCCGACCCCGCCTCCTCGAAGGCGGTGGCCACGACCGACAAGCTCGTCGCGGCCGACGCCGTCGCGCACGGTTCCGGGCAGAAGTCCGGTCCGAGCGGCGCTCCTGGCGGAGTTCACCGCCGACCGGACGCGGGTCCCCGGGGCGCAGGCGGTCGTCAAGCACACCGCGGCCGACGGCGACCTCGTCGCCGTGCACTACCAGGTCGCCTCCGACCCGGCCGACGAACGGACAGGCGAGGCCGCTGTCGACCTGTTCCGGGTGCGGGACGGCGCCGTCGTCGAGCGCTGGGCGTTCGATCAGCCGATCGCGACCGGGACGCCCGCGAGCGGGAACACCAACACGATGTTCAGCGACCTCTACAACCCGGCGAAGCCCGCGGTCGCGCCGTCGGAGTCGCAGGAGGAGCAGAACCGGACGTTCGCGGTGAGCGCGTACAACACGCTGTTCCGCGACCAGGACGTCTCGATCCTCGACAAGGCCTTCGACCCCGCCTACCTCCAGCACAACCCGGTCGCACCGAACGGAACGGCGGCGCTCAAGTCCTTCTTCTCAGGTTCCGCGACCTTCCCGCCGCAGGAGTCGGTCATCTCGCTGAGCGACGGCGACCTCGTGTGGACGTTCTCGCAGAGCGTCGGCGCGAAGGCCGACGACCCCGTTCTGGCAGCGGACATCTTCCGGGTCGACGACAAGCTCATCCGCGAGCACTGGGACGTCGTGCCGACCGCCGGGTGATTGTCGGGCCTCCAAGCTGCGCGCTGATTAGGCTCTGGGGATGACTCAGGACTTCGCAACGCTGAATGCCCACGCGATGGAGGTCGCCGCCGCCTACGACGATCTCAGCACGAAGCGGATCGGACGCCCGTGGACGAACCAGGAGGTCGCCCTCGGCTTCGTCGGCGACGTCGGTGACCTCGCCAAGATCGTGATGACGCTCGACGGGACGCGTCGCATCGACGGCATCGGACTCGAACAGCTCGAGCACGAACTGTGTGATGCCATCTGGTCGTGTCTCGTGCTCGCCGACCGGTTCGGCATCGACATCGGCGAGGCGTTCCCCCGTCAGATGCAGGACTTGGTGCGGCACGTGTCCGAGCTCCGGGCCGACGAAGCGAGCACTGACTCCGCGACGCCCGCTGGCTAGAATCGCGACATGAGCGACGACAGCACGGCCAGCACCGACGACGGCGAGTCCTTCGGCGTCGAGCCCGGCACCTACCGGCACTTCAAGGGTGCGCGCTACGAGGTCATCGGCGTCGGACGCCACAGCGAGACCGAGGAGCCGTACGTCTTCTACCGGACGACCACGACCCCGCCGACGTCGTGGGTGCGACCGCTCGCGATGTTCGTCGAGCCCGTCTCGCGCGACGGCTACGAGGGACCGCGTTTCGCCCGCGTCGAGGACGACGCCGACTGACCACGGAGGAGCACCGCATGACCGACACCGATCACACCCAACCCGAACCGGCCGACGAGCGCGACCTGTTGGTCGAGCGCATCATCCACGCGCCGCGATCGGCCGTCTGGGCGGCGTGGACCGACCCCGCGACGCTCGGGCAGTGGTGGGTGCCGTCGCCGGCGGTGTGTCGGGTCGTCGAGTTCGAGTTGCGACCCGGCGGGTCCTTCCGCACCGAGTTCAGTGAGGACGGCGTCGACTTCGTGCCGCAGATCACCGGATGCGTGCTGGAGGTCGTTCCGGAGCAGCGTCTCGTCTGGACGACGGCGCTGACCGCAGGCTGGCGGCCAGCCGAGCAGCCGTTCATCACCGCCGTGATCGACCTCGCTGACCACCCCGACGGCACCCGCTACCGAGCGACCGCGCTCCACAGCGGGGTCGCCCAGCGCGACGAACACCTCGAACTCGGCTTCCACGCCGGCTGGGGGATCGTCACGGAGCAACTCGCCGCGCTGGTGGAGCAGCGCTGAGCAAGCCCTCCACTCACGCCGTCTCCGGATCGGTCGCAGTGCTGGGTTCTGGCGTCAGCATCATGCCGCCCGGCGTGTAGGAGGAGTCGAGCAGGGCGCGCACCCACGCCTGGTTGACCGGCGGCTCCGGCTGCGCGAACCGGAACTGCAGCGGGACGTCGCTCGTGATCCAGAGACTCACCCGCCCACCGCCGTCCACAGCCCCCTTCGTCCATTCGACGAAGAAGGACTCCCGACGACGCAGCTTGTTGCCGATCGCCGCCCTGAGGTGGGCGAGCACGCGGTCGTCGAAGTCGTAGTGACTTCCGGCACCGTAGATGAGAACCCCCATGCAGTGATTGTGCCGCATCGGCCCCGCCGCACCGCTCGGCGACGCCCCGCCGCTCCACGTAAACTCGTGGGATGCCGAGTCCGACCCCCGCACCCGCACCCTTCGCCCTTCGCCCGGCGCTCATCCCGGGCATCATGGGTGCGGTCGCGCTCATGCTCGGGCTCGCACTGCTCGAACTCGACGCCTTCACGATCGTGCTGTTCGTGGTGAGCATCCTCGCGCTCATCATGGCCGTGTTCGCCTGGCAGGCCAAGCAGCCGCTCTGGATGATCCCGACGCTGCTCGTCGCGATCGTGTGGAACCCGGTCCTCCCGCTCCCGTTCAGCGGCATCCCCTGGATCATCGCGCAGTTCCTCGGCGCGGTCGTGCTCGTCTCCGTCGGCATCCTGCTCGAGAACAAGCACGCCGCCCCGCCCGCCTGACCGGAAATGTTTCGGGAACGCCTGCGGGTCGTCCCGGCTCTGGCAAGCTTGCGCTCATGACGCTTGAACGCAACTGGGCCGGCACGCACACCTTCGCAGCGCCGCGGATCGTGAACGCCACGTCGATCGACGAGGTCCGCGCACTCGTCGCGGAGGCCGCCAGGACGGGCACGCGCGTCCGCGCCCTCGGCACCCGACACTCGTTCACCGACCTCGCCGACTCCGACGGCACGCTCATCACGGTGCTCGACATCCCCGCCGACCCGGTGTTCGACGAGGCCGCCGGCTCGGTGACGATCGGAGCCGGGACCCGCTACGGGATCGCCGCCGCCTGGCTCGCCGAACAGGGCCTCGCCTTCCACAACATGGGCTCGCTCCCGCACATCTCCATCGGCGGCGCGATCGCGACCGGCACCCACGGATCCGGCAACGACAACGGCATCCTGTCCTCAGCCGTGAGCGGCCTCGAGTACGTCGACGCCACGGGCGAGCTCGTCCACGTCCGTCGTGGGGACCCCGGTTTCGACGGACTCGTCGTCGGGCTCGGCGCGTACGGCATCGTGGTGCGCGTGACGGTCGACGTGCAGCCCGCCTACCGCGTGCGTCAGGACGTCTACCGCGACGTCCCGTGGGACGCCGTCCTCGCCGACTTCGAGGGCGTCACCGGCGGCGCCTACAGCGTCAGCATCTTCACGAACTGGCTCGGCGACACCGTCGAGCAGATCTGGTGGAAGACCCGCCTGGCCGCCGGTGACGACGAGCTGCCCGTGGTCCCGGAGTCGTGGCTCGGCGTGCAGCGGGACTCCCTGACCGCCGGCAACCTCGTCGAGACGGACCCCGACAACCTCACGCTGCAGGGCGGTGTCCCCGGCGACTGGTGGGAGCGGCTGCCGCACTTCCGGCTCGAGTCGACGCCGAGCAACGGCGACGAGATCCAGACCGAGTACTTCATCGACCGCGCCGACGGACCCGCCGCGATCACGGCCCTGCGTGCGCTCGGCGACCGCATCGCTCCGCTGCTGCTCGTGACCGAACTGCGCACGGCGGCGCCCGACAAGCTCTGGCTGAGCGGTGCGTACCACCGGGAGATGCTCGCCGTGCACTTCACCTGGCGCAACCTGCCCGAGGAGGTCCGGGCGGTGCTGCCCGCGATCGAGGAGGCGCTCGCGCCCTTCGGTGCCCGCCCGCACTGGGGCAAGCTCAACCTCCTGACGGCCGAGCGCATCGCCGAGGTCGTGCCGCGGCTCGCCGACGCGCGGGACCTCTTCGAGGAGTTGGACCCGGCCGGCACCTTCTCGAACGCACACCTGGAGCGCATCGGGGTCCGTCTGCCCCGGTAGCGGGTGCCGATGGCTCGGGTGCCAGCGCGGTGCGCTGGCGCGAGCGCGGGTCATCGGGCGTCAGCGCGGTGCGCTGGCGCGAGCGCGGGGGAACCGGCGTGGGCGCGGGGCACACGCGTGAGCGCGGGTCTCCGGAGACCCGCGCTCACGCGTCAGACCCGCGGTGACGTCAGCGCACCGCGCTGGCGCAACCCGGGAGGTCAGTCCTCGACTCGGATGCCGAACTGCTCGGCGAACATCGCCGCGAGCTCGCCGACCTGGAACGGGGTCATCGTCGCGCCCCGCAGATGCTCGATGCCGGCGATGCGACGCAGCTCGAGCGTCCGGAGGTCGACGTCGGTGAGCCTCGCCCGCGTGACGTCGAGACTGTTGAGGGTGCAGTCGACGAAGCGCACCCGGGTGGCCGTCGCATCGGCGAGGTCGAGTTCGTCGATCGTGCAGTCCTCGAACAGGACGTCCTGCAGCACGGCCCCGCGCAGGTTGACGAACCCGAGCTTGCACCCGGTGACCCGCACCGACTGCCAGTTCGCGTCGTAGCAGTCGGCGGAACCGACCCGGGAGCCCTCCAGCTCGACGTCGCGCAGCCGAATCCGAGGGGCGAGGAGGATGGGCGCGTCCCACCGCTCGAGCCGGGAGTCGAGGAACGACGCCGCCCGGAAGTCGGTCTGGTCGGCTCGAATGCCGGTGAGCAAGGACTCGGAGATCGTGATGCCCGAGAGGTCGCGGTGCGACAGGTCGAGGTCGGCGAACCGCAGGCCTTCGACACTGTCGTGCGCGTCGAGGGCGCCCTCGTCGCCGTCGGTCAATCCGATGAGACGGACGGGGTCGAGCCGTGGTGCCGTCGTTCCGGTGCGTTTCGCCATGCCGTGTTCTCCCGATGCCCGTGCGTGATGGGGTGATCCGGCCAGCCTAGGGGCGGCCGCCGACGGGCTTCCGAGCCACCGCTCAGCTCGCTGTGAACCGACCGGGGAGGAACGGCAGGAGTGGAGCGCGGTAGACGAGCGACGTGTCGACGCCGGCGGTCAAGGTGGTCCGGGCCGCGCCGTACCGCCAGACCCGGTTGAAGAGGAAGACCTCGAAGGAGACGTCCGTCCCGCCGACCTGCCAGCTCCCCGTACCCCACTGCGCCGGCTGGCCGCGCCCGTCGAACACCACCGTCGGACGCTGGAAGGCGCCGTACCAGGGACGTCGGAGTGTCACTTCGACGCGATGCTGCGTCGGCGACGGGTCCTGGGTGACTTCGCTGCTCATCGGCCCAGCCTAGGGCGAGCGGCGGCGTTCCCGTGGTGCCGGTGCCGGCGGGACGGGCTTCGCCGCGATGACGTCGGCGTCGGCGATCACGACCGGTCCGCGCTTGGTCTCGACCGTGCAGCCCGTCGTCCGACCGCTCGACGAGCTCGCCGAGGGCGTCGGTCGCACCCGCCTCGGCGCCCTCGGGCAGTGCGAAGCGCACGACGACCCGCGAACCGAGCGGTGCCTCCCGGAGGAAGCTGACGGCCGCCGGACCGATCATCGCCGGGTCCTCGACCACGACCGCGAGTCGAAGCTCACCAGGAGCTCGGGCGGTAGTCCTTGAGGAAGACGCCGAAGAGGTTCTCGCCGGCCTCGCCGCGGACGATCGGGTCGTACACCCGCGCCGCGCCGTCGACGAGGTCGAGCGGGGCGTGGAAGCCCTCCTCCGCCAGTCGCACCTTGGTCGGGTGCGGGCGCTCGTCGGTGATCCAGCCGGTGTCGACGCTCGTCATGAGGATGCCGTCGGTCTCGAACATCTCCCGCGCGCTCGTCCGGGTGAGCATGTTCAGCGCGGCCTTCGCCATGTTCGTGTGCGGGTGGCCCGGGCCCTTGTACCCGCGGCCGAAGACGCCCTCCATCGCGGAGACGTTGACCACGTAGGTGCGCGGGAAGTCGGACGCGGCCATCGAGGCACGCAGGCGGCTGATGAGGATGAACGGGGCGGTCGCGTTCGCCAGCTGGACCTCGAGCATCTCGATGGGCTCGACCTGGTCGACGTTCTGCACCCAGCTGTTGCTGTGGTCGACGTCGGGCACGAGCCCACCGGCGTCGATCGCGGTGCCGGCGGCGAGGCGTTCGAGCGAGGACGACCCGGCCGTCATGGCCGCCTCGGTGAGGGCGTCGGCCTTGGCGGCCGCAGCGGCGAGGATCGGGTGCGCGGACACCGACGCCGCGAGCGACAGCGGGTGCGCGTCGTTCGTGTGGCCGAAGGTGACGAGCTCGGGCAGCGGGCCGTCGGGCAGCGGGGCGAGCTCCGCGTCGACGAGCGGCTGGTACGCGCCCTTCGTGCGGCGGACCGTCTGCGCGGCGTTGTTGATGAGGATGTCGAGCGGACCCTGCTCAGCCACGGAGTCCGCGAGGGCGATGACCTGGGCCGGGTCGCGGAGGTCGATGCCGACGACGCGCAGGCGGTGCAGCCAGTCGGCGCTGTCGGGGAGCGCGCTGAAGCGTCGGACGGCGTCGCGTGGGAACCGCGTCGTGATGGTGGTGTGTGCGCCGTCGCGCAGGAGTCGCAGCGCGATGTACATGCCGATCTTCGCGCGGCCGCCGGTGAGGAGGGCGCGCTTGCCGGTGAGGTCGGTGCGGGCGTCGCGCTTCGCGTGGCTCATCGCCGCGCACTGCGGGCAGAGCTGGTGGTAGAAGGCGTCGACCGTCGTGTACGGCTGCTTGCAGATGTAGCAGTTGCGCGGCACCAGCAGCTCGCCGGCGGTCGGAGCCGTCGTGGTGGTGGCGAGCGGGATGCCCCGCGTCTCGTCGTCGATGCGGTCGGGGGCGCCCGTCGCGGTGGCGGCGATCACGGCGCGGTCGGCGTCGGCGATCCGGGCCCGACGGTCGAGTCGGCGCTCCTTCTTGACCGCCTTGAACATCTTGGCGGTGGCGCGGCGCACCTGGAGGTAGTCGGGGTGCTCCTCGTCCATCGTCGCCATGGTCTGGAGGACGCGCAGCGTGACCTCGAGATCGGTGGGATCGATGCCCGCGTCGTCGCCGGGAGCGTGGTTCGCAGGCTCGTCGTGGGGGAGAGAGGTCATTGCTTCATTCTACGAGCCGCCGGACGTGCCCCGGTCGGTGCTGTGGTCAGCGCGGGGCGCTGGACCGACCGCGACCCACAGGCGTGAGCGCGCCCCTCCGGAGGGGCGCGCTCACGTGGGAGACCCGCGCTCGCGTCAGCGCACCGCGCTGGCCCGAGGGAAGGGTGTCCGTCGTGCGTGAGACCATGGGGCGATGACTCCCGAGCCCGCACCACTGGTCGACGTGGCCGACCTCGTCCGGCTCGTCGGGCGGGTGGCGTTCGACCGCGGCCGGGTCTACGCGAGGGACGGCCGGGTCACCGCCGCCGACTGGGACCCCGACAAGCGTCGGCTCCACGGGATCGTCGAAGGCTCCACCGACGTCCCGTACGCCTGCATCATCGACCTCGGCGACGACACCGGCGGGTTCGCTCGGATCGAAGGAAGCGCGTGCTCGTGCCCCTTGCGCGGCGACTGCAAGCACATCGTCGCCACCCTGCTGCACAGCAACGCGGCCCACCTCCGGGCCGAAGGTCGCTCCGACCGGTGGGTGGCCCCACAACGGCCGCCTTCGGGGAAGGAGGCGTCCTGGCGTTCCGACCGGCGTTGGACCGCGCCCATCAACGACCCCGCGCTCGACGAACCGGCCGAGCACCAGCCGATGTACGCCCTCGACGAGCTCGACGACCTCCCTGACGCCTGGCGTCCGGAGGCGGAACGGCGAGCAGCGCGATGGACCCCGAGTCCGCAGACGCCGCCGGCGCCGCCCAGCTGGCGGAACCGACTCGACTCCCTCGCCGGCGACGCCGGTCGCGCCACGGCGCCGACGGCCATGGGCCTGCAGTTCGAGGTCCGCGAGAGCATCCCGCGCACCGCCGAACGCTGGCGCGGACCGACCTCCCGCACGGCCGACGGCCCGCCCGAGCCCCGGCACCCCCGCCGGATCGCCGTCCGACCCGTGGTCAAGAAGGCCGGCGGCGGCTTCGTGAAGTCGACGATCTCGTGGACCTCGTTCACGCACCAGGGCCACCGGCTGTCGCTCGATCCGGCGCACCAGCAGTGGTTCACGCAGTTCCAGGCGCTCCTGCGTGCCACCCGTCCGCCGGCCGGTGCCTACGCCGGCGCCGGTGACTCGGACTGGCTCGTCCTCGACGACTTCGGCAGCCCCGTCCTCTGGCATCTGTTCGAGGAGGCGGCCCAACTCGGGATCGAACTCGTCGGCACGCGCAAGGGCACGGTCGTCCTCGGCACCACAGCCGCCATCCGGCTGGACGCCGCGCACGACGACGAGGGCGTGGTCCTCCGATCCGTCGTGACGATCGACGGCACCGACGTCGACGCCGCCACGAGCGGAGCCCTCGGCGACCACGGGCTCTACCACTACACGCTCGAACCCCAGCAGGCGATCGTGCTCGCACCGCTCGCCGAACCGCTGACGGACGAGGCCCGCGGACTCCTCGGGCCAGGCGAGCCCGTCGTCGTCCCCGAGGCCGAGGTGGCGGAGTTCCTCGAGCACTACGTCCCACGACTCCGCCGCAGCATCTCGCTGAGTTCGACGGACGGCACCGTGGCCCTCCCCGAGATCGTGCCACCGGTGCTCGTGCTCGCGGCCTCGTTCGAACCGAAGCAGACCCTTCGCCTCGCCTGGTTCTGGCAGTACGCCCCGGCGCAGCGCGTCCCGATCGGTGGCGGCACCCCGGCGCTCGCCGCAGGACGACCACTCGTGTCCACGGTGCCGAACGGCGCGCCGACCGACGCCGCCACCGGAGCTGCCGCAGCGGAGGTCCTCCGCGACGAACGCGCGGAACGGGCCATCCTCGACCGGGTCGGTGCCGCCATCGCCGCCGCAGCGGAACCGGAACGCCGGGCGCTCGCCGCCGGCTCGTTCGACGAGCTCACGACCCCGGGCGTCTGGCCGCCCAGGCCGCAGGTCCTGACGGAGTTCGACGCGGCACTCGTCACCGAGCGCACCCTGCCCGTCCTCGAATCGCTCGACGACGTCCTCGTCGAGGTGTCCGGCGACCGCCCCGAGTACCGGGAGCTCACCGGCACACCTCACATCTCGGTCACCACGGTGGAGACGGAGCAGCGCGACTGGTTCGACCTCGGGATCGTCATCCACATCGGCGAGTACAGCGTCCCCTTCGAGCCCCTCTTCAAGGCCCTCTCGAAGGGGCGCACGAAGCTGCTCATGGTCGACCACACCTACCTCTCGCTCGAGCACCCCGCCTTCGACCGCCTGCGCGAGCTGCTCACCGAGGCGGCCGCGCTCAAGGAGTGGGAGACGAAGCCGAGCATCAGTCGCTACCAGGCGAGCCTCTGGGCCGACTTCGAAGACCTCGCCGACGAGACCGAGCAGGCCGTCTCCTGGCGCGAGGCCGCAGCCGGACTCAACGCGATCGAAGCGGTCCCCGACACCCCCTTGCCGTCGGGACTCCACGCCGACCTCCGGCCCTACCAGGTCGAGGGCTTCCGCTGGCTCGCGTTCCTCTGGCAGCACGGACTCGGCGGCATCCTGGCCGACGACATGGGCCTCGGCAAGACGCTGCAGACCCTCGCCCTCGTCGCCCACGCGCGCGAGACCACCGGGACCACGGCACCACCGTTCCTCGTGGTCGCCCCGACGTCGGTCGTCTCCAACTGGGTCGCCGAGGCCACGCGCTTCGTGCCCGGCCTCGTCGTCCGCAGCATCACGGCCACGCAGGCGAAGGGCAGCGCGTCGATCGCGGACCTCGCGGCGGGCGCCGACATCGTGGTCACGAGCTATGCGCTGTTCCGGCTCGACGCAGCGGCGTACCAGGCGGTCGAGTGGTCGGGGCTCATCCTCGACGAGGCGCAGTTCGTGAAGAACCACCGCGCCAAGCTGCACGAGTGCGCGGTCGACCTCAGAGCACCGTTCAAGCTCGCGATCACCGGCACGCCCATCGAGAACACCCTCATGGAGCTGTGGTCGCTGCTGTCGATCGTCGCGCCGGGCCTGTTCGCGTCGGCGCCGCGCTTCACCGAGCACTACGTCAAGCCGATCGGCAAGGGGCTCGACTCGAGTCGGCTGCAGACCCTGCGCCGACGCATCCGACCGCTGCTCATGCGCCGGACGAAGGAGATGGTCGCGCCCGAACTGCCGCCGAAGCAGGAACAGGTGCTGCGCATCGAGCTCGCACCGGCCCACCGCAAGCTCTACGACCTCGTCCTCCAACGCGAACGGCAGAAGCTCCTCGGACTCGTCGACGACCTCGACCGCAACCGGTTCATCGTGTTCCGCTCGCTCACCCTCCTCCGCATGCTCAGCCTCGACGCGAGCCTCATCGACGCCGAGGAGCACGCGGGCATCCCCTCGAGCAAGCTCGACGCACTCCTCGAGCAGCTCGACGACGTCGTCGCCGAGGGCCACCGGGCGCTCATCTTCAGCCAGTTCACGAGCTTCCTCGGCACCGCCGCTCGTCGGCTCGAGGAGCAGGGCATCGCGTACGAGTACCTCGACGGGTCCACCCGTCGTCGGGGTGAGGTCATCGACCGCTTCCGCACCGGTGACGCCCCCGTGTTCCTCATCAGCCTGAAGGCCGGCGGGTTCGGCCTCAACCTGACCGAAGCGGACTACGTCTTCCTGCTCGACCCGTGGTGGAACCCGGCCGCAGAGGCGCAGGCCATCGACCGCACGCACCGCATCGGCCAGACGGAGAACGTCATGGTCTACCGACTGGTCGCCGCCGACACGATCGAGGAGAAGGTGATGGCGCTCCAGGCGAAGAAGTCGGAGCTCTTCGCCGCGGTCCTCGACGACGACGCGGTGTTCAGTCAGGCGCTCACCGCGGAGGACATCCGGGGCCTGCTCGAGTAGGCTCCCGGCACCCACGACAGCCCGTCGGGATGGGGTCGGTCGAGCGACCGATAGCCTGATCGCTATGGAACTCGGGGTGTATGCGGTCGTCGGCATCGCGGTGATCGTCGCCGTCGCGGCCTTCTCCCGCAAGCTCGGCGTCGCCGCGCCGATCATCCTCGTGATCGTCGGTGTCGGGCTCTCGTACCTCCCGGGCGTCCCGGAGATCGAGGTCGAACCGGAACTCGTGCTCGACGTCGTCCTGCCGCCGATCCTCTACGCCGCGGCGATCAGCGTCCCGATCATGGACTTCCGCCGCAACCTCGCCACCATCACGAGCCTGTCCGTCGTGCTCGTCATCGTCACCGCGTTCGGTGCCGGCTTCCTCCTCTTCAGCCTCCTGCCCGACCTCAACCTCGCCGCCGCCATCGCCCTCGGCGCGATCATCAGCCCGCCCGACGCGGTCGCGGCGACGTCCATCGGACGCCGTCTCGGCCTCCCGCCCCGCCTCCTGACGGTGCTCGAGGGCGAGGGGCTCGTGAACGACGCGACCGCGCTCGTGCTCCTCCGATCGGCGAGCGCTGCGGCGGCCGGCGGCATGCTCACGCCGTGGGCGACGGTCGGCGACTTCGTCTACGCGGTCGTCCTGGCGATCATCGTCGGCTTCATCGCCGGGTACGTCACCGTCTGGCTGCGGTCGAAGCTCAACGACTCCGTCCTCGACACCGCGATCTCCATCGCCGTCCCGTTCGTGGCGTTCATGCCGACCGAGGCGCTCGGTGGGTCCGGCGTGCTGGCCGTCGTCATCGCCGGCCTGTACACGGGGCACGCGAGCTCGGCCGCGTTCTCGGCCCAGGCGCGGATCAGCGACCGCATCAACTGGCGGACCATCCAGTTCCTGCTCGAGAACGCCGTGTTCCTCCTCATCGGACTCGAGATCCGGACGCTCATCGGCGCCGTCGACGCCGAGATCCTGTCCGTCGAGGAGTCCATCGGGATCGGTCTCGTCGCGACGGCCGCGCTCATCGCGCTGCGGTTCCTGTGGGTGGGCCCGCTGGTGCTCGGGCTCCGTGCACGAGAACGCTGGGCCGAGCGGCAGACCCTGCAACGGTGGCTGTCGATGGGGTACTCGGAACGGTTCCCGAGACAGAACCGCCGATGGCATCGACGGCGGCGTCGGGAGCGCGCCTACGAGCGGCAGCGCGCCGACCTCGAGCAGTTGCGGCTGGAGCAGATCGACTGGCGGGGTGGCGTCATCCTCAGCTGGTCGGGCATGCGCGGCGTCGTGACGCTCGCCGCCGCACAGTCACTGCCGCAGAGCACCCCGTACCGCGAGCAGCTCGTCCTCATCGCCTTCACGGTCGCCGTCGTGACGCTCGTCGTCCAGGGCGGCACGTTGCCGTGGCTCATCCGGCTGCTCAAGGTGCAGGGGATCGACGAGTCCGAGGACCGTCGACAGCTCGCGACCCTCCTCGACGAGATCAGCTACGCGGGCATCAGTGTGCTGGAGGATCCGGCGTCGGCGGTCGGCATCGAGGAGGAGATCGACCCCGATCTGCTCGAACGCGTCCGGCAGTCGACGTTCCTGCGGGCGGAAGCCGCCTGGGAACGCTCGCGCGAGTCGGTCTCGCCGAGTGAGACGCACGCCGAGACACCGCACCGGCTCTACCGCCAGCTGCGCCTCGCCGTCGTGCAGGCCGAGCGTGAGCGGCTCCTCGACGCCCGGGCGCGCGGTGCGTACCCGTCGCGCATCCTCGCCGAGGCGCAGACGATGCTCGACATCGAGGAGACGCGCCTGCGGCCGCCTCGTGCCGACCACTAGAGCTGGGTGACCGTTCTCAGGAGTCCTCCGGTGCGCCGCCCGGCAGACGGATCGACGCGCCGGCGAACTCCTGAGAAAGGGTCGTTGCGGTCAGGAACTTGGGCCGGGGTTGGTGATGTCGGCGACGCACTCCGCCTCGCGCCGACCGCTGAGGCTGCTTGACCGTTCTCAGGAGTCCTCCGGCGCGCCGGCCCGGCGGGCGGGCCGACGCGCCGGCGAACTCCTGAGAAAGGGTCGTTGCGGTCAGGAACTTGGGCCGGGGTTGGTGATGTTCGCGACGCGCTCCGCCTCGCGCTCGGCCGCAGCGTCGCGTTCGGTCTCCGAACCGGGGTTCGTGATGTCGGCCTCGCCGCTCGCCGCGGGGTCGTCGGCGGCGACGTGCGGGCCGGGGTTCGTCGTGGAGGCCACGCGCTCGGCCGCCGCGTCGTCGACGGCCTCGTCGTGTGGGCCCGGGTTGTTGATGTCGGCGTTCTGGTCACTCATGGGGTGCTCCTTCCGAGATCCGCCTGGGCGGTCTCCGTCTCGCGCATCGTCGCGCTGATCCGCTCTCACGGTAGGTCCGTGGGCGGGTGGCTGCAAGGGGTGGCGCCGGCCGATCAGTCGCGGGCGGCGAAGGCGTCGACCCCGGTGAGTTCGGCGGAGAGCGCCCAGAGTCGGGCCGCCTCCTCCGGATCGGTCGCGTGGTCGGCGACACCGGAGGCCGGGGAGACCGCGGTCTCGGCCGGGCCGGCGATGTCGCAGTCCTCGCAGAACACCCCGCCGAGGCCGTCGAGCGACGGCGAGGTCGCGGCCCAGACCTCCGTTGCGGCACCCTGCTCGGGCGACTTGAACCCCGAGACGAGGAGGTTGCCGTCGGCGTCGACCCAGCCGAGCGCCATCATCTCCTCGCGGGGCAGGTGCCGCTGCAGCGGCGTGAGGATGCCACCGGGGTGGACGGAGAACGCGCGGACGCCCTCCTCGGCACCGAGCGTGTCGAGCTGGAGGGCGAAGAGCGCGTTGGCGGTCTTCGCCTGCCCGTAGGCCTCCCACTTGTCGTAGCCGTGCTCGAACTGGACGTCGTCCCAGCGGATCCCCGAGCGCTTGTGGCCGCTGGAGGACAACGCGACGACCCGCGAGGAGCCGCCCTTGACGATGGCGGGCCAGAGGCGGTTGACGAGGGCGAAGTGGCCGAGGTGGTTCGTCGCGAACTGGAGTTCCCAGCCGGGACCGACGCGCGTCTCGGGAGCCGCCATGACGCCGGCGTTCGTGATGACGAGGTCGATGCCCCGGCCCGTGGCGAGGAAGCGGTCGGCGAACGCCTCGACGCTCGCGAGGTCGGCCAGGTCGAGTTCGTCGACCTCCACGCCGTCGATGCCGGCGAGCTCCTCGCGAGCGGTCTCCGGGCGCCGCGCGGGGACGATGACGTGGGCACCCGCGCCGACCAGGGCACGGACGGCCTCACGGCCGATACCGGAGTAGCCGCCGGTGACGATGGCGAGCTTGCCGGTGAGGTCGATGCCCTCGAGCACCTCCGCCGCGGTGCTCGAGTGGCCGAAGCCGGAACCGATGGGGTGCTGCGGGGTGCGCGTGCGATTGGTCATGCCCTCACGCTACGACTCCGGGGAGGGCGGCGGAACCGGAAGGACCTGGGAAGATGTGCAGCCCTCGTCGGCCCGTGGTCGTCGCAGCCCGCACCACCTGGTCTCAGCGGGTGGACAGCACGCGCACGGATGGGAGCGGGTGGCCGTGCAGCAGCGCACGGACCTCCTGCAGGCGGCGACGCACGCCCCACATCGTGACCTTCTTGAGCGACTCGGAGACGATGCCGCCGCTCATCTTCGACTCGCCAGACACCCGCTCGGTGAAGACGATGGGCGTCTCCACGACCCGGAGCCCGCGCTGCAGCGCCCGCCAGAGGAGGTCGACCTGGAAGCAGTACCCCTGCGACGCGACGTCGGCGAGGTCGATGCGGCGCAGTGCCTCGCTGCGGAACGCGCGGAACCCGCCGGTCGCGTCGGCGACACCGATCCCGAGGGCGAGTCGCGTGTAGAGGTTGCCGCCGCGACTCAGCGCGAGCCGGTGCGCGGGCCAGTTCTCGACGACGCCACCCGGGACCCAGCGCGAGCCGAGCGCGAGGTCGTGGTCGTCGAGGAGTCGCGATCAGGCGGGGCAGGTCCTCGGGGTGGTGGGAGCCGTCCGCGTCCATCTCGACGATGACCTCGTAGCCGCGCGCGAGCGCCCAGGCGAAGCCCGCGAGGTACGCCCCGCCGAGCCCGTCCTTCACGGCCCGGTGGAACACGTGCACCTGCGGGTGCTGCGCGGCGAGCTGCTCGGCGAGGAACCCGGTGCCGTCGGGGGAGGAGTCGTCCACGACGAGGATGTCGACCCCGGCGACGGCGAGCGTGCGGTTCACGATCGGCTGCAGGTTGTCGAGTTCGTTGTAGGTGGGGATGACGACGAGGGAGCGGTTCACGTCGGTTCCTTTCGGGTCGTTGGGAGTGGTTCGGAGCGGGGCGGCCCCTCGACAGGAGCGAGGGGTGGGGAGCGGCGCTACGGGGTCGTGCCGACGAGCGACGCGAAGACGACGTAGTTGTTCGCGTAGGTGTTCGCGGCGTCGTCGAAGGGGCCGTTGCAGGTGATGAGCCGGAGCTGCGCGTCGGGCGTCGGCCCGTAGACCTCCTCGGTGGGGAAGGTCTTCTTCTCGACGTCGATGGCGCGGTCCACGGCGTAGGTGGCGGTCGAGCCGTCGGACATCGTGACCGTCACCTGGTCGCCCGCCACGAGCTGCTTGAGGTGGACGAACACCGCCTCGCGGAGGGTCGTGTCGAGGTGACCGGCGATGACCGCGGGCCCCACCTGACCGGGCAGGACGCCGGCGCGGTACCACCCGGCGTCCTCCCACTCGACGGGCGGCAGGAGGACACCGGACGCATCGCGCTCGAGCGGTTCGACCGCCGCGTCGACCCCGATCGACGGGATCTGCACCCGGCTCACGCTCAGTGCGCTGACATCGGCGGCCGGCGCCTGGGCGACCGGGTCCTGCTTCGCACCGGCGGCGCCACGGTCGGTCGCCTCCGAGGAGGTGATGGGCCCGTCGGCGGCGTTCGGCGAGGTCGGCGTCTGCCCGGCGTGCGTCGTGGCGCAGCCCGAGAGGGCGAGCGCCGTGAGGAGTGCTCCGGCCGCGGCGAGCGTGCCGATCGTCCGGCGGTGTGCGCGGATCATGAGGTGGCTCCTTCGGTGAGCGGCGGGCACCCGTCCAGCTCACCGGTCGTGAGCATCATGGGCGCGAGGGCTGCCCAGGCGGCGCCGAAGTAGCTCGGCACCTCCTGCGCGAGTTCGTCGGCGGCTCGGAGGTCGTCCGCCGACTCCGGCAGGTTGCCCACGGCGGCGCGCGCGGCCGCTCGGGCCTGGAGGGCGAGCGGGTGCACGTCCGAGGTCAGTGGTGATCCGCCGAGGTCGGTCTCCGCCCGCAGCTCCTTCGACCGCGCGAGGGTCGAGGCGAGGCGGGCGGCCGTCGCCTGGTCGGCGGTGTCGCAGGACTCGGCGTAGCGGATCGGGAGTCGGGCCGCGTCGTAGCCGTAGCGGACGCTCTGCCCGGTCCCTGCCGCGCCGGGCATGGCGTCGACGGTGCCGTCGGCGTGCACCTGGGCCCAGTCCGGCGGCAGCGGGCTCTCGTCGAGCAGGGTGGTCGTGACCGCTGCGGAACCCGCCTGCAGTTCGGCCCACCGCGGGTCACCCGTCGCCGCACCCAGCACCGAGAAGGCGACGGGGGAGGCGTAGGACGGGTTGTACGCGTAGGGCTCGGTCGCTGCGGCCCAGACACCGGGCAGGAGGATCCGGCCCGCGGCGGTCTCGGCGGTCATGCGGTCCGCGATCACACCGGCAAGCGTGACGCCGGCCTCGGTGAACCGCGGCTCGTCGAAGCGGGTGCCGGCGATGACGAGGGCGCGGGCGGCGTCGAGGTCCGCATCGCTGGCGGGTTCGTCGTCGACGACCTCGCCGTCGCTCCACCGCCAGGCGAGCAGTCCGTCGGGGCGCTGCAGGTGCTGCTCGGTCCAGTCCCAGATCTCGGTGAAGGACTGCTCGTCCCCGACCCCGGCCGCGACGAGCAGTCCGTAGGCCTGCCCTTCGCTGACCGTGTCGTCACCCTGGTCCCGGCGCACGACGCGGCCGTCGTCGACCCAGTCGGCGAGGAACGCGTCGGCGGCCTCGGTGGTGGTCCGGTCCGTGACCGTCGAGGTCGGGCCAGGCTGTCCGTCGGCGTCGGTGGAGCCGGGTGACGCCGCGGTCGGACCCTGGAGGAGGTTCGCCGGGAACCCGGTCGCCAGGGAGGCGATCACGGCGGTCGCGGTGACCGCGGCGACCGCGGTCGCGGCGATGCCGATCGTCTTCTTGGCGCTCATGGTCAGCTCACCGCCGTCCCGAGGTCGCGCACGAGCCGGGCGAGCTTCGCGTCGAGGTCGTCGAGGACGGCCCCGCAGCGTCGACGACTCCTTGGCGAGTCCACCGCCACCGGTCTCCACCGGACCCTCGGGAGCGTCACCGGCCGCTGAGCTGTCGAGGACGGGCATGAGGGTGACGCCACCTGCGGCGTTGTCGAGCACGAAGAGCGTGCTCACGGTGCCCGGCGCGAGGTTCACGGAGGCTTCCGCCGCCTGCTTGCCGCCGGTCAGCTCGAGATCCCACGGGCCGGCGGGGACGCTCGCGTAGTCGGTCGCCGTGCCGGTGGTGGCGCCCTTCGCGATGGGCATGCCGGTCGAGGTGCTGACGTCGACGCTCTTCACATCGGTCGACGCCTGGATCAGCCGGATGCGCGCCGCACCCTCGGCCGGACCGGTGAGGTCGTCCTCGAACACCTTCGTCTGCAGGTCCTTGTTGGGACCGTAGGCGGCGACGGTGGCCGCTTCCCCGGCCGTGATGGTCACGTTGGTGCTGATGACCGGCTTCGTGCTGTCGGGAGCCCCGGCGGGCACCATCGACACCACGTAGGTGCCGGCGGCGAGGTCGGTGTAGGGGGAGACCTGGCCGTAGGCGACGTCGTCGAGTTCGAACACGGTCGCGCCGCCGGAGAGTGCCGACAGCTTCACGTCGACGGTCTTGGTGTCGGCCGAGAGGTGGCCGACGCGGATCCAGCCGGTGCCTGCGGCATCGGTGGTGGCGGCGCTCGCGGCGGTGGTGCCGAAGCCGATGAGTGCTGCCGTCGCGACGGCGGCGAGGCCGCTGAGGGCGAGTCGCCTCGTGGTGGTGGTTCGCATGGTGGAACTCCTGTTCTTCGGGTGGTTCGGGGGTTCGGGTGGTTCTGGCGTCCGGCTCGAGCCGGTGCTCGGGACGGTGGTCAGCGGACGACGTCGGGTTCGACGACCGAGTAGGTGACCCGCACGCCGGCCGCCGTCTGCTCGACGCGGTCGGCCGCGTAGTCGCCCTGGATCGAGCGGATGGAGTCGGCCAGACGGCTGTCGCCCGCCTCGGTGCCGGTGCGGAGCACCATCGTCCGGCGCACGTCGCCCGTCTCGCCGTCGAGCACCGGGGTGCTCTCGAGCCGGACCGGCGTCGTGGCGAGCACCTGTCCGAGGGCGAGCAGGGCGCGGGAGTCGAGCTGGCCGTCGCTCACGGTCTGCGCGGCCTCCGCCGAGACGCTGAGCGAGGGGTTCAGCAGGAGCTGCGCGCCGAGCGCCGCCCGAGCCGCCGTGCGTCCGGCAGCCTGCTCGGCTGCCGCGTCGAGACCGTCGGCGTCGATGCGGCGGACCTCGACGGCCTGCGTCCCGGAGCCGAAGGTCGCGACGAGCTCGGAGTTGTCGATCGCACCCTTCACCTCGGGGAAGGTGGTCGGGAAGGTCCGCATCGAGTCGGTCGTGACGATGTAGTCGGCGTCGCGCCAGCCGTTGGGCGACTGGGCCTGGACGGCGGAGTCGGTGTCCATCTTGTAGTACCAGATGACGTTGTCGCGATCGAAGCCGCTCTCGACGAGGTCGACCCACATCGCGTCGTCGACGATCACGCGGGACTCCTTCGGCACATTGGTCTGGACCCACTGCTGGGCCTGCCGGACCGGCTTGTCGAGGTCGGCGAGGAGGAAGCCGCGGAGCTGGGTCGCCGTGTTCGGGACGGCGACGACGGCTGCCGCGAGCACGGCGGCGACCCAGACGGCTCCGGCCGCGCGTCCGCCGAGGAGACGACGGCGCGGTGCACCGGCCTCGACGGTCGAGCGGCGACGGAACCGGCGGATGGCCGCGCCGGTCACGCCCATGATGAGGATCGTCATGAACGGCAGCAGCATGATGACGTACGGCACCGGCAGGTAGCCGCCCGGGCGCAGCATGAACAGGCCGAGGAAGACGGTCATCGCGGCGATGACACGCAGTCGCGAGATGAAGAGCCCGGCGACGGCGGCCACCGCTCCGGCGACGAGGAGTGCCGCGTCCAACTGCCACCACATGCCGAGGGTCTTCGCCGACAGGCTCTCCGGGTCGAACAGCGACCCGCTCGCGACGCGGGATCCGAGCTGGAAGAAGACGCCGCCGAGGAGGCTCACCCGGTCAGGGCCGGGGATGAGCTCGCCCTTGATGGCGGCGAAGAGCACGTACGTGAAGCCGATGACGACGACGATCGTCGCGGCGACCGGCAGCGTGTACCGGCGGGTCTCCTTCCGAGCCGCGCGCCACATGGTCCAGGCGAGGAAGGGCAGGGCGAGCAGGAAGGTCTCCTTGCTCAGCACGGCGATGCCGAACGCGGCGGCGGAACCCGCGAAGCCGACGAGCTGGTGCTTGCGGCTCGTCGCGAGGATGAAGGCACCGAGGAGCCAGGGCACCGCGACGTTGTCGAGGTAGACGGTGCGGTGGAACTGCACGGCGAGCGGCGAGATCGCGAACACGAGTGCGGCGACGGCGGCCATGGCCCGGCTGAGGTGCAGGCGGCGGGCGAGGACCCACACGAGCACGACGGCGATGAGCGTCGCGACCAGCATGGCCTCACGTGCCGCGACCACGGCGATGTCGTAGCGGTCGAACGCGCCGGTCAGCCCCGTGTAGGCCGCGATCTGCAGCCAGCCGAGCGGCGGGTGGTCGTACCAGTAGGTGTAGTGGGCGAGTTCGCCGAGCTTCAGCACGCTCCACGCCTGGGCGGTGTAGGTGCCCTCGTCGTCGATGCGCTGCGGGGATCCGCCCATGTTCATGGCCTGCACGACGGCGGCGATGGCGAGCACGGGCAGGAGGAAGGCCAGGGTGCGACCGTGGCGCGAGAGCCAGCGGCGCACGACGCCGGGGCCTCGCTGTGCCGGTGGCCCTGAGGTGAGCCAGCCGAGGCGGTCGCTCTCCAGGTGGAGCTCTGGTCGGCCGGGGGCGGCCGGTCGTTCGAGGATGCCGGTCATCGGGTTGCTCCGTTCTGGAGGACGAGCTCGGGTGCGCGGTCGGGCAGGTCGACGGAGACGGGAGCGGCCTCGGTGGCCTCGGCGACCTCCTCGCTGCGGTGGGCGCCGGTGTGCTCCGTCTTCTCCCAGGAGTGGTCGCCCTTCCACTCGCGGAAGACGGAACGGACGGCGGCCAGGCCGAGGAAGATCTGGTACGGGAAGGTGCCGAGGATCAGCCGGGCGTAGTCGCGGAGGCGGACCTTCTGGCCGTAGAGGCGGCCGAACTCACCGAGCCCGGAGGCCTCCACCGCGAGGGTGACGATCGTCGGCGCGAGCGGGATGAAGGTGAGGAGCGCGATCGGCGCGGGGACCTTCGCGAACAGCACCAGCAGGACCGAGACGGGGATGAGGAGGCCGGTCGCCGCCTGGAGGAACGGCATCGACAGCAGGTAGCGGGCGAACATGCGCTGACGGAACGTCGGCAGCTTGCGCCACTCGCCCTTCTTCAGGACCTGCAGGAACCCCTGGTTCCAGCGCGTGCGCTGCTTGTAGAGCGACTGCAGGGTGCCTGGCGTCTCCTCGCGGGTGACGACCTCCGGGCTGTAGGCCACGACGACCGTCGCGCCGGCGCTCGAGAGTCGGACGCCGAGCTCGCAGTCCTCGGCGAGGCAGCCGTCGTCCCAGCCTTCCGACCAGTCGAGCCAGGTCTTCTTCACGAACACCGTGTTGCCGCCGAGCGGGATGAAGCGGGAGTTCGCGTGGAAGTGCAGGCGCGACCGGAACCAGAAGTAGTACTCGAGCACGTTCCGGAGCGACCACCAGCTCGACTGGAAGTTCATGAGCTGCACGCCGCCCTGGACGACGTCGGCGCCGCTCTCGGTGAAGCGGGAGTCCACGAGCGTGAGCAGGCGCGGATGCACCTCGTCCTCGGCGTCGAACACGCCCACGACGTCGCCACGGGCGATCTGCAGCGCCCGGTTGAGGGCCTTGGGCTTGTTCTTCGGCACGCTGTCGTCGACGACCACTTTGATGAGGTCGGGGTGCCGGGCGGCGGCCTCGCGGACGACGCGCTCGGTCCCCGGGTCGTCGTGGCCCACGATCGCGATGATCTCGAAGTCGGGGTGGTCCTGTTCGGCGAGGCGGTCGAGGGTCTGACCCATGACCTCCTCCTCATGCCGACCGGGGACGAGCAGGGTGAAGGAGTGCTTGGCGGGCAGCGGGACCGCGGCGAACCCCGTGTTCTTCAGGTGGCCGGTCGACCGCCAGGCGTGGAGCATCCAGTAGAGCGTGGTGACGGCGATGATCGTCAGCGCGGCGGCGAACAGCAGCATGGTGCCGTAGCCGAGCCACTCACCGATGCTCCAGGAGCCGGGGTCGGCCGCCGACGCCGGGTCCACCAGGGTGCCGCGGTTCGGCAGCGGTTCCGTGGGTGCCGCGGGCTGCGGGGTCAGCAGGGGAGCGGGCTCGTCCGCGGCGGCGAACGGGCGGGAGGGGATGAGCGCGAGCGCTCCGAGCAGCGGTGCGAGTGCGGGTGCCATCAGGACAGGCCTCCAGAGGTCGGCAGTGCGTGGGTCGGTGCGGATCGACGAGGGGTCGTGGTGCGCGGTGCGGCGGCGGGTGCCGATGCGGCCGGGCTCGAAACGGTCGTCTCCTGCGTCGTCGTGCTCCGACGGCGATCGGTCGCCGACTCGGCGGGTCGGAAGACGACGAAGCGGTAGGCGAGGAAGCGGAACACCATGCCGAGGACGAGTCCGACGCCGTTGCCCGCGATGTTGTCGGCGAGCGGCGTGGTGTAGCCGAGGACGTAGTGCGAGACGAAGAGACACCCCGCGGCGATCCCGAGGCCGAGGACGTTCATGAGCGCGAAGAGGGCGCCCTCCTTCCACACCGCGCGGCGGTGCTCGGTCCGGAACGTCAGCGCCCGGTTGCCGAGCCACGCGACGATCGTGGCGACGGCGACGGAGATCACCTTCGCGCCGATCGGCTTGTCGTCGAGCACGGTGAACCGGAGGAGGTTGTACACACCGACGTCCACGACGAACGCGGTGCCACCGACGAGGCCGAAGGTGACCAGCTGGGAGACGAGCTTGGGGAGACGCAACGGCTGGCGTGCACGGCGGGGACGCGTTCCCGGAGCGACGGATCGTTCGGGGACGGACGGCTGGCTCGGGTGCACGACGGAAGATTCGGGCTTCACGGTCATGCACGCCGTTCGGGGGCAGCGCGAACCGCGGTTTGGTCGATTCCGCCGCCGCCCAGGGCTTTGCCAGGTTCACGAAACAGGGCTGAAATCCCTTGATTTTCCGCGGAAGTTGACGTATTCGCGAGGGCATGGGGGACAACACCGCGGCCCCCTGAACTGGGCCTCCGCCCGCCCGTCAACCGGCACGACGGCGATCCTTCGGTCGCCTACGATGGGGGCAACGCCCGGTGTGCTCGGGCGTCGTGATGCCCTGATTCGAGGGTGCGCGAGACGACCGGCACAGAGGGAGACATCTGGTGGGAAAGCTGATCTACGGGAGTTCATCGCGAGAACTCGAACTCGACGACCGGATGCTCGCGCACGTGAAGTCGATCGCGGTCATGAAGCTGCGGCGCAACGAGTCCTTCACGATCTCCTGGCCGCGCTCGCTCGAGACCGGTGGCGGACGCGTGACGATCTGGGTGCACCCGTCGATCTCGTTGCAGTTCGAGTTCGACCAGGAGGAGCGTCCGGAGCTCAACCGCAGCTGGCTCGAGTCGATGATGCAGGACGCCAACAAGACCGGCGACCTCGCCATCGGCCGTGAGGTCCCCGACATCGACCAGCGGGCGCGCCCGACCAACGTCAGCGAGCCCCGCCCCCGGAAGTCCTCCGCGTGAGCGACCGGGTGATCGTCCTCACCGGCGCCAGCGACGGCATCGGTGCTGCGGCCGCGAAGGCGTTGACGGACGCGGGCGAGCAGGTCGTGGTGGTCGGGCGGTCACCGGAGAAGACCGCGGCCGTCGCGCAGCGGATCGGGGCTGCCTCGTTCATCTCCGACTTCGCCGAACTGGCGCAGGTGCGGCTCCTCGCCGAACAGCTCCTCGAGCGGTACCCGCGGATCGACGTCCTCGCCAACAACGCCGGCGGGATCTTCGGCGCCGACCGCCGGGTCACGGCCGACGGCCACGAGCAGACGTTCCAGATCAACTACCTGGCACCCGCGCTCCTCACCCACCTCCTGCTGGACCGCCTCGTCGAGTCCGAGGCGACGGTGATCAACACCTCGAGCGTCGCCAACCGCCTGTTCGGGAAGCTCGACCTCGACGACCTCGACGCCGAACGCTCCTACTCGCCCACGCGTGCCTACGGCAACGCGAAGCTGGCGCAGATCCTCTTCACGAAGGAGCTCGACCGCCGGTACGGCCCGCGCGGACTGTCCGCCGCGGCGTTCCACCCGGGGGTCATCTCGACGAACTTCTCCAGCTCGCCCGACGGCGCGATGCGGTTCCTCTATGCGAACCCGCTCGGTCGTCGCCTGCTGAACACCCCCGAGGAGGGCGCCGACACGCTCTTCTGGCTGGCCGAGAGTCAGCCGGGCCTCGACTGGACCTCGGGCGGCTACTTCGTGAAGCGGAAGCCCGCACGCACGAACAAGCTCGCCGACGACGTCGCCCTCGCCCGCGGGCTCTGGGAACGGACCGAGGAGCTGCTCGCCGAGCACCGCTGAGCGGTCCCGTCGGTCCGTCTCAGTGGCTCCCGCGTCGCCGTTTCGTGGTGACGGGAGCCTAGGCTGGTGGGATGCGATGGAACGAGTGGACGACGGCGCTCGTCGTCGCCGGGGTCCTCGCGCTCGCCGCGCTGCTGATGCTCCTGGTCCTCGGACCCGAGGCGCCGGTCGTGTGGGGACTCGTCTCCGGGGTGCTGCTCGCCCTCGTCGTCGGTGCCATGGCGTTCGTCAAGCGCGAGCGCTGACCCAGTCCGGGTAGACCTCTCCGGTCACTGAGCTTGTCGAAGTGCCCACGAAGGGACCTCCCTATCCTGTCCAGGCCTGGGCGAGTCGGTCTCTGGTGCGCGAGGATGGACCAATGACGACGAAGCGCATCCTGTTCATCGGCGGCAGCGGCATCATCTCCTCGGCGTCGGTCGCCAGAGCGGTGTCGCTCGGCCATGACGTCACCGTCCTGAACCGCGGCCTGTCCCACGTCCGCCCCCTCCCCGAGGAGGTCGAGCTCCTCCGCGCGGACGTGCGCGACACCGACGCGGTGACCGAGACGCTCGGCTCGCGCGAGTTCGACGTCGTGGCGCAGTTCACCGCGTTCACGCCACCGCAGGTGCAGGCGGACATCGACCGCTTCGCCGGTCGGATCGGCCAGTACGTGTTCATCAGCTCCGCATCGGCCTACCAGAAGCCGCCACAGCGCCTGCCCGTCGTGGAGTCGACGCCGCTCCGGAACCCGTTCTCCCAGTACGCGCGCGACAAGATCTCCTGCGAGGACGTCCTCGTCCACGCCTACCGCGAGCAGGGGTTCCCGGCGACGATCGTGCGCCCGTCACACACCTACGACCGGACGCTCATCCCCACGATGGGGCGGCGCACCGACCTCGACCGCATGCGCGCGGGCAAGCCGGTGGTCGTCCACGGCGACGGGACGACCCTCTGGACCATCACCCACACCGAGGACTTCGCGGTCGGGTTCGTCGGCCTGCTGGGTCGCCGCGACGTGCTCGGGGAGGCCTTCCACATCACGGGCGACCACGCACCGAGCTGGAACGACATCACCCGGTGGATCGCGGAGGCGGCCGGCGTGGAGGCCGACATCGTGCACGTGCCGTCCGACGTCATCGCGGAGGTCCACCCGCCGCTCGGGCCGACGCTCCTCGGCGACAAGGCGTTCCCGATGGTCTTCGACAACACCCGCATCCGCAGTCTCGTCCCGGAGTTCCGGCCCGCCATCCCGTTCTGGGACGGCGCGGCGGAGATGGTCGCGTTCCACGACGCGAACCCGCACTGGCAGCCGGCCGAGCCGGAGCTCGACGCCGCCTTCGACCGGATGGTCGCCGCCGTCGGTCACTGACCTGCCCTCGATCCTGACGCTCGGTCCCGAGCTTCGGTCCCTGAGCGGCCTTCGGTCCCTGAGCTTGTCGAAGGGCGCCCTTCGACACTTCGACAGGCTCAGTGCGGCGCAGCTCAGGAACCGGCGGGGGCGGCCTCCGCGGCCCGGAGGTCCTTGCGGAGGATCTTGCCTGACGCCGACTTCGGGATGGCGTCGACGAACGCCACGCGCCGGATCTTCTTGTGCGGGGCGACGCGCTCCGTGACCCACGCCATGAGCGCCTCGGCGGTGACGTCCTGGCCCGGTTGCAGGACCACGAACGCTTTCGGCACCTCTTGGCCCTCGTCGTCGAGCACCCCGATGACGGCCGCGTCGGCGATCGCCGGGTGGCCGAGCAGCAGCGCCTCGAGCTCCGCCGGGGCCACCTGATAGCCGTGGTACTTGATGAGCTCCTTCAACCGCTCGATGATGCGCACGGTGCCGTCGCCGCGGACGGTCGCGATGTCGCCGGTGTGGAGGAAGCCGTCGTCCTCGAGGGTCTCGCGAGTGGCCTCCTCGTTGCCGAGGTACCCGAGCATGACGTTCGGGCCGGCGCAGAGCAGCTCGCCCGCCGCGCTCTCCTCGTCCGAGCCCTCGGCCGGGTAGTCCACCTCGGCGCCGGTCTCCGGATCGACGATCCGGCACTGCATGTTCGGGAGGGTCGTGCCGACGCTGTCGAGGGACGCCCCCTCGGCCTGGAACGCGATCGCGTGGCTGACCGGGCTGAGTTCGGTCATGCCGTAGCCCTGTCGCATCCGACAGCCGAGACGCTCCTCGACCGCCCGCCCGAGCGTCGCGTCCAACGGCGCGGCACCGGAGAAGATCGTGTGGACGCTCGAGAGGTCGAACTCGTCGACGAGCGGGTGCTTCGCGAGCGCCACCGCGATCGGCGGGGCGATGAACACGTAGCTGCAGCGGAAGTCCTGGATGATCCGGAGGAACTCAGCCAGGTCGAACCGCGGCATGGTCACGAGCGAGGCGCGCCGCGACAGGGCGAGGTTGAGGAGCACCGTCATGCCGTAGATGTGGAAGAACGGCAGGACCGCGAGGATCCGGTCGTCGGCGACCATGCCGAGCTGCGGGATGGACTGCTGCACGTTCGCGACGAGGTTCCGGTGCGAGAGCATCACGCCCTTCGGCCGACCCGTCGTGCCGGAGGAGTAGGGCAGCACCGCCACGTGTGTGGCCGGGTCGAACGAGACGTCCGGCGCGGGGAGGCGGCGCAGGAGGAGGTCGCTCAGCGACGCGTGCCCCTCCGCGCCGTCGAGGACGACGACGCGGTCGGAGGGGATGCCGCAGGCGCTCGCCGCAGCCCAGGCCTGGGGGAGCAGCGGGGAGACGGTGAACAGCATCGTCGCGCCGGCGTCGCGCAGCTGCGCCTCGATCTCCTCGGCGTTGTAGAGGCCGTTCACCGTCGTCGCCGTCGCGCCCGCGCGCAGGATGCCGTGGAACACGGTCGCGAAGGCGGGGACGTTCGGCGCGTGGAGGGCGACGACGTCGCCGACCCCGATGCCGGCCGCCGCGAGGGCGCCGGCCAGGGCGTTGATCTGGCCGATGAGCTGTCGGTAGCTCGTCTCGGCGCCGGTCGTGCCGTCGCGGAGGGCGATGCGGTCGAGGTCGCTCGGGGCGATGCCGCCGAACAGGGTGTCGTAGACGCTCAGGTCGGGGATCTCGACGTCGGGATGCGGGCTGGTGAACACGAGTGATCTCCTTCGAACACCGGTGATGGTGGAGTGAGTCTATCCACGCCGGGTGCTCGTTAGGCTGAACCCGTGAACGCGTCCCGCCCCATCCTCGGTCTCCTGCTCGACGTCGACGGCCCCATCGCCAGTCCGATCACTCGGACGATCAACCTCCCGAGCATCGCGCAGGACCTCGCGACGCTCGCGAACGCCGGGGTCCCGATCGCCTTCAACACCGGGCGGAGCGACGCGTTCCTCCGCGAGGTGGTGGTCCCACCGCTCCTGGCCGCCGGGCTCGCGGACGACGTCCGGCTCTACGGCATCTGCGAGAAGGGCGCCGTGTGGTTCGGGTTCTCGGCGGCGGGGGTCGACGAGCTGAGCCTCGATCAGGACGTCGCCATGCCGGAGGGGTACGGCGACGTCATCGAGCGCCTCGTCGACGAGCGGTACGCCGAGACGGTGTTCTTCGACCACACCAAGCGCGCGATGGTCTCGGTCGAGCAGCACGTCGAGGTGCCGGCAGCGGACTACGCGGTCGTGCGGAAGCACTTCGACGACGACGCCCGGGCCGAGCTCGCCCGACGCGGGTTCGGGGTCGAGCACGCGCCCGGCCGCTACCCGGACGACGCCGGCCTCGTGCAGTACCGCATCGATCCCACGATCATCTCCACCGACATCGAGTCGGTCCGGCTCGGCAAGGACCTCGGCGCCGAGCGCGCGCTCGAACTCCTCGAGGCCGACGGCGGTGCGCTCCCGCTCGCCTGGCGCACGGTCGGCGACTCCCGGAGCGACTACGCGATGGCCGACTGGTTGTTCGAGCACGGGTTCGAGGTCGCGCACGTGGACGTCCGCCCCGCCGACGGCGTGCCCGAGAAGCCCTACCCGGTGCTGACCCACCCGACGCTCATCCACGACGAGGCGGGCGCGGCCTTCCTGGCCCGCTGGGTCGCCATGGTGCAGGGGACCGCGACCGACGACGCCGACGTGAGCTGACCATGGCGGGAGACGGGGAGGGTCGGACGGCGGGCCGCGGACGCGGCGTCACGACGGAACGCGGCCTGGACCGCGTCGTCAACTTCAGCGACGCGGTCGTCGCCATCGCGATCACCCTCATCATCCTGCCGCTCGTCGACGTGGCCCAGGAGTCGGGCGGCGGCCCGGTCTCCGAGTTCCTGGGCGAGAACGCCTCCGGGCTCGCGGCGGCGGCCCTGAGCTTCGTCGTCATCGCCAGCTTCTGGCGCGACCACCACCGACTGTTCGAACGCACCGTGAGCTACTCACGGCGGCTCGTGTCGTTGAACTTCATCTGGCTGGCGGGCATCGTGTTCCTGCCGCTCCCGACGGTCCTCATCGTCGACGCGGCCGGATCGGACCGCGGTGCCGCGATGCTCTACATCGCGACCATGCTCGTCTCGATGGTGGCCGTCCGGCTGCAGCAGATGGTGATCGTGCGCGACGGTCTGCTCAGCGAGGAGGCGGCGGCGATGCCGCAGCGCCCGTGGTGGCTCGTGTGGGCGCCGACGGCACTCATGCTCCTCGCCTTCGTGCTCGCGGCCCTGGTGCCGGGCGTGGGCACTCAGGCTCTCTTCCTCCTGCTGCTGTCGATCCCGCTGTCGTGGGTCGGCGGGAGGCGGCACCGGGTCGCCCCTTCGACAGGCTCAGGGACCGGGGAACCTTCCGGTCCCTGAGCCTGTCGAAGGGTGGGGTGAGTCGGGTGGGGCTGCACTTCGACAGGCTCAGTGACCGGTGGTGGCTCAGTGACCGGTGGTGGCTCAGTGACCGGTGGTGGCTCAGGTGGCCGGCCGCGTGGTCGGGTCAGGTCTGGCAGTGGGGACACCAGTAGGTGTCGCGGAGCGCGGTCGGGTCGGCGCCGAGTTTGCCCCGCTGGATCCGGGTGCCGCAGCGGAGGCAGCGCTGACCGTCGCGTGAGTACACCCACGTCTTCCGGCCGGGCCTCGTGTCGCCCGTCGTGACGCGGTTGCGACGGTCGCGATTGGCGTTGATGAGCCGGTAGCCGAGGCGTACGGCGCCCGGCAGGTCGACCTCGGCGGTGGGCCTCGTCGGGAGGACGCCACGGATGAAGCACAGCTCGTTGACGTACTCGTTGCCGAGCCCCGCGAGGTTGCGCTGGTCGAGCAGGGCGACGTGGATCTCTCGGCCGTCGGCCTCGAGGTTGTGGATGGCACGCTCCTCGTCCCAGTCCGGACCGAGGAGGTCGGGACCGAGCCAGCCGAAGCGCTCCTCGTCCTCGCGGGAGGGGAAGACCTCGACGAGGCCGAGTTCGAACCCGACCGTCACCCAGTGCTGCGTCGACACGATCGCGCGCGCCTTCCAGGCCGGCCGCCGCCAGTGCTCGCCCGGCTGGTAGACGTGCCACAACCCCTCCATCTTGAGGTGCGTGTGGAGCGTGTGGTCGCCGATGTGGTGCAGGAGGTGCTTGCCACGTGGGATGACGTCGTGGACGACGTCGCCCCGCAGGTCGACGGTCGCGAAGGCGGGCACCCGCAGGTCGAAGCCGGTGACGACCTCGCCGGCGAGCGCCTGCCGCAACCGGTGCGCGGCTTGGAAGACCGTGTCACCTTCTGGCATGAACCGCTCCGTCCGTTCCGGCTACGGTGCCACCGGCAGGGTGTCCGGCGCAACCCGTGGCGGGACGGCCGTGCGCCGGTTCACCCACGCCGGAGCCGCAATCCACGTGGCGTCTCGACGAATCCGGCGTCGCGGAGGGCGTGGCCCGTCGGGGTGCCGAGCACGAAGGCGCCGTTGACCTGCTCGATGCCGAGCTTCTCGATGCGACCAGCGCGCACCGTGGACGCCAGGGAACGCGCCCCGGCGCGGAGCTGGTCGTCGTCCTCAGAGAACACGAGCGCCGTCTTGCCACCGCGTTCCAGGTAGTAGACCGGCGCTCCGTCGACGAGGACGACGAGCGCACCCGCCTTCCGCCCCGGCCGGTGCTTCACCCCGGTGACCTCCTGGCCCGGCCAACCGAGGGCGGCGCCGTAGGGGTTCGCCGGGTCGGTCGCGGCGAGGGTGACGGCGTCGAGCGGTGGCTCGTCGTCGGTCCGGATGAACCCGCGCAGGCGGTCGACGGTGCCGGAGGAGGCGAACTGCGCCCCGCCGAGGCGTTCCACGAAGTATCCGCGACGGCAGCGACCGTTCTCCTCGAACTGCTTCAGCACGCGGTAGGCGAGGGCGAAGCCGCCAGTCACGCCCTCCGCGACGACGGACCCGCGCGTCACGACGCCGTACCGCTCGAGCAGGGTCTCGCCCGTGGCGACGGCACGGATGGTGGCGTCCTGCTCGGCCAGCGGCAGGATCGACCACCGGCCGCCGAGGGTCTGGCTCGCCCGCGTCGACATCGAGGGGCGCTGCAGGTTGCGGCCACGGTACAGCTTCGATCGCGGGGTCTGCCGTTGCACCCGGTGCGCCGAGTTCCCCGAGCCGGAACCCACCAGGGTGCGGAGCGGTGAGAAGGTGTCGTTGGTGACGAGCCCGGCCCACACGAGCTCCCAGAGGGCGTCGACGAGGAGCTTGTCGTCCGTCGAGCCGACCGACTCCGCGAGCTGCCGGAAGAAGTACGCGCCGCCCCCGCCGAGCGTCGCGAGCAGTTCGGTCTGCAGGGCGTCCGGGGTGTGCGGCGTCGGAGCGAGGGGCAGCGTGAGGGGCGCCGTGTCGGCGAGGTGGAGCGCGACCCAGCCGTCGTTGCCGGGGATCGAACCGCTACCCGACCACACGACCTCGCCCGTCGCGGTGAGTTCGTCGAGCATGGCGGGACTGTAGTCGGCGACGCGCGAGGGCAGGATGAGCGACTCCCAGGCCGACGCCGGGATGGGCGCGCCGGCGAGCTGGTCGATGACCGTCGCGACGCCGTCGACGCCGCGGAGCGTCCCGCCGAGGTGCTGCCACACCGGCAGGAACCGGGCGAACGCCTGCTGCTCGACCGGCTCGACCTCGTGCCGCAGCGCGGCGAGCGAACGGATGCGGAGCTTGCGCAGCACGCCGGCGTCGCACCACTCCGTCGCATCGGTGGGGCTGCGGTCGGCGTCGTCGTCCTCGCCCACCTGCTGCCGGCCGGCGGGGAGGAACTCGCCCTTGACCACGCGGCCGGCGTCGGCCAGCCGGGCGAGCGTGTGCTGGACCACCGCGGTCCCGAGACCGAAGCGCCTGGCCGTCTGCCCGGTCGTGAACGGCCCGTGCGTGCGCGCGTGGCGGGCGAGGAGGTCGCCCAACGGATCGGCGACCGGCTCGGTGAACGCGACCGGCACGCCGATGGGCAGCGGGGTGCCGAGCGCGTCGCGGAGTCGGCCTGCGTCCTCGATCGCGGCGAAGCGCTCCTCGCCGGCGATCGGGACGCGGATGACGCGCTTCGAGCGTTCGAGTTCGGCGACGGCGGCCGCCGAGCGAGCCGGATCGGGGGCCCAGGCTTGCGGGTCGTCGCCACGACTCGCCTCGCCGTCGGCGGAGACGGTGACGCCGTCGAAGGTCGTCCGGGCCGCGATCTCGTCGATGGTGAGCGGGCCGAGCATCCGCAGCGCGTCGGCGACGCCCTCGACCCCCTTGAGTCGACGCTCGGGGTCGAGACGCTGCAGCTCGAGCGCGGTCTGCTCGATGACGCCGGGGTCGAGGAGCTCGCGGAGTTCCACCCGACCGAGGAGTTCGCCGAGCATGGTGCTGTCGACCGCGAGCGCCGCGGCCCGACGCTCGGCCAACGGGCTGTCGCCCTCGTACATGAACGCGCCGACGTAGCCGAACAGGAGCGAACGGGCGTAGGGCGAGGGCTGATCGGTCGTGGTCTCGACGATGCGGATCGCGCGCGACTGCAGCTCACGCGCGAGGTGGTCGAGGGCCGGGAGGTCGTAGACGTCCTGGAGACACTCGCGGAGCGTCTCGAGGATGATCGGGAACGTCGGGTACTGCTTCGCGACCTCGAGGAGCTGCGCCGACCGCTGGCGCTGCTGCCAGAGCGGCGAGCGTTTCTGCGGCGAGTAGTTCGGGAGCAGGAGGGCACGGGCGGCGCACTCGCGGAACCGCGAGGCGAACAATGCCGAGCCGCCGACCTCCTGCGTGACGAGGGCGTCGAGCTCCTCCGGTTCGAAGACGAAGAGTTCGGCTCCCGGCGGCTCGCTCTCGGTGTCGGGCAGGCGGACGATGATGCCGTCGTCGCTCGCCACCGCCGAGCCGTCGACCCCGAGGCGCTCCTGCACCCGAGCGCCGACCGCGAGCGCCCAGGGGGCGTGCACACGGAGTCCGTAGGGGGAGTGGAGGATGACCCGCCAGTCGCCGAGTTCATCGCGCGAGCGTTCGACGACGAGGGTCGTGTCGTTGGGGACGACACCCGTCGCCTCGCGCTGCTCGCGGACGTAGGCGACGAGGTTGCTGATGGCCCGCTCGTCGAGGCCGGCTGCTTCGAGACGTGGGGTGGAGCCCGTGCCGGTGGTGTCGAGCTCGCGCACGAAGGCGCCGATGGCGCGACCGAGCTCGGCCGGGCGACCGATGCCGTCGCCCTTCCAGAACGGCAGCCGGCCCGGCTGGCCGAACGCCGGGGTCACGAGCACGCGGTCGTGGGTGATCTCCTGGATGCGCCAGCTCGTGGCGCCGAGGGCGAAGACGTCGCCGACGCGGGACTCGTAGACCATCTCCTCGTCGAGCTCGCCGACGCGCGCGCCGGCGCCCGACTCGCCGACCATGAAGACGCCGAAGAGCCCGCGGTCGGGGATGGTGCCGCCGCTCGTGACGGCGAGGCGCTGGGCCCCCGGCCGCCCGGTCAGGACCCCGGCGTCGCGATCCCAGACGATGCGCGGGCGCAGCTCGGCGAAGGCGTCGGAGGGGTAGCGTCCGGCCAGGAGGTCGAGCGTCGCCTCGAAGGCCGAGCGGGGCAGGGAGGCGAACGGGGCACTGCGCTTGACCGTCTCGAACCAGTCCTCCACGCCGAGTTCGTCGAGCGCGACCGCCGCGACCGTCTGCTGCGCGAGGATGTCGAGCGGATTGGAGGGGACCTCGATCGCCTCGATGAGCCCGGCCTCCATCCGCTCGGTCGCGACCGTGGTGCTGATGAGGTCGGCGCGGTGCTTCGGGAACAGGACGCCTCGGGAGACCTCGCCCACCTGGTGGCCGGCGCGGCCGACCCGCTGCAGGCCGCTCGCGACGCTCGGCGGGGACTCCACCTGGATGACGAGGTCGACCTCGCCCATGTCGATGCCGAGCTCGAGGCTCGAGGTCGCGACCACGCAGCGCAGGCGTCCGGACTTGAGGTCCTCCTCGATGCCCGCGCGCTGCTCCTTGGAGACGGATCCGTGGTGGGCGCGTGCGAGGAGGGGGATGTCGTCGTCGCTCTCCTCGGTGGCCGGCCGGGCGGCTGCGGCCGCGACGCTCGTCGATCCGCGGGTCTGGCCGCTCTGGGCCATGAGCTGCGCCGGTGGACGCCCGGCACCGGGGGTCGTGAGAGTGGCGTCGCTGAGTCGGGCCTCGTTGATCTCGTTGAGCCGGGCCGTGAGCCGCTCCGCCAGACGACGGGAGTTGGCGAACACGATGGTGGAGCGGTGCGCGAGCACGCGGTCGACGATCGCCTCCTCGACGTGGGGCCAGATGCTGCCGACGCGGTCTTCGCCGCCGCCGTCGCTGTTCGGGGTGTAGCCGGTGAACCCGCCACCGCTGCCGTCGTCGTCGGCCTCGCCGGGCGTCCGCATGCCGGCGTCGGGGTCGGTCATGTCGTCGACCGGGACGACCACGTGCAGGTCGAAGGTCTTCGCGGCCGGCGGGGCCACGATCTCGACCGGTGCGCGGCCTCCGAGGAACCGCGCGACCTCCTCGGCGGGGCGCACCGTGGCGGAGAGCCCGATGCGCTGCACCGGCTTCTCGAGCATGGCGTCGAGCCGCTCGAGCGACACCGCGAGGTGGGCGCCGCGCTTCGTCGAGGCGACGGCGTGGATCTCGTCGATGATGACGGTGTCGACCGTGCGGAGGGTCTCGCGTGCCGCACTCGTGAGCATGAGGAAGAGCGACTCGGGCGTGGTGATGAGGATGTCCGGTGGCTCTTTGGCCATCGCCCGGCGGTCGGCGGACGGGGTGTCGCCCGAGCGGACGCCGACACTGATGGTGGGTGGTTCGGTGCCGAGGCGGCGCGCCGCCTGGGCGATGCCGACGAGCGGGGTGCGGAGGTTGCGCTCGACGTCGACGCCGAGGGCCTTCAGCGGCGAGATGTAGAGGACGCGGGTGCCGCGGGAGCGCTCGCGCTGGGCGGCGGCGGCCTCCGCTTCGTCGGCCTCGAGGCCGGTGAGCGGGACGCCGGTGCGCGGCCGCACGGCGTGTTCGGCGATGGCCTCGGAGAGCAGGCGGTCGATCGACCAGAGGAACGCGGACAGGGTCTTGCCCGAACCGGTCGGCGCGACGACGAGGGCGTTGGCGCCGCGGGAGATCGCATCCCAGGCACCCGCCTGCGCCGGCGTGGGCGCGACGAACGCCCCCTCGAACCAGTCGCGCGTCGCGGGGGAGAAGCGCTCGAGCACCTCGGTCATGGGTTCCATCATCCTGCACCCCACCGACACCGCGACCGGCGTCGCGCGCGGTCGCGTGGCCCCGTATGATCCCGCCGCGCGTCGGGCGCGGTGTCCGGTCGAACCGCCGCCCGCCTGGATCGCCGCTCGGCTCCATACGGTATGAAGGAGCTATGAGCGTTCGCACCCCTGATCCCAACCCGGAACCCGATCTCCCCGGCAATTCCAATCCGGGCTGGCTGTCGGACGTCGAACTCGAGGAGATCCGCCGCCGGCTCCCGTTGCTGTACGTCGAGGCCGTGCCGGTCCGCGTCGACGGCTTCGGTGTCGTCACCGAGGTGGGCGTCCTGCTCCGGGCCACGGCGCTCGGCGAGATGACGCGCACGCTCGTCTCCGGTCGCGTCATGTACGGCGAGACGATCCGCGACGCGCTCTTCCGCCACCTGGAGAAGGACCTCGGTCCGATGGCGTTCCCGCTGCTCCCTGCGTCGCCCGTGCCGTTCCAGGTGGCCGAGTACTTCCCGTTGCCGGGCTTGTCGCCGTACTCCGACGACCGGCAGCACGCCGTCGCGCTGGCGTACGTCGTCCCGGTGACCGGCACCTGCGAACCCCGCCAGGACGCGCTCGAACTCACGTGGATGACACCTGAGGCGGCGTCCTCCGACGCGATCGCCGCCGAGATGGAGGGCGGCCGCGGCACGCTCCTCCGCGCGGCCCTCGCCTCCGTCGGACGGCTGCGCTAGCCCTTCGACAAGCTCAGGGACCGGGTGGACGCGGCTCAGGGACCGGGGGAGCGGCTCAGGGATCGGGTAAGGGCTCACGGACCGGGGGACCGGCTCAGGGGCCGGGGCGCGTCAGCGGGTGTAGCGGACCTCGTCGATCATCTCGCCGAGGAACGGCTCGGTCTTGGCTCCACCGTCGAGGACGAACCCGTTGCGCTGGTAGAAGCGGTGCGCACGCGGATTGTCCGCGGCGACCCACAGGAATGACGGCTGACCGTCGGGGATGGCGGCGTCGAACAGCTGCTGACCGATGCCGGTCCCGTGGAACGCGTCCAACAGGTAGATGAAGTACAGCTCGCGCTCACGGGGTGCGTCCTCGTCGCGGGCTGGGCCCGAACCCGAGAAGCCGACGATCTCGCCGTCGACGAGCGCTGCGAAGTGCGTGTACTCGGGACCCTGCGCGGCCCAGTGGGTCCACAGCTCGGCCATGCGGCGTGGTGACAGCTTCGCGAGGGTGGCCGAGCTGATGAGGTGGTCGTAGGTCTCGTGCCAGCACGTGGCGTGCACACGCCCCAGCGACTCGGCGTCGACGTCTCGGATGGGGCGGACGACTGCGGTGGCGTTCATGGTGGAACCGTATCCCGAGCGCCCCCGTCTCGCGAAATCGAGTGGGTCCGCGAACGGCGAAGCGCCGCCCACCCTGCGGTGGACGGCGCTTCGTTCGAGCGGTTCGCTGCTAGTTGCCGCTGGACGCGCGACGGTTGGTCCGGGGGCGCGAGGACTCGGCGGGAGCGCCCGAGTTCGCGGCGTAGCCGGTGCTGTAGTGCGTGCGGCTGCCACCGGTGGCGGCACCGGCGCCTGCACGCGCGCCGCCCGAGCGACCGGCGCCGGAGCGCTGTCCGCCCTGACCACCGTTACCGCCGGCGGGACGACCGCCACGACGACCGCCGCCGCCCTGGCCGCCCTCGCGAGGAGCGCTGTCGCGGCTCGCGCCGGCGCGGGCACCGTCGCGGTCGCGGTGACCGTTGCCGAGGCCGTTGCCGTCGCGGGCTGCACGCTTACGCTGCGCGTTGGCACCCTGCGAGCGACCACCACCGCCACCACCCTGCTGCTGCACGGCCGCACGCGGCGCGGGCTTCACGTAGGCGGCGACGTCGCCGATGAGCTCGAGGACCGCCGGGGAGGTCGCGGTGACCGCCTGCGGGGTGACGTTGATCTCGGCCTTGCGGAGGAGCTTCTTGAGGTCCTCCATCTGGCCGGGGATCGCGAGGGTGACGACGTCACCGGCGCTGCCCGCACGAGCCGTGCGGCCCGAGCGGTGCAGGTACGCCTTGTGCTCGGTCGGCGGGTCGACGTGGATGACGAGTTCGACGTCGTCGACGTGCACACCGCGGGCGGCGACGTCGGTGGCGACGAGGACCTTGGCGGTCCCGGCGCTGAAGGCCGCGAGGTTGCGGTCGCGGGCCACCTGCGAGAGGTTGCCGTGCAGGTCGACCGCGGGGATGCCGGAGTCGGTGAGCTGCTTCGCGAGCTTCTTGGCGTGGTGCTTCGTGCGCATGAAGAGGATGCGTCGGCCACTACCCGAGGCGAGGGCCTGGATGAGGTCCTTCTTCGACTCGACCGAGGGGGTCGTGAAGACGTGGTGCGTCATCGCGGCGACGGGCGAGTTCGCCTCGTCGACGGAGTGGAGCACCTCGTTCTGCAGGAACTTGCGGACGAGCTTGTCCACGCCGTTGTCGAGCGTCGCGGAGAACAGCAGACGCTGCCCGCCGCGAGGCGTCTTGTCGAGGATGCGCGTGACGACCGGCAGGAAGCCGAGGTCGGCCATGTGGTCGGCCTCGTCGAGGACGGTGATCTCCACGGCGTCGAGGTTCACGAAGCCCTGCTTCATGAGGTCCTCGAGGCGGCCGGGGCAGGCGATGACGATGTCGACGCCGGCGCGGAGCGCCTCTTCCTGACGCTTCTGCGAGACGCCGCCGAAGATCGTGGTGGTCTTCAGCGAGTAGGCGTCGGCCAGCGGCTGCATGACCGCGGCGATCTGGGTGGCGAGCTCGCGCGTCGGTGCGAGGACGAGTCCGAGCGGGCGACCCGGGCGGCGCTTGCCACCGGCGAGGGCGCCGCCGAGACGGGCGACCATCGGGATGCTGAAGGCCAGGGTCTTGCCGGAGCCGGTCTTGCCGCGGCCGAGGACGTCGCGTCCGCCGAGGGTGTCGGGGAGCGTGTCGATCTGGATGGGGAACGCGCTCGTCTTGCCGTCCTTCGCGAGGGAGGCGACGAGCGGTGCCGGGACGCCGAGGGCGTCGAAGGTGATGGTTGCTTCGGTCATGGGTGTGTGTCTCTTTCAGGCACGGCCACGAGCTTCGATGACGGCTGCCGGCGCACTCGTGTGCGGTAGCGGGCACTGCCGGGATGACCACGCACGTGATGACTCACGTGGATGGTACGGCGTGCTTCCGTCGGCGTCGTCGCTGGTGGGAGGTGGCGAAGGCGCAGGTCGCGCATCCGTTCGCCGTATGAAGTGTCATCGACCCTGGCATGCACCGCTGGGTGCCGTGCAGGGGAGAGAGGGAGCGTTCTACGACGCAAGCGAGTACCGCACCGGATGGCGCGATCGCACGCAAGTTCCTCCAGCGTAGCGCATCCGGCGAGGAGTCTGCTGGGAGAGGCGCGTTACGGCTGTGTTTCCATCTCCTGGAATCGGTCGTCGGCGCTTGACAGTCCGCTGGAGCAGGTGAGTAATGTGTCACCCACCACAAACCCGGATCCGTGTACTGTGTCACACGGTACAGAAAGGCCTGTCGCCCATGAGCTTCGACGAAGACGCCCGAGCAGCGAGCACCGCGGTGCACGCGGGAGGCCGTTACGCCGCCGTCGCACCGATCGCGGGAGTCCGCATCCCGCTGGGCGCCGGACAGGTCGCGCTGGGAGATGGCGAGCTCGGTGCGTGGCAGCGTCGGAACCGCGACGCCACCGTCCCGCACTCGATCGAGCAGCTCCGCCTCGCCGGCAACCTCGACAACCTCGCCCGGATCTCCGACCCGGGGGACGGCACGTCACGCTTCCGCGGGCGCTACCCGTTCCTCGACACCGACGTCTTCAAGACCCTCGAAGGCCTCGCCTACCTGCTCGCCGAGGACGAGGTCGTCGGGGCGGCACCCGGCGACGTCCGCGACTTCTACGAGGAGGCCGTCGGCGTCATCGAAGCCGCGCAGCGCGAGGACGGGTACCTCAACTCCTACTTCCAGGCTCCGGAGATCGAGAAGGAACCCTGGGAGGACCTCGCCTGGGGCCACGAGCTGTACAACCTCGGGCACCTCATCCAGGCGGCGATCGCCGCGAAGCGTCGTCTCGGCGACGACCGTCTGCTGATCGTCGCCCGGGCGTTCGCCGACCTCGCCGTCGAACGGTTCGGACCGGACGGCGACCCGCAGGTGTGCGGGCACCCCGAGGTCGAGATGGCCCTGGTCGAGCTGTTCCGTGAGACCGGCGTGCCGTCCTACCTCGAGCTCGCGACCGCGTTCGTCGACCGACGTGGTCACGGCACGGTCGAGCTCCGGGTCTTCCCCGCCGAGTACTTCCAGGACTCGGCCCCACTGCGCGACCTCGACTCCGTGACCGGACACGCCGTCCGCATGGCGTACCTGGCCGCCGGAGCGACCGACGTCGCCCTCGAACGCGGCGACCAGGAGCTGCTCGCGTCGCTGCAGCGGCTCTGGGACGACATGGTGGAGACGAAGCTCTACCTCACGGGCGGCCTCGGGAGTCGACACTCCGACGAGGCGATCGGCGACCGCTACGAGCTGCCGTCCGAACGCTCCTACAGCGAGACGTGCGCGGCGATCGCCGTGATGCAGTGGGGCTGGCGCCTGTACCTCGCGACCGGGTCGGCCGCCGTCCTCGACACCGTCGAGACCGTCCTCTACAACGCGTACGCCGCAGGCCTCTCCGCGGACGGCATGGCCTTCTTCTACGACAACCCGCTGCAGCGTCGTCCCGACCACCTCCAGCGGTCGGGGGCGGAGGCGGACGGCGAACTCCTCCGGCGGAGCTGGTTCGGCTGCCCGTGCTGCCCGCCGAACATCGTGCGCTGGACCGCGGAGCTGCAGGATCACCTCGCGACGTCGACCCCCGCCGGTGTCGAAGTCGCCCACCTCACCGCGGCGTCGATCGCGACCGAGCGGCTCTCCTTCACCGTCGACACCGCGTATCCGTGGGACGGAGCGGTCACCGTGACGGTGGACACCGCCGCCGACGACGAGGTCGAGCTCGCGATCCGCATCCCCGCGTGGGTCGTGGGCGGCTCCATCCGCATGGGCGGATCGAGCCGCGCCGCTCGAACCCGTCGACGGATGGGTCCGTGTCCGGCGCTGGTGGCGTGCGGGCGACACCGTGGAGCTCGACCTCCCGATGCCCGTCCGGGCGCACGGCGCGCACCCCTCCGTGGACGCCCTCCGCGGCTCGATCGCCTTCGCCCGCGGACCGATCGTCTCCTGCGCCGAGCAGCAGGACACGACGGCGGACCTCGACCTCCTGCGGTTCTCCGGAGCCGACGCGGATCGCGCGGTCGTCGAGCACCGTCGGATCCTGGACCGGGAGGGGATCGACGCCGTCGCGCTCCTCGTCCCGGCGACCGTCGACGCCCCCGCTCCGGCCGTGCTCTACCCGATCCTGTCCGGGGCGCCCGACACCGAGCCCGCCACGGCACCGCTCGCCGCGGTCGCGACGACGGCCTCGGTGACACAGACCACCGCGACCCTCATCCCCTACGCCCTCTGGGGCAACCGCGAACCGGGTGCCATGCGCGTCTGGTTCCGCTCCCACTGACCTCCTCCCGTCCCCCGACCCCGCTCCACCCTCTCCACCCGCGGGCGACCCGCCCGATCGACACGAAAGCAGAGCGTCATGAAGCAACGATTCTCCATCCCCGCCCTCGCGGCGGCGGCCGTCCTCCTCCTCGCGGGGTGTACCTCCGCGGGTTCCGGCTCAGGAGGTGACGGACCGTCCAGCACCCCGGTGAAGGGCGGCACCGTCGACGTCCTCCTGAACGCGGACTTCTCGCATCTCGACCCGGTCCAGGGCTTCGACGGCGGCGTGAACAACTTCTACCGCCTCATCTACCGCACGTTGACGACGCAGTCCACGGGCGAGGGCGCCAAGGGCACCGAGATGGTCCCCGACCTCGCGACCGACCTCGGCACGGTGAGCGACGACGGCCTCCAGTGGACGTTCACGCTCAAGGACGACCTCAAGTTCGAGGACGGCACGCCGATCACGAGCAAGGACGTGAAGTTCGGCGTCGAGCGCTCCTTCGACCCGGCCATCGCCGTCGGATCGCCCTACGCCCGCCTCACGATCGCCGGCACGGACTCGTACGAGGGCCCGTACATCACGGGTGACCTGCCGTCCATCCAGACGCCGGACGACCAGACCATCGTCTTCACGCTCAAGGAGCCGTTCGCCGACTTCGCGAGCGTCGTCGGGCAGAACAGCTTCACGCCCTTCCCCGCCGACACCGAGCGGGTGACGACGACGAGCCTCGACAAGATGCCGATCGCCTCCGGCCCCTACAAGGTCGACAGCTACGAGCGCGGCTCGCAGCTGAAGCTCGTCCGCAACGACTCGTGGGACCCGAAGACGGACGACGTCCGCAAGGCCTACCCGGACGGCTTCGACTTCACCTTCGGTCTCGACGCCTCGACCATCGACGAGCGCATGATCGCCGGCCAGGGTGACGACGCGAACGCGATCGCCGGGTCCGTCCAGGCAGCCTCCATCTCCCGGATCCAGACGCCGGCACTCAAGGCACGCACCATCGCCGGTCTCCAGGGCTGCACCACGTACATGGGTCTGAACACGACCAAGCCGAACATGGACAACCCGCTGGTCCGCCAGGCCATCGCCTACGCCATCGACCGCGAGTCGGTGAAGGACGCCTCGGGCGGATCGCAGCTCGCGGACATCGCGACCACCATGCTGCCGCCCACCGTCGCCGGCCACACCGAGTTCGACCTCTACCCGAGCAAGGACAACGCAGGCGACCCGGAGAAGGCCAAGGAACTCCTCGCCGAGGCGGGCCTCCCCGACGGCTTCTCCTTCACGCTCGACATCCGCAGCCAGCCCAAGATGCAGGCGCAGGCCGAGGCGGTGCAGCAGGCGCTCGCGAAGGCCGGCATCACGGTGAACTTCAACCTCATCGACACCTCGACCTACTACGAGGTCATCGGCACGACGTCGCAGCAGAACGACGCCGCCATCACCGGCTGGTGCCCGGACTGGGCCTCCGGCTCGACCTTCCTGCCGCCGCTCTTCGACGGCTCGCAGATCTTCCCGAAGGGCAACTCGAACATCGCGCAGCTGAACGACCCCGCCGTCAACGAGCGCATCGCCGAGATCCGCGCGATGACCGACACCGACGAGGCCAACGCCGCCTGGGGCGCGCTCGACGAGCAGATCCAGAAGCTCGTGCCGACGGTGCCGCTGCTGTTCGAGAAGACGGTCATGGTCGTCGGAGCCAACGTCGCCGGTGCGTACTCGCACGCCGGGTACTCCGGTGGCATCGACTACGTGTCCGTCGGCCTGTCCTCGGCCGGCAAGTAGTCGGAAAGCCGGTAGCCGCAGATGTCGTCGTCCGTTCCCAGTGAGCTGACCACCGTCGCCGAGGAGGTGGGTGCGCCGGTCGGTGCGCCCACCCCCGCGCGGCGGGTGATCGCCACCCTCCGCTCCAGCCCGCCGGTGCTGCTCAGCGTCGCGTTCATCGTGCTCGTCGTGCTGCTCGCGATCCTCGCCCCGCTGATCACCGCGATCAGCGGCTGGGGTCCGTACACCTTCGACAAGTCGGCGGTGGACTCCGACCTCGGCGGCGTGCCGATCGGCAACCTCGGCGGGATCTCCGCCGAGCACTGGTTCGGGGTCGAACCCGGGAACGGACGCGACATCTTCGCGCGCATCGCCTTCGGTGCGCAGGTGTCGCTGTCGATCGCCGTCTCGGCGACGATCGTCACCACCGTGCTCGGCGTCGTGCTCGGCATGCTCGCCGGCTTCTACGGCGGGTGGGTCGACCAGGTCGTCTCCCGCGTCATGGACTTCCTCATGGCGTTCCCGTCGCTCATCTTCATGATCGCGCTCCTGTCGGCCCTGCCCGCCGGCAACCGACCGGTCCTGCTCGTCGTCGTGCTGAGCCTCTTCGGCTGGCCGTACACCGCCCGGGTGGTGCGCGGTCAGGCGATGTCGCTGCGGACGAGCGAGTTCGTCGAATCGGCGCGTGCGTCGGGCGCCGGGGGCATCCGCATCGTCTTCCGCGAGATCCTGCCGAACCTCCGCGGCACCATCATCGTCCTGGCCACCCTCGCCGTTCCCGGTTACATCGGCACGGAGGCGGGCCTCTCCTTCCTCGGTGTCGGCGTCACCCCGCCCACGCCGAGCTGGGGCCAGATGATCGCGACCGCGGTCGGCTGGTACGCGGTCGACCCGATGTACTTCCTGATCCCCGGCACCTTCCTGTTCCTCACGGTGCTGTCCTTCACCGTGCTCGGCGACCGCCTGCGCAAGGCCCTCGACTCGGGAGACGCCGCCTCATGACCCTCTACCTCCTGCGCCGCATCGCGTCGGCGATCGGCATCCTGCTGCTCATCAGCCTCTTCACCTACGTCATCTTCTTCCTGCTGTCGCCCGACCCGGCGGTGCAGATCTGCGGCAAGACCTGCACCCCCGACCGCATCGACCAGATCCGGGCGCAGCTCGGGCTCGACCAGCCGTTCTGGCAGCAGTACCTCGAGTTCATCCGGGGGATCGTCATGGGCCGGAGCTACGGGGAGGGCGCCTCGGCGGTCTCCTGCGCGGCGCCGTGCCTCGGCTTCAGCTTCCAGACCAACGAGTCCGTCATGGACATGATCACCGCGCGCTTCCCCGTGACCGCGACGGTCGCGATCGGTGCGGCGGTCCTCTGGCTGCTCGTCGGCGTCAGCGGTGGCCTGCTCAGCGCCGTCAAGCAGGGGACCGGCTGGGACCGTGGGGCGATGATGGTCGCCCTCGCCGGCATCAGCCTGCCGAACTACTTCCTCGCGCTCCTCCTGCAGTACGTCCTCGTGGTGCAACTGCAGATCCTGCCGTTCCCGCAGGCCGTGCCCTTCGCCGAGGACCCGGTCCGGTGGTTCCAGAACTACCTCATGCCGTGGATCGTGCTCGCCCTCGGCTACGCGTCGATGTACGCGAGGCTCGTCCGGGCGAACGTCATCGACACCCTCGGTGAGAACTTCATGCGGACCGCCCGGGCGAAGGGCCTGCCCGCGCCGCTCATCCTGCGCCGCCACGCGCTGCGCCCGGCGCTCACCCCCGTCGTCACGCTCTTCGGCATGGACTTCGCGGGCCTCCTCGGGGGCGCCCTCATCACCGAGACGGTGTTCGGACTGAACGGCGTCGGCAAGCTCGCCGCCGACTCGATCGCGAAGAACGACCAGCCCGTCATCATGGGCGTCACCCTGCTGGCCGCGTTCTTCGTGGTCATCGGCAACGTCGTGGTCGACGTCGTGTACACGTTCCTCGACCCGAGAGTGAGAGTGAAGAGCGCATGAGCCCCACCGTCACCAGGACCATCTCCCTGCCCGTCCCCGGGGCGGCGCTGCTCGAGGTCGACGACCTCACGGTCACCTTCCCGACCACCTCCGGCGACATCGACGTGGTGCGGAAGGCGTCGTTCGCGGTCCAGCACGGCCAGACCCTCGGCATCGTGGGCGAGTCCGGCTCCGGCAAGTCCATGACCTCGCTCGCGATCATGGGACTGCTCCCGAACGGCGGGCGCACGACCGGCAGCGTCCGGCTGAGCGGACACGAGCTCGTCGGTCGCAGCGACCGCGAGATGCGCCGAGTGCGCGGCGATCGGATCGCGATGGTCTTCCAGGACCCGCTCTCCTCGCTCAACCCGTACTACACCGTCGGACTGCAGATCGAGGAGGCGTACCGCGCCCATCGCGGCGGCTCCCGGAAGGCCGCCAGGGCCGTCACGATCGAGGCCCTCGAACGGGTCCGCATCGCGGACGCCTCCCGGCGGGTCGACCACTACCCGCACCAGTTCTCGGGCGGCATGCGGCAGCGCATCATGATCGCCATGGCGCTCTGTCTGGAACCCGACCTGCTCATCGCGGACGAACCGACGACGGCGCTCGACGTCACCGTCCAGGCGCAGATCCTCGACCTCCTCTCCGAACTGCAACGGGAGACCGGTGCCGGCATGATCTTCATCACCCACGACCTCGCCGTCGTCAGTCAGGTCGCCGACGACGTGCTCGTCATGCGCGGCGGCGACCCCGTCGAGATGGGCACGGCCGAACAGATCTTCTCCCGACCACAGGCGGCGTACACCCGGGCGCTCCTCGACGCCCTCCCGCGGATCGACGACCCGTTCACCGAGCGGCCGACGGCACCCGCCACGACCGGAGAGGGACAGGCATGAACGACGCACCAGTGCTCCTGCAGGCCACCGGGCTCACGAAGGACTTCACCACGAGGGGCGACGGCGCGTTCCGCGCACGCACCACCCAGTTCCGCGCCGTCGACGACGTCGGGTTCGCCGTCCGCGCCGGCGAGACGCTCGGCATCGTCGGGGAGTCGGGCAGCGGCAAGTCGACGACCGCGCGGATGATCGCGAAGCTCATCGAACCGACCGCCGGCACGATCACCTTCGACGGCGAGGACGTCACCACTGCGCGTGGGCCGGCGCTCGCCGCGTTCCGGGCGAAGGTGCAGGTCGTCTTCCAGGACCCGTTCTCCTCCCTCAACCCGAGGCACACCGTCGAGCGCATCGTGTCGGCACCGCTCGACTACCAGGGCATCACCCCGAAGCAGGGCAAGCGTGCCCTCGTGCGCGACCTGCTCGACCGCGTCGGCCTGAACCCCGACCACCTCCAGCGCTACCCGCGGCAGTTCTCCGGCGGCCAGGCCCAGCGCATCGGGATCGCCCGGGCGCTCGCCGTCTCCCCGAAGCTCGTGATCTGCGACGAGGCGGTGTCGGCGCTCGACGTGTCGGTGCAGGCACGCATCATCGACCTGCTGCGCGACCTGCAGGCCGAGCGCGGTCTGAGCTACCTGTTCATCGCGCACGACCTCGCCGTCGTGCGGCAGATCGCGCACGACGTCGCCGTCATGCACCGGGGCAAGGTGGTCGAGCAGGGTGACCGCGAGGCGATCTTCGACCACCCGCAGGACGAGTACACGAAGACCCTGCTCGCCGCCGTGCCCACGATCGACCCGAGCTGGGAGGCCGCGCGTGCCACCATGCTCGAACAGGAGCGGACGCACGGACCGGCCGCCGGAAGGACACAGGCATGACCCACCGCACCACCACCTCCCTGCTGCCGGGGATCCACGTGACCGACCACACGGTCGACGTCCCGCTCGACTGGCGACGGCCCGACGACGGCCGCACGATCAGCGTGTTCGCCCGCGAACTCGTCGACCCCCTGCGTCGCGACGAGCAGCTCCCGGTCCTCGTGTTCCTCCAGGGCGGACCGGGCGGCAAAGGCCCGCGTCCGGTGTCCAGGGACGGCTGGATCGCCGAGGCCCTCCGCACCTTCCGGCTCGTGCTGCTCGACCAGCGCGGCACCGGGCGGAGCACCAGGATCGACGGCCGGTCCATCGCGGCCGTCGGTGACGCTGCCGCACAGGCCGAGTACCTGGAACGCTTCCGGGCAGACTCGATCGTCGACGACGCCGAGTACCTGCGCCGCACCGTCTTCGGTGGCCGTCGCTGGTCGACGCTCGGTCAGAGCTACGGCGGGTTCCTCACCCTCACCTACCTCTCGCGAGCCCCGGAGGGACTGGCCGCCTGCTACGTCACCGGCGGTCTGGCGGGCATCCACCCGTCGGCGGCGGAGGTCTACCGACGCACCTATCCGCGCACCGAGCGCAAGAACCTGGCCTTCGCCGAACGGTACCCCCAGGACGTCGACACCGTCGCGCGGATCGCCGACCGACTCGCCGCCGAGGAGGTGCTCCTGCCGGACGGCGATCGACTCACCGTGCGGCGCTTCCAGAACCTCGGGATCGACTTCGGGATGAAGCCCGGCTACGAGCGCCTCCACTGGCTGCTCGACGAGGCGTTCGACAGCGGCGACCACCTGAGCGACACCTTCCTGGCGCAGGTCTGGGGGAGGACGTCCTACGTCGACAACCCCCTCTTCATCGCCTTGCAGGAGAGCATCTACGGTGCCGCCGGCTCGGGGGCGACCGCGTGGGCGGCGCAGGCCGAGCGCGACGCACGGCCGGCGTTCGCCGAGACGGCCAGGCCGCTGCTGTTCACGGGGGAGATGGTCTACCCCTGGATGTTCGAGGAGATCCGCTCGCTCCGACCCTTCCAGGGCGCGGTGGAGCGACTGGCGGCCAAGACCGACTGGGACCCGCTGTACGACCCCGCGGTCCTGGAGGCGAGCACGGTGCCGCTCGCCGCGGCCGTGTACTTCGACGACATGTACGTGGACGCGCAGCTGCAGTTGGAGACGGTCGACGCCGTCGGCGGGGCGACCGCCTGGGTCACGAACGAGTACGAGCACGACGGGATCCAGGACGCCGCCGTGGTGCGCCGCCTGTTCTCGATGGTGGACGAGCGCGGCGGCCGTCGCGCGGATGAGGAGCAGGCATGACCGACACGCAGCAGCAGGCACCCGAGCAGACGGCGGGCCTCGCGCCGGCCACCACGGAGGCACCCGCCACGTCCATGCCGCGCCCGGCGAACCCGGACCCGAAGCTGCCCCGCCTGGCCGAGGTGCCGGCGTTCCGCGAGTTCCTCGGCACCGGCTGGGGCACCCCCGACCGCACGCCGCCGGTCGAGCCCGGGATCGCCGCGGCCGCAGCCGAGCACCGTCGTCGGCTGAGCGAGGCCTTCGTCGGGCGGACGCTCGTCGTCGCCGCCGGTCGCGCGCCCGTCCGGGCCAACGACTCGAACTACGACTTCCGCCCCGACAGCGACTTCTTCTGGCTCACCGGCTGCTCCGCCGAGGACGCGGTCCTCGTGCTGCGTCCGAGCGGCGCCGGTCACGACGCGACGTTGTACATCCCGGCACCGGCGCACCCGGGCGAGACCGGGTTCTTCGCCGACGCCAACCACGGTGAGCTCTGGGTCGGCTCCGCGCCGGGGCCGGCCGACTGGTCGGCGGTCCTCGACCTCCGGGTCGAGGTGCTCGCCGCGCTGCCCGACGCGCTCCGAGGCGTCGAGCGACCACTCCTCGCGGGGACCCTGACCTCGCGGCATCGCGCGCTCGAGCCGCTGACGGTCGCGCCGGAACTCGGCCGTGTGCTCTCGGAACTGCGCATGATCAAGGACGAGTGGGAGATCGCGGAGCTGCGGCGAGCGGTCGACGCGACCGTCGGCGGGTTCTCCGCCGTGATCCGGGAGCTGCCGACGGCCGTCGCCGGCGGCGGTGAGCGCTGGCTGCAGGGGACCTTCGACCGGCACGCCCGCACCACGGGGAACGGCCCCGGCTACTCGACCATCGTCGGCAGCGGCGCGCACGCACCCACGCTCCACTGGGTGCGCTGCGACGGCCCGGTCCGCCCCGAGGACGCGATCCTGCTCGACATGGGCGTGGAGACGCGTGCGTTCTACACGGCGGACGTCACCCGCACCTTCCCCGTCTCGGGCACCTTCAGCCCGGAGCAGCGTCGCGTCCACGACCTCGTCGAGGCGTCCCACCGCGCCGGGATGGCCGCCGTACGCCCGGGCCGCGACTTCACCGACTTCCACCACGCGGCCATGGAGGTCATCGCGCAGGGACTCCACGACTGGGGCCTCCTGCCGGTGTCCGTCGACGAGGCTCTGAGCCCGGTCGGGCAACAGCACCGGCGGTACCTCGTGTGCGGCATCGGTCACCACCTCGGCCTCGACGTCCACGACTGCGCGAAGTCCTCCTACGAGGCCTACCAGGGCGGCTCGATGGCGCCCGGCATGGTGCTCACGGTCGAGCCGGGGCTGTACTTCCACGCCTTCGACGAGACGGTTCCACCGGAACTGCGCGGCATCGGCGTCCGGCTCGAGGACGACCTGCTCGTGACGGCCGACGGCGCCGAGGTGCTGTCGGATGCGCTGCCCATCGACGCGTCGGGCATCGAAGCGTGGATGCGCGCCCAGTAACCTGAGCGGACCGTGGTGGGAGACGAAGGATGGGAGTCGCGATGAGCATGTCGGCGATCCGACCGGCCGAGGAACGGCTGAGCCTGCGGGCGCAGGTGGAGCGGGCGGTGTCCGCGGCGATCATCTCGGGCGAGCTCGCGCCGGGGACGATGATCTCGGTACCGACGCTGGCGGTGCAGTTCAACGTCTCGGCGACCCCCGTCCGCGAAGCGATGCTCGATCTCGAGAAGCGCGACTTCGTGGAGGCGGTCCGGAACAAGGGGTTCCGCGTCACCGTCGTCAGCGAGGCCTCGCTCCGCAACACGGCGCAGATCCGCCAGCTCCTCGAGCCGCCCGCGATGGCGGACCTGGCCGAGGTCTTCGACCACGGCTCGCTGCCCGAGCTCCGGCAGCAGGCTGACGACATCGTGGCCGGTGCCCGTGACGGCGACCTGACCCGGTACCTCGAAGCCGACCAGGCGTTCCACCTCGCGCTCACCGCGAAACTCGGCAACCCGCTGCTCGTCGAGCTCGTCGCGGACCTCCGCGGACGCACCCGGCTCGTGGGGTTGGCCGCCATGCTCGATTCGCAGCAGCTCGACCGCTCGGCCGTGGAGCACCACGAGCTCCTCGACGCCCTCGAGCGGGGTGACGGGGTCGCCGCTCGCGAGCTCATGCACCGACACATCGGGCACACCACCGGCTGGTGGGCCGGCAAGCCCGAATCCGACGCCGAGTAGCCCCTGGCGTGCGTGCGCGGACCTCGACCAGGATCCGCGATCGTGCACGCTTGCCTGTTCAGTGAATGTGTGACACATTACTGAAAGCCCTTCCCCGCATCGACCGAGAGGACCGCACGTGACCCGCATCGTCATCGTCGGCGCCGGCATCGTCGGTGCGGCCTGCGCGCGGATCCTCGCCCGACGCGGTGCCGAGGTCGTCGTGCTCGACCGTTCGGCGGCCGCCGGCGGCACGAGCGGCTCGGGGGAGGGGAACCTCCTCGTCTCCGACAAGGGGCCCGGCCCCGAACTCGACCTCGCGCGGTACGCCTCACGCCTCTGGCCCGTCGTCACCGCCGAACTCAGCGCCGAACTGGGACCGACCTTCCCGAGCATCGAGTTCGAGCGCAAGGGCGGCATCGTGGTCGCCACCACCGAGGCCGGCGCGCAGCCCCTGCTCGACTTCGCCGCCGCCCAGCGCGCCGCCGGTGTCGACGCCAGACCCCTCACCGAGGACGAGCTGCTCGCGGCGGAGCCGTCGATCACCCGCTCGTCCACGGCGGCCGTCCACTATCCCGAGGACGCACAGGTCCAGCCCGTCATCGCCACGGAGGCCCTGCTCGCCTCGGCCCGGCGTGCGGGCGCTGTCGTGCGCACCGGCGTCACCGTGACGGGCGGCGTCCGGAGCGCGACCGGTCGCCTCACGGGTGTCCAGACCTCCGTGGGCGATGTCTCGGGCGACGCGGTCCTCGTCTGCGCCGGACCGTGGTCGGCCGAGCTCGGCGACCTGCTCGGCGCACCCGTCCCGGTCCGTCCCCGTCGCGGCATGGTGCTCGTCACCACCCGCATGCCGCACCGCGTGCACCACAAGGTCTACGACGGCGACTACTTCGGTGCCACGCAGTCGAGCGACGCCTCGCTCCAGACCTCGAGCGTCGTCGAGTCCACCGCCGCGGGCACGGTCCTCATCGGCTCGAGCCGACAGCAGATCGGATTCGACGCGCGTCTCGACGTCGACGTGCTCCGCGAGGTCGCGGCGAAGTCCCTGCGCCTCTTCCCGTTCCTCCGCGACGCCTCGGTCATGCGCAGCTACGGCGGCTTCCGGCCGTACATGCCCGACCACCTCCCGGTCATCGGCCCCGACCACCGTGTCGACGGCCTGTGGCACGCGACGGGCCACGAGGGCGCCGGCATCGGACTGGCCCTCGCGACCGCTGAACTCATCTCCGCCCGCCTGCTCGGTGGATCCACCGACCTCGACGACGCCCCGTTCCAACTCGACCGCCCGGGGCTCGCCCCGCACCTGCGCGTCGACCGGCCGGCGGAGGTGGCCTGATGGTCTCGAGACGACTGCCCGCGACGAACGACCGGATCCTGCCCGGCACGGAGGACGCGCTGCGCATCGACCTCGACGGGACGCCCGTCGACGGACTCCGCGGCCAGACGATCGCCGGGGTCCTGCTGGGCTCCGGCGTCCTCGCCTGGCGCCGCACCAGTGGGTCCGGGAAGCCACGCGGCGTCTTCTGCGGCATCGGGGTCTGCTTCGACTGCATCGTCACGGTGAACGGCCAGCGGGACGTCCGTGCCTGCCAGCGTCGCGCCGCGGACGGCGACCGCATCGAGACACAGCACGACGCCCTCCCGGAACCCACGACGGAGAACGACCCGTTCGGGGACCGGACATGAGCGCCCGGCAGCGCGAGGTCGTCGTCGTCGGCGCAGGGCCCGCCGGCCTCCAGGCCGCGCTCGCCGCCCGGGCGCTCGGCGCCGCCGTCACGCTGCTCGACGCCTCGGACGAGCTCGGCGGTCAGTACTGGCGGCACCTGCCGGCCAGCCGGCCGTCGGAAGCCGAGGCCTCGCTGCACCACGGGTTCGAGCGCTTCGTCGCCATGCGCGCGGCGCTCGACGCCGACGACGGCTGCACGGTGATCACCGAGGCGCAGGTGTGGGCGATCGACGTCGACCGCGCCGCCGCCGACCACGGGTCCGACGACACCTCCGGGGCGACCGGCCTGCGCCTGCACGTCCTCGTCGGACCGCCGGACGGCACCGACCGCACGCCCCTCACCCTCCGGCCGGACGCGCTCGTCCTCGCGACCGGCGCGCACGACCGCACGCTGCCGTTCCCCGGCTGGGACCTCCCCGGCGTCTTCTCGGCCGGTGCCGCCCAGGCCCTCGCGAAGGGCGAGCGGGTCACCGTCGGTCAGCGGGTGGTCGTGGCCGGTGCCGGACCGTTCCTGTTGCCGGTGGCCGCGTCCCTGACCGCGACCGGATCACGCGTGCTCGGGGTCTACGAGGCCACGACCGTCGGCGGCCTCGCGAGGGGCTGGCTCCCCAAGCCCTGGCAGCTGCTCGGCGTGACCGGGAAGGCCGGTGAACTGCTCGGCTACGTCGGCGGCCACCTCCGCCACCGGATCCCGTACCGCGTCGGTCACGCGGTGGTCGCCGCGCACGGCGCCGACCGGGTCGAGCGCGTGACCATCGCCGCCGTCGACGCCGACTGGTCGCCGATCCCCGGCACCGAGCGCACGGTCGAAGCGGACGCCGTGTGCGTCAGTCACGGGTTCACCCCGCGGCTCGAACTGCCCGTCGCGGTCGGCTGCGCGCTCACCGAAGCCCGGTTCGTCCAGGTCGACGCCGAGCAGCGCACGAGCGTCCCGACCGTCTTCGCGGCGGGGGAGATCACCGGGATCGGGGGCGTCGACGCCGCGCTCGCCGAGGGCGCGATCGCGGGACACGCTGCGGCCGGCGGCCTCCCCGGTGCCTCCGGGATCCGTGCCGCCGTGAGCCGACGCGACACGTTCCTCGCCTTCGCCGACCGGCTCGAACGTGCCCACGGCATCCGCGCCGGCTGGAGCGACTGGCTCGACGACGACACCACCATCTGCCGCTGCGAGGAGGTCGACTACGGCTCCCTGCGCACGACGGCGACCGCCACCTGCGCGACCGGCCTGCGCTCCCTCAAACTCAGCACGCGTGCCGGGCTCGGGATCTGCCAGGGCCGCATGTGCGGTCGCACCGTCGAGGAGCTCCTCCACCGCGTCGCCTCCGAATCCGGCGGCAGCGGCCTCATCGACGGCGTCTCGAGCGACCGCCGGCCCATCGCCTCCCCGCTGCGCATCGGCGAACTCGCCGCGCAGGCACCGGGACACCCTCCCCACGAACCGCCGTCGACCCCGACGGCCGAACACCCAGGATGACCGACCGGTCTCCGCACCACTCCCTCGGAAAGGAACCACCCATGGCCAAGCAGTTCGACCTCGGCGGCGTCATCGTCGCGACCACCCTCGCGTTCAAGGAGGACGCCTCGGCGCCCGCAGGCCTCGCCGTCGACTACGACCGCTTCGCCGAGCACTGCAACTGGCTCATCGAGAACGGTTGCCGCGGCGTCGGCCCGAACGGCTCGCTCGGTGAGTACTCGTCGCTGACGGACGCCGAGCGTCGCAAGGTCATCCAGGTCGCGGTCGACACCGTCGGCGACCGCGGCCTCGTCGTCGCCGGGGTGCACGGCGTCGGCTGGCACCAGGCCCAGCAGTGGGCCGAGTACGCGAAGGAGGACGGCGCGGACGGCGTCCTGCTCCTGCCGCCCACCATCTACCGGGCGAACGACGACGAGGTCATCGAGCACTACAGCCGCGTGGACGAGGTCGGCCTGCCGATCATGGCCTACAACAACCCCATCGACACCAAGGTCGACCTCACGCCCGACCTGCTCGTCGAGCTCGCCAAGCTCGAGCACGTCGTCGCCGTGAAGGAGTTCTCGGCCGACATCCGTCGGGTGCTCGAGATCCAGGACAAGACCGACCTCGACGTCATCGCGGGGGCGGACGACCTCCTCTTCGAGTCCCTCGTCGCCGGCGCGGTCGGCTGGTTCGCCGGCTACCCGAACGCCTTCCCGCGCGAGGCCGTCGAGCTGTACACGCTCGTCACCTCCGGTCGCGTCGACGAGGCCCGCACCCTCTACCGCGAGCTCGTGCCCGTCTTCGGGTGGGACTCGAAGACGGAGTTCGTCCAGGCCATCAAGCTGTCGATCGACATCGCCGGCGAGAGCTACGGTGGTCCGACGCGTCCGCCGCGCGGTCCGCTGAACGCGCTCCAGACGGAGCAGGTCACGACGCAGACGCGTCGCGCGCTCGACTACCTCGCGGCACGCTGAGCCCGACGGCCGACGCGACACCCCGACCACGACCACCAGTCCTGAGAGGCACACCATGAAGTCCTCCCGCATGATCAGTGCGGTCGACTCGCACACCGAGGGCATGCCGACCCGCGTCGTCACCGGCGGGGTCGGCGTGATCCCCGGCGCGACCATGAACGAGAAGCGCCTGCACTTCATGGAGCACCTCGACGACCTGCGGCTCTTCCTCATGAACGAGCCTCGCGGTCACGCGGCGATGAGCGGGGCGATCCTGCAGCCGTCCACGCGCGCGGACTGCGACTGGGGCGTCGTGTACATCGAGGTGTCCGGCTGCCTGCCGATGTGCGGGCACGGCACCATCGGGGTCGCGACGGTCCTCGTGGAGACCGGCATGGTGGAGGTGGTCGAGCCGGTCACGACGATCCGGCTCGACACCCCCGCCGGACTCGTGATCGCGCGGGTCGACGTCAGCGACGGGCACGCCGACCGCGTGACCATCGAGAACGTCCCGAGCTACGTCGACCGCCTCGACGCCACGATCGAGGTGCCCGGCCTCGGCACCGTGCCCTACAGCCTCGCGTTCGGCGGCAACTTCTACGCGATGGTCGACCTCGACGACGTCGGCCTGCCCTTCGACCGCGACCGCCAGCAGGACATCCTCGACGCGGGCCTGCGGATCATGGCGGCGATCAACGAGCAGGCGCCGCCCGTGCACCCCGAGATCGCCGGGCTCGACCACTGCCACCACGTCGAGTTCATCGCGCCGGGATCCGACGCCGTGCTGTCCCGGCATGCCATGGCCATCTTCCCGGGGTGGTTCGACCGCTCGCCATGTGGCACCGGCACCTCGGCGCGCATGGCCGAGCTCTGGGCCCGCGGTGAGCTGCCGCTCGACCAGGACTTCGTCAACGAGTCCTTCATCGGCAGCCGGTTCACCGGCCGGCTGATCGCCGAGACGACGGTGGCGGGCCGGCCGGCCGTCATCCCGACCATCTCCGGTCGGGCCTGGGTCACCGGCATCGGCTCCTACCTCCTCGACCCCGCCGATCCGTTCCCGACCGGCTTCCAGTTCTGAACCGCACCACGATCCCGGAGGATCACATGACGACCACGCCAGCCCCCGACGCCACCATCGCCGATACCACCCCCGAGCAGCTCGAGGAGGTCCTCCGGGGAGCCGCCGCGGCGGCACCCGCGTGGGCCGCGACGCCGGCGGACGCCCGTGCGCGAGCGCTCGTCGCCGTCGCCGACGCCCTGCAGGCCCACGCGGACGAGCTCGTCCCGGTCGGCATGGTCGAGACGGGGCTCGCCGAGGCGCGGCTCCGAGGCGAGCTCCGTCGCACCGCCGTGCAGCTGCGGCTCTTCGCGGAGACGATCGTCGACGGCTCCTACCTCGACGTCCGGATCGACGAGGCCGACCCGGACTTCGCACTCGGCGCGCGCCCGGAACTCCGCCGCGTCCTCGTGCCGCTCGGCCCGGTCGTGAACTTCGCGGCGAGCAACTTCCCGTTCGCCTTCTCCGTCGCCGGTGGCGACACCGCGTCGATCCTCGCGGCCGGATGCCCGGTGATCCTCAAGGTGCACGACGGGCACCCGCGGCTCTCGCTCGCGACGGCGGCCGTCGTCGAGGCCGCGCTCCGGGCGTCCGGGGCTCCTGACGGCGTCTTCCAGACGATCATCGGCCAGGAGGCCGGCGTCGTCGCCCTGCAGGACGAGCGCGTCCGGGCCGGTTCCTTCACGGGCTCCCTCCGGGCCGGCCGGATCCTCGCGGACCTCGCGGCGGCGCGCCCCGTCCCGATCCCGTTCTTCGGCGAGCTCGGCAGCGTCAACCCCGTGTTCGTGACGCAGACCGCCCTCGACGAGTCCGCAACGGCCATCGCGACGGGATTCGTCACGAGTGTCGCGGGCTCGGCGGGTCAGCTGTGCACGAAGCCCGGCTTCGTCTACCTGCCGGACGGCGCGGGGCTCGACGAGTCGATCCGCGAGGCTGCTGCCGCGGTCCCCGAGCACCGACTCCTGAACGACCGCATCACGGCCGGGTACGAGGCGAGGCGAGACGCCATCCTCGGCACCGACGGCGTGCGGGTCATCGCCGAGGGTTCGCTGCGGGTCGACGAGGACGGCGACGGCTGGGCGACCCCCACGATCGTCGCGGTCTCACTCGACGCGCTGCGGGCCGGTCGGGACGCCCTGCTCGACGAGGCCTTCGGTCCGTTGTCGATCCTCGTCGAGGTCCCGGCCGGTACGGCGTTCGCGCCGCTCGTGCCGGAGTTCTGCGAGGGCAACCTGACGGCCACCCTGCACGCCGGTGCCGACGAGACGAGCGACGACCTCGTGGAGCTCGTCCAGCAGCTCTCGGCGCACGCCGGCCGGGTGCTGTTCGGCGGTTGGCCCACCGGCGTCGCGGTCACGCCCGCCATGCAGCACGGCGGACCGTGGCCGGCGACGACGAACGACTCGAGCACCTCGGTGGGGACGGCTGCGATCACCCGTTTCCTGCGGCCGGTCGCGTTCCAGAACATGCCGGACCGGTTCCTGCCGGAGGTGCTGCGATCGTCGGCCACCGGTGTCCCACGCACGGTCGCGCCCGCGGGCGAGTCGACGCACTGGGGCGAGGCGGCTCAGCGCTGACGGACGGCTGGTCGGGCCTCCGGACGGCGAGGCGTCAGATGGCGCCCTCGACCGTCGCGCCGACCTCGTCGTCCTCCTCGTCGCCGGGGAGCGGCGGGTCGTAGGCCCAGCTCGGCGCGAGCGCCTTGATGCGGGCACCGCGCCACTGCCACGTCGCCCACAGCGGGTACCAGTAGAGCGGGGCGATCGCGCCGGTGATCACGAGTCGGTCGCGGTACAGGGTCTTCGTCGGGTCGTGCTTGTCGCGGGCGACCGCCATCTGGTGGTCCCACCCGGCGAGCTTGCTGAGCGGCCCGCTGACCGGGTCGCCCTGGTCGTGGAGGATGCGGGTGCCGTCGCGGCGCTCGATGAACTCGAGGTCGATGATCTGGTCGCCGACCGGGATCGCGCCGGCGGCCTTCACACGGACGCGGTGCGCCCCTGGCTCCCAGATGGTCGGGAACCCGTCGGCGTCGAGCGCCTCGAGTCCCATGACGGGGCTGTAGAGCTCCCGCAGGACGGCCGGGGAGCGGAGTGCCCGCCAGGCGACGTCGACATCACAGTCCAGGACGAGTTTCAGCATCACGCGCATGCCTCAGTGTCGCATGTGCGGCTCGGCGGCTGCAGGGGGTGCGCCGGTAGGGAAGACTGTGCCTATGGCGATCCGGTACTGGCTGGGCGTGATCCAGCGGGATCACGTCGTCCTCGGCGTCCGTCACGGCTTCGTGCAGATCAACCACGGGCAGCGCGGCGGTCTCGACCAGATGCGCGAGTCCGACGGCTTCGTGTACTACTCGCCGCGGGTCAGCACCCCGGACGGCGAGCCGCTCAAGGCGTTCACCGCGATCGGGCGGGTCTCCGACGACACCGTCTACCAAGCGGCCGTGCCGCGACCGGACGGTGCCGATTGGCGGCCCTGGCGGCGGAGTGTCGACTGGTACCCGGACGCGGTCGAGGCGCCCATCCGTCCGATGCTCGCGCTCCTCGACTTCACGAGCTTCACCCGGAACTGGGGTGTCCAGCTCCGTCGGGGGTTCCTCGAGCTCAGTCGTCACGATTTCGAGCTCATCCGGAACGAGATGCGTCCGCCCCACCCCGACGACCGTCGTTTCCCCACCGCCTCCCGCTGAACCCCTGCCCGTGCGCCAGCGCGGTGCGCTGACGTCACCGCGGGTCTGGCGCGTGAGCGCGCCCCTCCGGAGGCCCGCGCTCACGTCCGATGACCCGCGCTCGCGTCAGCGCACCGCGCTGGCGACCACCCCCACGGAGGTCTTCGGACGCAACAGTCGTGGGGTGGGTGGGTGCGCCTGGATACGATGAACGGGTGAGTACCGCAGCCGCCACACCGCCGCCCGTCCACCCGCCGTTCGCCCAGACCAAGTACCAGGTCAGGTTCGACTGGGGCGTCGCAGGAGCCGGGCGGGTCGAGACGGCGGACGTCGCGGTCGTCGTGGACGTCCTCCACGCGACGACCTCCGTCGAGCAGCGCGTGAGCGGCGGGGAGGCCGTCGCCGTCGCCGAGCTGGACGACCGCGGTGAGACGGCGCAGATCGCCACGCTCCTCGCCGACGCGGGTGCGACGGTCGTCGCCGGGTGCCTGCGCAACCGGTCGGCGGTCGCGGACTGGATCATCGCGAAGCAGGCCGAGCTCGGTCGGCGCACGAGCATCGTCGTCATCGCGGTCGGCGAACTCGACGACACGGCCGAGACCCGGTTCGCCGTCGAGGACCTCTTCGGGGCCGGTGCCGTGATCGAGGCGCTGGGACTCCGCGGCATCGACTTCACCTCACCGGAGGCCGCCGCCGCTGCCGCCGCGTACGAGGGCCTGCGCAACGGCGTCGGGCACCTGCTGTCCGCGTCCGCCACCGCCCAGCAGCTCGCGCAGGCGGGTGCCACGCAGCATGTCCAGGCGGCACGCGAGGTCGACGTGTCAAGCGTCGTCCCGGTCCTGGACGGAGCCGTGTTCCGGGCGTAGTCTCGGCGCATGCGCGCACTCCTCGGAACCACCGTCCTCGCCGAAGCCCCCGAATCGGAGCTCATCAAGATCGAGGGCAACTGGTACTTCCCGCCGTCGAGCCTCAACCGCGAGCGCTTCGTCGAGACCGACACCCAGTACCACTGCCCGTGGAAGGGCGACGCCCAGTACTGGGGCGTCACCGACGGCGGCGAGGTCAAGCCCGATGTGGCCTGGTCGTACCCGACCCCGTATCCGACCGCGTTCGACCGCGTCGGCAAGGACTTCTCCGGCTACGTCGCCTTCGGGAACGAGGTCGAGGTCGTCGACTGATGGCCGACTGGGGCGACCGCCCGCAGCCGCCTGAGCGCGGTGGCGAGCGCGAGACGATCGAGGGTTTCCTCGATCTGCAGCGCGCCAGCATCGTCTGGAAGGCACGCGGACTCACCGACGAGCTCGCGGCCAAGCGACTGTTGCCGAGCATCACGACCGTCTCGGGCGTCATCCGACACCTCGCCGATGTCGAGCGCAGCTGGTTCCGCGAGGACATGGACGGGCAGTCGGACGTCCCGGCACGGTGGACCGACGACGACCCCGACGGCGAATGGCGCGTCACGGCCGACGACAGCCTGGCCGAGATCATCGCCGACTACGAGGCGGCCTGTGCGGAGTCCCGCGAGGTGGCGTCGCGGTATCAGCTCGACGATGTCTGCCTCGGCAACGACCAGCGGTTCACGCTGCGGTGGATCGAGCTCCACATGATCGAGGAGACGGCCCGGCATCTCGGACACATCGACGTCCTCCGCGAACAGCTCGACGGCCGCACCGGCGAGTAGCGCCGCGGCCGTCGAGCGTGCGGAGCGTCAGGCGCCGACGAGCGCTGCTCGGTCGCGTCCCCGCGAGACGCGGACGACCACGGTGACGACGGCCACCACGACCGCGACGATCAGCGCCGTGACCCCGGCTTCGGTCGAGAGCAGTTCGCCGGTGAAGCGGCCCACGGCCACCCACGCGAGCCCCCAGCAGAGCGACAGCATGGGGGCGATCCGTCCACGGCCGACGACCGCGAGCAGGATCCCGACCGCGCCGGCGACCGCGAGGACGATGATCGCCCAGACACCGGCGGCCGGGCCGTCCGCGCTCCCGATCCCGGATCCGACGAGCGCAGCGGTGATGTTCGCCGCCGTCGCGACGCACACCCACCCGAGGTAGAGGCCCATCGTGCCGTCCGTGATGATCGCGTCGACCACGCCGGACGGCCTGGTCCGGAGCACGATCACGAAGATGCGGGCCAGGACACCCAGGAGGGCGATGATCACGAACACGCTCAGGATCAGGAAGCCCGCCTGCACCACGAGGATCCACGCCGCGTTCAGCAGCAGGCTCGCCACGACCCAGTAGCCGAGACGACGGTGGCGCTCACGGGTCGTCTGCGAGGGCAGGAACTGCCAGACCGCATAGGCGACGAGCCCGAGGTAGATGATGCTCCAGATGGAGAACGCGGGCCCGTCCGGTGCGATCGGCGTCGACGAGGCGCTCAACGCGCCGTTCGCCGCGTTCTGGACCTGCGTCCCCCCGGCGGCTCCCGACCCGATGTAGGAGCCGATGATCGCGAGGACCGCGCTGACGGCGACGGCGATCTGCCGGACGCGGTCCGCGGTGGTGGGTGAATCGGTGCCGGTCATGACGCATGCCTCCAGAATTGTGCAGCTAGCTGATCAATTCAGCGTACGCCACCGTCGGAGCACCTCGCAGGGGCTTGCGCCGGTGCCGCGGAACGGCCTGCTCAGAGGAGCTTGCGCAGCGTCCGCAGGTTGCGCGTGGTGACGTGCGGCTTGAACCGGGCCTTCGAGGACTCCTTCGCGAAGGCGGTGTCGGTGCTCGACCCCTTCGGGACCTCCCAGTAGAGGACGCCGTCGCCGGATGCGACGCGGTCGGGCTGCTCCCCGGCCTCCGCCGAGAACGCGAGCAGGGCGTCGAGTGAGCCCTGCTCGGAGGAGAACATGACGTACGGCTGGACCTGCTCGGCCTCCGGCCAAGGGTAGGCCTCGATGACGTCGGCGAGTGCGCGCTGATGCGTGAGCACGATCCACGCCTCGTAGCCGAAGGCCTCCGCGAGCGACCGCTCGATGCGCCGTTTCAGCGCACCGCGTGCATCGTCCGCGGTCTCGCCAGGCTCGTGCTCTGGGTCGTCGAAGACGACGTTGCCGCTCGCGAGGACGGTGCGGACTCCCGAGAACCCGGCCGACCGGAACACCTCGGCGAGGTCGGCGGAGCGGATCGTGACGCCGCCGACGTTGACCCCGCGCAGGAGTGCGATCCAGCTGCCGGCGGGAACCGCGCCGCCGGTCATGACCCGATGCCTGGCTCAGGCGAGGTGGAGCCGTCGAACGCGGCCGCCCGACGCCGCATGGCCGGCGTGACCTCCCGGTGCACCCAGCTGAGGAGGAAGCGTTCGTCCCACGAGCGCGAGCACTTGCCGCAGGAGGTCGCCCGGCTCGGGCGCCGGTGCCGGTAGAGGACATGGCCCGAGGGGCAGGTGCCGACCCACGGGGCGAGTTCGTCGGCCGTCTGGCCCTCGTGGAGCCGCGAGCCCTCGTAGCCGATCTCCTCGGCGACCTTGCGCCACTTGGGTCCGTGCCCGGCGCGCGCCCCGGCGAGGGCGTGCGCGACCTCGTGGAGCAGGATCTGGTGGATCTCGTCGTCGTCGTAGCGTGCCGCGAGATAGCGCGAGACGGTGATCCGCTTCGTCGTGAAGTTGCACAGGCCGGCGCGTCGCTTGGCGTTGTCGAAGCCGAAGGTCCAGACCGTCGGGTCGAGGTGCAGCACGATGAGCGCCTGTGCCCACGCCGTGACCCGACTGAGTTCTGCCATGCCTGGATGGTACTCCCGGCGACCGACACCGGACCGCAGGTGCGGGATGACCCACAGGTGTGGCGGTGAGTCCTCAGCGGGCCGCGAGCGGGGCGAGGGGGAGTTCGACGATCCGGTCGTCCTCGGTTCCGGGCGAACCGCGGCCGTCGGTGTTGTTCGTGAGGATCCAGGCGGTCCCCGGCGGGCCGGCCACGACGTCGCGGATCCGTCCGAACTCGCCGACGAGGTAGGGCACCGCGTCGATCACGCCCACGAGCGCGCTGCTCCCCGCCGGGACGTGCACGCCGTCGGTGATGCCGTACAGGCGCTCGCCGCGGAGCGAGGCCATGAAGATCGTGTCGTCGACGATCGCCAGACCGCTCGGGCTCGCGTCCTCCGTGGCCCACTGCGCGACCGGGTCGATCATGCCCTGGGCTCCGGCGATGCCCTCGGCGACCGGCCAGCCGTAGTTGCCACCGGGGGTGATCCGGTTGAGCTCGTCCCAGGTGTTCTGCCCGAACTCGCTCGCCCACAGGCCGCCGTCGCGATCCCACGCGATGCCCTGCGGGTTGCGATGGCCGAGGGAGAAGACGGGCGACCCCGGGAAGGGGTTGTCGCCCGGCACCGCGCCGTCGGGTGTGAGCCGCAGGATCTTCCCGCCGAGGCTGTCCACGTCCTGAGCCAGGCTGCGGTCGCCGGCGTCGCCCGCGGTGGCGTAGAGCATGCCGTCCGGTCCGAACGCGATGCGTCCGCCGTTGTGGTTCCCGGCCCGGGGGATGCCGACGAGGACCTCCTCGACGCCGCCGAGCGCGTACGACCCGGCCGCTCCCGTGAGCGGGAACCGCACGATGCGGTTGTCGGACGACGTCGTCAGGTAGGCGTAGAGCCAGGTTCCCGCGGGCTCCGATCCCGCCGGCGTGAGGACGGCGAGGCCGAGCAGCCCGCCCTCGCCTCCCGCGGCCACCCCGGGGACCACGCCGACCTGCCGCACCGCGCCGCCGCTGACGACCTCGAGGACGTCGCCCGCGTCGCGCTGGCTCACCAGCGTGCTGCCCGAGGCGAGTCGGACCATCGACCAGGGCGCGTCGAGGCCGCCGACGACCGTGGTGGCCTCACCGGTCGGGGCGACCGGTCCGGCGGGGACCGCGGATGTAGGCGTCGACGCGGACGCGCTCGGCGCGGGGGAAGGTGAAAGGGAGGCCGTACCCGGTGATCGTGGCTCCCCGTCGGTGCAGGCCACGAGCGCCAGGGCGGTGGCGGCGAGCAGGGTGGTGAGCGAGGCGGGCGCACGCAGGCCCCGTCGTCGCGGCGTCTGCGTGGTGGCCATGGTCAGCCCTTCGTCTGGAAGATGCCCTGGGCGGGGTTCGGGGAGGGGACGGCGGTCGTGTCCGTGACGACCTGTGCCCCCGCGATGAAGGCGCGCAGCTCGGCGCCCGCCACCGCCTTGGCGGGGTGGGGTCCGGCCGCGAGGAGCCTCGGCAGGAAGTCGAGTGGGAGGGCGGTGTTCGAACCGACGAGGACGACGTTGCCGAAGCGGCGGCCCTTGAGGATCTGCGTCTCCGCGAGGGCGGCGACGTGCGACACGGAGTCGGCGAGCGTCGCGGCCTGTCCGCGGGCGAACGCGAGCCCGCGGCCGTCGGCGACGTTCACGACGATGACGCCGGTCGGCGACAGCAGCTCGACCGCCGAGGCGTAGAACTCCGTGCTCGTGACATGGGCCGGCGTGTTGGCGCCGCTGAAGATGTCGACGACGACGAGGTCGACGGTGCCGCGGAGGCCGGGCGGTAGCTTCGCCACGATCTCGCGGGCGTCGCCGTAGCGGACGCGGATCTGGGCGCGCTTCGACCAGGGGAGGTGCTCGCGCACGAGATCGATGAGTTCGCGCTCGAGTTCGACGACCTGCTGCCGCGAGCCCGGCCTCGTCGCCTCCACGTAGCGGGGGAGGGTGAGCGCGCCGGCACCGAGGTGCACCGCCGTGATCGGCTGACCGGGGTCGGCGATCTCGTCGATGATGTGACCGATCCGCTGGATGTACTCGAAGAAGAGCTCCTCGGGCTGATCGAGGTTGACGTGCGACTGCGGCGTGCCGTCGACCACCAGCTGATAGGTGCCCGGCACGAAGCGGTCGGCCTCGATCCTGGCCAGGTATCCGCTGACGCCGAGTCGTACCTGTGCCTCGTCCATACCCCCACCCTAGACTTTCCCGCAGTGGCGGGAGGCGGAGCGGAAGGGGTGCGGCCGTGGCGCAGGTGGACCTCAACAGCGACCTCGGCGAGGTCTGGCGCGGTGTGCCGACCGCCGACGACGACGCCATGTTCGCCCTGATCACGAGCGCGAACGTCGCTTGCGGCTTCCACGCCGGGGACGACCGCGTCCATGCGCGACGCCGTCCGCCGCTCGACGGCCCACGGGGTGTCGCTCGGCGCCCACCCGTCCTACCGGGACGAGGCGGGCTTCGGTCGACGCGACCAGGACGTACCGGCCGAGGTGCTCGAGGCCGAGGTCCTGGAGCAGCTCCGCGCCCTGCAGCGCGCGGTCGACGAGGTCGGCGAAGCCGACGGGGTCGGCGCACGGCTCGCCTACGTGAAGCCGCACGGTGCCCTCTACAACCGGATCGCGCACGACCGGGTCCAGGCGCGGGCGGTCGTCCGGGCGGTGGTCACGGCCTCCGAGGAGCTCGGGCGGTCACTTCCCGTCCTCGGGATGCCCGGCTCCGTGATCGAACAGGAGACCCTCGCCGCCGGACTCCGCTTCGTCGCGGAGGCCTTCGTCGACCGCGGCTACCGCTCCGACGGTTCGCTCGTCCCGCGCGACGCGCCCGGGGCGCTGCTGACCGATGAGACGGCGGCCGTCCGCCGGGCCGTCTCCCTCGTCCTCGACCGACGCATCAGCAGCGTCGACGGTGCCGACGTCGAACTCGACGCGGTCTCGCTCTGCGTGCACGGCGACACCCCGGGGGCCGTGTCGCTCGCCACGGCGGTCAGGGCCGCCCTGCTGGACGCCGGCGTCGAACTGGTCGCGCCGTGGTGACCGCGGACACCTCCACCGGACCCGTGCTCCGAGCGATGGGGGAGGAGGCCGTACTCCTCGAACTCGCATCGCTCGAGGACGTCCTGCTCGTGCACCGGGCGCTGGCCGCCTCGCGCCCGGCGGGGCTGGTCGACCTCGTCCCGGCCGCCCGGACCGTGCTCGCCGTGACGGACGTGCGGGGCCCGGCGCTCGCCGCGGTGGGAGCATGGTTGCTCGCGACCGCGGAACGGGCGCTCGCACCCGGCGTGGGAGGCTCGACCGGCGCTGTCGACGAGGCGGGGAGACGGTCGGACACCGTCATCCACGTCCGCTACGACGGCCAGGACCTCGCCGAGACCGCGGCGCTGCTCGGCATGGACGCCGACGGTCTCATCGCCTGGCACACCGCTCGCGCATGGACCGTCGCCTTCAGCGGCTTCGCGCCGGGGTTCGCCTACCTCGTGCCGGAGCGGGAGGACGAGACGATCGGCCCGCCGCTCGAGATCCCGCGCCTGAGCGTGCCGCGGACGACCGTCCCCGCCGGTTCGGTGGCGCTCGCCGGGACGTTCAGCGGCGTCTACCCGCGAGCCTCCCCGGGCGGGTGGCGCATCATCGGGACGACGGACGCCGTGCTGTGGGACGACGCAGCGGATCCACCAGCCCTCCTCGTCCCCGGCGGTCGGGTTCGGTTCGCACAGGTCCGCGCGTGATGGGCGGAACGCTGCTCGTGGAGGCTGCTGGACCGGCGACCACCGTGCAGGACCTGGGTCGACCGGGTGCTGCGGCCCTCGGGGTCAGCCCGTCCGGCGCGCTCGACCGCGGTGCCCTGCGCCTCGCCAACCGTCTCGTCGGCAACCCGGAGGGCCGTGCGGCGCTCGAGGTCGTCCTGGGCCCGTTCGTCGCCGTCCCCGACGTCGACCTCTGGATCGCCGTGACCGGCGCGTGGGGTGCGATCACCGTCGACGGCCGAGCGGTCGACGGACACCACGCCGTCCGCGTGGCGGCCGGTTCCCGGCTCGAACTCGGTGCGGCGACGCACGGGCTGCGGTACGTCCTCGCCGTCCGGGGCGGCTTCGACGGCCCGCAGCTCCTCGGCTCGCGGTCGACCGACACCCTGGCCGGCCTCGGCCCGGCACCGGTCGTCGGCGGCGATCGACTCGTCGTCCTCCCCACCCCGCGCCGCCGCATCCCTCCGCTCGACATCGCCCCCTGGACGCGGCCCGACGCCGGGGAGCGGCTCATACGGGTCTCGCCGGGACCCCGCCGGGACTGGTTCGACGCCGCCTCCCTGCAGCGTCTCGTCGAGCAGTCGTGGAGCGTGACGGCCGACGCCGACCGCATCGGGATGCGCCTCGACGGGACGCCGCTCGAGCGACTCGATCCCGGTCGTGAACTGCCGAGTGAGGGCATGGTCGCCGGGGCGGTCCAGGTGCCGCCGAGCGGTCTGCCGACGATCCTGTCGGCCGACCACCCCGTCACCGGCGGGTATCCGGTCATCGCGGTCGTGCGCGCCGCGGACCGCGACCTCCTGGCGCAACTCCGGCCCGGTCAGCGCCTGCGGTTCGGCGCGGGTTGACGGGAACACCGGGGGCGACGCGGCGGTTATACCGGAAAGTCGAAAACTCGTCAAGGAAAGAGTAGACACGCCGCAGATTCCGGCATATAGTTGTTCTTTGCGCTCCCAGAATCTCTATGCCTTCATATTGCGGTCGGCTGGTGTGCGGGTCCAACCCGCCACATGTTCCTTTCTGGTGAGTAACTCCACTGACGACCAGTAACTCGGCCCCCAACAGGCCTCCGGAGGTTATCCCCTTGGCTGCTGCGCGCAACGCAACCACCAACTCACCCAAGAACGGCCGCGGAGCATCCCGCCTCTCGTTCGCGAAGATCACCGACACGCTCACGGTTCCAGACCTCCTGGCTCTGCAGACCGAGAGCTTCGACTGGCTGGTCGGCAACGACGTGTGGAAGGCACGCGTCGAAGAAGCCACCCAGGCCGGCCGGCAGGACCTGCCCACGAAGAGCGGCCTCGACGAGATCTTCGAGGAGATCTCGCCCATCGAGGACCTCGGCGAGACGATGCAGCTCTCCTTCGCCAACCCGTACCTCGAGCCCGAGAAGTACTCCATCGACGAGTGCAAGGAACGCGGCAAGACCTACGCGGCCCCGCTCTACGTCGAGGCCGAGTTCATGAACCACCTCACCGGTGAGATCAAGACGCAGACGGTCTTCATGGGCGACTTCCCGCTCATGACCGAGCGCGGTACCTTCATCATCAACGGCACCGAGCGTGTCGTCGTCTCGCAGCTCGTCCGCAGCCCGGGCGTGTACTTCGAGTCGGCTCAGGAGAAGACCTCCGACAAGGACATCTTCTCCGCTCGCGTCATCCCGAGCCGCGGTGCCTGGCTCGAGTTCGAGATCGACAAGCGCGACCAGGTCGGCGTCCGCATCGACCGCAAGCGCAAGCAGTCCGTCACCGTGTTCCTCAAGGCGCTCGGCATGACGAGCGAGGAGATCCTCGAGGAGTTCAAGGGCTACGAGTCGATCGAGCTCACCCTCGAGAAGGACACGATCCTCACCAAGGAGGACGCGCTCCGCGACATCTACCGCAAGCTCCGTCCGGGCGAGCAGGTCGCAGCCGAGGCCGCGCGTGCGCTCCTCGACAACTTCTACTTCAACTCGAAGCGCTACGACCTCGCGAAGGTCGGCCGGTACAAGATCAACAACAAGCTCGGTCTCGACAAGCCGCTCAGCGACTCCGTCCTGACGACCGACGACATCGTCGCCACGATCAAGTACCTCGTCGCCCTGCACCGCGGCACGGCCACCCTCCCGGGTGTCCGCAACGGCAAGCCCGTCGACCTCCGTCTCGACACGGACGACATCGACAACTTCGGCAACCGTCGCATCCGCGCCGTCGGCGAGCTCATCCAGAACCAGGTCCGCACCGGTCTGTCCCGCATGGAGCGCGTCGTCCGCGAGCGCATGACCACGCAGGACATCGAGGCCATCACGCCGCAGACCCTGATCAACGTGCGCCCCGTCGTCGCCGCGATCAAGGAGTTCTTCGGGACCTCGCAGCTGTCGCAGTTCATGGACCAGAACAACCCGCTCGCGGGCCTGACCCACAAGCGTCGCCTCTCGGCGCTCGGCCCCGGTGGTCTGTCGCGTGAGCGTGCAGGCGTCGAGGTGCGAGACGTCCACCCGTCGCACTACGGCCGCATGTGCCCGATCGAGACCCCGGAAGGCCCGAACATCGGCCTGATCGGTTCGCTCGCATCGTTCGCGCGGATCAACTCGTTCGGGTTCATCGAGACCCCGTACCGTCGCGTCGTCGACGGCCGGGTCACCGAGGACATCGACTACCTGACCGCGATGGAAGAGGACAACTACATCGTCGCGCAGGCCAACGCTCCGCTGAAGAGCGACGGCCACTTCCAGGAGGACCGCGTCCTCGCCCGGAAGAAGGGCGGCGAGGTCGACCTCATCCCGTCCGAGGAGATCGGCTACATGGACGTCTCCCCGCGCCAGATGGTGTCGGTCGCGACCTCCCTCATCCCGTTCCTCGAGCACGACGACGCGAACCGCGCACTCATGGGTGCCAACATGCAGCGTCAGGCCGTCCCGCTCCTCATGTCGGACTCGCCGCTCGTCGGTACCGGTATGGAGGGCTACGCAGCCATCGACGCGGGTGACGTCGTCACCGCCGACAAGGCCGGCGTCGTCCAGGAGGTGTCGGCAGAGTCCGTCACCATCCAGCTCGACGAGGGTGGCACGCAGACCTACTACCTGCGCAAGTTCGACCGCTCCAACCAGGGCACGAGCTACAACAACCGCGTCATCGTCTCCGAGGGTGCACGCATCGAGGCCGGCGAGGTCATCGCCGACGGCCCCGCCACGGAGAACGGCGAGCTCGCGCTCGGCAAGAACCTCCTCGTCGCCTTCATGACGTGGGAGGGTCACAACTTCGAGGACGCGATCATCCTCAGCCAGAACCTGGTGAAGGACGACGTCCTCTCCTCGATCCACATCGAGGAGTACGAGGTCGACGCCCGCGACACCAAGCTCGGCAAGGAGGAGATCACCCGTGATCTCCCGAACGTCAGCCCGGAGCTGCTCAAGGACCTCGACGAGCGCGGCATCATCCGCATCGGTGCCGAGGTCCGCCCCGGCGACATCCTCGTCGGCAAGGTCACGCCGAAGGGTGAGACCGAGCTCTCCGCCGAGGAGCGCCTGCTCCGCGCCATCTTCAACGAGAAGAGCCGCGAAGTCCGCGACACCTCGCTGAAGGTGCCCCACGGTGAAGCCGGCACGATCATCGCCGTCAAGGTGTTCGACGCACAGGACGGCGACGACGAGCTCGGCTCGGGCGTCAACCAGCGTGTGGTCGTCTACATCGCCCAGAAGCGCAAGATCACCGAGGGCGACAAGCTCGCCGGCCGTCACGGCAACAAGGGTGTCATCGCGAAGATCCTGCCCGTCGAGGACATGCCGTTCCTCGAGGACGGCACGCCGGTCGACGTCATCCTCAACCCGCTCGGTATCCCCGGTCGAATGAACTTCGGTCAGGTCCTCGAGATCCACCTGGGGTGGATCGCGAAGCAGGGCTGGAACGTCGAGGGCAAGCCCAGCTGGGCCAAGAAGCTCCCGGCTGCCGCGCACTCGGCCGAGCCGAACACCAAGGTCGCGACCCCGGTGTTCGACGGCGCCTCCGAGGAGGAGATCGCCGGTCTGCTCGACTCGACCAACGTCACCCGCGACGGCGACCGCCTCATCGGTTCCTCCGGAAAGGCCCGTCTGTTCGACGGCCGCTCCGGCGAGCCGTTCCCGGCACCGGTCTCGGTCGGCTACATGTACATCCTCAAGCTGCACCACCTCGTGGACGACAAGATCCACGCGCGTTCGACGGGTCCGTACTCGATGATCACGCAGCAGCCGCTCGGTGGTAAGGCTCAGTTCGGTGGACAGCGCTTCGGTGAGATGGAGGTCTGGGCCCTCGAGGCCTATGGAGCCGCGTACGCGCTCCAGGAGCTCCTGACCATCAAGTCCGACGACATCCTCGGCCGCGTCAAGGTGTACGAGGCCATCGTCAAGGGCGAGAACATCCAGGAGCCGGGTATCCCCGAGAGCTTCAAGGTGCTCATCAAGGAGATGCAGTCGCTGTGCTTGAACGTCGAGGTCCTCTCGGCCGACGGCACCGCGGTGAGCCTGCGCGACACCGACGACGACGCGTTCCGCGCCGCCGAGGAGCTCGGGATCAACATTTCCTCCAGGTTCGAGTCGTCGTCCATCGACGAGATCTAAGCCTGACCACTGTAGAGACTGACGAAACCTTTCATAGGAGATACATTGCTCGACGTCACAACTTTTGACGAGCTTCGCATTGGTCTGGCCACCGCAGACGACATCCGTGCCTGGTCGCACGGAGAGGTCAAGAAGCCCGAGACCATCAACTACCGCACCCTCAAGCCCGAGAAGGACGGTCTGTTCGGTGAACAGATCTTCGGTCCTTCCCGCGACTGGGAGTGCGCCTGCGGCAAGTACAAGCGGGTCCGCTTCAAGGGCATCGTGTGCGAGCGCTGCGGTGTCGAGGTCACGAAGTCGTCGGTGCGCCGTGAGCGCATGGGCCACATCGAACTCGCCGCCCCGGTCACGCACATCTGGTACTTCAAGGGTGTCCCCTCGCGCCTCGGCTACCTGCTGGACATGGCGCCCAAGGACCTCGAGAAGGTCATCTACTTCGCGGCCTACATGGTCATCGATGTGGACGAGGACGCACGTCACCAGGACATGCCCGGCCTTGAGAACGAGCTCCGTCTCGAGATCAAGACGCTCGGCGACCAGCGCGACTCGCGCATCGCAGACCGCCTGAAGAAGCTCGAGGACGACCTCGTCGCCCTCGAGGAGGAAGGCGCCAAGAGCGAGCAGAAGCGTCGCACCAAGGACGCCGCTGAGAAGGAGATGAGCCAGACCCGCAAGTCCTACGACGAGCAGATCGCTCACCTCGAGCGCGTCTGGGAGGACTTCCGCAACCTCAAGGTCGGCGACCTCAAGCCCGAGGACTCCGTGTTCCACGAGCTGCAGGACCGCTTCGGCCTGTACTTCGAGGCCTACATGGGTGCCGAGGCGGTCAAGAAGCGCCTGCTGTCCTTCGACCTCGCGGCCGAGTCCGAGCTGCTCCACCACCAGATCGCGGAGGGCAAGGGTCAGAAGAAGATCCGCGCCATCAAGCGTCTGCGCGTGGTCAACTCGTTCCTCATCACCGGCAACTCGCCGGCCGCGATGGTCCTCGACGTGGTCCCGGTCATCCCGCCGGAGCTCCGCCCGATGGTGCAGCTCGACGGTGGCCGCTTCGCGACCTCCGACCTCAACGACCTCTACCGTCGTGTGATCAACCGCAACAACCGTCTGCGTCGTCTGCTCGACCTCGGGGCTCCCGAGATCATCGTCAACAACGAGAAGCGGATGCTGCAGGAGGCCGTCGACGCACTGTTCGACAACGGTCGTCGTGGTCGCCCCGTCACCGGTACCGGCAACCGTGCCCTGAAGTCCCTCAGCGACATGCTGAAGGGGAAGCAGGGTCGATTCCGCCAGAACCTGCTCGGCAAGCGCGTCGACTACTCGGGCCGTTCGGTCATCATCGTCGGCCCGCAGCTGAAGCTGCACCAGTGTGGTCTGCCCAAGCAGATGGCGCTGGAGCTCTTCAAGCCGTTCGTCATCAAGCGCCTGATCGACCTGAGCCACGCTCAGAACATCAAGGCCGCGAAGCGCATGGTCGAGCGCAGCCGTCCCGAGGTCTGGGACGTGCTGGAGGAGATCATCCGCGAGCGTCCCGTGCTGCTGAACCGTGCGCCAACGCTGCACCGTCTCGGCATCCAGGCGTTCGAGCCTCAGCTCGTCGAGGGCAAGGCCATCCAGCTGCACCCGCTCGTCTGCGCCGCGTTCAACGCGGACTTCGACGGCGACCAGATGGCTGTCCACCTCCCGCTCTCCGTCGAGGCCCAGGCCGAGGCGCGCATCCTGATGCTCGCGTCGAACAACATCCTGAAGCCGTCCGACGGCCGCCCGGTCACCCTGCCCACGCAGGACATGATCATCGGCCTCCACCACCTGACCACCCTCAAGGAGGGTGTCGAGGGTGAGGGCCGTGCCTTCTCGTCCGTCGCCGAGGCCATCCTCGCGAAGGACCAGGGCTCGCTCGACCTCAACGCCAAGGTGCGCATCCGTCTGACCGACGTGACGTTCGCCGAGGGCACGGGTCCCGAGGGCTACGAGGGCTCGGGTGTCGCACTCGTCGAGACGACCCTCGGTCGCGCACTCTTCAACGAGGCGCTGCCGGCGGACTACCCCTACGTGGAAGACGTGGCGGACAAGGGCAAGCTGTCCTCGATCGTCAACGACCTCGCGGAGCGGTACCCGAAGACGGTCGTCGCCGCCACGCTCGACAACATCAAGGACGCCGGTTTCCACTGGGCGACGCGTTCCGGTGTGACCGTTGCGCTCAGCGACGTCCTGACCCCGCCGAACAAGCGCGAGATCGTGCAGGGCTACGAGAAGCAGGCCGCCAAGGTCCAGAGCCAGTTCGACAAGGGTCTGACCACGGATGCCGAGCGTCGTCAGGAGCTCATCAAGATCTGGACGGAGGCCACCGAGAAGGTCGCCGAGGCCATGCGCGCGAACTTCCCGGCGGACAACACCATCAACCGCATGGTGTCGTCGGGTGCTCGTGGTAACTGGCTGCAGATCCGCAACATCGCGGGTATGCGAGGCCTGGTGAACAACCCGAAGGGTGAGATCATCCCTCGCCCGATCATCTCCTCCTACCGTGAGGGCCTGTCGGTCGCGGAGTACTTCATCGCGACCCACGGTGCTCGTAAGGGTCTGGCCGACACGGCGCTCCGTACCGCCGACTCGGGATACCTCACGCGTCGTCTCGTCGACGTCTCGCAGGATGTCATCATCCGCGAAGACGACTGCGGCACGACCAAGGGTCTCGAGCTCGCGATCGCGAACGCCGACAGCTCGGGTGAGCTCGTGCGCGACCCGAACGTGGAGAACTCCGTGTTCGCCCGTTCGCTGGCCGCTGCTGCGGTCAACCCGAAGGGTGAGGTCGTCGCCGAGGCCGGCGAGGACGTCGGTGACGTGCTCATCGACAAGCTCGTCTCCGCGGGTGTCGAGAACATCAAGGTGCGCTCGGTCCTGACCTGCGAGTCGACCGTCGGTGTGTGTGCAGCCTGCTACGGCCGCTCGCTCGCCACGGGCAAGCTCGTCGACATCGGCGAGGCCGTCGGCATCATCGCGGCCCAGTCGATCGGTGAGCCCGGTACCCAGCTGACGATGCGTACCTTCCACACGGGTGGTTCGGCATCGGCGGACGACATCACGCAGGGTCTGCCCCGCGTGCAGGAGCTGTTCGAGGCTCGTACCCCCAAGGGTGCGACCCCGATCGCCGAGGCCGCCGGTCGCATCACGATCGACGAGAACGACAAGGCTCGTAAGGTCATCCTGACGCCCGACAACGGCGACGAGCCGGTCGTCTACCCGGTGCTGAAGCGTGCGGTCCTCCTCGTCGAGGACGGACAGCACGTCGAGCTCGGTCAGAAGATCCACGTCGGTGCGGTCGACCCCAAGGAGGTCCTGCGCGTGCAGGGCGTCCGCGAGGTCCAGAAGCACCTCGTCGGTGGCGTCCAGGGCGTGTACCGCTCGCAGGGTGTCCCGATCCACGACAAGCACATCGAGGTCATCGTGCGCCAGATGCTGCGGAAGGTGACCGTCGTCGACCACGGCGACACCGACCTGCTGCCCGGCGAGCTCGTCGACCGCCTGCGCTACGCCGAGCTCAACCGCTCGGCCGTGTCGGAGGGTCGTCGCACCGCATCGGCTCGCCAGGAGGTCATGGGTATCACCAAGGCGTCCCTCGCGACCGAGTCGTGGCTGTCGGCCGCTTCCTTCCAGGAGACCACGCGTGTCCTCACGCAGGCCGCCATGGAAGGCAAGAGCGACCCGCTGGTCGGCCTCAAGGAGAACGTCATCATCGGTAAGCTCATCCCGGCCGGTACCGGCCTGGCGCGCTACCGCAACGTGACGGTCGAGGCGACCGAGGAGGCGAAGGCGGAGCGTTACCCGAACCGCATCTTCGGTGAGGACGGCGCGTTCAACGAGTCCGACCTGAGCTTCGTCGACTTCGACAGCTTCAGCTCCGACGACTTCACCCCCGGTAACTACAACTAGGGCTGAACGACTCACCCGGAGGGCCC